>NZ_JBHXWQ010000001.1:828920-2287156 GCF_042671725.1 Nocardia sp. NPDC127606 | reverse complement strand
GCACTGACCAGCTACTGCCCGGTGCCCGGCCCGGTCCCCACCAGCCCGGCCAACAACGACTACCAGCCCGGCTTCGCCACCGCGCTGATGTCGAAAGATCTCACCCTGGCCGCGAACGCGTTGCAGGCCAACGGGATCGACGGTCAGCTCGGCGAACTCGCCGCCGCGATCTACGCGCGGTTCAACCAGACCGACGCCGGGCGGGACTTCTCCGCCATCGTCACCGACATCCGGGACCGTTCCGCGGAGCCCGACCGGTGATCGAGGCAGATAGCTAGGTGCGAACCGACACTTCGCCGCTCGGTCTGCGGGGGCCCGCCGCGCGGGCCCGCCGCAGACAGGCGGTGTTGGTCGCCGCGCAAGACGTATTCGTCGCGCACGGCTACCACGGCGCCCGGATGGACGAGATCAGCGCGCGGTCCGGGATCAGCAAACCGGTGCTCTACGACCACTTCGCGGGCAAACTCGAGCTGTATCTCGCTGTGCTGCAGCACAATCTGGACCGGATGGTCGACGGCGTCCGGGCCGCCGTCGCCCGCGACACCGACCCGCGGCGCCGGGTGCGTCGCGCGGTGATGTCCTACTTCGACTTCGTCGAACACGACGTCGGCGGGTATGTGCTGGTGTTCGAATCGCCGGTGCCCAGCGAACCGTCGGTCGAATGGCGGGTGCGCACCGCGATGCGCGACTGCGCCGCCCTGGTGAGCGTGGAACTGCGCGCGGGCGGTGTGGACGAGGCCAGAGCCGAGATGCACGCCTGGGCGCTGGTCGGTATCAGCCGCCTCACGGCCGGTCACTGGCTCGAGGCCGGGCGGCCGATTTCGAAAAGCGACGCGGTCGACACCGCGGCCGCCCTGTGCTGGAACGGATTATCGACAGTCGATCGACAACAGGAAGAACAAGGACAGTCATGGCTCAGGCTTTCGCATTGACCGAATCCGACGACGCGTTCCTCGCGAGCGCGGCGAACCGCTACGTCCACGTCATCGACATTCCCGCGCCGCCGTCGGCGGTGTGGGCGGCCCTGATCGCCGACGACGCCCTGGTGTCGTGGTCCGGGCTGGTCACCGCCATGCGGTGGACCACGCCGCGGCCATTCGGCGTCGGCACCTGCCGCGTCGTCACCCTCGGGCGCATCGCCGCACTGACCGAACGCTTCTACCGCTGGGACGACCAGCGGCGCATGACCTTTACCGTCGACTTCGCCTCGATCCCCGGCCTGCGCCGCTTCGCCGAGGACATCGAGCTGACGCCGACCGCCACGGGAACCCGGCTGACGTGGACCTTCGCCGTGGAGGGCAAGCCCGCCCTGCAACTGCTGCTGCGCTCGACGAGCGCGGTGACCGAGCGGATCACCGGCTCGATCGCCAAGGGCATCGTGCGCGGTGTCGCCGCAACGGCGCCGAACAGCGGCCCCGCCGTCTGACGGTACGTCGTCTGCGGTTCATCCCTTGAGCCGCAGCACCGCCAGCACCCTGCGATGGCGGGTATCCGACGGTGGCAGATCGAGTTTGGTGAAGATGTTGCCGATGTGCTTCTCGACGGCCCGCTCGGTGACGGTGAGCGCGGTGGCGATGGCGTTGTTGGTGAGTCCCTGCGCCATCAGTTCGAGCACCTCCCGCTCGCGCGGGGTGAGCCGGGCGAGCGAATCCTGTTGCCGGGACGCACCCATCAGCTGACTCACCACCTCGGGATCGAGTGCGGTGCCGCCGGTGGCGACCCGGTGCAGCGCGTCGACGAAGTCACCCACATCGGCGACCCGATCCTTGAGCAGGTAGCCGACGCCGCTGGCCCCGGCCGCGAGAAGTTCTGTCGCGTACCGGGTTTCGATCCACTGCGAGAACACGAGTACGCCGGTACCCGGATACTTCCTGCGCAGTTCGATGGCCGCCAGCAGGCCCTCGTCGGTGAAGCTGGGCGGCATCCGCACATCCACCACCGCGACGTCGGGCCGGTGGGCGTCGACAACCTCGCTCAGCGACGTCGCGTCGCCCACCATCGCCACCACTTCGTGTCCGCGTTCGGTGAGCAGCCCGGCCAGCCCGTCGCGCAGGATCGCGCTGTCCTCGGCGATCACCACCCGCAGGGGTCCGTGCGCACCGGCCGCGGTCACTGCGGGCCCTCGTTCGGCAGGATCATGGTCACCACGGTAGGCCCACCGGCGGGACTGTCGACGGTGAGCGTGCCGTCGACAGCGAGAGCCCGGGCGGCGAGCCCGGCCAGCCCACTGCCGGTCACGGTCTGTGTGCCGGGGCGGGGCGCACCACCGATTCCGTTGTCCCGCACGGTGACCGCGATGGATCGCAGACTGTCGGGCAGCACCGACACCGTCACCCGGTTCGCGTGCGCGTGTTTGACCACGTTGGTCAGCAGCTCGGCGACGGAGAAGTAGGCGATCGCCTCGATGGCCGGGCTCGGCCGCTGGAGGATCTGCACACGCAGCTCGACCGGCACCGCGCAGCGGGCGGTGAGCGTCTCGAGGGCCGGGCCGAGGCCGAGCTCGAGCGCGGGTGGATGGATGCCGCGCACCAGTTCCCGCAGTTCGGTGAGCGCCTCCTTGGAGTTGGCGCGCGCCTCGGCGATGAGGTCGCGGGCGTCGCCGCCCGCGGCCAGGCGTTCTTCGGCCCTGCCCAGGGCCATGGCGATGGTGACCAGCCGCGCCTGCGTGCCGTCGTGCAGGTCGCGCTCGACCCGGCTCAGCGTGGCGGTCGCGTCGTCCACCGCGGCCCGTCTGCTGGCCCGCAGTTCTGCCAGTTGCCGGTCGCGCGGTGTCGCCGCCAACAGGTGGACGATCAGCATCCGATGCACCCAGCAGATTGCCCGGACCAGCCACGGCAGCGCGAAGCACAGCAGGATGCCGATCCCGGACAGGGCGAGCGCCCGCGGCCAGGTGTCGATGTAGAACGTGCCGAACTGCGCGAGACTGTGGTGCTCCACGCCGCTGTCGTCCACCTGCACCGGATCGATCAGCGCCCACGGAATGGGGGAGATCGCCGTGAACCCGACCATCGCGATCACCACGAGCGCGACGTAGCCCACCGCGACACCCAGCACCGACTGTGCGAGCAGGAACAGCACCGCCCGCCAGCTCGGCCGATCGGTGAACGCGCTCTTCAGGAAACCGAAGAAGCCGCTCGACCTGGTGAAATCCGGTGGCGATTCGACCTGGGCGCCGAGCAGCCCGCGCCCGAGGAACCGATAGATCCGGCCCCAGACCCGCCCGCCGAGCAACACCGCCGCCAGCAGCGGAATGCCGATGAGCACGATCGACGCGTACAGCCCGCCGCCGAACCCGAAGAACAGGTAGCACACGGCCACACAGCCCACGACGAACGACAGGACCAGATAGGCGAGCTCCTTCCACGTCCTGGCCTCGAACGGCGCACGCAGGATCGCGCCCAGCGGGCCGGTCCGGCGCCGGGGTTTCTCGTGCGTGGCATCGATCGCAACGGTGGGTTCGCCGGCGATGTCGACCACGAGAGTCGGCTCGGCTGGGGTCTCGGTCATGACTCCATGGTTGTCGTCGCGGCGCGGAAATACGATCGAGCTGTCCACCGAGTCGATGGTGTGGCGAGCTACACCCTGCCGGCGCTCGAGGGGTATACGACCGGCTGGCCGGATTCTCCGCGTCCATGTATGAATGCGGCGCAACCACATTCGCAGCCGGAGGAGGGCACCATGGGCCAGGATGTCGACTTTCCGGGGCTACCGGACGGGGTCAGGTCCCGTTTCATCGACGACGTGAACGGGTTGCGCGTGCACATCCTCGAATCCGGCCACAGCCGTTCCGGCCGTCCGCTGGTGGTGCTGCTGCACGGTTTCCCCGAACTGGCGTACTCGTGGCGCAAGGTCTTGGCGCCGCTGGCCGACGCCGGATTTCACGTGGTCGCCCCTGATCAGCGCGGCTACGGCCGAACTACGGGCACCGATGTGAACGACCTGGAGTCCTTCCGAACCGACAACCTGGCCTTGGACGCGCTGAGTCTCGTCGGCGCACTCGGCTATGACCGGGCGCATCTGGTCGGGCACGACTTCGGCTCTGTTGTCGCCGGCTGGGCCACGGTCGGCGGCGAACGAGTTGTCAGCTCGTTGACGATGATGAGCGCGCCGTTCGCGGGTGCGGGAATCCCCAAGTCCTCGACCGAACTCGACGATGCCCTGCGCGCGCTGTCACCGCCGCGCAGGCATTACCAGCATTATTTCGCGGGGACCTCGAGCGCCGCGGACATCACCCATGCGCCGCAAGGGATCGCCGACTTTCTGCGCGCGTATTTCCACCTGAAAAGCGCTGACTGGCCGGGCAACGCGGATGCTGGAGAACTGCCGGGATCGACCGCGCACGATCTGGCACTTCTGCCGCGGTACTACGTCATGGACGCGGGCGTCGGTATGCCGGAAACAGTAGCGCCGCACTTACCTTCACCGCAGGAGCGGGCCGACTGTGCCTGGCTGACCGACGAAGAACTGAATTTCTACGCTCGCGAATTCGGTCGCACGGAATTCCAGGGCCCACTCAACTGGTACCGAGCTCTCACCCTGCCGGCCACAGCAACACCGAGCGACCCGCGGATCGAAGTGCCCACGCAATTCATTGCCGGACAGTGCGATTGGGGTATCTGGCAAACGCCCGGCGCGTTGCGCACCATGGCGGAAGTCGTCTGCGCTCAGTTCACCGGTTCCTTGCTGGTCCCCGATGCCGGTCACTGGGTTCAGCAAGAGCAACCACTCGCCGTCATCGAACAGATCTCGAGATTCCTCGACGAAAACTGAGCCGGACGGCGTGACCCCCTCATCGGTCTCGCATCGCCTGGGTTTTCAGCACATCGACCTTGCAGCCGGGCGCGTTCGGGTCGAAGCCGTGCTCGACCAGCCAGCGGACTCCCCGCAGGCTGCGCAACGACCACCACGCCCGGATCACGTCGAGGTCGACGTCGGCGCCGTACCCGGTCACCGAGGCGGCCGAGTGCGCGACCCGCGAGCGCGGCGAGTGCGAGGACGGGCGGGGTGCGCCACAAGATCTCCGGTGTCGGAATCGGTGCGGCTGCCATCGCGGCGACCTCGACGTCGGTGCGTGCCTGGTCGGTGTCGATCTTCAGGAACACCTCGCCCACACGCACCGTCGCGCGCTCGTGATGGGCGACAACGACTTCGACTGCTTCCACGTCGGCCAGTATGGCCGGGATTTCGACGGGCGTCGCCGGGTTTTCGCGCGGCGGGGGTTCTCGGTATCCACGCGGAAATCCCGCTCTGTTTCTCCGGGTTGTGGCCGCTCGAAGCGGGTATTGCCTCGGCGATGGCCCGTATTCGGAGCGCTGAGACAGGAGGGCCTGGTGATGGATGACTCTTCCTGGAATCAGCGCGTTCGTGGCGAGACCGAGATGCAGCGGCTGGACCGGAACTGGGCATCGCTACTGCAGGAATTGCGGGTCGTTCAGACCGGCGTTCAACTGCTCACCGGCTTTTTGATGGTGATGCCGTTCCAGCCTCGATTCGACTCGTTGAGCACCTCGATGCGGGTGCTGTACCTGATCGTTCTCACCGCCTCGATCTGCGCGACCGCGTTGCTGGTGGCGCCCGTGGCCGCGCACCGGCTGCTGTTTCGCCGTCATCAGCTCGCGTGGCTGGTCTCGGCGTCGAACCAACTCGCGCTCACCGGGGTGACACTGCTCGGAGTGGCGCTGGTCGGAGTGTCGGTGCTGCTCTTCGATGTCGTGGCGGGCGCTGTCGCGGCGGTGGTAGCGGGCGTCGCGTTCGGTGCGCTGTTCATCGGGACCTGGTTGGTTCGACCCTGGTTCGCACGTCGCCGATCAGCCCACGGCGCCGCCGAAGATCGCCGATCCGGCGCCGAACTGACCGACCCGGACCGACACTGAATTCTCGGCCGAGACAGTGGTTGGCGGTTGCCGAGGCCGTCGTGTGGGACAGCGTCCGAACGGGACGCGCTGGCCCCGGCAACCGCCCGCCAGCCGGTCAGGAGGTCGGCCATCCTGTCCCCGGCGGCGGTCTGTGGTTCGATCTACAACCGCGCGATACCCGAGCGCGTCCGGTCGAAACAGGACCGCTGATTCCCCGACGTTCGGTCAGTTCTGCTTCAGACTGCCCACGGCCAGCGACCCGTTCGGCAGCGACTCCTGCTCCTCTACGGCACGGACATAACTGTCGGGATCTTTGTCGACCGGCCGCACCCCGGCGTAGTGGCGCGCCTCGTAGGCGGCGAAAGTGACGGCCAGTCGATGGCGTTGCGGTACCGGGGCCAACCGCCGGAATTCGGTGAGGCCTTCGCGTTCTTCCTCCGCCATGTGGTCGCTGTTGGCCAGGTTGGCTGCCGCGACGGCGGCGTACCAGTCACCGGTGCCGACCTGATGACGCGCGACGCCGGCCACCGCGTCTCTGATCTCGTTGTGATCATGGATCGCATCGAGCGTCTCGTCCTCCACCGCGCCCGTGCGATTGGCCGCGATACCCGTCTCGAGCAGCGCGGGGTAGAAGATCTCCTCTTCGGCCTGCGCGTGTAGCTCGAGAAAGGCCGCGAGCCTGTCCCAGATCGCTGACAGCGCACCGGTGTCGGTGCGATCGATCTGTTCCAAGATCGCGAACAGCCGCCGCTGCTCGTGGTGGTCATCAAGGATCAGCTGGGTAATGTCCACGGTTCCTCCCTGATTGTCAGGTCAGCATGGATGGGTCAGGGCAGCTGGCTTCTTCGTCGGTAGCCGACGATAACCCATGGCCACTGCCTTGCTGGTCAGCGCCGTTGCCGGCCCCGCGCGACGGTGTGAGGCGTGGGCCAGTCCAGCGGAATTCCCAGGATGGAGCCCACACCGCGGACCGCCGAGATCACCGCGCGCACCTCATCGATCCCCTGTCCGAAGGCTTCGGTGCGATCGTCGATCCGGAAGGGGCAGAGAAAGGTGTGTGGACGATCGGGGTCTTGGCGGGGTCGTCCGAGCGTGATCACCACGGGACCCCCGGAGGTATGCACGGCCTTGGCCGCCAACGGCGGACCGAACTCGCGGGCCTTCGCGGCGGATCGGCCGCCTACCGGCAGGGGAGGGTCCACGGGTTCTCGCGAGCGGTCCGAGTCGTCGGGGCGCCCCGACGAGCCGACGAGCGCCGCGGCGTGCGAAATGTCGATCAACGCGGCATAGATGGCGGCCAACCTATCCGGTCCGCGCGCTTCGCGAACGGGGCTGCCGACAACGCGATAAGTACACCGCCAACCCTGTGTCGCGTGGTCTTGGCGAGGATCGGCGACCTGTACACGCAGTGCACGGTGTCCGGCCTTCACGGTGCTCACGATGGCTATCTCGTCGAGTTCGGTGTTCACAGATCCTCCAAAGGTTGTGCGCAATCGCGACGGACTTCGCTGCGCGCAGACCCGCGGATGGGTGTTGCCGCCTATAGGCTGGATCGGTTCATCTCCGACGTACCACTTCCACGATGAGAAGGGGATACACGTTGTCGACTCACAGAATCGCGTCCGCCGTGGCGGTCGGTGTCACCATCGCTTTCCTGGCGGCCGGAACAGCGGCCGCAGAGCCCCGATCACTTGCCCCGACACAGCTGCAACCCGGTGAGGGCGCCGCAATCGCCCAGACGGGCGAACGCGCGGCCGAGGCCATCGCCGACAGCGACGAAGGCGGCAAGCCGGAGGGCGACGCCGGCGGTAAGGGGAAGGGCAAGGGGAAAGGAAAGGGAGAGGGCCAAGGTAAGGGCAAGGGCAAAGCCGGTGGCCCAGGCGAGGCGGATCGATGACCGCGATCGGGTTGATCTTCACCGCAGTGGCGGTGCTGCTGCACGGCTACATCTTCGTGATGGAGTCACTGCAGTGGACCTCGGCGCGGACGCGAGCGACCTTCGGAATATCCGCCGCGCAGGCGGAGGCCACCAAGGAGATGGCCTTCAATCAGGGGTTCTACAACCTGTTCCTGGCCGTGGTGGCGGCGATCGGAATGGGGTTCACCGCGTTCGGCGACAAGGGAATCGGGCTCGCGCTCGTGCTGGCCGGGGCCGGTTCGATGGTGGCTGCCGGCGTGGTGTTGCTCGCATCCTCACCGGACAAGGCGCGCCCGGCCCTGATCCAGTTGGTACCTCCGCTGATCGGTTGTGTGGCCTTGGTGATCGCCCGGCTCTGATCGCCTCATCCACGACCCGCTCTCGGCGCGCGGCTGTTTGGGACGCGGATTTCGAGGTAACACGACGATGCGGCCGTCGGTCGCGCGAGCGGGTCATCACATCGTTGGACATCGTCGAAGGAGGAGAAGTTCATGGATCCCCTGGACATCATCGCTCAGTGGCGTCGGGACATCGAGCTCGCCGATAGCGGCGGCGAGGAGGCCGCGATACAGCGGTTGCGTGGCGAGTGGTCCGCGTCGGCAGGCGTCGACACGCACGACGCACTGACCCTGACTCCCGAGGGCGACGAATCCAGTCGGCGTACCGGAATCACGGACGACGATCTGACCTGATCGGCTCCGAGCCGCAGTTCGGCAACACGGTCGCGCGTGCTCGTCGCGCTCTGGAAATCAGCGGGGGAGCGGTGCGGTCGCTGGACCCTCCAGCACCGCGCCGTCCGGTGCGAAGCGGGAGCCGTGCAGTGGACAGTCCCAGGTCTTCTCGGCGTCGTTCCAGTTGAGGATGCCGCGCAGGTGCGTGCAGACAGCCGACACGGCATGGGTCTCACCAGCGACGGTGCACAGCGCGGTCGGGTGGAGGCCGCGACGTTCGACCCTGCCCTGTCCTTCGAGTGGCGTCGTTCCGGCGTCGGCGGCGACCAGATGCAGCCATCCGGTCGACATGTGCCGCGCCACTGCGGCATTGGCCTGTACACCCGCGAACAGCGTCTTCACCGCCCCGGAACGCCAGCCGTCGTAGGCCCGCGACCACGCGGGCGGTCGCTCGGTCAGTCGACCGGCCAGGACGAGCGCGGCGGCGACGCCGTTGGTGATGCCCCACTTGGCGAAACCGGTCGCGCACTGCACCTCGTCGGCGCCGAGCTGCACCGTGCCGACATAGGGCAGTTCGGAGATCGGGTGGTAGTCCTGCGCGGACCAGCGATCGAGTAGCCGCGCGCCGGGGAACCAGCGATTCGTCCAATCCAGCAACTCTGTGACGTGATCAGCCTCGGAGTCGACGCGGCCGACATCGTGGCCGCTACCACCCACCAGCAGGACATCGTCGGCCTCGGCGGGACACCAGCGCAGCGAACGGATCGGCTGACCGGCGCTGATGAACATCTCCTGCGGAATCGGGCCCGGAACCTGGAACGCGGCCAGGTAGGACCGCTGAGCCGTGAGTTGCGCCGCGATGCCGAGCCGGTCGAACACCGGCGATCCGGTCGCCACGATGGCGTTCGCCGCCGAAACCTCGCCCTGGCCGGTGCCGATCACGACGCCACCCTCGCGTCGGCGAAGTCGCTGTGCGCGAGTCGTTTCGAAGATCCGGCCGCCGCTGACCTCCAGCTCGGCCGCGATCGCCGTGAGGACCGCGACCGGATCGACCTGCGCTTGCTCTCTGAGCCGGACACCGCCGTGCGTGGGGAAAGGGACGTCGAACTCGTCGATCAGCTGGGTGGGCAGTCCTACCGCGCGGGTGGCCTCGAATTCGGCGCGGACCGCAGCGAACTCGTCGGCATTCTGTGCGTAGGTGGCCGCTGGAACGCGCTGAGTAGCGATCTCGTGGTCCATACAGAAGTCGAGCAACCAGTCGAAGCCCGCCTGATTCGCGGCCAGATAGGTCGACAGAACGTCGATGCCGTGCCGACGGGCGATCGCCTGCGCGCGCGTTCCCTGCAGCAGCGAGATCTTCGCGGTGGAAGCTCCGGTGGTCACGGCGCCGACCTGGCGTGCCTCCAGGACGGCGACCTCGCGGCCCTGCTCGGCCAGGAGCAAGGCGGTGGTCAGTCCGACGATCCCGGCACCGATCACCACGGTGTCGACCTCGATGTCACCGGCGAGCGGCGGCCGGGCCGGCGTCGGCGTACCTGCGAACCAAAACGATGTCATGCGGGCCGCATACCCCGATACGCCGAACGAAACGAGGCAATTCGACAGCGATACCCGGCACCAGGCGACTGCCGCGAAGTCGCGGTGCCGGTTACCCGGGCGCAGTTCAGTGTCTGCCCTCGGCGAACTCCTCGACGATCTCGGCGCAGAAGGCGGGCAGGTCGGAGGGGTTTCTGCTCGAGACAAGACCGTTGTCGGTGACGACTTCCTGGTCCAGCACGGTGCCGCCCGCGTTGCGGATGTCGGTGCGCACGCTGGGGTAGGAAGTGAGGGTGCGGCCGCGGACGGCGTCGGCTTCGACGAGAATCCATGGCCCGTGGCAGATGACGCCGATCGGTTTGCCGGTGGCGGCGAACTCCTTGACGAAGGCGACCGCCGCGGGGTCCTGGCGGAGCTTGTCGGGGTTGGTGGTGCCGCCGGGGAGCAGGAGTGCGTCGAAGTCATCGACGGCGGCCTCGGCGACGCGTCGGTCCACCGGGAAGGTGTCGCCCTTCTCGACGTCGTGGTTCACGGCCTGGATGGCGCCGTTCTCCAAGGAGAGCAACGCGGTCGTGGCGCCCGCGTCCTCGACGGCTGCGCGTGGCTGGACGAGTTCGACCTGTTCGACTCCATCGGTGGCCAGGATGGCGACGCGCCTTCCGGCCAGTGGTTGCTGGGGCATCGTGCACTCCTTCGGATGACTGGGGTTTGCGTTCGTGGGCATCACCCGTCCCCGATGTCGGCTCTCGCGTCCACGTAGCCGCCTTCGGCGAGATCAGCGAGCCGCGACAACGATTCGCGATTACGTGGCACGAGCACCAGCGCCTGGATCGCGTGCGGCAACAACCGACTCGGTCCGCGAATGGCTCGTTCGTTCATCACGACCTCGCACGATGTGGGGCCGACAGCGCGTAGCTCCACCCGGACGACCGCGGCGCCGATCGGCCAGAGCCTGGCGTCGAGTTCGATGCTGTGCGGCGGATCGACAGCGCGGACCGCCGTCGTGTCCTGGATGGTGCACGGCCACGGCCCGACACTGTGATGAATGCGAGCGCCCACCTCCGGCCATGTGTCGTCTACACCGCGGATATGGGAGGCGCCGACGACCCAACTCGCATAGGACCATCCATCGGCGAGTATCGCGAACACCTCGGCCACCGGGGCCTGGATCGTGCGCGTCACCTCGACCATGTCGTGGATCGCCTCCTCGGCTGTGTCGTCGTCGTTCGGTCACATCGACACTTACCCGCTCCTGCTGGAACAGCGGCGTCAGCATGGAGAGAGCTCCCCAGCTGCGGAAATGGCCGATCACCGGCTATACCCGGTTATCGGCGACCGACGCAGGAGCTGATCGCGAGAAGGTCGGGATCGATCGCCGGGCTCTTCCAGGGCCTTCGTTCACAGGAGGCGACGCACGGCCTCGACGAGCGCGCGGCGGCGGTCGTCGGCGCTCTCGGCGTCGGACGAGCAGGCGGGCAGGCTGGTGATGTTGCTCGGGTTCCACGCGAGAGCCATGCTCAGGACAAGCGTCAGTAGCGTCGGGGGTGAGAATTCGGCGCCGATGCCGTCCTTGTTCTGCGCCGCGGCAAGTGCGTCCAGTTTGGCGTCGCGCGCAGGCGCTGCGACGGCTGGGTCATCCCGGTCGCCACGCTCCAGGCGGTGCCAGGTGGCCAGCCGGATGACTTCGGGGTGCCGCAGGCAATAGTCGAAAATCCGTCCCGCGTACTCGGGGAGGTCGGCGACGGTGAAGGGGACCGAATTCAGGCCGTGGGTGACGTGGGCGTCGAAGACCGCGTCGAAGAGTTGGTCCTTGTTGCCGAAGTAGACGTAGATGAGGTTCTTGTTGGCTTCCGCCGTCTTGGCGATCCGGTCCACCCTGGCTCCGGCGATGCCGTAGGTGGCGAACTCGTCGGTGGCGGCCTGAAGGATGCGGGCCTTGGTGGCGTCGGCTCGGGACATGGGGTCATCGTAAGACGGCGAAGGCGGCGTCCGATGCGACGAGCAGCACCGTGCACCACAGGGTGATGCCGGTCATCAGCCAGCAGATCAGCGGCCGGCGGGGGATACCCAGCGCCGCGCCGAGCATGGCCGAGCCCCAGGTGCCGAACAGGGCAGGCCCGACGATGCCGAAGCCGGCCACGCCGTATCGGTCGAGGACTCGCCTGGCCCGCCGACCGGCGGCGCCGGAGAGCCGGGCGCTCTGCGCGGGCGTCGTCGAACCGGTCGCATCGACATCGGCGGTGCCGTCGGTCGGCGCCGCCGAATCAACCTGTGTGACGACCGAATTCCGGCGGACTCGCCAGGACTGCCACAGCAGCCGGGCGCGTTCCATGGCGAAGACGGCGAAGGTCACACAGCACGCCGCGCCGAGTAGCACCGCGAACAGCGCGACCGGGCCGGGGAGGGAAAGCGAGAGGCCGACAGGGATCGCGGGGGTGCCCACCGCGAAGCCCGCGAGCAGCGTCCCGACGAATCGCCCCATGCAGATTCCTTTCACCCGCGACATGCGCGCTCGGTTGGGCGGTTCCGGCGACCACCAATTGACTAACTAGTTAGTATGGTGCCATGGAATCCACCGATGCGGTGCTGGGCGAGCTGGCGGCCGGCAAATATCTGCTTCTCACCACGTTCCGCCGAGACGGCACGGCGGTCCCCACTCCGGTCTGGGTGATGCGCGACGGCCGAACGCTGGCGGTGTGGAGCGTGGCGGACGCCGGAAAGGTGAAGCGGATCCGCAACGGCGGTCAGGTGAGCGTCGCCCCCTGTAACTGGCGCGGCAAGCCTCTCGGCGCCTCGGTTCCCGGCCGTGCCGAGGTGCTGGCGCCGGAAGCGAGTACGCACTTCACCGCCTTGATGAAGCGCAAGTACGGGCTGGTTGCCCGGATCGGGCTGTTGGGCAGTGGGCTGCGTGGCGGCGCCGAACGGATGGTGGGAATTCGGATCCGGCTGGACGGTTGACGGTGGCGGACGTGCCCCGGGCGCGCTGCGCGACGAGCTAGGTGCAGCAGTTCGGATCCAGGACCGTGCACAGCGCGGACAGCGCGTCGCGACGGGCGCGGTGAATCGTGTTCATCCCGCGCCGCTCGGACTCCACCAGGCCCGCCTTACGCAACTGGCCGAGATGATGCGAGACCGTGGACTCGCTCAGGGCGACCGCGGCGGCGAGGTCGCCGCCGTTCTCCTCGCCGAGTGGGCTGGTCAGCAGCAGCGACAGCAATTTGACCCGGGCCGGGTCGGCGATCGCCTTGAGTCGCAACGCCACCTCCAGCGCGGCGGCGTCATCGACGGGCCCGGCCGCGACGGGGGCGCAGCAGACCGGGGTGGACATGTCGATGATGGGGAGCGCCTTGGGCATGAAACCGACCCTACCCGCGGTATTGACATATGTCGAAAAGGTGAGCAGACTCGGCACCACAAGTTCTTCGATATATGTCACACAAGTGGAGGTTCGATCATGTCTCGTATCCAGCTGGCCCTCAACGTCGACGACCTCGACACCGCCGTGCGGTTCTACTCCACCCTGTTCGACACCGAACCCGCCAAGCGCAAGCCCGGCTACGCCAACTTCGCGATCGCCGAGCCCCCGCTCAAGCTCGTACTGATCGAGAACGCGGGTCAGGGCGGGTCCATCAACCACCTCGGCGTCGAGGTCGACTCCTCCGAACAGGTACACGGCGAGATCGCCCGACTCTCCGAAGCGGGCCTGTTCACCGAGGAGCAGATCGCGACCACGTGTTGCTTCGCCACCCAGGACAAGGTGTGGGTGACCGGGCCGGGTGCTGAGCGGTGGGAGGTCTACACAGTGCTGGCCGACAGCGAAACCTTCGGCACCGCACCCGAACTCGGCCTCGCCGACGCCGAAGCGGTCGACGTCTGCTGCGGAACCGCCGCCGAAGCCGACGCCGAGGGAGCCTGCTGCGGTACCGACGCCAAGTCGAAGGCCGTCGCCTCCGGCGCGAGCTGCTGCGGCTGACCCGACCCGAGAGCGAGCGAGTTCACTCGATGTTCGCTTGCTTTCTTGATTCGATATCGATCAATATCGACATATGTCGAATCAGGATCTGCCGCTGAGTGTGGCCTCACCCTCGTGTGAGGCCACACCCCGCATCCGCCCACCGATGAGCGGCGAGACCGCTGCCGAGCTGGCCGTGCTGTTCAAGGCCCTCGCCGACCCGGTCCGGCTGCGGCTGCTCTCGGCGATCGCGTCCCGAGCAGGCGGTGAGGCATGTGTGTGCGACCTGTCGACCGGTATCGACGTCACCCAGCCGACCATCTCCCACCACCTGAAGGTGCTGCGCGAGGCCGGATTGCTCACCAGTGAACGCCGCGCGTCCTGGGTGTACTACCGGGTCGTCCCGCACGCCCTGGCGCGGCTGTCGGACGTGCTCGCGACCGAGGCCGGGGTGGTGATCGCGTGAGCACCACGACCGACCACCCGGCCGTCGTGGGCAAACTCTCGACGCTGGACCGGTTCCTGCCGGTCTGGATCGGCGTCGCGATGGCCGCTGGACTGCTGCTCGGACACCTGATTCCCGGCCTCGGCGAGGCATTGAGCGCCGTGGAGATCGACGGCATCTCGCTGCCGATCGCGATCGGGCTGCTGATCATGATGTATCCGGTACTGGCGAAGGTCCGCTACGACCGCCTCGACTCCGTCACCGGCGACCGCAAACTGCTGATCAGTTCGCTGGTGCTGAACTGGGTGCTGGGTCCCGCGCTGATGTTCGCCCTGGCCTGGCTGTTCCTGCCCGACCTGCCCGAGTACCGCACCGGCCTGATCATCGTCGGCCTGGCGCGCTGCATCGCGATGGTGATCATCTGGAACGACCTGGCCTGCGGCGACCGCGAAGCCGCTGCCGTCCTCGTCGCGCTGAACTCCGTCTTCCAGGTCTTCATGTTCGCCGTTCTCGGCTGGTTCTACCTCGCGGTCCTGCCCGGCTGGCTCGGCCTCGAACAAACCACCATCGACGTCTCCCCGTGGCAGATCGCGAAATCGGTGCTGATCTTCCTGGGCATCCCGCTACTGGCCGGGTTCCTCACCCGCCGCCTCGGCGAACGCGCCAAGGGCCGTGACTGGTACGAGTCGACATTCCTGCCCAGGATCGGTCCGTGGGCGCTCTACGGGCTGCTGTTCACCATCGTGATCCTCTTCGCGCTGCAAGGCGACCAGATCACCGCCCATCCGCTCGACGTCGTCCGCATCGCGATCCCCCTGCTGGCCTACTTCGCGATCATGTGGGGCGGCGGCTACGCCATGGGCGCGGCCCTCGGCCTCGGCTATGAACGCACCACCACGCTGGCGTTCACCGCCGCGGGCAACAACTTCGAACTGGCCATCGCCGTCGCGATCGCCACCTACGGCGTCACCTCCGGCCAAGCCCTCGCCGGGGTCGTCGGCCCGCTCATCGAGGTCCCCGTCCTCGTCGGCTTGGTCTATGTCTCGCTGGCCTTGCGCAAACGGTTCGCGCCCACCACCCACACTTCGTCGGCCTCGGCCAGCTGAAAGGCATTGCCCCATGACTACCAAGCCCAGCGTGTTGTTCGTCTGCGTCCACAACGCGGGCCGTTCCCAGATGGCCGCCGGATTCCTCGCCCACCTCGCCGGTGACGCGATCGAGGTCCGGTCCGCAGGCAGCGCGCCCGCCGAAACGATCAATCCGTCCGCGGTCGCCGTGATGGCAGAACTCGGCATCGATATCGCTGATCAGACCCCGAAGATCCTGACCTCCGACGCGGTGGAGACCTCCGATGTCGTGATCACCATGGGCTGCGGCGACACCTGTCCTTGGTACCCCGGCGTGAGCTACCGCGATTGGGTCCTGGAAGACCCCGCGGGCAAGGGTATCGATTCGGTCCGCCCGATTCGCGACGAGATCAAGTCCCGCGTGCAAGCCCTGATCGGGGAGTTGTTGCCACAGACGATGCGGTGATTTCGGCGCCGGTGCGTATTCGGTCCCGGTCGGGGTAAGCGCTTCCTACTTCTGTTGTCGATGATCGGAGGCGTCATGGTGGATCACGACGAGAAAGTGTCGACCGGGACCGGCGGGCGATTGCGGATTCCGCGGAGCCGGGGCGCGCTGGGCGGGCTCGCGGTGCTGCTCCTGGGCATCTGGGGCGCACTAATCCCGTTCGTCGGGCCGTACTTCGATTTCGCGTACACCCCCGACGAGCCGTGGGTCTGGACCTCGGCGCGCGGCTGGTTAGAGGTCCTGCCGGGCGCCGTCGCGATCGTCGGTGGACTGCTCATGCTGATGAGCAGGAACCGGGTGGTCGCGAGTTTCGGTGGCTGGTTGTCGGTGGCCGCGGGTGCGTGGTTCGTGATCGGGCCGTTCCTGGCCGACCTGCTGCGCCTCGGGGACGTCGGCGAACCGGTCGCCACGTCGGATCTGAAGCGCGCGCTGTTGCAGCTGACGTTCTTCTACGGACTCGGCGCGCTGATCCTGTTCTTCGCCGCGAGCTCGCTGGGCCGCCTGTCGGTGCTCAGCACCAGAGACATCGCGTTCGCCGAACGCGCGCGTAGCGTCGAGCAGCGTGGCGTGATCGACGAAGGGGTTCCTGCCACCGGCGGTTACGCCACTCCTCGACAGCCGTACCCCACCGACGCCCGGCATCGGCCGGTCTGACCGGACTATGCCGTTTTGACGGTGACCATCGTGTCGGCGCTCGGGAAGTCGAGCACGCGCAGGCGTCCGGTGACCAGGTCGACGGTGTCGGCGACCACTCGGCCCGCGCGGCGCGCGTCGTCGGCGAAGCTCGTGCTGACCACCCGGTAGCTGCGCTTGGCCGTGAGCACGACATCGCCCGCCCGCAGCGACCCGGCCGCGGTCGGGGGCTCGGTCGGGATTGTCGCCTGGGCCGGTCTCCGTATGAGCTCGATCAATTTCAGCAAGCTGTTCTCCACCCTGTGAACGTCCGCCAGGACGTCCCGTTCGCCGGTATTCGCGAACGGTGTCGAGCTTTCTTTACCCGCGAGCGTCACGGTTGAACCCTCGAATCCGCGCAGTCCGCTCGCGCGGCGCGGAGGCGTTCGTGGGTCACCGGTCGGGCACCCCGGCCCGCGGTCGCGTTCGGAATATCACCCCGCAGTCCGATTCGATCTCATACCAAGGGATTACGGTCGACGAGAATTCGGTCGATAGCTTCGGGAGATGACGACACCTGCTCTGGTTCCCGAGTCATCTCCACGCTCGCCGCGGCGCGGCGCCGACGGCGATTACGCCCGGCTGTTGCGCAGAATCTCCGATGCGGGGCTGATGCGCCGGCGCCCCGTCTACTACGCGGTGCGGCTGAGCCTCGTCGGGATCGCGTTCGCGGGCGGCTGGGCGGCGTTCGTCCTCGTCGGCGACTCGTGGTGGACCTTGCTGGTCGCGGCGTTCATGGCCGTGACGTTCGCGCAGGTCGCGCTGGTGATGCACGATGTCGCGCACCGCCAAGTCTTCCGGCTGCGACAGCCCACGGAGCTCGTGGGACGAATCGCGGGCAACGCGGGCATCGGCCTCGGCTACGGCTGGTGGCAGGACAAGCACACCCGCCATCACGCCAACCCGAACCACGAGGAACTCGACCCCGATGTCGCGCCCGACATCCTGGTCTGGTCACAACAGCAGGCACGTTCCAGCCGCGGTCTGCCGCGTCTCATCGGACGGGCGCAGGCATTTCTGTTCTTCCCCCTCCTGTTGCTGGAGGGCCTCAACCTGCACCTGGCCGGTGTCCGCGCGCTCGCGAATCGTTCGGTCAAACACCGCGGATGGGAGGGCGCGCTGCTGTTCGGTCACTTCGCCCTCTATCTGACGGCACTGTTCGCGGTCCTGCCCGCCGACAAGGCGCTCGTGTTCCTCGCTGTCCACCAGGGACTGTTCGGCCTGTACATGGGCTGCATCTTCGCCCCCAACCACAAGGGCATGCCGACCTTGACCGGGGACGACCGGCCCGACTACCTCCGTCGACAGGTCCTGACCTCGCGCAATGTGCGTGGCGGTGTGGTAACCGACTTCGCCCTCGGCGGGCTCAACTATCAGATCGAACATCACCTGTTCCCGAGCATGCCGACGCCGAACCTGCGTCATGCCCAGGTGATCGTTCGCGACTACTGCGCCGAAATCGGCGTGCCGTACCACGAGACCGGGCTGATCGCCTCGTACCGCGAGGCGCTGACCCACCTGCACCACGTCGGCGCGCCTCTTCGTGCCGCCGATCGACACCCAAATGCCGAAGTGCCCCAACGCGATCGCTGAGTACGGCCCCGATCACGCTTGTGGTCGGGGTTCGGCGTGGGTGACGTCAGCGATGAATGATGCAGGTGGTGGTGGCGTGGGCGACGAGCTTGCCTGCCTCGTCGAACACCTTGCCTTCGGCTGTCGCGGTGGTGCGGCCGACATGCAGCGTCGTGCCGGTGCCGATGAGGCGGCGGCCGTCGGTCGGCACGGATCGGATGTAGTTGACCTTCAGCTCCAACGTGCCGTATCCGACTCCGGCATCCAGCGCGGAATGGATCGCGCAACCCATCACCGAGTCCAGCAGGGTCGCGCAGATACCGCCGTGGGTGGTGCCGAGTGGGTTGGCGAAATCGGGACGCGTGACGAGGCTGAACGACACCCGCCCGAACTCGAGTTCCTCGACCGTCATGCCGAGCAGCGTGCCGATTCCGGCTCGATCGGGCATCGCGGTCGCCGCGCGCAGCAGTTCGAGCCCGCTCATGGTGGCGAAATCCGGCGTTTCAGGGTTGTGCGTTGCGGTGGTCATCGTGCCCTCTCTCTTGATAGACCGATCGTTCTATCGTCGATGACGATACCGTACGATGAACTGATCGGTCTATTGCGGAAGGGTTGCCGATGAACACAGTGGCGGGACCACGAGAACGCCTCATCCGCAGCGCGATTCTGATGATGCGTGAACACGGAGTCGCCGCGACCGGGCTGACCGAGCTGCTCGCGCACAGCAAGACCGCGCGAGGCTCGATATATCTCCACTTTCCCGGCGGCAAGAGCGAACTCATGGAGCAGGCGACCCTGCGGGCCGGGCAGCAGGTCAGTGCGACGATCGACGCGCTGGTCGCCGAATCGTCGTCACCGGCGGAGGTCGTTGTCGGACTGGTCGAAGTCTGGAAGCGGGTACTCGACACGTCGTCGTTCACCGCGGGCTGCCCGATCGTGGCTGCCGCGCAGAGCGGCACCGACTCGCCGACCGTGCAGGCGGCCTCGGCCACTGTTTTCGCCGACTGGACCCGTCGACTGGCCGATCTCCTGATGTCTGCGGGCAGGGAATCCGCCGCGGCAGCGTCGATCAGTAGCGTCATCATCAGCACGATCGAAGGCGCGATCATTCGATGTCGCA
This sequence comes from Nocardia sp. NPDC127606, assembly GCF_042671725.1. NCBI lineage: Bacteria > Bacillati > Actinomycetota > Actinomycetes > Mycobacteriales > Nocardiaceae > Nocardia > Nocardia sp. NPDC127606. Next base: position 2,267,843 of record NZ_JBHXWQ010000001.1, on the reverse strand, counting down.
GCGAGAAATCTCTTCAGCCGCTCGATGACGCGGCTACCAACCTCGTCAGACTTCTCGAACTCTGAAAAGTTCTCCACACATACCGGATCGGCATCGGCCCGAGAAGTGTCACGGAAGATCGTCGAAACGCACGTCGTGGGCGACGGCGGTCGCGTGTAGACCGTCGGGGCCCGGTTGGATGGCGGTCAGGCGGGCACCGAGCGGCAGTGCTTGCAGCGGCACGACGAAGGTCAGGGATTGGCGCAGCAATGCCAGCGAGATCGTCGGCCCGCCCGCCGCGGCCTTGACCGAGACCGGGGTGACCTCGATGCCCGCGTCGGTCGGTGCGACGGTGACGAAAACTGTCGCGGGCACCGAGATCCCCGCCACCGAGAACGTCCCGGTGGCACGCAGTCCCTGCGGACTGTCGGAGATCGACTCCACGCTCGCCGGCGCGAAACCCTGCACGACGTCGTAGGGGACCACCGCGGTCGCGGTCGCCGTAGCCGCGACAAGATTGGACGTGCGGTTGTCGATCAGGTCGCCCAGCGGTGCGGAGACATCGGTCAGCGCCACATCGAGGTCATGGACCGAAATGTCCTGTCCACTCCAGTCTCCGATCCGGATGTCGATGTCGTGATAGGTGCCGGCGACCGCCTGGGTCAGGAACGGAAACCCGGCGATCTCGACATTCGGTCGCTCCGGAAGGTTGTACTCGGCGGCAACCTGGCGCCCGATCTCGTTCTGCGCCACCACAACCGCGACCCGATCGCCCACAACCAGCCCGATCGCCAGCACCACGATCAGAATCAGCAGGGCACGCATACATTCACCATCTCGGCCATCCCCCCATCATGCTGTGGATCGCGGCCGAATGCTGCTCTCGACCCGCCAGACGTCCGGCTACTGTTGGTGGCTGCCGTGTTCGCCGAAGGAGAGCCGAGTTGCCGAGTCAGTGGGATGGTCGACCGACATTCGTGTTCGTGCACGGCGCACACGGCAACGCTGGATACTGGACGCCTCTCCTGCGTGAACTCGGATTGCGTGGACACAGAGCGATCGCCGTCGATCTGCCGGGCCACGGGACTGACGCCTACTTCCCGATGTCCTACCAGGCTCCGCAGGACCTCGCCGCACTCACGGAACTGCCGGCACCGACGGCTGCGGTGACACTGCAGGACAACGTTTCTCACGTCGAAGCCATCGTTCGCAGAGTTGCGGTGTTCGGGCCTGTGGTGCTTGTGGGGACCAGCGGCGGAGGCGCCACGATCAGCGCTGTCGGAAACGCGATTCCCGATGCGCTGGCCCGCGTCGTCTACATCTCCGCCTGGTGCTGCGTCGAACTCCCCAGTGTGGCCGCCTATCTGGCAACCCTCGGCCATCACAACATTGCCACCGTCCCGGTCAACTGGCGTACGGCTGACCCGGACACGCTGGCGGCGCTCAAGAATGGTCTGATGGCCGACGCCACCGACGAGCAATTCCGCGCCTGCCTGAACCTGCTGGAACCGGCCGATTCCCCCCATGTACTGACCGCCGATTCGCGGGTTCACGCCACCACCTGGGGGAAGATCCCACGCACCTATATACGGCTGTCCCGAGACCGAGCGATCCCGCCCGAGATGCAGGACAAGATGATCGCCGAGGCTGACGCCCTCACACCGGACAATCCCTTCGACGTCCACACGGTCGACACCAGCCACATGGGGATCCGCCTGCACCCCACCGAGATCGCGGAAATCCTCGACCACCTCACGAGTCCAGATGGCCGGGTTGTCTGATGCGACGACCTGAACTGAAATGATCTGGTGTGGCGTGCTGCCCGGACGGGGTGGCCCTGGGTGGAACGGGACCTCGTGAGCTCCGCTGTACTTCTGATGGTGATCGTGCTGGTTGTGGCGGTGATGTTCGCGGTGCCGTGGTGGGTGCTGGTTGCCGCGCCGACCGGACGCAGTGGGTTGCGGTATCGGGTCGGGACCGGGGTCTGCGTGGCCGGCTTCGTGGGTCTGCCCGTCGCGATGTTCTTCGGACACGGGCCGCCGCAGTTCGACCCGGCGGCGATTGTGGGTGACGTTCTGCTCGGGGTGTTGTGGGTGGTGTTCGTCTGGTCGGTGATCGGGGCGGTTGTCCGGGGCGCGCTGCGCGTTGCCGGGGTCACCGGGATGCGCGTTACCCAGGGAGTGGCACTGGGTGTGGTGGTGGTGTCGGTGGTGCTCACGGGGTACGGGGTGTACGAGGCGCGGCGGGTGCCGCAGGTTCGGACCGTCGACGTCGCGATTCCGGGTTTGGCCGACGGGCTCGACGGGCTGCGCGTCGTGGTGCTCACCGATACCCACTTCGCCGCGCTCGACCGGGAGGGATGGTCGCGGGAAGTCGTCGACGTGGTGAATGCGCAGCGGCCCGACATCGTGGGTTTGGCGGGGGATCTCGTCGACGGTTCGGTGGACAAGCGCCGCGATCAGGTCGCCCCGCTCGCCGACGTGGTGGCGCCGCTCGGCCGGTTCTACATCACCGGCAATCACGAGTACCTCGACGACGCCCAGAGCTGGATCGACTACATGGCCGGCATCGGCTGGCAGCCGCTGCACAACGCGCATCGAACCATCGACCGTGACGGTGACCGGTTGGTTGTCGCCGGTATCGACGACCCCACCGCCGATGTGCCCGGCCACGGTCCCGACCTGCCCGCCGCGCTCGCGGGCACCGACCCCGCTCTGCCGGTCGTCCTGCTGGCTCACCAGCCCAAACAGGTCACCGACAGTGCCGCGGCCGGGGTGGAACTACAGATCTCCGGGCACACTCACGGTGGTCAGATCTGGCCGTTCCACTATCTGGTCCGACTCGATCAGCCGGTCGTCTCCGGACTGAGCAGGCACGCGAACACCCAGCTCTACACCAGCCGCGGCACCGGTTACTGGGGTCCGCCGATGCGGGTGTTCGCACCGAGCGAGATCACCGTGCTGGTGCTGCATCCACAGCGGTGAACGCCTGCGGCACAGGATGTTTCGTCGGCGGCATTCAGTTGTCGAGTCCGAGGCGGACGATGCGGTCGTCACCGGCGGCTGGGTCGCCGCGGCCGTCGGTGTTGTTCGTCAGCAGCCACAGCGACCCGTCCGGCGCGACAGCGACATCGCGCAGGCGCCCGTACTCGCCGACGAGGAGCTCGGTCGAGTGGGCGAGGTCGTCGAGCGGGATTCGACGTAGTCGCTCACCGCGCAGGTTCGCGAGGTAGACGAACCCGTCGATGGTCGTCATCCCGCTCGGGCTGGCCTCGGCCGGTTTCCACTGCTGAACAGGGTCGATGAAACCGGCCCGCCCGGCGATGCCCTCCACCTCGGGCCACCCGTAATTGCCGCCGGGTTCGATGAGATTGAGTTCGTCCCAGGTGTTCTGGCCGAATTCGCTGGCGAACATCCGCCCGTCCGGGGCCCAGGTGATGCCCTGCGGGTTCCGGTGGCCGTAGCTGTAGACGAGTGATCCCGGGAGGGGGTTGTCGGCAGGTGCCCGCCCGTCCGGTGTCATGCGCAGGATTTTTCCGCCGAGTGACGCGCGATCCTGGGCCGTCGGGCGGTTACCCGCGTCGCCGACGGTGGCGTACAGCATTCCGTCGGGTCCGAAGGCGATCCGGCCGCCGTTGTGATTGGCGGCCGCGGGTAGGCCGGTGAGAATCGTTGTGCCGCTGCCCAGGACAAGTTTGCCCGGCTGTCCGGTGAGGTCGAATCGTTCGATGCGATTGCCGTCGGCGGTGGTGTAATAGGCGAACAGGTGTCCCTCGCGCACCGCGATGCCGAGCAGGCCGCCCTCACCGGACGGCTCGACATCATCGACGACTCCCACTTCGTATCGTGTTCCGTCGGCACCGATTTCGAGAATGCGGGCGGTGTCTCGTTCGCTCACCAGTGCGGTGGAGCCGTGGAAGGCGATCGACCACGGGGCGTCGAGCTCCTCGGTGACGGTGGAGTCGCCGCCGGACCCGCCGGTCCGGGTGGGTGGCTGCGCGGGCCGCTCGCTGGTGGCACAGCCGCACAACAGACCGATGGCCAAGCCGGACGCGACGAGACACGCTCTGGTGCGGAACTCCATGTCTTCGAGACTAAACCCGCTGCTCGATCGCCTGCCAGGTCTCTGCGAGGCGTCCGAAACCCGGTGGAGCTGCAGATTGGTCGCGATGCCGGGCAGGCTCTCGACCATGTCCCGGTAGCGAGCGGGGGCCAGGACCGGCCGGACAGCGATTCACCCCACTTTGTAAGTACCGCCGCCCGCCGCGATCAGCCTCCCGTCGTCCGTGGAGACGATATCGACCCGACAGGTGCTGAGCTGGCGGCCGGCGCGCAGGCGGGTGCCGATGATGTCGATGCTTTCGGCGCGGGCGGGCTGGATGAAGTCGATCGACATCGAGACGGTGACGCCGCGCAACTGCTCGGGGAGACGGGCGCCGGCCCAGGACGCGGCCATGATGCCGATGTCGATGCAGCTCGCGAGGGCACCGCCGTGGACCATGTCGCCGACCGTGACGAGTTCTTCCCGGAACGGCATGCGCAGGCGGGCCCGGCCTTCGTCGATGTCGACGAGTTCGATGCCCATGTGCTGGACGAAGGGGGATTGGGGCAGGAACAGCGACATGGCTTCGCTGCCGGTGCGAGGAGAGGTGATCATCGGAACTCCTATCGGAAGTTGACTACGATATCGGAACGAGACTACGGTAATTCGTATGACGTTGGAACCCCCGGCCGACCGACGAAAACGTCGGACACACACCGCCGTTCTCGATGCCGCGCAAGCTCTGTTCTCGCGAGAGGGCTACCGCGGCACCACCATCGACATGCTGGCCGGTGAGGCGGACGTCGCGGTCAGCTCGATCTACGCCAACTTCCGCGAGGGCAAGGCCGACGTGTACGCCGCGCTGGCGTGGCGCATCGCGACCCGTCATGCGGAGGCGATGTCCGCACCGACCGGCGACGAGTCGATCCCGCGCGACGAAGTGGCCGCCGTCTTCGACCGCTATGTCACGTTCCACCGGGAGAACCCGCTCGCGCTGCGCATTCTGGCCCTGACCGACGTCGATGTCGGCGAATCCGAACTGGCGGCGAAAGCCAAGACTCAGATCGACGGTGTGCTGGGCGGGTTGGTCGAATCCTTCGCCGCCGCAGTGCGTCGCGGGGGATCCGATGTCGAAGCCCGTGCGCTGGTGATGGTTTCGTGGGCGGCGGTGAACGGTGCCTACGCGTTGTTCCAGCGACGAATGGTCGACCGATCGACCCTGGATGTCATGCTCGGCATCGCCCGCGCCGATCTTCTTTCGCATGTGGGTGGCCCAGATGAAGCGTGACGGCGAGCTCGGCCGACTGCAGCAGATCCGCACTGTGAGTGCGGCATTGGGCGCGCAGACCATGGCCCTGCCTCATCTCGTTCGCGGGCTGCGTCGCGGCAGCGGTGTTTCGGGGTGGCCTGCCCCGGTGCCACCGGATTCGCGGCTGTGTCGCGCCGCGCTCGAAGAAGCCACGGAAGTGCTCACCCCGGCGCTGCTCGCGCACAGCCTGCGCTGCTGGGAATTCGGTACGGCCTTGGCGCAGTTGGACGATCTCGCGCCCGATCCCGAGGCGCTCTACCTCGCGTGTGTCCTGCACGATGTCGGGGTGGGCGCGCCGGACGACGCGACGACGGGGTGTTTCGCCCTGCTCGGCGCCAACCGGGCCCGCACGTTCGTCACCGACCGAGGCGCTACCGCCGAGCTGGGCCAGTGCGTCCATACCGCCATCGCCCGGCACATGGATCCGCGCACTCCCCGCGAAGACGGCGCCGAAGCGAGGTTGCTGCACGACGCCGCGCACCTGGACGTCGTCGGGCTGCGGGCCCACCAACTGGATCCGCGTCAGATCGCCGAGATCCATGCTCGCCACGGCCGCGACGGATTCGGTAGCGAGTTCGCCGCCGCGATGCGCGACGAAGCGCGCGTGCGCCCACGCTCGACGGCGGCGACACTGTGGCGGTCGGGAATGCCGATCGCCATCGCGCTGAATCCGTTCGATCGCTGACTACGGTCGCGCGTGGACAGCCCGCGGTCGGGAAACCGGAATCAGTCGGTGCGGACACCCCGGCCCGGAAACAGGCTGTCCCACAGTCTCGTCGGGGTTCGCTCGGGATCCATCAACTCGTTCTCGGCCAGGGGACTGTCCTCGTTCTCGACGGTCGCCGGTTCGAATCGCCGCAGGGTCCGCCCGTCGCCGCGCAGTGCCTCGACGGTGCGCACCAGCGAGGATGTTTCGGCGAGTGTGGCGTCGAACTTCGCGGGTTCGGTGTCGAGATGTTCGCAGATCAGCTTGCGTCGGATGCCGAGGATGGTCTCGCGCAGAAGCTCACCGTCAGCGGTGGCAGGGGTGACCTCGACGGCCAGATCGCATTCGGTGTCGAATCCCATCGAACGGTTGTTGAGATTCGACGATCCCACCCGCAGCAGACGGTCGTCCATCACCAACACCTTGGCATGGACATAGATGGGCGCACCGGCGGCGGTGACGGGGTAGTACACGGCGAACCGATTCTCGGTGTCGGCCTTCCACAGCAGGTGCAGCAGGCGGCGGCGAGCTCCATCCATGGCCTGTTGCTCGAGCCAGCCGTCGGCGTTGCGGGGGAGCACCAGCACGACCTCCGGGCCGTTCGGTTCACGCAGGCGGGCCGCGATCGCCTCCGCGAGAGTGCGCGAGGCGAGGTACTGGCTTTCGATGTAGAGCGATCTGGTGGCGCCCGCGATCGCCGCCAGATACAGCGCCTCGATCTCGCGAACTTCGGCGCGGTCGGCGAGTTCGGGCAGAGTCCGCGCGATACCGACATCGACGGACCGCATCGTCGGCTCCAGGCCTTGCGGCCACGGGGTGTCCCCGGCGATCTCGCCGAGCGGGTCCAGCTCCCGGCCGGTGGCCGCCTTCCACCTGGCACGAGCCAACTCGCCGATGGCCTTCGCCGCGTCCCCGTCGACGGCGGTGGTCGCATCGTGCCAGGGACCGTAACTGTTGCCGTTCGGCGCGGTCCGGAACCCGTTGTCGTCGCGGTGGTCGCTGGTGTCCCAGCGATCGACAGTCATATCGATGCCGCCGCAGAACGCGAGTCGGTCATCGATCACCACGATCTTTTGATGATGGGCCGACCCGATCGGGTGCGCGGCGTCCATTTCGAAGTGCAGCCGACGGTCGGTGAGCCAGTTGACGACGAAGATCGGTGTCATCCCCCGGCTCATCGCCGTGAACGCGCCGATATTCCACTTCAGCAGATAGATCTCGAGGTCCGGTCGATGCCGCGGCAGCCAGGACAGGAATTTGCCCAGCCGATCGGGTCCGTCGAGGGTTTTCCCGTGTGGTTCGAACTTGATCCGGGTGTCGAAATCCCAGCCGATCAGCACGATGCGCTTGCGGGCTTGCAGCATCGCCGACTTCGCATGGCGGAAGTAGTCCGCCGCATCGACGATGCATGCCAGCCGATCCGCCTCGGCGATCTGCCAGCAGGTTTCGCCGGGAGAAAGGATCGGTTGCTCGTCGCGCATGGATAGTCAGTTCTTTCGTCCGTCCGGCCACCTGTCCCCGCAGGTGAACGACTCACACTACTGCGTGGACCCCCAGGTCGTGAGCCGCGGCGACCGCAGCGTTGGTGAGGTTGCCCGCCTGGGCGTTCAAGCCGAGCGCGAGGCTGGGATCTTCGGCGCAGGCGCGTTCCCAACCCTTGTCGGCCAAGGCCACTACATAGGGCAGGGTGGCGTTGGTGAGTGCGTAGGTCGAGGTGTGCGGTACCGAGCCCGGCATGTTCGCCACGCAATAGAACGTCGATTCGTGAACCGGATACGTCGGCTCCGCGTGCGTGGTCGGGTGGGTGTCTTCGAAGCAGCCGCCCTGGTCGACCGCGATATCGACCAGCACCGAACCCGGTTTCATCTGCGCGACGAGGTCGTTGCTCACCAGCTTCGGGGCGGCGGCGCCGGGGATCAGCACAGCGCCGATCACCATGTCGGCCGCACGGACCTGCTCGGCGATCGCCAGCTTCGACGACGCCAAGCCGCGCACGCGGTTGTTATAGCGCCAGAACGACATTCGCAACTTGTCGAGGTCGGTGTCGAGCAGCGTCACGTCCGCGCCCATACCCAAGGCGATGTTGGCCGCGTTCTGGCCCGCGACGCCTGCCCCGATGATGACCACCTTGGCCTGGTCGACACCGCCGACACCGCCGAGCAGCACCCCGCGACCACCGTAGGGCTTCATCAGCGCGTGCGCGCCGACCTGCGGCGCCAGACAGCCCGCGACCTCCGACATCGGATACAGCAACGGCAGCGCGCCGGACGGCAGCTGCACGGTCTCATAGGCGATGGCCGTAACCCGGTGCGCCAGTAGCTGTTCGGTCAACGGCCGATCTGCCGCCAGATGCAGATAGGTGAACAGGACGAGTCCTTCGCGCAAGCGGTGATACTCCTGGGCGACAGGTTCTTTGACCTTCAACACCAGCTCCGCCCCGGCCCAGACGTCGTCGGCCGCGGCGAGGACCCGTGCTCCGGCCGCGAGGTATTCGGAGTCGGGAATCGACGATCCCACTCCGGCCCCGGCCTCGATAGTCACCTGATGACCGTTCGACACCAGTTCGTGGACGCCGATCGGCGTGATCGCTACACGAAATTCGTTGTTCTTGACTTCCTTGGGGACACCGATGCGCATGGAAGTTACTCCTCGAGGATGTTCGGGTTCTGACACGAGCATCAGCGATAAACGCGGCTGCCAGCGATAACACCTGCACAATCGGCGGAATTGGCCGCCCGAGCTGAGTATCCTGCGGTGATGACGTCGCGAGAGCAACACCGATCGCACCCCGTGCAGCCGTTCCGGGGGTCCCCGTCGAACCTCGACGATATCGACCGTCAACTGCTCGCCGAACTCGCCGAGGACGCGCGCGTTCCCAACAACGTGCTGGCGGCACGGGTGGGCATCGCCGCGTCGACCTGTTCGCTGCGGCTACGCAGGCTCCGCGAACTCGGTGCGATCCGCGGCTTCTACACCGACATCGCCCCGGAGGCGCTGGGGCTGCCGCTGCAAGCGATGATCTCGGTCCAGGTCCAGCCGGCGGCGCGGGCGCGAATCGGTGAACTCAGTACCAAGCTCGCCGCACTGCCGGGTGTGGTGAACGTGTACTTCCTCGCCGGGACGGTCGACTTCTTGATCCAGGTCTCGGCGGCCTCACCGGACGCTTTGCGCGAGTTCGTCACCCAGGAACTCAGCGCGACCCGCGAATTCGCCTCGACCGAGACAAGCTTGGTCTTCGAACACATTCGCAGCCCACAGCCCACCCGCTGAGATCGGATCACCCCGAGCCCGTGCGCTGTGTAGGCGCGAACTCTCTGCGACGATGTGCCCATGAGGACCGCCACCCGACCGGGTGTGATCACGGCAGGCACGCTGGTTCTGTTGTCGTCGCTGTACTTCGCGCAAGGGCTTCCGTTCGGTTTCTTCACCCAGGCGCTGCCGGTGGTGTTGCGCGAATCGGGTTATTCGCTGGTGGCGATCAGTGCCTCGGGCGTGCTGTTCCTGCCGTGGGCGCTGAAGTTCCTCTGGGCGCCCTACGTCGATCGCTACGGCACCCGGCGCACCTGGCTGCTGGTGTTGCAACTGCTGGCGGCCGCGGTGGCGCTGGTGCTGGCTTGCCTGGATCTGTCGTCCTCGCTGCGATGGTTGTTCGCGGGCATCGTGGTGGTGAACCTGCTGTCGGCGACCCAGGACGTGGCTACCGACGGTGTGGCTGTGCGGTTGCTCGGTCCGCGTGAGCGTGGGCTGGGCAACGGGATCCAGGTCGGTGCCTATCGCATCGGGATGATCGTCGGCGGCGGCGCCCTGCTGTGGTTGTTCGCGCTGGCAGGATGGCGGGCACTGTTCCTGGCCATGGCGGCGTTGATCGTGCTCACCACGGTGCCGGTCTGGCTGATGCGCGAGCCGGTCGCGGACCGGCTGCCGCCGCCGAAGCCCGCGCGGTTACTCGGCGCCTGGTGGACCCGATTGCGTCGCCCCGGCATCCTCGCCTTCATCGCGTTGATCGGCGCTTTCAAATTCGGTGATTCGATGGCCGCGGCGCTCACCGGTCCCTTCCTGTCCGACGCCGGACTCGACCTCGGTGAGATCGCGCTGATCAAAGGCGTCCTGTCCTCGGCGGGCGCGCTGGCGGGCGCGGCCATGGGCGGCTGGCTGGCCTACCGCTACGGCCGTCGGCGGGCGCTGCTGATCGGCGGTGTCACTCAGACCGCGAGCATCGCGCTGTACCTGTTCGCTTCCCTCGGCCTCGGTGGCTTCGACCTTCTCGTCGCGGCAAGCCTCGCCGAGCACATCTTCGGCGGTGCCGCCACTGTCGCCGTGTTCGCGCTCATGATGGACGCGTCCGAACCCGATCACGCGGGCAGCGACTACACCCTGCTCGCCTGCGCGATCGTCGTAGTCCAAGGCGTAGCCGGGATGGCCGCGGGTATCGTCGGCGACCTGGCCGGATATCCCACGCTCTTCGCCACCGGTCTCGTGCTCTCCGGACTCGGTTGCGCCGCGATGATTCTCGGCCTGTCGCGGGGTCTCGGCCCCGCCGGCCTGCACCGAGCCCTCGCGCCGACGGACACTCAGCGACACGACGGCGACCGCAGCGTCGTCCGGTAATCCGGCGAGGACGGTGCCGGTCATGGTCCCGGTGGCCTGGCACGAGTCGGGTGGGTTCGGGCAGTTCGCGCTCGGGTACTGGGAGCACACCGGAACCCACCTCGACGCGCCCGCCCACCGGATCCCCGGCGCCACCACCACCGAGGCCCTCGCCGTCGACGACCTCGTCGCACCGCTCGTCGTGATCGATATCAGCGCCAAAGCCGCCGTCGACGCCGACGCAGTGGTGACCGTCGCCGACATCGACAGCTGGCGTTCGCGCCACGGTGACATCCCGGAGCGGGCATTCGTCGCGATGTATTCCGGCTGGGAGCGCCGCCTCGACCGACCGTCGACCTTCCTCAATCTCGTCGACCGATCGAAAGTCCGTGCTGGAAAACATTTCTCGGATCCGCGGCTGCCTTGACTCGAAGCAGTCGCCGATAATTGTCGCCGTAGTAGAAGACGTGCCACGGCAGGCCGGAGGTGTTCCATTCGGCATCGGCCAGATCCGGGTCCGGGTAGTTGATGTAGCTGCCGCCGTAGTTCTCGTTCGGCACCGGAACACCACCGGTCTCGGCGTGGACGTCGCGATACATCTCGCGCGCCCAGCGCACATACCGGTCGTCGTCGGACGGCAGCCGCCACGACGCGTGGATCAACATTTTCATGAACGAATCCCGGGCGGGCATCGCCGTCGCGTCGCCGGCGACGGCATTGATCGCGCCGCCGAACGGCAGGAATTCGAGCTGGGACTCACCGAGGAAACGGAGATCGGTGATGTAGCGGTAGAAGATGCGGAGTTGGTCGGGGGAGTACGCCGTGCGCAGATAGGCGGCTTTCACCTTGACGCGCGTGGTGTTCACGCCCTTCGCGTAATACACCTGGTTCACCGTGTCCGCGTAGGACAGCTGGGCGAGTGGGGTGAGAATGGACGGCGGGAAAACACCGTCGCTCACCGTGGCGACGAATTCATCGAAACGGGTTCGCGCGTGCGGGGTTTCGGCATCGAACAGGATGAGCATCTCAGCCGCGCCGGTGCCGGTCGTGTGGATCATCAGCGGCGCGTAGAGACCGGCGAAGTCGTTACCGGGCGCGCTGTGATGTTCGAAGAACCCGAGATAGTTGGTGAGTAACCGGACGAACGAATCCTCGGTCGTGATCGGCAGGATCAGTCGCGCGCTCAGCATGCTGCCCGGTGGCTTCGGTAGCGCGTGTGCCGGGTCCGAGCCGTCGGATTCCGGCGATCGGAGCAGAAACCGGGTCACCACACCGAAATTGCCGCCTCCACCACCGGTGTGCGCCCACCACAGATCGCGGTCGGGACCATCGTCGGTCGCGACCACGACGTTCGCCGTGCCGTCGGCGTCGACGGTGACGACTTCTACTCCGGCCAGGTGATCGGCGACGAGCCCGAAGCGCCGAGACAACGGACCGTAGCCACCACCGCAGACATGACCGCCCATCCCGACGCCGAGACAGATCCCACCCGGCACCGTGACCCCCCAGCGGTGCAGGGCGTTGTAGACGGTGCCGATGTCGGCGCCCGCGTCGACGGAGAACGCGCGGTGTCGCTCATCCCAGAACACCGCGTTCATCCGGCCGAGGTCGATGATCGAACGGGTTCGGTCGTTGTCGACGAAATCATCGAAGCAATGCCCGCCCGAGCGCGCCGCGATCGGCGAGTCCTCGGCCACCGCCCCGGCCACCGTGCGACGAACCTCCTCGGCGCTGGTCGGCACGAAGATCTTCGCCGGTCGAGCCACGAAGCGCCGGTTGTAGCCGCGCGCGGCCAGCGACTGGAACTCACCGGCGCTGAGCACCTGCTCCTCGGCGCGGCTCACGGGCATGCCGAGCGCGGCCGCGGTGCCACCGACCGCGGCTGCGGCGATCAACTGTCGACGGGAGAGCGCCACCGGGTTCCTTTCGCGCCATGGTGTCCGAGGATCTGCTCGGACAGTAGCGGAATCGCCGAGGCGCGGACGCCGGAAATGCGGTGCGGTCGCAGTGGTTGTGAGGTCGATATGGAAGCCGGTGGTGTCAGGTCGGCGGATCGCTGGGGCGCAGGTAGACGGGGTGCCCACCGGTGAGGCTGTTGTACAGCACGCTGAGGTCCAGTGAGTCCGTGGTCGGCTTCGTCTTCGGGGGAGCGCTGCGGTCGACCTGGCGGTGCAGGGCTTCCATCTTCTCGTCGAGCTGAGTGGCGACCTCGGCGGCCTGGGCCAGGTCGGTGCGCAGATTCGGCGGGACCTCGCCGCGGTACTTGTAGTAGATCTTGTGTTCGAGGCTGGCCCAGAAGTCCATCGCGATCGTGCGGATCTGGATCTCGACCGGAATCCGTTCGGTGCGGTCGGAGCGGAACACCGGGATCGACACGATCAGGTGCATGCTCTGGTAGCCGTTCGGCTTGCGGTGGGTGATGTAGTCGCGCTCTTCGAGGACCGTGATGTCTTCCTGACCGGCCAGCATGTCCCGGATCGTGCCGATATCGGAGATGAAGCTGCACACCACCCTGACCCCGGCGATATCGAGCACGTTCTCGCGGATCGCCGCCAGATTCATCGCGTAGTTCTTGCGACGGACCTTCTCGAGAACACTCTCGGGCGACTTGAGCCGCGATCCCACATGCTCGATGGGGTTGTACTCGTGGGTGTTGTTGAAGTCCTCGCGCAAGATGTTGATCTTGGTCGTCACCTCGTCGATCGCGAACTTGTAGCCGAGCATGAAGTCGACGAACTGTTCCCTGAGGATCCGCAGGTCATCGATGCCGACGTGGCCTCCGTCGCCGAGCGGGCCGTCATCGGAGCTGGGGTCGCGCTGCCACTGTTTCATCGACATCCATTGTGCCGTCCTTCCGGCGAACACCTCGACGAGTGCGTGCGGCATCACGTTGGCACCTCTCACAGCTGCCGGGTAATCCGGTTCGTTCGGTGACCAGAATCCGTAGATATTTCGTTTGCCCACGGGCCGGCAGGCCGAGGATGACTTCTGGTGCAGTGCCTGACGACGGGCACCGTCACGGCACGGGGGCCGAGGCGAGCAGGCACTACCCGGCAACGTGGCCGGGCTGAGGAAAGCGCGCAGCCATGCCGAGTGATGTCGTCGATGTGTCCGTGGAGTTCTCTATCCCACGCCGGGCCCTGTGGGATGTATTGCTCGAACCGCAGAGTTATCCGCGACTGTGGGCCGGGATCGGGGGTTGCGATCGGCTGCTCCAGCCGGACGGGAGCACCGTGTGGGAGGTCAGAATCGGAGACCGGGCCGCGGGCGTGCGGCGTACCGGGCTGGCGCTGACCATCGGGCGCTGGTACGAGAGTTTCGAACTGCACAATCCCGAATCGGGCAGTTTCGCCATGGTCCGGCTCACCGGCGACGAGCAGCGCACCCGGGTGAGCGTGACCGTCTTCGCGGCGCCGCGGCTGCACCCGACGCTGGCGGGGGTGACGAACGCGGTGATCATCGGGTGGGTCAAGGACGGGCTGCGGCGCGCGGCCGACGTCGTGGGTGGCGCACGGACCTCGGTGGTGGCCAATGGCAGCAGGGCACCGATCCGGCGCAAGTCCGAAATCGTGCGCTGGTGGGTGCAGTCGGGTCAGGTGTCGCCGCCGCTGACTTCGGTCAGGCAGCTGCGCTCGCTGTACCGGTGGGGATTCAATCTGGCGGGCGGCTACGCCGCGGGCGCCGCGCACAGCCCAGACCAGGTCGCGCTCATCGACGACACCAGCACCGCCACCTTCGCCGAAACCGACAAGCGGACCACCGCGTTGGCGGGCGCGATGTACGAGGTCGGGTTGCGCGCGGGTGACGCGGTGGGGCTGCTGGCCGGAAACCATTGCGGCATGGTCGAATCCATGGTCGCGGCGGGCAAGCTCGGCGTCGACGTCGCGCTGTTGAACTCGGGACTGTCGGGGCGGCGGATCGAGGACATCGTGCAGCGGCACCGGCTGTCGGCGTTGTTCGTCGACACCGATCTGGCCCATCTGGTGCAGTACCTGCACACCGATCTGCCGCGCTTCTTCACCGACGACGCGCCCGCCGACCCGACCCGGATCACGATCGAAGACCTCATCGCGGTCCGCCACACGAAGTTCCCCGTCCCGACGGTGCCGGGACGCCAGATCGTGCTCACCTCGGGCACCAGCGGCACCCCGAAGGGAGCGCGGCGTCCGCACCCGAAGGGTTTCGACACGTTGGTCGCGCTGCTGTCGCTGATCCCGATCCACGCGGGCAGCACCATGATGATCCCCGCGCCGCTGTTTCACACCTGGGGGCTCTCGGCGCTGCAATTGAGCACCGCGGTGCGGGCCACGGTGGTGCTGACCCAGGGCTTCGACGCCGAGGAATGCCTGCGCCGCGTCGCCGAACACGGCGTACACACGCTCATCGCGGTGCCCACGATGGTGCAACGTCTGGTCGACCTGCCCGAGCAGGTGCGACAGCGGTACGACCTGAGCAGCCTGCGGCATGTGATCAGCTGCGGCGCACCGCTCGCGGCGGTCACCGTCGACCGCTTCCTCGACGACTACGGCGACGTCCTCTACAACCTCTACGGGTCCACGGAGGTCTCCTGGGCCAGCGTGGCCGGGCCCGACGACCTGCGCGCCGCACCCACCACGGCCGGACGCCCGCCGCTGGGCACCAAGATCGCCATCCTCGACGCCGAGCACAGGGCAGTGCCGGTCGGCGTGGTGGGGCGGATCTTCGTCGGCAACCACATGCTGTTCGACGGCTATGTCAGCGACTCCCCGCCCGAGGAATCCGACGGCATGATGGACACCGGCGACCTCGGCTACCTCGACGCCGAGGGCAGACTGTTCGTGGCGGGCCGCGACGACGAGATGATCATCTCGGGTGGTGAGAACGTCTTCCCGCGCCCGGTGGAGGAGGCGCTGGCGCACCTGCCGCAGGTCACCGATGTCGCGGTGGTCGGCGTGCCGGATCACGAATTCGGCCAGCGTCTGGCCGCGTTCCTCGTCAAGCACGAAGGCTCCGGGCTCGACCCGGAGATGGTGCGCACCTACGTCCGGAATCGCCTCAGCCGCTTCTCCGTTCCGCGCGACGTCACCTTCCTCAACGCGCTGCCGCGCGGGGAGACCGGCAAGGTGCTCAAGCGGTTGCTGGTCGATCCGGAGGGACTGGCCGGCTGAGCCGCGGCGCGGCGGCCAGCCCCTCCGTCGAGGTCGCTACGGGCGCGGGTTGGCCTGGAACAACTGCCACATCCGGTTCAGCATCTCGGTGCGCCGGGCGCCCGTCGGCCAGGAATGGCTGCCGCCGTTGTAGACCCGCCACAGCACTTCGGTGCCGGACGCGCAGTCCCAGTGCCTGGAGTCCTTGACGTCGGTGCCGCCGCCGGGCTGCTCGTTCTGGCACGGACGGTTTTCCCAGCTCCAGTACATGACGTGGCTGTAGGCGATGGGCTCGATGACGGTGGTGTCGTTCGCCGAGGCGAACACGCCCCACGCGACCGCGCGCGCGGGATCGCACCCGGTCGGTGGTGGCGCCGGTGCGTACACCGCACCCGACGCGAAGACCTCGGGCGCGGTGCAGGCCGCGCGTGAGGCCATCTGACCACCGTTGGAATGACCGGTCAGATGGACGCGGTTCGGCGCCGCACAGTATTTCGTGCTGACCTCGGTCACGACCTTCTTGATATGGGTGACGTCGGCCGCGTCGGCGTTCCAGCCCCAACCGGGAGTGCCGTCCGGCTTGTTCTCGGTCTTGATCCCACGCGGGTAGACCACGATGAACTTGTGCTGATCGGCGAGGGCGTTCCAGCCCGACACCGCCTCGATTCCTTCGGGCCGGTCGTAGCCACCGTGGATGGCGACTACCAGCGGCGCACCGGCGGATACCCCGACGGGTACGTGGACGCGGTAATACCGGCCGTCGAACGGGACATTGTCGGGGACCGGCGCTGTCGAACATCCGGTGGCTGGACTTTCGAGAACCGCATTGTCGGCGGAACCGGGTGCCGCCGCCGGTACCGCGAGTAGTAGGGCTGCGCAGGACGCGCCGAAGAGCGCGGCCAGGCGTTTCGTCAGAGAGGACGCCACGGAAACTCCTTGTGTGCGAACAGAATTGCACGTCGCACACTACGCGTACAGCAGTGTTCTTCGATGTCGATTCACGGACACGGGCGGAGTCCGGCGCGCCGGGCCACGGGGGCTCAGAGGTCGAGGACCAGGCGTTTTCCCGCACAGCGCGAGACGCAGGCCAGCGTGACGCCCGCGGCGTGTTCGTCGGGGGTCAGCGCGCCGTCGCGGTGGTCGGGGGTGCCGTCGGTGACGTGGACGACGCAGGTGCGGCAGAAGCCCTGGCGACACGAGTAGGGCTGGTCGGGGCGGACCGCGAGCAGCGCGTCGAGCATGGTCTGGTCGGCGGCGACGGGGACGACCTCACCGGTGCTCGCCAACTCCACCTCGAACGCGGTGCCGTCGACAACCGGTGCGGGAGAAAACCTTTCGGAGTGGAACTCGATGCCCGGCATCGTGCGCACAGCGGCGACGAGGGCAGCCGTCATCGGAGTGGGTCCACAGCAGTAGATCGCCGTGTCGTGATCGACACCGTCGAGAAGATCTGTGGCACTGGGTGTTCCGTGCTCGTCGTCGGTGCGCACCACGACGTGTCCGCGGAGTTCGGCGAGTTGGTCGAGGAACGGCAGGGTGTCGCGGCTTCGCCCGCAATAGACCAGCGTCCAGTCGATACCGAGCCGGTCGGCGGCGCGCGCCATCGCCAGGATCGGGGTGATACCGATGCCGCCCGCGACGAAGTGCAGGCGTTCGGCCGAAGAACCACGCCCGGGCGGCGCGAACGGGAACGCGTTACGCGGTCCGCGGATCACGACCTCGGTGCCGACCGCCAGCTCGTCGTGGACCTCGATCGACCCGCCACCGCCCTGCGGAATGCGGCGCACCGCGATGCGGTACTCGCCGGTTTCGGCAGGGTCGCCGCAGAGCGAGTACTGCCGCAGGCGCCCGGACGGGAGTTCGATGTCGATGTGCGCGCCCGGCGCCCACCGGGGCAGCCGAGCACCGTCGGGGGCACGCAGGCCCAGATTGATGACGGCCTGGTCCTGCGCCACCAGCACCCGGTCGGAGACGACCACCGGAAAGCGGGCGTCGTCGGACCTGGTGAGGATCGGGCGGCGGTTGATCAACGTCGACCAGCGAACTCGCAGGTTGGCCACGGTGTCGATCACCCTGGTGGTCGGATCGTGATCGTGCTTGCCGTAGAGGTCCGGCGGGATCACCTTGGGCGCGGGATACACGGTCACTGTGCCGCCGCCCTGGCCGCCGGGGACTTGGCGAGGTAGGCGATCGCCTGCTCGGTGGAGCCGACATTCGCCGGGTCGTAGCGTGGATCGAAGGTGGACCCGGCGCTGATCAGCAGCGCCGGAATACCTGGCAGCGCACCGCGCCACATCGCCCCGAGGATCTTCCAGATCAGCGTGGGGTAGCCCATCTTCGGCAGTTCGGGATCCTGATTGACCAGGAACTTGGTGCCGCGCACGAGCAGGCTGAGCAGGATCGGGATGACGATCAGCATCATCGCCGCACGGCGCAGGTAGCCCGCGCCGAAGTAGATCGCGACATCGTGGGCGACACTGCGGTGTTCGACCTCCTCGGCGCCGTGCCAGCGGAACAGGTCGAGCACGCGCGGTTCGGCGCCGTGCTTTTCCAGGTCGGCGTTGAGAATCCAGTCGCCGAGCCAGGCGAAGAAGTGCTCGAGGCTGGCGATGAACGCCAACCGTTCGACCAGACGGGTCTGGGCCTGTTGCGGGCTGCCCTCGCGCGCGCCGAGGGAATTACGGAAGACGTACTCCATCTGGCGGGTGTAGGGCGCGGTGTCGATGTGGTGGGCCGTGAAAACCTGGTCGAGAACCTTGGCATGGGTTTCGGCGTGCATCGACTCCTGCCCGATGAATCCGAGCATGGCCTCACGCACCTTCGCATCGCGCACGTAGGGCAGCGCGTCGCGGTAGGTGGCGCAGAACATCCGCTCGCCCTCGGGCAGCAGCAGGTTCAGCGAGTTCACCACGTGCGAGGCGATCGGCTCGGACGGCATCCAGTGCAGTGGCGCCGAGGTCCAGTCGAACTTCACATTGCGTGCCTGCAGCGCCACATCAGGCGCGCGCACGGTCCTGGCCGCGCGACGGAACGGGAGTTTCATCGGGTCTCCTGTGCGAGGGGAGCGGAGTTGTCATGGCCTGCGCGCAGGAACCGCCCGGTTCCCCAGTCCGCGCCGATGCCGGGCGCCACTTCGCCCGCGCCGAAAACCCGGCGCCCGTTGACGACGGTGGCGACGACGGCGCGGTCGTTGCGGTTGACCATCCGGTCGAGGCCGAATTCGGGCAGCGGAGCTTCGTGGAGCTGGTGCACCTGCTCGTCGAGTCCGGCCGGGTCGATGACCACCAGGTCGGCTCGACCGCCTTCGCGCAAGTGACCGGCGTCGATCTGATACCAGTCGGCGAGCTCGCCGGTGAGGCGGTGGACGGCACGTTCGGTACTCAGGAACGGTTTTCCGGCTTCCTGTGCCCGCAGCACCCTTTCGAGCAGCCGCAGCGGGAAGTTGTAGAACGACATGTTGCGCAGGTGCGCGCCCGCGTCGCCGAAGCCCATCTGCACGCCGGGGCTGGCGGCGAGCTTGTTCAGGTACTCGGGGCGATCGTTGGCGATCGTGGTGCGCCAGCGCAGCGCGGGACCGTACTCGACCACCATGTCGAGGTAGGCGTCGACGGGGTGCAGGCCGCGGTCCTTGCCGACCTGCCCGATCGACTTGCCGACCACCGATTCATCAGGGCAGGCGATGATCTCGGCGTCGAAGAAGTTCCGGTGCCAGATGCGCGGGGTGAACTTGTTGTCGTACTGCTTGCGGAACCAGCGACGGTACGGCTCGCTCTGGAGCAGCTCGTTGCGTTCGACCTGGTCCTTCAGGTGCAGGGCCGCGGCACCGGCGCCGAACTCCTCGAACACCACCAGGTCGATGCCGTCGGCGTAGACAGTGAACGGCACCGGCAGGTGCTGCCAGCGGAAGTCGGTGCGCGCGAAGCGATTCAGCAGCGGCGCGGCGTAGAGCATGAACCACACCAGCGGCGGGTAGGCCTTGGAATCGGCCGCCGACAGCAGCGAGGTGCGCAGCTTGGGCCGGCCGATGCCGGCGCTGCCGACGAAGAACTTGGCGATGTTGGGGTTGAAGCCGACCGTGGGGGCGCTCTGCAGCACCCGATCGCGCTTACGCAGCACCTTGTTGAGCGCGCGCACCTCTTTGCCGCGGGTATAGGTCGACGGCAGCGACCGCGACCGGTATTCCTCGCCATCGATCTTGTCGAGCTTGTTCGTCATCGACGACAAACCGAGGAAGCCGGCGTCGACCGCCGCGTCGAGCAGGCTGGTCATCTGCTTGATTTCGGCGGCAGTGGGCTTGGTGTCGCGGGTGACCGCGCGGCCGAGGCCGAGCACATGCGTGCGTAGGTCCGAGTGGCCCAGGAACGCCGCCACGTTGGGGCCCAACGGGAGTTCGTCGAGCGCCTTGGCGTACTCGGTCGGGTCCGACCAGGTGCGGTGCTTGTCGAGAGCGCCGTGCACGGCCTCGCGCGGCACGGCTTCGACCCGGCTGAACAGATCGGCGCAGTCGGCGTTGGACGCCAGCACCGTAGACAGCGAGCAGTTGCCGACCACGACCGTGGTGACGCCGTGTCGCAGCGACTCCGACAGCGCGGGCTTGATGAGCATCTCGGCGTCGTAGTGCGTGTGCACGTCGACGAACCCGGGAAGCACCCACTTGCCCGCGGCGTCGATCACCTCGGTGTCGGGGCCGATCGGCAGCGGGTCCGCGGAGACGGCTTCGACGATGCCGTCACGGATGCCGATGGTGCGTTGGGCGGACGCGGCTCCGGTGCCGTCGAACCAGAGACCGTCGGTAATGACGATGTCGAAGTCGAGCATGGGCTTTTCTCTCATTCGTCGCTACTTGGGCTGAGCCTGGATGAACGCGTCGGCGTATTCGGCGATCGCGGCGGGGTCGGAGTAGGGCAGCCAGTGCCCGCGTGGCAGGTCGTGGCGGGTGACCTGATCGGCCCACTTCGCGGTGTCGTCGTAGCCCGCGGGGCGCACGGCGATGTCACGGGTGTTGACCAGCAGTTGCACCGGCACGGTGGTGCGTCGTTCGCGGGGCCCGAACATGCGGGCGATGATGTTGGCCCGGTAGAAGCGCAGCCCGGAGATCATGTCCTGTTTCAGGGTCGGCGCCAGGGAGATCTGCGCCGCGGACGTGCCTTCGACCACGCGAAGGAACATCTTCCAGACCTTCTCGGTGCCCACGAGCCGGAAGAACAGGTCCGGCAGGACCGGCAGCATGAAGAAGGTGGTGTAGGCCGAGGACAGGCACTGGCTGAGCGTGCCCCAGATCCCGCGCGGGGTTCCCGACAGCACACCACGGCGCATCCAGGTGGCCAAGTGGTCGAGGTTGGGCCCCGAGATCGAGGTGAACGACGCGACGTACTGGTCCGCGCCCGGCTCGCACACCGCTTCCCAGACCTGGACCGAGCCCCAGTCATGGGCCACGACGTGCACGGGTTCGGTGGGGCTGACGGCCTCCACCACGGCGAAGAAGTCGGTCGCGAGTCGGTTCAGCTCGTAGGCCGATACCTGGGTCGGCGCGCTGGATTGTCCGTACCCGCGAGTGTCGTAGGAGATCACGCGATATTTGTCCGACAGCAGCGGAACGACGCCGTCCCAGAGGTGATGGGTATCGGGCCAACCGTGGACCAGAACCACCGGAATGCCGTCGTGTGGGCCGAATTCGTAGACGGCGAGCGATATGTCGCCGTTGCGCACCAGATGCGTTCTGGATGACGCTGCCCCGGGATTGTGGTTGCCGGTTTCGCGCGTCATACGAGACTCCTTCCGGCACGGGGCTTCGTTGCTCCGTGCGCAATCAATAGTACCGCCGGTACCATTTGGTGGTACGCGTAGTACCGGAAATATCTTGAGCATCGGATCGGCCGCTGTCAACACCCCCTCGGAGTGCGCCCGCGATACGGCGGCAGATCCCTCGCCGGGCGCCGCTATCCTGGCCGTACGCGAAGGGCGGATCAGGGAGAACAGTGACTACATCGTCTAGACCGGCTCGCCGGTCGCCCGTACGGTTGCTCACCCGCGAACAGGTCATCGCGGGCGCGGTGCGGTGCATCGACCGCGACGGACCCCACCTGAGCATGGAGGCGCTCGCCCGCGAGATGGGCGTCGCCAAACCGCGTCTGTACCGCATGTTCGCCGACAAATCCGAGCTCGACGGCGCGGTCTCGGACTGGCTGGTCGCGCAGATCTACGCGGCCGTCGCGCCGGATCTCTCGCTCATCATGCAGCCGCCCCGGGTCACGATCCATCGGTTCCTCACCGCCTACGCCGGGGTCATCGCCGAACATCCCGATGTGTTCCGGTTCCTCGTGCTCACCCAGAGCGTCTCGGGCGCCGACCCGGCCGCTCGGCCGCTGGACATCGGTCGGCGCCTCTCGCACGATCTGGCCGAGCGCAGCCGCAGTGTGCTGTCCTCGGTCGCACTCGATACCGACGGTATCGATCATCTGCTGCGCGGCATCGTCGGTTTCGTCATGGCCGTCACCGACCTGTGGCTCGACACCGATCCCGTCCCGCTGCCGGAACCGACGGCACTGTTCGTCGACCGGACGACCAATGCCGTCGTGCAGTTGTTCGACGGCTTTCTCCGCGAGAAGGGCGTCGTCATCAAGCCCGACATGTCGGTGGCGGCGACCTTGGCCACCATCACCGAGAACACGCCCCCGCTCGACTGACCCCGGTTGCCTCCGGGAGAGGCGCGGAGGCAACCGTCGATGCTGAGTCAGGCTTTCATCTCGTAGGTCCCGGCCAGCGCGCGCGCCTTACCGAGAACCCGCTCGAAACGGGATTCGTCGAAGACCGGCCGGCGAACCAGGTCGAGAGCCCGGCGTTGCTGGGTGGGGGTGGCGGTCGGCTTGTTGTGCAGGTTGAGCGCGTTCGCGGAGAAGGTGCGCACGAACCCGTCGAAGATCTGGTCGAGCACCGCCGGGTCGGTGCCGTCGATGCGCGCCTGCTCCAGCACCAGCTGGGCGTAGGGCACCGCCGTGAACAGCTCGCCGAACGCGAACAGGAAGTCCACGTCCTTCTGCTGTGACGAGGTCGGTGCGGCGACCGCGAGCAGGGCCTGCAGCGCTAGTACCTGCTCGAGGAACACCGACACATTCGCAACGTCGCGGAAGCTCTCGAACACCGGGCGCCAGTCCGCGAAGCGAATGCGGCCGAGGCCACTGCTCGGGCCCTGCCGGAACAGGAACTCGTCGTCGGCGGTGTCGTGGCGCGATGGCACCGGAGCATAAGCGGCGCTGGCGAATTCGGCCCGCAACGGCTTCACGACTGCGCCGAGACGAGGGGTGATCTTGCGACTGGACCACGTCAGGGCGCCGGCGACCGCACGGGTGGCTCCCTTGGGCGCCACCGAGGCGCCCGGCAGTGACTGCATCGCGGCCAGTCCGGCATCGGCGGGGTGGAACATGTAGTTGGCCATGAACTTCAGCGACAACGCCATGTTCACGTGGACGGTGCCCTCCAGTCGCGGCAGGCCGAACATGGCCGTCATCGCGACCGGGAAGTACATGTCGTTCTCGAACCCACGCGCGGCGATCACGTCGGCGAGGTCCTCGATCACGCGCTGGCCCTGGCGGGTCACCGACATCTTCTCGATGGCGTTGAACAGCAGGTAGCGACGGTCATCCGGCGAGGCCGAACGCATGTAGTCCACCGCGCGTGCGCTGTAGAGCTTCATCGCGGCGATGCGCGCGTAGGAATCGGTGATCAGCGCCCGTACCTGAGGGAATTCGGTCACCCTGTGCCCGAACAGAATCCGGTTCTCGGCGTGGTTGATCGCCTCGTAGAAGGAGTGCTCACAGGCGCCGACCGCGCCGAAGCCCAGGTTGAACTTGCCCACGTTGACCGTGTTCATCGCCGCGTGGAACGCGTCCTCGCCGCGGTGCAGGATGTCCTCCTCGGCGACGGGGTAGTTCTCGAGATCGAAAGCCGCGACATAGATCTGGCTGTTGACGACATTCTTCTTCAGCTTGTACGCGTCGTGCTGGGAGTCGGCGACGAAGAAGAGATACCCCTCGTAATCCTCCTGCGTCGGCTTGCCCCGCAGTGCCGCGGCGCTGTCGATGATCGGCTTGTCCGAACGGCGCCCGAAGACCGAGACCATCGAGGCCAGGTTGCCGTTGCCGATGTAGTGCTTGCCGCCGGTCGCGGTGTAACCACCGTCGGGCTGCGGGTCGACGATCATGTCGGTGGAGTACACGTCGGCGCCGTGTTCCTTCTCCGACAGGCCGAACGCGAAGATCTCCCCGGAGTCGAGCTGGGCAGCGGCCTTCTTCTTGGCCACGGCGTTGTCGCTCTGCCAGATCGGGCCGAGGCCGAGGATGGTGACCTGCCAGACATACCAGTAAGTCATGCCGTAGAAGCCGAAGATCTGGCTCAGCATGGCGTTGCGCGAGGTGTCCCAGCGCTTGTTCGGGTCATCGCCCGCCTCGGCCGCCGGGGTGAGGAAGGTGGCGAACAGCCGCTCCTTCTTGGCGAAGTCGAGGAAGTCCGACGGCCAGACGCGGGACCGATCGTCGTCGAGCAGCTGGGTCTTGCCGCGGGTCTCGAACCAGTCGACCGTCGCGCGCAACAGCCTGCGCGTCTCCGGATCGAACTGCGCGAAGTCGGCGGTGTTCGGGTTGAAGAAATCCTGGGGCATCGTCGCTCCTCTTGCGGGCGTCCAGCACAGTCGGACGGTTCATTCGTCACTGTAGCATTTTCGTACATATGTGTAGGAATGCCGAGGTGGTTGCTATGGTGGGCGCATGGGTAGCGAGACGGCAGTGCAGCGGCGAGGGCGGGCCGCGCACCTCGGCCCCGAGCGGCGCAGGCCCCAGGTGCTCGACGCGGCGCTGGCCATCGCCGCCGACGACGGCATCGCCGCGGTCACGATGGGCGCGGTCGCCGACTACATGAAGGTCACCCGCCCGGTGATCTACGCCTGCTTCCCCGACCGGGTCGAGTTGATCGACGCGCTGATCCAGCGCGAGGAGAGTTTTCTGATCTCCGGTGTGCTCGACGTGCTGCCGCCGCGCGCGACCAACGCCGACGAGACGGTGTTCGTCGAGGGTTTCCGCACCCTGCTCAACAAGGCGGCCGAGCGCCCCGATGCCTGGCGGCTGATCTACGGCAACCCCGATCCCGCGGTCGCCGGTTCCTTCGGGCGTGGTCGTCAGCTGGCCGTCGAGCGCTGCACGGCGTTGCTCCGTCCCACCCTGCTGGCCTGGGGAGTCGACGACGCCGAACGCAAACTGCCCGCGCTGGTGGAGTTATGGGTCTCGGCCGCCGAAAGTGCGGTCCGCACCCTGTTCGCCCACCGCGACGAGTGGAATCCCGATGACCTCGGCGCCTTCGTCGGCTCGGCCGTCTACCGCGCCATGCGCAGCGCGTGATGCCCGCGGCATAAGGGGTGCGACTGTTCGGCCCCGCGCCGTCGGTCGTTCGGTCAGTGCGTGGGCGACGGCGTCCGGGTGGACAACCGCACGCTGTCGAGGAAGTCCGCGATGGTCGCCCAGGTGGTGTCGCGGGCGGTCGGGCCCGCGATGATGCCGAGATGGCTTCCCGGGACCTCGGTGAAGCGAACATCCACCGCGCCGGTGAGGACCCCGATGCCTGCCGCGACCGACGCCGACGAGGCCAGCGCGTCCTTGGTGCCGCCGATCAGCTGCGTCGGCGCGGTGAGTTCGGTCAGATCGATCGCGCGATGGGGACCCAGATGCACTGTGCCCTTGAACATTTCGTTGCGGATGATCAATTGCCGGTAGGCCTGACGGTAGAACCGGCCCGGGTAGCCCGGCATGGTGTCCATGAACCGATCCACCGATTGCATGCGGGCCAGTGCTTCGGTGTCGGCGATATTGCGGGCGATGTACCAGGGCTTGGTGAGTTCACGGTCGATCGACTGGATGCGGAAACCGGCCCGCACCCCGTACTTCGGCACGCCGCCGGCCATGCGCACCGGCACGGTGACCTCGCGGCCGCCGGTGAGCTGTCCGAGCTTGCGGGCCAACGAGATCTGCCCGTTGCGGCGCTGATCGAACGGGGTTCCCACCGCGGTGACCGACCCGATCGGCAGGTCGGCGTGCCCGGCGGCGGTGAGCACGCTGATGGTGCCACCGAAGGACCAGCCGATCAGGTCGACGGGGGAGTGTCCGTTGTCCGCGCCGACCGCCTCGATCGCGGTGGGCACGATGTCGTCGACCCATTCCTCGAAGCCGAGATCGCGGTCCGCGTAGGTGATCTCGCCGTAGTCGAGCACATAGACCTCGCGCCCCAGCTCGAGCAGGAATCGCACCAGGCTCTGGCTGGGCCGCATGTCGTAGCACGAGATCGTCACCGCCAACGGCGGTATGAGCAGCACGGGATCGCCCGTGGCGGGGGTGGAGCGCCGGTAGCGCAGCAGCCTGCGGTGCGGTTGGTCGTAGACGACGTCCGACGGCGTCGGCGCGTACGGCTCGACGCCGTCACTGAAGAGCGCGACCACGTTGCGCAGTGCAACCGACAGGGGGCCCATGTAATTCTCCGGAACGTCGAGACGGCGGGAGAAAATTAACTGTAACTCCCTGTATCACCATATCTTGTCCGCGAGGGTTCCTCCGAATCCGCAGGTGACCGAGCTCGGTCGTGGCTACGCACGGCCGCGCCCCATCCGAGTAGGGCTCGGATGGGGCGTGTCGCGGATCGTGAAAGGCAGTGCGGGTCAGGGTTTGCGGGCGACCGCGCCGTACGCCGAGATCGGGAGGACCTGACCCACCTCGGCGGTCTCCGGACGCCACTGGGTGATCGAGACGACGCCCGGTTCGGCTACTTCCAGACCGTCGAAGACGCCGCGGATCTGCGCCTGCGGGCGCGGGACGTACGGTGTGCCGCCGGTGCCGGTGTAGTTCTCGCACAGGGTGACGTAGGCCTGGCTGTCGTCGGTGCCGTCCCAGTAGATCAGGTGGCTGCCCGAGGGCACCGCGTCGATGACGGTGCGCACGATGCGCAGCAGGTCGTCGTAGGTTTTGGCGTGTCCGAGAACACCCATGAACATCACCGCGATCGGCTCGTTGAAGTTCAGCACGTTGCGCGCGTCGGCGACGATCTGCTCGGGGTCGTGGAAGTCGGCGTCGATGTAGGTGGTGACGCCTTCGTCGGTGGTGCTGGTGAGCAGGGCGCGTGCGTGGGTGAGCACCAGTGGGTCGTTGTCCACGTAGACCACCTTGGCCTCCGGGGTGACGCCCTGGGCGACCTCGTGGGTGTTCTGCATCGTGGGCAGGCCGGTGCCGATGTCGAGGAACTGCTTGATGCCGCGTTCCTTCGCCAGAAAGCGGACGGCCCTGATCAGGAACTGCCGCGACTGCACGGCCATGGTCGAGATGTCCGGGTCGACCGCCAGCCCCGCGTCGCCGGCGATCTTGTCGATCTCGTAGTGGTCCTTACCGCCCATCCAGTAGTTCCAGATCCGTGCGGAATGGGGGATATCGGTCCTGATCACGGGGGTCTGCACGTCGGCCATGAGCCTTGCTCCTCTGCAACTTTGACAGTGGCGCGCCCACCCAGGGGAGAACCACCAGCGACATAGCATCTGATCTGGCTGCGACAGTACAAGATTCACACTGAAACGGTCAGGTCAATCCGTGAACGTTCACCGCTGCGTGCAACCGCCGCAATCGGGTAAAGCCGCTACATGACGACACTGCGCACGAATGCTGTAGCCACCGCGCTCGCCGCGGCCGCGATCGCGCTGCTCGGGACGGGCTGTGACCAGGTGGAGAAGGCGGTCAACAAGGGGGGCGACACGCCATGCAGCGAATACACCGCCCAGACCCCGGAGGACCGGCGGACCACGGTGGTCAAGTTCCTCGAACAGGAGCGCGGCGACAACGCGACGTCGGACCCGAATACCATCGACCTGTCCGTCGCCGCCATCGATCTGATGTGTGGCGCGCAGGCCAATCCGGACACTCCCATCCGGGAAGCCGATCTGACGGGTGTTCTCGTGCCCAAGTGACACCGAAAGCCCGGTCCGTGGGTATCCGTTCCGGCAGCACCGATAGTTCGATCTCACTGTGTGATCCCCATTCCAAGTGTTCACTGCGACAGAGACGTTCGGCCGGTAGCATCGCTAACGGCCCGTAAGGGCTAGTCCAGCAAGATGTTTCGCTGCGACCTCGGAAGGCCGGGGCCTGCGAGGCGCCGGGTGATCGAGAGGTTTCACAATGGAAACGGTGACGAATCGGGTCGTAATGGACCCGACTGGGCAAGACATTCAGGGTGAGAACCTCGAGATCAGGTCGCATGGTCCCGCCACCAGGGTCGAGCTGCCGGGCGGGGTGCAGGCATGGTCGATCACCGACGCCGCGCTGCTGGAGAAACTGCTCGTCGATCCCCGGGTATCCAAGGACGCCAGCCAGCACTGGCCCGCCTTCGTCGCCGGTGAGATTCCCCCGGATTGGCCGCTGTACCTGTGGGTTTCGGCGCCGAACATGTTCACCGCCTACGGCAGCGATCACCGCAGGCTGCGCAAGCTGGTGGCCCCGGCCTTCACCGCGCGGCGCACCGAGGCCATGCGCGCACAGGTCGAGCGCATCACCACCGATCTGCTCGACGAGCTGGCCGCCACCCCGGTCGGTCAGACCGTGGACCTGCGCGAGCAGTTCGCCTACCCGCTGCCGATCCAGGTGATCTCGGAGCTGATGGGCGTGCCGGAATCGCTGAACCCCGGCCTGCGTACCTGCATCGACGGCATCTTCGATACCTCGCTCACCCCGGAGCAGTCGCAGGCCAACTACATGGAGATGTACCGGATCCTCGGTGAACTGGTGGCGCTGCGGCGCGAACAGCCCGGTGACGACATCACCAGCCTGCTGATCGTCCAGCGCGACGAGGACGAGGGCCAGCTCACCGAGGAAGAGCTGGTCGGCACGCTGCTGCTGGTGATCTCGGCGGGTCACGAGACCACCGTGAATCTGCTCGATCAGGCCATCACCGCTCTGCTCACCCGGCCCGATGTGCTCACGGGCCTGCGCGAGGGCACGATCACCTGGCCCGATCTGGTCGAGGAGACGCTGCGATTCGAATCGCCGGTCGCGCATCTGCCGTTGCGTTTCGCGGTGGAGGACATCGACATCGACGGTGTCCGGTTCGCCAAGGGCGACCCGATTCTGGCGAGCTACGCCGCGGCCGCCCGTGATCCGAAGCTGCACGGCGACACCGCGGGCGAGTTCGATCCCACGCGAGAGAAGCAGTCGCACATGGCATTCGGCTACGGTGCGCATCACTGCCTCGGTGCGCCGCTGGCCCGCCTCGAGGCACTGGTGTCGCTGCCCGCGCTGTTCGAGCGGTTCACCGACCTGAAGCTGGCCGCTTCCGTGGCCGAACTCGGCACCGTGCCCAGCTTCATCTCCAACGGCCACCGCCACCTGCCGGCCTACATCCACGGCGCATAGCGCCGAACGTGCTCGGCCGACCCGTGCGGTCGGCCGAGCACGGGAATCAGTTGCCGGGCACCACCAGCGGTGCGGTGCTCGGGAACACCACCGGCAGGCCCGCCAGCGCCCGGTGGAACGGCCCCGGCCGCCAGACCAATTCGTCGGCCGGGACCGCGAGCTCGAGTTCCGGCAGCGCGTCGAGGAGCTGGTCGATGGCCTCCTGGGCGATCAGGTAGGCGGGAGACTTCGCCGGGCAGCCGTGCGGGCCGGTGCTCCACGCCAGGTGCGCGCGGTTGTCGAGGAAATCGCCGGTCCCGATCGCGGGATCGTTGTTGCACGCGGCCATGCTGATGACGACCGGCTGATGCGCGGGCAGCCACACATCGTCGACCAGGATCGGCTGCCGCGGATACGTGGTGCAGAAGTTGGCCATCGGCGGGTCGGTGTAGAGCACCTCGTCGAGTGCGTCGCGGGTGGACAGGCTGCCGCCGAGCAAGCTGCCCGCGAATCGCTGATCGGTGAGCATCAGCCGCACCGTGTTGAGAATCAGGTTGAGCATCGGCTCGATCCCCGCGCCGTACATCGTGAGTACCTGGTTCATCAACTCCTCGTCGGTGAGCCGCTGCGGATGCTGCACCAACCGGGTCGTCACGTCGTCGCCGGGTTCGCTCTGCTTGAGCCGCACCAGATCGTAGAGCGCGTCCTCCATCATCTGCGTACCGGTGGCCGCGGTGTCGCCGCCCTCGAACATCTGCGCCATCCCGGTCGCCACCCGCCCGCCGATATCGGCGGGGACACCGAGCATCGCGTTGATGGTGGCGAAGATGACGGGAAAGGCGTACTGGCTCAACAGATCCGCGCTGCCGTCCGCGCAGAAGGAGTTGATCACCGGCATCGCGATCTGCTCGACAGTGCGATGCAGCTGGTACAGGTCGACGCCCGCCAGACCCGCTACGGTGACCTGGCGGTGGCGGGTGTGCTCGGCCCCGGCGGTGCGAATCGCGTTGGGGCGGTAGCGCATCATCGGAAGGATCGGGCAGTCGGCGGGAATGTCGCGCTGCCACATCTTCGGGTCGGCGGGAAAATGGTCGGGATCGTTGAGAATCTGTACCGCGGTGCGGTAGCCGATCACGAGGGTGGCGGGGACCCCGGGCACCAGATCGACCGGTACCAGCGAACCGAAGCGGTGGCGCATCTCGCGGTAGGTGCTCTGCGGGTCGGCGGCGAATTCCGCTGAGTACAGCGGCACCCGATCCTGGCCACTGCGCGAGTCCGGCGAAACATCCAGTGTCACAGCGAGTACTCCTGAGTCGAGGATCGGTGCCTCGGCGACGCACCGAGTTCGTGGCCGACCCTGGCGGCCAGCTCGTTCATGCGATGGGCGATGAGCGCGAGGTCCACATCGCCGGTGGTGGCGACGCCGAGCAGGGTGCCCGCGCCCGCTGCGGTGATCAGGACCATGCCCTCGTCGTATTCGGTCATGTTCTGGCGCACGGTGTTCGCCAGTCCGCCGCAGAACTCGCCGAGCACCTTGCCCAGCGAGCGCAGCCCGCACGCGGCGGCGGCGAAACGCTCCGCGTCGTCGGTGGAGATGGCGCCCGAGTGCGCCACGCGTAGGCCGTCCTCGGATAACAACACCGCGAACCGGACGCCATCGAGAGCCAGGTCGTCCAGCAGCCACGCGAGGCGGTTGGTGCTGTTGGAGATCGGAGTACTCATCAGCTGTCGTGCCCTTTCGTCGAGCGTGCGGCCGCGGCGCGGCCGTGTCTGGAGCCGCTGTGCCAGGCCGCAGCGAGTTCGGGGCGCGCGAGCACCTCGCCGGTGTCGGCGCGCTCGTCGGCCGGAGCCACGGTGCGGCGCGTGCGTTTGGGCAGCCCGCCGGTGGTGCGGTCGAGCTCGGCCATGTCCAGCTCGGGCGCCGACGCGCTGATCTCGGAAACGGGTTGTGGTGGCGCTACCGGTTCCGGTGCCTCGGCATGCTTGGGCCGGTGCACCTCGGCGGCCGTGACGAGCAGTGCCGCGGGAACGAACACCATCGCCCTGGTGCCGCCGTAGATATTGGGTCCGTCGACATAGGCGGCGAAGCCGTAGCGGCGCGCCAGCGCGGCGACACCGGGGAACCCGACCCGCGGTGACGGGCCGAGGGCGTTGATGTCGACGACGCGTTCGCCCGAGAGCACCTGGCGCGCCTCCTCCATCTGCTCGTGGCTCATCCGCACGCCCGCGTCATCGATGATCACGGTGACGCCGTGATGGCCCTGCTGGTAGGAGATGTCGACGAACGACGACGGCGGCGAGTAGCGCAGCGCGTTGTCGAGCAGGGTCGCGACCGTGTGTACCAGCGGCTCGACCGCCCGGCTCATGACCACCAGTTCACAGTGGCCCGTGCGCACGCGCAGATAGTCGCGCACCCGGCCGGTGGCGCCGCCCACGACGTCGCCGACGGTCTGCTGCGGCCAGCGCCTGCCCGGCAGCCCGCCCGAGACGATGACGTAGGCCTGGGCCTGGCGGATCATCTGCTGGACCGTGTGGTCGATCCTGGTGAGCGTCGCGTAGACCTCGTCGTTGCGGTTCTCCCGCAGCGCGTTGCTCACGACCTGGCCCACGTCGGCGCCGAGACTGACCACCGTGGTGCCGAACGCGCGCACGGCGTTGCTGGTGGCGGCGCGGGCGTCGGCGGCGACCTGGGCGCGTGTCGCCTCCTGCGCCGCCTCGATCTGTGCCGAGACGCGCTCCTCGGCGGCCAGGTCGGCGCGTGCCGCCTCGTGCTCTCGCACCCGCAGCTCCTCGGCGTGGGCGAGCGACATCTGCTCCATGGCTGTGTTCTTGGCGTGTAGGTCGCGCTCGGCCGCCGCCAGGCGGGCGCGGATCTGACGTTCGTTGCGCAGGGCCTGCAGCGCGACAGCGACCGCGCCGAGCAGGACCAGTGTTGCGATGGAGAACAAGAAGACCGCGAGCGTCGGAGTCATCGGTTCCTTTGTCGTCTGTACCGACCGAAGAGCCGTGGTGGCCGGGTCCTCGCCGGTCTCTCCGACGAGACTTCTCGCCGCGGCCTGCCCTCACACCGTGTGCGCCGCACCACAATTGGGCACCGCGCGCGTGAGTTCGGTCGAAACCGGACTCGCTGCCCGGCGTTTCGGCGATGCCGGACACGTTAGCAGTGCGAATCGCCGAGTGCACCAAACGGGTTGCTGCAGAACGTGACTCGCATTGTGGTGGAGAGCCGGTGAATTGATACCGGCGGTTTATCCTCGCCGTGTACGGTTGAACAGATACAGGTCAGCCGTGGACCAGCG
Source organism: Nocardia sp. NPDC127606 (assembly GCF_042671725.1). NCBI lineage: Bacteria > Bacillati > Actinomycetota > Actinomycetes > Mycobacteriales > Nocardiaceae > Nocardia > Nocardia sp. NPDC127606. The sequence goes on along the minus strand of NZ_JBHXWQ010000001.1, from coordinate 2,235,390 downwards.
GCGACCAACGCGTCGTCGCCGCACTCGGCCTCGGGTTCCGGCTCATTCCTTCTCTCGTCTCCCCGCTGCGGCGCCGTCGTTCGATTCGAGGAAGAACCTGCATGACCAGCGATCTCGACGACGACCCGTCCGACGTGCCATCCGCCGACCCCGAGGAAGAAGACCCGACCGTTCATTGGCCCGAACCGAGCCCGCTGCAATCGTGGTGGACCGACATCATGGGCGCGAAGAAACCACGCCGGTTCGGTCAACAGACCTGACCTCGGCAGCATGACCCACCAGGGCCGCACCGTTCTCGGTGCGGCCCTGGTCGTGTTCGGGCTGTATTCGCCGGGGTATTGACCTGGACGCTGTGTCCAACCTAAATTACATGGACACCGTGTCTCAGGTATTCGGGACACACGGCACACGGGAGTGCGTTCATGACACAAAAGGTGTTCGTCGTCGGCGTCGGCATGACGAAGTTCGAGAAGCCCGGGTCGCGGGAGTGGGACTACCCGGACATGGCCCGTGAGGCCGGGACCAAGGCGCTCGCCGATGCCGGAATCGACTACGACCGGGTCCAGCAGGCCTATGTCGGCTATGTGTACGGCGAGTCCACCTCCGGTCAGCGCGCGGTCTACGAGCTGGGGCTGACCGGTATTCCGGTGGTCAACGTGAACAACAACTGTTCGACCGGTTCGACCGCGCTCTACCTGGCGGCGCAAGCGGTGCGCGGTGGGCTCGCCGAGTGCACCCTCGCCTTGGGTTTCGAGAAGATGCAGCCCGGCTCGCTCGGTTCGACCTACGACGACCGCGAGCAGCCGATGATGAAGCACCTGCTGGCGCTGGCCGAGTTGCAGGAGTTCGCGATGCCGCCCGCGCCGTACATGTTCGGCGCCGCGGGCAAGGAGCACATGGAGCTCTACGGCACCACGGCCGAGCAGTTCGCCAAGATCGGCGTGAAGAACCACAAGCACTCGGTGAACAATCCGTACGCGCAGTTCCAGAAGGAATACAGCCTCGAGGAGGTCCTCGAGGCCAAGCAGATCTACGGCCCGCTGACCAAGCTGCAGTGCTCGCCGACCTCGGACGGTTCCGGCGCGGTGATCCTGGCGAGCGAGGACTTCGTCGACCGGCACAACCTGGCCGACCGCGCGGTCGAGATCGTCGGGCAGTCGATGGTCACCGACCTCGCCTCGACCTTCACCAGCCCGACCGCGATCGATCTGGTCGGTTCCTCGATGTCGCGTACTGCCGCCGAAGCCGTGTACGCCGAGGCCGGTTTCGGGCCCGAGGATGTCGACGTCATCGAGCTGCACGACTGCTTCTCCACCAACGAACTGCTGACCTATGAGGCGCTGGGCCTGTGCGCGCCGGGGGAGGGCGGTCGACTCGTCGACGACAACGCCACCACCTACGGCGGCCAGTGGGTCGTCAACCCGTCGGGCGGTCTGATCTCCAAGGGTCACCCCCTCGGCGCGACCGGTCTGGCCCAGTGCAGCGAACTCACCTGGCAGCTGCGGGGCACCGCGGACGCCCGTCAGGTCGCCGACGCGCGAATCGCTCTGCAACACAACATCGGCCTCGGTGGCGCGGTCGTGGTGACCGCCTACCGCCCCGCCAACCGCTGACCTTTTCCCCACCGAATCACACCAGGAGTAACCCCATGGCATCTGTGTCCGTTTCCACCGCACTTCCCGTCGCGCCCGAGCTGGCCTGGGCCCGGCTGAGCGATCTCGCCAACTGGGAGGAATGGCTGACCATTCACCAGGGCTGGCGCGGCGATCTGCCCGCCGAACTCGCCGCGGGCTCGCGCTTCACCGAGGTCGTGTCGGTGATGAACATGGCCAACAAGATCGAGTGGACCGTCGCCGAGGTCGTGCCGAACTCGTTCCTGCGCATCACCGGCGCCGGTATGGCCGGTGTCACCATCGAATTCGCGCTCAAGGTAGACGCCACCGACACCGGCTCCTCGGCGGCGTTCGACGCGAGCTTCAAGGGCGCGATGATCGTCGGCCCGATCGGCAAGGCCGTCGCCAAGCACGCCGAAGCCGACCTGAAGGAGTCGATGGCCAAGTTCACCGAGCTCGTCGGTTCGGCCGCATGACCACCTCGGAATCGGCCGGAGTCGTCTTCGACGGCTCCGCCCTGGGGGAGTGGACCGACGAAGAACGGTTCTCGGTCACCGCCGAACGAATCGCGGAATACGCCGCGGCGACCAACGATCCGGTCCCCGCGCACCTGTCGGGCGAGATCGCGCCGCCGGTGTTCGCGGTGGTGCCGGTGTTCACCTCGATGGCGCCCGCCGCGCTGTCGGTCGCGCCGGTGGAGCTGTTGATGAAGCTGGTCCACGGTGAGCAGGACTTCCTGTTCCATCGGCCGATCCGGGCCGGTGACGAACTGGTGGTGCGGGCCAAGCCGATCGGCTACGTGGGTCGCCCGAACGGCTCCACGGTCGTCATCTACGCCGAAACCCGCGACGCGGCGGGTGAACTCGTCAACGAACAGTGGATGACCGCGTTCTTCCGCAAGGTCGACGCCGGTCCCGGCGAAGGGGACCTCGCGCCCACCCACCGGATCACCGACGACGATCGCGCAGGCGACCCGGCCGCGTCGGTCACCGCCCACATCGACGACGACCAGACCTTCCGCTACTCACCGGCCTCGGGCGACCCGATGCCGATCCACCTCGACGACGAGATCGCCCGCATGGCCGGGCTTCCCGGCATCATCAACCACGGTCTGTGCACCATGGCGTTCACCTCGTGGGCCGCGCTGACCGAACTCGCCGGCGGCGACACCGCGCGCCTGCGCAGGCTGGCCGTGCGTTTCGCCAAGCCCGTGCTGCCCGGCCAGGACATCACCACCACCTTCTGGCCCACCGAATCCGCCGATCCCGATGTGCGGGCCTACGCCTTCGAAACCGAAGCCGCGGGCCAGATCGCCATCACCGACGGTCGCGTCGAAATCAACTAGGAGACAAGACTCATGGGAAAACTCGACGGTCGTGTCGCGGTCATCACCGGCGCCGGTCGTGGCATCGGCCGCGAACACGCGCTGCTGTTCGCCCGCGAAGGCGCCAAGGTCGTGGTCAATGACCTCGGCGGCGCCAACGACGGCACCGGCACCGACGCAGGCCCGGCCCAGCAGGTGGTCGACGAGATCGTCGCCGCCGGCGGTGCCGCGGTCGCCAACACCGACAACATCGCCACCTGGGACGGCGCGAAAGCGCTGGTCGACCAGGCGGTCAGCGAATACGGCACCTTGGACATCGTGGTGAACAACGCGGGCATCCTGCGCGACGCGTTCATCGCGGGCATGGACGAGTCGCAGTGGGATTCGGTCATCGCGGTGCACCTCAAGGGCCACGCCGCCACCCTGCACCACGCCGCCGCGTACTGGAAGGCGCAGTCCAAGGCCGGTACCCCGGTGTCGGCCTCGGTGATCAACACCGCCTCGGCCTCGGGCACGTTCATGCCCAACGCCGGTCAGGGCAACTACGGTGCGGCCAAGGCCGGCATCGCCGCGCTCACGCTGGTCGCCGCCGACGAACTCGAACGCTACGGCGTGCGCGTGAACGCGATCGCCCCGATCGCGCGCACCCGGCTGACCCTGGCCACCCCCGGCATGGGCGCGCTGTTCGCAGCCGAGGTGCCCGAGGGCGAGTTCGACGCGTTCTCCCCGGCCAACATCTCCCCGCTGGTCGCCCACCTCGCCGAGGCCGACTGCGCGATCACCGGCAAGGTGTTCGCCGTGCAGGGCGGGGCGATCGTCGAGCTGGCCGGCTGGCACGACGTGCGCACCGTCGAGACCGACGGACCGTGGACCATCGACGAGGTGGCCGCCCAGCTGAAAGAGACCAACTAGCCATGGCGCGCAACAGTTATGAGCTCGGCGTCGGCGTGAGCGAGGACCACCTGGCCCTCGCCGACGCGGTCGCCGGTTTCGTCGAGCGGACCATTACCGCCGATGTCGTCCGGGCCGCGGTCGAGTCCACCGACGCGGGCAAGGTCCTGCCGTTCTGGGATGCCCTCGTCGCCCAGGATCTGCTCAGCCTGCACATCGCCGAGGATCTCGGTGGTCAGGGCGCCGGGCTGCTGACGCTGGCCGTTGCGCTCGAACCGCTCGGGCGTGGTCTGCACACCGGCCCGTTCGTGCCGACCGTGCTCGCCGCCGCGGTGCTGGCCGCCGCGGAGGGCACACGCGCCGAGGACAATCCGGGCCTGGCTCGGCTCGCCGGGCTGGCCGACGGGTCGCGCACCGGTGCGGTGGCCCTGACCTCGAACCTGACCGGCACGCTCACCGACGGCACGTTGACCGTCAGCGGTACGGCCGACGGTGTGCTGGGGGCAGTGTCGGCCGATGTCGTCATCGCGCCCGTCGCGGTGGCGGGGCAGCAGCGGTGGGTCGTCTTCGAGAACATCGAACTGACGATCAACGCGCAGGACAGCATCGATGTGCTGCGCGGTTCGGCACGGCTGCAGGCGGATTCGGTCGAGGTCGCCTTCGACCGGGTACTCGAGGTGAGTTCGGCGCGCGTGCGCTCGGTGGCCGCGGTGGTGCTCGGCGCCGAAGCGGTCGGCGTGATGTCGTGGTGTGTGTCGACCGCGTCGGAATACGCCAAGACCCGGGTGCAGTTCGGTCGGCCGATCGGTCAGTTCCAGGGCGTCAAGCACAAGTGTGCCCAGATGGGCATCGCGCTGGAGAAGGCGCGTGCCGTGCTGTGGGACGCCGCCTATGCCCTCGATCGTGACGACGGCACCGCCGAGTACGCCGCGGCTGTCGCGGCGCTGATCATCCCCGACGCCGCCGTGCAGGTCGCCCAGGAGTGCATCCAGGTGCACGGCGGTATCGGCTTCACCTGGGAGCACGACGCGCACCTGTACTACCGGCGGGCTCTCGCGCTGCGCGGGCAGCTCGGCGCGCGTGACGAACGAGCCGACGCGGTGGCCGGTTACGCGCTGTCGGGGCTGACCCTGTCGAGCGAGCTGGAACTGCCCGCCGAAGCCGAACAGATCCGGGCGGCGGTCCGGGCCGAGCTGGCCGAGATCGCGGCGATCGACGACGAGGACGACCAGCTCGTCGCGCTCGGCGACGGTGGCTGGAACCTGCCACACCTGCCCCGCCCCTACGGCCGCTCGGCCTCGCCGCTCGAACAGGTGGTGATCGCGCAGGAGATCAAGACCTCCGGTATCCAGATGCCGCAGTTGCTGATGGGCACCTGGGCGGTCGGCGCGCTCGTTCCGCACGGTGACGAACGCCAGAAGCAGGAACTGGTGGTGCCGACACTGCGCGGCGAACTGGTGTGGTGTCAGCTGTTCAGCGAGCCGGGCGCGGGATCGGATCTGGCGAGCCTGACCACCAAGGCCACCAAGGTCGACGGTGGCTGGCGGGTGAGCGGACAGAAGATCTGGACCACGGTCGCGCAGTTCTCGGACTGGGCGATGCTGATCGCGCGCACCAGCCCCGACAAGCCCAAGCACGAGGGCATCACCTACTTCGTGCTCGATATGTCGAGCCCCGGGATCACGGTGCGCCCGCTGCGGGAGATGACCGGATCGGCGCTGTTCAACGAGGTGTTCCTCGATGACGTGTTCGTTCCCGACGAGAACGTGGTCGGCGGGGTCGACGACGGCTGGCACGTGGCCCGTACGACACTGGCCGGTGAGCGGGTGGCGCTGAGCCAGAAGATGGAGGCCTACGCCACCGACACCGACCTGCTGCGCTTCGCGATCGGCCGCGATCTCTCGCCGGTGGCGCGCTACCGGCTCGGCGAACTCATGGCCGAGAGCCGGGCGGTGGACGTGATCAGTTCACGGGTGGTGCTCAAGCAGCTGTCCGGCATCGACGTATCCACCACGTCCAGTGTCGGAAAACTGTTGGGAATGGCGCTGGGACAGGCGATTTCGGAGTACGTCGTCGCCGAACTCGGTGTCGCCGGTGTGGTGTCGGTGCCCGGTGAGCGCAGCGACCACGCGATGGAACAGCTGATCGCGGGTCGTGCCACCACCATCTACGGTGGCACCACCGAGGTCCAGCTCAATGTCATCGGTGAACGGATGCTCGGCCTGCCACGCGACGCCGCGGCACAGGGGTGAGCGCTCCGGGCGTCGGGCCGGTGCCCGACGCCCGGGCGATCGCCGGTGTCCGTGCGCGGCCGGATCGGTGGAATCGCTGGACTACAGTTCGTCGTTGTATTCCGTACAGCGTGGTATTCAGCAGAGCGCCGATCCGGTATCTGCACCGCACGGGCCCGGTGAAGGAGATGATGTGACCGCACAACGCACCGACGGCAGAGCCAGCCGCTGGGACCGCCACCGCGCCGACCGGCGCGAACTCATCCTCGCCGCCGCCCTCGCGGCCGTGCAGTCCCAAGGCGCCTCGGTCGGCGTCCAGGAGATCGCCGATCTCGCCGGCGTCCCACGCTCGGTGCTGTACCGCCTGTTCAAAGACCGCCAAGACCTCGATGAACAACTGCGTACCCGCATCATCGACGACCTGATGGCAGTACTCGCCCCCACCCTCAACCCCGAGGGCACCGTCACCGAGGCGATCGGGCGTTCCGTCGACGCCTACGTGGGCTGGATCGCGACCAACCCGCGTCTGCACTATTTCCTCGGCGCCGGGTCCGGTGCCAGCAAGGATCACAACTCGCCGATCGTGTCCGGGACCAAGATCGCCATCGCGGGTACGGTGCGCGAGGTGTTCGAGAGCGCGCTGCGGGCACAGTCGGCGCCGGTGGCGGTCGCCGAACCGATGTCCTTCGGCCTGGTGAGCTTCGTCGACGGCAGTGTGAACCGGTGGCTGAGCCGGTCGATGCAGCCGATGGACGCCGCGGAACTGTCGTCCTACCTGCAGATCGCCATCTGGGCGATCATCGACGCCAGTCTGCGCGAGGTCGGCGTCACGCTCGATCCGCGTACGTCGATCGCCGAACTGACGGCGCAAAATTAGATGTAACACGCAGTAGCGTCAACCCTTGTGTGGTACCGCTGGTACCACTAAACTGGGGAGTGGAACCGCACCGAGGAGACACCGATGACGCTGTCCAGCTACCACGAGGTCCTGCAGAGCCTGTCCGAAGGCTCGGTGACCAAACACTTCGATCCCTATGTCGACATCGACTGGGACTCGCCCGAGTTCGCCGTGCACTCCGACGACCCGCGCTGGATCCTGCCCGACGTGGACCCGCTCGGCCGTCACCCCTGGTACAAAGCGCAGCCTGTCGAGAAGCAGATCGCGATGGGATTGTGGCGCCAAGCCTGCATCGCGAAGGTCGGCATCGACTTCGAACAGCTGCTCATCCGTGGACTCATGCAGTATCTGCCGTCGGTACCCAACGGTGATCCGGAATTCCGCTACATCACGCACGAGGCTGCCGAAGAGTGCAACCACACGATGATGTTCCAGGAGATGATCAATCGGATCGGCTATCGCGATGTGATCGGCATGGGCTCGGTCGATCGCAAGCTCACGGTGATCATCTGGCCCGCGGTGAAGTTCTTCCCCGGATTCTTCTTCGCCCTGGTGCTCGGTGGCGAGGAACCGATCGATCACCTGCAGAAGGCGTTGCTGCGCAGCGGTACCGATCCACATCCGATGGTGCACCGGGTGATGGAGATCCATGTGGCCGAGGAGGCCCGGCACATCTCGTTCGCGCACGAATATCTTCGGATCAACGTGCCCACGATGAACTTCGTGTCGAAAACCGTCCTGTCCGTGGCCTTCCCGATCATCATGCGGGTGATGCTGGCGATGATCGCGACACCGCCGAAGGAGTTCGCCGAGAAGTTCGCGATTCCGGGCGAGGTGATGCGAGACGCGTACTGGCGCAACGCCCACTCGCGCCACATCAAGCGGGATGTGTTCACCGATGTCCGCGCGCTCGCGACCGATATCGGCCTGATGAATCCTGTCGCCAAGCGCGTGTGGCAGCTGCTCGGCATCGACGGACCGGTCTCGCGCTACCGCAGCGAGCCCGCGCGCAGGACCGCATGAGGACCGAGAGCTGGTCCGCGCCCACGACAGCCGTGCTCCCGGACAAGGATCCGTTCTTCGTGCCGAGGCCCGGGTTCGAGACCCTTGCCGAGGGCACGATCCTGCGTTCGAGGCCGGTCGAGCTCGCCGCGTTCGGTGTGATCGGCATGAAGGTGCGGGCCTGGCAGCTGCTGTATCGCACGACCGATCTCAACGGCTTGCCCGAGGCGTCGGTCACCACGGTGGTGACGCCGATGGGCGGTGTCGCGCCCGGCGCGCCGCTGCTGTCGTTCCAGTGCGCGATCGACGCCATCTCGCCGCGGTCTTTTCCGTCCTACGTGTTGCGGCGCGGCTCGCGCGCCGTCGGCACCTTCGTGCACGTCGAACTGCTGTGCTTCGCCGATGCGCTGGCCAGGGGCTGGGCGATCTCGATTCCGGATCACGAAGGCATGCTCGGCGCGTGGGGAGCGCCGCGTGAACCGGGCTACCGCGCACTCGACGGCATCCGCGCGGCACTGGCCTTCGAGCCCGGCGGGCTCGACCCGTCGGCGCAGGTCGGGCTGTGGGGGTACTCGGGCGGCGGGCTGGCCACGGCATGGGCCGCGGAGATGGCGCCGACCTACGCGCCGGAGCTCGACATCGCCGGTGCCGTGCTCGGCTCCCCGGTAGGCGACCTGGTCTCGACCTTCCATCGACTCAACGGCGGCCTGCACGCGGGCCTGCCGACCCTTGTCGTCGCCGCGCTGCGCCGGGTGTATCCGGCGTTCGAAGAACTCGTCGCCACCCATTTCAGCGACGAGGGTCGCGCGGTGCTCGACAAGGCCGCCCAGTCGACGACCGCCGCCGCGGTGCTGCGGTTGGCCCGCTACAACGTCGACCGGCACAGCGGCACCCCGATCGCCGAGCTGCTCGCCATGGAGGCGATGCTGGCCGTCTTCGCCGATCTCACGCTGGGGGACCGGGCGCCCGCGGTGCCGCTGCTGGTGGTGCAAGCCGTGCACGACCAGATCATCGCGGTGGCCGATATCGACGCGCTGGTGCGGCGCTACCGCGAGCAGGGCGCGCACGTGACCTATCTGCGCGATCGGGCGAGCGAGCACCTCTCGCTGCTGCCGCTGTCGACACCGCTGAGCCTGAACTGGCTCGACGACCGATTCGCGGGTGTGGCGGAGACGCCGTCGCAGACCCGGACGGTGCGCAGCGTGCTCGCGCTCCCCGCGGGCCGTCGGGGGTTCGGCGCCCTGGTGCGGGTCGTGCTGCGGGTCCTCTTCGGGCGACCCATCACGGCCTCGACGGCCGGTCACGGCGGGCCACGCACGGCGAGCAAGGCTCGTCGCGCAGCCTGAAGCAACAACTTACTCGCTGGTAAGATATCGAAATGTGGGTCTGCCGGTAGGCAGTGACTGGTGAGGTAAGGGGTTTACCGATGGGGATCGTTGCCGATCTGCCGCGCGCGGTGCGCAATGTGTGGTCGGTGTCGCTCGGCGGTGGACTCGAGTCCTACCGCCCCGCACCGTCGACGACGGTGTACGACGGCGCACACCGGCACCTGAAGCGCTACGACCGCACCACGCGGGCGACGGGCAATCCGGTGCTGCTGGTGCCGCCGCTCGCGGTGACCACCGCCTGCTTCGACCTGCGGCCGGGTCAGAGTCTGGTGCGCTTTCTGCTCGACCAGGGCAGACAGCCCTACGTCATCGACTACGGCGAATTCGGTTATGCCGACCGAGATCTCGGCCTCGAGGACTGGACCGACGACATCCTGCCCGAGGCGATCGCGCGGGTCAGCGAGGAACACGACGGCCGTGGCGTCGACATCATCGGCTGGTCGCTGGGCGGCGTGCTCGCGCTGCTCACCGCGGCTTCGCACGCCGACCTGCCGATCGCCTCCATCACCTGCCTGGCCGCACCGATCGACCAGGCCCGTACCGCGTTCCTGATCCCGCTACGCCTGGTCGCCAAGGTCACCGGTGGTCGCGAGATGGCGGTGGCGACCAAAGTGATGGGCGGCATCCCCCAGGAATTCGTGCGGTTGGGTTTCCGGATCCAGGCTTTCGACCGCGAGCTGGCCAAGCCGATGTTCCTGGCCCGCAACGCCTTCGACACCGAAGCGCTGGCCAGGATGGAGGCCACCGACCGGTTCATGGCCACCATGCCCGGCTACCCGGGCCGCTCGTACTGGCAGATCTACCGCAGCCTGGTGCTGCGCAACGAACTCGCCGGCGGGTCGATCCGACTGCGGTCGGATCTGGTGATCGAACTGTCGAAGGTCACCTGCCGGGTGTTGCTGGCGGGCAGCCCCAGCGATGTGGTGGTGCCCGCCGCCTCGGTGCGCCGCGGCCTCGATGTCCTGCCCAACGCCGCCGAGGTGGAGTTCGTGGAGGTCAGCGGCGGACACCTCGGACTGGTTTCCGCCGCCGACACCACCTGGCCCGCGATCGAGGAGTTCCTCAGCCGCTGACCACGGCCCCCGCCGTCCCGTGCGCGGCGCGCAACTCGTGCTTGATCACCTTGCCGCCCGCGTTGCGCGGCAGGGCTTCGACGACGACGAGCGCCTTGGGGTGCTTGTAGCGGGCCAGGTGCGCGTCCAGATGCGCGGCGAGATCGGCCAGGCTGATCTCGTCACCGTCCTCGACGGCGACGACCGCGACGGGCACCTCACCCCAGCGGTCGTCGGCCCGGCCGATCACCGCCGCTTCGCGGATCCGGGGATGGGCGAACAGCACGTTCTCGACCTCGGCGCAGTAGATGTTCTCGCCGCCGGAGATGATCATGTCCTTCTTGCGGTCCACCACATAGACGAAGCCCTCCTCGTCGCGGCGCACCAGATCACCGGAGTGGAACCAGCCGCCCGCGAAGGCGTCGGCGGTCGCGCGCGGATTGTTCCAGTACTCGCGCATCAGAGTCGGTCCGCGATAGACGATTTCGCCGATCTCACCCGGAGCGACGTCGTTCATCTCGTCGTCGACGATGCGGGTGGCGATGGTGGGGATCGGCTTGCCGACGGAGCCGAGCTTGCGGATCGCGTCCTCGCCGTCGAGCACACAGGTGATCGGCGACATCTCCGTCTGGCCGAACACGGCCACATTGAGCGCGTTCGGGAAGGTCTCGGCCATCGCGTGCAGCACCGTATCCGAGGCGGGCGCGGCGCCCCAGCTGATCACCCGCAACCGCAGATCACGCTGTGCCACGGTGGGATCGGCGCAGACGAGCTGCCACTGGGCGGGCACGAGGAACACCGAGGTGGCGCGTTCGCGTTCCCAGGCGTCGAGTACCTCGGTGACGTCGAAAGCCTTGAGCGGGTGGATCACCGTCAGCGCGCCGAGCACGAAACAGGAGGCGACACTGCCCAATCCGGCGATATGGAACAGCGGCGACGCACAGAAGGCGATGTCGTCGGGACCGTAGTGCATGGCCCGGATACAGGTGAGGGCCTGGGAGTTCATATTGAGGTGGGTGAGCACCGCGCCCTTGGGGTTTCCGGTCGTGCCGGAGGTGTACATGATCAGGGCGGCGCTGTCCTCGGGGATATCGCGAGGCTCGTGCGGGGTGCCTTCCTCGGCGACCAGATCCTCGTAACCGAGCACGCCGTCGCCGGTCGGGAGGCCGACCACGATGCGGGTGGTCAAGGCGTCGGTCAGCGACGACACGGCACCGACCAGCGGTGCGAGCACGACATCGGTGATGATCACCGTCGCACCGCTGTCGCCGACCTGGTACGCGATCTCGGGTGGGGTCAACCGGAAGTTGACCGGGACAGCGATCGCGCCGAGCGTGTTGATCGCGAAGACCGACTCGATGTACTCGGTGTTGTTGAGCATCAAGATCATCACGCGGTCGCCGTCGCCGACGCCACGCCGGGCGAGCGCGTCGGCGAGGCGAGTGACTCGCCAGTGCAGCTCGCCCCAGCTGGTGGTCTTGCCGAGATAGCGAAGGGCGGGCCCGTCGGGGCTGGTGGTGGCGTGGATCGCGATCTGGTTCATCCAGTGATTGCGACGCGAGCGCAGGGGTTCTGTGGTCATTTCGGCTCCTGGGAGAGGGCTAGGCCGGGTTGGCGATCGGATGGACGGCGCCGTCGAAGTTCGGTGCGCGGCGGGTCAGCATCGCGGTCATTCCTTCGAGGAAATCGGCGGAGGTGAGCAGTTCGACCTGACCGGTCTTCTCCCTGGCCAGCGCGTCGTCGAGGAGGGTGAGGGTCGCGGCGTTGACGGCCGCCTTGGTCAGTTGCAGCGCACGCCGTGGGCCTGCCGCGAGCTGGGCGGCCACGGCGTCGACCTGGGCGGCGAGTTCGTCGGCGGGCAGACTGCGGGTGATCAGGCCGGCCGCCGCGGCCTCGGCGGCGGGCAGGCGCGCGCCGAGCAGTGCCAGTTCGGCGGCCCGCGCCCGGCCCATGGCGGCGGCGACGACCGCGGTCGCGCCGCCGTCGGGCATGAGGCCGATGGAGGTGAACGGCAGCAGCAGATACGCGGAGTCGGCGGCGTAGATGAGGTCGGCGGCCAGTGCGAACGAGGCGCCGACGCCGGCGGCCGGGCCGTTGACCTGCGCGATCACCGGCAGGGCGGAGTCGACGATGGCGCGCACCACGGTGTTGGCGCGATCCATCACCACCTCCGGTGACGCCTCGTTGCCGCCCGCCGCGGCCGCGGCGGCCAGGTCGGCGCCGGTACAGAACGCCTTGCCCGCGCCGGTCAGCACGATCACCCGGACTTCCGGCCGAGTCTCGGCCGCGATGATGGTCTCGCCCAGTTCGCTCATCGTCTCGAGGTCGATCGCGTTCATCCGCGCTTGACGATCGATGGTGATCCGCAGGATTCCGTGTTCTTCGTGGATCAGCAGGCTCTCGCTCATCGGGCCACCGCCTCGACGATCGAGCCGGCCAGCCGATTCGCGATCAATGCCTCGGCTTCGCGCACCATCGTCTCGATCAACTGCGCGCAGGTGGGGATGTCGTGGATCAGGCCCTGGCACTGACCGACGCTCCAGATGCCGGCGTCCAGATCGCCCTCCTCGTAGACTTTGCGGCCACGAGCGCCCGCCACGAGTTCGCGCACATCCTCGAAGCTGCCGCCGCCACGCTCGATCTCGACCACTTGCCGGCTGACGGCATTGTCGGCGACGCGGGCCGTATTGTTCAGCGTCCGGAAGATCAGCTTGGTGTCGAGCTCGGTATTGGCGACGATCTGTTCCTTCACGGCGTGCGCGATCGGGGACTCGGCCGTACACAGGAACCGGGTGCCCATGTTCACCCCGTCGGCGCCCAGTGCCATCGCCGCGACCAAGCCGCGCGCGTCCGCGATGCCACCGGAGGCGAGCATCGGGATCTCGAGCTCGCGGGCCGCGGCGGGAATGAGTACCAACCCGGGTGTGTCGTTCTCCCCGGGGTGGCCGGCGCATTCGAATCCATCGATGCTCACCGCGTCGACGCCGACCTGCTGGGCCTTGAGCGCGTGTTTGACGCTGGTGCACTTGTGCAGCACCTTGATGCCGGCGTCCTTGAGGAAGGGCAGGTGGGTGGCCGGATTACCGCCCGCGATCTCCACGATCGGCACGCCGCTGTCGATGATCGCTTGGCGGTACTCCGCGTACGGCGGCGGGGTGATCGACGGCAGGATCGTCAGGTTCACGCCGAACGGCTTGTCGGTGAGGTCCCTGGTGCGCGCGATCTCCTCCCGCAAGGCCTGCGGGGTGGGCTGGGTGAGACCGGTGATGATGCCGAGGCCGCCCGCCTCCGAGACCGCGGCGGCGAGCTCGGCCCTGCCTACCCACATCATTCCACCCTGCACGATCGGGTGTTCGACACCGAAGGCCTCGGTGAATCGGGTGCGCAACATCGCGCCCTCCGTCCGGTTTCGACGTTCTCACCCGCTGGCGTGGAACCCAGTGGCTCTTTGCAACCGGAGAGAATCGTGATTAACTTAGCGAGAATTGGGATTAACTTAACGGCCGCTGAGGTGGACTGTCAACAGTGTGCGCAAGTCCGCGTCGTGCTACTCGAAGGATGGTCGAAGATGACCGAAACGCCCACTACCGCACCTGTTTCTGCGACAATGCTGACCACTGTCGACGCCGTGTCCGGCGAACCGGTCGGCAGCTGGCCGATCGACGATGCCGCCGCAGTCGCCACTGCCGTCGAGCGGGCCCGCTCGGCCGGTCTGCTCTGGCGTGAACTCGGATTCACCGAGCGGAAACGGGCATTACGGCGGTGGGCCGCGCAGATCATCAACAATGTCGACGAGTTCTGCGCGCTGATCAGTACCGAGAACGGCAAGCCCGCCGACGATGCCTATCTCGAGGTCGTCACCGCCGTCGAACACTTGAACTGGGCGGCCGAGAACGCGCAGAAGGTCTTGAAGCCGAAGACCGTGTGGCCGGGGCTGATGATGGCCAATGTCGAGGCGGTGATCGAACAGCGCCCGCACGGGGTGGTCGGGGTGATCGGCCCGTGGAACTACCCGGTCTACACGCCCAACGGGTCCATCGCCTACGCGCTGGCCGCGGGCAACACCGTGGTGTTCAAGCCGAGCGAGCTCACCACCGGGATCGGGCACTGGTTCGTCGACGCGTTCGCGAAGGCCAATCCCGCGCTACCCCTCGGCATTCTGAGTGTCGTCACCGGTCCCGGCGAGACCGGCCGCGCGCTGGTGGAGTCCGGTGTCGACATGATCGCGTTCACCGGCTCGACCGCCACCGGCAAACGGATCATGGCGGCCGCGGCGCAACGGCTCACCCCCGTGGTGCTGGAATGCGGCGGCAAGGACGCGGCGATCGTGGCCGAGGACGCCGATCTCGCGGCGGCCGCCGACGCGATCGTGTGGTCGGCGATGGCCAATTCCGGCCAGACCTGTGTCGGCACGGAACGCTGCTATGTGGTCGACTCCGTGCTCGACGATTTCTTGGCCGAGGTCACCGCGCGGGTTCGTGAACTCACGCCGGGGCGCTCCTACGGTCCGATGACACTGCCCAGCCAGATCGATGTGGTCGCCGAGCATGTCGACGACGCGCTCGCGCAGGGCGCGACCGCCGTCTTCGGCGGGGCCGACTCGATCAGGGCGCCGTTCGTGAGCCCGATCGTGCTGCTCGACGTCCCCGAGGATTCGACCGCGGTGCGGGAGGAGACCTTCGGGCCGACGCTGACCGTGCGCGGAGTCCGCGATGTCGAGGAGGCGATCCGGTTGTCCAACGCCTCGCGCTACGGACTGGCCTCGTCGGTGTTCTCCCGCAAGCGCGGCATGGAAATCGCTCGCGCGCTGCGGGCAGGCGCCACGTCGGTGAACAGCCCGGCCTCCTACGCGGCCATTCCCGCGCTGCCGTTCGGCGGAGTGGGGGAGTCCGGCGTCGGCCGGATCCACGGCGCCGCGGGACTGCTCGGGTTCACCCGCCCGCATTCGATCGCACGCCAGCGCTTCGCGATTCCCGGCATGGCGCTGCAGTCGTTCGCCCGCACGCAATCGACCATGTCGATGGTTCGCAAGATCACCGCCCGCCGTTTCGGGCGCGCCAAGTAATCATCCATCACTACGAAAGACGAGGAACACAAGAGCATGGGCGTTGAATTCAGCTCCGAACACAAGGATTTCGCGGCGGCTGTCGCCGCGTTCGCCAAGCGTGAAGCGGGCACCCGCGAACAGCGTGACGCGCTCACCGCCAACGACACCGAACAGCACAATCCGGGTGTCTACGCGAAAATGGCCGAGCTCGGCTGGCTCGGGCTGACGGTGCCGGAGGAATACGGCGGGTCCGCGGCCACGATGGTCGACATGTGCATCCTGCTGGAGGAATCACTGCGCGGCATGCTGCCGATCGGGGCGATCGGGCCGACCTTGATCACCGGTGGGGCCTACGCCAAATTCGGTACCGAAGAACAGAAGGACACCGTGCTGCGCGGCATCGTTCGCGGTGCGTCCCAATCGATTTCGATGTCGGAGCCCGAGGCGGGCTCGGATGTGGGCAACCTGTCGACCAAGGCGGTCAAGACCGCCGACGGCTGGCTGATCAACGGCCAGAAGACGTGGTGTTCCAACGCCCACATCTCCGAGAACATCCTGCTCGTTGCCCGCACCTCGAAAGACGGCGGAAAACACGAGGGGCTCACCATGTTCCACGTCCCCGCGGGCACCCCAGGGCTCCAGATCACCCCGATCGAGCTGATGGGCAACCAGCGCGAAACCAACGATCTCTACTTCACCGATTGCGTGCTCCCCGAGGACGCGGTGGTCGGTGAGGAAGGCAACGGCTGGCGCCAGCTGATGACCGGCCTGAATTTCGAACGCCTCATCCTTGCCGCGATGAGTCTGGGCGCCGCCGAACGCGCCTTCGACGACACCATCCAATTCGTCACTCAGCGCAAGCAATTCGGCCGCCCGGTCGGCACCTTCCAGTCCTTGCGTCACCGCCTGGCCGACCTCGCCACCGAGATCGAATGCACGAAACTGCTGGTGTACAGCGTGGCGCGCGAGGCCGATGCCAATCCGAACAAGATCCTGGCCAGGGAAGCGTCGATGGCCAAGCTCAAGGCCACCGAGGTCAGCAAGCGGGTGGCGCTGGAGGGCATGCAGATGATGGGCGGCTACGGCTACGCCCGCGAATTCGACATGGAAAAGCACGTTCGAGGCGCCCTGGTCTCCACCATCTTCGGCGGCACCAGCGAGATCCAGCGCGACATCATCGGTCGAACCCTGGGCCTCTGACGGCCGCGGGCACGGGCGGTCGCTCGGTGTGCGAGTTTCCACACCGAGCGGCCGCGGGAGCCGTCCGTGCCCGTAGTTTTTCCGCCGGTTGACCAAACCGCGGGCACGAGCAGTCCGAACCTCTCTTCATGCCTCACGTCCGTCGTGGGGTGACCCGCACTGTCTCGATCAGTGCATCCGGTAGACGAGAGGTTCCCGCTGGTGAGAAGAACACCCCGATCGATCCGAACGGCCGCGGTAGGCGCCGCGCTGGTGAGCGCGTTGGCCTCGGCCGCGCTGGCGCTGCCCGCGAGCGTCGCTGTCGCCCAACGCGAGACGGCCGGGATCGTCTCGACAGTCGATATCGACAGCAGACGCCAGCTGGTGACCGTCTTCTCGCCCGCGATGGACAAGCAGATCCCGGTGCAGGTGATCCGGGCCGCCGATACCGAGAACCCGCGGCCGACGATGTATCTGCTCAACGGTTCCCAAGGCGGCCCGAATCAGAGCGGCTGGGACGCGCAGACCGACGCCGTGAGTTTCCTGCGTGACAAGGACGTCAACGTCGTGACCCCGGTCGGCGGCGCCAGCTCCTACTACACCGACTGGGTGCGCGACGACGCGGTGCTCGGCCGCAACAAATGGCAGACGTTCCTCAACGAGGAGTTGCCGTCGGTGATCGAGGGATTCCTCCGGGCCGATGGCAACCGCACCATGGTCGGTGTGTCGATGAGCGGCACCTCGGTGCTGAACCTGGCCATCGCCAAGCCCGGCTTCTGGAACAGCGTGGCGTCCTACAGCGGTTGCGCGCAGACCTCGGACCCCATCGGCCAGGAATTCGTCCGGATCACGGTCGAGAACTGGGGTGGCGGGCAGAGCATCGAGAACATGTGGGGCCCACGCAACGGCCCCCTGTGGCGAGCCAACGATCCACTCGTCAACGCCGAAGGGCTGCGCGGCACCGAGGTCTATCTGAGCACCGGCACCGGAATCCCCGGCGCACCCCACGACAGCCCGGCTGACGCGCGTGTCCAGGACGGCAGGATCCCGCTCCCGGTCCAGATCGCCTTCGGCGGCCCCATCGAGGCGGCAGTGCACTTCTGCACCGTCAACCTCGCGAACCGGCTGCGCGAGTTGAACATTCCGGTCACGCTGGACGAACGTCCAGTCGGCACACACTCCTGGGGCTACTGGGAAGACGACCTCCGTTCGTCGTGGCCTTTCCTGGCGCGGTCGGTCGGCAGCCGGACGAACTGAAGCGCGTCGGGATCGGCTGTTCGAGCCCCGAGAGGATGTCCTCCCCGGCCGCGATGCCGCGGCCGAGGAGGACGGCTCCGACGGGGCTCAGGACTTGGTGGCGACGACGAGAACGTTCTTGCCGAAGAGCTTGCCGGTGACGACCTGGAGAAGCTTGCTGAGGGGGAACACCGCTCGGTCGTAGAGCTTGAGCGCGCGTGTGTTGATCGTGCCGTCGTCGCTGCCGGCGAATTTGTAGGCCAGGGTGGCGAAGAAGCCGATCGGATCGCAGTAGCGCGACTCGACGATCTCGAGACCCGCGTTGCGCAGGATGCGGTCGAGCTGGGTCCGTCGGTAGCGCCGGTAGTGCCCGACCTTCGTGTCCATCGAGGTGAACAGCACCTCGAGGGCGGGCACATAGATCACCAGGGTTCCGCCCGGCCGCAGCAGCGAGGTGAGGTGTTCGGCGGCTTCCTGGTCGTTTTTGATGTGCTCGAAAACGTTGAAAGAATAGATGAGACCGTACATTTCGGAGTCGGACGGCTCGGCCTCGCAATCGACGACCTTGTAGCCCTTCGACAGCAGCAATTTCTGCAACTCGGCGTCGGGTTCGAGACAATCCGGGATGATCTTCCGCTCGGCCAGCATATCGGCGTAGGTACCACGACCGGCACCGAAGTCGAGTATGCGCAGGTCCGGCGACGTGACATGTTTATCCACGCAGTCGATCAGAAATTTGTTGTAGTTGACCGCTTCGGTCATCGCCTCCAGGTTGTCGCACCCGGTGTACGCGAATTCGCTGCTGGTCACGCTTGATCCCCTCAATTCTTCGATGGGCGGCAATGGCGGCCAGCGTAGTCCGGTTACATTGCGGTGCCACGACATCGGGGAACAAACGTGAATTCAGCGGGCGAGCGGCCTGCCGAGGAGGATGGTCTGGAGCAGACGGATCACCGTCTCCTGCGGACAGATTCCGTCGTCACCGAAGGTGCGGCCCAGGTCGACCACCAGGCTGAACGCCGCGTGCACGAGGATTCTGGCCTCGCCGATCGAGAGCTCCGGTCGGGCCTGCGCCACGAGTTTGGCCCACTCGGTGATGATCAATTGCTGCAGGTGGCGCAGAGTCACCTGATCGGCCTGGTCCACGTGGGTGAACTCGGCGTAGTAGACGAAGGTCAGCGCCCGTTCCTCGAAGGACCCGGACACGTAGAGGTCGATCAGTGTCCCCAGCGCCTCGGCGGGGGTATCGGCGGCGGTCACGGCGGGGGTGATCGCCCCGGACACCCGGTCGGCCGCGCGCCGGAACGCCGCGACCAGCAGGTCGCTCTTGCTGCGGTAATAGCGATACACCGCCGAAGCCGCCGACAGATCCGCCGCGACCGCGATGTCTTCCATACTGACGTTCGGATAGCCGCGCTCGTGGAACAGCTCCACCGCCTTGCGCAGCAACAGCTCGTGTTTGAAAGGCTGCGCGCGTTCACCGGCTCGACGGACCAGCGCGGCACTGCGCTCGCCCGACATGTCGGCGTCGACCAACGCCCAACCGGTCGATTTCAGCAGCGGGGCAAGCGTTTTGACCGAGACGGTGGCGTGGTGGTCGCCGATGCTGCTGATCACTGCGAACAGCGAGACGGCGCGGATCACCCGGTCGTAACCGTCGAGTTCGGGACGCAACTCATGGATGAGCCGGCGCACCGCGGCGATCGCGGTGGTGAACTGGCCGGTGAACTCGGCGAAGTCGGCAGGCTCGAGGTAGCGGCGCTCCCACCGGGCCAGTGCGACGGTCGGGCGGTTGGTGATGGTCAGCACGGTGATCGCGTCCAGAACGTGATCCAGACGCTCGCGCGGCGACCACTCGGCGGCTTCGTCGGGGAGTTCGACCGCCTGCAGCGCCAAACCGGACAACCGCAGCAATTCCTCCCGGAACAGCGCGTATTTGCTCGGAAAATGGCGGTAGAGGGCGGTGGAGCTGATCTCGAGCCTGCGGGCGATGTCGTCCATGCTCACGCCGTGGTAGCCGTGCGCGCCGAACGCCGCCGCCGATTCCGCCGCGATCTGCGCACGCCGGTTCTTCGGCCTGCGCTTGACCACCCGGGGTTGCGCGTCCGCTGTCGATTGTGCCGCGTGCTCGTTCGTCGTCCTGCCCATCTCGTCTGTCATGTTATCGCCCGATTGCCGCGGGCTAGCTCACCGGATTCGCTCACTGCGCCTGCACGGGTGGCGTCGGGGAGTTCACCTTCTCGACCAACCAGCGGCCGTCGTCGTTGCGCAGGCTCAGCACCATCGACAGCTGGCCGGGTTTGGGCTTGTGCTGGGTTCCCAGGCTGGTGATGGTCTGGCGGATCACCACGATCGCCTCGGCCGCGTCCTCGTCGGCGGTGCGGATCGCGCATTGGGTGTCGGTGACCTCCGAGGTGACCTCGCCCTGGGTGAGGACCTCGCGCAGTTCGGCGCTGGTCGATTCGAACTGCTTCTTCCAGTCGCCGGTCGAGCCGTCGAGCACCCCCTTGAAGTAGGTGTCGAGGTTCTTGCTGTCGTAGTCCGCCAGCACGGGTCCGTACTGACAGGCGGCCGCGCGAGCCTGTTCCTGGGCTCGCAACAGGTCCTTGCTGTCCTGGTTCTGCACGTAGAACACGACCGAGGTGGCCAGCGAGGCGCACAGGACCGCCGCCACGCCGACGCGCGCGGCGAGAGAGCCTGTCCGTCCGCGCCACCACGACTTCTCGCGATCGGCGGTCGGCGTCGTGTCGGCGGCCGGGGCCGCGACGGGCGCGCTGGAATCGGTGATCGGGTCCTTCTCGTCGCTGCTCATGATGGAACTCCTCAACGTGGTGCGGGGACGGCGGGCTGGGACAGTTCGTTGCCGGTGACGCCGGGCGGTGGCCCCGCGCCGTTGTCAGGACCGGGCGGCCTCGGCGCATTGGCCGAACCACGCACCTGCAGAGCCGGGTTGGAGGTGACGCAGTAGTTGTAGAGGCGCACCCGGGTGTCGGTGGTCTCGGTGGTCGGCACCACGGGGACGGTGTCGTATTCACACGACGGTCGTGGCCACGGGTCGATGAGGGTGAAGAAGCCGCCGTCGTGTGCCGGGACGCCGATCGCGTCGGCGAAGCGGCTCAGCGACGGGAACAGCGCCTCGAGCGCCGGCTGCCGGAGTTTGGCGGCCTTGGTGATGGCGACGAAGTTCGTCACCAGATCGGTGATCGGGTCGTGGGTGCGCGAGACGAACCCGCCCAGCGTCGCCAGCTGCCCGGGCCCCTGTTCCAGCAGGTGCCGCACCTCGATGTCGGCGGCGGTGAACTGCCGGAACAGGGCGGTGCCCGAGGCGGTGAGCGTGCTGAGGTCCGGTTGCGCGTGCGAGGTGGTCTCGGCGATGACCTCGAGATTGCGGAGCAACTGCTGGGTCTGCGGCAGCAGTTCGGTGAGCCCGGCCATCGCCCTGCTGATCCCGGAGATCATGTTGCGCAACCCATCCGGGCCCCCGGCGAGGGCTTTGTCGAGTTCGTCGACGATCACCGTGAGCCGTTCGGGATTCATGCCGCCGACCAGGCCGCTCATGTTCGCGAGCACCGATTGCATCGGCACCGGCACCGAGGTCTGCGCCCGCTCGATCACCGAGCCGTCGCGCAGATAGGGCCCACTCTCGGAGACGGGACGAAAGTCCAGGTACTGCTCGCCCGCCGCGGACAACCGGTTGACAGCGACGGTGCCGCCGACGGGAATCTGTGTGCCCCCATCGATCTCGGCCACCGCCGCGATGCCGTCACCCGACACGCCTACCGAACTCACCCGGCCGACCCGCCAGCCGCGGAAGGTGACATCGCTACCGACCGACAACCCGCCGGAGGTCGCCAACTTCACCGTCACCACATACTGCGAGCGGCTCGGATCTATCCGCAGCACCGCACCGCCCAGATAGAGGCAGCCGAGCACGAGCACGACCACGAGTCCGGCGTTGGCGACCGCGACCCGTCTGCGCACCAGCCATTGCCACAGCGGTGAATTCATCGCGGACCCTCCTGCGGTGCGGGTTGCGGGATGCTGGTCACGCGACCGAACACCTTCGCGAGAACCTCGGCCAGACTGCCGATGAACGCGGGCACATCGCCCCCTTCGGGCCAGCGGCTGCCCGACGGGTCGGTGAGTGCGCCGATGTCGAGATAGGACACCGTCGCCGCCACCGCCAAGGTCGGGCCCTGCAGGCTGGCCATCAGCGACGGGTACAGGGTGTGCAGTCCCTCGAGGGTGCCGGTGAGGTCGTCGCCCATCCGGGTGAACCCCGACATCAGGTTCTGCACGCTCTGGAACAGGCTCACGAACTGCGGCCCGTTGCTCGTGCTGAAGTCGCCGAGTGCGTCCATGGTGACCGCCACTTTGCCGATCAGGTCGACGATCGACTGATTGTTCTCCGCCACCAGGCCGATCAGCTGCGGGAAGCTGTCGGCCACGGCGCCGAGTTCGGCCTTGCGGCCGGCGAGCTCGGAGGTGAGTACCCGCAAGCCGTGCAGGGTGGCGTCGAGGTCGCCGGTGCGCTGGTTGAGCGCGCCGATGACGTCGGTCATCTCGGTGACCAGGTGGCGCAGTTGCGGCGCGTGCCCGGCGAAGATCGAATCGAGTTCGGAGGTGATCCGCGCGGCCTGGTTGATGCCGCCACCGTTGATCAGCATCGAGATCGACATCATCAGCTGCTCCACCGAGGCGGCGGAGCCGGTGTGCTCGATGCCGATCGTCTCGCCCGCACGCAGCGGGGCCCCCGCCTCGGCGTCGGTCGGCAGCGTCATCGCGACGAAGATGTCGCCGAGCGGTGTCGCCTGACGCAGCTCGGCGGTGGTCCCGCGCGGCAGCTGGATGTCCTCACGGATCAGCATTTCGATGTCGGCGAGGAACGAGGTGGTCGAAATGTCGGTCACCACACCGATATCGGTGCCGCCGATCTTCACCTGGGCCCGGTCGGGCAGGTTGAGCGCGTCGCGGAAGGTGGCGTGCAGGGTATAGCCGGGGCCGCCGATGCCGGGTTCGGGCATGGGCAGTTCCCGCACCGTAAGTGAGCAGGCGGTACTCGCCGACACGACGACCACGGCGCAGGCAGCGGCAGCGGTCGATCGTGAAACGGCTGTGCGCAGGTTCATTCGGTGATTCCCAACAGTGCGGCGGTGAGCCCGAAGTCGGGCCCGAAGTCGGCGATCTTGCCGGTGCGGCAGCCGTCGTGGCGCAGTTGGACGCGTTCGCAGAACAGCGACAGCGCCTCTCCGTCGAGCACGGCCTTGTCGAGCAGTCCGTGCAGGCGCAGCGCTTGGCGCTCCCGGCTCATCGCGTTGTCGATGTTGTCGAAGAACAGCGGTCCGACATCGATGATCTCGGTGAGCCCGCGGGCGTTGGCCCGCATCTGGGCCGCGATGGCGACGAACTTGGTGAGCGCGCCGGCCAGCTGATCCTGGTTCTGCCCGACCACCGAGGAGGTGTTGGTGACGAAGTCGTCGAGCTGGGTCAGCACGGCTTGCAATCCGGGTGCCTGCGCGCCGAGCAGGGCCACCAGCTCGGTGATCCGGCCGCTGAAATCGCGCACGGTCTGGTCGTTCTCGGCGATGATCTGGGTGATCTCGTTGAGCCGGATGACCGTGTTCGCGATCTGATCCTTGTTGGCGAAGGTCACCTCGAAGGCCGCCGACAGCGAGTCGAGGGTTTCGCGAAGTCGATCGCCGTTGCCCTCGAGCAGCGGGAACAGCACCCGGCTGGCCATCGGGCCCGTCTCGCTGTCGCCTTTCAACGCGGCGCCGAGTTGGTCGAAGTTCTCCAGGATGCGGTCGAGCTCGACCGGAGTTCTGGTGCGTGCCAGGGGAAGATGTGCGCCGTCGGCGAGTTCGGGACCGGATCCGGTGTAGGCGGGCGCCAGTTCGACGTGGCGGTTGGTGATCAGCTGCGGCGAGATCAGCGCGGCCATCGCATCGGCCGGGATCCGTACGTCGGCCTCGACCGACATCACCACCTCGACATAGCTGCCGCGTGGCGTCACCGATTCGACAACCCCGACCGGAACGCCGAGTACCGAGACCTCGTTGCCCACGTAGAGCCCGGCCACGCTCTCGAAATCCGCGCTGATGCGTTTGTTCTCGCCGAAATACCGGTCGCCGAGACTCGATACGCTGCCGGGAAGCAGCGAACAGCCCGACGCCACTGCGGCGGCCAGGCACATCGCCGCCAGTTTCGCTCTGCGTCTCATCAGTTGCACCCCTGTACGGCCTGCGCGAAGCACAGCCAGTTGTCCGGAAAGACCCACGGAGCCCAGACGTCGCCGTAGGGTCCGTTGCCGACCACGTTGTTGAACTGGCGCAGCGTGACCGGGGCGATCTCGTAGATCCGGTCCAGGTTCTCTTTGTTCTCGGTCAGCCCGTCGGCCATGGTGTCGAGGTTGGCGATCAGCGGTCCGAGTTCGCCGTTGTTCTCGATGCCCATGTCCTGCAACAGTTTCGAGAGCGCGGCGACATTGTCGAGCAGCTGGGTGAGCAGCGTCTGCCTGGTCTGCACCGCGGCGCCGATCGCCTCACCACGGGTGAGCAACACGAGCACGCTGTTGCGGTTGTCCGACACCAGCTGCGAGACCTGGTCCATGCTCTTCAGGAGCAGGTCGACTTCGTCGCGGCGGGCATTGATCACCTGGGCGAGCGCGCCGATGCTGTCCAGCGCCTGCACGGCCATCGCGGGGGAGTCGCCCATCTGTTTGTCGAGCAGGTCGAGCGCGGTCCGCAGTTTGCTCGGGTCGAGGCGCTCGATCCGTTCGAACGAGGACGTGTACTTCGGGTCCTGGATCACCTTGCTCAGGTTGTAGGGGACCGAGGTGTTCTCGACCGTGATCCGATTGCCGGCGAGCGGGGCGCCTTTGCCCGGCTGCAGGTCGATGTGGAGCCTGCCGAGGATGGTCGACATCTTGATCGACGCCTTGGCATCGGCGCCCAGGCGCAGGTCGCGGCGCACGGCCAAGGTCACGTCGACCCGATCGTTCACGAGGTCGACCGCGCGCACCGCGCCGACCTCGATGCCGGAGATATCGACGGTCGCCCCCGGCCGCAACCCGGCGGCCTGGGCGAATTCGGCGTGAATCGTCTTGTCGCCCAGGCGTAGCTGCGCGAGCAGGCTGGACCCGCCGAGCAGCACTGCCACGGCGAGCACCGCGACCAGACCGAGGCGCAGGTTGCGGTTGTCACGCAGGAACGCGAACGTGCCCATCATCGGCACACCCCCGACTGCGATTCGCCGCCCACCTGGGAGAACAACCCCGGCGGCAACACCACGTTCCACAGCGAGACATCGAGTCGGCAGATGTAGGCGTTGCCGTAGGCGCCGTAGCTGGTGAACCGGGCCACGCCATTGAGGAAGTCGGGGAATTCCACGGCGGCGCGGTCGAGCGCGGCGCCGTTGTAGAGCAGCATCATCACGCCCTCGGTGGCGGTGCGCTGTGCCTCGGCCATGCCCGGTTTCACCTGGCCGATGAGCGTCACCAGGGAGTCGGTGGCGCCCGCCACCCGGTCGACGGAGCTCTTCAACGTCTGTCCTTCCGCGTAGAGCCCGTCCATCAGGCTGCGGGTCTGGGTGATCAGGGTTTCCAGTTCGCCGCTGCGATTGGCCAGCCCCGACATCACGGCGCTGAGGTTGCCCAGCACATCGCCGAGGATCTCGTCGCGCTGGCCGAAGGTGTTCGCCAGCTCGGCCGCCTGGGTGATCAGCGCGGACAGCGAGATCTCGTTGCCCTGCAGGGCCTGGATGAGCGTTTCCGACAGCGAATTGATCTGGTCGGGTTGCAGCACGCTGAACAGCGGTTCGAAGCCCGACAGCAGCGAGGACACGTCGAACGACGGCTCGGTACGGGTGAGCGGGATCTGCGAACCCGGCGCCACGGTGACCCCGGCGTCCTTGCCCGCGGCCAGGGCGATATAGCGCTGACCGATCAGATTCTGGTAGCGGACCAGCGCTTTCGTCGTATCGGTGAGGTGCTGGCGTGCCTCGATCCGGAAGGTGACGCGGGCGGTGTAGTCGTCGGTGAAATCAATCTTGTCGATGCGGCCGACGCGGACACCGGCCATCCGGACGTCATCGCCCACGCGGAGCCCGAGCACATCGGTGAACAGCGCCGAGTAGCTGTGGGTGCTGCCCGGCACACTGCGCTGCAGTGTCGACCAGACGGTGTAGGTGAGCGTGACGGTGAGGGCGACGAACAAGCTGAACCCGATGAGTGCTTTCGTCGATTTCATGGCGCCGCACTTTCGGTGTCGGGGACGACGGGAACATTGCCCAGGATCGAGCCGAGCAACAGCAGCTGGGTCACCGTGGGGCGCCCGCCGACGATGGCCGCCACTGCCGCGGGCCCCCGCAGCGAGATCGGCTGCACCGCAACGGAATCGGGCAGCGGCGCGGCGGCCGGTGCGGTGATTCCGGGGATGGCGGGCAGACCGGGAATCGACGGCAGCCCCGGAATCGCGGGTAGGCCAGGGATCGTGGGTACACCGGGGACGATCCCGGGCACTTGCACCGTCGGAGCCGGACCGGCCGCATCGACGCGTCGCGGGAGCTGCTGGGCCGGATACTCCTGTGGCGGTGCGACGTCCGGCACCGTCGGTCCGCCGCAGCGCGGCCCCGACATGGCACCATAGCGCGGACAATCGGCCGCGGTGTACTGCTGGAACGGGGTGAACGACACATCCATCTTCCACACCATCTGTTTGCGCGGCCCGAAGTGGAACACCTGCTGGAGCTTGCTCAGCGAGGCGTTGAGGTTGGCCGCGGCGGATTGGAGCGCGCCGGGATCCTTGGCCAGCGCTCCGAATACCGTGTCGAGGCCCGCCACGAGCTCCTTGCCCGAATTCGGGTTGGCGGCGAACAGGCTGTTCACCGCTTCGACGGTGGAGTTGCCCTCGGCGAGCAGCGCGACCAGTTGGGTGCGGTGCTCGTTGAGGGTGTTCGCCGCGGTCACCGAATCGCCGAGCATGCCGACCAGCTCGGGTGCGGACTGGCTCAACGCCATCGACGCACGGCCGAGATTGCCGAGCAGGCCGCCGATCTCGGGAATCCGGTGCACCTCGGTGAGCCAGGTATCGAGGCGCTCGATGGTGGAGCCGGGCACGCGCGCGCCGCCGTCGAGCGCGGCGGCCAGGGTCGCCAGCACCCGGCCGAGTTTCTCCGGCTGAATGGTGGTGAGCACGTCGCGCAGGGTGTTCAGCGTGGTCTGCAATTGAACGGTCGCGGAGCTGGTGTCCTCGCGGATGATGGCGCCTGCTCGCAGCGTGGTGGCGGCCGCGCCGTTGTCGACCAGCTGGATCGAGGTGACGCCGAAGATATTGTCCGGGATCACCCGCGCGGTGACGGTGTCCGGAATGGTCTCGGCGATACCGGGTTTCAGCTCCAGGGTGGCGTGCTGGAGCTTGCCCTTGGCGACCATGTCGACGGCCGAGACCGCCCCCACGATCATCCCGCGGTACTTGACGTCGGCGCGCTGGGGTAGACCGTCGCCGGTGCTGGTCAGCTCGGCGCCGACCACCACGGTGTCTTCGAACTCGCCGTTGTAGCGCATACCGAGCAGATACAGCGCCAGTGCGAATGTGAGGGCCACCGCCAGACCCGCGAGGGTGAGCTGGAGCGGTTTGGGGCCGCGACCACTGGGATCGAGAATCATCGACCGACCTATCCCGAGATCCGGAATCCGGGGTCGATGCCCCAGATAGCAAGGGTGAGAAAGAGATTGGTGAAAACCATCACGACGATGACCATCTTGATGGCGCGTCCCGCCGCCACGCCGACGCCTTCGGGACCGCCGGTGGCGGTGTAGCCGTAATAGCACTGGATGAACGTGGCGATCAGCACGAAGATCACGACCTTGAGCACCGAGAAGAACACGTCGCCGCCCAGCAGGAACTGGAAGAAGTAGTGGTCGTAGGTGCCCGCGGTGGTCCCGCCGAGGAACAGCACCGACAGCTTGGTCGCCACATAGGCGACCGCGAGGCCGAGCGTGTAGAGGGGCACGATCGTCAGCGTGGCCGCGATCATCCGGGTGGTGACCAGGTAGGGCAGCGGGCGGATCGCGATGGATTCGAGCGCGTCGATCTCCTCCGAGATCCGCATCGAGCCGAGCTGCGCGGTGAACCGGCAGCCGGACTGGATGGCGAAGGCGAGTGTGCCCAGGATCGGCGCGATCTCGCGCGTGGTGGCGAAACCGGAGATGGCTCCGGTGAGCGGGCCCATGGTCAGCAGGTTGAGCGCGGTGTAGGACTCCACGCCGACGGTGATGCCGCCGAACGCGCACAGCACCACGACCACACCCACGGTGCCGCCGCCCACGATCAGCGAGCCGTTGCCCCACCCGACATCGGCGACCAGGCGCGCGACTTCCTTGCGGTAGTGCCGCAGCGCGAACGGAATCGCGAACAGGGCCTGGAAGAACACGATGGCCTGATGTCCTACGCGCTGGTTGGCCCGCACGGGCACTTTCGCGGCGTTGCCGACCACGCGTACCGGCCGCATGACGGGCGGAATGTATTCGGCTGCCATCTCAGACCACCTTCGACGGGAAGAAGGTGTTGTAGAGCTGGGTGACGATGATGTTGGTGGCGAACAGCATCAGCGCCGAGGACACCACCGCCGAGTTCACCGAGTTCGCGACCCCACCCGGCCCGCCTTTGGTGTGTAGGCCGACGTCGCAGGCGATGATCGCGGTGAGCACACCGAAGATCGCGGCCTTGACCAGCGCGACGATCAGATCGTTGGCCACCGCGAACGAGGCGAACGAGCCGATGAACGACCCCGGTGTGCCGTGCTGAGCGTAGACATTGAACAGGTACGCGGTCGCGAAGCCGACGAACACGATGAACCCACACAGCAGCATGCTGACCAGCACGGCCGCGGCCAGTCGCGGTGCGACGAGCCTGCGCACCGGATCCACGCCCATCACCCGCATCGCGTCGATCTCCTCACGGATGGTGCGCGAACCGAGGTCGGCGCAGATGGCCGATCCCACCGCGCCCGCGATCATCAGCGAGGTCACCAGCGGCGCACCCTGACGGATGATGCCGAGCCCGGCCACCGCGCCGATGAACGTGGTCGCACCGACCTGATTCACGAGGGCGCCGACCTGGATCGAGACCACCACCGCGACCGGGATCGCGACGAAGACGGTCGGCAGCGCGGAGACGTTCGCCATGAAGGCGCACTGCTTGATGAACTCCTGGAACGGGAATCGCCGCTGCACGAGGGACAGGAACAGCTGCGCGAACGTGGCCCTGGCGAGCAGAACCTGCCTGCCCAGTGTCTCGATCGACTGCTGTGGGTGTCGTCGCCACAGCCCCGTGACGCTGTCGACGATCTTGTCGAGCTCGGAGGGCTCGGTCGCGGGGCGTGTCATGCGCTCAGCCCGTGCTCGAGCAGGACCAGGAGTGCGCCGACCGCGGCCACGCCGAGAGCGAGAACGCAGAGCACAGCGATCCACATGCCCACGCGGAGCACGGGATTGACCTGCGTGCGCCCGCCCAGGACCTTGACGACGATCACCACGATGTCGATGAACCAGACCACCGCCATCATCAGGTCATCGTCACATTCGCGAAGGTGAGCACCGGCCAGCACACGATGGATCCGAGGAAGGAGATGACCAGGTCGACACCGTGTAGATCGCGGAGGTGGCCCGTATGGGTGAGCGTCCAGATGACCCCGACGAGGCTGTAGGGGATGCCGATGATGATGAATGTGCCGAGGAATTCCGACACCTTCATCTCGTAACTGAGAAATCTGTCCAGCCGTCGCAACATGGCGATACCGCTGTTCCTTCCTTCATGAACCAGTCGGTGACGCGAGCTGGTAGCCGATGTCGTTGACCGTCCAGCGATGTTGCCGACAATTCTTCTTTGAACTGATGATGTTGCCGTTTATTCTGCGTAGATACCCGATGGGGCCGTCGCGATCGATGCTCCGACGGCTCGCATGCCAGTGATAAGTTACTAGCAATTCTCGCCGATGTAGCGAGAATGGTGATTAACTTAGTGTCGGGAGGTCGCCGACCGTCGGCGACTGTTCAGGAGGTTCGTGATGTCCGCGGTCATCGTTGATGTGGTTCGTACGCCGTCGGGCCGGGGCAAGCCCGGCGGCGGGCTGTCGGCCGTGCACCCGGCCACGCTGCTGGCGGGCGTGCTGGCGGAGCTGGTCGAGCGCACCGGCATCGATCCCGCCCTCGTCGACGATGTGATCGGCGGATGCGTCACCCAGAGCGGGGAGCAGGCCAACAACATCAGCCGGACCGCCGTGCTGGCGGCCGGATTCCCCGAGTCGGTCCCGGCCACCACGGTCGACCGGCAGTGTGGATCGAGCCAGCAGGCCGTGCATTTCGCCGCTCAGGGCGTGCTCGCCGGTGCGTACGACGTGGCGATCGCGTGCGGCGTCGAGTCGATGAGCCGCGCGCCGATGTTCTCCAACACCCAGGGCAAGGACTCGCTGCGCGGTCCACTCGCCGCCCGCTACCCGGCCGGGCTGATCGGTCAGGGGATCGCGGCGGAAATCCTCGCCGCCCGATGGAAACTGGACCGTGCGACGCTGGACGAATTCGCAGCGCGCTCGCACCGGCTCGCGGCGGCCACCGCGGCGGCGGGCGGATTCGACGCCGAATTGATCGCGGCCGGTGACCTCACCGCCGACGAGACCATTCGCGCCACGACCACGGTCGACGGTTTGGCGGGCCTGCGCCCCGCCTTCACCGATCCCACTGTCCTGGAACGGTTTCCGGAGATCGACTGGTCGGTCACGCCGGGCAATTCCTCACCGCTCACCGACGGCGCGTCGGCGGCGCTGATCATGAGCGAGAAGATGGCGGCCAAGCTGGGCCTCACCCCGCGCGCCCGCTTCCACTCCTTCGCCGTTGTCGGCGACGATCCCACCCTCATGCTCACCGCAGTCGTCCCGGCGACCCGCAAGGCGCTCGAGCGCGTCTCGCTCACGGTCGACGACATCGACACCTTCGAGGTGAACGAAGCGTTCGCCCCGGTCCCGCTCGTCTGGCAACACGAACTCCACGCCGACCCGGCCAGGGTCAATCCGCGTGGTGGCGCGATCGCCCTCGGTCACCCGCTCGGTGCGTCCGGCACCCGACTGCTCGCCACGATGGTCAACCACCTCGAACAGACCGGTGGCCGCTACGGGCTGCAAACGATGTGTGAGGCAGGCGGATTGGCCAACGCCACCATCATCGAACGGATGTGAGCACGATGACCACGAACACCCTGACCCTCGACCGGGTTCGCCTCCACATTCCCGACACCTACCGCTCCCCGCGCAAACGTCCCGCCCAGCTCGCCGACGCCCTGGACTTCTGGATGTTCGCCGGCGCCGCCGCGAACGTCGCCATGCAGTTCGCGCACCAGGGTGTCGCGGCCGGTGTGATGGAAAGTCAGGTGGAATCCGGTGCGCTGATGGTGCACCCGTGGAAACGCCTGCGCACGACCTCCGCCTACCTCGCTGTCGCGGTGCTCGGCACCGACGAGGACAAGAAGGCGATGCGTGCGGCGGTCGACGTCGCGCACCGCCAAGTCCGGTCGCGACCGGAATCGAAGGTGAAATACAACGCCTTCGACCGGAACCTCCAGATGTATGTGGCGGCGGCCATCTACATCGGTTTCGAGGACACACACCAGCTGCTGCACGGCAAGATGACCGCCGACGAGCTCGAAGTGTTCTTCCAAGGCGCGGACACCTTCGGCACCACGCTGCAGGTCCACCCCGACATGTGGCCGAAGACGCGCGCGGAGTTCGACGAGTACTGGCTTCGGGCCTGCGAACAGGTCGTGTGCGACGACGAATTCCGTGCCTACATCGACGATCTGCTCCACCTTCGGATGATCGCCTGGCCCCTGCGTCTCACGTTGGGTGGGCTCCTGCAGTTCTTGACCGCGGGCTTCCTGCCACCGCATTTCCGCGATCAGATGGCCATCGAATGGACCGATTCGGACCAGCGCCGCTTCGAGCATCTGTTCCTGTTCGTCGGCTTCGTCAACCGTTTCATCCCGAGGTTCATCAGATTCGCGGGCACCCACGCGATGATCCGCGACGTGCGTCGCCGAATCCGTAAACAGAAGGCGCTCATCTGATTCGAGCGCCGGTGGTGCCGAGGGCGGCGGCGGTGAGGCAGGCGAGGGCCGCGGTGATCCAGAGGGGAGTGTAGGAGCCGTTGAGGTCGCGGATCAGGCCGCCCGTGAGGGCCATCGCGCCCGCGCCGAGTTGGTGGAAGACGCTGATCCAGCCGAACGTGAGGGCGCTGTCGGCGCCGAAGTAGTGCCGGCACAGGGTCAGTGTCGGCGGCACTGTCGCGACGTCGAGGATGCCGAACACCACGGCGAAGACGACGAGGTCGGGGGACCACACGCTGGTGAACAGGATCGGGAGGAGGGCGAGGGATACACCGCGGCCGAGGAAGAACACCCCGAGGAGCAGTCGCGGTTCGATCCGGTCGGTGAGCCAGCCCGCGGAGACGGTGCCGAGGATGTTGGCGACGCCGATGATCGCCAGCAGGCCCGACGCGGCGGTGGCGGCCATGCCGTGATCGTGCGCGGCGGGGGTGAAGTGACTCCACATCAGGCCGTTCGTGGTCGCCCCGCACAGTGCGAACATCGAGGCCAGTACCCAGAATCGGGTGTCGCGCACGGCGCGGAGCAGGGCGGTGATGGTGCGGGCGAACGGGTTCACCCGGCGATCGGTGTCGGCTGGTTCGGTATCGGGATTCGCGCCGTAGCGAACGGCGCCGATCGCGGCGGGGCTCTCGCGCAAGAAGAGCAGCACGCCGAGCAATGCCGCCGTCGCGAGCGCTCCGCAGGCGAGAACCGGCGCGCGCCAGTCGGCTCGCGCGAGCAGCACCGACAGCAGGGGCAGCATCGCGAACTGTCCGAATACGCTTGCTGCGGTGAGCAATCCGGTGGCCAGACCGATCTTGCGGTAGAACCATCGGTTCGCCACAGTCGCGGCGAACACCGTGGTGATCGACCCGGTCCCGACCCCGATGGCGAAGCCGAACCACAGCACGAACCAGAAGACCGACGGGGTCCAGATCGCGGTGAGGACCGAACTCGCGATCAGCGCGAGCAGTGCGGACGACGTCACCCGGCGGATGCCGTAGCGGTCCATCATGGCCGCGGCGAACGGCCCGACCACCCCGTAGAGCACCATGTTCACCGCCACCGCGGCGCCGATTCCGGTGCGACTCCACCCCTTCGTCTCGACCAGCGGTTCGGTGATCAACCCCGCGATCGTGGCGAAACTCCCCGCCGCGACGAGCGCGAGGGCCGCTACGGCCACGATCGTCCACGCGGGATGAAAACGGGGCCCCCGTCGGATCGCGCGCTGCTCGAGATCGACTGCGGAATTGCTCACCGGAATCCTTCGCGTTGCTCGACGTCCTTACCCTCGTTTCTATCAACCAACGATCAGGATCGGCAGTATGCACAATCTTGTCCATATGGACGAAATGGATACCATCGAGCGTATGGCAACCACGGAGGAAGTCCGGGCGCCGATCGTACGAGCGATGCGGAGCTGCCCCGTCGAAGTGAGCATCGCCGTGCTCGGCGGCGCCTGGAAGATGACCATCGTCAAATACCTCCTCGACGAGCCCTTGCGCTACGGCGAACTACGCCGCAAGGTCGGCGAGGTAACCCCCCGCGTCCTCACCCGTCAACTCCGCGAACTGGAACAAGACGGCATCGTCAACAGACACTCCTTCGCCGAAGTCCCACCACGGGTGGAGTATTCGCTCACCCCCACCGGGCGGGCACTGCGCGGTTTCGTGTCCGAGCTGAACCGCTGGGGTGCGGAATACGTCGAGAGTATTGCCCGTCCCGACCGGTGAGCACTGACAGGATGGCGCCTGTGAAGAGGCTCCGACCCTGTAGTCCATACCCCGTGTCCGAGTAGGTTGCAGACAAGGGCAGCGGTGGAGGTCTCTGCTGAGATCGTAAGCAACGCTGTACAACTGGTGTGCGACCGCACTGTCGGTGCTGAACTGGAAGGAGGACGGATGAGCCTTTCCTGGAAGGACGTCCAGGCGTTCCGTGGTCGAGGTGAAGTCGCGGACGCGCTCGCCAGTCGTGCGCATGACGTCGATCGCTGGGCAGAATCCGAAGGCTACGAGGTGCGCGATGATGGCTCCATCCGTGACGTGTGGCGCGCGACCGGCCGGGACATCGAGCTGACCGGAGCGGAGTCGGTTCGCCGATACAAGGTGGTGTTCGACCTGCGATCCGCCATCGATGCGGTCCTCTCGGATGCGCAGCCTCACGAGTAGCGGCGTCAGTACAGGCGAGGTCATGCAGATTTTCGGCGGCCGCGGCGTCGCCTGCTTCGATGTGTGCGTGTGTCCGAGTACGGAGATCTTTCGTGCGGCGGCTGGCACACGGGCTGGTCGCCACAGGTGGTGGGCGCAGCGGGCTGCTGACTGATAGCGGGTCGTGAGGCAGAATGTGGACGTGAGCGTTATGAGTAGGACGAAGTTCGGGGCGGGTGTCGCGGCGCCTGTCTGCGGTTAGTTCGATGTCGGACCAGGAAACAGGGCCAGGGTTCGCGCGCGGACCCGGCAACAGTCGATTCGATGCGGTGGAGCGGCTGCGTCAGAAGTTGGCAGAGACGAGGGCTGCCGAGACACGTCCGCGCAAGGGTGAAGACTCGCCGTCGAACGTCGTGCGCCTGCCAAAGCCGCCGCGGCGACGTCAAGAAGATATCGGTGCAGCTCCGCGCTGGTCTCCCGTTCCCGATGGCGCCTACGATCCGGCGGCCACCCGCCCGGTGACCCGAGCGGAATTGCAGCGGGAATCAGGATCGCTGCCGGTCGACGAGGTCGGGGCCGAGTCTGCCGGGAGCACCGAGCACGATGCGAATCTCATCGACTTCGACGCGTCGCGCCGTAAACGTGTCGGCGGAGAAAACCGCCCCGGCGGCGCCCGGCGGATGGTGAGGCCGCGCAGGATCGGCCCTACCCGGGGCGATGGCGGTGACGCCGGTTCGTCGCGTCCGGACGAACCCGGCCGCTGAGTCGTTTCGGCACGACCTGCTTCACTCGTCATCGCGCCCCGGCATCATGGTGTGATGCGAATCAGCGTCACCGGGCACTTGAACATCTCTGTCGAGACGATCCCGCTCGTTCGTGAGGCCATCGCCGATCTGATCGCCGACACGCCGCCGGGTCTGGTCGGTATTTCGTGCATTGCCCGCGGTGCGGACACCGTGTTCGCGGAAGTGGTCCTCGACGCGGGCGGGCAGCTCGAGGTGGTGGTGCCGTCGCGCGACTACCGGGAGTCGAAAGTGGATCCGGACCACCTGGTGCAGTTCGACTCGCTCATCGAGCGGGCCACGACAGTTCGAGTTATGGACTTCGACAGTGCAGGCCGCGAAGCCTA
This sequence comes from Nocardia sp. NPDC127606, assembly GCF_042671725.1. Lineage (NCBI taxonomy): Bacteria > Bacillati > Actinomycetota > Actinomycetes > Mycobacteriales > Nocardiaceae > Nocardia > Nocardia sp. NPDC127606. Next base: position 2,200,121 of record NZ_JBHXWQ010000001.1, on the reverse strand, counting down.
TGAGGCTGCTAACGAGGTCCTGGTAGGCGAGGCCGACCGGTTGATCGCGGTGTGGGACGGGAAGGTCGGCGAGCGTGCCGGTACCGCGACCGTGGTCGCACTGGCGCGTGAGCGGGGTATTCCCGTCGACGTGGTGTGGCCGAACGGTGCTGTACGGGGTTAGTCCGGCCTGACGCAGCAGATGGCCCCACTGTCGTGGACGGTGCGGACGTCATCGAGGTGCATGTGTGGGCTTGCCGAACCAGTGGGAGAGGTGGGTGTTCAGGTCTTGCTGGTGCTCGCCGAGCCAGGCGACGTGGCCGTCGGGGCGCAGCAGGAGCGCTGGAGCATCCAGCGCCACAGTGGGATCGGTGATGAGGTCGACCCGGTCGGACCAGCCGTCGACGCTCAGGCCTTCGGTGCGGTCCAAGACCAGACCTCGGCCCTGACGCAGCCGGTCGTAGAGGTGCCCTTGTTTCAGGTCGAGGTCGGGCAGGCGGCGGCCGAGTAGGTCGGGGCCTGGGCCGAAGTCGTAGCGGATGGCGGTCGCGGTGATCTTCTCGATCAGGTAGCGGTTCACCTCGTCGAAGTCCATCAATTCGGTGAGCAGCCTGCGGACGGCCTGCGGACCCGGTTCGGTGGATGCCAGTTCGACCTGGGCGCGGGTGTTGTCCAGCACGTCCGCGGCGACCGGATGACGTTCGGTCTGATAGGTGTCCAGCAGTGTCTCCGGCGCCCAGCCGTGGATCTGCCCGGCCAATTTCCAGCCGAGGTTGACGGCGTCTTGAACACCCAGATTCAGCCCCTGACCACCGGCGGGCGGGTGGATGTGCGCGGCATCGCCTGCCAACAGCACCCGGCCGATCCGATAGCGCTCGACCAACCGGGTGGCATCGCCGAAGCGAGACAGCCAGCGCGGGGAATGCACGCCGAAATCGGTTCCGGCGATCGCGCGCAACTGCTGTTGGAAGTCGCCCAGCGTGGGCGGTTCGGTGCGGTCCTCGCGGACACCCGCAGCGGGAACAACGACGCTGTAGACGCCCTCTCCGAAGGGCCTGAGACCGAACACCGCATTGGTCGCACGGATTTCGGTCACCTTGGCGACGATCTCTTCCTGCGACACACCCACTTCCATCTCGCCCATCAATGTCTCGGTCCGCGCGGGCTCACCGGGGAAACCGACACCGAGCAGTGTGCGCACCGTACTGCGCGCGCCGTCACAGCCGACGAGATACCGCGACCGCACCCGCTCACCGCCGGCCAGTTCGACGGTCACCCCCTCGTCGTCCTGCTCGAAACCGACCACCGCGCAACCACTCCGGACCTGCGCACCCAGCTCGGTGGCATGCTCTTCGAGCAGATGATCGATGATCGGCTGCGGGATGCCCAGCTGATACGCGTACTCGGAATCCAGCCCTTCGGGCGTAGGTTTGGCGATGGCGGCGAACACCCCGCCGACCGGACGCTGCCGTCCGCGTTCGAGCAGGCGATCCAGCAGCCCACGCATCGCCATCAGCTCGAGACTGCGCACATGCAGACTGACCACCCGGACGAACGACGACACGGACTCGGGTTCCTTCTCCAGCACGAGAACCCGCACATCATGCAACCGCAGCTCGGCGGCCAGCATCGCACCGGTCGGCCCACAGCCCGCAATGATCACATCGAACATGAACCACCCATTCGCCCGAATTCTCACCTACCCAGTCACCACACATCTCCGGCCACCGCGCATGCGACACATCGCGCTGATCCCGGATTTCCGCAGGTCCTGGCCTCGGCCGCCAATTGTGCGGTACCCCCAGCGCTTGCCGCAAGCGATATTTGCCGAGAACGAGGTGTGCTACTTGTACCAGTCGTCGCCTTCAGCGACGGCCCGCCGCTGCACGTAGTCGGTCAACGAACCGGCAACCCACTTGCGGTCATCGGTCTCGTGATCCCACATATACACCCCGGTGTTCTGTCCCGATGGCAACCGGACGTAGGCGAACTGGTCACCACCGCCGTTGTCACCGAAGAACATCAGCTGGTCGAACGACATATACAGTTCCGCGAATTCGGGATCGTGACGAAACCGGATGTTCTGATCAACGATCTCCTCGACCGACCACACCAGCCCGGACCCCCACTCCGCAAGCACACCATCGGTGTGCCGCAACAGATCTCGCAACTCATCCGGCACGGCCTGACCCAACCGCCCCTCGATCCGGTCCACCGCCATGTCAGAAGCCGCGGACGCGAACTCCGCATCCTCATAGAGTCCTCGGATCAGGTCCTTCCACATTCGCCGATCCTGCCATGCGGTGAACACCGTTGAGCCCATAGCTCTTACCGTGAAATCGTGCCTTCCGCTCATCGGCGTAGGCGGACGTTCGCGAACACGAGTGCGTGTGTGGCGGCAAATTGTCGTGTCGTCGGCTGGGCTGGGTCGCCGGTCCGATGATCGGCTCATCCGCAATGCACTTGATCTTGGCGTGGAGTCTGATCTAGTGTCCCCCTCGCGTTGATCGCGCACTCCGAGGTGTTGCGCGCGCTCGCCGCTGACGGAGGTTGTTATGCACAAGCTGATGGTCCTGTATCCCGAGCCCGCCGATCCCGACCACTTCCGCGACTACTACGTGAACAACCACCTCCCGCTGGTCAGGCGCATGCCCGGCCTGCTCGCGTTCCGCTACAGCTTCGAGGTGGCAGCGACGCAGGGACAAACGCCGTACTTCGCGGTCTTCGAGGCCGAGTTCGCTGACGCTGCGGCAATGACCGCATCGAGGGCGTCTCCGCAGGGCCTGCAGGCGGCTGCCGATGTCGCCAACTACGCCACCGGTGGCGCGGTCGTCATCCACTTCCCGGTACAGAACGGCACCAGCTGAGCCTGACCCCGAGGCACCGCCGCATCCTCGGTGAGCCATGTTCTGCGAGGGTCCCCACCCGCCCGCCCGACACCAGATCCCCGGTCGCGACCCTCGGGGATCGCGCTGGTCGCGGCAGAAGCGGATGTTCGTTGTCGGGGACACACCGAGCGGTGGTTTTCCGACGACTGTTGATGCGTTGTGTCCAACCGGTTTCAGCTCGAGGGATCCCGCGGAGCGCTAACTTCATCGCCAAAGTTCGCTGCGTTGGCTACCTTCGGCTGCATGATCTATCCAGGTGGGGATTCGGCGTCGCGAGTGGCGCAGTTGGCGAACATCCCGCACGAAGACTGGATGCAGGACTGGCCTATCGAGGCTTCCGATCCGGCACGGCTCGATGAATTCGTTCGCCTGCTGCTCGCGCACAAGGCCGACTGGGAGTTGAGTTTCTGGTTGCTGGATCTGGTCCTCGAGTCGGCCGAGAACGATCTGGCCATCACGTCGACGCAGGACGATCTGCCACCACGAACCGAGCCGTTGGTTGACGCTCTGGTTGCGGTTTGGGAAGCCACGCAGGCACCGGGAATCGCGCAGGGGCTCGAGTACTGGGCGTGTCTGGAGGCATCCGCTCCCGATGAGATGTTCTTGGTGAGCCCGCTGGTACGGGAAGCGCGTCGCCGGATCGGCCATAGCGCTAGATGAGACGGCGACGCCCTTCTTAAACGCCACACTCCGCGCGGTATACGGCATTACCGGATGTGCGACATGGCGGCGCCTGCGTAAGGTGCTGGGTTGTTCCAGCATCGACAACGTACAGGTCCCCGATGTCGGTCGGGTGATGGGAAGGGCACGATGAATTCGCAGACAGATACCGCTGGACGCACCTATGTAGTCACCGGTTCGGCATCCGGAATCGGCGCTGCGACTGTCGCATTGCTCCGTGAACGCGGCGCCAGGGTCATCGGATGCGATCTCGACAACGCTGAGGTTCGAGCCGATATATCTACACCTCGGGGACGTCGTTCGCTGGTAGACCAGATCAATGAGCTGGGGTCGATCGATGCGGTGCTGGCGATCGCGGGTGGCGGTAGGACCGGCATGCTGGAGACGAACTATTTCGGCACTGTCGCGACTTTGGAGGGCCTTCGGCCGCTGCTGGTACGAAGTGCCGCACCACGAGCGGTGGTTGTGTCGTCGACATCATCGCTGGCACCTGCGGACGAGCGCATCATGCAGGCATGCCTCGCCGGAGATGAGGCCGCCGCCGTCGCGTATCTGGCGAACGATCCGGCTGCCGGTGGCGCGACCGCTGGTTACGGGATTGCCAAGCGCGCCTTGAACCGCTGGGTGCGCAATGTCGCTCCGACCGAGAAATGGGCTGGAGCTGGCATAGCGCTCAATGCCGTCGCCTCCGGAGTTGTCGATACTCCGGCTGCAGCATGGATCTTCGCGGACGACAATGTGCGCAAGGCGGTCGAAACCGCTGCGCCACAGCCTTTCGGCGGGTTTCCGGGCCGTCCGGAATGGGTTGCCGAACTAGTCTGCTGGCTCGCCGGTGCGGCCAACCGTTTCGTCACTGGTCAGGTCGTCTTCGCCGACGGCGGTGCGGAAGCAACGCTGCTCGGCGACCATCATTGGCGGTAGCCGAGACTCACCGATTGGTCCGTCTGGCAATAGCTCGACATACTCAATTCGGCAGTTGAGTGCGTTGGTCGGCTGGTGCCGCGGCACTCAGGATCGCGCGGGTCGCGGCTGTAGCTGACGTCCGAGTCCGGCAGACCGTGCGGCGATCTGGGATCTGCAGGGCCCAGTTATTGTCACCAGCGGCTTCAGATTGAACAGCCCACGAGTTGCTCAGTGACAGGCAGGCGGTCGGATGAATGTCTTGGGCTGCTCTGGTCGGCCGTGAAACGGGTGGGATGCACGACGTGCACGCGCGCAGCCGCGGAGAAGATTCTCTCCAGGCTTTTCTCAGGTGGACTTGCCGCGACGGCCAAGGTCCGCCGTCGCCACGCTTTCTCCGCTGCGGCGAGCCTATTGGGGGCGAACCCGAAAACACCTAGTCATCGTTCAACCGGACGTTGGTCCTCGCGCGAGCACCGACGCGGCGACAGCGACGAAGATGTAGGTGCTTCGATCCGTATACGGTCACGAACGGGGGCTTGCCTTCTTGAACAGCTCGTAGATGGCGAAGTAGTTCTGGCTGCCATGCCCCTCGGCGACGGCGCGTTCGGCGAGCTCCTTCATCAGCCGCGGATGGTCGGAGTGGACGCCCTGTTCTTCGCTGGCGCGGGTGATGTGTTCCAGCGCATTCAGATTCATTGCCAGCGTGCCCAGGTCACCTGGATAGTCGGCGGCGTCCAGATCGGGCGCCTGCTCGGCCAGGGACGCGTAATCGACCACGGTCGGCATGAACCAGCCGAGGGCAAGCTCGGCGAACTTCTGCGCCGAGACGTTCGCGGAATCGAGTAGGGCGCTGGCATGGAGCCAGCCGTTGATGGTCGCGTACATCATCTCGAGCAGGGCGGTGTTGTAGAGCACCGCCAGCCCGATATCGGCACCGAGATACCGCGGGTCGCCCAAGCCTGCCAAGGTCGTTCGGTGCCGATCGAAGACGCCCTGGTCGCCGCTGTACAGAATCACCGCGCCGGGTTCGCCCACCAGCGGTGGCGGGACCATGATGGCGCCCTCGAGATAGTCGATGCCGCGCTCGGCCGACCAGGCGAGGGCCGCACGCGCTTCGGATGGCGCGCCGGAGCTGAGGTTGACCAAGACCTTGCCTTCGAGCTCCGCGGCAGCGCGGTCCAGGACCCGATATATGGTCGTGTAGTCGTTGAGGCACACGATGGTGATCGTGCTCGCGGTCGCCGCCTCGGCCACGGTTCGCGCCCGCTGCGCGCCCTGCACGACCAGTTCGTCGGCCCTGTCGGGTGTGCGGTTCCAGACGGTGAGGCAATGCCCCTGCTTCAACAATGCTCCGCCCAGCGCCAGGCCCATGGGCCCGAGCCCGAGGAGGCTGATGCGGTTGTCCTGCACTGTGTTCGAGGAATGTGTCATGTCGGGTACGTTAAAGTCTCACATCAATGTGAGAGTCAACTCGGAACTGGGTGGTGATCCGCAGATGCGCATCGGAGCGCTTTCGCGCCGGACCGGCGTCAGCATTCGCCTGTTGCGCTATTACGAGGAGCAAGGCCTGTTACAGCCCGCGCGGGAGCCCAGCGGGTATCGCGAGTACCGCGAAGACGACGTCGGTACGGTACGCAATATCCGCACGATGCTGGCCGCCGGCCTCAGCACCCACACGATCGCCGAGATGCTGCCCTGCATGGTCGACGACGAACGAGGCCTGGCGCCCGGGTGCCAGGAAATGCTTCCCGACCTTCATCGTCAGCAGAAACGGATCGCCGAGGCGGTAGCCGATCTGCTGGCCGCACGCTCTGTCCTGGACAGCATCGTGGCAGCGGCGCTACCGCCTGAGTCCGCCGAGACTGACGCCTGCCGCGCAGTCGAGAACACCGCACTGTGAACATCGCCTCGACCGCTGCTATGAATGCACTGAAATCGACAGAAGAGTGCGTTTCGCGGCTCGTGCCGCGGCCCTCGGGATCGCCCGGGTCGCGGCATTTCAGTGCGTTCGACCTGGATCGACCTCGGACCCGTCTGACAGGAATTTCAAGACCAAGCCGCGCAGCTCTGAAACTTGCGCGCCGTCCATCTCGGCGATCATCACATCCGCTCGCTGGGCAATGCCTCGCACTTTAGCCAAGACCTCGGCCGAGTCTGACCATCGCTCCTCAGGAAGCCGGAGCACCGCCGCCAACAGGGCACCCGGATAAAAGTGACCGGCGGCAAGCGGATTCGCCTCCAGCTGATCAAGCGCTCGAGGCAGTATTGCCGTCGTTCCAACATCCTGCGACAACATGATTCGCAGGCCCTCGATATCCAGTTCTCCGATCGGAACCTGCCGCATCCGGTGGACTGTCCGAACCAGATAGGTGTCCTCCGGGGCGGCTGCCGGCCAAACGTCACCCTCGATGTCCTGCACCGATTGTGAGAACTCCTCGCTGTCGGCCACGCTTTTCACCGCTCTCATCTCAATGGCACTGCTCGTTCACGTGAAGCATCGGCGCTGTCGGGACCTGCCCCACAGTAATGGTCACCGGTCTGGTCCGACGCCGTCGTTGACACGCACATCGGTATGAGCGGATGTTCAGTCAACACGCCTTCTCTGAACTACTGAGCAAGCAGAGCCGTTTCGAACCGCGCACTATGCGGCATGTGCGGATATTCAGGCGATGTTTTCACGTTCCGCAAGGAATCGATCGAGCAGGTCGAACAACACCTCGAGGATGCGGACTTCCTGCTCGGGAGTGAGATCTGTGTCAGCGTCCCGCTCTGACAGTGCAATCTGCGTGATCACACTCGACCAGGAGAGGCTGCTCTCGCGACGAAGGTGGTTGGTGAGAAGCCACTCGCGAAAGCCATCCAGCCCTCGACCTCCAGACCGGCGTGCGGCGTAGTCGTAACCGTCCAGGAAGCACGTCACACCACGCACGGTAGTGAAACCGATGTACATGCCTGGGCGCGCTGCAAACTGCCGTAGGTACTCGCGTTCGGTCGGATTGTTCGGGTCCACCGGCTTCCACACTTTGGTGCGCCCCCACCCGGCGAAGTGTGCATCGAGGTTCGCGGGCTTCTCCATCTCGCTACTTCACCATGTCGACGGCGACTGTGCGTAGACGAGCTCACCTGTGCCAGTCCCGCTTTAGCACAGCACACCGAACTCGGCAGTTCAGCGCGTTCGGCGGGGCGAGATGGGCACGCCTCGTCGATCTTTCACGCCCGTCGTCGCGTCATTCTCCAGAGTGAGATCGTGTGAGTCCCGTTCCGACCCGGTTCAGCATCTGGCCGAGCAAGTGGAGAGTTCGGGCTGATGCCGGTGCTCCGCGAGAGGTGCCCTCCCAGGCGGCGGTGGTGAGTGATTCGACGGTCGTGAGGGTGTGGGCGTCGTTCCCGGCGGCCAGTACCAGAATGAAACGCACATAGTCGCCGATGTCGGTGCCCCGTGGGTGCTGCTCGACAAAACCCTCGAGCCGAGGAGTCAAGGCGGGCAGCGTGCGGGCGGTGGGGAACACCACGGCGAGGCCCGCGAGTGCCAACCGGACTGCCGGGCATTCAGGCGCCCATCGGGCGAGCAGGACCGGTGTGCAGGACCGGACCGCTTCGCGGGCTCGGTTCTCGTTCCCAGGATCCGCGTACGGTGGTGTGTCGGGCCAGTATTCAGCCAGGTGGCGGTCCGCGACGGTGGCGATGCTGAACAGCAGACTGATCACCTGGAAACGATCCTGTGGTGGCACGCGGTTGTCGATGGCCAAGGCCGCCAGCAGAGGGACGCCGTCGGCGGTATGGGGCAAGCAGGTGTCCTGATGGAGGATCTCGCTGTAGAAGTCTGCGAGGAAGAACCTGTCGACCGTCCAGAACGGGTCGACCGAGGACTGGAACAACATCGCGGCCTGCGGTGGCCGCGGGTCTGTCAGACGATCGGTGATGACGTCCCGGAAGACCCGCCGGATAGGCGGCTCGTCCGGCAGGTCGTTCCGGTCGGAGGTACGCATACTCATGGCCGTCGCAGCCTACTGCCGTGTCCATCAGCTAGTCCTGGATGCCTCGACACCGCACAGGAATCGTGGCTTGATCGATTGTTCTGACGGCCGGTGCTCTTGGATTGCGGCGAAGAGAATGAGCGGAGGGTCCGTGCACATGGATCTTCACGTTCGGAGACATTCTCCAGATCTCCTGCGCCGCTACCCCCTGCGCGAGTTATCGAGAAGTCATCGACCTACTCGTAGTCGAGTGGCCATGGTGGACCGTCGATCCCTTGGCTAGCTCTACGAGCTGGAACGCGTCATTCGGTCGGCTCACGAGCATCCGCCTGCCTACCTCAGTGACGAGCTGGGTACCCGGCTCCTTAGGGCTGGCCTGCCCGGATCTCTTCGGTTGCCGCACGGAAGGCGGGCGCGGCATGGGCGAAGTAGTCGAAGAGCACCGCGCGCTGTTCCGGTGTGTAGCGGTCGAGGACCTGGGCGATCCTGCGGCGGGCCGGTGCCACCAACTCCCCGATTCCCGCGAGGGCCTCGGTCACCGGTTCAACGACTACCTTGCGACGGTCGGACGGGTCGCCTGTACGGCGGACGTATCCGGCCCGTTCCAGCCGGTCGATGAGGCGGGTGGTCGCGCCGGTCGTCAGGCCGGTTCGCTCTGACAACTGTCCCGAGGTCAGTGTGCCGGCCAAGGCGAGCTGGCTGAGTGCGTACCACTCCGAGGCTTGCAGTCCTGCCGCCGCGGCGCCGGCCATGCCGTGCAACCCGACGGCATCGAGGTAGGCGCGGAAGACCTCCTCTTCGGAATTCTGCTGCGCGGTAGTTGCCATGGTGCTCGAAGTCTCCTACTCTGATAGTTGCACGCATACAGATAGTGACTGCATGCAGATAAATTACAGTCTACCCACACGGGAGGAAATCGTGGCTTCCAACACCCAGGACGATCAGCAGGCGGTTACCGAGGTGATCGCCGGACTCGTCGATGCCTGGCGTCGTCACGATGCCGATGCCTACGGGGCGGCATTCACCGAGGACGCCACATACATCACCTTTGTCGGCACCTACTACCGCGGGCGAGGCGACATCATCGAAAGCCACCGCACGCTGTTCGCCAAGTACCTCAAGGGCACCCGATTGGCCGACGAAATCCTCGACGTCCGATTCCTCGGGCCCGACACGGCCGTGGTCACCGGGCGCGGCGAATCCTACAAAGGCGACCGCCCCAAGAAGCTGACCAAGGTGCAGACCTACACGCTGGTCCGCGAGCAATCCGGGCAGTGGCGCGTCGCGGCGTTTCAGAACACGAAACGCAAGCCGATCATGGAGGCGATCTCGTTCAAAACCGCTCCCAGCCTGATTCCGGCAGCACAGCGGTAGTGTCATGCAGCTGGAGCCCGATGAGCCATAGTGACGCACGAAGTCGGAACGTGCAGAAGTCTCGAGCCGTAGTGAATCTCAACCGCGCCGGAACACGTGCATCGCGAAGCTTTCGAAGCTTCAGTAGCACGCTATTCGCCAGATGCGGACATTGTGTGCCGCAACAGCTCTGGTCCGCCAGCCGCCTTGGATGGCCGCTTCGCTCAGCGCTCACTTGGCAGTCTGGTGAATCATTTCCCTGAAGAATCATTGTTCGAAGCGTCACGATCCGTCTGGCACGCACGCTGCAGACCGCACTGACATCGGCAATTGCGGACGTTCCGCCGATACAGGCCTTCGAGATCACATCGCGCCGTTGATCTTTCGTCACGACCTCAGGCCGCGCGGGTCGAGGCATCAGAAGGCATGCGGTCGCGGGTCGATCGCGGCACACCAATCGCTTGACCGGGCCGCTGGTTCAGTCGAGTGTTACCAGTACGCATTCGCCCAGGTCGGCGGCAAGTCGATACAACTCGGCATACTGGGCCAGCCGATCGAGAAGGTAGTCGCGATCCCACGGTCCCTTATAAACACCGGACGCTTCCATCGCTTCAGCGTCGAACACATGTGAAGCAGCCTCCAGACTGTCCTCCACATAGTCGGCTATGGTCCGCGCAGTAGTCGGGCGAACAAACCGAAGCGGACTCCCTTGCCCCGCAGTCGCACCCGAAGCGAGGGACTCCGCCCCGAACACTGCGATCTCGGCTAACCCGGCTGGATTACGTTCTTCCTGCTTCCGGCGGTTGGGCGCGAGCAACCAGTACACCGCGTCCCACGCCCGCGTGGAGAAAGTCCGGTCGAGAATGCCGGGCCGCTGCCTCGCGATCTGACGAGCGACCGGGGCCAGTTCCACCCAGATCGGGATATCCCAGTACTGCGAATCGGCGCCATCGCTGGTAGCCAAGCTGCTGAAAAACTGGATGGCGTTCTCGGCGGCCTCGCGATCGCGCATCGCGCGTTCGAGCAGGGGTTCGTAAGGAACTGCCTGGTATCGAGCATCGAGGGCCATCCCCAGACCATAATCGGCGTTCAGCGCGCTCTCGGACAGGCGGCGTGGTCGCGGTCGCCCATTCAGGTAGCGGCTCGCAGCGCGCGAGCCAGTTGGGCGGTACGACGTCGATGCCGGGGCCGGCACCAGTAATCCCGCCATATCGGCGGTCCACAACCACGGCCCGGACAGCAGGGTATCTGATCGGCTCCGAGTTGCTCGCCGTCTCCGGCCGCTAGATCACTGGTTGGGGTGTCAGGTCCCATCGAAAGTACTACGCTCGCGGGACACAAACTAGAACAGGTTCTCGGGGCGGGGTGTTCGATGCGGGCGGTGCAGATCGCGACATGGCGGGCGACGGTTGTCGGTGCGGTTTTCGCGCTGGTAGCGGCATGCGCGGGTTGGGCTACGGCAGTGCCGTTGCCGGAACAGGATTCGTTCTATGCCGAGCCCGAGAATCTCGCCGACCTGGCCAATGGGACAGTGCTCGCGTCGCGGGTGGTCGAAACGGAGTCGTTCTGGCAGCCTCTGTCGGCGGCTGCGTGGCAGGTCAAATACAAGACGATCGACAATCACGGGGCACCCCGGGCCTACATCGCGACAGTCCTTGTACCGCATCAAGAATGGACTGGCGACGGCCCGCGCCCGCTGCTGTCGTACCAGGTCGCCGAAGACGGCGTCGGCTCGAAATGCGCACCTTCGTATGCGCTGCGTGGCGGGATCGACGGCGCCCCCAGCGGCGCGTACGCCGAGACCGGCATGATCGGTTATGCACTGCAACAAGGTTGGGCTGTGGTTGTACCGGACTACCAGGGGCCTGACTCCGATTTGTTCGGTGCCGACGGGTATGTGCACGGCGTGCTGGACGGAATTCGCGCGGCCAGAGCGTTCGCGCCCGCGGCTGTCGACCCCGCGGCGCCGATCGGCATGTGGGGATACTCCGGCGGTGCGCAGGCCACCGCTATTGCCGCGCAAGCGCAGACCACTTACGCCCCGGAACTGCGTTTGTCCGGTGTGGTGCTGGGCGGGGTCGTCGCGGACCTGGAAGCCACGATGTCCGGATTCAGCGGTGGAATCGTCGGTGGGGCGGTTGTCGTCGGCCTGGTGGGGCTCGACCGGTCCTATCCGGAAGCCGATGTGGCCCAGTACGTCAACGAATCCGGGCGCGGGATGTTGGCCGCGAGCCGGGCCGATTGCGTACCCGACGCCGCCCTGGCGTATCCGTTTCTCGATGCGGCGGCGCTGGAAGCCTGGCCTGGGTCGATCACGAACAACCCTGAATTGAGCAACGTGGTGCGGAAAGCCAGCCCCCTGTTCCGCCCGGGCGTACCTGCCGTGCCCGTGCTGCTCCATCACGCTGTCGCTGACGAGTTCGCGCCGATCGGTGCGGCACGGGCGCTGGCCGGAAAATACTGCGCCGCTGGCATTCCGGTGCAGCTGGTGGAGAATCCCGTCGGCGAGCACGGTACCGAAGCCATGCTGGGAATGCCGGCGGCCCTGACCTATCTGGCCGACCGATTCGCCGCGAAGCCGGCGGCAAGCACCTGCTGAGCGGCATCGGTACTCGACAGCCCAGGGGAGTAGCGAACAGAGCCAGATCCGGTATCCACGGTGCGGACTGTGCCGGAAATAGTGCCCGGCCTCCGACCTGTTGACCCTCGCAACGCGTAGTCTCACCCTCGTGCCGACTGGCGGTAGCAAACAGGTTCGCGCCGCACGTAAGCGCAAAAAGCGGATGGCGGCCGTCGCTCACGACCTCACCGACGCGCAGTGGGACGCTCTCAAGACGTCCTGGGGCGGATGCGCCTACTGCCGATCGCCCGTCACCTCACTACAGAAGGACTGCGTGCAGGCCATCTCGCGCGGCGGCCGCTACACGCTCGGCAACGTCGTGCCCGCGTGCGGGTCGTGCAACGCCAGTAAGTGCAACGCCGAGGTGACCAGCTGGCTGCGCCGCAAGAAGCTCGACGAACGCTCGTTCCTCGTGCGCCACTACGAGATCGCGACCGAGCTCACTACGAGGTTCGCCTAGTAGCGTGAATCGGGAGTGGGAATTCTTCGGCAGTCTCGGGGGATACACGCTGTTCGGCTGCAACAGCTACGTTTCCGATTTGGGGTGGCCAACCAAATCACAAGCACCACTGGCTATTTCAGGATATCCGGAGCGGCATACGATCTCACCGGCCCTTGCCGGCCGATGGGATGAGCACGATTCTGCCGAACACCTCGCCGGCCTCCATTTTCTGGTGTGCCAGCACAGCTTGCTCCAGGGAAAGTATCTCGTGCACAACTGCTTTCAGCTCGCCGCGCACCGCGGCCGCGAATAGTTCGGCGGTTGCAGCTCGTCGGTCGGATGTGGGCACGGTGTCGGCACTGAAAGTCGCGAACGATGTCGATTTGCGGAACGCCTTGATCATCTCCACGCCGAAGTCCGCCGGTGGCATGCCTGCCATAACACCGACGACCACCATGCGACCGTTGGGCTCGAGCTGGGTGAGGAACGACGGTAGATCCGCACCTGCGACGATATCGATGATGACGTCGTACCCCGCAGGAGCGTTCTCCGCACCCCTGCCGGCGCGGTCCAGCACGTGTGTCGCGCCGAGACCGCGCAGGCGATCGCCGCGCTCAGGCGAGGAGGTCGTGACCGCGACCGCACCGGCACCGCCACGAGCCGCGAGCTGGACCGCCATCACGCCGATTCCGCCCGCCGCGCCACGCACCAGCACCGACTCGCCGCGCGTGAAATGCGCATGGCGCAAAGCGAAGTGGGCCACCATGGCCGAGCTACCGAGTGTCACCGCGTCGACAGCCGAGAGGGCCGCCGGGACGGGGACGAGCGTCTCGGCCGAGGCGACGGCGTGCTCGGTGTAGCCGCCGCCCTCACCGGTGAACGCCCACACGCGCTGACCGATCCACTCTGTGCCGACTCCCTCGCCGACCGCGGTCACAGTGCCTACGACCTCTTGGCCCAGGATGTGACCTGGCGTGATCCCGAAGGCGGCCAGCGCGCCACTTCGGACAAGGGCGTCGACACCGCCGACGCCGATCGCCTCGGTCGTGATCAACGCCTGTCCTACGGCCGGATTCGGGTGGGGGAGTTCGACCACCGCGAGTACCTCTGGACCTCCGAATGCCTGGACCACTACTGCCTTCATCGGTGTCTCCGTGTTCTGTTCGAGGGGACTGATCAGTGGGACCGTAACGGACACCCCCGTCCGTTTAGCTAAAGTGAGAGCGGTGACCACTCGTTTGCCTCACACCTTGCGTTCGGATGCCAGGTACAACCGCGAACGCATCCTCGATGCGGCCCGCGCGGTGTTCGTCATCGACGGCCTGGACGTGCCGATGCGGGAGATCGCCCGGCGCGCCCAGGTCGGCCCCGCCACCCTCTATCGCCATTTCCCGACCAAGGAGATGCTGGTCGCCGAGGCGTTCACCGATCAGATGCTCGCCTGCCGGACTCTCGTGGACGAAGGGCTCGCCGACCCTGATCCCTGGCACGGCTTCTGCCGCACCGTCGAGAAGCTCTGCGAGCTGCAAGCCCGCGACCATGGATTCGCCGCAGCCTTCATGTCCGCCTACCCGCACGCCCTGGACTTCGCCGCGATCCGCAACTCCTCGCTCACCGGCGCCGCCGAACTGATCCGCCGCGCCAAGAACACCGGCCACCTGCGCCCCGACATCGTGGCGGACGACCTCATCCTCATGATCATGGCCAACAACGGCATCCATGCCGGCACATCGGCAGCACGAATCGCGGCCTCCCGCCGCTTCGCCGCCCTCATGATCGAGGCGTTCCGGGCCTCTCCGGGGTCTGTACCGCTACCGCCGGTGCCACGATTGATGCCCCCGATGCCCCGACGCAAGCCCGGCAGCAGAAACGCAGGATGACCGGAGGCAACGCCGTGTCGAGCGACGCGAACCCGGGCACCGCGCAGCCGGGTCGCTTCGTGCGGTGAGCAAGCGCCGTTCCACGAACTGTGCCGCTCAGGTTCGGGTGAGGGGTTCGGCGGTGGTGGTCAGTAGTTGAAGTCGGGTGCGTCGATGGGAATGACTGGGGGCCAAGGGTTGTGGTGTAGGTCGCGCTCGTGGATGCGGACGCCGTGGAACCAACCGTGGGTGGGGTCAATGGCGGAGGTTTCGCCGGCGTCGATGTAATCCAAATGCAGCCAGGACCATTGTTCGTGAGCGGGGCAGGGGCCGGTTCGCGCGCCGGGATCGCTGACAACGTCGGATTGGACCAGAACGTCGAGGTGGTAGGCGGCGGAGAACCAGCGTGCGGAGTCGCGTGCGGAAGGGTCGGGGTCGCGGTGCCAGGTGGTGCTCAGCGCGCGCTCGTCTCCGAGACCGCCCGCGCCTATCGAGCGTGCGGCCAAGCGTCGGACCATGGGCGCAGATTCGGTCAGATCCGCGCACATACCCTGAGTGACAAGGGAATTGGCGTAGTGGCCGGGTCCGTTGACCGAGATCATCACCCCGCCGGGGATCCGGCGGTCGTGATGGCGGCGCAGATGCGCGCCGGTATGAAACAGCTGCACACTGCCTTTGAACAGGCGCAGCACCCCGTCACTGCCGCGCAGCGGGATGGCCTCGGTGTAGATCACGTCGGGCCGGACGGGTGCCAGTTCGGTGAGGTACAGCGACGCCAGTTCTGTGCACAGACGGGCGAATTCGGGGCCTGGCCGGGCGTGCGCGAGACACCGGCTGTTGAAGATCACGAGAAATGCGCTGCTCTTTCCACGCGCGGCCTGCTCCTTCCAGATGCGGCGGTCTGCGGCGATCCGCGCTGAGACCGCGTGCGGCCCGGCCGCGAGCGTCTGTTCGTCGATCCAGCACAGATCCATCGCCAATCCTCGCGCCGGCGTGCCGGACTTGGTGGCCATCCGTCCGAAAACACACGGCTGGTGCCGGGCCGCCCAGTCCAGAAACGCCGCGCGTTTGGTCTGCTCATCGGCGGCGGACAGCAGAATCGCGTTGGCGGCGTCGATGTCGGGGCCGAACGATGTCCCTGCCGGATATTGGGGAAGTTCGGAGAGTGCGTCGAGCGAGATACCAGCCGGAATCGGTGTCATCGTTGCCTCGGTGTCGGGGGCGATGAAGCTCTGGACCGGCCAAGTCTGCCCTGTGGTCATCCCGATCGCATGCCGCCACTCCGTGTGGCCGATTTCGGTGTCGAACCACTGCGAGTCATTGTCGGATCGGTGCGCAAGGACGCATGAATGGATCGACGTCAGCAAGTGCCGCACTGGCGGCCCACAATTCGGCGGCAGTGTCGTGGCCGTTCATATGCGCGGTGTCTCACGATGCGGCTGCCTCGAAGACCGAAAACCCGTGGCCCCCCAGAGTTGCCCGCCGTCTATCTCGCTGTCCAGAACGGCTCGGACAGCGGTGGCCGCTGCGTGTTTACCGTGTAGCGCAACACCCGCGGGTAGTCCGCGCAGCCGCTGGGCGGTGGTGCGAGCGAGGGCCAGTGCGAAATGCCCGAGATGGTTTGTCGCGAAAATCAATTCGTGTCCATGAGCGCTGATACCGGACAGCAGGATTCTCGCATTGAGCACGACCGCGTCCAGACTGTCGGCATCGAGGGCGTCCACTGCCACGGGCAGTGAGGGTAGATCCGAGAGATCCAGACGCACGCACCGCAGTCGAGCATCGGGAACCTGTGCCCGGATCCCGCGTATCGCGAGGTCGCCCTTGGTGGTGTCGCGGCAGCCCAGCACCACGGTGGCACCGTTGGCCGCGAGCTGTTCGGCGGTGAAGTATCCGATGCCCGCGTTCGCGCCGGTACCAGAAGGTTCTTTCCCTCGGCCCGCCGGCCGCTCTGCCACGTCATGTCATCGACTCTGACAGCGCGCCCTTGCACCGCCGTTACACCCGCTGGCGTGCTGTGCGGAGGTACGGCCTGGTTGTTCCCCGTCGACAAGGTCATCGCTATCGTGAACGACAAGGTCACCGTTCAGTCGTACCTGGGCCGGCCCGGCCAAGGCGACTGTTCGATCGGAGAGAGCGGCGTCGGATCATGGCAGAGGACCTGACCGTGACTCGGGGGCTGGTGATACCCGCGTCCGAGTTGCGCGAGCGGTTCTCACGGTCGTCCGGCCCGGGAGGGCAACACGTCAACACCACAGACAGCCGGGTAGAGCTGTCGTTCGACCTCGCCAACTCACCCTCGGTGCCGGAGTGGCTGCGCGCCCGGATGCTCGACCGCCTGGCGACCCGCCTGGTCAACGGTGTGCTCACGATCGCCGCATCGGAACAACGCGCGCAACTGCAGAACCGCGCGGCCGCCCGCGAACGGCTGGCCTCGCTACTGCGCGACGCCGCTGCCGCCCCACCACCCGTTCGCCGCGCCACCAAGCCCTCGCGTGGAGCGAAGGAACGCCGCATCTCCGCGAAGAAGCGGCGCGGTGTCACCAAGCGCAACCGCCGCGCGTCCCCGGACGACTAGTCGACGGCGACCCGCAGGTCGGGGTATCGGCGGCACAACGGACGAAATATTCGGCAAGGTCAGGTCCAGAACAGTGCAGTATGCGGCACGAGCGGATGCGTCCCGCGGTTGATCAGGGCTGCGTGCGAAAGCCCCGGGGCGTACGATCACAATGATCATGGTTTTCATTCTTGCCTGCTGTGTTGAGTGCGTGACTTCACTCCCATGACCTGGACAGGAAGGCCAATGATGACCGTTTCAGCGAGCACCCAGGACCGAGCGAATCTCTTCGATGAACTCGATGACGCGATCCGCGAAATCACCGTCGGCCGGCCAGTGATCGTGGTCGACGACGAGCACCGCGAGAACGAGGGCGACTTGATCATGGCCGCCGAACTGGCCACGCCCGAAACGCTCGGGTTCTTCATTCGCTACACCGGAGGAGTGGTGTGCGCGCCGATGTCGGTCGAGCGGGCCGAGCTACTCGGGTTGCCGCTGATGACCGCAGTGAACCAGGACTGCAAGCAGACCGCGTTCACCGTGACCGTTGATGCGGTAGCGGGCGTGGTGTCCGGCATCTGCGCGGCCGACCGAGCCGCTACCTTGCGCGCACTGGCGGACCCTGCTACCCGGGCAGAAGACCTTCAACGGCCGGGCCACGTATTCCCGTTGCGAGCGCACCCCGACGGGCTCGCGGCGCGTCAAGGCCACACCGAAGCAGGAGTGGAGCTGATGCGGCTGGCCGGCTTGTCGCCGGTGGCGGCGATCAGCGAGGTCTGTCACGACGACGGGACGGTGATGCGGTTGCCCGCACTGCGTGCCTTCGCCGATTCCCATGAGCTGAAGCTGATTTCGATCGATCAGCTCATCGCCGCCACCGGAACCACGGCGCCCGTTCCCTCATGAGCGAGTACGTCGAGGCCGTCCTGTTCGATCTGGACGGTACTCTCGCCGCGACCATGGAGCCCTGGGACCGCTGCTGGGCGGAATACGCTGCCGGTCACGGCCATATCTGGACCGATGTCGACCGGCACAGTACCCACGGCCACGGTGACTGGGCCCAGTACCTGGCCCGGGTGTGCGGTATCGATGCCGTCGATCAGGTCATCGCCGAGTGTGTGGAGGCGATGATCGACCAGGTCGAAGCAGGCCACATCGAGTTGCTCCCGGGGGTGGACGCGCTGTTGGCGGCGGTCACGAGCCGGGCAGCTACCGGTGTGGTGTCGGCTTCTCCGCGCCGGTTCGTCGCAGCCACCCTCGATCATTTCGGGCTGCGCCGATCTCTGCAGGTCGTGGTCGCTCGTGAGGACCAGGCGCAAACCAAGCCCCACCCACAGCCCTGGTTGCATGCCGCCGCCCTGCTGGCAGTCGACCCGAATGCGTGTGTGGCAGTCGAGGACTCGGTGGCGGGGATTCGGTCAGCGCATGCGGCGGGGATGCGGGTGCTGGCGATCCCGAGCTGGGCGCCCGCTCTGTCTCCGAGCGAAGCGAATTTGGCCGAGTATCTTGCCCCTGACCACCGCCACGCTCAGCGGTGGCTGAGCGGCATCCTCACCGAACCGCCCCGCACGATCACCCGCTGACACGAATCAGGTCGCTATCAGCCCGAACTCGGCTCCAACGGCCCGAGATGGTCTCAGGCCGCCCCCTCGAGAGTGAGCGCCGCGTCGGCTTCGAACGACGTGCCGCGCGGCCTCACCGATGATTTCCCTGCTCCTGCTCCTGCTCCTGCTCCTGCTCCTGCTCCTGCTACTGGTGCACGGTGTCGAGAATGTGTTTGGTCAGTACGGGGCGCACGGCTACCTGAACCGACGGGAGCCGGCTGATGGTATCCGGGTTCGAGCGGTCGATCGCACAGATAACCGTGTCGACGATCCCCCCGCGATCGCAACTGCTCGGTCGCGGCGACGACCGCACCACCGGTAGTGATGACGTCCTCGATCAGCACGATGCGCCGGTCTCGCACCTCGCAGCCTTCGGCAAGTGTTGTGTGCCCGCCCATCTGTAGGCGCAACGCGCGCCGTGGAGTACTTTGCCGCACAGTCTCAGGGGCGCGCTGGACTCCTCGATGCCGGGGTCGCTGTGCACATGTCCAGTCTGCTCGAGGCTCGGACGCCAGCAACTCGGCAGATGCTGACGTTCGTGACCGCGCGGTATGCGGTATTGCGGGTGTTGTCGGCTAGAGGCATATCGCGGTGCGGACGAGATCGGCGATGGCCTTTGATCTGCTGTGTGGTGGCCACGCGATGACGGTTGTGACGGCCGGTGCGTCGGGCACCGGCACGATGGTGTGCTCGTGGCGCAATTGCGCTCGGAGTGACTCGGGCATGACCGCGCAGGCCCGACCGAGCGCGATCAGCTGGGTCAACTGGGTATGGTCACGAACCTGCGGGCCGGGGCCGTCCGGATAGCTTCCATCGCGTCGAGGCCATCGCGGCAAGGGTAGGTCCGTGAGGGCGTTGACCTCGGCCATCGACATGTGAGGTCGGTCGGCGAGGGGGTGCCCCGCGGGCAGGACCACGATCTGTTGTTCGGTGTGCAGGTCCTCGGTATCGAATCCGGCCGTCGTGTCGTAGGGCCGGTGGAGCAGTGCGACGTCGGCACTCCCGTTGCGTAGCAGGCTTTCCGGTTCGCCGGGCCCGCACAGCACCACCTCGACTGCGACAGCGCAGGGGTCGGCGGCGTAGGCGTCCAGCAGCTTCGACAACAGTTGGCTGGACGCTCCTGCCTTGGTCGCCAGCACCACACCGGGCCGGTCGGCAGCGGCGCGGCGGGTGCGGCGCTCGGCGGCTTCGACCGCTTCGATGGCGAGCCGCGCCTCCCGCAGCAGTACCGACCCGGCCGTGGTCAACGTGATGGCGCGAGTAGTGCGGTGCAGCAGAACGACTCCCAGCCGCCGTTCCAGCTGCTGGATCGCCCGCGACAGCGGTGGTTGTGCCATCGCGAGCCGTTGTGCCGCCCGCCCGAAGTGCAACTCCTCGGCGACGGCGACGAAGTACCGCAACTCCCGCGTCTCCACGGGGTCATCGTATCCGGCGCTCACCACGACCAATACCCGCACGGTATTGCCGCGCACCCGATCGGTCTTGGACGCCCCACCCTGGTACCCAGCATTGTCAACGGCATGAGCGAACGGACGATCGCGCTGGTGACCGGCGCGAACAAGGGAATCGGATTCGAGATCGCGGCGAGCCTGGGCGCCCTCGACTGGCGAATCGGTGTGGGCGCGAGAGATCAACACCGCCGCGACACCGCGGTGGAGAAGCTGCGCGCGGCCGGAATCGATGCGTTCGGCGTGCCGCTCGATGTGGACGACGACGCGAGTGTCGCCGCCGCGGCCGAGCTGATCGCCGACCATGTCGGAGGGCTCGACGTCCTGGTCAACAACGCCGCGATCACCGGCGGCGCGCCACAGACACCCACCACGGTCGATCCCGCGACCGTACGAGCCGTCGTGGAAACCAACGTGATCGGCGTCATCCGGGTCACCAACGCGATGCTGCCCATGCTTCGCCGCTCGGCATCACCGCGAATCGTCAACATGTCCAGCAGCGTGGGCTCGCTCGCCCTACAGACCACACCCGGCATCGACATGGGCCCGGTTCCCACTGCCTACTTGGCGTCGAAGACCTTCCTCAACGCCGTCACCATCCAATACGTCAAGGCACTGAGCGACACCAACATCCTGATCAACTCCGGCTGCCCAGGTTTCACCGCCACCGACCTCAACGGTTTGCGAGGCGTCCGCACACCACAACAGGGGGCGGCGATCGCGATTCACCTCGCGACCCTGCCCGACGACGGACCGACCGGCGGATTCTTCGACGATGCCGGAACAGTGCCCTGGTGACAGGCGCTCGGTGCGAATCGTTCCCGTTCTCTGGGCGTGTCATTCGTGGGCGGCGATTGCGGCGTCGAGGCCCTGGACAGCTTTGTCGTACTGATCGCGGTCGAACAGGAATGGGCCGAACGCGGTGTAGTCGCGAGTGGTGCGGTAGGGCTGTTCGAAGCAGTCCCACACGACAAGGCCGCCGGTCAGGCTTATGCGCGTCAGCAGCGGCCAGCAGCCCAATTCCCCGCAACTGCAAGCAAGTACAGGAGTCTTCTGTCTCATGAGGGAAGAGGACCCGTGGAAATGGTCCATCGCCGACTCGAACCGGAAGAACAGCGGAACGAGGCCGCCGTACGCGTCACCCGCAGGTTCCATGCGGGCGCAGATTTCGACGGTGTCGATGAGATCAGTCAGGGGGATGGTATCGATGCGGGGCATGATCCTGTGGACGTCGGTACGTCCGGGCGGTCCTGGCCGAAAGTCGAACCCGATCTCGCTGATGGCTGTCAAACGCTTGCGCTGCGAGCGCTTGCGATCTCGGGTGGTCGACCCAACACCCGTGCGACGGCGTGCGTCGGGGGTCTGGGCCCTGCGGGGGATCACCGCCTCAGGCGCACGACGCCCTTCCCAGTTGAAAGAATCACGGTGGCAACGTATCCAGCGCTCGCCCATCCCGCAAGGTGGACGCGCTCCGCATGCGACTCCGAGTAGGGGTCGGGATCATCCGGTGTGGGGACCGGATCGAGCGGTCACGCGGTCGCGCAGCAGCGGCACGCCGGGTCCGGCGAGGTCATCGCAGTACGTAGATCTGCCGGCCATCGCCATAGTCAACGCGATCGTGGTTCCGCTGACCACGGGGCCGTCCCCGGCGGCAAACGATCCGTCGGTCGCCTCCAATCGCAGGCCCTCGGCATTGCTGCGACCGGCAACGGTGAAGTCACGTCCGGCGTAGAACCGCGCGACTTCGGTAGCGGCTTCCGTCGACGGCGTGCGTGGTAGTCCGAGGGGACGCCGGATGTCTTGTGCGTGGACAACGACTTCACCGAGCCAGGCTGCCGTGGGTCCGGGAGCCGCAGTGGTGCTGGTGACGACTGCCCGGAACCGTTCGAGGGTTTCGGCAGGAGTTTTCCCGCGATGCTCGGCGAGGCGCCGGTTGTTGTGCTTGTCGAAGTCGAAGCGGGCACCCAGGACGCTGGACAGCCAGCGCAGCCGTCCGATGCTCGCCGCTGCGGTGAGGTGCGCAACGACCTCCTCGATCACCCAGTCCCCGCACAGCGATGGCCGTCCCCACTGTTGGTCGTCCAAGCCGGCGAGATCGTCGGCCAGGGCGGCGCGTTCGGTGTGGGCCATCGCCCAGAGGGCATCACGGGCTTGGGCATCCGACACGAGGTACCTCCGAACTCAGTCGTCTATCGGACCGATGCGATGCGCTCGCACCTCACGGTGTGCGGCGAAACGACCGTGCGGAGTCGTTTCGTCGTTCTGTAGTGCAGACGCCGGCACCTGCACAGACTCATCGGTGCTTGCGCTGGAATGTCGAAAACCGGGAGCGCCGATGGCAGCGTGCTGCCCGGTGCGGAAGTCGAACTCCTAGCCGGTCTCGTCCAGGAACGGACCGATCGGAGCCCTCGGCGCCTCAGGCCTGACCGTCCGGCGCGACGCCGCCGGCTGGTAAGAACTGCGCGATATGCGGCATGTGCGGACGTCGACGCGCCTGGTTCAGATGATCGGCGGTAGGCGGTCGGCGGGAACGAGGATGTTCAGATACACATCGAAGACGAACGGTATGTCGTCGGGGCCGCCCGTCAACCAGTCGGCAGTCTTGACCGTGGCCAGGTCGTCGTCGATGTCCTCGACTAGGCACTGAATGCTGGTCGGGCATGGATAGGGCGATGTTGGAAGTAGTTCACCCACACCGAAGTAGGCACTCTTGCCGACCAACTGATGAGGGCGATTATGTGCGTCTACCAATTCGACCAAAACGATTCCTGGTTGCGGATCGTCGGCAAGCCAACAGACGGCGATGGCGGGCAATACGCAACCATCGCCCTTGCTCAACATCGATACCACCGCAACACCTTATCTGCCACACAGTCTGGCTGGTCGCCCCGTAACGCGCACGCTCTTCGGCACTGTCGGATGTTCTGAGCCGCGACGGCTCGGCCCGGCGACACCACAGCGTTGGCCGCTTCGCTCAGCGCGCACAGCAGCATCAGAGGGACGTTGCCGCCAACTCCTGCCTGGTCAATTCACCAGGGCAGTACGCAGCTGCCGGGCCAACGCGCTAGCCTGCCTCGGCGTCCAAGGCAGCACCCCATTCTCCGCCATCAGCGCATGGAACTGCTGCTCGTGATACGGGATCCCTGGCGGCAGCGGGGAGATATGCCAATGCACATGGGAATTGCCTTGCTGGCTGCCCAGACTCAGCAGATATGTGCGTTCGACCTCGACCGTCGCTTCCACTGCCCTCGCCACCCGGTACACCAGAGCCATCAACTGGAGGTAAGCGTCCTCGGCGAGATCCCCCACCACGTGCTCATGATGGATCTTCGGAGCCACGAGCACGTGTCCCAGCAAGGTCGGATATTTGCACAAGAACGCGATGTCGTTCTCAGTCTCAGCGATCACCTCATGCCATCCGTCACTGCCCGGGCTGGCGGCCACCTCACAGATAAAGCAGGAGCTCGACCGAACTCGCTGCGCATAGGCTTCCACGTCGAACGGAATACGTTGCATACCAAACGATTCTGCCGACCCAGCTGGGGTGTGGCCACTCATTACAGCGCGCCGCTTGCTGTCCGGCCGAGGTGCAGACAGCGCCAACTAGATCGTCAGGAGCAGTTGCGGATTTGGCCGTGTGCGAACAGGCGGTGAGTCAGCCCATGTGGGCGCAACCCAACCCAGAACAGGGCCAATGGTGGGCACCCAGGACCCTCGATGACCACTTCTTCAACGCCTTGTACAAAGTGCCATGACCCACGCGAGGATTTGGCCGCCGATGCCTGCCGCCCACCGCCGGACTGCCATTCGGTGTACATACCCGGCGCAGTCAGCGTCGTCGGCCCACAGTGGATCAGACCAGTCAAGAGTCACGGTCGCTGCTGGTTTCTCCTCGACCGTGACCAGCCACGTCTCGCCGCGAGAGACCGCGGGCTCGACCCAGGCCGGATCGAAATGCGTCGGCCACTGTCGCACACCACGCGATGTCAGCCACTGTGCCGCCTCGTCCAGCACTTCGAGCACATCACCGATCTGACCGGCCTCCGCCCGCCAGAATTTCACCAGGCCGCACTCCTGACGTTTCGTCACCCGCCAATACTCTCTACCGGCTCGATCGCGTGCACGGGTGAAACCGAAGAGGCGACAGCCCATCGCTGCGGCTTGAACGCCGTAGGGTCTGTTTCGATGACGGCATCGACACACGCTCATTGCTTCCACGCTGGTACTGACGGCAGATCACCGCTCGTTCTGCTCCATGGCTCACACGGCAGCGAATCCGACCTCATTCCTGTAGCCGATGAAATTGCCCCGGAGGCCTCAAGACTGAGTATCCGTGGCACAGTCAGCATGGATGAGGGCTATGCCTTCTTCCATCGCTTGCCGGACCGTCGCGTGGACCCGGGCGACATCATCGCCAGGATGCCGCCGCTGGCAGGTTTCATCGGAACCGCCTGCGCCGACTACAACCTCACCGGACGCCCCGTCGCAATCGGTTTCTCCAACGGCGCCATCATGGGTGCAGCTCTACTCATGACCTATCCGGGATTGCTGGCGGGAGCGATCCTCTTCCGTCCCCTGGCCCCGTTCACCCACGATCTAGCCGACCGCCTCGACGACACTCCAGTTCTGATAGTCGACGGCGCTCACGACAACCGCCGGTCACCCGGGGACGGCCTTCAGCTGGCTGAACAGCTGCATCGTGCGGGAGCCCGGGTTACCCGCCAGGTGCTATCGGTTGGCCATGCGATCGCCGCCGAGGACAAAATAGTCGCGCGCGAATGGCTTCTGGCGCAGAAGTACTGAGCGATGGTGCCCACCCGAGGTGCGATGCATCAGCCACACAGTCATTGGCACTACCGTGCGATCCAAGGGCTCGAGACAAGTCGAGCCGTCGATCTTCAGCTGGCCGGATAATCGGTTCGAACCGGAAGCGATTCAGTGCTGGATCAGACCGCTGACCGGTGTGGACGTGACGTGACCGGATGCCGGGAGGGTCTGTGCCAGAGCCAGGCCGGTATCGACAAGCGAGGATCGGCGGAGGTAGGCCACTTCGGAGGTCGGAGTCCAGGTCGGCTCGACAGTCGCCCCGTTCGGTTCGGCTCTGAGACGGCCGCCGATGACGCGGACGCGGTAGAAGATTCCGATGTTCTGGTGCTCCACGCCCGCATGGGCGACAACTGCCGGGATCACCCTTGAATCCACTCCGAGCAGTCGTTCGACGACGCCTTCATATCCGGTCTCCTCCGAAAGCTCGCGGGTTACCGCATCGAAGGGATCCTCTCCGTGCTCGACCCCGCCACCTGGAAGTGTCCAGATGGTTTCGCCGCTTTCGGCTACATGGCGAGCAAGCAACACTCGATCCTGTTCGAGGCAGACGCCGTATGCCGCGATTCTGAAAGTCACCCGCTGAACTCTATCTCCGACACTCGGATCGCTGGACGTGGCAGATTTCCGAAGCGATCGCCCTCATCGGCATTTCAGCTCGTCCGGTCGTCGCTAGGCGGACTCATCAGGCCGAGCTTGCTCACAAAGCGCAGTAGCGCTGCTTGGGGAAGTCGGCATCGTCGGCAGCACCCAACAGAAGCGTCGGTCTGCCCCGGGTCCCATGGCTCGGGCGGTTCCGAATTCGTGTGCTCGTTGTGGGCCCTCAGCCCCGAAACGCTGCAGTCAGCTCGATGCACAGTGCATCGAGGGCAGCTGCGGGGATTTGAGGCGCGTCGGGAGAATCGGCGCTGTACCAGGGTACATCTCGTGCGGTACCAGCAGGCCGGGTGAAGATGTGCTGGTGAAGGTGGATACCAGCAGCGCTCAGGCCAGCCACGAAGGTGAAGACGTGGGCGGGTTCGAGTGCCTGGCGCAGCGCCCCGATCGACGAGCGGACAGCGCGAGCGAACGCGAGGGTTTCGGCGTCGTCGAGCAGATCGAGAGTCGCTACGTGACGTCGAGGCTCGACGAACAGATACCCCGGCCGGACCCATTCTCCTTGGGAGGGGCGGTGTGTCACCACCACGAGGTCATCGACATAGATCACCGGGCTCACCAGTGGTCCGGTCCCGTTGTGCTTGTCACAGATCATGCACCCCCACATACGGGTAACGATACTGTCGCTCCTGCACCGAGTGCTCGGACGCACGAAGAAACTTTCACCTTGAACACTTTGCAATCGGCAGAAGCACGTATGCGTTTGGATACGCGCTTTCGGCACGAGCGCGTCCTTTGAACGGTCCACAATGGAGCCACGTGCTGTTGCCCCCGAGAGCGCGCCGCGACCGCTCGAACAGCACTACTCGCGGCAGAACAGGTGCGTTCTGTGTGCGGGACCGGCTGCCGACAAACGTTCGATCGTCGACGCGGTGGCAGAATAGTGCGATGACGGCTGCCAGAACTGCCCGCCACCAAAGACTTTCGGACTTCTTGGCGTCGTGCAACGATTTCGAGCTCGCTGATCTGGTTGGCGCCGGTCGAGTCATCAACGTGGGTGTGGGTGGTGGCTCGGGAGTCCTCGCCGTCGACGGCGTTCCGGTGTTCACCAAGCGGATCCCACTGACAGACCTGGAGGTCGCCAACCGAGGTTCCACCGCGAACCTGTTCGACCTGCCGGTGTTCTGTCAATACGGTATCGGCGGCCCAGGTTTCAACGCATGGCGTGAGTTGGCAGCGAACATCATCGTCACCGAAGCCGTTCTGGGCGGCGAGACACAGGCGTTTCCGATTCTTTACCACTGGCGGGTCCTGCCTGGCCGGTCGCCGATCGCAGCCGAACACGCCGACATCGACACCGTCGTCACTGCCCATGGCGGCTACCCGGCCGTGCGGACCCGTCTCGAAGCGCTGGCCGGCGCATCGAGCAGCCTTGTGCTGTTCTGCGAGTACATCCCGCACTCGATGGCGGACTTGCTGCGCGAGAACCCGGCGGGCAAGGCATCCGCAGTCGAGCGGCAGTTCTCGGAAATCGGGACCTTTCTGCGGGATCGGGAGTTGCTGCACATGGACGGGCACTTCGACAACATGCGCACCGACGGGTCCAGGATCTATCTCACCGACTTCGGGCTGGCCACGTCGCCGCGATTCGACCTCGCAGCCGCTGAGCGCGACTTCACCGAACGACACATCACGCATGACGCCGACTACGCCGCCATGCGTCTGGTCAACTGGCTGGTGACCGATGTCTGCGGGGTACCCCCACCGTTGAGCGGCGGTCCGGTAGCCCGCAACGAGTACGTACTCCAGTGCGCCGCTGGGCACATCCCGGATGACGTGCCACCGACGGTCGCCGCGATATTGACCCGGCACGCACCCGCCGCTGCGAAGATGAACGCCTTCTACTGGAAACTCTTCGGCGGCGATATCCACGCGGAGTACCCAGCCGGGTAATCGTGCACTGGGGACCGGCTGAGATCAGAGGCAACGCCGTCAAGGACCTCGCCGTGTTGAACAAGGTCGAAATGCTGCCCTGGGACGAGCGGGGCCGCATGACTGCGTCATACAACGGCGGACCGGTCCTGAATACGACGATCTGCCACAGGCGGGCAGGGCAACCGCTGGTGCTGAATTATGTCGTGAGCGGAGTGAATGATCTCATCGGTACGCTCGTGGGTATGGGGGGCTTGTTACTGCTGATCGCCACCATCGGCCCGTTGGCACTGTTGGGGTGGGCGGCTGTTCGCGCCAAGCACCGCGGCCTCGGAGGGTCGTTCGTCGGGCCATTTCAGGAGATGTTCGATCCCGGTGCGGCGCGAGCACAGATCGTCATCGAGCAGATCGCGGAACTGCCGGATCCTGCGGACTCCGGCGACCCGGACAATGACGACGATTCACCGAACACTGTGGTGTATAAGGGCGTTCGGCTCTACATCAACCCTGACAGGCCTCGGCGGCAAGGAGGTGGCGAGACCTCCAGGCAAGCTGGGTGATCACCCGTCTGGCTGACGCCGTCCCTGACACGGTCGCATCCTCTGGACTCATCGGCAGAAGCGGACGTTCGTGACCGCGTGACAGGCGGCATGAGCGTTCGTTGCTTCCGGCGGTCAGCTGGTTGGCGCGAAGCGGTAAACACGTGATTCACGCGGCTGGAATCCGAGCCGCTCATACAACCTGGTGGCCGCCGACCTCGACGCTCGCGAAGTCAGATCCAAAGTTCTGGCACCGGCGGCAGCGGATCGGGACTTGGCCTCCTCGATCAAGGCCGCACCGATACCCTGCCCGCGCGCCGAGTCGTCGACCACCACGTCCTCGACCCGCGCTCGAAGACCTGAGGGAATCGGGAACATCACCAAGCTCAGCATCCCGACGATCCGATCGTTGCTGCGCGCGAACAACACCGTGGTGGACTCCGCAGACATCAACCGCGCCAGCGCGTCCCGGTCCAACCTCTTCGCTGTGCGCGACAGCTGTGAGAGCAATCGGTCGACTGCGTCGATCACCTCGTCGAAACCACGTGTGCGTCGCCTGCGTGGGTCCACGCTCAGCTAGCTGTATCAACAACGTATCTCGTTGTTCGACGAACCATGCGCGCTGACCGAGTGCGATCAGTATCGGAAGCGGGCTTTGCTCCCGTTTATGCGTACGAGAATTTCCGTCAACGGACCGCCGCCGATCGGTACGAGGCCAAGCCCGAGTGCCTCTATCGCCGCATCCGCTTCGGCGGCCGCCACAGAGTCGCCGCGTCGCCAAGCGTCGCCAGAAGCAACGAACAACGGCTGGAGGTTTGCCCATCCAGGTCCAGGCTCGAATACGCAGTCTGTCCAGAACATGTCGACGGAGTCCTGGGTCAAGACTCCGATGACTTCATCTGCCCGCACAAGCTGCCAACTCGGGTTCGTCATCACTCTTCTCTTCGCATACTCAACTCGGCAGAAACGCGCGTCGGGCCGAGTAGCAGTATGGCCGGCGCGCTCCGCGGCATGAGCGTACGTTCCGCAGTGTCGTTGGACGAGCTGAGCGCGTCATGAAAGGCTGGACAGATGGACTGGCGGGCCGAGAGCCCCGAACTCTGGGCGTTCCTGGGATCATTGCGGTGCGGCGAGGTTCTTTCCGGTACCGTCACAGCGATTGAATCGTTCGGCGTGTTCGTGGCGTTCGACGATGGCCCCCCGCATCCGCTCTACCCGGGCGTCGGATTCATCACGATCCCAGAATTGTCCTGGAGGCGTTTCGAAGTGGCTTCCGACGTTGTTCAGGTCGGGCAGCGCGTTTCGGGTGAATTCCTGCAGTTCGATACCTGGAATGCCGAGGCCAGGCTGTCTCTGCGAGCGATGCAGCCCGACCCTTTCCATGCCTTTGCCGAGTGCACCACCGTCGGCACAGAACTACACGGGCACGTCACCCAGCTGGTGCCCTTCGGTGTCTTTGTCCAAGTGGCGGATGGGATCGAGGGGCTGATTCATCGCCGAGACCTCATGTCGCCGACGGACGAATTCGTCCAGATCGGGGACGACGCCGCGGTCGTTGTCACCGGTGTCGACCGAGAAAGACGTCAGCTGTTCCTCTCCCGACAGACCACCGGCCAGCTCTGACCTTCGAGCACCCTGGACCAGGAAGGGTACCGTCGATCTTCGGCAGTTCAGCCGCGGTCGCCAGTTGTGCACTCAGCTCGGAACTACCGGGCGGTGGGATTCCGGCCGGATGTCGTTGCCGCGGTGAGGCGCTGGCCCAGGGCGCGCACGGCGTCATTGAGGGCATCGGGGTGCTCGATGACGAAGGGGCGGTTCAGTGCGGCGAGGACGGGGGGAATCCAGTCGAGGTGTTCGGCGCGGATGAGGACTCGGACCCATGGAATGGGATCGGTGGGTGGGGGGTCGATTTCGTGCAGCGTTGCGATGGTCGCGGGGAGTAGTGGGCGGATTTGGGTGGGGGTGCCCTGGACGCGGATCGATACCTCGTGTCGGTAGGGGGCAGTCGCGAGGGCGGACATGAGGTGGGTGGGCGGGTCGAATTCGGTAGGTGGAGTGAAGGTTTCGGGGAGGGTGGTTGTCTCGGTGATGCGGTCCAGTCGGAACTGGCGTAGGTCGTCGCTGTTGTTGTCCATCGCCGTCAGGTACCAGCGGCCGGAATGGGCGACGAGCCCGTAGGGATGCACGGTTCGCTGAGAGCGTTGTCCGTTCCGGTCGGTGTAACCGAGGGTGACCGGTCGGTGTTCGCGGGTGGCCTCGGCGATGTCGAGGAGGACAGCGGTGTCGACCGAGACTTGGGGGCCGGCGTCGGCGGTGAATTCGGCGGTGTTCATCAGTGCATCGAGGCGGGCGCCCAGGCGTGCGGGCAGGACGCGGCGGAGTTTGGCCGTCGCGCTGTCGGCGGCGTGGACTGATGTCGTCGAATGGCTGGTGAGGAGTCCGAGCAACACTGCCACCGCCTCGTCGTCGGTCAACATCAGCGGAGGCATCCGGTAGCCGGGAGCGAGTCGGTACCCGCCATAGCGGCCGCGGACCGAGCGGACCGGGATGTCCAGGTCGGTGAGATGGGTGACGTATCGCCTGGCGGTGCGTTCATCCACGCCCAGCCGACCGGCGAGTTCGCCGACGGTACGGGTGCCGCCCGCCTGCAACAGCTCGAGCAGGGCCAGTACTCGGGCGGTGGGGCGCGTCATCCGGCAATTCTCGCATCGATACCGGGCGGAAACTGTCCGGTATTGCCCCTACCGTGGGATTCGGCGGTGAACGTCCGCCCGACCCCGATGGCAGGAGTACGCAATGAACCTCGTCTCGATCCGCCTGATCACCGACGACATCGAACAGCTGGCCGGCTTCTATCAGCGGGTGACCGGTGTCGAAGCCCGTTGGGCTACACCGGATTTCGCCGAGATAGTCACGCCGGCCGGCACACTCGCGATCGGAAGCGTGCGTACGGTGGCGTTGTTCGGGGCGGGCAGCGCGCGCCCGGCCGACAATCACACCGCGATCATCGAGTTCATGGTCCCCGACGTCGACGCCGACTACCGCAGGCTGCGGGACTTCGTCGAGGACTTCGTCAACGAACCGACGACGATGCCGTGGGGCAACCGGTCACTACTGCTCCGAGACCCCGACGGCAACCTGATCAATCTGTTCACCCCGGCCACCGCGCAGGCTGTCGGGTAGGCCCGGCGGGAATCCGCGGGGCAGATCCCGCCCAGGCTGATGCGCCCACCGTTGACCCTTTGCCTAACGGCGTTCATAATAACTAACTATGGACGCTATGCCGAGGCGTGATCGGAAAGCGGAACGGCGTGAGGCGACGCGGCAGGAAATTGTCGACGCCGCGTGGGAGATCGCGCATGAGCGGGGACTGGCGCAGCTGACACTGCGCGAGGTCGGTGAGCGGATCGGAATGCGGGCGCCGTCGCTGTACTCGCACTACGGATCCAAGAACGCGATCTACGATGCGATGTTCGAGCAGGCTTGGAGTGAGTGCGAGCGCGTCTCGATCGCCGCGCTGCGCTCGGCCCCCGCGGACCCTCGCGGCCTCGTGCGCGTCATGGCACTGGCGTACTTCGATTTCGCGGTTGCCGATCTCGCCCGCTATCAGCTGATGAACCAGCGCACGATCCCGGGATTCGAACCCTCACCCGGTGCGTACGCGTCGGCGGTTCGCGCGCTCGACGAGGTCATCGCGGTGTTCGCCACGATCGGCGTGACCGACCGCGATGACGTGGAGATCTGGATCGCGGTCCTGTCCGGCCTGGTCGATCAGCAGCTCGCCAACGATCCGGGCGGGCACAGTCGGCGCAAGCTGTTGGACCGCGCTGTGGACATGTGGGCTGACAGTGTCGGCCTTCCGCCGAGCAAGGAGCCGCAGAAATGACGGCTGTCGAGCAGCCGGCGGTGGCTTCGCGGCGAGCGACGCTCACCCATCCCGACGCGATGCGGCTCGCCCGCGACGAGTATTTGCGCTTCGCCGACGCGGTCGCCGCGCTCGACGGTGATGACTGGACCACACCGACCGAGTGCACCGGGTGGACTGTGCACGACCTCGTCGCCCACGTGGTCGGTATGTCCACGATGGCATCCTCCCCGCTGGAGAATGTCCGCCAGACCCGGGCTGCCCGCAAGCGGTTGCGGCCCGGCCAGCAGCTCGTCGACGCCGTGACCGCGTATCAGGTCGAACGATTCGGACAGCAGACGACGGATCAGCTGGTCCGGTCGATGGCAGCCATCGCGCCCAAGGCCGCGGCAGCGCGCAGCCGTATCCCGGCGTTGCTGCGCAATCGAACGATCCCCGAGCGGCAGCTGGTCAACGGCGCCGCCGAACGGTGGACCATCGGGTACGCCATCGACACGATCCTCACCCGTGACCCGTGGATGCATCGGATCGACTTGGCCCGGGCCACCGGGCACGTTCTCGTGCTGACCGAGGAGCACGACGGGGCGATCGTGGCCGATGTGGTCCAGGAATGGGCCGCCCGTCACGGCATGCCCTACAACCTGCGCCTGACAGGCGCGGCCGGAGGTCAATGGCATTGCGGCACAACGGATGAACGCCTAGACCTCGACGCAGTCGAATTCTGCCGCATCGTCGCCGGCCGCGCCGAAGGCGCGGGACTACTGACCATCCAAGTGCCGTTCTGACACTGCACCGAATCGAGCCGACCATGACCACCACCATCGATGAGATCGCCCCCGACATCTACCGCATCTCGACGTTCGTGCCCGACATCGGCGAACAGGGGCTGACGTTCAACCAGTTCCTGCTCGCCGATGATCAGCCGCTGCTGTTCCACACCGGGCATCGCGCGATGTTCGCCGACGTCGCGGCGGCGATAGCACGGGTCACACCGGTGAACCGGCTGCGGTGGATCACCTTCGGGCACGTCGAATCCGACGAATGCGGGTCGATGAACCAGTTTCTCGCCGCGGCCCCCGAAGCGCAGGTCGCCCACGGTGCCGTCGGCTGCATGGTGTCGCTGGACCACATGGCCGACCGGCCACCGAGACCGCTTGCCGACGGCGAAACCATCGAACTCGGCCGGATGCGGGTGCGCCACATCGACACCCCACACACCCCGCACGGCTGGGAAGCGCGTGTGTTGTTCGAGGAAACCACGCAGACTCTGCTGTGCGGGGATCTGTTCACCCACCTCGGTGCGGGCGCGGCCCTCACTACAGACGACATCGTCGGCCCCGCCGTTCACACCGAAGACCTGTTCGCTTACTCGTCGCTGGCGCCGGCGACCCCGATGATCGTCGACCGGCTCGCCGGGCTCGCACCGAAAACGCTGGCACTGATGCATGGTTCGTCGTTCACCGGCGACGGCGGCGCCGCGCTGCGCGCATTGGCAGACAGCTACCGCCACCGCATCGGCGACGCTACGGCGTGATGTCTTGGCGCAGGCGATACGCCGAACGGAAGCAGACGTTCTGCTGACCGTTCCGAGCGCGGCTGATGGTGGATCAGCCGGGCGCTTGTGATGCTGCCGCCACGGGTGCGTCCGGGGTGGGTCGTGCGCGCGGCACGGTGAAGGTCGCCACGACCGAGGCGATCGCGACGGCGAAGCAGGCTGCGGTGTACCAGAGGTTGCCGATGGGGTCGCCGTTGGTTGTTTCGCCGTTGACGGCGGCGAAGAAATCGGGGAGGGAGGCGATCCAGAGGGCGGCGAAGACGATCAGGTAGAGAGTGGCGAATCGTTGGACGAAGGGGTCTTCGTACTGCGGGGGTGTGGCGGTTCCTCGGCGTAGTTCGGACCACTGGCGGACCATCACGATGCCGGCGACCACGGCGAGGACAGCCAGTTCCAATGCGTAGACGATGCCGCGCACGGTGGTGCTGCTCATGCCGATGACAGTGGCGGGCAGGGGGAGCAGGAACGTACCGACCGAGGCCAGCAGGCCGATGACGATGGTGCGCCAGGTCAATGCGACGCCGGAGAAGTGTCGGCCGTCGTCGACGTGGCGGCCGACGAAATACTGCACGCAGAAGGCCAGCGACATCGGCCACAGGGCGGCGAAGACGACGACGCTGCCCATCGGAACCGAATCGAACATCGGCTGGTTGAGCGGGTTGTCGATCGACCATTCCCACCAGCGCAATTGGGGCCCGAGGTGGTCGAAGATCTCGTAGAAGGCGTGGTGGACGAAGCCGACGCAGGTGGCGCCGATCAGGGTGCCGTAGCGGCGGAAGATGCCGAGCATCCGGACGATGCCGAACGCCATCGTCGCCATCAGCGGGTAGATCGCGATGATGTAGATGGGTAGCCGGCCCCAGAGGAAGTCCACGGTGAAGACGTTGTGCGCGAACATCGTGTCGACGTGTTCTTCGATGCCGAACGCCGCCGGGAAGTACAGCGGGGGTTCGATGACGAACAGATAGGCGGTGGCGCCGAACCACAGCACGAGATTGGTCGGGTCACCGTGGCGGCGCAGGCGCATGATCGCGTACCAGAGCGCGAGAATCGCGCCGACGACGATGGTGAGTTCGAGGACCGGCAGGGTCCAGTTCTCGAGGGCGAACGGGTTGCGGAACTCGACGAGTCCGCCCGCCTCCTCGCAGGAGAAGCCGAGTTCGTGTGCGAGCTCGGCGAAGGTGGGGGAGCAGTGTTCGGCCATCGGGGTACCTTCTACGAGCTGGCGGAATCGGCGGTGTACCAACGGGTTACGTCGTAACCTTCGTCGTAGCGGCGGAACCATTCGTCGGCGAGCGCGGGCAGCTTCTCGTGCGCCGGATTGTGTCCGGGCGTTTGACTGCGGATGATGCCGCCCAGTGCGACGAGCTGTTCGCGCAGACCGAGATCGTCGAACGCGCGGGGCATCGTGCCGTTGTCGGCAGGCTGGAGGAACGGCAGCCACCGGCGCAGGGTCTGCCCGCGGCGGTAGTTGGCGAACATCGACAGTGCGTCGACCTGCCGATCTTCCAGCGGCACATGCTCGTTGAAGCCTTCGCATGCCACCCGGATCACCTGCAGCACGTGCCGGAAGATCGAGGCCGCCACCCGCATCCGGTACAGCTCGCTGTCGACCACCGAATTGAAGATGATCAGCGCCGAACTGCGATGCTCGACTTCCTCGACGAAATGCCAGATGAACAGCGAGGCGACGCGGTCGTCGCCGGGGGCGAACAGATTCTTGTCGTTGTCGAGCATCAGCTTGAACACCGGCGTGAACGTCGCCTCGAGGTCGGCGGTGTAGGCGAGGCGGTACTTCACCGAGGTCTCGGCGGTGAGCTTGTCGAACTCCCCGATCACCGCGTCGAGGGTCTGCTGCAAGCCGGGATAGCGGCGGATCAGCGCCTTGACGTGCTGGCGGTGTGCCGTCGAATGCTGCCCCTCCTGACGCATGAAGGCGTCGGCCTCCGCGGCCACTTCCGGGTCGGTGATCTGCGGTTTCGCCTGCGTGATCAGCTGCACGATCATCTTCTCGAAGCCGATCGCCAGGAACGAAACGGCATTGGCCATCGACGAGAACGCCGGGTTCTGTGGATTCCACAGAAACGGCACGTCGTAGTCGGAGAACGCGAAATCCATTTTGCGGACGTGAAGGTCGGTCACGGTGAGATACCTCGTTGTTCGGCCACGGTTGATAAAGCAATCATACGAGCGAGCCGTCTTGTGTATGATAACTTTCGAGGAATTCGCCCTGACCTGCGGTTGTGCTAGCGTCCACCTGGTGGCGCGTAGACGTGGGTGGGGCGGCAGTCCGCCGGGTGACGACGCGGAGGCGACGCGCCGGATCATCGCCGCCGCAGTCGAACTCATCGGCCGGACCGGTGCGGAGATCAGCATCGCCGACGTGGCGGAGTCGCTGGGCGTCATCCGTCAGACGGTCTACCGGTACTTCCCCAGCGCCGACGCGCTCATGACCGCCTCGGCCATCGCCTCGGTCGACGATTTCCTCGATCGACTCACCCGCCAGGTCAGCGGTCTCGGCGACCCCGTCGAAGCGATGACAGAGGCTGTCGTCTTCACCCTCACCGATGTTCGCCGCACCCCCCACCTGGGAATTCTGCTGTCGAGCTCGTACTCCAACGCGCACCCGGAAGACATGACCTCCGACGAGGCCCAAGCCTTCGGCATGACCATGATCCGCCGCTTCGATGTCGACTGGACCGCCCACGGCTACGACGAGCCCGCACTGCGCGAACTCGTCGAATACGTTCTGCGCACCATGCAGTCGTTCTTCTTGTCACCGGGCAACCCGGCACGCTCCGACGACGAACTGCGCCGATACCTGCGGCGATGGATGGGGTCGGCGATCGGCGCGCAGCCGAAGGGCTGAACGCCGACCGTGCCCGCCCGGAATTCCGGACGGGCACGTGGCCGATGCTCAGCGCGCGGCGGCGATCCTGCGCGGCTCGAGCGCGGCGGCGAGCAGATAGCTGCCGCCGCCGGCCAGTGCCAGCGCCCAGTACAGGTACGCGCCATCGAGAAACAGTGCGGCCGTAGAGCTCACGGCCAGCCAGGCGCCGAGCGTGTACTGCAGGACGTCGCGGTAGGCGACACCGCCCGCCAGGTAGAGCAGTCCGACGATCAGCCCGGACCCGGTCGGCCAGAGAGTCGCTGCGGTGTCGGGGCTCAGCGTCGAACCGAGCGCCGTGATCAGGAAGAACAGCGCGGCGAACCCGATCAGCCACGATGCGCCGAGCAGATTGCCCACGACCGCTTCCTGTCCGGTCGCGCCGCGTTGGGCTCGCAGGGAGACGACGGTGGTCACGATCATGGCCGCCAGCAGGCCGACGCCCAGCAGTGCGGTCGGCACGAATCCGGGGAGGTCGAGCAGCGGGTTCGGGCCATGGCTGAGGGCGAAGGTGCCGTGGCCGACCAGCCAGGCGAGGCCGAAGCTCAGGTAGATGGGGCGATTGTCGAGGACGGTGCGGACGGGCTGGGACACGTACATGATCGATCTCCAGTGTGTGAGCGGGTCAGGCGCTGACGAGGACGACTTTGCCGGTGACGGTGCCGGATTCGGCGAGCTCGAGTGCTCGGGCGGCATCGGTGAGAGTGATACGGGCCGCGACCTGGGCGGTGACGGTGCCCGCGGCGGCGAGTGAGAAGACCTGGGCGAGATCTTCGGCGATCCGAGCACGGAAGCGGGTGATGTTGCGCTTGCCTGCCCACAGGTTGTAGAAGTGCGCACTTCGCTTGTTGGGCAACATGTTCCACCACAGCAGGCGGGCGAACAGTTTCAGTACGGGCAACCGGGAGTCGCCCTCGTCGTTCTTGGTGGCCGCCGTTCCATAGGAAACGAGGGTGCCGCCGTCGGCGAGCAGGTCGAACGAATCGCTGATGCCGGGCCCGCCGACGTGATCGAACACCGCGTCGACACCGTGCGGTGCGATGGCCCGAACCTGGTGTGGCACATCGGCGCGGTAGTCGATCCAGGTGGCGCCCAGTGCGGTGACCGCGTCGGCATGGCGAGCGGACGCGGTGCCGATCACGTGAATGCCCGCGGCACGGGCCAATTGGACCAGCGTCGAGCCGACGCCGCCGTTGGCGCCGTGGACGAGGATCGTCGCGCCCGGCTGAACATCGGCTACGCGGTGCAGCATCTGCCAGGCGGTAATGCCGTTCACGACAAAGGTTTCCGCATCGGCGGCGTCCAGGGTATCGGGGACGGGGATCAGATCGGCGGCGTCGAGGTCGACGTGGCTGCTCCAGCCGCCGGTCTTGGTCAGCGCGGCCACCCGCGTGCCGACCAGCGTCGTGTCGTCGGCCTCGATCACCGTGCCGACCAGGTCGTAGCCGGGCACGAAAGGGAACGGGGGCTGGTCGTAGTACTTGCCGCGGCGCATCTGCTGCTCGGCGAAGGACACCCCGGAGGCATCGACTCGAACCAGTGCGCGACCCGGTGCGGGTGCGGGGAGTTCGCGTCGGGTGACGAGCAGGCCGCTGGGGTCGACGCGACCGGGCAGGACGATTTCGGTGGCGGTGGTGGTGTTCATCAGGAGCTACCTTCCATGGTGTGTGACTGGTCAATCACTCTTGCTGCAAAAGAAAGCTCCACCCTGAAAAGGCTGGAGCGGAGGGGTCAGTGGGCTTTCGGGTGGCGCATTCCGGTGGTGAGAGCGGTGGCCCACGCGCTGTCGTTGCCGTCGAGGCCGAGCGTGGTCACGAGGTGGCAGAGCTGGCCGTAGGCGATGAAGTACTGGATCTGCTCGGGTGTGCCGCCGGAGCGGCGCTGCACGAACGTGGTCACTTTGGCCAGGCCCCGTCGCAACGCGTCGGCGATTTCGGGGATGTCGGTGGCGGACTGGGCGTGTACCTGCAACATGAGCAGACTCTTGTCGGCGATGAGTTCGGCGTAGGCGCCGCCCATGTCGTGCAGGATGGCGGCCGGGTCCGTCGCGGTGGAATTGGCCGCGCCCGTGGACATCGCGCGTTCGACGAGGTCGAAGCAGTGATCGAGGGCGGCGACGAACAGGGCGACTTTGCCGGGGAAGAGTTTGAAGACGTAGGCGGGGGAGATGTCGGCGCGCGCGGCGACGGTGTTGATCGGGGTGCCGTGGTAGCCGGTCTTGGCGAACTCGATGATCGCCGCGTCCACGACCGCGTCACGCCGGACGTCCGAGGTGGAGAGGGTGGCACCGCGCTTGGTCATGTGAGTGACTGTACACTCACTCTTTCGTGAGCGTCAACAGGTGACCCGAGATCAGCGCAGATCGGCGAGCGCGGTGTCCACGTCCGGGCCGGTCAGGCTGTGCCGATTACTGCGCATGACCAGCCGCAATGGTCGCGGGCAGTCCTGGACGGCGGAGAATTGATCGGTGGCCACGATGCGCGCCGGTGCGGCGAGGTGGTCGCGGACCCGGGTCATGAGCTCGTAGCGGCTCAGAGTTTCCGCGCCCGCGATGTGCACGACGCCCGCCTCGTCGGCGAGCTGCTCGAGCGCGGGCGCCAAGCTGGGTAGGTACAGCGGATTGCAGACGATATCGGTGCGCGCGTGGATCTCGGGTGCGGCGAAGCGGGCCAGGAACTTGTTCGACCGTGGGCTGCGCCCGTAGACGAGGGGCAGGCGCACGACCAGATGCCGGTCGCGTTCGAGAACCAGATCCTCGGCGGCCACCTTGGTCTCGCCGTAGACGTTGATCGGTGTGCGCGTTGCGCTTTCGTCGTAGTGGTCGGCCGTGCCGTCGAAGACATTGTCGGTCGAGAGGTAGACGAGCTTCGCGCCCGTGTCGCCGATGGCGTCGAGCAGCGGCACCATCGGCGCCACGTTCGCCGCATAGGCCGCGGCGCGATCACGCTGCGCGGCACCGAGGTCCACGACACCGGCGGTGTGGACCACGACGTCGAAACCCTGTCCGACGAGTGCGCGCACGGCATCGGTGTCGGCGAGATCCACCGGGGCGAGCCCGTGCCCGCCCCGGCTGGTCCCGACGACCTCGTGGTTCGCGGCGAACTGCGCGTGCAGCGCGCTGCCGACGAAGCCGGAGGCGCCGAGGATCAGGATCCGCACTGTGTCAGCGCGCCTGCCAGTTCGGCTTGCGCTTCTGCGCGAAGGCCATGGCGCCTTCGCGCATGTCCTCGGTCTGGGCGACCGTCACGATCTCGCGGTTGGTCTGGTCCCAGGCGGCATCGTCGGCGAGCTTGCCGTCGATCATGCCCAGCGCCACCCGCTTGCTCGCCTGCACGGCCAGCGGCGCGTTCTCGGCGATCCGACCGGCCAGCGCGAGCGCGGCGTCGAGGACCTCGCCTGCGGGCACGACACGGTTGATCAGGCCCAGCTCCAGCGCGCGGGCCGCGGTGATCGGCTCGCCGGTGAGGATCATCTCCATCGCGACCTTGCGGGGGAGTTGCTCGGGCAGGCGGAACGCGCCGCCTGCCGCGGCGAACAGGCCGCGGGCGACCTCGGGGAGGCCGAAGGTGGCGGTCTCGGCGGCGACCGCGAGATCGCTGGCCAGGACGAGTTCGGTGCCGCCACCGAGGGCGAAACCGTTCACCGCGGCGATGGTCGGCTTGCTGATCGGGTGTCGGACGTACCCGGCCAGGTTCCAATCCTCATGTCCCGGGGCGAGAATCGACTCACCGCGACTCAGCGCCTTGAGGTCCGCGCCCGCACAGAACGCCCGCTCGCCCGCGCCGGTGAGGACCACCGCGCGAATCTGCGGGTCGGCCTCGGCTCGCTCGAGCGCCTCGCCTACCCCCGTGCTCACTTCGGCGTTGACCGAGTTCATGGCCTCGGGCCGATTCAGCACGATGACGAGCACATGCTCGCGTTGCTCGACGAGAACTGCGCTCACGAGTGACTCCTTCGCTAGGTGGCTGTCAGCATGACAAACCTCTTCGATCTGTATCACGCCGGACGATCTTGAATACCCGAATCGGGGATTCGTGTCCGTCGTCGTCGCGCGCACCCGGCACTCGTCGTAGGCTGCCGAACACTCGCGAAAAGAATTTCCGGCCGGGTGTCGATCCGCAGCGGTGCCCGTTCGACCTAGGGATGAACGCAGGGCCCGGCAAGCGGGCCCACACCGATCCGAGGAGACGAAACCATGAAGTTCATGCTGATCATGCGCGCCACCGACGAAGCCTGGGCCGCGGCGGCCGATATCGACTTCAACGAGATGCTCGAGACCATGGGCAAGTTCAACGACGAGTTGATCAGCGCCGGGGTGCTGGTCGCCGCCGAGGGGCTCGACGACGCGGCCCAGGGCGTCGTCGTCGACTACTCGTCGGAGACCCCGGTCGTCACCGACGGACCCTACGGGGAGACCAAGGAACTGTTCGGCGGGTTCTACATTCTCAACGTGGCCTCCAAGGAGGAGGCGATCGAGTGGGCCAAGCGCATGCCGGTCGTCGTGCCGGGCACCAAAACCGAGATCCGACGGGTCCCGAGCATCGATGAATTCCCGCAGGACAATGTCTGGGTCGTGAGGGAGCGCGCGTGGCGTGAGGCCAGCGGCCAGCTCTGAATCACGATGAGCGACCACACCGGCCGCGAGGCGGTCGCCGCCGTCTGGCGGATCGAATCGGCCCGGATCGTCGGCGCGCTCGCGCGCTACACCCGCGATTTCGCGATGGCCGAGGATCTCGCCCAGGAGGCCTTCGCCGAGGCACTGGTGACGTGGTCGCGCGAAGGCGTGCCACGCCAGCCGGCCGGGTGGTTGCTCACCGTCGGCAGACGCCGGGCCATCGACGCGTTCCGGCGTCGCGCCGCCCTCGATGACCGCTACGCCGCCCTCGCCGCCGACCTCGGCGAGGGCGATGCGCTCACCGGCGGTGACCCCGTGCGTGCTGGGCAGGACGTGCTGTGGGATCCCGATCAGATCGACGACGACGTGCTCGCGCTGATGTTCATCTCGTGTCACCCGGTGCTCTCGCGGGAGGCACGGTTGGCCCTCACGCTGCGCGTCGTCGGCGGTCTGACCAGCGACGAGATCGCCAAGGCATGCCTGGTCCCGACCGCGACCGTGCAGGCCAGGATCACCAGGGCGAAGAAGACCCTCGGCGCCGCCGAAGTCCGCTTCGAGGTGCCGCCCGCCGCTGAGCGCCGCGCTCGGCTGGGTTCGGTGCTCGGCGTCATCTACCTGATCTTCACCGAGGGATCGTCGGCCAGTACCGGCGACGACCTCATCCGCTTCGATCTCGCGGGGGAAGCGCAGCGGCTGGCCCGCGTGCTGTCGCGGCTGATGCCCGACGAACCCGAGGTCTACGGACTGCTCGCGCTGCTCGAACTGACCGCGGCGCGGTTCCCCGCCCGCACCGGTCCCGACGGTGAGCCGGTCCTGCTCGAACAGCAGGATCGCCGCCGCTGGGACCGCTCGGCGATCCGGCGCGGTCGTGCGGCGCTGATGCGAGCCGGTGCGGTGGGGCGTGGACTGGGCGCCTACGGACTTCAGGCCGCGATCGCCGAATGTCACGCTGTCGCACCGTCGGTCGAGCGGACCGACTGGGAACGGGTGGTCGTGCTGTACGAGGCACTGGGCAGACTCGCGCCGTCACCGGTGGTGGACCTCAACCGGGCGGTCGCGGTGTCGATGGCCGACGGGCCCGCGGCGGCCCTGCCGATCGTCGACGAGATCAGCGCCTCCGGCGCCCTGTCCACCTCGCACCTGCTGCCCAGCGTGCGCGGTGAACTACTCACCCGACTCGGCCGCACCATCGAAGCGCGTGCGGAGCTCACCGAAGCCATCCGCCGGTGCGGCAACGAACGCGAGAAGACCGTCCTCGCGAACAAACTCGCCGCCCTCACCTGATCGTCGAGCACTGCCGATCCGGTCGGTGTGCTGAACCGCTCGACCCAGCTCAGCCGGGGCCTCGGCGAACGCGGGTGATCGCCTCGGCCTTCGTGCACAGCATCGGCAGTTCGGCCAACCACCAAGTCGCGCCTGCCGTTTCGTAGGCGTCGCGCTCGCGGTCGGTGGGTGCGGCCACCGCGACCGCGAAACCGTTCAGATCGCCGCGGTGTTCGGCGATGATCGCCAGCATGTCGACGAGTTCGTCCGGACTCGCCTCGGGGCAGAGCCCGTCATAGCGCGCCGCCCGCCGCTGCGGGGCCTGGTGGACGGATTGGGCGGCGACCCAGATCGGAATGCGTGGCCGCTGGACCGGGCGTGGCAGGAATTGCAGCCCGTCCACCCGATAGGCGGGACCGTCGTGGTGGACGACCTCGCCCGACCACAGGTCTGTGATCACCGTCACGTGCCACGTGGTCCCAGACGAAGACGCCGTCGAAGCCCGCGGTCTCGGCTTCGACCGCGATCTCGGCCAGCACTCGCGGGTCGGCCAGTTCGCCGAACGGCGGCAGGTATACCCCGTGTCGCAGGACCATATTCGCAGTATAGAGGCCATAAAGGGCGGCCTTCGCGCGCTCGTAACGTTTGCTCGCAAAGAGGTCGGGTATTCGTGAAAGGCGACGACGAGAGGGTGTTGTGGATGTCGAAGGAATCGAAATCGGTGCTGCACCGGGCAATAGGTGCGTCGGCGATCGGTAATGCGGTCGAATGGTTCGACTATGGTGTCTACGCCTATCTGGCGACGTATATCGCGAGGTCGTTGTTCCCCGGTGACGGTGAGTCCGGGATGGTCTACACGCTGCTCGGTTTCGCCGTATCGTTCCTGATCCGGCCGGTAGGCGGCATGATCTGGGGTCCGCTCGGCGACCGCATCGGGCGCAAGCGCGTGCTCGCCACCACGATTATTCTGATGGCCGGATCGACTCTCGCCGTCGGCCTCATCCCGAGCTTCGACATGATCGGCATCGGCGCTCCGATTCTGCTGTACGCGCTGCGTATGATCCAGGGACTTTCCGCCGGTGGTGAATACGGTGGCGCCGCGACATTCATGGCCGAATACGCACCCGATCGCAAGCGCGGATTCTATGGCAGTTTCCTCGAGGTCGGCACGCTCGCCGGCTTCACGCTCGGCAACCTGGTCGCCCTGCTGCTGGTGAATGTCCTCGACGACGCGTCGATGAATTCGTGGGGTTGGCGCATCCCGTTCATGATCGCCGGACCGCTCGGCCTGATCGGCATGTACCTGCGCAGCCGGGTGGAGGACACCCCGGTGTTCCGCGAGGTCGACAGCAAGGACGAG
This sequence comes from Nocardia sp. NPDC127606, assembly GCF_042671725.1. Classification (NCBI taxonomy): domain Bacteria; kingdom Bacillati; phylum Actinomycetota; class Actinomycetes; order Mycobacteriales; family Nocardiaceae; genus Nocardia; species Nocardia sp. NPDC127606. The sequence continues at coordinate 2,156,373 of NZ_JBHXWQ010000001.1, read as the reverse complement.
ACCGAGGAAGTCTCCGGCGTCTACCGCGATCTGGTGACGAAGTACCTGCGCCCGGTGCTGACCCTGTTCGGCCTGGTGATCGCGCTGAACGTCGTCAACTACTCGTTGCTCAGCTACACCCCGACCTACCTCGGTTCCACGATCGGCATGGAGGAATCGGATGCGTTGCTCGTGCCGCTGATCGGCCAGGTCGCGATGCTGTGCACCTTGCCGTTCCTCGGTGCTCTCTCCGACCGGATCGGGCGCAAACCCATGTGGATGTTCTCGTGCGCGGCGATGATGATCGCGGTGATCCCGGTGTACCACCTGATCGGTTCCTCGCTCACCGGTGCGATCGTCGGCTTCGCGATCCTGGGCCTGCTCTACGCTCCCCAGCTGGCGACCATCTCGGCCACATTCCCCGCGATGTTCCCCACGATCGTGCGTTTCGCCGGCGTGGCGATCGGCTACAACGTCGCCACCTCGATGTTCGGCGGCACCGCCCCGGTGATCAACGAGGCGATCATCAGCGCGACCGGCAACAACATGGTGCCGGCGTACTACATGTTCGGTGCGTGCGCGGTCGGCCTGGTCGCGTCGTTCTTCCTCATCGAGACCAAGGGTGTCTCGCTGCGCGGCACTCAGGTGCCGGGCACGCCCGAGGCGATCGAGGAACAGCGCGAACTGGGCGAGCCCGCCGAGGTCGTCGCGGTGAAGTGAACCGTGCACCGAGGGCGCGGCGTCGATACGGCGTCGCGCCCTCGGTGTCTTCGGGCTAGTTCTGCGCGGCCGCGCGGAACACGGCGAGAGCTTCCTCGCCCAGGTGTGGTCCGCTGACCTCGATCGGCACGTTCGAGCTCGCGACGACCTCGGCGCAGGTGAGACCGAAGCTGGTGCCCGCGGGCATGATCGGCCCGAATTCGGCTGCGGCCGCGGCGAAGACGATGCGGCCGACCCCGGCCCACACCATCGCGGCGGCACACATCGGGCACGGTTCGCCGCTGGCGTAGACGGTGGCGCCACCCAGTTTCGCCGCGTGGCCCGCGGCTGTCGCGAGGGTGATCGCGACCAGTTCGGCGTGGGTGGTGACATCGCCGGTGGTGTTCACCGCGTTCACGCCCTCGGCCAGCACCGCACCGTCGTGGCCGACAGCGATCGCGCCGAAGGGACGATCGCCGAGCGCGGCGGCGTGCCCGGCGAGGTCGATGGCACGGCGCAGATGGGTGATGTCGATATCGGTCAGTTCGCTCATGAGGTGAGATCCACTTCCGTTCCGATGCCGTTGGCGCGGGCCTTGTCGATGAGCAGGCGGGCCGCGGCCAGATCCTGTAGGCCGATGCCCACCGAATTGAACAGGGTGATGTCGCGGTCGCCGCGACGGCCCGCTGCCCGGCCCGTGATCACCTCGCCCAGCTCGGTGCCCACCGCGTCCTGGGTGATCGCGCCTTCGGCGATGGCCATCAGGGTGTCGCCGGACTTGGTGAGCGTGGTGCCGATCGAGTCTACGACTACCCTGGACCGGCGCATGGCCTCGCCGTCCACCTCGCGGTGATCCGCCCTCGGCGGTGCGCCGACGGCGTTCACGTGCAGACCGTCACCGAACCAGGCACCGTGGACGATCGGCTCGCGGGAGGGCGTGAGGGTGCACAGGATGTCGGCGGCGCGGGTAACCGACTCCGGGCTGTCGAGGGCGCGCACCTCGAGTCCGAGATCGGCTATCGCACTGCGGAATCGGTCGACCGTGGCCGCGGTGCGCGACCACACCAGCACGGTCTCGAGCTCGCGCACGGTCGCTATCGCGCGCGTGTGCTCCACGGCCAGATTGCCCGCGCCGATCACGCCGAGTGCCGAACTCGATTGTCGGGACAGGTATTTCGTCGCCACCGCGCTGGCGGCGGCGGTACGGACGGCGGTGACGAGGCGTCCGTCGATCAGTGCCTCGCACGAACCGTCGGCCGCCGAGGTCACCACGATCACCGACCGCTGCACCGGCAGACCGCGCTCGCGATTGGCGGGCAGGTCGGCGAGCAGCTTGACGGCGGCGGCACCGGCGGATTCGGCGGCGGCGACCATGGGCACGAAGGCCGCGCCGCCCAGTGCCATCGCCGGTGGGGCGGGGACGAACGCGGTGCCCAGTGCCAGATCGGCGTGCGCGCGCTCGACCGCGGCGAGCACCTCGCCGCGGTCGAGAACGGCGGTCACATCGGAGTGCGACAGGATCAGAGTCAACGGTGGCTCCTACGAAGTAGTGGCGGGTCAGGAAGTTCGGGCGAAGGCGACGGTGAGGTCGCGCGGCGAGCGGCTGTTGCCGACCAAGCCGCTGACGGCGACGATCGCGATCAGATAGGGCAGCATCACCAGCAACGCGAACGGCACATCGACACCGAGGGCGGGCAGTGCGAACTGCAGGGCCTGGGCGAGACCGAAGAACACCGATGCCCAGATCACCCCGAGCGCACGCCACCGGCCCGCGATCACCGCGACCACGGCGAGATAGCCGATGCCGCCGGTCATGTTGTCGCTGAACGAATGCACCTCCGACAGCGCCAATTGCGCGCCGCCGAGGCCCGCGGCGAACGCGGCGAGCAGCACACAGCCGTAGCGGACGGCCTTCACGGGCAGACCGGTGCGGTCGGCCGCGACGGCGTCCTCGCCGATCGCGTCGATCACCAGACCCAGCTTGGTGCGGCGGGAGAACACGAACGCCAGGACGGCGACGACCGCGATGCACAGATAGCCGAGGGCGGTCTGCCCGAACAGGGCGGGACCCAGCACCGGGATATGGTGCAGCACCGGTATCGGCAGCGCGTCGAAGCCGGGAACACTGTGGCCCTTGCCGTCGTCGAGCAGCAGACGCGCACCGTAGGTGGTGGCACCGAGCGCCAGGGCGTTGCTCGCGATGCCGACGACGATCTGGTCGGCGCGCAAGCCGATACTCCAGATCGCCTGCAGCGCACCGAAGATCAGGGCAGCGAGCACCGCGGTGGCCGCGCCGAGCACCGGCGAACCGGTGGTGACGGCGCCGAGTACACCGGCGAACGCCCCGGTCAGCATCATCGTCTCGAGGCTCAGGTTGAGCACACCCGCGCGCTCGCTGACCAGCTCACCGCTCGCGGCGACGAGGATGGGCAGGGTGAAACCGATGCCGCTGGTGGCGATATCGGTGACGGTGTCGAGGCTCATCGCGGCGCTCCTGCCAGATCGGCGGTGTCCACCGAGGAAACCGGTTGTGGTGCGGTGGGTTCGGTCTTGCGTCGGCGATAGGTCCAGATGGCGGCGCCCGCGATGAACACGATCATCAGCGACTCCACGACCGAGATGGTCGACGCGGGCACATTCGCGGCCAGCTGCAGATTGATCCCGCCGGAGACGAGGAACCCGAGCAGCAGCGACACCGCGACCACAGCGGCCAGTGAGCCACGTGCCAGCAGGCCGACGACCAGGCCGGAGAATCCGTATCCGGAGGAGAACCCTTCGGCGAGGACGAACGGCGCCGTCGCCACCAGCAGCCCGCCCGCGACGCCGGAGAACGCGCCCGCCGCCGAAAGGCTCAGGAAACGCAGCCGCTGCACCGGCAGCCCGAGCCGCGCCGCCGCGTCGGGATTGAGCCCGACCGCCCGCAATCGGGTACCGAGTGCGGTGCGGCGCACCAGGATCGCGGTGCCGAACGCGGCCACCACGGCGATCCACAGGGCAATGGTCGCGGGGGAGCGTTCGATGCCGAGCAGCGGCAGATGCGCGGCCGCGGTGAGCTGTTCGGATTGCGGCAGGGTCTCCGAGGAGGTCACCGGCTGGCGCAGCAGCGCGGGCTCGTGCACGACGAGCAGCACCAGCGCCAAGCCGACGAAGTTGAGCAGCAGCGTGGTGATGATCTCGCTGGTGCCGCGCGCGACCCGCAGATACGCCGCGATGGCGGCCCACAGCCAGCCCGCGGCGCCCGCCCCGATCAGCACCGCGGGCAGGGTGATCGCGGCCGGTGCGCCGGTGAGCGTGGTGCCGATCGCGGTGGCGGCGATGCCACCGGCGCAGATCTGGCCTTCGCCACCGACATTGACCAGCCCCGCGCGGTGGGCGATGGTGAACCCGACGGCCACCAGCATCAACGTGGCCGCGACATTGAGCGAGGCGCCGATCGCGTAGTCGCTACCGAACATGCCCTCCCACAGTGCTGTCATCGTGGCGCCGGGGGCGGCGCCGGCGACCGCGGCCAGGATCAGCCCGATCACCCCCGCCGCGAGCATCGCCGCGATGGCGACGACGATCGGGTGGTGTGCCCATTGCCGCGGGTCCGTCGAATTCGGCCCCGGGGAGAACTTGCCCATCACGCCGCGACTCCCATCATCAATTCGCTGATCTGTTGTGCCGCTGTGGGATCGGATGTCTCCACCGGTCCGGCGAGGGCGCCGCGATAGGCGACGAACACCCGGTCGCACAGCGCCAGCAATTCGGGTACTTCGCTCGACACCACCAGTACCCCGCAGCCGTCAGCGGCCGCGCGACGCAGCTGGGTGAGCACGAAATCGACTGCGCCGATGTCCAATCCGCGCGTCGGCTGGGCGGCGACGAGGCAGCGCAGGTTCGCGGCCGACAGTTCGCGGGCCAGCACCACCTTCTGCTGGTTGCCACCCGAGAGCGAGCCCATCGGCACCCATGGTCCGGCCGCGCGCACATCGAAGCGGTCGAGTTCGGTCTGGGCGGCGCGGCCCATCGCCTGCTTGTCGAGTAGGCCGAAGCGCCGGAAGCGCCCCAGCCGGCCCAGGAAGAGGTTCTCCGCCAAGGTCATCTCGGCGACCATCGCGTCGCGGTGGCGGTCCTCGGGCACGATGCCCAGGCCGAGCCCGGTTCGGGTCGCGGGACTCGCGGTGGTGATGTCGGTGCCTGCCAGCGTGACGCTGCCTCCGCTCACCGGGGTGCCGCCGGCGAGGACCGCGACGAGCTCGCTCTGCCCGTTGCCTTCGACGCCGGCGATTCCGACGATCTCGCCGGGTCGCACGACCAGACGTGCGTCGTCGAGCGCGGCGCTGCCGTCGGCGCGGTGCACGGTCACCCGATCGACGGTGAGAACCGGCGCGGGGGAACCGGAGTCGGCTGATCCGAGGCGGACGTTCGACGAGGACGACTCGGCTTCTTCGGTGAGAGCCGTTGCGGGTGAGCCTGATCCGGCGTTCGTGACAGGCACGTCGACGGACCGCGCCGCGTCGGCGGAATCCAGGCCGATGGTCGCGGCGACGCTCGGATCGAGGTCGGCGGCGGTGCGCCCCACCATCGCGGTGAGCAACTGGGCGATGGTGGTGTTCGACATCCGCCCGCCACCGGCGACCGTGCCGCGGCGCAGCACGGTCGCGGCATCGGCGACCCTGGCCACCTCGCCGAGTTTGTGCGTCACCAGGACTACCGCTTTGCCGTCGGCGGCGATGGCGCGGCAGGTGTCGATCAACGCGTCGATCTCGGCCGGATCGAGCACTCCCGTCGGTTCGTCGAGCAGGATCAGCGCCGGATCGCGCAGCAATGCCTTGACGATCTCGACTTTCTGCCTGGCGCCGACCGGCATGGTCGCGACCTGCTGGTCGAGGTCGACGCGCAGGCGGTAGCGCTGGGCGATCTCGTCGAGCCGGTCGGTCAGCTCCTTGCGGCGCGACCGGAGTCCGTGCTGGGTGAGCAGCAGATTCTCCGCGACGGTCATGGTGGTGACCAGACTGAAGTGCTGGTGCACCATGGCCACGCCGGAGGCCATCGCGGCGGCGGGGGAGTCGGGCCGGAAGTCCGTGCCGCCCAGCTGTATACGTCCGGTGTCGGGTTGGTAGCCGCCGAAGACGAGATTGCACAGCGTGGACTTGCCCGCGCCGTTCTCGCCGAGAACGCAATGGACAGTGCCGGACTCGACGGTGACGTCCACATCGTGCAGCGCCTGCACGTCACCGAAGCGCTTACCGACCCCGTGCAGGGTCAATGCGGGAGTGCTCATCGTGGATCAGTACGGCTTGACCGCGCCGGTGGACAGGGCCGTTTTCGCCTTCGCGAGTGCGTCGGCGACCCCGGAGTCCTTGCTGCACAACACGAAATCGGTGCCGTCGTTGGGCGAGGTCAGCCCGAAGCGCACGTTCTCGGCCTTCCACGAGTTGTCCAGCACGGCCTTCACCGCGAATTCGACTTCGGCGCCGATATCGGTGTGCACGTAGCCCAGGTACGCGGGATTGGTGCAGTCACCGGGGATCGGACCGCCGACCATCGTGGCGTTGGACTGGGTCGCGGCCTGCTCCATACCCGCCTTGCCCAGGTTCACGATCTGCCCGAGCGTGCCCGCACCGGCGCCGTAGTCGGCCAGTGCGGCCTGCTTGGCCTTGGCGGGGTCGTTGAAGTCGCCCACGTACTGCGGGGTGAGCACCTTGGCGTCCGGCTTGGCGAACCGTGCGCCGTTGCCGAAGGCGTTGGCGGCGTTGACGATCGCGGGCAGTTCGACGCCGCCGACGAAGGCCACCGTGCCCGACTTCGACCCCGCCGCCGACACCGCGCCGCTGAGGAATTCGGCCTCGGCCTGCTGCGGGTCGTAGTAGGCGAGGTTGGCCAGGGGCTTGGCGTCGGCCGGTCCGCCGATCTCGACGAACTTCACGTTCGGGAACTGCGGCGCCACCTTGCGCACGTCGGCGTCGGTCTGGCCGCCGAGGGAGATCACCAGGTCGTTGGTCGAGGCGAACCGGACCAGGGCCTGCTGATAGTCGCTCGCGGCGACCTGTTCGACCTTGCTGAGTTCCACCTTGTCACCCAGTGCGTCGGCGATGCGCTGGTAGCCGAGATAGCCCGACTGCATGAAGCCGGTGTCCGACAGCGAGCCGGGGAAGAACACGCCGACCTTCAGCTTGCCGCCCGACGCGGTGGTGTCGGCGGAACCGCAGGCCGACAGGAGGGCAGCGGCGGCGAGGGCGGCCGAGCCGAAGGCGATCGCGCGCCGAGTGGACTTGTGCACGGGGTACTCCTTGATCGAACGAACCGCTCACTTAGCGGTATACCGTTAAGTGTCAGCCTGGTGCTCGTAGATGACGGGCGGATTACCGAAAAGTAAGAAACGGTCGCACGCCGCGAGCGGACTACCGTGGTGGCGTGCAGGAGCAGAAGGATGGTGCGGTGGCAGACGAACCGGCGAAGAAGTCGCTGCGGGATCAGGCCTACGAGGAATTGCGTGACCGGATCATCGATCTGCGCTTGAGCCCTGGTCAGCGGCTCGTGGAACGCGACCTCGCCACCGAGCTGGCCATCTCGCGGATCCCGCTGCGCGAGGCGCTGCAGATGCTCGAACGCGAGGGTCTGGTCGTGATCGTGCCGAGGCAGGGCGCGATCGTCGCTCCGTTCACGGTGACCGACGTGCGTGACCTCTTCGACGTTCGCGAAAGCCTCGAAGTCCTCGCGGCGCGCCTGGCCGCCGAACGCGCCGAGCCGGCCGACCTCACCGCCCTGCGCGCGCAGCTCACCGCGGCCCGCCAGGCCACCGCCCGTGGCGACCAAGCCGCGATCGCCGCCGCGAACGCGGGCTTTCACGCCGTCATCGTCGAAGTGTCCGGCAACCCGCTGCTGCAGTCGTTGTTGCGCCCCTTGGAATCCCGAGTCCGCTGGCTGTTCCACCTGACCAAGGAACGCGATCCCGGCACCCAGTGCGACGAACACGAAGCCCTCTACGCCGCCATCGCCGCGCACGACTCCGACGCGGCCGCTGAAATCGCCTACCGCCACGTAGCTTCCGGCCGCGAGCCCAGCCTGGCCCTGTCCGCCCAGTGGTCCATGCCCGACATCGACCCCGTCTCGGCCACCCGCACCCGCCAACGCGGTTCCCACCGCGAGAAGACCGCGTGAATCGCTAGGTCATGTCTCCCAATAGCTTCAGCCATTCGACCGTGAGGGCCATGACGATCCCTGCCCGGTAAGTGCAGGCCAGCTTGTCGTAACGAGTCGCGACACCACGCCGATGCTTCGCCTTGTTGAACGCCCGCTCGACCACATTGCGACCCTTGTAAGCATCGGAGTCGAACCCGGGCGGGCGTCCACCGGCACGACCCTAGCGTTTCCGATTGGCAACCTGATCAGACCGTTGCGGAATCACCGCCGTGATCCGCTTGCCTCGCAACAACTCTCGAGTCGCTGCCGAGGAATGCGCCTTATCAGCGAGCACCCGATCGGGGTTGCGTCGCGGAGGGCCACCGACCAGCCTCGGGACCGCGATCGCGTTGAGCACCGCCGGCATCATCGGCGAGTCACCGGCCTGACCCGCGGTGATCAATACGGCCAACCCGAGTCCGTTGCCGTCGGTGGCGAGATGGGCTTTGGTAGTCAACCCGCCCCGAGACCGGCCGATCCCGTGATCAGCCGGCTCATAACTCGCCATCCGGGCCGGCAACCGCGCCACCACCGCGACGGGTGTTGGCGCCGTGTTGATGCACCCGCACGATCGTCGAATCGACCGAAACCACCCAATCGAGGTTGCCGGTCGCGTCCGCCAACGCGGTCAACGCGACCAGCACCCGATCCCAGGTTCCGTCGGCGGCATAACGGCGGTCACGTTTCCATACCGTCTGCCACGGACCGAACACCTCGGGCAGGTCCCGCCAGGGCATCCCGGTTCGCAACCGGAACAACATTCCCTCCACGACCTGGCGGTTGTTGGAGAAGTTACGGCCCACGCGGCCATCGGATTTCGGTAACAGCAGCTCGAGCAGTTCCCACTGGTTGTCCGTCAGAACCTGATGCCGATCACCGGCAGTCTTGCCACGGCGAACATGATGCCCGACCCGACGGACTACCGGCGGCGAACCGAAGACCCGATTGGGAGACATGAGCTAGCCGCAATTCGTGAGGCCGAGGCGCTGAGCGTGATCGGCGATCGTTCAGCGATGGTAGGCGCGGTCAATCGGGCGCACCGGCCGTACGGAATCGACCAGAGGTCATGATCCGGCCTACCTTGCCCATCTGCCGGAAGCGCAGCTCAGCGAATTGACCGGCTTGGCGTTCATGCGGCTGGGCGACCACGCCGACCTGTCCTGCTGAGCCGCGTCATCGTGTCGCCGGTTCCGATGCCGGACATGGTTGATAGTGCTGCATGAGTCGCACGATTGACTCCGCGCGGCAGGGGAGCCCGTTCGGCCCGGCTGCCGCATTGTTGTCGACGTTGACAGCACCCCTGGGGCGGCAGGTAGCCTCCACTCCGGCGGCCGGGCTGCGACAATCGCCGTCCGGTATCTTGCGCACGGGGAGGGCGGCCAGATGATGATCATGCACCGCGAAGAGCTCGGCGAGCTACTGGACCGGATTCACAACCAACTCAACGCGTTTCAGGCCCGAGCTTCGAGCGCGATATCGACCGCCTCACGCGACTCTTTCACCGGGTACTCGAACGACCGGCGTGTGATGGCAGTGGTGAGCGGCGATGGGCGAACGGTTCTCGACATTCGGATGAAGCAGGGATTCGGCGACCTGAATCGACCGGCCTGGCTGCTCGCCGATGACATTGACCTAGCCTGCCGAGGGATTGTCGAGGCGATCAATTCTGCACGGAGAGAAGCGGTTGATCAGTCGGTCGAGGCTCTGACGAAGGAATTCCCTGAAGCATTCGAACTTCTGAAGGATCTCAAAGAGTGACCGATTTCGATGAGCTATATACGCTGACGCAAGAGCTGAACAAGAACTACGACCGTGCGGTCGGCAGAGTCAAGCGGGGCGAGTCGCTGCCGCAGCGACAACGTTCCATCGTTCCGATCGTTGATTCTTACGATGACGGACAGTACGGCTCACTCACGATTGACGGCGCAGGCCAGCTTTTCGACATCAACCTCGATGCCTATGAAGTGTCGCAGTCGAACCAAGATCAGATCATCGCGTTGATTTTGCAGACCGTGAACAATGCGCTCAGTACCAGGACAGGGGAGATTCGGTGACCGATCTGAGTGTTTGCCCGGAGGCTTTGCGGATCCAAGCCGTCGAGATCGAAGATTGCGCGGTTCATTACACCACATCAGCTGCCCGTGTTGGCGAGCACCGACTTTCGCCACTGGCACTGGGTGCGCTTGGCCGAGATATCGTCCAACACTTCAATGATATGAGCCTGAATGTCAGCAACAAACTGAAGGACAGCGCCGCGACGATTGATTCCGCCGCAGACGGAATCCGTGCGTGCGCAACACACTTTCAGAGCGTGGATGATGACTACTATCGAAAATTTGGCTACATCGACGAGGCACTGGGGTACTGAGCGCGATGGGAAGTAGGACAACAAAAGGGTATCCAGTCCCAGCTGATCACAACCCTGACAAGCTGCCCGAGGAGTTGGTCTTTCCATGGGGGGCGGCGGGCACCCTCGTCACAACTGCCGAGCGCATCGGGGTGCCGGGAGTAAGTGAACTGATCGACAGCATTCAGGCGATGTTGGGCAATCCGAATGAAGCAGCCGAAACTACGGCCGCATGGCAAAGTGCGGTACAGGAGCTGACATCGGCCGTGGACGGCAGCGGTACCAACAATATCGGGCTCTTGACGGCCAAGGATGAGCTGGGTGCACGGTGGAACGGGGCGGCACGAGAGGCCGCGGTCGCCTATGTCGACCGCGTGGTCACCACGACGAATTCGATCCGCGATTCTATTAAGAACATGGCAACGAAGGTCGACGAACTCCGTTCTGTCATTATGACGAATTACAAGGAGGCTATTGCGCTCATCAGCGACTATGCCCAGCTTGTTGTCGAGACGACTGGAGGCCTTGTGACATATGCTGACGACCTCCTCAAGTTCGATCCTTCCGGTGTTGTTGCCACGGTGACAAAGACGATTTCGAAATTTGTCGAACTGGCCAGCGCAAAGGTGCAGGTGGTCATCGATTTTCGGGATCAGGTCGTCACGGTTATCAATGGTATTAAGAATGAGGCCGCTGCCATCCCCGTGCAGTCCGTTATAGCCCCAGCTGCACTCGATACTGGAGCATGGCAGCCTCGAAAGCCCACTGGAAAGGCCTTCGGTGATTAGAAATTCGATTCGGCTGCAGCTGGTGGTGGCATGCGGGGTTGCTCTTGCTGCGTGTGGCCCCACCGGCTCATCGGAAGTCGCCCGGTTCGATCGAACCCCGAGTTCCTGTGCTGCACTAACAAAGTCCATCGCCTCGGCGATCTCGGACTTCGCTGGCTCGATATATACAAATGTTGGGCTATCCGAACAGAATCTTGACGAGCTTCCGCCCACTCCTGGCACCCGTGATTACGGATGCCAGGGCCAGTTCCTCGCTGCCAACATTTCACACGGACCGACCGGAACACCCGCCACGCGGTCAGTCAATTTGTCCTTTAAGCTGCATGACTCGGGAGTATCAGAGGCGAAGAACAGCTTCCAGATCTCACGCGATGCTGCCACGGGCAAGCCCAAAGTGTCAGCAGCCAAGCCGGTCGCCGGAGTTGGCGACGAGGGATACGCGGTCGATGACGCCAGCACGAGTTACGCCCGGACGACGGTCACCTTCCGCTCAAGCAACTTGGTGGTCAGAGTCGGTGCCAGCGGCACGGATTTCGTTGACGGCCGAATGGCCGATGGACCCCCCTCGCCCGAACTAGTGGCGGGCGTCCACAGTGCGGCCGAGGCAATTGCCCGCGCTGTTACACCGAACCTGGAGTCGATCGTCAACGACAACTAGCAAGATCGGTACCGCGACTGTTTGGTAGGTTCGGCTTCGATTCGGCATAAGGTTCTGACGGACAATCAGTGGGAACTGCTCGAGCTGTTGTTACCGAAATCCGATGGCCGCGTGGGTCGTATTCCTCAGCGGCGACTCGAGAGTTGTTGCGAGGCAAGCGGATCACGGCGGTGATTCCGCAACGGTCTGATCAGGTGGTCAATCGGAAACGCTAGGGTCGTGCCGGTGGACGCCCGCCCGGGTTCGACTCCGATGCTTACAAGGGTCGCAATGTGGTCGAGCGGGCGTTCAACAAGGCGAAGCATCGGCGTGGTGTCGCGACTCGTTACGACAAGCTGGCCTGCACTTACCGGGCAGGGATCGTCATGGCCCTCATGGTCGAATGGCTGAAGCTATTGGGAGGCATGACCTAGTCGGCCAGTAGCTTGAGGACGAGTGGGCGGGACATGGTGCCGGTGACTCGGCGGGCGAGCTGATTGGCTCCGGCCCCCGCGGCGTGGGCGGTGCGCAGGGCGGTGGTGAGTTCCTCGCGGGCGGCATCGGCAGCGGCCTGGGCTTCGCGAAGCCGGCGGGCGGCGTCGTCCACCGGAGTGGTCAATGCATTGACCGGTTCGGGGAGGGTGGGATCAGGGGTGGCGTCGGGCTGTGGCGCGACGGGTCGGGGTGTGGTCGCGAGGTTTCGCAGTGCGGCCCGGGCGAATTCCTTCACGAACTCGCGGGTAGTGTCGGTGTCGGAGGCGGCGTCGCCGAGTAACAGGCGGGTGGTCTGGGGGACGGCGTGGGTCCAGTTGGCGAGACCGCACAGGGCGAGCAGGAGGCGGCCCGCCTGCTTCTCGTCGACACCGAATTGCTCTTGGGCGCGGTCGAATTTCTGTCCGTAGTGGTCAGCGCGCCAACCGTCGACATCGTGCGCGTCGGCGCCGCGGTGCAAACCCTCCCAGAGCAGCAGGCGCAGCAGTTGCGGATTGTCGCGGTGGTAGTCGAAGAGCTTGCCGACGTAGTCGCCGGGCTCGGTCTCGGCGAGTGGCTGGACGACCTCCATGAATTCGCGCATGGTGTCGACGATGATGACGTCGAACAGCCTGTCCTTGCTGCCGAACAGGCCGTAGATGCGTTCCTTGTTGACGCCGGCGGCCTCGGCGATGCGATCGACCCGGGCGCCGGCCAGACCGTGCTGCGCGAATTCGGCTCGCGCAGCACGCAGTAGGGCCTGCCTGGTCGCGTCGCTGCGTTTGATGGTGCTCGCCGTCATGGGGCCGACTTTACCAGGTCTTAAACCAACTATTTGGTTGACGCTGTCTCTGTGCGAGCCTAGTGTCGTCGACATGGCATCACCGACAGTCCAGCTTCCGGCCGACAGTCCGGCCCCTGCCCGCGTTCGCGATACATCGCCCCGTACGCACACCGGGCGCACCCTCCCCGTCTTCGTGCTGTCCGCCCTGTTGGCCACCGGTCAGATGTACACACCGATTCCCCTGTTCGAAGCCATGAAAACAGAGTGGAGTGTGGGTTCGGGGGCGATGACCTGGGTCATCAGCGCCTTCGCTTTCGGCTACGCGGGCGGCTTCGTGCTGTTCGGCCCGCTGTCGGATCGATACGGCCATCGCCGGGTCCTGGTCACCGGCATGCTCGTGGCTGCGGTGGTCACCCTGTTGACCGGTCTGGCGTTCAGTGCCCCCGTGGCCGTCGCGCTCCGGATCGTGCAGGGCCTCGTCGTCGGCTCGATTCCGCCCGCGATCATGGCCTACGTCGGCACGCGCATCGCGCCGGGGCACCGGGCCGTGGTCACCATGTCGGTGGCCACCTCCTTCCTGGCCGCCACCGTCATCGCCCAGATCGTCTCGCAGGCCGTGGTCGCATCGTTTCCGTGGCGCGCCGTATTCCTCGGCTCCGCAGTCGTTTTCGCGGCCTTGGCCTTCGCGCTGCGGGCAGTCATGCTCGATGACGCCCCCACCGGCCGTGACTTCCCGCTGCGCCACAGCTACGCCGCCATTCCCGCGGTGCTGCGCATCAAGCCGCTGCTCCCGATGCTCGTGGCGGGTGCCTTGAGCATGGCCGTCATGGTCGGCATCTACACCGGGATCGAGCTCACCGGTCTGGTCACCGGTTCCGGCGAACTGCTGACCCTACGGGCGGGCGCCCTGCCGGTGATGATGGCGCTGCCGCTGCTCGCCATCCCACTGGCGCGTCTGTCGAAGCCCACCCAGATGGTGCTCGGCGTACTGATCGCGGCCACCGCGATGGTCGCCGCGACCTTCGAAGGCTCGCACCTCGCGGTCCTCACCGTGCTGCTGGCGGTCCTGGTCGGTGGCCTCGGCGTCATCGCGCCCGCGGTCTTGCAGAGCGCGGGTGAACTCGGCGGCGATGCCCGCGCGGCAGCCTCCTCGGTCGCCATGTTCAGCTTCTACGTCGGCGCGACCCTCGGTCCGATCGTCGCGGCAGCGACTGCGCCACACGGCTTTTCGGCCCTGGCGTGGACCCTGGCGCTGCTCCTGGTCATTGCCCTGTGCCTGACTCTGCTCGGCGCTCGCCTACAGCGTTCCGCGCGTCCGGCGGCCGCGACCGATTGAACGTCGCATAGATCAGGCACAAGTTCCCATCGGTGTCACAGTCGGCGGATTCCGCGTGCGACCTCGGCGAACGATGACCCGGTTCGCAGTCCTGTTCGCAGTTTCGGGTGACACGCGCCGAGGTCGACCATCACGGCGTAGGTCAACCCGTGGTCGCGTCGTTCGGCGATCTGGTCGAGCACCTGCGCCGGTGTGCCGACCTGGAAGACCTCTCTGATCAACGACAGGGGTGCGCGCCGACCGTATTCCAGCGCGGTGGCTTCGTCGATGGTCTGCGGGAGGATGTCCTGCGCGCCGGAGAACGTGGGGCCCAACGGATGCTCGACACCATGGCGCGCCCAGGCCTGCGCGGACGCGGCGAGCATATAGGCGCGGATCACCGCCGAGTCGAGGATCTCGTCGACAATCGTCTGCGACTTCGCGGTGATGATCCATTGCCACCCGGCCGCTTGGACCGCAGACGGGTCGCGCCCCGCATTCGAGGCCGCGGTCCTGATCGTGTCGAGCTTGTCGCGGTATTCGGCCGGGCTGCTCGGAAAGGCGGGCAGCCACGCGTCGGCGAATCGACCGGCCAGCTCGAGCATGCGCGGTCCGTGCGCTCCCATCCAGAGCTCCGGTCGGGTACCGCGGTGCGGCGGCAGCGCGAAGACCGCGTCGCGCAAGGGGAAGAATTCGGAATCCCGGGAGATCGGCTCACCGTGGGACTCCCACAATGCCCGAATCGTCGCGACAGCCTCCTCGAAGCGCGCGACCGGGCGTTGCCAATCGACACCGTAGGGCTCGTTGTTCTCGCGTTCTCCTGGACCGATCCCGAGAATCGCTCGCCCGCCACTGAGCAGATGCAAGGTCGCGGCGGCCTGTGCGGTCACCGCCGGATGCCTGCGACCGGCATCGGTGACGCCCACCCCGAGCCGAAGCCGACTCCACCGATTCCGCGCCGCCGCGCGCCCGAGCAGGGTCCACGGTTCGTAATACGCGTCCGCGGCGGGAACGACTCGCGCGCCGCCCGCATGGCTCGGCTTCCACACTGACGAGGGAAACAACCCGATCAAATGGTCGACGACCCACAGGGAGTCGGCACCGGTCGTCGCGGCGACGAACTTCGCCGTGCGCTGGGTGAAATCCGGCGCCCAGCGGGAATGAAGACCCGGATCGACAATTCCGGTCCTGACTCGTGCCATGGGCTGCTCCCACTACTCGATGTCACTACTGCGATCTCCACGTCGACCGCCTCGATTGTCCCACTGATCAGCGTCAGCCGGATGTTTCTAGCCCGCGGCGTGCAGGGCGAGCCGAGCGGCGTGGATCGCGGGATGCAGGCCGGTGCCGTTGCGGTATACGAGCTGGGTGTGGCGGCGGATGGGCAGGGGAGTGAGGGTGATTTGTTCGGGGGGCGCGTAGAGGGCGAGGGCGGGAACTATGGCGGTGCCCGCGCCTGCGGCGACGAGGGTCAGGACGGTGTCGAAGTCGTCGGCGTGGTGACGGATATGGGGAGTGAATCCTGTTGCCTGGCAAGCTCGGATCGTCAGGGTATGGCACAGGGTGCCGGGGGTACCCGCGATCCAGGGGGATCGACGGTGAGCTGCCAGCGAGTCCTCGGTGGGTACGGGGGCCCGCGTGGCCAGGTAGACGGTTTCGGTGTGGAGGGGTTCGCTTTGCAAAGAGGGGTCCGCGTCGGCGGGGACCAGGTCGTAGTCGTGGGTGAGCGCGATATCCAGGGTGCCCGCCCGCAGGGCGTTCGGGATGTCGGCGGGGTCGATTTCGGTGACGGTGAGTTCCAGGCGAGGGTGATCGGTGCTCAGGGTGACGAGGGCGGGGGACAGCAGGGTGCGCGCCGCGGTCGGGAAGGTACCGATGCGGAGGATTCCCGCCAGTTCGTCCCTGGTAGAGGACAATTCGGACTCGGCGTGCTCGAGGGCGGCCAGGATCGTCTCGGTGTGACCGACGAGGAGCTGGGCGGCGGGAGTGAGGGCGACGCGGCGGCCCGAGCGTTCGAGCAGCGCGACGCCCGCTTCGCGTTCGAGGGCGGTGAGCTGTTGGGAGACCGCCGAGGGCGTATAGCTGAGCGCTTCGGCGACCGCGGCGATGGTGCCGCGATGGGCGAGTTCGCGGAGCAGGCGAAGTTTGCGGACATCGAGCATCAGTTCAGCTTACGGTCGCCATCATGAATGTGAACTGGACCTGATGGTGGATCCGGCTCGACGATAGAGGCATGACATCGCTACACGGCCTCTTCGTCCCCCTGATCACGCCGTTCACCGCCGACGGGGCCGTCGAGCCCGCGGCACTGGAACGACACGCGCACGCTGTCCTCGACGCGGGTGCGACCGGACTCGTCGCGCTCGGCACCACCGCGGAGCCGTCCGCGCTCACCGCCGCCGAGCGCGCGCGAGTCCTCGATATCTGCGCGGGCGTCTGCGCCGACCGCGGCGCACCGCTGATCGCCTGCGCGGGAGGCAACGCCACCGCGGAATCGGTGCGAGCGATCGCCGAACTCGCGCGACCGGTCGCGGCCGTGCTGGCGGTGGTGCCGTACTACGTGAGACCGAGCGAAGAAGGGGTGATCGCGCACTTCACGCAGTTGGCGGCGATCAGTCCGGCTCCACTGCTCGTCTATGACGTGCCGCACCGCACGGGCCGCCCATTGAGCGGCAGCACGCTGATTCGTCTCGCGAACACGCCGAACATCGCCGGCTTCAAGCACGCCGTGGGCGGAATCGACGCGGCCAGTGTCGAATTGATGGCCGCGCACACCCCGGCGACCGTGCTCAGCGGCGACGACCGATTCGCCTCCGCGCTGCTGGCCCTCGGAGCGCACGGTGCGATCCTGGCCGCGGCCAATATCGCGCCCCGCGAATACGCCGATCTCATCGAGGCGTGGCACGCCGGCGACGTCATCAGGGCCCGCGCCATCGGCGACAGTCTCGACGCGCTCGGTGCGGCCCTGTTCGCCGAGCCCAACCCGACGGTCATCAAGGCGGTACTCGCCGAGCGTGGTCAGATCTCCAGTGCGGCCGTTCGACTGCCGATGCTGCCCGCGTCGAGCGGCGCGACGAGCGCGGCGCTCCTGGCGAGCGAGGCGGCGACGATCACGCGAGTGTGACATCGACCAGATCACGAACAAAAGATTTCACTGGTCATCGGGAGCGAAAGGTGCTTGGGTTAACCGGTGACGAAACCTCCGGATATCGGTGCCGCCGCGCCCGATCGCACTCCTGACAAGCTGGATGCCGCCGTACTGAAGGTGGCGGGCGTCGTCGTCCTCGGCGCGGTGATGTCGATTCTCGACATCACCGTGGTCACCGTGGCGATCCCGACCTTCATGCAGGACTTCAACGCCTCCGTCGAGGTCGTCGCCTGGACCATGACCGGTTACACCCTGGCGCTGGCCTCGGTCATCCCGATGACCGGCTGGGCCGCCGACCGCTTCGGCACCAAACGCCTCTATATGGCGGCGCTGACCTTCTTCATCATCGGGTCGGTGCTGTGTTCGATGGCGTGGAGTATCGAGTCGCTGGTGGCGTTCCGCGTCGTCCAGGGCATCGGCGGCGGCATGCTCATGCCGCTGGGCATGACGATCATGACCCACGCCGCGGGCCCGCAGCGGATCGGGCGCGTGATGGCGGTACTCGGCGTGCCCATGCTGCTCGGCCCGATCTGTGGCCCCATTCTCGGTGGCTGGCTCATCGACTCCTTCAGCTGGCACTGGATCTTCCTGATCAACCTGCCGCTGGGCATCGTCGCGCTGATCCTGGCCTGGGTCGTGTTCGCGCCCGACAAGCCGAAGCCCTCGGAATCGTTCGACTTCCTCGGCATGCTGCTGGCCTCGCCGGGCTTGGCGCTGTTCCTCTTCGGTGTCTCCTCCATTCCGGAGAAGGGCACCGTGATGGCCGCGCGCGTGCTGATTCCGGCGATCATCGGCGCGGCGCTGCTGGTGGCGTTCGTGTTCCACGCGCTGCGCACCGAGCACCCGCTGATCGACCTGCGGCTGTTCTCCAACCCGTCGCTGCGCTACTCCGTGCTCACCATGTCGCTGTTCGCGACGGCGTTCTTCGGTGCCGGCTTCCTGCTGCCGAACTACCTGCAGCAGGTGCGCGGTGAGACGGCGTTCGACTCCGGTCTGCTCATGGCGCCGCAGGGTATCGGCGCCATGTTGACGATGCCGATCGCGGGATTCCTGGTCGACAAGATCGGTCCCGGCAAGATCGTCATGTTCGGCATCACCTTCATCACCCTCGGCCTGGCCGGGTTCACCCAGCTGGGCGCCGACACCTCGTACCTGCTGATCGGTGGCGCGCTGTTCGTGATGGGTCTGGGCATGGGCTGCACCATGATGCCGGTGATGACCGCCGCGATCCAGACGCTCTCGCACGCACAGGTCGCGCGCGGTTCGACATTGATGAACATCATCAACCAGACCGCGGCGTCGATCGGCACGGCGACGATGTCGGTCGTGCTGGCCGCCCAGCTCAACGATCACCCGGAGGCGAAGGTCGCGATCGGGGCCACCGCCAGGCCCGACCTCGCTGCGCAGGTTCCCCCGTCGGTCATCGAGCAGGGGCTGGACCTGGCGGCGACAGCGTTCAGCAACACCTACTGGGTCACCGTGATACTCGCGCTGTTGACCTTGATCCCGGCGTTCTTCCTGCCGCGGACCAAGCCGAAGGCGCCGATCGACGCCGAAGCCGTGGCGCTGGCCTGATCGGTCGTAGACAGAAAGCCCGGACGGAACTCTCTGTTCCGTCCGGGCTTTCGCGTCGAGGGGGTCAGCCGTAGAGCTTGACGAACATCTCCAGGGAGCGCTCGATATCGCCGCGCAGGGCCTTCGCGACGGCGGACCCGATCGGGCCGAACAGCGGCGCGCCGCCCAGGTCGATGTCGACACTCACTTTCGAACCGCTGCCGTTCGGCTCGACGAGCAGACCGAGGCCGAACTTGGTGCCGCCGATGCCGGTGCCGGTGAGGGCGAGCTTGCGCGGCGGTTCGGCGGTGTGCACGGTCCAGGTGACCTTGTTACGGAAGCCCTTCACGCGGGCGATGCCGACGAGAACGGTGCCCGGCGTGAGTTCCTCGGGCAGCGTTCCGCGCCACGCCTCGTGAATGGTCAGCCAATCGCCGAGGTGCGGAAGGTCGGACGCGTGCGCCCAGGCCTGGTCCGGCGGGACGGGGACATCGACGGAAAGCTTCAGTTTCGCCACGCCCGCGATATTATCCGGTACCCGGGGTTCCGCGAGCATCGGCTCGAGGCATAGCGAACCAGAATAGATCAACTGTCCAGTAGCGTGTCGTGTTTCGAGCGGGAAACATGATGTCGGACAGCAAGATCCGTGTCGCGATTGTTACGTGTGCTGCTAGTGTGTGCGGGTCGCTGGAATCGGGGCGTGTGAATCGGGTATCCGAAATCACCCCGCGGTGGACAGCGAATGCCTCGGCGGGCCGGCCGGCGAGGGCCACCGGCAACAGCGCCGTGTGGTCGAGGACGACGAAAGATCTGATGAACTCAGGAATCGCGGTGCTGTTGCTCGTCATCGGTGCGCCGCTGTTACTGCTCGCGATCGCGGTCAGTGTCATGGCCATGCGGAACGAGCGCCGACAGCGGCAGCGGGCCGACGCCGCCATCCGGGAACGTCTCGCCTGCGAGAACGCCTTGGTGCAGCTGGCGCAGAACACCCTGCCCGCGATCACCGCCGCCGTACGCCGCCACGAGATCCCCTCGGTCGCGGTGGATCTGCCGGTGGAACTGGGTGATTCGCAGTTCGGCCAGGCGCTGCAGTGGATTGCCACGGGCCATGCCGAGGATTTGCGCGTGGTCGCCGAGGAAACCAGGACGATGGTCGAACGCTATGTCGAGCAGCGTCGCCTCGGTGAGATACAGGCCGCCCAGGAACAGACCCGCGGTGAGCTCTCTGCATCCTCGCGGGCGGCCACGAGCGCCGCGGTGCGCTCCTTCGGCACCTCGGTGGTGAGCCTGGGCACCGACCTCGGACAGGTCGTCAGTGCCGCACTGCGCGAGCATCGCGACGACGCGATCTACGAGACACTCACCCGGATCGACCACACCGTGCAGCAGATGATCCGGCAGGCGCAGTCCTACGTGATCGTCTCCGGCGGTCTGCCCGGTCGCCGGTGGCCACAGCAGTCGCTCACCGATGTGGCGGGCGGTGCCACCGGGCGGGTCAGGGAATTCCTGCGCGTGCGGGCGGCGCAGTCGGACCGGGTCGTGATCAGCCGCGCGGTCGAACCGCTCGTGCACACCATGGCGACCCTGCTCGACAACGCGCTGCGCTACTCGCCGCCCTCGTCGTTCGTCGAGATCGGTTTCCAGGAGGGTCATCACGGCGTCACCGTGATCATCGACGACGCGGGCATGCGGATGAGCCCCGAGCAGCTCGAGGACGCGCGCCTGGTGCTCAGCGGCGAACGTCCGGTCGACATTCACGATCTCGGCCCCGCGCCGAAGGTCGGCTTCCCCGGCATCGCGGCGCTGGCCCGGCGCTACGGATTCTCCGTGCACGTCGACGGGCCCAACATCTTCGGTGGCATGCGGGCCATGGTGTATGTACCGTCGGCGCTGCTGGTGAGTGGGGATGCACCGCGGCTGCCCGAGCCCGAACTCGCCGCGCCCGCCCACATTCCCGTGCCGGTCGCCGAGATCGAGTCGCCCGGCGCCGACGTCCACGAGATCACCAGCGGCGGGCTGCCCAAACGCCGCCGCAGACCGGTTGCCCCGGATTCGGCGGGGGTAACTACCGAGTCGGGGCACGCGCGCCCCGACCTCGCCGCTGCCTGGCGCAGCGGATCCCGCAGCGGTCGTGCCGCTGCGGCCGAGCGAACCACGGAAGGAACAGCCGATGAGCACACCGGTAGCCGATAGCACCAACCGATTGGCGTGGCTGCTCGAGGATCTCGAGATCCCCGGCGTCCGCTTCGCGGTCCTGCTGTCCGAGGACGGACTGCGCATCGCCCACTCCCGTGGCGTGATCAAAGACGACGCCGAGCGGTTCGCCGCGGCCGCCTCCGGCCTGCGCTCGCTCGGCAAGGCGCTCGGTGAGTTCTGCGGCGGCCCGTCGAACGCGGTGCGCCAGAACATGACCGAGTACGACGAGGGCATGATCATGATCACCGCCGCCGGCGCGGGCGCGCTGCTCGGCGTCGCCACCACCCCCGACGTCGACGTCGCGCTGGTGGCGCATCGGATGAACGAGCTCGCCTCGCGCGTCGGCCACGAGATCGGCAGCGCGCCCCGTCTAGGCGGGAGGAATTGAGCCGCGGCAGGCGCGATCCCGATCTGGTGCGGTCCTATGTACGCACCGGCGGGCGGGTGCGTGCCGCCCATGATCTGGACCTGGTGACCCTGGTCCGTGCCGTCGACGACGCACGTCCCGATCACCGCCCCGACGAACGTCGCCTGCTGGCCCTCACCAGCCGCCGCGGCGCCCTGTCGATCGCCGAGCTGTCGGCCTATCTCGACCTGCCCGCCTCCGTCGTGAAGATCATCGTCTCCGATCTGCTCGACAGCGGTCACCTGCACTGCCCCACCCCGGCACAGGTCAAGCCGGAACTCGCATTGATCAAGGAGGTGCTGCATGGCCTCCGCGCCATCGCGGGATGAGGTCGACTACGTCGCGGAAACCGTGACACGGTCGGTGAAGATCCTGGTCGCAGGCAATTTCGGTGTCGGCAAAACCACCTTCGTGTGCGGGGTGTCCGAGATCAGGCCACTGCGCACGGAAGAGACGATCACCGAGGCCAGTATCGGTGTCGACGACATGGCGGGCCTCGGTAGCAAAGTGTCGACCACGGTCGCACTGGATTTCGGCCGCATCACCCTGAATCCCCAACTGGCGCTGTACCTGTTCGGTACGCCGGGCCAGGAACGGTTCGCCCCGCTGTGGGAGGAACTGGCTCGTGGCGCCCTCGGCGCGCTGGTGCTCGTCGATACCCGGCGCATCGAGAAGGCCGACGACGTGCTCTCGGCGCTGGAACAGCGTGGCGTGCCGTACGCGGTGGCGGTGAACGAATTCGAAGGATTCCGCCGCTATCCCCTCGAAGAAGTGCGTGAGGCACTCGACCTCGCACCGGATACTCCGGTGATCGCACTCGACGCACGGCGCCGTGATCAGGGGCTGCGCGCACTGATCACCTTGGCGGAATATCTCTTTCGCAGACAGGAAGCAACAGCGTCATGACGGTCGATATCGCCGCCGGCGAGCGGGTGGCGATGTGGGCACCCGAGTTCGCGGCGGATCCGCAGGCGGCCTACCAGCAGATGCGGAGCCGATTCGGCTCGGTGGTGCCGGTGGAGCTGTCGCCGGGTATTCGGGCCACGCTGGTGGTCGGCTACCACACCGCCGTGCGCATCCTCAACGATCCGGAGCACTTTCCGGCCGACCCACGGATGTGGGAACGTGATATCCCGCTGGACTGCCCGGTACTGCCGATGCTGCAATTCCGTCCGGCCGCGTTGCGCACCACCGGCGCCGAGCACACCCGGTATCGGCAGGCCAATGTCGCCGGGCTCGCCGGGGTGGATCTGTACGCGATGCACAGCACTGTCGAACAGTTCGCCATCCCGCTGATCAACAGCTTCTGTGCGACCGGGTCGGCGGACTTGTTGAGCCAGTACGCGTTTCCGCTGGTGTTCCAGGCGCTGAACTCGATGCTCGGGTGCACGCCCGAGATCGGGCAGCAGGTCGCCACCGGGATGGCGCAGATCTTCGAAGGTGACGACGCCGAGGCGGGCAACAACCTGCTCGCCTCCGCGCTGGCCGATCTGGTGGGGTTGCGCCAGCGCGAACCCGGTGACGATGTCGCCACCCGTCTGCTGCAGCACCCGGCGACGCTGACCGATGAGGAAATGGTGCACCAGCTGCTGGTGCTCTACGGCGCGGGCATCGAGCCGATGCTGAACCTCGTGGTCAACACCTTGCGGCTGATGCTCACCGACGACCGGTTCGCCGGAAATGTGCTCGGCGGCAGCCTGTCCACGCGCGACGCGCTCGACGAAGTGCTGTTCACCG
Organism: Nocardia sp. NPDC127606; assembly: GCF_042671725.1. Taxonomy (NCBI): domain Bacteria; kingdom Bacillati; phylum Actinomycetota; class Actinomycetes; order Mycobacteriales; family Nocardiaceae; genus Nocardia; species Nocardia sp. NPDC127606. The sequence continues at coordinate 2,133,145 of NZ_JBHXWQ010000001.1, read as the reverse complement.
ACCCGCCGCTGGCCAACTTCTGCATGACCTACCCGCGTCAGCCGATCCTGGTCGAGGACACCTGGCTGCCCGCGCACGAACCGGTCGTCATCAGCATGTCGGCGTGCAACAACGACCCGGCCATCGCCGGGCGCGATGTCGTCGACAACCGGGCGCACCTGGCGTGGAGCGCGGGTCCGCACGGCTGTCCGGCCAAGCCGGTGGCGTACCTGATCGTGCAGGACGCGATCGACCAATTGCTCGACGCGCTCCCGGAATTGACCCTGGCGGTGCCTGTCGAGGACCTGGTGTGGCGGCCCGGCCCGTTCCATCGGTCGCTCGCGGCGTTGCCCGTGAGTTTCCCGAAGACACCGCCACTGCCGATGCCCTGAGATCAGACCGCACGCAGCGCTGGTCCGCCACACCACTCCACGAGATTCAGGCGGGCGCGGTGAGTGCGGCCTGCATGGCCACACCGTCGACGTAGGTGTGCTTCGCCTTGACCGCGCCGTCCTCGACGGTCACCATGTCCGCGATGTCCACATCGACGGCGCCGCCGGTGACCGAGGTGCCGGACAGCGTCCATCGCACCACCCAGAAGTCGTCGCCGACGCGCAGGTCGACCTGGGTGAAGGTCAGATCGGGGACGAGGGCGAAGGTTTCCGCCGCAGCGGTGCGGATCTCGGCCCGCCCGTGCGCGGGTGCGCCCCCGGAGTGTAGGTGGAAGACCGAATCGGGCGTGTGTAGCGCGGCGATCCGGTCGGGGTCGCGTTCGGCCCAGCAGGCGTGATAGCGCTCGAACAGATCCTTGGTGGCATCGGACATGGTCCCCAAGCCCTTCCAATATACAAACAGGATGACTGTATGTTCCCGAATTCGGTGTGGCCGGTCAAGGGGCGAAGGGCCTCGGATCTGCCGCGACCGCCGTCCTGCCCTAGACTTCGACGTCGCCATGAATCCTGATCGCCGGACCCAAGCCGAACGCTCGGCCTCGACACGTGCCGCGGTGATCCGTGCCGGGCGAGAGCTGTTCGGGCAGTTCGGGTATGGCGCGGTGAGTACGATCGCGGTGGCCGAGGCCGCCGGGGTCAGTCGCGGCGCGCTCTATCACCAGTTCGGTGAGAAGCGGGATCTGTTCGAGGCGGTGTTCGAGGATCTCGAGCGCAGCCTGGTCGAGGTGATCGCCACCGCCGTGGCCGAGGCGCGTGCCGCGGATCCGATCGCGAGCCTGATCGTGGGCTGCCTGGCGTGGTTGCAGGCCTCGACCGCGACCGAGGTGCGCCGGATCGCGCTGCTCGACGCGCCCGCGGTGCTCGGGTGGGCCCGGTGGCGCGAGATCGAGCTGCGCCACACCATCGGCCTGGTGGAGAACGCGATGGCCGGTGCCATGGCCGCCGGCCGGATCAGGAAGCAGCCGGTGCGCCCGCTGGCGCTGGTGGTGGTCGGTGCGCTGGACGAGGCGGCGCAATACCTGGCGCATTCGGCGGACGCGGGGGATATCGTCGCTGTCCGCGCAGTGATCGAGCAGATCGTTTCCGGCCTGGCCGTCGACCGGGACAGCTAGTACCGCCGCCGCAGTAGGTTAGGCTTGCCTAATGACGACTGGGACTGTGAATCGACCGGCCATGGTCTACGCGCCGCTGACGGTTCGTCGCGCGGTACGGCTGACGCCGCGCATGGTGCGGGTAACCCTCGGCTGTCAGGATCCGGCCGCCCTCGTCGACGCCGGGCCCGACCAGTACACGAAGCTCTTCTTCCCGCTCCCGGGCAGGCCGCGTCCCGTCGTGCCGCCGCCCCTGGAAGACTCGGGCAGCGTAATGAGCTGGTACCAGCGCTATCTCGCGATGCCCGACGAGATCCGCCCGCCGATGCGGACCTACACCGTCCGCGCGCAACGGCCCGAACTCGGCGAACTCGATATCGACTTCGCGCTGCACGCCGAGCACGCGGGCCCCGCGTCGGATTGGGCGTCGACCGCGGCGCCGGGCGACGAGATCGGCCTGCTCTGCCCGCCGCACGCGCTCTACACCCCGCCGGCCGATCCCGAGTGGCAGCTGCTCGTCGGTGACGAGACCGCCGTTCCGGCGATCGGCGCGATCATCGAACGCCTCGACGTGGGTGCGCCGGTGCGGGCGTTCATCGAGGTCGACGGCCCGGTTGACGAGCAGGGCTTCGAGACCCGCGGCGACGTGCGGATCGAGTGGGTGCATCGCGGCGATCGCCCGCACGGGGATGCGGTGGTCGACGCGGTCCGCGCCGCCGAGCTCCCCGCGGGCGCGCCCTACGCGTGGATCTCGGGTGAGGCCGAGTTGGTGAAACTCACCCGGCGCAATCTGGTCCGTGACCGTGGTGTCGACAAGCGCGCGATCACCTTCACCGGCTACTGGCGTCAGGGCCGTACCGAGGAGGACAACGGCCGCGAGAAGGTGCGCCGCGCCGCCGCCGGTGAGCCGCCGGTCGTCGACGAGGACTGACGTAGGTCGTCCACCATCTGTCTGTGACGCCACTAATAGTTATTGCACTAACTATTAGTGGCGTAATAGTGTGTGGGCTAAGAAAGGTGGTGGACGATGCAGGAGCTCGACGACCCGTTGCGGCTCGACCGGCAGGTGTGCTTCGCCCTGGCGGTGGCCAATCGATCGGTGCTGGCGGTCTACCGGCCGCTGCTGGAACCGCTCGGCCTGACACATCCGCAGTATCTGGTGATGCTCGCGCTCTGGGGTGAGGCGCCGATGTCGGTGAAGGCCGTCGCCGAGGCGATCCAGCTCGACTCCGCGACGTTGTCACCGTTGCTCAAGCGGCTCGAATCCGCCGGTCTCATCACCCGCCGCCGCGATCCGCACGACGAGCGCACGCTGCACATCGACCTCACCGAGGCGGGCCGTGACCTGCGTGAACAGGCCGAGCAGATTCCGCCCGCCGTCGTGGCACGGCTCGGCGTGAGCCTGGCGGACCTGGAAGAATTGCGCGATGTCCTCGGCCGGGTGAACGCGGCCGCGCGACGCGCATCCGATGTGAGGGAGCAGCAATGAGCAACTCGACCCCGAATCTCTGGCAGCGCGTTCGCTACATCACCGGCGGCACCCTGCCGCCCTCGATGTCGGACTGGGTGCTGGCCGACCTCACCGGCCCCGGCGCGACCCGCCGATACCTGATGCGCTTCCTGCTGCCGGTGCTCCCGGTGCTGTGTCTGTTCTTGCTGGTGCCGGGCCCGCTGTGGATAGGGCTGTCGATGACGGCGCTGCTGTACCTGCCGCTGGTCTACTTCACCGTGGCGTTGGTCTACGTGTACCGGCGGCACCGCCTGGTCAGCCATGGCTTCGATCCCGAGTTGGCGAACGAGGCCGAACGCCGTCGTACCGAAGCCGAGCGCGTTGCCTACGAGAGTCGCCACCACCGCGGTTGAGCCGCAACGGATCGCGGACGCGTAGACCGAACGGGGACTCAGCCCGCATGCAGAGTGGGCCCGACGAATCGTTCGACCAGGTGACGTTCCGCCGTGGCATCGGGCAGCGGCCAGGTGAGCAGCGACAACACGACGCGCACCACCCAGCCCGCGGCCTCGTCGTCGGGGGTGATCCGGGTCAACGCGGTCGCGATGTGACCGAGTTCCGGTGCGCCGGCGAGGAATTCGTCGGTGTCGGGGGAGCGGTGCCGGATCAGCCACTGGCGCAGCACCGGGTCGGCGCGGATCGCGGCGACGGCGGCCAGGATCGCTTCGACGGGTCGTCGGCCGGGCGGGACCGAGTCGACGACCCCCTCCACGCGCGCGACGACGGAGGCCGCGGCCCTGACCATCACGGCGCGCACCAGTCGTGGTTTGCCGCCGACATAGCGATACAGCGTCGCGCGCGAGCAGCCCGCGGCCGCGGCGATGTCGTCGGCGGTGACGTTGTCTATGCCGCGTTCGAGGAACAGCGCGAGTGCGGCGCGTTCGATGCGGTCGGTCGCGATGGTGCGTCGGTCACCGCCGGCCAGCCAGTCCACTTGGTCGGTCACCGGGGAGCCTCCATCCTTGTCCATCTCAGCATGAGACGTTCGATAGAATCTGTCTAGCCGAATCTAGCCAGGTTGAGGGTATTTTTCGACGAAGTGCGCGGCGGGTTGCCCGGCGATGCAGCTGCTCATTTGTCTCACTCCGAGACGGCCGTTGACCGCATGCCTCGCCGCGATACACGGTGAGCGCCGACAGCCCGACCAGGAAAGGCGGCGGCCATGACCACGGACCTCGAAGCGATCGACCTGTTCGACGCGGCGGTGCTCGACGACCCCTATCGGATGTATCGCGCCCTGCGCGAACAAGCGCCCGTCTACCGGGTACCCGGCACCGACTTCTTCCTCGTCGCCTCGTGGGCCGCGGTCGCCGAGGCGACCCGGCGCCCAGCGGAGTTCTCCTCGCATCTGACCGGCGTGCTCGTCGCCCAACCGGGGGCGGCGCCGATGACCTTCGACCTCGACGCGACCGGGCAAGCGGTCCACGTGCTCGCCACGGCCGACGGTGACGTCCATGCCGCCCACCGCGGCATCGTCGGACCGGCTCTGGCCAAACGGGTTCGCACGCTCGGCCCGTTCGTCACCGCACTGACCGAACGGTTGTGGGCGGCAGAACTCGACGGCGATCGGATCGACTGGGCCACCGGGGTCGCCGATCGCTTGCCGCTGGCGCTGATCGCCGAACTCGTCGGTCTGCCCGAAGCCGATGTGCCGAAACTGCTCTCGCTGGCCTACGACTCCACCGAGATGCTGGGCGGTATCGTCGCCGAGGGCCGGATGACCGAGCTGATCACCTCCGCGGCCGAGCTCGCCCACTACGCGTACCTCGCGATCAATGAGGCGAAAGGCCGAGTGGACGAACGAGATTCGCCGCGAACGCTGCTCGAGGTACTCGTCGCGGCGATGGCGGCGGGCACGATCGACGAGCAGCAGGCGGTACTGATCGTGGTGCAGCTGATCGGTGCGGGTGGGGAGTCGACCGCGGGTCTGATCGCCTCGGCGGCGCGACTGCTCGCCACCGACCTGGCCTTGCAGGCCCGTCTACGCGAACGACCCGAGCTCGTCCCCGCCTTCCTCGACGAGGCGCTGCGCCTGGAGTCGCCCTTTCGTGGCCACCACCGCCACGTCGTGGCCGACACTCGGCTCGGCGGCGTCGACCTGCCCGCGGGCAGCCACCTGCTGTTGCTGTGGGGCGCCGCCAATCGCGATCCCGCCGTCTACCCGGATCCGGATGTCATCGATCTGGACCGGCGGCGTGGACGTGCCAACGCGGCATTCGGTGCGGGCGCCCACTTCTGCATCGGGTCGGCGTTGGCCCGGCTGGAAGCGACCGCCGCGATCACCCTGCTGCTCGAGCGCACCGAGCGGTTCGAGCTGATCGAGGAGGAGCCGCCACGCTGGGTGCCCAGCCTGTTCGCCCGTCGTCACGCGACTCTTCCGCTGCGCATCACCCACCGCTGAACACGGTTCGGCGCAGACGAGGCCGGGTCCTCGGCACGGTGTGGCACGGTGGCGGGGTGCGTTCCCGTCTGTTCCTGCCCGCCTGCCTGCTCGCGGCCACAGCGCTGTTCGCCGGCTGCGCGTCCACCACCACGGATGCGAACCCGACGACGCCGACCGCGACGGCCGTTTCCTCGGAGAGTGCCGTGCCGCCCACTTCGCCCGCCGTGCACCACACTGTTGTCCTCGATCCCGGTCACAACGGTGGCAATGCCACCCATCTCGCGCAGATCAACGCACCGGTGCCCGACGGGCGCGGCGGAACGAAAGCCTGCAACACCACGGGGACCTCGGCCGCGAGTGGCTACACCGAGCACGAGTTCACGTGGGACGTCACCCTGCGAGTGCGCGACCTGCTCGCCGCACGCGGGGTTCGGGTGATCCTCACGCGCGCCGACGACACCGGCGTCGGACCGTGTGTCGATGAGCGCGCCTCGATCGCGAATCAGTCGGGCGCCGACGCGGTGGTCTCGATCCACGCCGACGGCAATACCGGCGCGGACGCGCACGGATTCCACATCGCCTACGCCGAACCTCCGCTGAACCCGGTGCAGGCCGAGGCGGGGCCGCGACTGGCGAGAGCGTTGCGTGATGCGATGGTCGCCGGTGGCGCGGTGCCCTCGACCTATGTGGGGTCGGCGGGACTGGATCCGCGGGCGGATCTGGCCGGGCTCAACCTGGCCGAGCGGCCGAGCGCGCTGGTCGAATGCGGGAACATGCGCTCGGCAACCGACGCCGCGCTCATCGAGACCCCGCAGGGCCGGGCCCGCTACGCCGAACTCGTCACCGCCGGAATTCTCGCGTTCCTCGGCTGATTCGGGCGCGCGCCCGCCTCTTTTGGAGGAGTCGCGCAAAGTTCGCCAGGCCCCTGCTGTGGGTGCCCACCCTCGAACAGTAAGACAGCTTGTTGCCGACATGGCTACCTATCGACAACCGCTGGCAAATCTGTACACCCCGCACAGCTGCGATATTAACCGGCCGTTTGCCTCGGGTGGATACCGGTTGGTTCCAAACGCGGCTGTTCGCTGTATTCGCACTGCTGCGAAACGATCCGCGAATACCGGCCGGTAGCAGTATTTTTCGCTACCGGGGCGGTTGACGGATGATCTTCGTCACCCTAATCTTCGGAATCACAGTTCGATATCGAGGTGTTCAGTGTCATCGCTCGAAATGTTTCCCGGATGGCAAGCCGGCCCCTGTCGTCCTCCGCGTGCGTTTCCAAGGAGTATTGATAGTGAGAAGTCGAATCCTGTTCTTCGCCGGAGCAATGGCATTGGCGCCCATCGTCACCGCGGTGGTGCCCGCCGGGAGTGCCACCGCGCACGGTTGGATCACCGGTCCCGCGAGTAGGCAGGAACAATGCGCCCGTGGCCTCGTGCCCTGCGGTGCGGTGAAATACGAACCGCAGAGTGTGGAGGGACCGAAGGGTCTCACCACTTGTAGTGCGAACAAATACCCTGAACTCGATGACGACAGCCTCGGCTGGGTGCCGCAGAAAGTCTCCGGCAGTGCGAGATTCACGTGGAAGAACACCGCGAACCATCGCACGCTGAATTGGGAATACTTCATCGGCAATACCAGAATCGCCGTGTTCGACGGCCGGAACGAACAGCCGGCCATGGAGGTGACCCATACCGTTGATTTGTCGAATTATTCCGGCCGTCAGAAATTGCGCGCGGTCTGGAATATCGGTGATACCGCAGCGGCCTTCTACAGTTGCGTCGATCTCGAGGTGGGCGGCGGAGGCGGCACACCGCCCACAACCACGAAACCCACCACCCAGCCGACCACCAGCACCCCGGCCCCGACCACCGCGCCGCCCGCGATGACCACGAAACCCCCGGCCCCGACCACGAAACCGCCGGCGACGACCACCCCCGGGCACGAGCATCCGACAACCACGGCCGCCCCCGGCGGATCGCCCTGGAGTCAGGGCGCCACCTATGCCATCGGTGACAAGGTCACCTACCGGGGCGTCACCTATAGCTGCAGGCAGGCGCACACCGTGCACGACCCGAATTGGACGCCGCCGAACACTCCCGCACTCTGGTCGCGGCTGTAGTCGGCGCGACGAGGTCGGCGAAACGGTTCGTGTGTTCTCCCACCATCGGTCCCGCGATGGGGTGAGGATGGGGACCGACTCGCCGGCCTCGCGTTCGGTCGGCCCCGCAGCACAAGGACGTGAGAAATATGAGTGACAGGAAATTCGCCATCACCGTTGCTGCCCTCGGGACGGCGATGCTGGCCGCGACCCTCGGGGCGCCCACTGCCTCGGCCGGTGTTTCGCAATTGACGGTGAAACCCAACCTCAGCGTCGGCTCGGCAACCAACTATGGCACCGGATGCACCCATCAATTGCTGGCCAGGCTCAGTGTCGGCATCATTCCTGTCGCGTTCTACGACAACGGCGAGCTGCTGGCCGTGGTCGCTCCGACCGACGGCGTCGCCATGTTCAATTGGGTGCCGTCCTACACCGGCGCCCACACGATGACCGCCGTCCAGGACGGCATCGCCAGCGGCGCGAATGTGACGGTCGGCCGGGGCTTCCGCTTCGGGGAATCCTGCGTGGTCACCGGCGGCTGACCTCACGACAACACTGTGGCCCGGTTCGTACGAACCGGGCCACAGTCGTCGTTGCGCTACTTCGACGCGAGCTTCTTGTCGTCACCCTTCTTGCTCGCGGCCTTCTTGGCGGGTTTCTTCGCCGATTTCGTCGTCGCGGGCGCGGGCGCCGAACCATTGGTGTCGGGCGAACCTGCCGGGTTCACCGCGGTGACGACCAGGTCGTCGTCGGCGGTGTCGACCTTCACCGTGCCGCCGGGGTCGAGTCCGCCGTCGAGGAGCAGTCGCGAGACCCGGTTGTCGAGCTCCTTCTGCACGGTGCGACGCAACGGCCGCGCCCCGAATTCGGGCTGGAAACCGCGCTCGCTCAACCAGTCCACCGCGGACTGACTGATCTCGAGTTCGATGTCCTGGGCGGCGAGCATGCGCCGGGTGCGATCCAGGATCAGTTCGACGATCTGTTCCAGCTGCTCCTTGTCCAGGCGGTGGAACACGATCTGCTCGTCGATCCGGTTGAGGAACTCGGGCCGGAAGTGCTGGCGCAGTAGCTCTTCGAGCTGCGGCACGATCGAGTCGAGGTCGCCGGGTGGTGCCTCGAGGATCACGTGCGACCCGATATTGGACGTCATGATCACGATCGTGTTCTTGAAATCGACTGTGCGGCCCTTGGAATCGGTGACGCGCCCGTCATCGAGCAGTTGCAGCAGCACATTGAACACATCGGGGTGCGCCTTCTCGACCTCGTCGAACAGGATCACCGAGTACGGCTGACGCCGCACCTTGTCGGTGAGCTGCGCGGCATCGTCGTAGCCGACGTATCCGGGCGGGGCGCCGACCAGGCGCGAGACCGTGTGCTTCTCCTGGAACTCGCTCATGTCGAATCGGATCAGCCGATCCTCGTCGCCGAAGACCGCTTCCGCGAGGGCCTTGGCGAGCTCGGTCTTGCCGACACCGGTGGGGCCGAGGAACAGGAACGACCCGATCGGCCGGTTCGGATCCTTGAGCCCGGCCCTTGCCCTGCGCACGGCCTCGGCGATCGCCACGATCGCCTCGTTCTGCCCGATCACCCGCTTGTGCAGGACGTCTTCGAGCTGGAGCAGGCGCTGCTTCTCCTCGGCGGTCAGATCGGCCACCGGAATGCCGGTGCGCTTGGAGATCACCTCGGCGATGTCGACGACATCGACGATCGGCTCCGAGGGCGTGGCACCGGACTCCTCGAGCTCGTCCTCGGCGGCGGCGATGTCGGCCTTGAGCGCCGTGGCCTTCTCGTAGTCCTCGTTGTCGACCGCGGCGTCCTTTTCCCGGTACAGCCGCGCGATCGCCTCGTCCCTGGCCTTCACCGCCGGGTCGGGGGTGCCCGAACGGAGCCGGACCCGGGCGCCCGCCTGGTCGATCAGGTCGATCGCCTTGTCGGGCATGAACCGGTCGGTGATGTAGCGATCCGACAGCTGCGCGGCCGCGACCAGCGACTCGTCGGAGTAACGCACCTGATGGTGCTCCTCGTACACATCGGCCAGCCCGCGCAGGATCTCGATGGTGTCCTCCACCGAGGGCTCCGAGACCATCACCGGCTGGAACCGGCGTTCCAGCGCGGCGTCCTTCTCGATGTATTTGCGGTATTCGTCGATGGTGGTCGCGCCGACGACGTGCAGATCACCACGGGCCAGCGCGGGCTTGAGCAGGTTGCCCGCGTCCATCGAACCCTCGCCGCCGCCACCGGCGCCGACGATGGTGTGCAGCTCGTCGATGAAGATGATCAGCTCGTCCTTGTGCGCGCGGACCTCGTCGAGGATCTTGGTCAGGCGCTCCTCGAATTCGCCGCGATACTTGCTCCCGGCCACGAGCGAGCCGACATCGAGCGCGATGACGCGGCGGTCGGCGAGGGTGACCGGCACGTCTCCGTTGACGATGCGCTGGGCCAGACCCTCCACGATCGCGGTCTTACCGACACCGGGATCACCGATCAGCACCGGGTTGTTCTTGCGCCGCCGCGACAGGATCTCGATGGTCTGCTCGATCTCCTCCGCGCGGCCGACAACCGGGTCGATCAGGCCCTCGCGGGCCTCGGCGGTGAGATCGCGGCCGTACTCGTCCAGAGTGGGCGTGTCCGATTCCGGCTGTTGCCGCTTCGACGGCGCGGTCGCCATCGGGGTTCCCGGCGCGGGCACGCCGCCGCTCTGGGTGGCCGCGATCCCGGCGACCAGCGCCTGCGCGGCGACGCTGTCGGGCAGTGAGGCGATGCCGAGCAGGATGTGCTCCGGGCCGATGTAGCTGCTGCCTGCCTGGGCTGCCTGGCGCTGGGCGGCGCGCAGCGCGACCTTGGTGGCGGGGCTGAGCGTGATGTCGGCGAGGTCGTCCTCGCTGGGCCTGCCGGTGTCGAGGTAGTCCTCCATCTGCTCGGCGACCTGGTCGGGATCCAGGCTGAGCTCGGCGACGATGCTGCGCCCGGGTTCTGCTTCGGTGGCCGCGTACAGCAGGTGTTCGGGAGTGATTTCGGGGTTGCCCCATTCCTGCGCCGCCTCGCGCGCGGTACCGACCAGCAACTTCGCGTTGTCGGTCATCAGCTTGCCCAGATCGATGCGTTGTACAGGTGGCTTCGAGGACATTCCGGAACCGAAGAACCGCTGGAAGATGTCGTCGAAGGGATCCCGGGAACTCGGCCAGCTCGCTGTCATGTCCACACCTCTTCGCTCGTCGCGCCGTGTGTCACGGCGACTCATGCAGATCGGGTCGGTACTGCCAGCAATACTTCGGCATCCTCGAAGGGTGTGCAAGGGATTGGACAGTTTCACATCGGCGATGTCGGCAGGTGTGGCGCACAAACCAAAATCCGGCCGAAACGCTCCCGAGCCACCGGTTTTGTCTGATTCTTGATGACGGGGCGCCGCAGCCGGGTAGCGTGGCGACCCGCGAGGTGGTATCGGCCGCAGCGCCCATTTTTGCCCGCCGACCAGCTGGGTCGAACAGGCCGACGGGAAGTAGAGCACGGAGTTTGGTCACCGACGTCATCGATGTCAGCGCGGATTTCACGATCGCGCGTCAAGCGTTGTGGGATGTACTGCTCGATCCCCAGAGCTACCCACGCATGTTTACCGGGATCGGCAGTTGCGAACCGGTGGAACGCCCCGACGGCGCGGTCCACTGGCAGGTGCGGGTCGGATCGGCGAGCGGCGGTATCCGCACGCACGAGTTCATCCTCGTCATCGGCCGCTGGTACGAGAGTTTCGAACTGCGCAGCCCGGTCCTCGGCAGTTTCGCCGCGATCCGCTTGCGCGGCGACCAGCAGCGCACGCGCCTGGATATCACCCTGTTCGCGACCGCGCGGATCCATCCCCTGGTCGAGCAGGGCGGCAACTCGCTGGTCACCGACTGGGTGAAGGCGGGACTACGCCGTACCGCGGACTCGATCGCGGGCACCCGTTCCTCGGTGGTGGTCAACGCCGAACGCTCGATGGTGCGCCGCAATGCCGGAGTGGCGCGCAGCATCGCGGCCACCGGGCTGATGCGGCCCGAGCCGGTGTCGATCGTGAGACAGCTTCGCTCCCTGTCGAAGTGGGGCTTCAACCTGGCAGGCGGCTATGCGGCGGGCGCGGCCTACGAACCCGATCGGCTCGCGCTGATCGATGCGGGCGGGCACCGCACCTTCGCCGAGGTCGACGCCAGATCCACCGCGCTGGCCGCGGCGATGCACTCGATCGGTCTGCGCAAGGGCGACGCCATCGGCCTGCTGGCGCGCAATCACGCGGGCATGGTCGAAACCATGGTCGCCGCAGGCAAACTCGGCGTCGACGTGGCGCTGCTCAACGCGGGGTTGTCGGGGCGACGGATCGAGGAGATCGTGCAGCGGCACCGGCTGAGCGCGGTCTTCGTCGACGGTGCGCTGGAAACGCTGATCCGCTACCTGCACAGCGAGGTACCGCGCTATACCACCGACAACTGTCCGCCCGACCCGGACCGCACCACGATCGACGACCTGATCACCCAGGCGCACACCGACTTCCCGATCCCGGCCCATCCCGGCAGACTGATCGTGCTCACCTCCGGCACCAGCGGTTCGCCGAAGGGCGCGCGCCGCCCGCACGCCAAGGGGTTCGGCACCATCGCCGCGCTGCTCTCGCGGATCCCGCTGCGGGTGGAGGAGGTCATGCTCATTCCCGCGCCGCTGTTCCACACCTGGGGTCTGGCCGGGCTGCAGCTGAGCACCGCGCTGCGCGCCACCGTGGTGTTGTCGGACGGCTTCGACGCGATGGACTGCCTGCGCGCGGTCGCCGAACACCGGATCACCACCTTGATCGTGGTTCCGACGATGGTGGAACGTCTGCTCGAGGTATCCGACGAGGTCCGTGCGGGCTTGGATCTGTCGAGCCTGCGGTTCGTGGTCAGCTGTGGCGCGCCGCTGGCCGGGGCCACCGTGCTGCGATTCCTGGACAGCTACGGCGACGTGCTCTACAACGTGTACGGCTCGACCGAGGTCTCGTGGGCCAGCGTCGCCACCCCCGACGACCTGCGGGTGTCGCCGACGACCGCGGGTCGCCCGCCGCTGGGGACCCGGGTCGCGGTGCTCGGTCCCGACCTGCGGCCGGTGCCGGTCGGCTCCACCGGACACATCTTCGTCGCCAATCACATGCTCTTCGACGGCTATGTGAACTCCGCGCCGCCGGAGGAGGCCGACGGCATGCTCGACACCGGCGACCTCGGATACCTCGACGCCGCGGGACGGCTGTTCGTGGCGGGCCGCGACGACGAGATGATCATCTCCGGTGGGGAGAACGTCTTCCCGCGACCGGTCGAGGAGGCGCTCGCCCACCTGCCGCAGATCAGTGAAGTCGCGGTCGTCGGCGTCCCCGACCGGGAGTTCGGTCAGCGGCTGGCCGCGTTCGTGGTGAAACGCGAAGGGGCGGGACTGGATTCGGACATGGTGCGGACCTACATCCGCAACCGGCTGAGTCGATTCTCGGTCCCGCGTGACGTCACGTTCCTGAGCGCGCTGCCACGCGGGGAGACCGGCAAGATCCTCAAGCGGGTGCTCGTGCCGGGGTCAGCGCTGAGCGAGTAGCAACCGCACCGCGCGCTCGATGGTCGCCGACGCCTGTTCGCTCGACAGCCCGCGCCGGTCCTGCAGATGGTGCCGCGTCGGCCAGGCCAGGGCGCCGTCGACCAGATCGAGCAGCCCGTCGTCGAACTCACCGTCGGGCCGGGACAGTTCGGGCGCGAACAGCGCGGCCAGCACGGCACGGATGCGTTCGTCGGTGCGCCGCATCCGTTCGTCGATCGCGTCGATCGATCGCGATTCCTGCAGGCCGGGCAGCCGGGGCACACGCTGCAGGTCGAAGATCGCGGCGCTCTGCGCCACCGCGACCGTGATCCGCTCGGCCAGGGCAGGCGAGGGGTCCGGGACGACCAGGCACGCCTCGACCATCTCGGACTGGCGCTCCGTCGCGGCCACGAGCAATGCTTCCCGATCGGGAAAGTGCACGAAGACACTGCGTTCGGAGGTGCCCGCTCTGGCGGCGATCTCGCGCGCGGTCGGTGCGAAATCGCCCGCGGTCACCGCGGCGAGCAGTCCGTCGATGATCGCTTCGCGCGTTTTCGCGGGATCGCGCCGCCGCGGCGCGCGCGCCTGCCTCGCGCCCGCCGCGGCGTCCTGCTCCGATCTCATCGACCCATCACAGCACAGTCCGCCGCCGTCCTACTTGCTCGGCTCCGGCGCGGTCCGGTTCATCACCGAGTGCTTGCGCGAATACGCGAAGTACACGATCAGGCCGACGACCAGCCAGCCGAGGAAGCGCACCCAGGTCTCCCACGGCAGCGACCAGATCAGGTAGGCCGAGAAGCCGATCCCGACCAGCGGGATCACCGGCATCAGCGGCAGCCGGAACGAACGCGGGGCGTCGGGCCTGGTGCGCCGCAACACGATCACCGAGATGCACACCACGATGAAGGCCATCAGGATGCCGATATTGGTGAGTTCGGCGACGGTGTTGATCGGCAGCACGCCGGCCAGGATCGCGGCGCCGAAGCCGACGATCCAGGTGACCCTGGTCGGCACCTTGCGGGTGGGGTGGGTCTTGGCGAACCAAATGGGCAGCAGCCCGTCGCGGCTCATCGCGAACCACACCCGGGTGACGCCGAGCATGAAGGTGAGCACGACGGTGACGATGCCCACGATCGCGCCGACCGCGATGATATTGGCGACGCCCGGCATCCCGACCGATTCGAACGCGGTGGAGAAACCACTGGTCGGGCTGATCTCGGTGTACTTCTGCATACCGGTGAGCACGAGTGTGGCCAGCACGTAGAGCACCATTGCGATCGCCAGGGAGTAGATGATCGCCTTGGGCAGATGCTTGCGCCCGTCGATGGATTCCTCGGCCGCGGTGCTCATGGCGTCATAACCGAACACGGCGAAGAACACCGTGGCCGCACCCGTCCACACCGCGCCGGTGCCGAACGGGAAGTACGGGTCGTAGTTGGCGCTGTCGATATGGAACACCCCGAGCACCACGATAAGCACGACCAGAGCGACCTTGATGCCGACCGCGACCGTCTCGAACCGGCCGACACTGCCGATGCCGCGCGAGAGCACCCACGCGGTGCCGAGACAGAACAGCACCGCGAACAGGTCGACCACCCGGCCGTCGCCGGTATCGGGCGCGCCGAGCATCCACTCCGGCAGGGTGAGCCCGATCTGATCGAGCAGGAACCCGAAGTACCCCGATACGCCGATCGCGACCACCGCCGCCACCGCGATGTACTCGAGCAGCAGATCCCAGCCGATGAACCAGCCCGCGAGCTCACCGAGCGAGACGTAGCCGTAGGTGTAGGCCGAGCCCGCTTTCGGGACCATGCCCGCGAATTCGGCGTAGCACAGCGCCGCCGCCGCACTGGCGACACCGGCGATCAGGAACGAGATCAGCACCGCCGGACCGGTGACCGAGTGCGCGACCGAGCCCGCCAGCGTGAAGATGCCCGCGCCGATGATGCCGCCGACGCCGATCGCGGTGAGCTGCCAGAGCCCGAGTGATTTGGCGAGGCGCTCATCGCTGGGGATCTCGTCGTCGACCTCTATCAGGGGTTTGCGGCGCAACATCTGGGTGCGCAGCTCTGCGAAAGACATTCGCGTTTCCTTCCATCGGCGCACACCGCCGCGTCACGGTGGGCTCCTCCGAGTACACCGCCACGCGCAACCGCGGGCGTCGAGAGTGAATAATGTTCAGCGGCGATGATCGTTCGACAAAGCCGGTCATCTTCCGCGCGCGCCGACCAGTGCGCGCAGGAAGAACCCGAGGTTGGCGGGCCTTTCGGCAAGCCTGCGCATGAAGTACCCGTACCACTGGTCACCGTAGGGGACGTACACGCGAACATGGTTGCCCGCGGCGGCGAGTCGCTGCTGTTCCTCGGCGCGAATGCCGTACAGCATCTGGTACTCGTACTCCTCGGTCTTGCGCTGTGCCGACTGCACGCCCACCCCGGCCGCGGTGATCACCGCCGGGTCGTGCGAGGCGATCATCGGATAGCCCGCGCCCGCGGTGAGGATGCCGAGGCACCGCATGTAGGACGCGTCGACCTCGGCCTTGTCGCGGAAGGCGACCGACTCGGGTTCGTCATAGGCGCCCTTGCACAGCCGGATTCGCGAACCCGGTCCCGCCATCGCCCGGCAGTCGTCCTCGGTGCGGCGCAGATACGCCTGCAACACCGTGCCCAGCCACGGGTAGTCCGCGCGGAGTTCACGCACGATCGACAGCGTCGAATCGGTGCTGGTGTGGTCTTCGGCGTCGACGGTGACCCAGATCCCGGCGGCTTCGGCGGCGGCACAGATCTGGCGGGCGTGCTCGCGGGCGATGGCGTGCCCGTCGATGGGCAGGGCCTGGCCGAGCGCGGACAGTTTCACCGAAACCTCCAGTGGCCGAACAGCTCCCGTTGCCACCTCGGACTGGGGGAGGGCGCCGAGCGCGGCGATCAAGGTGAGGTACTGCACGACGGTCGCCTCGGCGCCTGCCGGATCGGTGGTGTCCTCACCCAGGTAGTCGATGCTGACGAAACGTCCTGAGCGCAACAGTGATTCGGCGGCCCGCACCGCCTGCTCGGTGCTGGCGCCCGCGACGAAGCGGGCCACCACCGCCCGGCTGACCGGCAGTCGGGTGATGGTGCGCTCGAGTCGGGGTGAACGCGCGGCGGCGAGCATGGTCGAACGCAGCAGAACAGACATCAGTCGACCTCCGGTGCCTGGTGGGGGTAGCGATGTTCGGTGGGCGGAACGAAGGTTTCCTTGATCGTGCGCGCGGAGGTCCAGCGCAGCAGATTCTGCTGGGAACCGGCCTTGTCGTTGGTGCCGGACGCGCGTCCACCGCCGAAGGGCTGCTGGCCCACGATCGCGCCGGACGGTTTGTCGTTGATGTAGAAGTTGCCCGCGGCGAAGGTGAGCCGGTCGGTCGCCTCGGTGATCGCGGTGCGGTCCTGTGCGATGACCGAGCCGGTGAGCCCGTACAGGCTGCCGCTGTCGACGAGGTCCATCGCGTCGGCGAAGGCGGTCGGGGTGCTGTCGTCGTAGACGTGCACCGCCAGGATCGGGCCGAAGTACTCGGTGCCGAAGACCTCGTCGGTCGGATCGTCACCGACCACGATGGTCGGGTCGATGAACCAGCCGACACTGTCATCGCTGTGTCCGCCCGCCACCACGGTCAGGCCCGGTGTGGCCTTGGCGCGCTCGAGCGCGGCGGTGTTGCGGTCGAAGGCGCGTCTATCGATCAGCGCCCCGCCGAAATTGCTGAAATCGGTGACGTCGCCATAGCGCAGGTTCGATGTCCGTTCGATCAGGTCCTCCGACATCGTCGCCCACACCGAACGCGGGATGAACGCTCGCGAGGCGGCCGAACACTTCTGGCCCTGATAGTCGAACGCGCCGCGCACCAGCGCGGTGGTGAGCACCGCCGGATCGGCCGACGGGTGCGCGAGCACGAAGTCCTTGCCGCCGGTCTCGCCGACCAGTCGTGGATAGGTGCGGTAGCCGTCCAAACGCTGCGCGACCTCGCGCCACAGGTGCTGGAAGGTGGCCGTCGACCCGGTGAAGTGCACGCCGGCCAGGCGGGGGTCGGCCAGCACGACATCGGAGATCACCGGACCCGGCCCGTTGACCAGGTTGATCACCCCGGGCGGCAGCCCGGCCGCCTCGAGCAGTCGCATCGTCAGATAGGCCGCCACGGACTGGCTCCTGGCCGGCTTCCACACCACGGTGTTACCCATCAGCGCGGGCGCGGTGGGGAGATTGCCCGCGATCGCGCTGAAGTTGAACGGTGTCACCGCGTAGACGAACCCCTCGAGCGAGCGGTACTGCATCCGATTCCACACCCCCGGCGAGGAGATCGGCTGCCCGGCGAGGATCTCGCGGGCGAAGGAGACATTGAATCGCCAGAAGTCGATCAGCTCGCACGGCGCGTCGATCTCGGCCTGATAGGCGGACTTGGACTGCCCGAGCATCGTCGCGGCCGCGATCTTCTCCCGCCACGGCCCGGAGAGCAGGTCGGCGGCACGCAGGAAGATCGCGGCTCGGTCGTCGAACGGCATCGCCTGCCAGGCGGGCGCCGCGGCACAGGCGGCCTCGACCGCGGCGGCGGTTTCGGCGGTGCTCGCGTCGCGCAGGGTGCCGAGGACAGCGGCGTGACGATGCGGTTGGACCACGTCGAAGGAAGGACCGTCGCCGGGCAGATGGCGACCGCCGATCACGTGGCTGATCTCGGTGGGGGAGGCGGACAACTCGGCGAGCGCGGTCTGGAGGCGGCTGCGTTCCGGGCTGCCCGGAGCGAAGGTGCCGACAGGTTCGTTGACCGGCGGCGGGGTGGTCGCGATGGCGTCCATGAGTGCGGCTCCTGCGTCGTGAGGGATAGCGGGATGTGACGTAGTCAACACCGATCGGCAGCGGTCATAATCATCTGATCGGATGAATATCCGAGACAGTCTTTGTCCGATCGACCAAACCGGAGGGTGCCCGATGTCCGACGGGTCCACCACGCTGCGCGAGCTGCTCGCCGCGCTCGACCGCACCGTCGCGACGCTCGTCGACGCGCCCGCGGGCGAGGACATCGCGGTGCGAACGGTCGCGTTGGCCGAGCCTGCTGACCTGCCCGAACACCTCGATGCCGAGGGCGCGCTGCCCGAGTCGTACTTGCTGGTCGGCGTCGACGCCGACGCGACCGAGCGCTGGTTGCGCGACGTCGGCGACCGCGACCCCGCGCAGCGCCCGCGCGTGCTCATGACCAAGAGCGCCAACGACTCACCCGGGGTACGCGCCGCCGCCCACACCGCGGGCGTCGCGCTGGTGCACGTGCACCGGCAGGCGCGTTGGGACCAGGTGTTCTCCCTGATCCGGCGGATGCTGGCCCGTTCACCCGGTCAGCGCGCCGCATCCGACGAGCACGACCTGCTCGCCCCCGACACCGACCTGTTCGGGCTGGCCCAGGTGCTGGCCAGAGAGACCGGCGGCATGGTCTCGATCGAGGACCCTCAATCGCACGTCCTGGCCTACTCGGCCTCGGACGCCTCGGCCGACCGGCTGCGTATCCAGTCCATCCTCGGCAGGGAAGGTCCGAGCGACTACCTGCGGATCCTGCGGGAATGGGGCGTGTTCGACCGGGTGCGCCGCGGTGACGAGGTCGTCGACGTGCCCGAACATCCCGAGCTCGATATCCGCCGCAGACTCGTCGTCGGCATCCGGCGTGGCGCCGGCGGGGCACAGTCCAGAATGCTCGGGACCATCTGGTTGCAGCAGGGTGCGGGGCCGCTGCGACCCGACGCGGCGCAGGTGTTGCGCGGCGCGTCGGCGGTGGCGGCCAGGATCATCGCGCGGCGGCTGGACGCACCGTCGACCGAGGCATTGCTCGTCCGCCGGCTGTTCGGCGCGCACGGCGACGGCGTCGACGTGCCCTCGGTAGCCGCCGCGCTGAACCTGCCGACGACCGGTCCCGCCGCGGTGATCGGCTTCGCGCCGATCGGCCCCGCCGCGGGACTGGCCGCGTCGAGTGGCTTGATCCGGTTGCACGCCAGCGCTTTCCGCGACGATTCGGTGACCGAGTCGATCGGCGAGCGGGTCTATGTCCTGTTGCCCGCCTACCATTCCGAGCGCAGCGTCGGCTCGTGGGTGCGCAAGCTGGTGACCCAGCTCGAGCAGACGCGCGAACTGGTGGTGCGGGCCGCGATCGCCGCACCGGTCGCGGGGCTCACCGCGGTCGCGGGTGCGCGCGCCGAGGTCGACCGGGTGCTGGACAGCCCGGTCGCCGACCCCACGGGCAGCCGGGTCGCCACGCTGGCCGATGCCAGGACCGCGGTGCTGCTGGCCGAGATCATGGAGCTGATCCGCGAGCGCCCGCGCCTGCACGATCCGCGCCTGGCCGACCTCGACGCCTACGACCGAACCCACGCCGCTGACCTGCGTGTATCGGCTCTGGCCTATCTGCGCGCGCACGGTGAGGTGCGCGCCGCCGCGGCCGCGCTGCGCGTGCATCCGAACACGCTGCGCTACCGGCTGCGGCGGGTGGAGGCCGTCCTCGGCATCGACCTGACCGACCCCGAGGACCGGTTGCTGCTCGACATTCAGCTGGCCGCGCTGCCCGGAACGGCGATTGCTCAGAAGTAACACAGATATTGCAGTTAGTCTGCAATAGTCATCCGGGTCGGACGGTCGTGGAACGAAGGAGTAACGGTGAGCAGTGCACACACGGGTCGGGGCGAGCTGTCACGGCGCGGAATGCTGGGTGTCGGAGTCGGCGCTGCCGCGGCGGTGGCGGTCGGCGCGACCGTCACCGGATGTGGTGACCGACCGGCCGGAGTCACCCCGTCGAGCACCCAGACCGAGCCGACCGAGGCCATCCTGGATGCCAACCGCGCGCTGGGCGACACCTTGCCCTTCGGCGATACCGCCGACTTCGCCGACGCCGATCGCGGCTGGATCGCCTCCCTCGAACCGGGCCGGGTGACCGATCCGTCGGGGAAAGTGGTGTGGGACACCGACTCCTACGACTTCCTCGCCGGGTCCTGCCCGCAATCGGTGAACCCGAGCCTGTGGCGGCAGTCCCAGCTCACCGTCAAGCAGGGCCTCTACGAGATCGCGCCGGGTTTCTACCAGATCCGTGGCCTCGACCTGTCGAACATGACGTTGATCGAAGGCGATACCGGCGTGGTCGTCATCGATCCGCTGGTCTCGGCGGAGACCGCGGCGGCCGGGCTCGCGCTCTATCGCAAGCATCGCGGTGACCGGCCGGTCACCGGCCTGATCTACTCCCACTCCCATGTCGACCACTTCGGCGGCAGCTACGGCGTCATCACCCCGCAGGACGTCGCCGCCGGTCGCTGCCCGGTGATCGCGCCGTCGGGTTTCGTGGAGCACGCCGTCGCCGAGAACATCTACACGGGTACGGCGATGGCCCGCCGCGCCGCCTACATGTACGGCGCCGCCCTGCCTCGCGGCCCGAAAGGGCAGGTGGGAGCCGGTCTCGGACAGACCAATTCGGTGGGCACGATCAGCCTGATCCCGCCCACCGTGCATGTCACCCGCACCGACCAGGAAGAGACGGTCGACGGCGTGCGGATGGTCTTCCAGCTGACGCCGGGCACCGAGGCGCCGTCGGAGATGAACTTCTACTTCCCCGATCGCCGCATCCTGTGCATGGCCGAGAACGCCACCCACACCATGCACAACATCGTCACCCTGCGCGGCGCGCTGGTGCGCGACCCGCATGTCTGGTCGAAATACCTCACCGATTCGATCAACCGCTACGGTCGCCGGTCGGATCTGGTGTTCTCCTCGCACCACTGGCCCATCTGGGGTACCGATCGGATCGTGGAGTTCCTGTCGCTGCAGCGCGACATGTACGGCTACCTCAACGATCAGACGCTGCGACTGCTGAACCAGGGCTATGTCGGCGCCGAGATCGCCGAAATGCTGCGGATGCCGCCTGCGCTGACCACGTCGTGGTCCACCCACGGCTACTACGGCTCGGTGAGCCACAACGTCAAGGCCGTGTATCAGCGGTACATGGGCTGGTTCGACGGCAACCCGGCCCACCTGTGGGAACACCCGCCGGTGGAGAACGCGCGCCGCCACGTCGACGCGATGGGCGGCGCCGACGCGGCCCTGCGCACGGCGCAGAAGGCCTACGACGCCGCCGACTACCGCTGGGTCGTCCAAGTGGTGAACTACGTGATCTTCGCCGACCCCACCAACAAGACGGCAAAAGACTTGCAGGCCAGTGCCTTCGAACAACTCGCCTATGGCGCGGAGAACGCCACCTGGCGCAACTTCTATCTCAGTGGCGCCCACGAACTGCGCAACGGTTCCTTCGGTACGCCGACCACGGCCAACTCCGCGGCGATGGCCGCCGCGCTGAGCGTGGAGCAGGTGTTCGACGCGGTGTCGCTGCGGATCGACGGTCCGAAAGCCTGGGATGTCCGGATGAGCACCGACTGGCGGATCAGCAACGAGGACAACCGCGTCCACCGCGTCGAACTGCGCAACGGCGTGCTCGTGCACTACGACCGATTCCCCGGTGACGCGCTGCCCGCGCCCGACGCGACGATCACCCTCACCCGTCAGACCCTGATCGCCACCCTGGTCGGTGGCGCCGACCTGCGTAAGGGCGTCGCCGGCGGTGACATCGCCGTCGACGGCGATGTCACCGCACTGGCGAAGCTGCCCGGCCTGATCGACAAGCCGGACCCGAACTTCGCCATCGTCACCCCGTGACGCCCTCAGGAACCGGTGGGCACCTCGCCGACCGCCTTGGCCGGATCGATCACGCCGAACACCTCGCCCTGGGGCGCCTGCAGAATGCCCATCCGGCCGAACGGGCTGTCGTCGGGGCCCATGATCACCGAAGCTCCCAATTCGGTGGCCTTGGCCAGCGAGCCGTCGGCGTCGTCGACCTGGATCCAGGTGAGCCAGTAGGGCGGGGTGCTCAGCGCTGAGGCGTCCATCATGCCGCCGATCTCGTGGCTGTCACCGGGCAGCGCGAAGGTGGAGTAGGTGAAGGAATCGCCGTCACCGATTTCGTTGTACTGCCAGCCGAATACCGTGTTGTAGAACTCGTGTGCCTGGTCGTAGGCGGGGGTGTGCAGTTCGTTCCAGCAGTAGGCGCCGTGCTGGTTGAACACGCCGGCACCGTGGTGGGCCTTGGCTTCCCATACGCCGAAGACCCCGCCTGCCGGGTCGGCGGCGATGAACATCCGCCCCACGTCGAGAACATCGAACGGCGGCATGAACACCTGTCCGCCCGATTTGCTCACCCGTTCGGCGATCTCGTCGGCGCGTTCGGCCGCGAAGTAGGTGGTCCATACGGACGGCATCTCGCCCATGCCCTCGGGTTTCGGGCCGATGCCCGCCGCCGGTCGGCCTTCGAGTGTGGCCATGAGATAGCCGCCGGCTTCGGCGGGACCGTCCTGGACCTCCCAGCCGAACAGTGTGCGGTAGAAGTCGCGGGCGGCGGTGGTGTCGTCCACCTGACAGTCGATCCAGCAGGGAGTTCCCTGCGGCCAAGCGTGGTCGCGTGTCGGCATTGTCGAACGTCCTCCTCGACGATGGATGAAGGCCGGTCCCAACCGCACCGGCATGGGCCAGTCAACCACCAGCCACCGACAAGAACGCGGAGCCCGAAACCGCGCTGAACTGGAACAACGTGTGTTCACAGCGACAGTCCGAGCGGGCCGACGCTCACCCGGCAAACTCGTTACCCCTGTTACAGTTTCCGCGCCGATCGTGCGGTGGCTTGGTCAACGTCGGAAACGAACCGGTCGGGAGCGATTCATGGTGGGTAGAGGTTCGGAACGCGGGTTCGTCCGGATTCTGGTGACGATCCTCGCGGTGGTCGTCGTGCTCGGCTGCGGCGGTGGTCCCGCCGGTGGACAGCCGCCGGACGTGCCGACCGCGCGGTGGACCGCCGAGCACGACGGCCCGGGCGCCTACCCCGAGGTGCGGGTGGAGCGCGGCGTCCAGATCGCGATGAGCGACGGCGTGGTGCTCAAAGCCGACGTCTACCGCCCGGCCGACGCCGCGGGCGTGATCGAGCAGAAGCCGCTTCCGGTGATCGTCAGCCTGACCCCGTATTCCAAACTCATGACGGGGCTGATCGAATCGGCCGCCGCGATCCCGGGCCTGCAGTCCACCGCCGTCGACATCGTGCGCAGGCTGAACCTGTCCACCACCCCGATCAGCGGTTTCGGCGACCTCATGCAGGCACTGGACGGCGGCATGATCCAGACCATGCTCGGCGTCGACCGCAAACTCGTCCGCGCCGGCTATACCGTCGTCGTGGCCGATGTGCGCGGAACCGGTCTGTCGCAGGGCAAATGGGACACCCTCGGTGTGCGCGAACAGCTCGACACCCGCGAGGTGATCGACTGGGCGGCCACGCAGCCGTGGTCGAACGGGCGCATCGGGATGAGCGGCGGCTCCTACTCCGGGATCAACCAGCTGCGGGCCGCCGAGAACGCCCCGCCCGCGTTGCAGGCGATCTTCCCGGTCGAGCCCGGCAGCGACCTCATGCGGGACGTGGTCGCCCCCGGTGGCGGCGTCGGCACCACCTTCCTGCCGCTGTGGCTGAACTCGGTCAACCAGCTCAAACTCGTCCCCGACGTGGCCTCGATGGTCGACGGCAGTTTCGACTGGACCTGGTTCAACGATCGCCTCGCCGACCCGACCACCAACTTCGACCTGCTCGCCCAGTCGCTGCTCACCCCGTCGTTGTCGAATATGCCGCCCGCGCTCGACGGCGCGCTCGATGACACCTCGGCGTTCCGCGAGGCGATCATGGGCCACCCGGAGAACGTCACGGTGCCCACCTTCGTCTACGGCGGCTGGCACGACATCTTCGCCAACAGCGCGACCAAGCTCTACGAACAGATCCCGCTGCCCGCCGGGCGCAAGCAACTCGTCGTCGGCGACACCTATCACGCCAATCCCGGTGCGGGTACCGGTGTTCCCGGCGCGCCCCCGCGCCTGGACGTTCTGCAACGGGCCTGGTTCGACAAATGGCTCAAGGACATCGACAGCGGTGTCGAGGGATTCGGGCCGGTCACGGTGAAACAGCAAGGTGGCAGCTGGGTGACGCTGCGAGAGTTCCCGCAGCCCGGTGTCACGCATCGCCGCGTCTACCTCTCCGCCGCGCCCAGCGGCAGTACCGAGGACAGTCTGCACGACGGGTCGCTCAGCGCCACGGGACCGTCGGCAACCGAAACACTGACCGTCGCACCGGGTTTGAATCAGGTCTGCTCGCGCGACGCGGCGCAGGGCTCGGCGGGCATGACGGCCGCGTTCGACACCTGCGCGAAGGACTCCCGCATCGCCGAACGCAACGGACTCACCTTCACCAGCGCCCCGCTGACCGAACAGACGGTGATCTCGGGCCCGATCAATGTGCGGCTCAACACGATCCACGATGCCACCGACGGATTCTGGAACGTCACCGTCAACGACGTGGCACCCGACGGGACCTCGACGGTGCTGACCACCGGCCAGCTCACCTCGTCGATGCGGGCCGTCGACGAACGTCGCAGCGCGCGCTCGATCAACGGCGACTTCACCGCGCCGTTCAACCCACTCACCGTCGACCGGCTGCTTCCGGTGGTTCCCGGCGCACCCACCGATATCGATGTGGCCGTCATCCCGACTCAGGCGGTGCTGGCGGCGGGGCATCGGCTGCGCATCGACGTCTTCGCGGGCAACGCGCCCAAGGCATTGCCGTTCCGGCCGATGCTGAACGCCAGCGGTCTCGAGCCCCAGCACGTTCGTCTCGACCCCGCGGCGCCGAGCTTCGTCAACCTGCCCACCGACCGGCCGATTCCCTGATCGACGCTGGGGGAGTCCTCGCCCCACTACCCTCGGTCGGGCAGGATGCGTGGGCGTGCTGTGGAGACGAGGAGGTCGCTGTGGTCGAACCTGTCATCGTGGTGATGGGGGTGTCGGGGTGCGGGAAGACGACCGTCGGCGCGCTGACCGCCGACCGGCTCGAAGTCCCGTACGCCGAAGGTGACGACTTCCATCCGGCGGCCAACATCGAGAAGATGGCCTCGGGTATCCCGCTCACCGACGCCGACCGGCTGCCCTGGCTCGACACTGTCGCGGACTGGCTCGCCGAGCACCAGGCGACCGGCGGGGTCGCGACCTGCTCGGCGTTGCGGCGGGCCTATCGCGACCGCCTGCGCGAGAAGGCGCCGCAGACCTACTTCGTCCATCTGGCCGCCACCCGCGAGGAACTGCTACGCCGGATGACCGGCCGACTCGGTCACTTCATGCCGACGATCCTGCTGGACTCCCAGCTCGACACCCTCGAACCGCTGCAACCCGACGAAGCGGGGATCACCCTCAACGCGCTGCAGCCGCCGAGTGCGCTCGTCACCGAGGCCGTCGACTACTGGATCGCCGATCACCGCTGAAGCAGCGGATGCAGCTCTTCGACCGGGGCCAGCATCAGCATCGCGCCCACGACCAGTGCCGCCAGGCAGACAGCGCTGAAGAACAACACCCACAGCACCGCGGGCAGATGTGTCAACCGGGCCAACTGGTCCGCATCGGAGTCCGTACGCCCGGGTTGCCTGCGTCGGCTGCGCTGCAGTTCGAAGACGGGCCGCACCCCGGCGGCCAGCAGGAACCACGCCGCGAGATACGCGAACGCGGCCTGCAGCAGATCGCTGCCGAACCACGACACCCCGAACACCAGCGCACCGAGCACGAACACGGTGAGCAGCCCGTACACATTGCGGATCTTGATCAGCACCGCCGCCAGCATCACCAGCGTCGCCCACAGCATCACCGTGACCCGGCCCGTCCCGAGCAGCGCCGCGTAGCCGAGCCCGAGCAGCGCCGGCGCCGGATATCCGGCGGCCGCGGTGAGAATCATGCCGGGACCACTCGGTTTGCCGCTCGACACGGTCAGCCCCGACGTGTCGGTGTGCAGCGTGATCGCGTGCAGCCTGCGCCCGGTGAGCAGCGCGACCACCGCGTGCCCGCCCTCGTGCGCCACGGTCACCGCGGCGCGGGTCAGCCGCCACAGCGGTCGGTAGCCGACCAGAATCAACGCCACCGCGGCGGTGGCGAGCACCAACCACCAGGCGGGCGCGGGCTGAGGGGCGAGGAGACGATCGAGCAGCGAGCTGGCAGATCCGGTGTTCACCGCCGCACTTTAACCGTCCGCGGGCTCGTGCGCCGCCGACCGTGGAACCGGACTGCCACAGAACTGCCTGCGGTGCCGTCCATTCCGCCACCGAGCCCGTGGCGACGCGCATCGTGGTAGCAATGGGCATGCCGATGCTCCCTCACCGCTGGACTCCGCCACGCCCCACCGCTCGTGCGCGGCAGACCCGCAGCGATCCGCCGATGCCGCCGACCCGTCTGTTGCCGCTGCCGGGCAACGGCCCGGAGGATGTCGTGGTGCTGCCCGACGGCCGGATCGTCACCGGGACCGACGACGGCGCGATCTGGCGCGTCGATCCGGCGAGCGGTGAGGTCGAGCGGATCGCCGACGCCGGTGGCAGGCCACTGGGCATGCACGTCGAGGCCGACGGCGCGCTGCTGATCTGTGTCGCGGGTCGAGGCGTCCTCCGGCTGGCCGAAGCGGGCGCGGAACTGGAGGTGGTCGTCGGGGAACTCGACGGTGCCCCGATCGCGTTTCCCAGCAACGTGATTCGCGACGACGACGGCACGATCTACTTCTCGATCTCGTCGCGGCGGTGGCCGTTCGAGCAGTGGATGACCGACATTCTGGAACATTCCGGCAGCGGACAGCTGGTCCGCCGCGATCCGGACGGACACCTGGAAGTGCTCGTCGACGGTCTCCAGTTCGCCAACGGCGTGGTACTGGCGCCCGACCGATCCTTTCTGCTGGTTGCCGAGACCGGCGCCTACCGGATCACGCGCTACTGGCTGACCGGTCCGCGCGCGGGCACCACCGACTACGTCGCCGAGAACCTGCCCGGTTCACCCGACAACATGCTGGTCGGCAGCGACGGGCTGGTCTGGGTCGGTATCGTCTCCCCGCGTAACCCATTGCTGGACAGGCTCTTCCCGCTCCCTGGGATCCTGCGACGACTGGTCGACGCGCTACCGGATCGCCTGACGCCCGCGCCCGTCCGTTCGGTCTGGGTGCTCGCGTTCGATTTCGACGGCACCCTCGTGCACGACCTGCAACGCGACGGCGCCGACTACGCGCTGGTCACCGCCGTGGCCGAACACAACGGCACCCTCTACCTCGGCAGCCTGTCCGAGCCGGCGATCGCGGTCACCTCGGTACCGGCGAGCTGACCTCAGCGCCGCACGGTGGACGGCACCGGATGGTCCGGTTCCAGCGCGGGCAGCCCGTCGATGCTGGTGGAGTTGTCTCCGGCGATACGGCGGGCGAAGTCGGCGTCGGTGCGGCGGGTATGGGCCTCGTCGAGGATCGAGCGTTCCTCGACGAGCTCGAGTTTCGGCACCGACCAGCCGCACGAGTCGGCGATCCGGTCGACCGCGATCACCACCACCGAACGGATGCCGGTGTGACCGGTGCCGAAATGTTCACGCAGCCTGTCGAATTCGTCGGAGTCGGGGCGAACCACCCGGCCTGCGCCGAAGAGTCGCAGGATGCGGGTGGTGCGGGTGAACGAGCAGAACATCACGGTGATCCGGCCGTTGTCGCGCAGATGGGCGATCGTTTCCGAGCCGCTGCCGAACAGATCGAGATAGGCGACAGTGTGGTCGTCGAGCACGGCGAAGGTGTCGCGGTAGCCCTTGGGGGAGACATTCACGTGGCCGCCGACGGACGGCGCGGTGCCGATGAAGAACATCGGCTGTTCGGTGATGAATGCCCGCAACTTGTCGTCGATCCGATCGAACACCTTGCCCATGACGCACTCTCTTCGTCCCACCAGTCGGTGGGCTCCCCGCGTCCACTGTATCGACCGGCCGGGCCGGGGCCGCCGTTCGGTTCACGGTGAGGGTTACCGCAGACGGCCGCGCCGCGTTGGCCGACGATATCCCTATGACGCAGACCGCCCCGAGCCCCGCCCACCCCGTACAGCAGCGTTACGCGGACCCGGCCACCGAGATTCCGGCCCAGTGGAATCCGGTGCTCGAGGTGCTGCACGCGCACAAGTCGGTGCGCCGCTATCTCCCGGATCCCGTATCGCCGGACACGATTCGGCTGCTGGTGTCGGCCGCGCAGTCGGCGGCGACCTCGTCGAACCTGCAGGTGTGGAGCGTCATCGAGGTCCGTGATCCGGCGCGCCGGGCCAGGTTGGCCGCGATCGCGGGCGGTCAGGCGCATATCGAGCAGGCGCCGGTGCTGCTGGTCTGGACGGCCGACTTCGCCCGGTTGCGTCAGCTCGCCGACGATCACGGCGCACCGCTGGAGGGCGCCGACTATCTCGAATCCAGCTATGTCGGCTTCGTCGACGCCGCGCTCGCGGCACAGAACGCGGTGGTAGCGGCCGAATCCCTCGGCTTGGGCACCGTCTACATCGGCGCGCTGCGCAACGACCCGGAAGCGGTTGCGGCCGAGCTGAATCTGCCCGATCACGTCTTCGCGGTCTTCGGTCTGGTCGTCGGCCACCCGGACCCGGCCGAGGGCACCAGGGTCAAGCCGCGGCTACCGCAGGCGGCGGTGCTGCATCACGAGACCTACGACCTGCCCGTCCAGCGCGAGCCGGTCGCCGAGTACGAACAGCGGATCGGCGAGATCTACACCGATCAGGGCCTGCCGTTCTCGTGGACCGAGCGCACCCTGGCCCGGCTGGCATCGGCGGCCTCCCTGAACGGCCGCCACCGGTTGCGGGAGTCCCTGGCTGCCAGGGGATTCCGACTGCACTGAGCGAGCGGGCCGCTCAGCCGTCGATCGCCTTCTTGGTCAGGTCGAGCGAGCGGATGCGGGCGTCGAGGTCGTAGACGAGGGTGTTGAGCATGAGCTCGTCGGGGGAGGTGGCGTCGAGCAGTTGCGCGGCTTGGGCCCGGACCGTCTCCGGCGAGCCCTGCAACTGCGCGGCCCGGCGCTGCGCGGCGAAGTGGCGTTCGGCGTCGGTGCCGGGGAAGCCCGCGGCCTGCTCCGGGGTGGCCAGTGCCTGCGGGCGACCCGAGCGCAGGTTGGCGAAGGCGAGATCGCGGGGTGCGGCGAGGCGGTCGGCCTCGGCGTCGGTGTCGGCGCAGATCGCGGAGGCGGCCACGATCGTGTACGGCTCGCTCAGGGTCTGTGACGGCCGGAAGTTGTCGCGGTAGAGCGTCAGGGCGGCGACGGTGTTGTCGGGGGCGATGTGATGGGCGAACGCGAACGGCAGACCCAGCACCGCGGCGACCTGCGCGCTGTACCCGCTCGAGCCGAGCAGCCACACCTGCGGTTCCGCGCCGAGGCCGGGGCTTGCCACGATCCCGTGCGGATCGGCGCCACGGAAGAAGCCGATCAGCGCGGTGAGTTCCTGCGGGAACGCGTCACCACCGAGGCCTTCGGCACTGCGGCGCAGTGCGCGCGCGGTGACCGGATCGGTACCGGGTGCGCGGCCGATCCCGAGATCGATCCGTCCGGGATGCAGCGACTCGAGTGTGCCGAACTGTTCGGCGACCACCAGCGGCGGATGATTCGGCAACATCACCCCGCCCGAACCGACCCTGATCCGCGAGGTGGACGCGGCCAGATGCGCCAGCACCACCGCCGGCGCCGCGCTCGCGATGCCGGGCATGTTGTGGTGCTCGGCCACCCAGAATCGGCGAAAGCCCTGCTCCTCGGCGTGCTGTGCGAAGCGAGTCGTCGCGTGCAACGCATCACCGGCCGTCGCATCGGATTGCACCGGTGCCAGATCCAGAACCGACAGCGTGACGGCGCTCATTAGCCTCCTCGAGTTGTGTATTACCCCTATGGAGGCCAACCCGCGCCGGGCTGCCGGTATTTCCGCGCACCGGTGGTGGTGACACCGGCCACGGTTGCGGGGCGGTAGCGTGCACGACTGATCGACGCGACGGAAGGACTGCTCCATGTCAGCCGATGGCTCCGGCCTATCCACCGATGCCCCCGTGGCGTCCGCCCCTACGGCCGAATCGGAGGGATACGAACGCGGCCTGAACCCGCGCACCATCCAGATGATCGCCATCGGCGGTGCGATCGGCACCGGCCTGTTCTACGGGTCCGGTGCGGCGATCGAGCAGGCGGGTCCGTCGCTGATCCTGGCCTATCTCGCCGCCGGGCTGGCGATCTTCGTCATCATGCGCGCGCTCGGTGAGCTGCTGACCTACCGTCCGGTCTCGGGCAGTTTCGCCGAATACGCGCACGAGTTCCTCGGCCGGTTCGCCGGGTTCGCGACCGGCTGGTCGTACTGGGCGGTGTGGGTGTCGACCTGCATGGCCGAGATCACCGTGGCCGGCCACTACGTCCAATACTGGTTCGATATCCCGCAGTGGGTGACTGCACTGGTCGTCCTCGCGGTGCTGTTCACCGCGAACCTGATCTCGGTGCGGTTCTTCGGCGAGGGCGAGTTCTGGTTCTCGGCCATCAAGGTGACCGCGATCCTGGCGATGATCTTGATCGGCATCGGCGTGCTGGTGTTCGGCTTCGGCCACGCCGCCGATCCCACGGTGACCAACCTGTGGGCCGACGGAGGCATGTTCCCGCACGGTTTCGGTCAGACGCTGCTCGTGCTGCAGATCGTGGTGTTCGCCTACGTCGGTGTCGAACTGGTCGGCGTGACAGCGGGCGAAGCCCGCGACCCCAAGACCACGCTGCGCAAGGCGATCAACACCCTGCCGTTCCGGATCGGTCTGTTCTACGTCGGTGCGCTCGTGGTGATCATGTCGGTGGCGAGCTGGCGCAGTTTCCACGCCGGGCGCAGCCCGTTCGTCGAGGTCTTCGAACAGATCGGCATCCCCGCCGCGGCGGGGATCATCAACTTCGTGCTGCTCACCGCAGCACTCTCGTCGTGCAATTCGGGCATCTACTCCACCGGCCGGATGCTGCGCAGTCTGGCGTTGCGTGACGAAGCGCCTACCAAGTTCGCGACCCTGAGCAAGCAGTCGGTGCCGTTCACCGGCATCTGCGCCTCGGCGGGCGCGATGGTCATCGGGGTGGTCGTCAACGCCATCTCACCGGACAAGGCCTTCGCCTACATCACCTCGGTGAGTACCGTCGGGATCATCGTCGTGTGGAGCGTGATCCTGGTGTGCCACATCAAGTATCGCGCCAAGGTGCGGGCGGGCGAGCTGCCCGGCAGCGACTACCGGCTGCCCGGCGCTCCCGTCACCACATGGGCCGCACTGGGTTTCCTCGGGTTGGTCGTGGTGCTGTTGCTGTGGACCGATGGTGGGCGCACCGCGCTGGTCGTCGGTGCGGTCTGGGCGGCACTGGTCTGCGCGGGCTACTACGCCTTCGGCCGCCGCGACGCGGTGCACACCGGATAGCTCCGTTTGCTGGAAAGCCGCTGGCAGAGAGACGTTTTCTGTCATACCCCCTCGGTATCGTCGAAGTGTCACACAACCAGCCCGGACGCGAGTGTGACCGGGCGGTGCGAGAACGGGGGCACACGAGATGAGTGACGAGAACCGCGGCGATCTGCGGCCGCCACGCCAGCACGGAACCACCTGGCGGGAATCGGAATACCGGATACTGGCCGACGATCTGCGCGCGGGCGCCGATCTGGCCCGCACGGCGATCACGGTCGGGCGCACCGAATCGGCGGTGCGCACCGCGCTGCGCAACTTCGTGCCGCCGGAGGAACGGGTACCGACCGCCGAACGGGAACGCTGGATCCGCACACGCCTTGTCGCCGAACCGGAATGGGACTGGTGGGCGGTGGTGATCGACCATCACCGCCGCTCCCGCAGCGGCCTGTGGTTCACCCGCCACGAGCACTGCGCCCGCATCGGCTGGCGCCGACGCACCCCCATGCCCGCACTCGCCCAGGAGCTGGCCACCTCGGAGCTGTCGGTCGCCGAGCTGCTGCGTGCGCTGGGGTTGGTCGAGAGCATCGAGGAAGCCGCCGACCGACTCGGCGCCACCCCGGGCCTGGCCCTGGCCAAACGGGTCACCGCCCGCCGTGACGAAGCCGTCGGCGCCCGCTGGATCCTGGTCGTCGACGGCGCCGCGGGTACCACCCGGCCCCGCAACGCCCCGGTCCGGCGCCAGCTGTCCCTGCACGAGACCCGCGCCGACGCCGAGGCCGAACGCGACCGAATCCTGTCCTGGCACACCCGAATCGGCCCGGAAGATCCCGGCTCACCCGTCTGGTGGACCATCGCCGAACGCGGTCTCGGCGCAACGGTCGGCCACACCCGTTGCGGCACACACGATCCCACCGCCACCGGTGGCCGAATCCGCGCCGAAGCCCTCACGGTCGGCGACATCATCCGCGTCCCGGTCCCCGACGGCGGCTTCCTGCAGGACCGCATCACCGCGATCACCCAACCGGCCGCGGGCGCACCGATCGTCGTGGACTTGGCGCCGGTCGCCAACTCGCGCGTCCGTCGAGTCGTCGAATTCGCCGCCGACGAGGTCGTCGAGGTGGTGCGCAGATCGGAGGAACGCTCGGCATAGCGGGTGCGGCCGCCGATCCGAACTCAGCGGCGGTGAACGTCGGCCCGGTGCAGCCCGCGGTCCGGGGCGGGGCTCATTGGTGTCGGTGATCGGCGCTCACCGGGGTGTATTCGCGCGCCGGACCGTGCGGATCACCTCGGTGCGCAGGGGAAAATCGAACTCGCCCTCGGCGGTCTCCGGCCTCGCACGCAGGTAGTCGAGGATCCGGCCGAGCACTTCGGCTCGTTCTTGCGCGGAGATGATCACGGTGTGTGAATTGGTGCCGATGGACGCGGTCAGCGATTCGGCGTTCCGCCGCTGGCTGTGTGCGAACTCGGTGTACTCGAACGGGGCGAACAGCGGATGCGCGGGCAGCGCGTCATCGGACGACGACGGCGGAAACGAGGCCGACGAGCGAGAGACATCCCGCAGCCCTGCAACCCAGTCGACCTTGTTGTCGTCGTTGTTCCAGAGCGCGGCGAACACCCCCTCCGTACGCAGCACCCGCGCGATTTCGGGAAAGGCCCGCGCTTGATCGAACCAGTGGAACGCCTGCCCGGCGAGCACCGCGTCCACCGACCCGTCGGCTAGCGGAATCGCCTCTGCCGCACCGGAAAGCGCCGTCACCCCGGGATAGAGCCGAACGAGTTCAGCCCTCATCCCCGGATCGGGTTCCACCGCGATCACCTCGGCCCCCGCGGCGAGCAAACCGCCGGTGAGCTTGCCCGTGCCCGCCCCCAAATCCAGCACAACAACCCCCGCCCTTTCCGCGACCGCCTCCAGCGCCCACCGAATCCCCGCCTCCGGATAGTCCGGCCGATGCTCGGCGTAGACGGCTGCCTGCGCGCCGAACGAGCCCGCTCGTCGCTTCCGGCGCTGGACTTCGTCCGCGGTCCTGTCCTCGGAATTGCCGATTCCCACCATGGTTAGGAAGCTACCTACCGCCGTGGCGCTGCGGAATGGTCGCGCGGGTGGTGAATTTTATTGGGGTGCAGAGAGAATGGCCACCATGGATTGGACCAATGTGGCGGTTGCCTCGATCACGGTTGTCGGCACGCTCGGGGGCGGCATCGTGACCCAGGCTTTCGCGATTCGGAGCAAGCGAATCGATGCGAAGGTGCAGCGCGACAATCGGGCGGAGGAACTGCGGGAACTCACCCGAAAAGAGGCCACCGACGAGAAGCGGACGGTCTACGCGGGCCTCAACACCACGGCGCATTCCTGCCGAGCGGCCATCCGGCACTATCTCGACGAGAAGTGCGGCGGGCGCACTCCTGATCTCGCCAAGTTCGAGGCAGCGCGGGAGGCGCTGCGCGACAGCTATTCCCGTGCGCAGATGGTGGTGTCGGACCGAGCGCTCGATTTCGCGTCCGAGGTGAATCGGTGCCTCGACGTCGGCCATCGCGCATCGCTCGAGCTCGACGAGAACGACGCCGTGGCAGTGGCGGCTCTCTATCACTTCGTGGACGACTCGCTGGGCTTCGGTGTTCGCCTGCTGCGTCGAGCGATCCGGGAGGATCTCGGGATCGAACCCGGCGTCGATGCCGATCTCGACGGCCACCTCGTCACGCTCAGGAGCAGGCGCCACGAGTTCGTCAGGAGGGACGCCTCCGACGTGACCGCCCAACAGCTCGACCTCCTCGGTTGAGGTGGGTGGCTTCGAATGTCCGTTGCGTTCAGCGCGCGCGTGTCACTCCGTGGCATCGCCTCGACGGTCGAGCGGAAACAGGATCGGGCTGAGTAGGTATTCCGTACGATCCGGTGTGGCCGGGTTGGCGAGGTGGGGGGTGATCGCGGCGCGCATGCCGGTGATCAGTCGGTCGAGTTCGTCGGGGTCGAGCCACAGCGAGTGCTGGCGGTAGCCGACGAGATCGTCCACCGGGTCAGCGCGCTCGTCGGTGATGTAGGCGTCGAATTCGGCGAGCAGGGTGGACATCGCGGCGACGAAGATCCGGCGATGGTCCGCCGGTGTCACGGTGGCGCCGTCGATGCTCGCGCGCTCGCGGCGTAGTCGGTAGCGCCGTTCGACCGCCCCGCGGACGCGTCGCTCTTCGACGACTTCGAGCACGCCACCGGACGCCAGCAGATCGACGTGGCGGTACACCGTCGCCTTCGAGGACTCGGGCACCAGAGCGCACAGCTGCGCGGTCGTGTGCGTCCGACCGCCCGACATCGCGTGCACGATGCGCAAGCGCACCGGGTGTGTCAGTAGCTCCAACGAGTCCATGCGTCGATGTTCTCATATGTGCTACCTTTCGCAAAGATGAGAACGATGAAAGGGAGGGCACCCATGGGTGGCAACGAAACGGCGCAAGCGGGTATCGAGTCGTGGCAGATCCCGGACTATGTGAATCCGGCGGCCTTCGCTGATCGAGAGGTCACCGTCGGCGCCGATGAGCTCGCCGTCGCGGGTGTCCTGAGCGTGCCGCCGGCCCCTGGACCGCACCCGGCGGTTGTCATCCTGGCCGGTGGCGGCGCGTTCGACCGGGACGGAACCGTCGGCCCGAACCGGATCTACCGAGATATCGCGTGGGGACTGGCTTCTCGTGGTATCGCGGTCCTGCGCTTCGACAAGGTCACCCTCACCCACGCCGGCGCGGTCGCTGCCACCTCGGGGTTCACCGTCCGCGACGAGTACCTGCCCCATGCCCTCGCGGCCATCGAAATCCTCAGGGCGACAGAGGGTGTCGACGCGAGGCGAATCCATGTGGTCGGCCACAGCATGGGCGGGAGGATGGCTCCGCGCGTGGCCGATGCCGCCCCCGAGGTCGCCGGGATCATCACCTTGGCGGGTGACACTTCGCCGATGTGGTGGGCTGTGGTGCGCGTTCTGCGCCACCTCGCCGAGGTGGATCCGCTCGCGATCACCGCACTGCCACCTCTCGAGACGGTGATCGAGCAGGCGAAACGGGTGGACAGTCCCGAGCTGTCACTCGAGACGCCGGCCGAGGATCTCCCGTTCGGCCAGTCCGCCGCCTATTGGCTGGACCTGCGCGCGTACGACCCGGTCGCGGTCGCGGCCACCCTCGACATCCCGATGCTGATCCTGCAGGGCGAGCGCGACTATCAGGTCACCGTCGAGGACGATCTCGCGCAGTGGCGAGCGGGCCTCGCCGGCCGAGCCGATGTCGACATTCGCACCTACCCCGCCGACGACCACCTGTTCTTTCCCGGCGACTCACCCTCGATGCCCGCGGATTACGCGCGGGCGCAGCACGTCGACGGTGCGGTCGTGGCCGACATCGCGCAGTGGATCACGGCACGCTGACCGCCACTGCGCCGTGGCCGCGGCCCGGCATGGTCGCGGCGGCGACCAGCATGACGACAGCCATGGCGAGCATCGCGAGGAAGACCAGGTGGATGCCGTGGGCGAGTTCGCCGGGTGCGGGGCGGTCGGGGTTGTGGATGCCGGCGTTGACGATGGCGCCGAACACCGCGACGCCCAGTGCGCTGCCGAGGGAGCGGGCGAACATGTTGGCGGAGGTGACCACACCGCGTTCGTGCCATTCGGCGCTGGCCTGGGCGGCGATGAGGGTGGGGGAGGCGACCAGACCCATACCGCAGCCGATCAGGAAGCAGGAGGCCGCGATCTGCCAGGGGCTCGACTGCGGGCCGACGAGCAGCGTGGTCGCGCAGCCGAGCGCGGCGATCGTGCTGCCCACGACGCCGCTGATGCGGAATCCCCAGCGCAGGTACAGCCTTCCGGACAGGGTCGCGGCCAGCGGCCAGCCGAGCGTGAGCCCACCCACGGTGAGCCCGGCCACCAGGGCTGTGGTCCCGAGCACGCCCTGGGCGAAAGTCGGCACGTAGGAGGTCAATCCGAGGATGACGGCGCCGACCAGCAGGGACACCGTGCTGCTCGCGATCACCACGCGCCGGGTGAATATCCACAGCGGCAGAATCGGATTCGCCGTCCGCAACTCGACGACCACGAACAGCGCCAGCACCGCCATGCTCCCCACGAACAGGGTGAGCGAGACCGGCGAGGTCCACTCCCAGGCCTGACCACCCTCGAGCAGGGCCAGGATCAAGGCGCCCGCACCGACGGTGAGCAGGATCGCGCCGAGATAGTCGATGCGCTGGGAGTGGCGCACCGCCGATTCGGTGAAGTGGCGCACCAACATCCAGGCCGCGACCGCGCACAGCGGAAGGTTGATCAGGAAGATCCACCGCCAGCTCAGATGGTCGGCGAACAAACCGCCCAGCAGCGGGCCGAGCACGGCCGAACTCGCCCACACCCCGGCCAGATACCCCTGGACCTTGGCCCGTTCGGCCAGGGTGTACAGATCACCGGCGATCACCATCGTCATCGGCTGGATCGCGCCCGCGCCGATGCCCTGGATCGCCCGGAAGGCGATGAGCGCCACCATGCTCGTGGCCAGCCCGCACAGCAGTGACCCCACCGCGAACGCCGCGATCCCGAACAGGATCACCGGCTTGCGCCCGACCGTGTCGGCGAGCTTGCCGTAGATCGGCACCGTGACAGCCTGGGCGAGAAGGTAGATGGAGAACAACCACGGGAACATCGCGAACCCGCCGAGAGTGTCGGTGATGGTCAGGACCGCGGTCGCGATGATGGTCGAGTCGAGCGCCACCAGCCCGGTGGAGAGCATGAGCGAGGCGAGGATCGGACCTCGTTCGGAACGCAGACCGACAGCCGGGCTCGCGGTATCGGTAGCCACCGAGGTCCTTTCGTTGCATCGACTAACCACTCGGGTTCACGCTAGCGGGGGCGCGACCGTTTCCGCGCGGCATTTTCCGAGGGTGTGACGCGATCGGTGCCGGTCGAAGTCTTCAGTCGGCGGCGAATCGCGCGGCGATATCGGCCGCGGTGACCTTGGCCAGTTCGACGAAGAACGGCACCCTCTCGTCGATCATCAGCGTCGCGGGTCCGCGCATGCCGAGGGCGAAGCGGCAGCGACCCTGCGGATCGAGGATCGGCAGGCCGATGGTCCGGAATCCTGGGTCGAGTTCGCGATCGTTGAACGCATAGCCGCGCTCGCGCGTGGTGATCAGTTCCGCGCGCAGTTCCTCCGGGCTCGACACCGAACGCTCGGTGCCCTCTTCGTAAGGCAGCGAACGCAATTCGTCGTCGTCGGCCTCCGACCAGGCCAGCAGTGCTTTGCCGAGTGCGCTGGCGTGCAACGGAAGTCGCACACCCTGGAGCTTGTGCCCGTCGCTCTCGCGCCACCGGCTCGTCCCGAGCAGCACAGCGTGGATGCCGTGGCGGGTGGCGACCGAACCGGTCGCTCCGGTGGTGGCGGCCAGTTGTTCGAGGTAGGGCTCGGCGAGGTAGATCCGGTGTTGGCGATAGGCGATCTGACCGTATTCGGCCAGCGCCCCGCCCATCCGGTAGCGACTGGACTCGGCGTCCTTCTCCAGGAACCCGGCCTGCACGAGCGCGCCGAGCAGACGATGGGTGGTGCTGACCGCCAGGCCCTGGGCGCGGGCGACTTCCGAGACCCCACGCTCCTCGCCACCACGGAAGCAGTCGAGTACCGAGAGGGCCCTGGTCACGGTCTGCACGCTGGAGGTCTCCACAGAGCCGACGGTAACACAGGTGTTCGAGCCCATGACCTCCCGATTTTCCGTTATGTGGAAAATTCATGCCCGCGAAACCGCGTCGTGTGCCATAGAACGACAAGTCCGCCGCTGTCAAGCTTTCCGATCCGTGGAAAGGCATACCTCGTTCGGGACCCCACCCGCTCCTACGCTGCGAAGGCATCAACCCCCAGCCCCGAACAGGAGCCCCGATGTCCCGCAGGCTGCCGGCCTTCTCGCGGATCGCCCTCGCGATCGTCCCCGTCGTAGCCCTCGTCGCGGCGTGTGGCTCCGACTCCACGCCGGAACAGGGGGCGCAGGCCTCGTTCGTTCTCAAGGTCACCGACCCGGGCAACAGCGGCCCGCTCGCGGTCGGCAAGCGCGACGGCACCTTCGACGCCGCACTCGCCCCGCTGGGCGCCAAGATCGAATGGGTCAGCACCACACCGGGTTTCAGCTCCATGCTGAAGCTGTTCAACACGAGCGAACTCGATGTCTCCGGCGCCGCGTTCAGCCCCGTCGTCGGCGCGCTGTCCAAGGACGTCGGCGTGAAGATCGTCGCCGTGGCCGACCCGGCGGGTCAGGATCAGAGCGGCATCGTGGTGACCCCGGAGTCGGGCGTGACCACCGTGGCAGGCCTGGTCGGCAAGCGGATCGCGGTGAATCCCGCGGGCAAGGGCGAGTACATCACGCTCAAAGCGCTGGCCCAGGCAGGCATTCCGGCCGACAAGGTGACCCGGGTGCCCCTGCAGCAGAAGGACGCCGCGTCGGCCTTCGCGACCGGCAAGGTCGACGCCTGGGCGTCATTCCTGGTGCCCTATCAGGAGGCCAAGGCCGCCGGCGCCAAGGAGATCGCCACCGAGAAGTCCGTCGGCTCCAAGGACAACACCGTGGTGGTGTTCCGCACCGAGGTCCTCGACAAGCGCCCCGATATCGCCGCGAAGTACCTGGAAGTACTGCAGGGACTCACCGCGAAGCAGAAGGCCGCGCCCGCCGACTTCGAGAACGTCTTCGAGAAGACCGGCCCGCGTGCGCTCACCGGTGACCGGCTCGCCGACGCCGTCCGGGTCGGCGGCGAGGTCACCGTGCCCCGCCTGCCCGCCGAATCCGATGCCACCGACCTGGCCGATGTGGTGAACACCTTCGCCGACAACGGCGTCATCTCCCGCCGGATCACCGCCGGCGACATCTTCTACGACCTGAAATCCAAGCTCACCCCGGACCAGCTCGCCGCACTGAAGGGCAAGTGAGGTGAGCACCCTCGCCTTGGCCCCGCCTCGGGCACGCGTCGCCCGGCAGCGGCCGCGATGGTTGTCACTCGGTCTGCGCGCCGTCCTGCCCGCCGCGATCGTGCTGGTCTGGTGGGTCGGGTCGGCGAGCGGCGCGATCTCGCCGCGGGTGATCGCCGGCCCCGGCGCGGTCTGGTCGGCGTTCGTCGAACTGTTCGACAGTGGCCAGCTGG
Organism: Nocardia sp. NPDC127606; assembly: GCF_042671725.1. NCBI lineage: Bacteria > Bacillati > Actinomycetota > Actinomycetes > Mycobacteriales > Nocardiaceae > Nocardia > Nocardia sp. NPDC127606. The sequence goes on along the minus strand of NZ_JBHXWQ010000001.1, from coordinate 2,093,605 downwards.
TGGAGTTCGCGCTCGCCTCGTTCGGGCGCGCGGCCGCCGGGGTGGCGATCGGCGTCGGGGTCGGGCTGGTGCTGGGCCTGCTGTCGGGCCTGTCCAGCCTCGGAGAGGAACTGGTCGATTCGACCATGCAGATCGTGCGGGCGGTGCCGTTCCTGGCGCTGGTTCCGCTGTTCATCGCCTGGTTCGGCATCGACGAGCTGTACAAGATCCTGCTCATCGCGGTGGCGACGACCGCACCGATGTACGCCTACACCTATCTCGGCGTACGCAATGTCGACCGCAAGATGGTCGAGGCGGCACGCAGTTTCGGGCTCACCGGCACCCGGCTGGTGGCCGAGGTGATCGTGCCCGCCGCGCTGCCCGGGATTCTGATGGCGCTGCGAGTGTGCCTGTCGATCAGCATCACCGCGCTCATCGCCGCCGAGCAGGTCGGCACCCAGCAGGGCGTGGGCTACCTGGTGACTCTCGCTCAGGAATACAACCGCACCGACTACATGGTGCTGTGCGTCGTGCTCTACGCGCTGCTCGGTCTGGTGTTCGACGCACTCGTGCGGCTCGCGGAACGCTACGCGATGCCTTGGCGGAAGCAGGTGGCGATTCGATGACGACGACAACAGCCGCGCCGGTCCAGGTCGAGTCCGAAGCACCGGCCCCGGTCGCGGTATCGATCACCGGTCTGCGTAAGGCGTTCGGCGAGAAGACAGTTCTCGACGGAGTCGACCTGACCATCCGCCGCGGCGAGTTCGTGGTGCTGCTCGGCCCGAGCGGCACCGGCAAGACCACCCTGTTGCGACTGCTCACCGGGCTCGAAACCCCCGATGCCGGTGAGGTTTTGGTGCCTTCCCGACGCACGACGGTCTATCAGGAGCCCCGGCTGATCCCGTCGAAGCGGGTGCTGGCCAACGTCATCGTCGGCCTGCGGCGCGGCAAGGCGCAACGCGAAGCCGGTCTGCGCGCACTGAACGAAGTCCACCTCGACGGCAAAGCGGGCCAGTGGCCTGCCACGCTGTCCGGTGGCGAAGCCCAGCGCGCCGCACTGGCCAGGGCGCTGGTGCGCGAACCGGAACTGCTGCTGCTCGACGAACCGTTCGCGGCACTGGACGCCCTCACCCGGCTCCAGATGCAGGACCTGGTCGGCGATCTCGTCGCCCGCCACCGGCCCGCCGTGCTCATGGTCACCCACGACGTCGACGAGGCGATCCGCCTCGCTGATCGGGTGATCATCCTCGACCACGGCCGTTTCGCCGTCGACGAGGTCATCGACCTACCCCACCCGCGTGATCACGCGGCACCCGAAACTCTCGGTTACCGCACGCAATTCCTCGCCCAGCTCGGCGTCGGACCACACACCAGGAGCCTGTCATGACCGAAACCCTGTGGTACACCCGCTGCCCCGTGCCGACCGCGAGCGGTCTCGCGCACAGCCTCGGCTGGCTCGGCGAGACCGCCGCGAGCGCGGGCCTCGAGTTCGGCGTTCTCCAGGACGCGGGCCCCGAGCTCGCCGGCCACCACTTCTCTCACGACCTGTCCGGCCTGATCCGGGAGGGCGGCAATGTACCCGCCCTGGCCGCTCGCGCGCAGGGTTCGCCCACCCGCCTGATCGGGCTCACCTGGATCGACGAGTCCCAGGCGATCCTGGTCGGCCCCGATTCGCCGGTCACCGACGCGGCGGGCCTGGCCGGTCTGCGCGTCGGGGTCCCCGCGTGGGCCCAGGACCAGGCACGCAGCTTCCCGCGCGCGATGGCCCTGCACGGCTTCGCCAACGCGTTGCGCCCCGCCGGGCTGACCCTGGCCGATGTCCGGGTCGTCGAACTCGATGTCGAGCGGGATCCGCAGGTCCGCACAGCGATCCAGAGCGCACGGCGCTCGACGACGTGGGGTGTGGAGGAGCTCCTCGACGGCAAGGTCGACGCCATCTACGTCAAGGGCGCCCGCGCCCAGGAAGTGGCGAAGGAGAACGGGCTGCGCGTCGCGGTCGACCTCGACGCCTCGGCCACCAAGCACCTGCGGGTCAACAACGGAACACCGCGTCCGATCACCGTGCACGCCGACCTGCTCGAGTCCCGGCCCGAGGTCGTCGTCGGCTTCCTCGCGCAGAGCCTGCGCGCCGCCGACTGGGCCGCCGGCGATCTCGACGGCGTCCGCGCGGTGCTGCAGCGCGAAACACTGTCCGGCCCAGAGGGAGTCGCCGCTGCCTACGGCGACGAATTCCATCGCGGACTGCATCCCTCGCTCACCGCCGAACGCGTCGAGTTGCTCGGTGTGCAGAAGCAGTTCCTCTACACCCACGGTTTCCTGGCCGCGGACTTCGATCTCGAATCCTGGGTCGCTGCTGAGCCGTTGGCTCGCGCACAGGAGCTCGTCGCCGCCGAGCGGGTGCCCGCATGACCGAGTTCTTCTGGCGGCTGCCCAGCCGCGGCGACGGCCGCCGTGCGAATCCCGAACTGCGTGGTCGCGGTGGCTTCGGCCCGCCGACGGCACCTACCGAGGCCACCGATGTCCGGCCCGGCCGGTTCGGTCCGTTCGACGATCTCGCCCAGATCGTCGATGCCACCGAGCTGAACGGCTTCGACGGCGTACTCGCGCCCTACGACCCGCTCGGCGAAGAATCCTGGATCGTGGCGGCCGCGGCCTTGCGCGCCACCCGCTACACCCAGGTCACCGTCGAATTCCAGCCCGCCTTCGGCACCCCGGTGTACGCGGCCAAGGTGTCGGCGACCCTGCAGCGGCACTCGGCAGGCCGACTGAACTGGCGGCTGGCCGTCGACACCGACGACGCCGAGGCCCGCTCGCGCGGCGACCGCGTCACCGGCGACGAGCGCTACGACCGCGCCGCGGAATTCCTCACCGTCGCGCGCGGGGTCTGGAACGAGAACGAGATCGGCGCAGCGGGATTCGCGGGCACCGGGTTCGACTACGCGGGCCGGTACTACGACGTCATCGACGGGGGATTCCGCGGCATCCTGTCCGGTCTGCCGTTCCCGACCGTCCACCTGAGCGGCACGTCACCCGCCGCGCTGGCCTTGTCGGCCGCGCACGGCGACGTCCACCTGTTCGTCGAGCAGACCGACGGAATCGCCTCCACCGTCACCGAACTGGGGGAGCGGGCCGCTGCGGAAGAGCGCCGGGTACGGGTCGGTCTCGAGCTGCCGATCATCGCCAGGGAGACCGAGGACGAAGCCTGGGCCAGGGTTCACCGCCAGTGGGCCGAGCTCGACCGCCCCGATACTGCCGCCGAACACGTGCTGGGTGATGGACGCTGGGCGGGCTTCGACGCATTCGGCTACAACCAGCGGATCGGCTTGGTCGGCAGTTACGAGCAAGTGGCACAACAACTCGCGGCCTACGAGGCAGCCGGCGTGCAGACCTTCGTGCTGTCGGGCCACCCCAACATCGAGGAAATCCACCGCGCGGGCGAACACCTGCTGTTCCTCGCCGACCCGGCAGGCCGCACCCTCCCCACCGCGCAGGAGCTCACCGCATGACCATCGACGTCTACTGGCGCATCGGCATGGAAGGCGACCACGCCTCCCTGCGCACCCCGCGCCGCTACAACCGGGGCAACGCGGGCGGCTACGGGCCCGGAAATATCGCACCGGCCATCCGCGACGGGGCACTCGATCAGTACAGCTATCTCGACCATGTCGCCGCGGTCGCCAAGGCTTCGGAATCGGCGGGCTTCCTCGGCGGGCTGCTGCCCTCGTTCCCGGTGACCGACGACCCGTGGGCCGTGGCCGCCGCGCTCGCCGCCGAGACCACCACCTACCGCTTCATGGTGGCCTTCCAGCCCGGCTTCCTCCATCCTGTGCAGGCGGCCAGGATGTCGGCGAGTCTGCAGCGCGCCACCGGCGGGCGACTGGTCTACAACATCATCAGCGGTGGCGGCGGACCGGCCCAATTATGGTGGGGCGACAAGGTTTCCCATGACGACCGCTACGCGCGAACGAGCGAATTCCTCGACGTGCTGCGCGGGGTATGGGACGGCGAACCGTTCGACCACGACGGCCGCTTCTTCGGCACCGAGGGCGCCGCCCTACCGCCGGGTCTGGCCGGACAGCCCTTCCCCGAGGTGTACTTTTCCGGCTCCTCGGGTGCCGCCGTCGCCGCGGCGGGCCGCCACGCCGACTACTACCTGTCCTGGCTCGAGCCCTACGCCGACCTGCGCGCCAAGTTCGACGGTGTGCGCCGCAACGCCGAAACCACCGGCCGCACACCCAAGTTCGCGGTCCGCATCGACATCGTCGCCCGCCACACCGAGGAAGCGGCCTGGGCCGAGATCGAGAAGGGCTGGGCCTTCGTCGACCGCGACGCCGCCAACCGTGCCGCCCAGGGCGACTCCGTCGGGGCGGCTCGGATCAAGGGCTGGGTGCCCGAAACCATCACCGGCTACCGCGATCTGGAAGTCCAGCCCAATGTCTGGTGCGGATTCAGCCTGATCCGCGGCGGCCCGGCGTTCGGGCTGGTCGGCAGCTACGAGCAGGTGGCCCATCGGCTCGACGAACTGATCGACCTCGGCGTCGACGCCTTCATCCTCGCGGGCAATCCGCACCTGGAAGAGGCCTACCGGGTCGGCGAGGAAGTACTGCCACTGCTGGGCCGTTCCCGGCTCACCACCCCGTCCACCGACACCGTCCTCGCGACGGCCCGATAACGCAGGAGCCACATTGACCACCACCGAAACCCGTCTGCCGGAGGCCGTCACCGCCTTCGTCGATGCGGTCACCCGCGACGCGGACACCGCGTTCCGGGTGTTCCGGGAGACCGGAACCGTCACCGGCAACGGCACCGTCAACTTCGTCGAGCGGGTGCCGGGCGAGGAGATCGCCGTCGCTCTCAACGCGCCGGGCCCGTGGGCCGAAGACCGGACCGTCGAGCCCGTCGTCGCCACCTTCGACGGAGAAGTGCTGTCCGGCAAGGGATCCGCCGGATTCGTCACCGGTTACGCCAAGGTGTTCCGCGCGCACCCCGAGATCACCTCCGTCGTCCACATCCACACCCCGTGGCTCGGCGGCTGGGCTCAGACCCACCGCACGCTGCCGATCCGCTACGCCGCCTCGCAGCGACTCACCCTCTCGCGCGAGATCCCGCCACACATCGACCGCACGATCGGCGCGGGCGAGTTCATCCTCGGCCGCCTGGAGGTCGACCCGCACCTGGTCGCGATCTTCGAGGCCAACGGTGGCGCCAATGTGATCGGTCGCGCCGGTCTGCTGGAGCTGGCGAAGTTCGTCGTACTGCTCGAGGAGGGCGCGCAGTATCAGGCAATCGCCGAAACCCTGGGCGGCTCCGTCGAATTCGATCCGTCGAATCTTGCCGTGCAATGGCAACGCAGCGGTCTGGCCGACGAGGCCCGTCGTCTCGGCCTGATCGGAGACGCGCGATGAGCATCCGGGTCGGCTACTTCCCGCACAACAATTCGCTGTTCGTCCTGCGCCACCGCGGGATCCTGGAACGGTCGCTGCCCGAGGTCGAATGGGTCGACCTGCGCGCTCTGCCGCAGCCCGCGCGCGTCGATCCCGCAACCGCGCTGCCGAGCGAACATTCGGACTGGTTGTTCACCGAGGGCGGCTACGACATCATCGGCACCGGGTTCACCCCGCCGATCACCGCGCTCGCCAACCAGCGCGACATCGTCTATCTCGGCATCTCGGGCCCGCGCGTGGAGAACGGCAGGCTGGTCGCGACCGCGGCGAGCGGCATCACCTCCGCCGCGGATCTGAAGGGCAAGCGGGTCGGCATCGCGCACGGCTCATGGCAGACCACCCTGTTGCTGTTCGCCCTCGACCAGGCCGGTCTCACCTGGGCCGACGTCGAACCGGTCGACGTCGACGTGCGCGGCGGCGGCGCCGCGCTGCTGGCCGGTGAACTCGACGCCTGGGTCGGCACCTACCCCGGTCTTCAGGACGTGGAGGCGGCCACCGAGCTCACCACGCTGGTCGACACCGCCTCGGTGTTCAGCCACCCGTCGCTGTGGTTCACCCGTCGCGACCTGGCCGAAGGCAACCGCGCCGCGGTGGAAGCGGTGCTGGCCGCGCTGCAGGAGTCCGACGCCTGGATCGCCGCGAACCCCCGCGAGGCGGCCCAGTACTTCGTCGACGACGCACAGGCACGCGGCATCCCCGCCGACCTGGATGCCTGGGAAGCGGCACTGCGGGGCCGTCCGTTCGGCGTGCACCCGGTGAGCGAGGACTTCCTCGACGAACAGCAACGCGCCGCCGACCTCCTCGCGGCCAACGGGCTGCTCCCGCGCACGATCGACGTGCGGTCCGCCGTGCTGCCGTGGATCGGTGCGGTGATCAGCGAACAGTCCGCTGCCACCGTCTGAGCCCGGAATGCTCGGGGGTGATCGAACCGATCACCCCGAGCATCGAGTTCAGTCGCGCCGCGACCCCGTGACCCATACCGGCCCGGTGAGCAGCCAGATCACGGTGATCACACCGAGGCTGCCGAACACCCCCATCAACTGCTCGCGTTGGGCGGTATCGGCGACGGTGTAGCTCAACGCGAGGGTGAGAGCGCCGGCGATGGCCGCGGCGCCGAGCCAGCGGGAGAAATCGGCCCATTCCTTGCGGGTGCGTTCCGGCCCGTACTTCGGGACCTTCACCGGGACCGGCCCACCGGCGAAGCGGTGGGCGAATCGCTCGTCGGCCCATCGGATCATCCGGCCACCGAACATCACCGTGCAGCCGAGATAGATCCCGGCGACACGATGGGCGAAGGTCACCTCGCCACCACGGTGGAGGTCGATCGCCACCGCGACCACCAGCACCACATCCAGCACCGGCACCAGAGCCAGCGTCACGGTGCTCGCACGCGGCACACGGATCACGTAGCGCAACAGCAATCCGCCGACCACCAGCACCCAGAAACCGACCTCGCACGCGGCGATCGTCAGCAGTACAGGGTTGCTCAGTTCGTTCATTCCCCCACTGTGCCGGGCACCTCGGTCCATCGTCGTCCCGCTTGTGGGCCGTCGCCGGTCCGTCTTTCGGGGGACCCGGCCCGCGCCGGCGATGTGCTGAAATGGGGCATGCCCACGTCCCGCACGCTCCTGAGCCGGCTCGCGGACGTGTTCGACAGCTCGACCGCGGCCGCCGTCGGGGTGTTCCTGGTGGGCTTGCTGTTGTGGGCGGCGGGTGGCTGGGCGGTCGTGGTCGACCACGACCTGTATCCACCACCGGCGAAATTGGCGCTGCTGTGCGCGGCGTTCGCGATCCAGCTCACCGCGCAGCGCAGGCCCGCGCTCGCCTTCGGCCTGATGGTCGCGCTGCTGGCCGGTGACTTCGTGTTGGGTCCGTCGCTGCCGCTGTGGATCGCGCTGACCGACGTGATCTTCCTGGCCGTCAGCACCGGATCGGACCGGCTGGGCGCGGTGGTCGGCTGGTTCTCGCTGACGGTGACCGTGGGCGGGTCGCTGCTGGCGCTGACCGTGTTCGGCGTCAGGGCGGCCTTCTACACCGGTTTGATCGGCGTCGCGCTCACGTGGTCGCCGCTCGGTTACGCCCGCGCGGTGCGGGCCTCGCGCCGCACGGTCGAGGCCGAACGGGCCGCGGCCCGCGCCGAACTCGCCGCCCGCGACGCCGAACGGTCCGCGGCGATCGGCGAGGAGCGCCGGCGATTGGCCCGTGACCTGCACGACGCGGTGGCGGGCCACGTCTCCGCCGTCGCGATCCTCGCCGAAGTCGCCCTCAAGGACCCCGACAACACCGCGGTGCTGTCGACGATCCGCTCCAGCAGTCTGGCCGCCGTCGAGGAGATGCGCACGACCATCGAACTGCTCACCGCGCCCGACGACACCGCGGTGACCACGCGACTGGCCTCCCTCGACGGCCTGATCGACGCGGCCGAGGCGGCGGGCGGCTCGGTGACGTTACGCCGACCCGCCGACCTCGAACTACCTACCGCGGTCGAGGCCGTCCTCACCCGGATACTGAGCGAGACCCTCGCCAACGCGACCAAACACGCCCCCGGCGCGCCCCTCGATATCGAATTGCGCCGCGATGCGCGACGATTGGTGGTGACCGCGATGAATCCGATCCCACCCGGCACCCCGGAAGGACAGGGAAACGGATTGCGCAACATGATGTTTCGCGCGGAATCAGTCGAGGGCACCATCACCGCAGGCGCGCAGGACGGCACCTGGCGGGTGTGCGCGCGAATTCCCCTGGGAGACAAGTGACAGTCACAGTGCTGGTGGCCGACGACCACGCCACCATCCGCGCGGGTCTGCGGATGCTGCTGGAAGTGTCCGGTGAGGTGCGGGTGATCGGTGAAGCGGCCGACGGCGCCGCCGCGGTCCGCCAAGCCAGGGCTCTGAGCCCCGATGTGGTGCTGATGGACGTGCGGATGCCGCGCGTCGACGGGCTGGAGGCGACCGCCGCCGTCGTCGCGCAGACCAGCGCGAAAGTGCTGGTACTCACCACCTTCGCCATCGATGAATACGTCCTCGGCGCGCTCTCGGCCGGTGCGAGCGGGTTCCTGCTCAAGTCCGTCGGCGGCGACGACCTGGTCAGCGCCGTGCTGGCGGTGGCCGAAGGAGACGCGGTCCTCGACCCGAAGGTGACGCGCGCGGTGATCGCCGCGCTGCCCCGCGTGGCGGACGCCCCGCCTCCGGCCGACCTGTCCGCGCTCACCGACCGCGAACGGCAGGTGCTCGCCGGTCTCGGCGCCGGTCTGTCCAATATCCAGATCGGTACACGCCTGCGCATCGGCGAGGCCACGGTGAAAACGCACGTCTCCCGGGTACTGAGCAAGCTCGGAGTGCAGTCGCGCGTGCAGGCGGCCGTGATCGCGTCGCAGTCCGGTCTCGATCTGCCCTGATCGCGATCGGGAGCGAAACCGACGATGTCCCGGTACCGCGTCGGATACCGGGACATCGGGTCGGGACAGGGCTCAGCGTGCAGGTTGCGGGTCGGACTGTTCCGGACGGATCCGGCGTGATTCAAACCAATAGGTCAGGGAAACGGTGGCGTAAGAAGCCACTACCACTGCTGCGGTCACCAGAAGAAACGCGACGAACAAGGGAATCAGGAAAGCCATGGTGCCCTCCTCGCGGTACGGTAGTCGTGCGATGAAGGTGGTGGTCAGCGCCTCGTCGCGCCGAATCTGAACGAGCCCCGCACGTTCGATACTAGGGGCACGGCGCGACGCGGGCACGGATCCGCGGCTGTGACTGCGGTCATGGTTTACGCGGAGTGTCGCCCACGTCACCGAACCGCCCATGAGGTTGAATGTTCAACATATCTGGGTTCTACCGCGTCACGAGTTCTCGACATCGGCTTCACCACGAACAACCGACGAAGGAGCACCGATCGTGAGCATGATCCTGGCCGCAGTGCATGACACCTATAACGTCGTTGTCGCCCAGGTGGGCAATCCCACGCCGGAAGCGCCGCCGATGGCCGACAAGGTGATGCAGCTGGGCCGGTATTTCACCTGGATGATCCTGTTGTCCGGCGTCACCGCCATCACCTACGGTGGCGGCCGTTTCGCCTGGGAGAAGTGGAACGGCGGCGGCCTGCAATCACCGAAGATGATCGCCAGCGCCATGGCGGGCGGCGCGGTCGCCACCAGCGCCGGCACGATCATGAACGCGGTCATCGGGGCCTGATCGACGGCCCCGCTACTGTCGGGGTTGTGCGTATCTTTCTCGCGGGCGCCACGGGCGTCATCGGATCACGGTTGCTGCCACTGCTGGTCGGCGCCGGTCACGAAGTGGCCGGCCTGACCCGTTCCCCGAGTAAAGCGGCGGCGGTCCGTGCGAGCGGAGCCACCGCGGTGGTCCACGACGTCTACGACGCCGACGGCCTCACCACCACGGTGCTCGACTTCGCCCCTGACCTGGTCATGCATCAGCTCACCGACCTCCCCGACGAGCCGGCGCGACTGGCAGGCTCCGGCGAGGCGAACTCACGTATCCGCACCGAGGGCACCGCCAATCTGCTCGCGGCCGCAGAGACCGCCGGGGCGAAACGCTTTCTCGCCCAGAGCATCGCCTGGACGCCACCGGCGGGCTGTGGTGACGCGATCGCGACCCACGAATCCGCCGTCCTCGCCGCGGGTGGCGTCGTCCTGCGTTACGGCCAGTTCTACGGTCCCGGAACGTACTACGAGTCCACCCCGCCTGCGCACCCGCGCATCCATGTCGACACCGCCGCCGCGCGCACGCTCGAGCTGCTCGAAGCGCCGACCGGCATCGTGGTCGTGGTCGATCCGGAGTAGAGGCCCCGCGCCGGATAGGGAACAGTGAGGGGATGGCTGTTGACGTAGACACCCTGCACGGCGATGACGACCTGCACGCCGCGGGCGCGCTGTTCCGGGCGGCGATGGTGGGATTGCCGCCGCTGCCGCCGCATCGCGATCACCTGTCCGAACCGGGCCGCACGCTCGGCGCTCGCATCGATGGTCGGCTGGTGGGCACCGCGGAGTCCTACACCAGCTGGCTGGTCGTGCCCGGTGGCGCGCGCGTCTCCCACGCCGCGGTCACCCATGTCGGCGTGTTGCCCACCCATACCCGGCGCGGAGTGCTCACCGCCCTGCTGCGCCGACAGCTCGACGACATCACCGAGCGGGGCGAAGTGGTGGCGACCCTGCGCGCGTCCGAGGGCTCGATCTACGAGCGTTTCGGGTACGGCGTGGCGAGTTCGTTCGCACGCCTGGAGCTGCACCGTGGTCGAGCCCGCCTGCGTGACACGGTGCCGCCGTCCGGTCCGGTGCGGTTCGTCGAACCGGCCGACGCGTGGAAGCTGTTCCCGCAGATCTACGCGACCGCCGCGATCTGCTGGACCGGCGCGATCGATCGGCCCGACTACTGGTGGAAGCTGAAGGAACGCACCGCGGCCGAACCGGTGTACACCGTGACGCACGGCGAGGTCGGCGCCGAGGACGGGTTCGCGCGCTACCACCCGGTCGACACCGCGAACTGGTTCACCAGCCGCGAACGCACGATCGTCGTCGACGATCTCGTCGCGACCACCCCGCAGGCCTACCTCGGCCTGGTCCGGCACCTGCTCTCGGTCGATCTCGTCGACAAGGTGACCTTCGCGTTCGCGCCGGTGGACGCGCCGCTGCGGCATCTGTTCACCGACGAACGCGCGGTCGGCGTCGCGGGGGTGCACGACGAAACCTGGCTGCGCCTGGTCGATGTCCCCACCGCGCTGGCCCGCCGGACCTATCGCGACGCGTCGCCGGTGATCGTCGAGGTCGAGGACGCGATCCGCACCGCCAACACCGGCCGGTACCGGATCTCCGCCGAGCAGGTGGTCAGGGTCGACGAGCCCGCCGATGTCACCGTCGACGTCGCCACCCTCGGCGCGATCTACCTCGGCGGTTCGACGTGGCGCCAGCTCGCCCTCGCCGGTCGTGTCGTCGAGCACCGCGCGGGTGCCGTCGCCGCCGCCGACAGCCTTTTCGCCACGCCCGCACTGCCTTTCAGTGGAACCTTCTTCTGATCGACGGCGCTCGTCCGGTCAGGGTCGGAAGAGCCGACCGGCGGGCGACAGCGGGCGCAGAGTGTCGGAGATCTGGGCGACCAGCTGCCACGGACGATCGAGGTCGGTGCTCGCTTTGCCGTTGGTCAGAACGGCGCCCGACAGGCCACGATCGGGGTCGGCCCAGCCGTACTGGGTGGTGAGACCGCTGCGGCCGAAGTGCGACCCGGTGTCGCGGCCGAACTTGGACCGGCGGGCGCCGAGTTCGAATCCGGCGCGGCTGACGCGACCGGCCAGCCCGAGCATGCGATCGGCGGGGGCGATCGCATCGCGCAGGGTGCCGGTCCCGATGATCCTCGTTCCGTCCAATTCGCCACCGCGCGCGAGGATTTCGTAGAAGCGGGAGAGTTCGTAGGCGGTGGTGACCAGGTTGCCGGAAGGGAGCTCGGCGGCCAGGAAAGCGTCGTTGGTCGCCTTCGACGCCTTGTCCAGATGCCCGCCCAGGGCCTTGTTCGCCAGGAACCGGGCCAGGCGCGGCTGTGGTGGGCCGGTCTTGACGCTCGGCACGACCTTGTCGACATCGGCGGGATCGACGCCGAAGTTGTTCCAGCGGAAGCCGAGTGGGGTCAGCACCTGCTCGGCGAGGTGCTCGCGCATCCGCTTGCCGGTGGCGCGCTGGACGAGCAGGCGCTGGATCAACCCGCTGGTCAGCGCGTGATAGACGCGAAAACGGCCGGGTGCCCAGCTCGGCACCAGGTCGGTGAGGGCGGCGACGGCCAGTTCCTCGTCGAGGACCGCCGCGGTTCCGCTGTGTGGTGCGGTGATGAACGGAATGCCCGCCGAATGCGACAGCACATCGCCGACGGTGATCACGCCTTTGCGGTGGGCCGCGAACTCGGGAACATAGTCGGCCACCCGGTCTTCCAGCGCGAAGGCGCCCTGTTCGATGAGCATGAACATCAGCGTGGCGGCGACACCCTTCGCGGTGGAGAATCCGCAGAACAGGGTCTCCGGCGTCGCCAGGATCTTCTCGGCATCCGGTCCGTCGCTGGGTGCGTTGCCCCAACCGTGACCGATCGTCCGGTTCAGCACGATCCCGCCGTTGCGGCGCAGACACACCTGGATGGCGGGCGTGGTGCCCATCGCGTACCACGTGCGCACCGACGCCCAGATGGCCTCGACGTCGGTCCGCGAGGACCCGATGTCGGCCGGATCGTCCTCGTGGCCGATCGTCGTCACCGTGTCCAGGTCGTCGGTGACCGTCACCAGCGTGGCAGGAAGTGCGCTCATCGGGCCAGCCTACCGACGGCGAGCTGTGATAATCCTGAGCGCGCTTCCCGGTGAACGGTGACACAGCGACGTCGCCGGGTCGGCGAAACCCAGGGCGCGACGACCGGGATCATCGGTCCCGGGCGCCCGGTCACCGCGGTTCTCGTCGGCGTTCGACCGCGGAGGGCCGGACCCGGCGCCGCCCGCCCGTAGCGGCGACGACCGCGCCGCATCCGCGCTGTGGCAACGGCCCGACGAGTTGCTGATCACGCCCTGGCCTCGGTCAGGTCCGCGTCGGCGCGAACAGCGTCAACCGGGGTGCGGCCCGCGGCGGTCACCGCGCGGCGGGCGTAGGCGCGGACGTCGGCGTCGGGGTCGGTGATCGCCGACTCCAGCGCGTCGAGGGCGGTGGCGCTACTCGGCCAGGTGGACAGGGCCAGTACCGCCGCCTTGCGCACGTCGAGGTGACGGTCGGTGAGCGCCTCGCTCAACGGCGCCACGCCCGCCTCCGGGGTCGAACCCGCCAGCCCACGCGCGGCACCGACACGCACCTGCCAGGCCGAATGGCGCAGTGCCGCACCGAGGTCGGCGACGTCCTGCTCCGCGGTACCCAGCGCGGCGTAGGCGGTGAGGGCGGCGGCGCGGACCAGTGGATCGGGATCGCCTGCCAGCACCCGGATCACCTCCACACCGCCGCCACCGATCGAGGCGAGCCCGTGCGCGACCGCGATGCGTACCTCACGGTTGACATCGCCCGCGATCGAGGACACCGCGTCGGCGTCGTCGAGTGAGACCAGTGCGCGCACCGCCTCGATCCTGACCCGATGATCGGTATCACCCAGTGCCGCACGGTAATCCGGGGCAGACCCGGCCCGCAGAGCCCGCAGCAGGTCGACGACGGTCGCGCGGACGAGGGGATCGGGGGAGTCGAGATGTTCGCTCAGCGCACCGGCCCCCGCGAGTACCTCCACCAGTTCCCGCAGGCTCTCGGTGGCCGCGCGGCGTACCGAGGCGGCCTCGTCGCCCAGCGCTCGGATCAGCTCATCGGCGAATCCGTCCGGGGTGTTCTCGGTGAGCACCGACAGCGCGGCCACCCGCACCACCGGGTCGGGGTCGGTGAGATAGCTCGAAACATCCTCGACCGCAGGGGAATCCAGCGCGAGCAGGGTGACCAGCCGAGGCGAGGACGGCGACACCGGCGCCGCCTCGCTCCGTACGGGGGCTTCGCGTTGCGGCGCTCGCGTTCCCACCAGTTCGGGCTGGGCGATCACCTCGACGATCGGCTCGGCCGATGGCACATCATCGAGACCGGGCACCGGCACCAGATACGGCGCCACCGACCGCTTGACGAATTCCATCTCGCCGTCGACGGTCTTGCGAAGGTTCAAATGGAAGTTCCACGACTCGTCGTCGCGATCGGGCAGATCCGCGCGGTCGTGATAGAGGCCCCAGCGGGACTCGGTTCGCGTCAGCGAACTGCGCGACGCCATCTCGGCGCAATCGCGAATGAACTGCACTTCCACGGCACGCATGAGTTCGTGGGGTGTCTGCGCGCCGATCCCGTCGACTTCGGCGCGCATCCGCTCGAAGGTCTCGACGGCGATCGACAGCTTGGCAGCCGTTTTCGGCGGCGCCACATAGTCGTTCACGAACCGGCGCAACTTGTACTCGACCTGCGGCTGCGGCGGGCCTTCGGGCTGACGCAACGGCCGGTAGATCAGTTCGTGTGCTTCGGCGAGCTGATCCTCGGGCAGTTCGGCAGGCGTATCGAGCTCGGCCAGGGTCGAGGCCGCGTGCGCGCCGGCCAGATCGCCGTAGACGAACGCCCCGATCATGTAGTTGTGGGGCACGCACGCCAGATCGCCCGCCGCGTACAGGCCCGGCACGGTGGTTCGCGCGTTCTCGTCCACCCATACACCCGAGGCGGAATGTCCACCGCACAAACCGATCTCGGAGATGTGCATCTCGATATCGTGGGTGCGGTAGTCGTGGCCCCGGTTGGCGTGGAACGTCCCGCGAGTCGGCCGCTCGGTGGTGTGCAGAATCGATTCGAGCGTCGACAGCGTCTCATCGGGCAGATGCGAGACCTTCAGATAGATGGGCCCGCGCGCGGATTCGATCTCCTGTTTCACTTCGGCCATCATCTGCCCCGACCAGTAGTCGGAGTCGACGAAACGCTCACCCTCGGCGTTGACCTGATAGCCGCCGAACGGGTTGGCCACATACGCGCAGGCAGGACCGTTGTAGTCCTTGATCAACGGGTTGATCTGGAAGCACTCGATGCCGGAGAGTTCGGCGCCGGCGTGGTAGGCCATCGAATAGCCGTCACCGGCGTTGGTGGGGTTCTCGTAGGTGCCGTACAGATAGCCCGACGCGGGCAGGCCGAGCCGACCGCACGGGCCCGTCGCCAGAATCACCGCTTTCGCGGCCACCTCGACGAATTCGCCGGTGCGCGTGTTCAACGCGGCCGCACCCACCGCACGTCCGCCGGCGGTGAGCACCCGCACCGGCATCAGCCGGTTCTCGATGCGGATCTTCTCCCGCATCTTCCGTTGGCGCAGTACGCGATAGAGCGCCTTCTTCACGTCCTTGCCCTCGGGCATCGGCAGCACATACGACCCCGACCGATGCACCCGGCGCACCGCGTACTCGCCGTACTCGTCCTTCTCGAACTTCACCCCGTACCGCTCGAGGCGCTGCACCATCGCGAAACCCCGTGTCGCCGTTTGATACACGGTGCGCTGGTCGACGATGCCGTCGTTGGCGCGGGTGATCTCGGCGACGTAGTCCTCCGGCTCGGCCTTACCCGGGATGACGGCGTTGTTCACACCGTCCATGCCCATGGCCAGCGCCCCGGAATGCCGCACATGTGCCTTCTCGAGCAGCAGCACGTTCGCGCCGGACTCGGCGGCGGTGAGCGCGGCCATGGTGCCCGCGGTGCCGCCGCCGATGACGAGCACATCGCAGTCGAGGCGAACGCGGTCGGACAGTTCGGGAATGTTCACAGAGTCTCCAGGATTCGGGCCCGTAGGGCGCTCCGGTCCACCGGTTCGCGCGGGTCGGGTACCTCGACGACCGCGCGCAGCGAACCCGCGCCGAGCACGGCGATCCGGTCGCCGAGCAGCAGGGCTTCGTCGAGGTCGTGGGTGACGAAAACGATCGTGGTCGGGTGTGCGCGCCAGGTTTCGACCAGCAGGCGCTGCATCTCCGCACGGGTCTGGCTGTC
This sequence comes from Nocardia sp. NPDC127606, assembly GCF_042671725.1. Taxonomy (NCBI): domain Bacteria; kingdom Bacillati; phylum Actinomycetota; class Actinomycetes; order Mycobacteriales; family Nocardiaceae; genus Nocardia; species Nocardia sp. NPDC127606. Next base: position 2,077,681 of record NZ_JBHXWQ010000001.1, on the reverse strand, counting down.
GAGAGCGCCGAACGGCTCGTCCATGAGTACCGCGCGCGGCGCGCCCGCCAGGCTGCGGGCGAGCTGAACTCGTTGGCGCATCCCGCCGGACAGATCGCGCGGCAGATAGTCGGCGTAGCCGCTGAGCCCGACCTCGTCGAGCCAGCGTTGCGACCGTGCCGCGCGGTCGCTGCGCGAGACGCCCCGAAGACGCAGCGCCAGATCGATATTGGCGCGCGCGGTGCGCCACGGCAGCAGTGCGTCGTCCTGGAACACCAGCGCCCGATCGGCCGACGGACCGGTGACGGCGTCTTCATCGGCGCGGATGACCCCGGCGGCGGGCTTGCGCAGCCCGGCGATCGCGCGCAACAGGGTCGACTTGCCGCAGCCGGATTTGCCGACCAGGACCAGGATCTCCCCGGCCGCGACCGTCAGATCGAGGTCGTGCACCACGGTTTTGCGGCCGTAGCTGATCCGCACGGACTCGAGGTCCAATCGCATGCCGACCGAGACGGCGGGCGCGGCGGTGGTCGTGGTCATGAGGCAACCTCTCGCGGCAGCCAGCGGGTCACCCGACGGCCTGCCAGTTCGACGATTCCGGAGGTGAGGAAACCGAGCACACCGATGGTGATCATCCCGACGAATACGGCCGGGTAGTCGACGATGGTGTAGGACTGCCAGGTGCGGTAGCCGATGCCGAGTCGCCCGGAGATCATCTCCGCCGAGATCAGGCAGATCCAGGCCACGCCCATGCCCACCGACAACCCGCTGAACACCCCGGGCAAGATGCCGGGCACGACGACCCTGGTCAGCACCTCCCGCCGCGACGCGCCCAGCGTGCGGATCGCGTCCTCCCAGATGGTCGGCAGCGCCCGCGTCGCATGCCGGGTGCTCACCAGCACCGGGAACAGCGACGCGGTGAACGTGATGAACACGATGCCGGACTCGTCGCTGGGGAACAGCAGGATCGCCACCGGCACCAGCGCGATCGCCGGAATCGGCCGGATCAGCTCGGCCAGCGACCCGAACACATCGGCGAGCAGCCGCGATCGACCCAGCCCGATGCCCGCCAGCACTCCGACGACCGCGGCCAGCCCGAATCCGGTGACGATCCGGATCAGCGACTGCGCCACATCGAGGTAGTACTGGCCGGTTCCGAGATGCTCGCCGAACTCGGCGACGATCTCGGTCACCGTCGGCAGGGTGTCGAACCGCAGCCCCGCACGCACATTGCCCACGGTGAGCAGTTGCCACAGGCCGATGGCGGCGGCCACCGAGGCGACCCGGATCGCCCGCGACACCCACACCGATCTGGCGGGTGCGCTCTCGGCATCGAGCGCCGTGGGATCTGCGCTGTCGGGTTCGGTCCCGATCGGGGTGGACAGCCCGGAAACCGTGCTCATCCGCGGACTTCCGTCACGGCCTGCTCATAGGAGACCGGCGCGGCGGCGGGGTGGGTGCCGCGGTAGCGGTCGGCCGCTGCCTGCGTGGTGAACGGCAGGTACCGCGCGCCCTCGCGCAGCCAGATGGCCTTGTCGGCGAACCAGCGAGTCCCCAGCTCGGCATCGGGGACATACACCGCGCGAATCGTCTTGCCCTGCGCCTTCGCTGCCTGCACCGCCCGCAGCAAGCAGCCGGGGTTCGCGGCGGGTTGGGGCTTGTCGGCGCCGTCGACCCAGACCTCACCGGCCAGCGCCGGATCACTCACCGCCACCGCGCAGATCGGATCGGTACCGGTCACCTTGCTCGGGTTCACCCCCGACGCCAGCTCCGCGTCGTAGTTCCCACGGCCGGTCTCGGCGAAGGCTTGCCGCAGTGGGCCGTCCTCGACGAAGGCGTCGATGTCGAGCTCGGCGAAATCGCCGATCGACTTCAGATAGTTCACGTCGTCCTTGAACGCCGCGATCAGGTTCGCCTTGAGCGTGGTGTCGAAACTGGTGCCGCCGGGACCGTTGTAGAGATACACGACCTCCTGCGGCAGGCCGGAGCCCTTGGCGACGAGATCGGCTGCCTCGAAAGGCTTCTCGTTGAGGAACGCGGTCGCGTCCAGCTGCGCCGCGAGGAACGCCTGCAACACCTCCGGATGATCGGCCGCGTAGGTCCGGCGCGCCACCACGCCGTGGAAGGTCGGCACATTCAGCTCGGCGCCGTCGTAGAGCAGTTTCGCCTTGTTCTGCTGCACCAGTAGACCCGGCCACGCCACGAACTGCGACAGGGCGCTCACCTGGTGCGATTCCAGCGCGGTCGCCCCGACCTGCGGCTGCTGGTTGAGCACTTCCACACCCTTGGCCGGGTCGATCCCGGCCCGGCTCAGCGCCTGCACCAAGGTGCCGTGGCCCGCCGAACCCACACTGGCCGAGATCTTCTGCCCGGCCAGATCGGTCAGTGACCGAGCGGGTGAGTCGTTGGGCACCACCACCATGTTCAGCGCGCCCTTGGGGTTGTAGCCGGTGATCGACACCAGCTCGGTCCGTGCGCGTTCATTGGCCTGGGTGCGAGATCCGTTGATCAGCAACGGGTAGTCGCCCATCGAGCCGATATCGATCTTCTCGGCCACCATCTGGGCGGTGATCGGCGCGCCGGTGTCGTAGTCCTGCCACTCCACCTGGTACTCGGCGCCGCCACCGTCGGTGATCTTCTGTAGCCGCTGTTCCAGGTACCCCTGCGCCTTCAGCAGCGTGCCCGCGGTGACGGTGTTGATGGTCTTGGACTGGTAGCCGATGACGACCTTGACAGTGCCCGCCGGTGCGGCGTCGGAACTTTCGAGCGAGCAGCCCGCCGCGGTGAGCGCGAGAGCCAAAGCGACAGGAGCGAATCGAGTGATCTTCATGCGTGGGAATCCCGGTTTCAGCGGAGCAGATAGGGCATGTTGACGGTGACGGCGCCGGTGGGGCAGCGGGCCGCGCACGGCCCGCAGTACCAGCACTCGTCGACGTGCATGTAGGCCTTGCCCGAATCATCGTGGATGGCAAGGGAATCGAGTGGACACATGTCCACGCAGAGGGTGCAGCCGGTGATGCACAGTGATTCGTCGATCGTCACCGGGACGTCGGCGCGCTGGGGGACCAGTGCCATTACAGGACCTTCCATTCGGGGGTGCTGCGGGTGAGGCTGCCGCGCATCGTGATGCGGTCACCGCGCATGCGGATGTATTCGAGGTCGACGGGGCGGCCGTCGTCGAGGTGGGTGAGGCGTTCGAGCATCAGTAGCGGCGCACCGGCCGGGGTGTCCAGGGTGGTCGCGGTGTGCGGGTCGGCCGCGACGGCTTCCAAGGCGAGGTCGGCGGCGCCCAGCGACCGGCCGGTGACCTGTTCGAGGAGTACGAACACGTCGGTGGTCTCGAGATCGTGGGCGAGCACTTCGGCGCCCACATCGGGCGCGAGATAGGTGAGGTCGAGGCTCAGCGGCAGATCGGCGAGAAACCGCAGGCGTTCGATGTAGACGACTTTGTCGCCCGGCGCCAGCTCGAGCCGGCGCGCGACGGCGGGGGGAGCGGTGATGGTGGTGGCGGCGCGGACCTCGTTGTGGACGGTGCCGTGCCCTTTGAGTGTCTCCTGCAGGCCGAGCAGGGCATCGAGGCCGTGGTCGAACTTGCGGGCGGCGACCCGGGTGCCGAGTTTCGGGGCGCGATCGATGAGTCCCTCGTCGCGCAGCAGCGCCAGCGCTTCGCGGACGGTATTGCGGGAGGTGCCGTGCTCGGCGGCGAGCTCCTGCTCGCCGGGCACCGTGCCCGCCACCGCGCCCGCCAGGATCTGGTGGCGCAGGATATCGGCGACCCGGCGCGCCCGATCGGCGCGCTGACCGCGGATCGGGGTGGGCTCCGTAGCCCCTGTTTTCTCGCTGACCTGCATGAACAGCGACGATAGCGGCGATTACGCGGCACTCCCCGCGCCGCGATTCCGGGGTGAATTCAGCGGATGTTTCTACGCCGGGTGGCGGTTCACGCGACCTGCGGGTATCCGCGGGGAAACCGCTATTGCGCCACCTCGGACCGTAGCGCCGACATTGCGATCACGTCGATCGCAATGTCGGCGCGCAGTCACGGCTGGCCGGGATTGAGCACGATGAACAGACCCTTCGCCTCGGCGCACAACCGTTCGCCGTCGTGCAGGGTCGCTCGCAGGTACACCTTGCGGCCCTCGATACGTTCGGTCCACGCGCGCACCGTCAGCTCGCGATTGAGGGGCGTGATCGAGCGGTAGTCCAGGGTGAGCGAGGCCGTGCGGGTCACCGACCTGGTGGACAGCGCCGCGGTCATGCCGATGATGTCGTCGAAGGCGAGCGCGATGTGCCCGCCGTGGGCGGCGTTGTTGCCGCCCAGGTGGAAGGTGCGGAAGGTGACCTTCGCGGTGACGCCGTCACGGTCACCGCTGACCACCGTGTACGGCGGCAGCGTGATGTTGCCGCGCGCGGGCAGGTCGGTGCGGGTCCAGCTGGGGGAGGACCACTCGTCCACCACGGCCTCGTCGAGGCGGGCGTTGAGCTGTTCGAGGGTGGCGATGGCCTCTTTGGCGAGCTCGTCGGAGGGGTTGACCAGCCGCGCCCGGTCCATCAGCGCGCGGACCTGATCGATCAGCTCGCCGTAGTGCGGTCCGCCCACCGTGCTGCCGGTGCCGCCGTCCTTGCGTGCCTGGATCAGCTCGGCAACCGGCCGGAATCCGCCTTCGTGATGCTTCTCGTCCGGGAGCGAGTTGCCGACCTGTGTATCGTCCATATGCAACACGTTATCGCTGCCGAGCTGGATGTTCGCGTCGGGGATCGGTGTCAGGTCAACTAGGCTGGGTCCCGATCACCGAGTAGGTCCTACATACCGGAGCGTCGGCGCACCACTGGTGGTGCCCCTCCGGGTGAGCGGCGAAAGGCTGAACGCATGGGTATCGCGGCGGTTGTGTTCGATATGGACGGCGTGCTGATCGATTCCGAGCCGATCTGGGAACAGGTCAGGCACGAGTACGTGGTCCTCAAAGGTGGCCGGTGGCAACCGGATTCGCAGAAGAAGATGATGGGGATGAACACCGTCGAGTGGTCGTCGTACCTGGCCGACGAGCTGGGGGTGGCCGAACCGGCCGACGAGGTGGCTGCCGCTGTCATCGATCTGATGGCCGACAAATACGCGCACCACGTCCCGCTGCTGCCCGGCGCGGTCGACGCGGTGCGGCGGTGCGCGGGTTCCTGGAAACTGGGCCTGGCCAGCTCGTCACCGGCCACCTTGATCGATCTGGTGCTCGCGAAGTCCGGATTGCTCGACTACTTCACGGTGGTGTTGTCCACCGAGGAGGTCGGACGTGGCAAGCCCGCACCCGACGTCTACCTGACCGTCGCGCAGCGACTCGGCGTAGAGGCGAGCGACTGTACGGCCGTGGAGGATTCGACCAATGGGCTGCGCTCCGCCCACAACGCCGGGATGCGGCTGATCGCGGCGCCGCGCCCGGAGTTCCCGCCACTGCCCGACGCGCTCGCCCTGGCCGACGCCGTCATCGACGATCTCGACCAGCTCACCCCCGGCGTCGTGACCGGCGCCGCCTGACTCAGAAGCTGCCGGTGACGCCGTCGATCCGCTCGCGCAGCAGGTCGGCGTGGCCGTTGTGGCGGGCGTATTCCTCGATCATGTGCAGGTACACCCAGCGCAGCGTGTACTCGTCGCTGCGCCACGGCACGTGGAACACGTGGTCGAGGGAGAGTTCGGCGACGGCGGCGTCACAGGCGGCGACCTCGGCGTGAAAGGCCGCGAACGCCGCTTCGGCGGGTAGCGAGGCGAGGTCGTCGAAATCGGCGTCGGGCTCGGCCTCGGAGCTGTAGACCGGGTCGACCTCCTCGCCCGCGGCGGAGGTCCGGAACCAGCCTCGCTCCACCTCGGTGAGATGCCGGACGAGGCCGAGCAGCGACAGCGAGGACGGCTCCACCGAGCGCGCGGCGAGCTGTTCGCCGTCGAGTCCACCACATTTGCCGAGCAGGGTCTGGCGATGAAAGTCCAACCAGGACTGCAACATCGGCCGCTCGTCCGCGCCGACCAGAGTCCTGGTCGGCTGGAGTTCGGGAGCTGTCCACGTCATCGGTGCGAGGCTACCCGCCGTCGTGGTGTGACGCAGCTCGATTCTCAGTGGCTGGTGAACCGCGCCGCCGACTCGCCATCGAGACGGCCCGGGGGAAGTTTTCGCCCGCACAGCACGAGCAGCAGGTCCTGCGCACGTCCGGACAACACTTCGCCTTCGCCGTAGCTGAAGTCGAGATCGTCTGCGCGCAAGGCGATTCCCTCGAGGTCGACGCCGAAATACTTGGCCGAGCGTGGGTTCAGCGCCTCCAGCACCATGCGCATCCGGTCGAGGGGAACCGGATCGGCATGGCCGAGCGCGACGGTGATGTCGAGGCCGTGGATCACATCGTGGCTCAACGCGCCCGCGAATCCGCCGCCCGGTGGCTTCCACGGGTGCCCGGTGTTGTCGCCGATGGCGGCGACCAACTCGGCGGTGCTCAACCGTGCGGCGTCGTCGCGGGCCGCGCGGTCGGCCAGGCGATCGAAGTTGCCGCGCGCGGTGATCATGCCGATGAGGAACCGCGGTAGCGAGGTCCGGTACGGCATGCTCAGGTGCGCGGCGACCTCGCGCACCCGCCAGCCTGCGCACAGTGTCGGCGCGTCCCAGGCGGCCTCGTCCAACCCCGCCAAGAACTCCGCCGTCTCGGCGCGCTGCCGTGCGGTCTCGGCCCTGACTTCGTTCTCGCGCACTGTGGAGCCTCTCTGTCGACAGAAAACCTGCTGTCGATGTAGACGCTGTACGCGTCACCGATTCATCGGTCCGGCTGTTGGGGGTGTTCGCCGATCCGGCACACTGGCCCGATGGGTGCCCAGCGCGACGACCAGCCCGAAGTCGTAGTCCACGTCGGTGACGGCTCGGCGCAGCCACACCCCGTCGACCCGGCCCGGCCCGGCGCCTCCGCCACCGATCCGGCCCCCGAGCACCCCTTCCTGCTCCTCACGCGCACCCCGACCGACTGCATTCAGGCGCGCTACCTCGACGACGGCACCTACGAACTCGAGCACACCACCGGCGCCGAGCATCGCCAGCTGTTCACCACCGACGCTCTGCTGGTCCGCGACATCGTCTGGTCCTGGATCCAACGCGACACCTGGTGGTCCGACACCGTCGCCTGGACCACTGTCGACCCCGCCATCGCCGAACTGCACGCTCTGCACACCGAACTGTCCGGGATGCTCGACGGTATGTCCCTGATGGACACCGTCACCGACGAACTGGACCAGGCGCTTTCCCGAGCCGACGAACTCCTCGACAACTTCGACTCCGACTTCGACTTCGGATGACGCACCCTGACATCCTCGCGGCCCGAAACCTCATCGCCCTGCTGGGACTGAACATTTCGGCCACGGTTCCCGAGACGCAGAACGCGGAATACGGAGCATCCGTGGCCGAGGTCGGCCGCGGCTCGGTGAGATTCCGGGTGGGCAAGCGGACGCCGACCAAGCCGGGTCTGTTCGTCTCCGTGTGGCAGCGCGCCGGGGACGGCTCGACCGAGCCGTTCGCCGCGGAGGACGGTATCGATCTGTGGGTGATCACCGTCCGCGAGGAAACGCGTGTCGGACAGTTCGTCTTCCCGCGAAACGCCCTCGTCGAACACGGAATCGTTTCCGTAGCCGGTCGTGGCGGTAAGCGCGGGTTCCGCCTGTACCCGCCATGGTCCGCGACCCGGAACAAGCAAGCGCAGAAGTCGCAGCAGTGGCAGTCCGCTTACTTTCTCGACCTCGAAAACGTCGACCGGCAGCTCGCACGCACCCGGTACGAACCGATCCTTGCCCCCTTTGTCGCATCGCACAACGGCGATGCGCGCTGACGTGGATTACAGTGGCGCCGTGGGGTTTACCGACTACGGGCCGGGCGATGTCGTCTATTTTGCGGCGGGTCCGTTCAGCGGAATCTGTGGGGTTGTCCGGGAGGTCGACGCGCGGCGTGCGGAGCTGAGGATCGAGTTCGGGGAGGGAACCGTCCATCGTGAGGGGAATGTCCTGCGCGAGCGCCGACACAAGCTGACCGTCGGATTCGACGAGGTCGAGCTGGTCTAACCGATCGGAGATCGTGTTGCGTCGTTTGCCCAGGGTGGGCAATGATTGCGCCCAACATGCTGAATTCCGATCCCGCTTTCGACAGTCTTCAAGGCTTATCTGTTGGTGATGCGCTGGGTGCGCAGTTCTTCGTTCCCGGTCGTTCCGTTCCTGATCTTCTCGCGGGTCGACCGCCGTCGGCGCCATGGCCATGGACCGACGACACCGAAATGGCGTGTTCGGTGTATGCGGAAATCCGTGCGCGTGGCAGCGTGGATCGTGATGCTCTCGCGGGCGCGTTCGCGCAGCGGTGCGAACCGTATCGTGGCTACGGCCCCGGCACTGTCGTTGTGCTGCACGAGATTCGAGACGGGCGTCCGTGGAGCGAGGCGGCCGGTGCTGTCTTCGGTGGGAGTGGATCGTGGGGAAACGGGGCCGCGATGCGAGTCGCGCCGCTCGGCGCGCATTTCGCCGGAGATCCGGATCTGGCCGCGGCGCAGGCGGCGCTGTCCGCCGAGATCACCCATCGGCACCCGGAAGCGATCGTGGGAGCGATGGCAGTGGCGGTTGCCGCCGCGCACGCCGCGCGAACACGGGGAACGGGCTGCGCGCCAGATGAATTGCTGGGGGCGGTCGAACCGTATCTGGTCGACGGGCGCACCGCGCACGGAATCCGTCGAGCTCGAGAGCTGCTCGGCCGAACCGTAGCCGAGGCGGCCTACGAACTCGGCGACGGCGCCCGGGTCAGCGCTCAGGACACGGTGCCCTTCACCTTGTGGGCCGCCGCCACCTTCCTCGACGACTATCCGCGTGCCGTCACCGCCTGTGTGGAAGCCGGTGGCGACGTCGACACCACCGCCGCGATCGTCGGCGGGATCGTGGCCGCCCACACCGGTGTCGGAGACGGCGGCGCGGCCCGCGGAATTCCGGAGGAGTGGCTCGCAGCGCGCGAAGCGTTGCCCGGGTGGGTATCCGGTGTTCAGCGGGCGCGGGCGCTCCAGCGGCCGTCGTAGCGGACTTCGATCGGGTGGGCGAAGGCGGTGGAGACGTGCTCGGTGGTGATGACGTCGGTGGCGGTGCCGGCGGCGACGGTGTGCCCGTTCGCGATGAGTAGGGCGTGGGTGGTGGTGCTCGGCAGTTCCTCGAGATGATGGGTGACCAGGATCGAGGCGACCTCGGGGTGGGTGCGATCGAGGGTGTCGATGGTGGTGAGAAGTTGCTCGCGGGCGGCCAGGTCGAGGCCGGTGGACGGCTCGTCCAGGAGTAGGACGTCGGGGTCGCTGATCAGAGCGCGGGCGATGAGGGTGCGGCCGCGTTCGCCCTGGGACAGGGTGGGCCAGATGTCGTCGGCCTTGCCGGACAGGCCGAGGGTGTCGATGATCGCGTCGGCACGGGCGAGGTCGTCGGAGGTCGGCGACCAGCGCATCGGGGTATCGATCGTGCCCGTGACACCGGTGAGGACGACCTCGCGCACGGTGAGGGCATAGCGCAGCGGATGGCGCGGGTTGACGTGGCCGATCGAGCGCCGCAGCCGGGCCAGCTCCACCCGGCCGAACTGTTCGCCGAGCACCCGCACGGCGCCGGTGGTGGGGAAGGTGACCGCGCCGCAGAAGCCGAGCAGCGTGCTCTTGCCCGCACCGTTGGGGCCCAGCAGAGCCCAGTGCTCACCGGCCCGGACGGTCAGTGAGATGCCGTTGATGATCTTCTTGCCGTCGCGCCGGAAGGTCACGTCGTCGAGTTCGATCACGGGGGCGCCGGTCATGTGAAGGCCTCCTTCAGGGCGGACAGGTGGGTGCGGCTGAATTCCGCAGCGGCAGTAGGGGTTCGGTCGGCGATCGCCTGGGCCAGCTGCTCGTGCGCGCGGTGGTCGGCCTCCTCGGAGCGGACCGGGCGCAATTCGAGCATGTCGATCATGGCCAGGCGCAGGCGCGGCAGGAAGCTGTCGAACAGCTGGGTGAGCACGTCGTTGTGCGCGGCCACGATGACCGCGCGATGGAAGGCCATATCGGCGTCGACGTGCGCGGCGACGGTCTGGCCCTCGACGCGACGACCGGCCAGCGCGCGCCGGATGGCCCGCAGATCGGCGGGCGTGCGCCGTTGTGCCGCGAGGGCGGCGGCCTCGGCCTCGATCGCGATGCGCGCCTCGATCACTGCGGCGATGGTGGCGCCACGCAGCACGACATCCCAGTCCTCGGACACGTCGAGCGCGGTGACGAACACCCCGGAGCCCTGCCTGCTGTCTAGCACGCCTTTGCCCGCGAGCTCCCGGATCGCCTCGCGCAGCGTCGATCGGCCGACACCCAGCTGGGCGGCGAGCAGCGTCTCACCCGGTAATCGATGACCCAGCGGCCACTCGCCCGCACGGACCCGCGCGAGTAGTAGTTCAGCCGCTTGTGCGGCCAGCGGCTGACGTCGTACCTGCGATACCACCGGCAAACCTCTCTACTTGTCTGAGGAGTTGTGGTAGAAGTGTACCCATCATGACCTACACCGCGCTTCTTCTCGGCCGCCACGGCGGGGCCTGACCGACCGGCCGCCCCGCCGTGGGGCTCCGTCATGGCCGGTCGCCGTCGTCTCGTGGCCCGAAGTGGGCCGGGAAGCAGAGCAAGTCATGACCGAATTCCCCACCCTGACCACCCCCTCGGGCGCTGTCGCCGACGGCGCGCCCGCGTGGAATCGGCAGCGTCACTCGGCAATGCCCTCGTCTCGATACCGCGATGTCCATCGACGCGTGGATGTTCCTGTCGGACACCGCGACTGGCCGAACGCACGGCTGACCACCGCGCCCCTGTGGGTCCCCGTCGACCTGCGTGACGGCAACCAGGCGCTGGCCGAACCGATGGACCCGGCGCGCAAACGCCGGTTCTTCGAACTCCTGATCGCCATGGGCTACAAGGAGATCGAGGTCGGCTACCCGTCCGCCTCGCAGACCGACTTCGATTTCGTGCGCCTGCTGGCCGACACCCCGATCGCCCCGCCGGACGTGGCCATCGTGGTGTTCACCCCGGCCCGTCGCGACCTGATCGAACGGACCGTCGAGTCGGTGCGCGGCATCACCAACGAGGTGGTGATCCACCTGTACACGGCCACCGCGCCGGTCTGGCGTGACGTGGTCCTCGGCAAGGATCGTGCGCAACTGCGCGAGTTGATCGTCGCGGGCGCTCGCGACGTCCTGGAACTGGCGGGTGACCTGCCGAACGCGCGCTTCCAGTTCTCGCCGGAGGTGTTCAACCTGACCGAACCGGATTTCGCCCTCGAGATCTGCGATGCAGTCACCGAGTTGTGGCAAGCGAGCGCGCAGCGTCCGGTGACGCTGAATCTGCCTGCGACAGTGGAGGTCGCGACCCCGAACATCTACGCCGACCAGATCGAATACATGCACCGCAACCTGGCTCGCCGCGACGGCGTGATCCTGTCGGTGCACCCGCACAACGACCGGGGGACCGGTATCGCCTGCGCCGAACTGGCCGTCCTGGCGGGCGCCCAACGCGTGGAAGGCTGTGTCTTCGGCAACGGCGAACGCACCGGCAACGTCGACATCGCCACGCTGGCCCTGAATCTGCACGCCCAGGGTGTCGACCCGATGATCGACTTCTCCGACATCGACGAGATCCGGCGCACCGTCGAACACTGCACCCGCCTGCCCGTGCACGAGAGACATCCGTACGTGGGCGATCTCGTCCATACCGCCTTCTCCGGCACCCATCAGGACGCGATCCGTAAGGGCATGGCCGAACATCGCGAGCGGGCGGCGGCCCAGGGCATCGCCGAGCGCGAATCACAGTGGCGGGTACCGTATCTGCCCATCGACCCCGCCGACCTCGGCCGCTCCTACGACGCCGTGATCCGGGTCAACTCCCAGTCGGGCAAGGGCGGTATCGCCTACCTGCTGCACACCGAATACGGTTTGGACCTGCCACGTCGGCTGCAGATCGACCTCGCGAAGCGGGTGCAGGAACACGCCGATGACACCGGCGCGGAGATCACCGCCAAGGATCTGTTCACGCTGTTCGAGCAGGCCTACACCGTCTCCGATCAGCGAATCACGCTGGTGGGGTGGCAGATCGCCGACGGCGCCACCGGAATCGTCCTCGACGCACACGGCAGTGAACGGCATTCGGTGCACCGCGAGGTGGGTCCGGTCGAGGCGCTGACCGCCGCACTCGACGAGGCGGGCTGTCCCATCGAGATCCTCGGCCTGACCCAGCATTCGGTGGACGAGGGCGCCGCGGGCACCGCTGTGAGCTACGTCGAGTACCGAGCGGCAGACCGCACCGGATGGGCCTTCGGTCGCGACACCTCGGTCGTCGCGGCCTCGCTGGAAGCGGTGATGAACGCCGTCAACGCGGCGGGATAGGTCGATCGGGGCGGTCGCCATGTCGGCCGCCCCGCGGCACCGGGCGAGTCAGTCCGCGTCGCCCTCGCACCAGTCGTCGAACGCGTCGAACTCCGGCTCGTACTGGGGTGGGATCGAATCCTCGATGGCATTCTCGATCGGGTCCCACCTCGCGTTGCACCATTCGGGGGCGGGTGGCCACGACTCGATGTACCCGACCAACGGCGACGAGGGCGGCTCGGCGTCCTCGGCCGCCGCGACACCTGCGGTGACCAGGGTCAATACCGCGGCGGCACCCGCGGTGGCGATGATCCGGCAAACACTGTTCACGACATCCTCCTGTCCGCGCCGACATGCGATGTCCAGCAATCCTAGCTTCGCGACGCGGGCCCGATCAGGCTCCGCGCACACCTCGGTGGGGCCGCCGCTGTCAGCACCAGCCGGTCACGTACATCAGGCCGAGGCTGGTGGTGCCGAGGATCAGGCCCAGGGTGCCACCGAGGATCAGGGGGCGGATGCCCGCGGTGCGCAGGCGGGCGATGCTCAGTGAGGTGCCGATGGCGGCGAGGACGGCGGCGATCAGCCAGCCGCTGAGAGTGGCGAGCGGTGCGGTCAGCTCGGCGGGGACGATGCCCAGGCCCGCGATGACGGAGGCGGCCAGAAACAGGATCACGAAGAGGGGAACGGCCTGGCGCAGGGAGGCCTGGGGGAGATCGGTGTCCTCGGCGATGTGGCCGCGGCCGACGTGCAGGCCGACACAGAGCGGGATGATGGCGAGGCTGCGCACCATTTTCACGATCACCGCGAACTGTGCCGCGCCGGCGCCGAAGATGACGCCTGCGGCCAAGACGGACGAGGTGTCGTTGATCGCGGTGCCCGCCCAGAGCCCGAACGCCTCCTGCGACAGGCCGAGCGCGCGGCCGAGCGGGGGATACACCAGCACGGCTGTGACATTGAAGACGAAGATGGTGCACAGGGCGTAGGCGACCCGTTGCTTGTCGGGTCGAAGGACCGCGGTGGCGGCGGCGATCGCGGACGCGCCGCAGATCGTGGTGCCCACGGCGATGAGGGTCGCCGACTCCTTGTCCACCGCGAGCATCCGTCCCACGAAGAACGCCGCCACACCGCCGACGAGCAGCGTCCCGACCAGTACCACCGCCGTCTCGCGTCCCACGCTCATCACCGACCCGAGCGGCAGGCCCAGCCCCAGCAGGACGATCGCCAGCCCGAGCAAGCGCTGCCGGGCGATGTCGAGCCCCGGGCCGAACATCTCGCCCGTCACATCCTTGCGTCGCAGCACCATCCCGGCGACAGCGCCCGCACCGAGCGCGAGCACCGGCGTGCCGATCATCGGCAGCGCCTTGCCGAACGGCGTGGCTACGGTGGCCAGGAGCGCGGCGAGGATCAGTCCGGGAGCGAGAGCGGGTACGCGGTTCACTCCTTCACCCTCGCGGCACGGAGGATCCCGAGGTAGAGGCCGAATTCGCAGGTGGTCATAATTCTGGCTTATGGCCCTGGTCGCGGAGTGTGTGGTTTGCTGGAGACCGTGCGGAAACGAACCCGGCTGACGATCGCCACCGGTGTCGGATTGATGCTGTGGGGCGAATGGGCGAATCGACGGGCCTCCCGTCGGGGCGTCGGAGCCCCACGCTCAGGGTCGGAGGCCGTCGTGGTCCTCGGGTATCGCAATACCGGTTCGCGCGCCAACAGCATGAACCGCTGGCGAGTGCGCGCCGGTCTACGATCCATCGACCCGCACGCGTCCGAGACTCGCCTCGTGCTGTGTGGAGGCGCCTGCGCGGGACCGGAGACCGAGGCGGCGCTGATGGGCCGCTACGCCGTGGAAACCTGTGGCTACGGGGGCGAACTCGTCCTCGAGGAGTCGAGCCGATCCACCTGGGAGAACATCGCCTTCGCGATTCCGTATCTGAAGGACGTCGACCGGATCAAGATCGTCTCGCTGCCGACGCACGCCGAGACCGCGCGCGCCTACCTCGCCGAACAGAGCCCGGAACTGGCCATTCGTCTGGTCCCTGGTCGGGAGTACCGGTTCGGCGAATGGCTGCCACTGAAACCGGTGTTCGCCCTCTACGGCGTGGCGAAGAACCTGCGCGGCCGATTCGGGCCCGATCACGGCGGCTACGGTGCCTGATGTGGTGTCGCGCCGCCCGTCACCCATAATCGGGCCATGACCCTGCCACCCGGAACCCCCGACCTGGAGGTCCTCGATCTCCTCGTGTCGGTGGCCGAGCTGGGCAGTCTGGGCGCCGCTGCCCGCCGACACGGCGTCAGCCAGCCGGCCGCGAGCATGCGGATCAGCGCACTGGAACGCCGCCTGCACGTGAAGCTGCTCGACCGCGCGCCGACCGGCTCCGAACTCACCGACGCGGGTCGTGCCGTCGTCGCCCACGCGCGCACCGTCCTGGCCGCCGTCACAGACCTCGTGGACGACGTTGCCCGACTGCGGGCCGCGCAAGCTCCGCGCCTGCGCATAGCCGCCTCCAAAACCATTGCCGACCACCGCATTCCGCATTGGCTGGCCGCGCTGCGCGCCGATCACCCCGAGGTCGTGATCTCCCTCGAAGTCGAGAACTCGACCCAGGTCGCGGGCCTCGTGCGGGACGGCACCGCCGATCTGGGCTTCGTGGAAGGCCCGCATCCACCGGCCGGACTGGGCAGCCGCGTGCTGGGCGCCGACGACCTCGTCGTCGTCGTGGCGCCGAATCATCCATGGGCGCAACGGAAGACCCCGGTCACGCTGACCGAGCTGGCAGGCACCGCCCTGCTGTGGCGCGAACCGGGTTCGGGCACCCGCGACACCGTGTGGGACCTGCTCGCCACCGCGGCATCACCCGCGGGCCCGGCCGCGGAACTCGGGTCGACCGCCGCGATCGTGGCCGCCGCCCGAACCGGCATGGCACCCGCGGTCCTGAGTCGATTGATCGCCGCACCCGACCTCGTCACCGGCACCCTGGTGGAAGTCCCCTCGGCCGATGCCGCCCGGCTGACCCGCAAATTCCGGGCCATCTGGCGCCGCAACACCCCGCCGACCGGGCCGGGTGAACTGCTCGTGGAGCGGGCCGCGCTGCTCGAGCACGCGCGCGGTTGAGCGTCGCCGGTCCTATCCGAGCGCCTCGAGCACGGCAACGGCCTTCGCCGCGCCGCCATAGCCGCTGATGCTGACGGCCAGCTGATCGGCGGCCGCGGCGAAGCTGCTGTCGTCGAGGATCTGTGCGGCGGTCCGTGCGATCACCTCGCTGCTCGCGTCGGGCATCAGCATCAGGCCGGCGCCGAGGGTTCGGACCTGCTCCGCGTTGAAGAACTGATCGCGGCCCATCGGGGTGCACAGCAGTGGCACGCCACGACCGAGCGCGGCCATGGTCGTTCCGAGCCCCGCGTGGGTGATCACCAGTGACGCCGAGGGAAGGATTTCGGCGTGCGGCGCGTACCGCACAACCTGGGTATTCACCCCCGCACGCACTGTCGCCGGGTCGATCGCCGCTCCGGTCGTGACAATCGCGCGCACCGGCATCTGCGCGACCGCGTCGACACAGCGCTGCAACAGATCGGCCTGACCTTGCTCGCTCGTGCTCAGCGCGACCAGAACCAGTGGCATCGCACCGTCACCGACATCGACCTCGTCGATCTCGCGCGACAACGCGGGTGCGTCGAGCACCGGCCCGATGCGTACCACATTGGCTGCGTCCGCGACGTCGGGCTCGAACTCCGTGGGCACCGCGACGAGCGCCTGCGCGCACGCGTCGTGGATCTCGGCGAGGCTCTCGATTGCGGGCAGGTCGAGCTGCGCGCGTGCCGCGTTCGCGAGCGCGATACCCGGCGTGAACATCTCGACCAGGGGCCCGCCCCGAAAGATGGTGTAGGGCGTATGGAACAACGTCGCGGTCGCAGTGCCCGATGCCAGCGCGACGTCGATAGCCGTGAAGAGCAGGCAATCGACGATCACCACATCGGCGGGCTCGCGGTCCAGTTCCTGTGCCAGGTCGCGCGCGATGGCAGAACTGAAGCACAGCTCCTCGATCATGAGCTTCACTTCGGCTTCGAAGTCGTCCGGGGTGTCCATCGCGTCCCAGCCCTCGCTCTGAGTCAAGGTGACGAAGCGGACGCCGACATCGGCGCATCGTTGAGCGATCGTCTCGTGGCCGAGCATTCGGACGTCGTGGCCGCGATCGACCAGGGCGCGGGCGATGCCGAGAGTCGGGACGAGGTTTCCGGCACCGTCCCAGGTGGTGATCAGATAGCGAGCCATGACGTTCCTCCTCGAGGATTGCTTGACAGCTTGTAAAGTACGGTAAGCTTGACAGCGTGTCAAGTGGCGGACGTCCCCAAACCCGGACCCAGATCCTCGAGTCGGCACGCGCGATGTTCGAGGAACACGGCTATCACGGCGCCGGCCTCGGAGCAGTCGCGAAGGAGGCCGGGGTCTCGCGCCAGGCGATCTACCTCCATTTCCCGTCGAAGGTCGAGCTGTTGACGGCCCTGCATCTGCACATCTACGCCACCGATGTCGTTCCGGTTCTCGAACGGCATCCGGTCACGGACGCGATGACCGTGTGGGAGGCGCTCGACGCGACAATCGCCGCCGATGTCGAGGTCGCGTCCAGGGTGTGGCGGATTCACGAGGCGCTGGTGGTGGCTCGGCGCCAGCATCCCGAAGTCGAGGAGACATTGCGGGTACGCGAGGCGGATCGCTACGGCGAGCTGCTCGAACTCGGGCGCCGACTCGAGCGAGAGGGCGCACTGCCGCCGAAGATCGACGTCGAATCGGTGGCCGACATGCTGTGGGGCCTCGTCAACACCGGAACCTACGGCAATCTCGTCAACGAACGAGGTTGGTCGCTCGACCGGTACAGGTGCTGGGTACGCGACACGATCCGCCTCCATCTCGGTGCGCAGTGATCGCACAGGAGGCTGTCGGGCATTGAGTTCACCGCTGCGGTAGTGGTGGGATTCGTCGCGGTGTCGGAATCGTCGCAGGTCACGGTCCTCGCCGACGGCCAGGAACTGGCGTAACCACCCGGTAATTGCCCGAAACGTCCGCCGTAACGCGGCGTTCGCAGCATTTGCCGCATGACAGCCACTCCAGCCTCCTCGGCCAGGCCTCGGCCTCCCGATCCGGGTTCGGGCAGACGCAGCGCACCGGCCCGGCGCATCCGCGACATCCTGCGCGCTCGTATCCGCAGCGGCGTCTACGGCACCCGCGCACTGCCCGCCGAAGCCCAGCTCGCCGCCGACTTCGCCACCAGCCGCAATATCGTGCGCGACGCGCTCACCCTGCTCCGCGACGAAGGCCTGATCGACCGCGTTCCCGGTGCGGGCACCTTCGTCGTCGCCGACAAGGCGGTACAGGGCCTCGACCGCCTGCGCGGCCTCGCCGAAACCTTCGAGACCAGCAGCGACCGGGTGGTGAACCAGGTCCTGCTCGCCGAGGTCGTGCCCGCCACGCCCCTGGTCGCCGAACGGCTCGAGCTCCAGCCCGGCGACCCGGTCGTCGCCCTGGAACGGGTGCGCTACCTCGACGGCACCCCACTCTCGCTCGACGCCAGCTATCTCACCGCCGATGTCGGCATCCCGCTCCTGGACAAAGACCTCACCGGCTGCGACGTGTTCGGCCTGCTGGAAGCCGAACTCGGCCTGCCACTGGGCTCGGCCGCGGTCGCGATCGAGGCGGTCGCCGCCGATCCCACCGTCGCCGGCCTGTTACAGGTGCGTGCGGGATCTCCGCTGCTGTTCCTGGAACGGCTCACCTACACCGACTCCGGTCGACCCGTCGATCTCGAATACATCCGCTATCGCGGCGACCGGTTCTCCCTGTCCGGGCGGCTCGACCGCGTCCCGGTGACCCCGCGGCGCACCCGCGACAACCACGAAAGAGGTTGATTCCCATGCAGATTCCACCGCTGACCGACCGGCGAGAACTGGTCTGCGACGTCCTGATCGTCGGTGGCGGCACCGCGGGCACCATGGCCGCGCTCACCGCCGCCCGCCACGGCGCCAGCGTGCTGCTGCTCGAGAAGGCCCACGTCCGGCACTCCGGCGCACTCGCCATGGGCATGGACGGCGTCAACAACGCCGTGGTCCCCGGCAAGGCCAGCCCGGAGGACTACGTCGCCGACATCACCGTCGCCAACGACGGCATCGTCAACCAGCGCACCGTCTACGAAACCGCCACCCGCGGTTTCGAGATGGTCCAGCGCCTCGAGGGCTACGGCGTCAAATTCGAGAAGGACGAGCACGGCGAATACGCGGTCCGCAAGGTGCACCGCTCCGGCTCCTACGTCCTGCCGATGCCCGAGGGCCGCGATGTGAAGAAGGTGCTCTACCGCACGCTGCGCGCCCGCGACGTCCGATCCAAGGTGACCATCAGCAACCGGGTGATGCCGGTGCGGGTGCTCACCGTCGACGGACGCGCGGTCGGCGCGGTCGGATTCGACACCCGCACCGGCGAATTCGTCACCATCTCGGCAGGTGCGGTGATCCTGGCAGCGGGGGCGTGTGGTCGGCTCGGTCTGCCCGCCTCGGGCTACCTCTACGGCACCTACGAGAACCCGACCAATGCCGGCGACGGCTACGCCATGGCCTACCACGCCGGCGCCGAACTCTCCGGCATCGAGTGTTTCCAGATCAACCCGCTCATCAAGGACTACAACGGCCCCGCCTGCGCGTACGTGGCGAATCCGTTCGGCGGCTATCAGGTCAACTCCGAAGGCAATCGCTTCGTCGACTGCGACTACTGGTCCGGTCAGATGATGGCCGAGGTCAAACGCGAACTCGACAGTGCCCGCGGCCCGATCTACCTGAAACTGAGCCACCTGCCCGATGCCACGATCCGCGAGATCGAAGGCATCCTGCACACCACCGAACGCCCCACCCGCGGCACCTTCCACGAAGGCCGCGGCACCGACTACCGCACCAGCGACATCGAGATGCACATCTCCGAGATCGGTTTGTGCAGTGGGCATTCCGCGTCGGGAGTCTGGGTCGACGAACGCGCCGCCACCACCGTGCCCGGCCTCTACGCGGCGGGCGATATGGCGCTGGTACCGCACAACTACATGATCGGCGCCTTCGTCTACGGCGACATCGCCGGTGAGCACGCCAGCGAATTCGCGCGCGGCGCAGCACATCCGGACCTGCCCGCCGACCAGATCGAGGCCGCCCACGAGCTGATCTATCGCCCGCTGCGCAACCCCGACGGCCCACCCCAGCCCCAGGTCGAATACAAATTGCGCCGCTTCGTCAACGACTATCTCCAGCCGCCCAAGGCGCAGTCGTATCTGACGCTCGGCGTCGAGGCCTTCGAACGGATGAACACCGACATCGCCGCGATGGGCGGCCAGACGCCGCACGAACTGATGCGCTGCGCCGAGGTGACCTTCATTCGCGACTGCGCCGAAATGGCGGCCAGGGC
Organism: Nocardia sp. NPDC127606; assembly: GCF_042671725.1. Classification (NCBI taxonomy): domain Bacteria; kingdom Bacillati; phylum Actinomycetota; class Actinomycetes; order Mycobacteriales; family Nocardiaceae; genus Nocardia; species Nocardia sp. NPDC127606. The sequence continues at coordinate 2,057,884 of NZ_JBHXWQ010000001.1, read as the reverse complement.
TTCGCTGCGCCGGACCGAAAGCCGGTGGGGGCTCTACCATCAGCGCGCCGACTGGCCCGGCCGCAACGATGCCGAATGGTTCTGCCACCTGAACCTGTATCGCGGTGCCACCGGGGCGATGGAGTTCCGCACCAGACCGGTCGCCCCCTATATCGTGCCGGTGCCGGGTTTCGTCCGTCCTGACGGCGTCGCCGATGTCTCCGCACCCGAACTCGTCGGCGCGTGGGGTGCGCGATGAGCGCCCGCCTGCTTGCCCTGCTCGAGCTGGCCGACGAGTGCCCCGAGCTCGACGAGCTCACCCCGTTCATCATCGACCCCGACCCGGAAGTGCGCCGCACGGCACTGTCGGTGCTCAGCGAGACCACCGACGCCTGGGCCGAGGCCGCTCCGATTTTCGCCGCCGCACTCGCCGATGCCGATGTCGACGTGCGGCACGCTGCCATCGGCTTGCTCACCGAACTCCTCGAAGTCCTCGTGCCCGGTCCGGAATTCGATGCGGCGCTGCGCAATAGCGCCACCGCGCCGGAGCCGGCGGTGCGCTCGGCCGCGATCGAGGCGCTGTGGCGGCACCGCAGGACCGGTGCGGCGGAGCTGGCGGGGTGGCTCGCCGATCCGAACGCGGCGGTTCGACGCACCGTCGTGGGCGGGCTCACCTCCGTCGACGCTCTCGACGAACTGAGCCTGGGCGCCGCTGACGAAGACGAGGACGTGCGCATCGGAGTGGCGAAAGGGGTTGCGGCGATCGGTGATCCACGCGGTGCGGTGACCCTGCTCGTCCTCGCTGCCGACCCCCGGCCGCTTGTCCGCGCCGCCGCGCTGTCGAGTCTGGCCGGGACCGGCTGTGACGAACAAGCTGCCGCAACGGCCGCCGCGTCGATGACCGACCCGGCCTGGCAGGTCCGGCAGGCGGCGGCTATCGCCCTCGCCGCCGCCGACCCCGAACTCGCCGCGGCACCGCTGCTGTCGGCGGTCTCCGATCCCAACCTCGACGTCCGCAAGGCGGCGGTGCGCGCACTGGCCGAACGGATCGCCGAACGACGCGACATCACCACGGCGCTGCACGCCGCGCTCGACGACCCGGACGCCGACGTCCGCGCCTTCGCCCGCATCGGCATCGCCAACTCTGGAAAGGAACTCTGATGGCCCAGGTCAATGCCCGCCTCGACGTCCCCGTCTCGGTCGACGAAGCCACATGTATCGACGGCTGCACCCTCTGCGTGGACATGTGCCCACTCGATTCCCTTGCCATCCACCCGGATTCGGGCAAGGCCTACATGCACGTCGACGAATGCTGGTACTGCGGGCCGTGTGCCGCGCGGTGCCCGGTCGGCGCCGTCACCGTGAACATCCCGTTCCTGTTGCGTTGAGAGAGCCGACCATGAGCACCCGAATTCCCGCGCTGCTGCTCGGCATCGCCGCGGTGGCCGCCCTGGCCACCGGCTGCGGGAGCGCCGACGACGGCAAGACCGTCACCGTGAACATCGGCTACCAGTCCAAGACGATCAACACCGTCACCGCGGGCACGCTGCTGCGTGATCGCGGCACCTTCGAGACCGAACTCGCCGAACTCGGCAAGACGAAAGGGCTCACCTACAAGGTGGAGTGGAAGGACTTCGCCGCGGGCCCACCGCTGACCGCGCAGATGTTGGCGGGCCAGGTCGACATCGGATCGATGGGAGACGCGCCGATCCTGGTCAACGGCTCCAAGACTCGCGACCACGCCGACGTGAAGTCCCAACTGATCGCCGTCACCGGCTACAACCTGCGCGGTTCGCTGAATCAGATCGTGGTGCCGACGGATTCGACGGCGGCCACGATCACCGACCTGCGTGGTGAGATCGTGTCGACCAGCGTGGGGTCGGCCGCGCACGGCATGCTCGCCACCGGGCTCTCGGCCGCCGGGATGACTCTCGACGATGTGAAGCTGCTCGGTCAGGATCCGGCCGTCGGCGCCTCGGCGCTGCAGGGGGATCAGGTGGCCGCGCTGGCCCAATTCGTGCCGTGGCCACAGAAACTCGTCTACGACGGCAAGGCCAAGTTGCTCTATGACGGTGGCAGCGCCGCCATCCCGACCTTCCACGCCGTGGTCGCGAGCGAGCGCTTCGGCACCGACAACCCCGATATCGTCACCGCGTTCCTCACCTCGGTGCGCAAGACCACCGACTATCTCAACCAGAACCCGTTGGCGGCCGCGCAGCGTGTCGCCGAGATCACCGGGCTGCCCGCCGAGGTCGTGTACCTCTACAACGGCCCGAACGGACTCGTCAGCTTCGATCCGACGATCAAACCCCAACAGGTGGACGCCCTCGGCACACTGTTGCCGTTCCTGAAAAGCCTCGGCGCGCTGTCGGATCTGGACCTCGGCGAATTCGTCGACGACCGCTACCTGCGCACCGTCTACGGGCCCGACTACGACACCGCCCGCGCGTCGGTGGCGGCTCTCGCACCACTGACCGGCACCGATGCCGCGTGTGGGGGAGCGGTGGACGGCCTTCCGACCGCCTCGGAGGTGTGGTTCGCCGACGCCACGGCCACCGCTGTCGCCAAGACCCCGACCTGTCTGCTGCGACAGATCGCGGCCACCGGCAGCACCGTCCGCGCCGCCTACGTCCCCGACCACAGCACCGGCACCCGGCTCTTCGCCGCGACCGCGACCTGGGTCAGCGAACCCGCGGCGGGCCCCGACGATCGGCTGCTTCCCTTCGCGACCGCTGCCGCCGCACAGCAGTACGCCGCCGCCCATCCGGGCGTCACGGTGATCGACTACCAGGCAGCACTGAAGGCCCGCTAGATCCGTCACGTGAGACCAGGAGGCTCACCATGACCGTTTCCGCCGAACCCCGCACCGCGCCCGTCGCGAAGCCCGACATCGCTACCGCACCACCGAGTTCACCCACCCGATTCATCGTTCCCAGCAAAGCACGCAAGGCCGTACTGACCGCCGTGCCACTGGCCGCATTGCTGCTGGCCTGGTACCTGCTCACCACCAATCAGGTCGTGTTCTGGCTGCGTTTCGACAAGATCCCCACGCCCGCACAAGTATTCGACTCCTTTCGTACGCAGCTCGGTGCGGCGACCTACTACCGCGACATCGTCTCCAGCACCCGCCGCATCCTGATCGGCTTCGGCCTCGCCACGGTGTCGGGCGTGCTGATCGGCATGGCGGTCGGTCGCTCGGCCGTGGTCAGCGCACTCGTGCGGCCGGTACTCGAGGTGTTCCGGCCGATCCCCGCGATCGCACTGGTGCCCCTGGCCATCCTGCTGTTCCCGACCGGGGAACAGGGCATCGTGTTCATCACCTTCTTCGCCGCGTTCTTCCCGGTCGCGGTGAGCACCATCCACGCCATGCACGCGCTGCCGAAAGTCTGGGAGGAAGCGGCGCACACCCTCGGCGCGCGTCGACGCGACATCCTGTTCCAGATCGCGCTACCCGGTGCGCTGCCTGGCATCTTCTCGGGACTGTCGGTGGCAATGGGCGTGGCCTGGATCTGTGTGATCAGTGCGGAGATGATCTCGGGTCAGTTCGGCATCGGGTACTTCACCTGGCAGTCCTACGGGCTCCTGGACTATCCGGGGGTGATCGTCGGGATGCTCACCATCGGGCTGCTCGGCTGGTTCACCGCCTGGCTGGTCGAACTGGCGGGGCGCCGGGTGAACCGGTGGCTGCCCAGGGCGCAGCGATGAGCGCCGGCGCCGCGGTGCGGCTGCACGGATTGCGCATCGCCTATGGTGAAAGTCTCGCCGCCGAAGTAGATCTCGACGTCGACGCCGGCCAGATCGTGGTGCTGCTCGGCCCATCGGGTTGCGGCAAATCCACGGTGCTGCGGGCGATGGCCGGGTTGCTGCCGCCGATCGGCGGCACGGTCACCGTCGACGGTGGGCCCAGCGCCCAGCACTGTTCGATGGTGTTCCAGGAGGACGCGCTGCTGCCGTGGCGCACCGCCCGGCGCAATGTCGAGTTCGCGTTGAAACTGCGCGGGGTGTCACGGCGCAACCGGCGCGTCGAAGCCCAGGAACTGCTGAACCTGGTGGGGCTCACCGACTTCGGTGACCATCTGCCCGGTGCGCTGTCGGGCGGTATGCGTCAGCGTGTGCAGTTGGCGCGGACCTTGGCCGCGCAACCACGCGTGCTGCTGATGGACGAACCGTTCGGCGCCCTCGACGCCCAGACCCGCGCCGATATGCAGCGCCTGCTCATCTCGGTGTGGCAGCAACGCCGGACCACGGTGCTGTTCGTGACCCACGACGTCGACGAGGCGTTGTTGCTGGCCGACCGGATCGTCCTGCTCACCCCGCGCCCCGCGCGCATCCAGCGCGTCATCGAGATCGGCTCGCCGCGCGCACCCGGCGCCCGTTTCGAACCCGAATTCGCGCGTCTGCGTTACGAAATCCTCGCCGCCCTCGGCGAGCCCAACGAGAAGGAACTACAGCCATGACCTTCGTCATCGGAGCCGCCTGCGTGGACGTCATGGATCGCGCCTGCGTGGAGGAATGCCCCGTCGACTGCATCTACACCGGCGACCGGATGGCCTACATCCACCCGACCGAGTGCGTGGATTGCGGTGCGTGCGAACCGGTGTGCCCCGTCGAGGCGATCTACCTCGACGATGACATTCCGGCCGGCCAGGTTGGTTTCGTCGCCACCAATGCGGCCTTCTTCGACACGGCGCTGCCCGGCCGTGACACCGCGCTCGGCTCGCCGGGCGGCGCGGGCGCGGTGGGTGACCTCGGTGTGGACACGCCGTTCGTCGCGGGGTACGAGAAGTGAGAACTCCACTGCGGGTCGCGATCATCGGCGCCGGGCCCGCCGGTATCTACGCCGCCGACGCGTTGATGAAGTCCGATGCCGACGTGAGCATCGACCTCTACGAGCGCATGCCCGCGCCCTTCGGCCTCATCCGCTACGGCGTGGCCCCCGACCACCCCCGCATCAAGGGCATCATCACCGCCCTGCACAAGGTCCTCGACAAAGACCAGGTCCGCCTGCTCGGCAACATCGACTACGGCACCGACATCACCCTCGACGACCTGCGCCAGTTCTACGACGCGGTCATCTTCTCCACCGGCGCCAACGCCGACCGCGCCCTGGCCATCCCCGGCATCGACCTCGACGGCTCCTACGGCGCCGCCGACTTCGTCTCCTGGTACGACGGCCACCCCGACGTCCCCCGCTCCTGGCCCCTCGACGCCGAGAAGGTCGCCGTCCTCGGCGTCGGCAACGTCGCCCTCGACGTCGCCCGCGTGCTCGCCAAGACCGGCGACGAACTCCTGCCGACGGAGATCCCGCCGAACGTCTACGAAGGCCTCAAGACCAACAAGGCACTCGAGGTCCACGTCTTCGGACGCCGCGGCCCCGCCCAGGCCAAGTTCACCCCCCTCGAACTGCGCGAACTCGATCACTCGCCGACCATCGAGGTCATCGTCAACCCCGAAGACATCGACTACGACGAAGGCTCCGAAGCCGCGCGCCGCAACTCCAAGCAGGTCGACATGGTCGCCAACACCTTGGAGCAGTGGGCCATCCGCGACCACGGCGACCGCCCGCACAAGCTGTTCCTGCACTTCTTCGAGTCGCCCTCGGAGGTCCTCGGCGCCGACGGCAAGGTCGTGGGCCTCGAGACCGAACGCACCCAGCTCGACGGCACGGGAAATGTGAAGGGCACCGGCGAATTTCGGGTGTGGGAGGTGCAGGCGGTCTATCGGGCGGTCGGCTATCGCTCCGAAGATGTCGCCGATATCCCGTTCGACGACCGCACCGGCACCGTCCCCAACGAAGCGGGGCGGGTACTGATCGACCCACACGCGCGCGAGGGAGCGCGATACCTCGACGGGGTGTATGTCACCGGCTGGATCAAACGTGGCCCCGTCGGCCTGATCGGCCACACCAAAGGCGACGCCGCCGAAACCGTTGCCTGCCTGCTGGCCGATCAGGCCCGGCTGACACCGGCGCCGCGACCACACCCCGATGCGGTGACCGAACATCTCACCGCCGCGGGCATCGCCTTCACCACGTGGGAGGGCTGGTACCGACTGGACGCCCACGAACGCACGCTGGGCGAAGCCGAGGGACGCGAGCGGATCAAGGTCGTCGAACGCGCGGACATGCTGCACGCCAGCCTGGTCCAGTGAGGAAGAGCTCATGACATCACCGACCGAACCACAGATCAGGACCGCGCTCGCCGGAGTCGACGATCCCGAGATCGGCCGTCCCATCACCGAATTGAACATGGTCGAGACCATCGACATCGACGCGGAGGGTCGGGTGGCGGTACGCATCCTGCTCACGGTCGCGGGCTGCCCCCTTCGGACGAAGATCAGTGACGACATCCGCGCCGCCGTCACCGCGGTCGCTGGCGTTGCCGGAGTCGAGATCGACTTCGGGGTGATGACCGAGCAGCAGCGCCGTGACCTGAGAATCCAGCTCCGTGGACCCGAATCCGAGAGCATCTCCGCTCTCGCGCGACCGGATTCACCGACCCGCGTGTACTGCGTGGTCTCGGGCAAAGGCGGCGTCGGAAAGTCGAGTGTCACCGTCAATCTTGCGGTCGCGCTGGCTCGACGTGGATTGCTCGTCGGTCTCATGGACGCCGATGTTCACGGCCACTCGGTGCCCGCGATGCTCGGCATCACCACCGCGCCCACTCTGGTCGAGTCGATGATGATGCCGCCCACCGCGTTCGGCGTGCGTGTCGTGTCGATCGGCATGTTCGTCGACGACAACGCCCCCGTCGTCTGGCGCGGGCCGATGCTGCACCGCGCGTTGCAGCAGTTCGTCAACGACGTGTACTGGGGTGAGCTGGATATTCTGCTGATCGACATGCCACCGGGCACCGGCGACGTCGCCATCTCCCTGGCCCAGTTGCTGCCCGCCGCGCAGCTGCTGGTCGTCACCACCCCGCAACGCACCGCGGCGCGCATCGCCGAACGCGCGGGCGCCGTGGCCGCGCAGACCGGTCAGCGGGTGGCGGGCATCATCGAGAACATGTCCTGGTACGACAGTCCCGACGGCACCCGGCAGACCCTGTTCGGCGCCGGCGGCGCTACCGCGGTGAGCCGTGCGCTGAGCGGCCTGCTCGACACCTATTGCCCGGTCATCGGCCGGATCCCGTTCGACCCGGTGGTCTGCGCGGCGGGCGATCAGGGCGCTCCGTTCGTCGACACCGACCCCCACTGCGCGCCCGCCAGAGCGATCGGCGAGATCGCGGCGACCATCGCGCCGATCGTGCGCCGCCCGCTGTCTGTGACGCCGGTCAGCCCGGTGTCTGCCTGAGATCGAGGCGAAATAGTGCGTGAGCGGAGCTGACGGCTCTAGTCTGTTAGCGCTACGCACTGTGGAGGTTGGATCACATGACGGTCGAGATCGTGACCGAACCGGCGCCCGAGAACCTGTGGACCGGATCGGGCCGGGCGACCGGGACACCGCCGACGTCGATGATCGAGCGGATGACGCTCATCCTGGACGCGTTCGACGCCGCCACACCCACGTTGACGCTGCTCGGGCTCGCCGAACGCACCGGGCTGCCGCGCTCGACCGTGCATCGCATCCTCGACCAGATGATCCGGCTGCGCTGGCTCGCGCACGCCCCCGGCGGCTACCGGCTGGGGCTGCGGGTCCTCGAACTCGGCGGGCTCGCGGCCGAGCAGAACGAACTGCGCGAGGTGGTGGGGCCGCTGCTCTACGAACTCAGTCAGCGCACGGGACTGGTGGGGCACCTCGCGGTGCTGGACGGGCGCGAGGTGTTGTTCCTTGACCGTTCGGGGGGCCGCGGACGGGTGGTCATCCCGACCCGCGTCGGCGGCAGGCTGCCCGCGCACTCCACGGCGGTGGGCAAGGCACTACTGGCCACCCTGGAGCCTGGCATCGCCGAGGCCGCGCTGCGGGGCAATGCCGTGGCACGCACCGCGCGCACGATCGTCGACCGGGCCGAACTGCACCGCGAACTCGCCCGCATCCGTAACCGTCAGGGCGTGGCCGTGGACACCGAGGAGTCGCTGCCGGGCGTGGGTTGTGTGGCGGTGCCGATCCGTGGCCGCGGTGTCGCGGTGGCCGCGATCTCGCTGTCGGGCACGGTCAAGGGTGAGCGCACCGCGCTGGACACCGCGCGGCTGGCCCGGGCGCTCGCCGAGGTGGCCAAGGAAGCGTCGCGCACCCTGGCCCCCCGGCACCCGCACTAGGCCTTGCGCCGCGCGATCGCCCGACCGGCCGCCCGACCCGAGAAGATGCACCCGCCCAGGAACGTGCCCTCCAGCGCGTTGTAACCGTGCACGCCGCCACCGCCGAACCCGGCGACCTCACCGGCCGCGTACAGCCCGGGGAACACCGAGCCGTCCGGGCGCAGCACCTGCGAATCGAGGTCGGTCTGCAGCCCGCCGAGGGTCTTGCGGGTCAGCACATTGAGGCGCACCGCGATGAGCGGGCCGTGGGCCGGATCGAGGATGCGGTGCGGCTTGGCGACGCGGAGCTTGTCGCCGAGGAACTTGCGGGCGCTGTTGGTCGCGGTCACCTGCGCGTCTTTGGAGAAGGAGTTGGCGACCTCGCGGTCGCGGCCCACGATCTGGTGTTCGAGGGCGGCCACGTCCAGCTTCGGTCCCCGGGCGATGTCGTTCATGCCGTCGACGAGTTCGGTCAGGGAGTTGGCGACCACGAAGTCCACGCCGTGCTGCTTGAACGCCTCCACCGGGCCCGGCGCGCCCTTGGCGAGCCTGCTGCGCACCGTGAACTTCAAGTCCTTGCCGGTGATGTCGGGGTTCTGTTCCGAACCCGACAGCGCGAACTCCTTCTCGATGATCGACTGGTTCAAGACGAACCACGAGTAGTCGTAGCCCGTCGACAGGATCTGGCGCATGGTCTCGTTGGTGTCGAAACCGGGGAAACACGGTGCGGGCATGCGGTTTCCGTTCGCGTCGAACCACAGCGACGACGGTCCGGGGATGATGCGGATGGCGTGATCGGGCCAGATCGGATCCCAGTTGTGGATGCCCTCGGTGTAGTGCCACATCCGATCGCGGTTGACCAGCGCCGCCCCGGCCTCCTCGGAGATCCCGAGCATCCGGCCGTCGACATAGGCGGGGACACCGGAGATCATGTGCTCCGGGCACGGGCCGAGCCGTTCGGTGGGCCAGTTGCGGCGGATGAGGTCGTGGGCGTGCCCGATGCCACCCGAACTCACGAGCACCGCAGGGGATTGGAAGGTGAACTCGCCCACCACATCCCGGTTCGAGGCCTGACCGCGGTCGGTGTCGGAGGGTGCGAGCACGCTGCCGCGCACGCCGGTCACGGCGCCGTCCTCGACGATCAGCTCGTCGACGCGGTGCCGGAAGGCGAAGCGGACCAACCCTTTCGCCTCACCGGCCAGCACCGGCTCGCGGAACACCCGCAGTACCTCGGGCCCGGTGCCCCAGGTGAGGTGGAATCGCGGCACCGAGTTGCCGTGCCCGCCCGCCAGGCCACCGCCCCGCTCGGCCCAGCCGACCAGCGGGGTGAAGCGCAAACCCAAGGCGTGCAGGTAGTCCCGCTTCTCGTCGGTGGCGAACCGCACGTAGGCCTTCGCCCACTCGCGGCCCATCCGGTCCTCGTCCTCGCGGTCGAAACCGGCCGAGCCGAACCAATCCTGCAGTGCCAGTTCGTAGGAGTCTTTGATGCCCATCCTGCGCTGCTCCGGGCTGTCGACGACGAACAGCCCACCCAGCGACCAGAACGCCTGCCCACCGAGGTTGGCGCGATTCTCCTGATCGAGCACCAGTACCGTGCGTCCGGCGAGCACCAACTCGTGCGCGGCCACCAGGCCCGCCAGTCCGGCGCCGACGACAATCGCGTCGGGGGTGAAATCTTCGGTGGGCTCAGGCGCTGTGCTCGGCATGCCTGGAACGTAGCATTGGTTCGTCGGCAGGCGGGGGCAAGTCCTGTAAAACACCCTGACCTGCGACATTTCATTCGATGAAAGGCTCGACACGCTCATGAACGTCCGAACCCGTACCGGCGCCGCCGTCCTCACACTCGCCGTCGTGGCCGGCCTCGGCGCCACATCGTGCTCGAAGTCGCGCTGGTGTGAACGCGATCAGGGCGACGTTCTCGTCGCGGACTCCTACTGCGAGCGCGGTGTCGCGGGCTACGAGTGGGAGCCCGATCACGACAAGCCGAAGTACAAGAAGAAGCCGAAGAAGCACTGAGGTAGCGCAGCGGCGTTGTGCCGCAGGCGATCCGAGATGTAACCGTGGCGCAGCCGATGCCGAGTTCGCGCCGTGAAGATGCAGGTCAGCGGGTATTCCACCACTGAGCACACCGAATGCTGTTGGGCAGGAGGTGAATCGCTCTTCTCTATTTCTCACAACGGCGTGAGTGGGTGGGCACGATGACCTATCGGAAGGCAATTCGTATCGTCGCAAGGCAAACAGCGCGAGCGCTGTCGGTGTTGCTACTGGCCGCGGGAATCGGGACAGCGATGTCCCCTGGACTGACAGCGTGGGCGCAGAATTGCGCCACGCTCGACGTCGTGATCGCCCGCGGCACAGCAGAACCCGGCTATCTGGGAGCCGCGATCGGCGACCCGCTCTACGCGGTACTGAGCGCGCAACTACCGGTGGACACCACCGCCCATCGCGTGGAGTACCCAGCCGACCTGCTGGTGCCGACGTCGATGATCGACGGCACCCGGGCCATGACCGGCCACCTGATCGACCAGGCCGCCGCCTGCCCGGACCAGCGTTTCGTTCTCGTCGGCTACTCCCAGGGCGCGGTGGTCACCCACGGTGTCCTCGGCTCCGCCCCGCTGCCCGGCGCGTGGGTACTGCCCCCTGAGCTGTCTTCGCGCGTCGTCGCGGTGCTGCTGTTCGGTGACCCGCTGCGATTGATCGGCGGCACGGTGCCGCCGATGTATGCCGATCGCACCGCGAACTATTGCGCCGCAGGCGATCCGGTGTGTGCGGGCGGGGTGTTCCCGGCCGCGCACGGCAGCTACGGATGGGCGTTCGCGGCCGCGGCCGGACAGGTGGGCGCCCGGTTGTGACCCTCGCTCAGCGGGCGGGCATGACCCCCGACAGGACAGCGCCGACCTGCGCCACCGCGCGGTCGACGCTGCCCGTCGGCTGGAACAGATGACTCAGCGTCAGCCGGACCATGATCTCGACGACCGAGGTCAGCTCGTCATCGGTGAGGGACGCGAATTCGTACTGCTCGCGGACGGTGGCGGTGAGGGCGGCGACGGCCCGTCCGAGCACCGGCTCCGGGTCGCTCACCAGGGCAGGCAGCAAGGCGGTGTCGCCGTCCTGGCGAGCTGAGAGCACCGCCTTGATCAGGGTGTTGTCGCCCGCGGTGCGCAGCGTGTACTCGGCGGCGGCGGTCATACCGGCGAGCGGGTCGGCCGGATGTCGGGCCAGCGTCTCGGCGACGCCGGTCAGGTAGATGCCGGTCTCACGCTCGATCAGGGCATCCGCGAGCGCCTGCTTGGTGCCGATCTCCTTGTAGAGGACCGGCCTGCTGATACCGACCTCCTTGGCCACCCGCGACATGTTGACCGCGCCCCAGCCCTCGCTGACGACCATCGTGCGCGCGGCGTCGATCATCCGGTCGCGCAGCAGTTGGCGCATCTCTGCCTGAAAGTTCGGTGGTTCGGCCACGCGATCATCCTACATGTGCCCGTCTATGTGCTCGTTCGTTGACAATAGTAGAGAATGTGTATCCAATAGGAACAATCCACGCTAATGTGTAAACGAAGGCGACTTCGAGCGAGTAGATGTCCGAAGTCTCGGTGATGAGGAGAATGGCAATGACGACATCTCGAATCGGTGACCACGCGGGATCGGCGGCACCGCCGCAGTGGCGAGATCCCAAGCGATACCTGTGGCTGTTCGGCCTCGTAGCCCCCAGTGCGACGCTGCTGGCGAGCGGGTTCGTGTGGGCCTTCAACCAATTCGGCTGGCAGACCGTCGCACCCGTGTGGTGGTGGCTCGGGCCGATCCTGCTGTACGTGCTGCTGCCGACCCTCGACCGGTTCTTCGGGCCCGACGGCAAGAACCCGCCCGAAGAGGTGATGGCGCAGCTGGAGAACGACAAGTACTACCGCTACTGCACCTACGCCTACATTCCGTTGCAGCTGTTCAGCCTGGTGCTCGCCTGCTACCTGTGGACCGCGGACAATCTGTCCTGGCTCGGCATCGACGGCGGTCTCGGCGTGATCTCCAAGATCGGCCTGGCCTTCACGATCGGCACGGTGGGCGGTGTCGGCATCAACACCGCGCACGAACTCGGCCACAAGAAGGACGAACTCGAACGCTGGCTGTCGAAGATCACGCTGGCCCAGACCTTTTACGGCCACTTCTACATCGAGCACAACCGTGGTCACCACGTGCGCGTCGCGACGCCGGAGGATCCGGCCAGTGCGCGCTTCGCCGAATCGTTCTGGACCTTCCTGCCGCGCAGCGTGTGGGGCAGCTTGACGTCGTCGTGGGAGCTGGAGCGCACCCGTATGCAGCGGCTGGGCAAGAGCACGTTCTCGCTGCACAACGACGTGCTCAATGCCTGGCTCATGTCGGTCGTGCTGTGGGTGGGGCTGGTCGCGGTATTCGGTCCGTCGATTCTGCCGTTCCTGGTGATCCAGGCGATCTACGGTTTCTCGCTGCTGGAGACGGTGAACTACCTCGAGCACTACGGTCTGCTCCGGCAGAAGACCGCCTCGGGTCGCTACGAGCGCTGCACCCCCGAGCACAGTTGGAACTCCGACCACATCGTCACCAACATCTTCCTCTACCACCTGCAACGGCACAGCGACCATCACGCCAACCCCACCCGCCGCTACCAGATCCTGCGGCACATGGACGGCGCGCCCGAGCTGCCCAGCGGCTACGCGAGCCTGATCGGCCTGGCCTACCTGACACCGCTGTGGCGCAAGGTGATGGACCATCGCGTCCTCGCGCACTACGACGGCGATATCACCCGGGTGAACATCCAGCCGAGCAAGCGGGCGAAGGTCCTGGCGAAGTACGGAGTGAACTGATGGCGTACCTCTGCCCGATCTGCGACTACGTCTACGACGAGCGATTCGGCGCTCCCCGTGAGGGTTTCGCGCCCGGCACGGCCTGGGCGCAGATTCCCGACGACTGGTGCTGTCCCGACTGCGGTGTGCGCGAGAAGGTCGACTTCGAACCGAAGGAAGGCGCGTCCCGATGAGCGACTACAAACTGTTCCAGTGCGTCCAGTGCGGTTTCGAGTACGACGAAGCGCTCGGCTGGCCCGAGGACGGCATCGAACCGGGCACCCGCTGGGATGACATCCCCGACGACTGGTCCTGTCCCGACTGTGGTGCGGCCAAGGCCGATTTCGATATGCGGGAGGTGAGCCGCGGATGAGTGGGCGGATTGTCATCGTCGGCACCGGTGTCGCCGGCGCCACCGCCGCCCAGACCCTGCGACGGGAGGGCTACGCCGGCGAGATCGTGCTCGTCGGGGCCGAGCCCGACCTGCCGTACCGTCGACCGGCGGTCTCCAAAGAGCTACTCGCGGGCACTGCACCGTTCCAGCGGGTGGTGCTGAAGCCGGTGAAGTTCTGGGCAGACAACGCGGTCGATCTGCGTCCGGCCACGCCGGTGCGCGCGATCGACATCGACAGCGCGACAGTGCGATTGAGTACCGGCGAAGTGCTCGATTACGACAGCCTGTTGCTGGCCACCGGGGCGCGGGCACGCACCATCGACACCGCGTCCACCCGCGTGCACACGCTGCGCAGGCAGTCCGATGTCCTCGCGCTGCAAGCCGCGATCGACGCCGGCGGCTCGCTGCTCATCATCGGCGGCGGACTGATCGGCTGCGAAGTCGCCGCCACCGCCCGCGGTCTCGGGGCCGAGGTGACGCTGTTGAACGCGGGACCGGCACTGCTCGATCGGATCGTGCCGCAGACCGTGTCGGACCTGGTGCGCGATATCCACATCGAGCACGGCGTCGTCGTCGAGAACAGTATCACCACAACACAACTCGCCGACACCGCCGCAGGCGTCACCGCCACCACCACCGACGGCCGCACGTTCACCGCGGCGGCCGCCCTGGTCGCCATCGGCTCGATCCCCGACACCACCCTGGCCGAATCCGCGGGTATCGCGGTGAACGACGGCATCATCATCGACCAGCACTACCGCACCTCGGCCCCGGCCGTTTTCGCCGCGGGAGACGCCACCACCGCATTCAACCCCCGCCGTGGCGAATACGAACGCGGCCAACACTGGAACGCGGCGATGTCGGACGGCGCCGCGGCCGCCAAAGCCATCCTCGGCCACCCCGCCGCCCCCGCCGAAGTCCCCTGGGGCTGGACCGACCAACACGGCCTGTCGATGCAATTCGCAGGCTGGCTCCACCCCCACGACGACCTGGTCATCGACGGCGACCTCGACTCCCGAGACTTCCTCGCGATCGCCCTCCACAACGGCCGCCCCGTCGGCGCCGTAGCCATGGCAAGACCGAGAGAACTCCGAGCCATCCGCACCCTCATCGCCACAGGGGAGCCGTGGTCACCCCACGCTTCCCTCGACCTGGTTCGCTCACGCTGAATCGAGAGCCGGCGAATTCAGCGAAATTCGTCGGCTGTTGCGGTCAGGAACTGGCCGCGATGGGTTTTAGCGTGGGGCTATGGAACCGAGAGAGGACGCGAAGAAGATTGTTGTCACTACGCCGGTCGGGCATGTGGGGGCTCGGGTTGTGCAGTTGTTGGTGCAGGCGGGGGTTCGGCCGACTGTACTGATGCGCGATCCGGGGCGGCTCGATGGCGCGATGCGGGAATTCGTCGATGTTGTGCGGGTCGATCAGGGGGATTCGGAGGCGGTGGTGCGGGCTACCGTGGGGGCGGATCGGTTGTTCTGGGTGGATCCGCCTGCCTTGGTCGAGGGTGATCCGGTGGCGGGGTATGCGCGGATGGGGGCGTCGGCGGCGCGTGCTGTTGTCGAGAACGGGATCGAGGCGACGGTGTTTCTCAGCAGTGGAGGCGCCGAGAAGCGGGGTGGGGCCGGGGAGATCGACGGGCTGGCGCGGACCGAGGAGTTGCTCGACGAGACCGGGGCGAATGTGGTGCACCTGCGGTGCGGCTACTTCTTCACCAATCTGCTGACCCAGCTCGACGAGATCCGGGCGGGCACCCTGTCCACGCCGTGGCCGCTGGACCATGCGATGGCCTGGGTGGATCCGCGCGATATCGGCGAGGTGGCGGCGGCCCGACTGCTGTCGGACGCGTGGTCGGGGCGCGTCGTGCAGGCCGTGCACGGTCCGCGGGATCTGACATTCACCGAGGTCGCCGAGATCCTCGGTCGGCAGTTGGGCCATGAGGTCACCCCGATCCAGCTCGCCGACGACGAGTTCCGGGACATGCTGCGCTCAGCGGGCCTTGGGCAGGGCCAGATCGACGGAATCGCCGGTATGTCAGCGGGATTGAGTTCCGGATTCGTCGCGGAGAACCCGCGAACGGTGCTCACCACGACGCCGTCGACCCTCGCCGCCTGGGCGAGCACCTTCCTGCGGTGAACAGAACCGGCCGGTCACGACAACGAACATCGTGACCGGCCGGGTGTTCAGGGTGATGTCACCAGTGCACGCCGGGCAGCACCCGGCTCATGCGAGCCGCCGAGTTCGGCATCACCATCAGCGGCGCGAAGACCGGGCCGAGGACGGTGAGGGCGTTGCGTGTCGGTTCGGCGGGCTCGGTGACCGCGGCGGCGGGACGGGACTTGCCCTGTGCCGCAGTGGATTCGCCGAAGAACCGGAACCCGGTGTGCATGATCGTGCGCTTGAGCGAGGGCAGGAACATCTCGACCGCCTGGGCGAAAGTGCCCGCGGGGGTGTCGATGCGGTCGGGGCGTTCCAGCAGAGCGCGGACCACGATGTCGGCTGCCCGGTCCGGGTCGGGCAGGGGCAGCGAACGGTAGAGGTCGGTGGGCGCGATCATCGGGGTGCGCACGAGTGGCATCCGGATAGAGGTGAAAGAGACACCGTCGCCACGGTTTTCGACGGCGGCGATATCGCTGAAGTTGTCCAGGGCCGACTTGCTCGCGGCATAGGCGGCGAAGCGAGGTGCCTTGGTCTGCACGGCGATGGAGGAGATGTTGACGATGTGGCCGAAGTGACGTTCACGCATCGAGGGGAGCAGACCCAGGATGAGGCGGACGGCACCGAAGTAGTTGACCGCCATGGTGCGTTCGAAGTCGTGCATCCGGTCCACCGAGTTGGCCACCGAACGACGGATGGAGCGGCCCGCGTTGTTGATCAGGTAGTCGACATGGTGGTGCTCGGTCAGCACGGTCTTGACGAGGAGATCGACCGCCTCCGCGTCGGTGATGTCGCAGGGGTAGGCGAACGCGGCGCCGCCCTCGGCGCGCACGGATTCCGCTGCGGCCGTGAGATCTTCGATGCCACGGGCGATCATCAACACGATCGCGCCACGGCGGGCGACGGCATGGGCCGTTGCCAGACCGATACCCGAGGACGCACCGGTGATCAGCACCGTGCGACCCGAGAGCGGGTGCGCGTCGGCGGCGGGACGACCGCGGTGCGGATCCAGGTTGACGCGCCAGAAATCCCAGAGACGGTCGGCGTAGGTGTCGAACGCGGGCACGGTGAGTCCGGGCAGCACCGCCTGGGTCGAGTCGGAGACGAAGTCGGCGGTGAACCCGACGTGCGGTGCGACCTCGGCGGGAATGCCCGCCTGTTCGAACAGGAAGTCGCGCACCGTGTTCGCGCCGGGAACATGACCGAGCCCGCTCAACGCGCGTGCGCTGCCGGGCACAGTGCCGATGCCGACCGGACCACCCGCGGCGGTCGCCAGTGCGCGGTAGATCTCCCCGAACGGCTGCGGCCGCGGGTTGACCAGATGGAACGTGCGCCCGTCCAGACCATCGCGGCGCACCAGTCGCACCATCGCCTCGGCGACGTAGTCGACCGGCACCACATTGGTCGCACCCAGATCGGGCAGCGGCAAGGGCAGTTCGGACGGCAGGCCGGCCAGCGTCGAAATGGCCGAGAAGAAGTAGTACGGGCCGTCGATCTTGTCCATCTCGCCGGTCCGCGAATCACCGACCACGATCGCCGGGCGGTACACCCGCCAGCGCACGTCGATGGCCTCGCGAACAAGCTTCTCCGCGGCGAACTTGGTGCGGTGATACGGCGAGGTCAGGTTCTGGCCGAGGTCGAAATCCTCCTCGAAGAACTTGCCGCGGTGGTCGCCCGCCACCGCCACCGACGACACGTGGTGCAGGGTGGCATCGAGGCTGCGGGCCAGCTCGATCACCGAGCGAGTGCCCGCGACGTTGGCCGCGTGGGCGGTCTCCTCGTCGGCGGTCATGTCGTAGACCGCGCCGAGATGCAGCACGTGATCGGCACGTGGTGCGCCGTCACCGAGACCGAGCCCGTCGGCGGTCAGGTCCCCGACCAGCGCGAACACGCGGTCACTGTCGGGATGTTGCGCATTGTGCGCGGTGAACTTGGGCAGCGACTCGGCGCGCACCAGCACGTGCACGATCGCGGTGGGGTCGGCTGCGAGCAGCCCCCGCACTACGCGTCGACCCAGAAATCCGGTACCGCCTGTCACGATGTAGGAAACCATCGCTCCTCCTGAAAATCTCGAAACACGGTGTCGCGCAACAGTGATCGGCATGCGGCGGTGAATGCGAAATCAACGGTTGAGGTCCAGCAGCAAAGTGGCTGGAGAGAAACCGGGCACATCGTCGTCCCGGCTACGCTTACCGTACTCGCCAGTAACCTAGCCGGGCAAGCTGATGGCGTGGTATCACCGTGTGGGAATTGTCACCCATCGCCGCAGGTCAAAGGGTATGTGTGACAGATACTTTCAGTAACCGAGAGTTTCAGACAACATGCCGCTACCGATCCGCCAGGACGTCGGCCACAGTGCTCGCGATCCTGGTGCGGAACACCTCGGGGGCGAAGGTGTTGGCGTGCTCGCGGATCTTCGCGGGATCGTAGGACGCCGAGCGGAATTCGCGCATCATGTCGGCCAGCGCCGCGACGACGTCCTCATCGGATCCGGCCGGTACGTATTCGCCGGTGACGCCGGGGCGCACCGTATCGAGGGCGCCACCGGCGCCGACCGCGAGCACCGGCGTGCCGCAGGCCATCGCCTCCACCGGGACGATGCCGAAGTCTTCGATGCCGGGCATGAGCAGGGCTTGGCAGCGCCGGTACATGTCCTGCAGCAGCTCGCCGGAGGTGGCGCCGAGGAAGGTCGTCTCCGAGCCCGCGATCTCGTCGAGCTGGGTGCGGAACCGGCCTTCGCCGAGGACCACCAGGCGAACCCCGGCCCGCTGCGCGGCGCGAATGGCGAGGTCGGCGCGCTTGTAGGGCACGAGCCTGCCCGCGCACAGGAAGAAGTCCTCGCGCTCTACCGACGGATCAGGGGTGAAGCGGCTGACCTGCACAGGCGGGTTGACGACCGAGGCGGGCAGACCCCACCACTCGGTGACCCGCTCGGCGACCGCGTGCGAGTTGGCGATGACGTGCGTCAGCCGCGGCGCGGCGCGCAGTTCGCCACGTCGAGCCAGCGTGCCCAGCGCGCCCAGGGCCAGCTGGCCGACACGACCGCCCGCCTCCTGCGCGCGGAACTCGCGATCCCAGGCCCAGCGGGCAGGGGAGTGCACGTAGGCGACCACCGGCGCGTCGGTGGCCAAGGCGGCCTGGGTGGCGAACGCGTGATGGCTGATCACGACGACATCGAAGTCGCGCAACGGCATTCGGCGCAGTGCGCGAGGGACCAGCGGGAGCAGGGGAGCGTGCCTGCCGCCGGTGTAGGTGTGCGCCGTGCTGAGCCAGGTGTCGTGCACGGTGCGCACGGGTTCGCGCAGGCCGCCCGGCGCGACGATCGGTGCGAAAACCTCGGCGTCGGGCCAGGTTTCGACGAATTCGCCGACGACGGCCTCGGAGCCGCCGAACTCGGTGAAACGCTCGTGGACGATGGCGACACGGGTCATCGCAGGGTGCTCGCTTCGATCTGTCGGGGCGCGGCGGTGCGACGCAGCGCGGGGGCGACCGGACGACCGGTCAGCAGACCGTCGACGGTGCCGCGGGCAAGGGCGGTGCGGTACACCTGGGCGGCCTCGGCGAACGCGGCGATGGTGTCGTCGACGGCGGTGTCGTCGTGGGCGGCCGAGGTGACGAACGACTGACCGAGGACGCCGTGGGTCAACATCTCCTGAATGAACAGGGTTCGAAATGCTTGGGACGCAACACCATTGGCGTCGTGCGTGCGGAATATGGCACAGGACGGGCGCCCCGTCACCGACAGGTACTCGGCAATGCCGAGCTCGGCGGCGATCGCGTTCGCCCCCGCGGCCAACCGGATACCGGCCGCTTCCATCCGGGCGATCGGGTCCTCGGTCCGGTAGGCGTGCACCACCGCGCGAAACGCCGCCAGCGAGGCGGTCTCCGGGCCGTGCGTGGTCGACAGCAGGAACACGCGGTCGTGGTCGGTCCGGAGTCCGCCGCGCTCCATGAACTCGCGTTTGCCCGCCAGCGCCGCGATGGGGAAACCGTTGCCCATCGCCTTTCCCCAGCACGACAGGTCGGGGGCGACGCCGTAGACGGCCTGCGCACCACCCGCCGACCAGCGGAAACCAGTGATCATCTCGTCGAAGACCAACAGAGCGCCGTATTGGTCGCACAGGTCGCGGACCGCGGACAGATAGCCGGGTTCGGGTTCGCCGGTGGCGGTCGCGGGTTCCATGACCACGGCGGCGATCGGCGCCGAGGCCAGGACGCGACGCAGCGCCGAGAGGTCGTTATAGGGGAAGGTCACGGTGTCGACCGTGGGGATACCGGCCGACATCGCAGTGGTGCCGATGAACCAGTCGTCGACGGAGAAGAAGGGCTGCTGACAGACCGCGACGCGTTCGCGTCCGGTCACCGCGCGAGCCAGGCGCACCGCGGCGGTGGTCGCGTCGGAACCGTTCTTGGTGAACTTCACCATGTCGGCGCCGGGGACCAGATCCAGGAAGTCCTGGGCGGCCAGCAGTTCCAGCTCGGTGGGGCGGGTGAAGCTGACTCCGTCGGCGATGGTCGACGACACCGCGTCCAGCACCGGTCGGTACGCGTGGCCGAGGGTCACCGACCGCAACCCCATCCCGTATTCGACATAGCGATTGCCGTCGGCGTCCCACACGTGAGCGCCCTTGCCGCGCACCAGGATCGGCGCCATGTTTTCCGGATACTGATCGGCGCCACGGGCGTAGGTGTGCGCACCGCCCGGCACCAGTTCGTGCAGGCGGGCCTGGATCTCATTGCTGCGCTGGAACTCTCGCATCAGTGGCGACCTCCATGACTCGGTGGTGTGGTCAGGGCCCACAGACGATGGTCGGTGCGGACGCCGGTGGGGCCGCAATGGTCGTGCAGCACACCTTCTTCGGTGAAATCGGCGGCGGTCAAAGCGGTGTTCGACGCGGAGTCGGCGCTGGGGACCTCGGCGGCGATCCGCCGAAGCCCGAGTTCGTCGAACCCGTGTTCGGCGACCGCTCGCAGCGCAGCCCCCAGTTGCGCGGCCTCGACGAGTTCGGGATCCGCCCAGGCCGACAGCCGGGCCACACGCCCGGTCATCGTCGGTTCGAACAGTCGGATCTCCCCGGCGTACCGGCCCTCGGCGAGGAGTACGAGGACCAGCCCGGTGGGTGAGCGCAACCCGTGACGGGCATCGCGCAGGGCACGATGCCACTCGCGTCGATGTCGGCGCCGGTCGGTCGGTGCGAGCCGGGCACGGTGTGCGGCCGCCTGCCAGTCGACCCGGTCCGCGCGGGACAGGCTGCGCACCGAGATATTCGGTGCGTCGGTGACGGTGATCCGCACAGCGCGGGCGAGCGTGTATCGACGCAGACGGCGAACGGCCATCCACAGCAACAGCCGGAGCGCGGCGATCGCGATGATCGCCGGTGCGGGCGAACCGGCGCGCGAGGGCCGATCGGCTGTCGGCGCGTCGATCTGTGGCGCGATCGCGAGAGTCTGGGGCATCGAGCTGTCACGCGCGGTCCACGCCCACAACGCGTGGTCACGCAACGACCCACCCGCGTCGAAAGCCAGGGCCATGGTGGCTTCCTTGCGGAAGCCGAGGGCGCGCACCGATCCGGCAGCGGGAAGATTCGCGGGGGAGATCGGTGCGACAACGCGTACCAGACTGAGCGCGGTGACCCCGTAGTCCAGCAGCATCGCGCCCGCCACGGTGATCACCCCGTGGCCGGCCCAGCGTGCGTCGATCCAGCCGCTGGACTCGGCGGTCCCCGTCGCGGTGTCGATGACGCAGTACTCCAACTGTCCGACGAACTGTCCGTCGACCTCGATCGCGCCGGCGTAGCGGCGCCCGGCGCGCATGTCGGCACGGGCGAGCAGGCATTCACGCGCCCAATGTCGTGCGGTGTGCCGTCGCTCCCATGGCAGCGGGGAGGTGCTCCAATACGGCTCGATATGGGCGCGATCACGCAGTCGGATCTCGCGCCACGCGGCGAAATCCGACATCCGGGGTGGACGTAACCGGATCGCGTGGCCGTTGTGCCGCACCGGGCCGAGGGTCAGCCGCGACAATTCGGGGTCGCCCGATTGTTGTTCGCTTCGGTAGGAAGTGGTCACGCCGCCGAGCTAGCTGTCGCGTGGTTCGGTGGGAGTCGCGCGCGGACTGCTCGGCGTGTACCCGACCCGTGGGAGCGCCATCGTCTCGGGGTCGTGCGAGATCGTGGCCGAGCGCGGGGTAACCGGGGCAGCGCGGCGTGGTGGCGTGTCGAACGACGCCGGGGGAGTCGGCGCGGCGCGCATCCGGGAATCGGCCGCGGGTGCCCGGGTTTCCGCTGCGGGAGTACGGTTTTCGGGTGCGGATGCGGGTGCGGGTGCGGGTGCTCGCGTCTCCGCCGTAGGCGGGACCTTGTCGGTATCGACACCCGTTGCCGCGGCAGACTTCTTGCCGCCACGTCGACGGCCACGAGCCACCCCGGCCAGCACAAGACCTTCGGCGACCACGATCAACGTGGCCAGCGCGGCGAACAGCCCTTCCTGCACCGGGTGCGGGGCGACCAGTTCCCAGGACGGTGCGGTGAGCACTGTCAGGCGCGCCGGGCCGAGTACCTGACGGAACTCGGTCTCGCGCGCGACATCACGGGCGTCGAAACTCAACTCCGGGCGCAGCGGATCCTCGGACAGGCGCTTGGAGAAGGTGTCCTCGACCGCGCGCCGGTGTGCCTCCAGGTCGGCTGCGGACCGCGCGATCGCCTCGGTCCGCATCTGGGAACCGACGCTGTCGAGCGACTGTTCGACCGCCACAACCAATTTCGAGGCCTGCTCGGGCGAACCGGCCTCGGCCGTGATGATCAGCAACGACGGCGCCGGACCGGTCATCGCCGACACCCGGGGCCGCAGATCCGCTTCCGAGGGCGCCAGCCCGTTCTTCACCACATCCGAGAGCACGCGGGTATCGGAGACCATCACGATGTAGGGCTGGGTCAGCTCGTTGAACACGGCGCCGATCGACGGCTGCGAGATCTGGACGGTGATGCTCGCCTGATAGGTCCGCTCGCTCCCGTCACGAACCAACCACACCGCGCCGCCGACGATGATCGCGGCGACCAGAGCGAACGGCAGGACCCGGATCAGTTGACGAAGATGGCCCGCGATGTTCACCGCAGGCATCGACCGCCCGCCGGAGTCGAGGTCGGCGGTCGACGGCGACTCGGTACTGCTCACACTGCCCCCACATCTCACGCATCAACACTTCTCGATCACCGGCCCCCGAAGCCGGTATGCCGTCACTTCGGCACGACCGAGTTGCGATGACGATACCCCAGGTCTGCCGGACGGTCGCGTCGGCGAACGCGGTCGAACCCCGCCGAACCTGCACTGTTCACACGTCGGTAAGTCGCTGGGAATTCCACGGCGAACATCCGCGACGCCCTCCAGGTAGTCTGATCTACGTTCGCCCTTGATGGGTGCGGGACGGCCGAGCCGTCGGCAAATGGATGTCATTGAGGGGTAACGGCTGTGGGGGTTCGAGTGTCGGTATGTGTACCGGCCTTCAACGCGGCGCGCACGATAGTCGAGACGCTGGAGTCGATCAGCGCGCAGGATTTCGACGACTTCGAGATCGTGGTCGTCGACAACGCGAGCACCGACGGGACGGGCGATCTCGTGCGCGCGTTCGACGACGCGCGCATTCGGTTGTACACCAACGACACCACGCTGCCGATCGCGCAGAACTGGAATCGGGCGATCGAACTGGCCGATGGCGAGCTGGTCAAGCTGGTCTGCGCCGACGACATGATCGCCCCGGGCTGTCTGTCGGCGCAGGTCGAGTCGATGGCCGACAGCGAGATCGCGGTCGTCGGCGCCAAGTTCGACGTCGTCGACGACGACGGTGTGGTGCTCGCGCAAGGGCGCGGACTGCCGGGACTGGTGGGTCGATGCTCGTCTCGGACCGTGCTGCGCACGCTCGTACGCAAACTTCCCGATGACGTGTGCCCCACCGCGGCGTTCCTGTTCCGTCGCGCTGATTTCGCCGGTACCACCGGTTTTCGCGCGGACTTCCTGTACGCGATGGATGTCGACCTGGTCGCGCGGCTGTGCGGACGCGGTGAGTTCTTCGGCCACGATCAGGTGCTCGCGATCAACCGTGCGTCGGTGTTCAACTACTCGAGCACGACATCGTCGGCGAGCAAATTCGCCGACGTGCTGCGGTTCAACCACCATCACCGTCGGCAGTTCGGTGACCGCGTCGGTGTGATCGATGTCCTGATCGGCGACGGTCGCGTGCTGCGGCAGGCGCTGGTCCGGGTGGCGGCGCGGGCCGCGCGGTTGTTCGGGCGAGGCACAGAGCAGTGAACTCCCTGTTGTACGTGGCGGCCCTGCCGGTGGCATGGGTGTTCCTGCGCTGGATCTGGCACCGGCCCCAACGCGGGTTGTTGCTGGTAGCGGCGTTGGTGCCGTTCAACGGGTTGCTGCTGATCGCGCCCGAGTGGATGCGGGTCGACGGCTGGAAAGAAGCGATGCTGCTGCTCACCCTCGCGGTGGCGGCGTTCGTCCCCCACGGGCGAGTCGACCCCCGTCCGGCGTTGCCGTGGTGGTCGATCGGCGTGGTGCTGTGCGTGTTCGGGGTCGGGTCGGCGTTCCTGACGGCGGGAATTCTGGGCATTTTCGCGATCAAGATCACGTTCTTCTACTTCATCGTGGTGCCGTTGATCCTGTATCTGCGGCCGTTCACCGCACTCGATCGCGATCTGCTCATCACGATCATGATGGTCGAGTCGGTCGGAATCGCGATCTTCGGCTTGGCGCAGCAGGCGATCGGGCCCGCCGGGCTCGCCGAGATGGGTTACAAATTCAACGAGACCATCCGGTTCTCCGGTGGTTTGATGCGCTCGTTCGGATCGTTCAACCAACCGTTCCCGTTCGCGTTCTATCTGGTCACCGTCCTGTTGGTGGGTGGATCGGTCGCGCTGGCCGCGCCGAGGCGGCTACGCAATCGCTTGTTCCTGCTGACGACTCCGGTGCTGGTGGCCGGTGTCGCGGCCAGCGTCGTGCGCGCCGCGCTGCTCGGGTTGCTGATCGGCGTGCTGGTGCTCGCGATCGTCCGCTATCGGCGACAGCTCAAAGCGGTGATCATCGGCGGGGTCGCGTTGATCATGGTGGTCGGCGTCGGGGCCTCGTCGCAGGCGCGCAGTTCGCTGTTGTCCTCCGACAGCCTGGCCGCGCGCGAGACCGGATGGAAGGTCGTGACCAGGACGGTTCCGAGCCATCCGTTCGGTGACGGCCTCGGCTCGACCGGGGCGGCGAAGGCGGCCCAACTCGTGGCCGAGCTCGGCCCGGCCGCCGAGAAATTGCCCTATGCCACCGGCGAAGTCCAGATTTACGGGCGCCCGTACCAACCCGACAACTACTACGTGAAGTTGCTCATCGAACTCGGGCCGATCGGGGTCTGGTTGTTCTGCGCGATCCTGGTGGTGATCTATCTGCTCGCGCTGCGTTCGGCCCGCACGATGACCGGCAACGATGCCGCGCTGGCGCTCGGGGTCGCGGCGGCGGTGCTGTCGAGCGCGGTCGCGGCGGTCGCGTCGAGCTACTTCGAGATCTTTCCCAGCGATTTCTACTTCTGGCTGCTCGCCGCGGTTGTCGGCTGCGCGGTCTCCCAGCAGTCCCCAGTCCAGGCCGTCGAGCGCAGCCCCGTCCCCGAACAGGTGTCATGAATTCTGCTGCGAACAGGCGACCCACTGTGTGTTTCGGGGCATTGGCCTACCGGCCCGACGGCGCCGGAGTGTCGACGTATCAGCGGCAACTGCTGGCGCAGTTGCCCGCGCTGTTGCCGGGCGCCGAGCTGTCGGCGCTGGTCCAAGCCGACGCGGCGAGTTCGCTGCCGTCCACCGTCGCCGCAGTGTCGCGGCCGGTCGCGGCGGGTGCTCGCCGCGCGTGGCACGGCGTCGCGCCGCTGCGCGGATTCGACGTGTTCCACGGCCTCGATGTCGATCTTCCGCTGATCGGCCCGCGCGCCACGGTCGCCACGGTGCACGACCTGTCGGTCTTCGATGTGCCGTGGGCGTTCAGCCGGTACCGGGCGCGCGGGGAACAGCTGCTGGTCCGAACGTCGTTGATGCGTGCCGATCTGCTGATCGCGGTGTCGGAATTCACCGCCGAACGGATCGCGGACAAGTTCGGCCGCGCGGCGGTCGTCGTGCCGCTCGCTCCCGCCGACTGGGCACGCGTCCCCGAGCCCTCCGCGGTGGAACGGGTGCGTGCCGACTACGACCTGCCGCCTCGATTCATCCTGCAGGTGGGGACCGTCGAGCCGCGCAAGCAGGTCGCGATGCTCGCGGAAGTGGCGCGCGCCCTCGACATTCCGCTCGTGTTGGCCGGGGCCGGATCCACCGGTCCGCAGGCCCCGGCCACGGCGATCGGTCTCGGCTACGTCGACACCGCCGATCTGCCCGCGCTGTACGCCGCCGCGACCGTGGTGGCCTACTGCTCGGAGTACGAAGGATTCGGGCTGCCGCCGGTGGAGGCCATGGCGTGCGGTGGCGCGGTGGTGGCCAGCGCGGTCGGCGCGCTGCCGCAGGTCTGTGTCGACGGTGCCGTCCTGGTCGCGCGCGCGAATGTCGAGTCGTGGACGGCGGCCGTGCGCCCGCTGCTGCACGACAGCGCCGACAACACCGCACTGCGCGAGCGTGGTCTGGCCGCGGCGTCGAAGCTGAGCTGGCGGGCCACCGCCGAGGCGACGGTCGGCGCCTATCGCGGCGCCGGGTTGATCCCGTGACGACCGAGGCGAAACCGTCGATCCCCGATCCGCCGATCGAGGTCCGCGCCTCGATCTCGGGCCGGGCCGCCGCCAGCAACACCGCCGCGATGCTGGCCAGCCGGATCTTCGCCGCGGTGCTCGGTCTGCTCGGGACCATGCTCACCGCCCGCATGCTGCCCGCGGTCGAATGGGGCTACTTCTCCTTCGTGTTCGGTCTGCTCGGCATGCTCGCGATCGTCACCGATCTGGGCGTCGGGCGTGCGGTCATCGGCAAACTCGTGCACGGCGAGCCCGCCGAGGTCGCCGAGATCGCGAGCTCGTTCATCGCGCTGCGGACCGTTCTCGGGCTGCTGGGTTACGGGGTGGCCCTGGGCTATGTGGTGCTGCTCGGTTGTCCACCGCAGGTCATCGCGGCGACAGCCATCGCGGGGCTGGTCGTGGTGGTCGCGACGCCGAGCAACGCACTCACCGTGCTGTTCCAATCGACGATGCGCCTGACCTTGGTCGCCGCGGCGGAGTCGATCGCCCGCCTTGTCCAGGTGGCGCTGACCGTCGTCGCGGTGCTGTGGGCACCGACCTTGCTGGTCGTGGTGATCCCCGCCGTGGTGTACGAACTGATCGCCATCGCGATCAAGATCGTCGGCGTCGGCCGCGGGCTCGGCGGGCCGATCCCCGCGCGCCGCGTCGAACTGCGCTGGTGGGGCGGCATGCTGCGCGAGGCGCTGCCGCTGAGCATCGGCCTGGCCCTGATCATCATGCTGCAGAAGGTCGGTCTGCTGCTGCTGGGTCACTTCGACACCTTCGAATCCGTCGGGATGTTCGCGGTCGGCATGAAATTCGCCGACCTCGTCGACACCGCGGCGATCGCGGTCGTCGCCCCGTTGACCACTCTGCTGATCGCGGTGTGGCCTGCCGACCCCACCCGGTTCCGGCGCTACTTCCGCCAGGCGGGTGCCGCGCTGACGGCCCTCGGCCTTGCCGCGCTTGTCGCCTTCTGGCCGGTCGCGACCCAGGTGATCGACCTGCTCTTCGGTGCGAAGTTCGTGTCCGCCGTCGACGCGAGTCGCTACCAGATCATCGCCGGACTGCTCGGCGCGCTGGCCCATCTGGGCTTGGTCGCGCTGATGGCGGCCGGGCGCAACTACCTGATTCCCTGGCTCGCGCTGCTCGCGTTGGCCGTCGACCTGGCGTTGTCGTGGCCGCTCATCGCGCGGCTGTCGTTCGAAGGCGCGGCCATCGCCGGTCTGGTGGCCAATGTCGTTCTGCTGATCGGGGTGTGGCTCGCGCTTGTCGCCACGGTGCGGATCGGGCGGTTGATCCCGGTCACCTCGGTGGTGTCGGTCAGCGCCGTCGCCGCCGCGGTGATCGTCCCCGCGACGATGATTCAGCAGCGGTGGGAGCCGCCATGGATTGTCACCGCCACGGTGGCCGGGGTGTTGTACCTTTTCCTCGCCGGCTGCGTTGTGCGCTGGACCGACGGATTGACGATACGAAGCGTGCGAGGGCCGAAAACTGATGACACTGTGGCGATTCGCTCGGATGATCACCACCGTGGCCCTCACGCTCACCCTGCTCGGATGCGGGACACCGACGACGTCGACCGTGCTCGATGAGCGCGTGAACGAGACCGGACTCGGGATCGCGGGCGGGCATTCTTGGCTCAAACTGAGCACCGGCGAATTGGACCGCCAGATGTCGGGTGTCGTCGACGCGGGCGCCACCTGGATCAGAATGGATCTGGACTGGTCGCTCATCGAACACGATCGTGGCCGCAAGGACTGGTCGATGACCGATCGGGTGGTTCGGTCCGCGCGCGCCCATGGGCTGCACGTGCTGGCCATCCTCACCTACTCACCACCGTGGGCACGCCAGGACCCGGGGCCGGGCGGAAACAAGGTCGCCCCGTATCCGGCGCTGTTCGGCCAGTTCGTCGCCGACGCGGTCGAGCGCTACCGCGATCAGATCAAGCACTGGGAGGTCTGGAACGAGCCCAACGTCACCAGCTTCTTCGCGCCGCTGCCCCACGTGGGTCTGTACGCACAGCTGCTCCACCAGGCGGCGACGGCCGTGCGCACCCGCCAGCCCGGTGGCCAGGTGTTGGTCGGCGGCTTGGCGCCCGCCGCTGACAACGGCCGCGACATCGCGCCGTCGACCTTCATCGAGCGCCTCTACGACCTGGGCTCGGCTCTCGACTTCGACGCCGTCGCGGTGCACCCCTACTCCTATCCGGAGCTGCCCTCGTCACCGAGCCGCGACAACGCCTTCCAGAACCTGACTCGACTACGCGCGATCATGGACGCTCGCGGCGACACGTCGAAGCGTTTGTGGCCCACCGAATTCGGTGCGCCGACCGGTACCGGGGCGCGCGCGGTCGACGAGCAGACCCAGGCCGAGATACTCGGCGGCGGACTGGACCTGATGGCGGCGATGCCCAATATCGGCCCTGTTTTCGTCTACTCCCTGATCGACGCGGGCGACGACCGCCAGAACCTCGAGGACAACTTCGGCATGCTCCGTCGTGACTATTCGGCGAAACCGGCACTGGCGCAGGTCCGCGCCCGCGCGGAGGTGCTCCGTGCGGGGCAGTGACGACGTGCGCGAGCTGGTGTTCGTCGCGCACACCGGACAGGCGTCGGGCGCGGAGAACGTCATGCTCGCCCTCGTGGACATGGCGCTCGAACGTGGCTACCGGGTGCGGGTCGCCTGCCCGGACGGTCCACTGCGGGAACGGCTGCCCGCCGGAGTCGAGCACATCGGCATCGCCCCGCTGGGGTTGGCGGGTGAACGGGGCCTGCGCCGGTTGACCGCCGCGCTGGTCATGCTCAGGAACTGGATCGGTGCGGCGTGGCGGCTACGTAAGCCGTTGCAGGACAGTCGAATCCGCATCATCGTCAATTCGACCATGGCGTTGCCCGCGATGGCGCTGGCCCGTCCGCATCGGCGCTCGGCGGCCTGGTTGGTCCACGACATCCTCGCCAGCCGACGGCAATACGGCGCCGCGTGGGCCGGGCGCGCGGCGGTAGGCCACGCCATCGCGGTCTCCGAGACCGCCGCCGCGCCGCTGCGCCGGCGCGGCTTCGATGTCGATGTCGCGTTCAACGGCGTGACCTGGCCGGTCGAACCCGCGCCCGTGGTCGAGCGCACGCCGCCGGTGGTCGGGATCCTGGGCGTGGTGACCTCGTGGAAGGGCCACCACGTTCTGCTGGAGGCCGTCGCGGGGTTGCCCGAGGTCCGACTCGAGATCGCCGGTCGGGCATTGCCCGGCGACGCCGCGTATCTGGCCGAGCTCCGCGAGCGCGCCGAGCGGCCCGACCTCGCCGGTCGGGTCGTGTTCCTCGGTCAGGTCGACGCCATGACCACCATGCGGGGCTGGGACGCGGTGATCTCGGCGAGCGTGCTGCCCGAGGCCGGTCAGCTCGTCGTCCTCGAGGCGATGAGTTTGGGTGTCCCGGTGATCGCCACCGATCACGGCGGTTACGCCGATGACCGCGTGATGGTGTGCGTGCCCCCCGACGATTCGGCCGCGCTGCGGGCGGCGATCGAGCGGGTCACCGGTGATCCGCGGTTGCGGTCGCGCTTGCACGAGGACGGTCGGGCTCGCGTCGCGGCGGCACACGATCGATCCCGCACGCTGCCGCGGATGCTCGACGCCCTGCTCGGCACAACGCCATGACAGCGACGGACCCGGCGAGCGAGTTCGCTCGCCGGGTCCGTCGGGTCGCGATCAGATCGAGAAGGTCTTGCCGTAGGTGACGACGGTGTCGCCGGACGAGCCGACGATCCGCACGAACGGGCGGACGTTGGTCTGGCCGAGCACCCCGGTGACAGTGCCGTGGAAACCCGAAAGGCGCAGTACACCGTCGGTTCCGGCGATCTCACCACCGGCGACCTCGACCTCCTGGATACCGGGGCCGAAGCCGGCGGCGAGTTCGATGCCCGCGCGCGGGATGAGGCCGTCGAGCTTGACGGTGGGGCCGTCGGCGCCGACCTCGAGGCCGAGGCTCGGGGTCGACCACTCGAACTTGATCCTGCCGTCGAGCGTGGCGGGGTAGCCGACCTGATAGCCGAGCGTGATGCGGCCGGACCAGGCCTCTGCTTCGGGACCGGTGACCAGGTAGGAGGCCGCGCCGCTGTGGAACCATTCGCGGGTGAGCGGATTGCCGTCCAGTGGTGCGACGAAGTCGATCCGGGTGTCGGACTGGATCGCCTCGACGGTGCGGTTCTTGCCGTCGAGAACGGTGCTGCTGCTGTCGATTCCGGCAGCGGCGGCGCCTGCTCCCATGGCGAGACCGACAGCGATGGCCGATGCCATCGCCGCGATCCGGAGCGCGCGTGGTGCGAGCACGGTGGTTCCCCTCATCAGAATTCTTCCCCTGGATACTCGCCCGTCGAACGCTGCGTTCGGCGCCGCATTTCCCCTGCGATCCGGGTACCGGCCACCGCGACACTGCGGCGGTCCAGCGGTGACCTGAACTCGATCATGGTGCGGCGCTGGGCATTCCGAGTATCCCACGACCTCCGGTCATGTGCCGATCGACATATGGTCGGCTATCCCACAGTCTTCGCATGTCTCTATCGGTTGCGTGGGCCCGCCGGATCGTCGATCATCCACCGCCCGTCGAGCTCGGGCAGTGCGGCGCTCACCTCGGCGAGCAGGTCCGGCAGCGTCAGCAGCACGACGTCGGGCTCGGCGGCGACCAGTTCGGCGGGGGAGATGATGGGCACATCGGTGCCGGGCATCCGGCAGCCCTGCTTTCCCGGAGAGGCGTCGGCGACACCGGCGAGCAGGCCGCGGTGCGCGCCGGCCATGCTCAGCAGGGCAACCGCGCGGGACGCGGCACCGTAGGCATAGACCCGAAGCCCCTGCGCGGCGCCGGCGTCCAGCCAACCACGCAGGGCGCGGACGTGACGGTCGACCGTCTGCTGCAACTCCGCGGCCGAGCTCAGGGCATCGGCTTCGGCGACGAGAAGGCTGTCGATGGTGGCGTCGGGGGTGTGATCGCCGTGGCGAACGGCCAGGAGCACCGTGCCGCCGTAGAGGTCGAACTCCCACGCGGTGACCGCGCTCATCCCCACCTCCCGCAACAGGGTGCGCAGAGCGGACAGCGAGTAGTACGCGAAGTGCCCGTGCCGCAGCGCGTTCCACTGTCCCTGCGCGACGATGGTGGCCAGTGAGTGGTACTGCACAAGCAGCACTCCGTCGGACGCCGTCGCCGCGGCCCGCGCCGCGAAGGCCGCTCGCTGATCGGGTTCGTGCATGATCCCGAAGCAGTCGAGCACCACATCGGCCGGTTCACCGGCGTTCTCGGTGAAGCCGTGCTCGGCGAGCAGGGGCAGCCAGGTGCCGCCGTGCGGGCTACCGAATTCGGTGACCGTCGATCCGCGCAGGAGCCCGGCGGCGTGCACCAGACGCACGGCCTCGGCGGCCTGGTCGCGCAAGGCCAGCGGCTCGACACCGCGGGGCTCCGCGGTGACGGTGTCGTCGTCGGCCAGCTGGGCCAGCCCGCATACCGAGCACCGGTCCATTCGCAAGGGGTGGCCGGATTCGGTGGCGGTGACCGGAGCGTCACGTGGCGGAAAGTGATCCGCCGCCGGGACCGACCCCAGATCGAGGACGGGAGTGAGCGCGGTCTTCGCGCAGCCGCGGCATCGGCGGGTCATGACAGGATGTCCTCGTGCGTATCGAGCGGACCGAACTGGCCGATGTAGTGGTCCTCGTACCCGAACCGTTCCGGGACGAGCGGGGGTTGTTCACCCGCACCTTCGACGCCGGTGAGTTCGACGCCCACCTCGGGGTACCGGGCGCGGCGGCGGCCTTCGTGCAGGATTCGCAGTCGCGGTCGGTGCGCGGAGTGATCCGTGGCATGCACGGCCGCGGCGGGCGCGGTGAAGCCAAGCTCGTGCGTTGCGCGCACGGCGCGGTACACGACGTCCTCGTCGACATTCGTCCCGGTTCGCCGACTTTCGGTGCGCGCCAGGCTTTTCGACTCGACGACGAACAGTTCCACCACCTCTATGTGCCGCCGGGCTTCCTGCACGGATTCCAGGCGCTCACCGAGATCGCCGACGTCTGCTACCGCATCGACCGTCCGCACGATCCCGCCGAAGACCTGGGGGTCGCCTATGACGACCCCGAACTGGCCATCGAGTGGCCGCTGCCCGTCGGCCCGGTCTCCCCGCGTGACGCGCGGGCCGGGAGCTGGGCCGCGCTGCTGGCTACGCTGACGCCGACGCACTGATCCGGCGCAGCTGTGCGTCGAGCACCCCGGAGTCGCACAGGCCCTGCAGGTGCGGCAGCCGGGTGAACCGGCGGAAGAACGCGTCGGAGGTGAGCCCACGCGCGGTGTACTCGGTGAACAGCTCGGCCGCGCCCGCGGGCACCGTCCACTGCGCCTCGAAGCCGAGAACCTCACGCGCGTAAGAGAAGTCGACCCGATAGGACCGTGGGTCGGCGCCGTTCTCGCCGGTGATCAGCAGCCGGGATCCGGGCACCGCGTCGACCACCGAGGCGGCGATCTCGGCGACGGTGAGGTTGTTGACCTCGGTGCCGATGTTGAACGCCCGGCACGAGATGTCGGCGGCGGGCGCGGTGAGGCAGGTGGCGAACGCGGCGGCGATGTCGGCGGCGTGCACCAGGGGGCGCCACGGGGTGCCGTCGGAGAGCACCTTCACCTCGCCGGTGAGCACCGCGTAGCCGACCAGATTGTTGAGCACGATATCGGCCCGCAACCGCGGCGAGAAGCCGAAAGCTGTCGCGTTGCGCAGGAATACCGGGACGAAGTTGTCGTCGGCCAGGGCGGCCACATCGTCTTCGACGCGGACCTTGCTCTCGGCGTAGGGGGTGATCGGGCGCAGCGGGGCGTCCTCGGTGACGAGGTCGGCACCGGCGGCACCGTACACCGAGCAGGTGGACGCGTAGAGGAACCGGGACACCCCGGCCTCCTTGGCGAGGCGGGCCAGTCGCACCGACGCGTGATGGTTGATGTCGTAGGTGATCTCCGGTGCCAGAGCGCCGAGGGGGTCGTTAGACAACGCCGCGAGGTGGATCACCGCGTCGAAACCGCGCAACTGCTCGACGGTCACCACGCGCAGGTCCACCGCCAAACCGTCGGGGTCACCGGCGAATTCGCCGAGCAGGCAGTCGGCGAAGTAGCCGATGTCCAGGCCGGTGACCTGGTGGCCCGCCGCCCGCAGCACCGGCACCATCACGGTGCCGAGATAGCCCTGGTGCCCGGTGACCAGTACCCGCATGTTCACGTCTGTTCCCATCTGATGATCGCTTTGTCGAGCACGAACGCCTCGGCATACGGTGCGTGGCATTGCACGCCACGCATCCGGGCCAGCCCGAGGAAGGCCTGTTCGTCGAACCAGTCGCGGCCCGTCTGCGACGGATAGTGTTCGTGCAGCAGACGCGACTTCTGCTGCACGAGTGCATGACTGAGCGGGTGGTAGAGGGTGGGAGCCGGAGTGTCGGTCTCCCATTTGAGGATTTCGTAACCCAGGGTCAGGTGGTCACGGAACTCGGTGGGCACCAGTTCGGCGAGCAGGCGGTGGTCCTGGTGGGCGTCGCCACGATGCGGCGCGAACACCACCTCGGGTTCACCGCCACGACGAAACTCCGCCAGCGCGTCCTTGATCCGATCCCAGTGCGCGGGCGCGCGGCCGTCGGGCACATCGAGGACGTGCAATTCCGGCTTGTTGCCCGAGCAGAACGCGGTGAGCGCCGCCCGCTCCTCGTCCTCGCGTGCGGTGCCGCCACCGGAGAGGACAAGGGCCCGCACCTCGACCTCGGGATCGGCGCCGGTGAGCGCGAGAAGCGTTGCCCCCATCCCGATCGCGATGTCGTCGCAGTGTGCGCCGAGCACCGCGATCCGGCGCGGCGGGGTGGTGAACAACCCGATCACGGTCGGTCCCACACCATCCACGGCCGGGTGCCGTTGCGGTAGGCGTCGTCGAGTTCGGCGCGTTCCTTGAAGGTGTCGGCCGGCTTCCAGAAGCCCATGTGCTGATATCCGAAGAGCCTGCCCTGCCCGGCGAGCGCGCCGCACGCGTCGGCCACCAGATCGCCGCCAGGGGGCAGCAGATCGAAGATCTCCTGGCTGAGCACGAAGTATCCGCCGTTCTCCCACAGCGGCATCTGCGCCACCGGCACGATGTCCTTCACCTCACCGGTCGGCGAGATGTCCACGCAGTGGAACGAGGACTGCGGCGGCACCACCATCATCGACGCGGCCGCACCCGAGGCGTGGAAGCGCTCGATCATGGTGTCCAGCGGTGCGTCGGTGAGGACGTCGGCGTAGTTGGCCAGGAAGTACTCGTCGCCGTCGAGGTGCTCGCGCACGCGGCGCAGTCGCTCCCCGATCGCGGATTCGACGCCGGTGTCGACGAAGGTGATCGACCAGTCGCTGATGTCGCTGCCCAGCAGCTCCACTTCACCGTTGCGGATCACGAAGTCGTTGGACGCCGACTCCTGGTAGGTGAGGAAGAAGTTCTTGATGTGCTCGGCGCCGTAGCCGAGACACAGCACGAATTCCTTGTGGCCGTAGTGCGCGTAATAGCGCATCACGTGCCACAGCAGGGGGCGCGGACCGACCAGCTGCATCGGCTTGGGGACGACGTCGTCGGATCCGCCGCGCATGCGCATGCCGTATCCGCCGCAGAACAGTACGACCTTCATCGGTTCGTTCACCTTCATTCGGAGAGTGCGCCGGCCGCGACCGGTTCGCCTGCTGTGGCGGCGCGATGCAGCACCGGCAGCGGGTAGATCAGCTCGCCGCCCCACTCGCCGACGTGGCCGAGTTGGGCGGTGATCTCGGTTTCGAGATTCCACGGCAGGACCAGCACCACATCGGGCTTGTCCGCGTCGATGCGTTCGGTCGGATGGATCGGAATCCGGGTGCCGGGGGTGTAGCGGCCGTGCTTGTAGGGGTTGCGGTCCACGGTGTATTCGAGCAGGTCGGGCCGGATGCCGCAGTAGTTGAGCAGCGTATTGCCCTTGCCCGGCGCGCCGTAACCGACCACCCGCTTGCCCGCCGCGCGGCAGTCGAGCAGAAAACGCAGCAGCTCCTGGCGGACCGATTCGGCACGGGCGCCGAGCGCGGCGTAGCCGGCGGGCTCGTGCAGGCCCGCCGCACGCTCGAGGTCGAGGACCTCGGCGACACGGGCGGTGGGTTCGGCGACGGCGTCGGGGCGTGCCCACAGCCGGATCGAGCCACCGTGGGTGTCCAGCAGTTCCACATCGACGACGGTCAGGTCGGCGATCGCCAGCGCGCGCTGCGCCGAATGGACGGTGTAGTACTGGAAGTGCTCGTGATAGATGGTGTCGAACTGGCCGAGCTGGACCAGGTTCAGCGCGTGGTGCACTTCGATGCTGCACCAGCCGTCGTCGCTGAGCAGGGTGCGCAGTGCGTGGGTGAACCCGCGCAGGTCGGGCACGTGGGCGTAGACGTTGTTGGCGACCACCAGGTCGGCCGGTCCGTGCTCGGCGCGGATCCGTGCGGCCGAATCCTGTTCCAGGAACGCCGTTTCCGTCGGCACGCCGACCTCGCGTGCCGCGAGCCCGACGTTGACCGAGGGCTCGATGCCGAGACAGCGGATGCCACGCGCGACCGCGTGCCGCAGCAGGTAGCCGTCGTTGCTCGCCACCTCGACGACGAACGAATCGCCGCCGAGGCCGAGTCGTTCGGCGGTGGTGGCGACGAACTGCTCGGCGTGGCGGACCCAGCTGTCGGAGAACGAGGAGAAGTACGCGTACTCGGTGAAGGTGTCCTCGGGGGTGATCAGCGCCGGGATCTGCAGCAGCAGGCAGTCCTCGCACAACCGCAGGTGCAGCGGGTACGTCGATTCGGGCAGGTCGAGTTCGGCGGCGGACAGGAAGCTCTCGCACGGTGGGGTGGCGCCCAGGTCGAGCACGCTCGTGAGCCGTTCGGAGTCACAGAGTCGACATTGCACGTGGAGCCCCCACCTTCATACCTGTTCACCCGAGCTGTCGCGGCTCATGCCGGTCATGCCGGAAGTCGGACCAGTGGGCACAGACGTTACAGCGGCGGCGGGCAGAAGGGGTGCCCCGAAACGTTCGGGCAGAAACAGATTCATGGTAATTTTCCGAGTTATACCAGGTCGATCCGGCACCGGCTAACTGTCGGCGAGGGCGACCATTCCTCCTCTGTATGTGATGGCAATCACTTGCGAAATCGATTGTCCTGCATTCATATCGAAAGGCAATAGCGGCTCGGTGATAGCTGTCCGATTGCGCTGTGAAGTGGCTAACTACTGGAATCCCTTGTGGCGGTGAGTCTTCGGAAAGAACCCCTGCTGGCGGTCTGTAACAATCAGCAGGCGGGTATCGAATCGACGGGAAGTAGGACGGCCGCAACGGCCGCATTCCGATCGACGGGGATCGGGAAACGATTCGTCGCCCGAAGGGGAGGTGTGGGTTCATGAGCTACGAGCTCACCGGTAGTGGCGACGTCGACGTTGTCAACGGGGTCCAGATGTTGCGCCGTACGCAGCGCGAGAGTTGGCAGACCGCGTTTGTCCAACGCTTGGCGGTGACCGATGTGATCGCGGTGTTCGGGGCGGTCGCGGCGGCGCAGGTCATCCGGTTCGGCGGGCCCGCCGCGCCGCCACTGGCCTGGCCGCTGCCCTACGAGGTCGGTTACTCGGTGGTGTCGCTGGCCTTGGCCGCCGGATGGCTGGCGCTGCTGCACGGCTACGGCAGCCGCACCCCACAGGTGGTCGGCACCGGGACCGAGGAGTTCCGCAGGCTGGTGTCGGCGACCTTGCGGCTGTTCGGTGTGCTCGCGATCCTCGCGCTGCTTTTCCGGGTGGAGGTCGCGCGGGGCTATCTCGCCATCGCCTTGCCCGCAGGGCTGTTCGCGCTGGTCGCCGGGCGGTTGGCGTGGCGGTGGCGGTTGCGGCGGTGGCGCGCGCAGGGGCGGTGCCATATCGCGGTGCTGGTCGTGGGTTCGCCGGAGGCCGCGCACGCGATGGCGGCCGCCTTCACCGGCGATCCCGGCTCCGGCTATCGCGTGGTCGGTGTCTGCGTGCCTGCGGGATCGGTGGGCGCACAGTTCGATACCTCCGACGGGCCGTCGGTGCTCGGCGACGATCGCTCGGTGCTGGAGGCGGTGCGCCGCAGTGGCGCCGATTCGGTGGCAGTGGCCGCGACCGATCATCTCGGACCCGCCGAGTTGCGGCGAATGGCATGGGCATTGGATCCCCTCGGCGTCGATCTGATCGTCGCGCCCGGCGTCGCCGATATCGCAGGGGCGCGGCTGACCAACCGCCTCGTCGCGGGGATGCCGATGCTGCACATCGACCCGCCGCGCTACGGACGAGCGAAGTCGAGCCGTAAAGCGCTGTTCGATGCGTGTTTCGCCGCGACCGTGCTGGTGCTCATCGCGCCGATGCTGGCCGCCATCGCGATCGCGGTGAAGATGACGAGTGCGGGGCCGGTGTTCTACCTGTCGGAGCGGATCGGGCGCGACGGTATTCCGTTCCGGATGATCAAGTTCCGCAGCATGCTCGTCGACGCCGACAACGCGGTGGAGGCGCTCATCGAGCGCCACGGTGGAAATCCGTTGTTCTTCAAGGTCAAAGACGATCCGCGGGTGACCGCGGTCGGCCGGTTCCTGCGCAAGTACAGCCTCGACGAGCTGCCCCAGTTCTTCAACGTGCTGCGCGGCGACATGAGTGTCGTCGGGCCACGGCCGCAGGTGCAACGCGAGGTCGACAGCTACGACGGGGAGATGCGACGGCGGCTGCTGGTGAAGCCGGGCGTCACCGGGTTGTGGCAGGTCAGCGGACGGTCGGATCTGTCGCCGGAGGATTCGGTGCGCCTTGACCTGTCCTATGTCGAGAACTGGTCGATGGTGCTGGATCTGGCGTTGATCGCGCGCACCATCGGGGCGGTCACCCGCGGTGACGGCGCGTACTGAAACCGGGGTGGCGAGTCGACTCACCACCCCGGCTCGGCTACGCGGAGCGCGCGCTCCCGGTCAGCGCAGGTCGCGCCGGCGGAAGGCGATGAGCCCCACCAGGATTCCCGCCGCCGCGAGGGCGACCAGGTAGGCGATCGGCACGATGTCGAACGCCGCACCCGGCAGCTTCGGCGGGTGGACGAAGGGAACCAGATCGAGGATCCACTGCGGGAAGCTACCCAGCGAGCCCAGCAGGAAGATCACGATCATCGCGCTCAGCACGCCCCAGGCGAGTGCCGCGTACTTGGGCAGTGCGCCGAACAACAGCACCGCGATGGCGGTGATCACCCAGACCGCGGGCAGTTGCACCGTGACCGCGCCCAAGGATTCGCCGACCTTGCCGGGGAGATCGCCGTCCGTGGCACCCCACACGATGCCGATCGCCAGGCCCGCGGTCAGCAGTGCCACGGCGGGACCGCCGATCGCGAACAGCAGGTGGCTCGACGCATACCGCATCCGGCCCACCGCGGCGGCCAGGACCGTCTCCGTGCGCCCCGAGTTCTCCTCCTCGTGCAACCGCAGCACAGCCGACACGGAGTAGGCGGCGGCCGCGGCGGCCAACATGGTGACGGCGTAGGCGATGAACGACTTTTCCAGATCGGCCGACCCGCCCATCGAGGTGACCACGTCCTGCAGGGTGCCGCTGTCGTCGAGCATGCCGCCGATGC
Source organism: Nocardia sp. NPDC127606 (assembly GCF_042671725.1). Taxonomy (NCBI): domain Bacteria; kingdom Bacillati; phylum Actinomycetota; class Actinomycetes; order Mycobacteriales; family Nocardiaceae; genus Nocardia; species Nocardia sp. NPDC127606. The sequence goes on along the minus strand of NZ_JBHXWQ010000001.1, from coordinate 2,019,008 downwards.
TGTTCACCGCACCGCCGATGAGGAGCCCGTACAGGGCGAAACCGGTCGTCCAGGCGAGCAGCGAACCTCGCTGCAGTCGCCAGGCCAGACCCACCGGACCCGACAGCGCGGTGCCCGCGACGGCCGGTCCGGGGCGCTCGGCCAGGAGGCCTGCGCCGATATCGCGGGTCCGCAGCAACCGATAGGCGAGCAGGGTCGCGCCGGTGGCCAGGGCGGCCAGCGGCACGAGCACCCACCAGCGTTCGTCGGCGAACGGGCGGATCTGCAGGCACCACCCCAGCGGCGAAAACCAGGACAGCACACCGTTTCCCGCGTCGCCGACCGCACGCACCGCGAACGCCGCGCCCAACGTGCCCAACGCGATGCCACGGGCCAGCCGCGCGCCGGTGCTGACCTGCGCGGCGACCGCGGCCACCGCACCCCAGACGACACCGGACGCGGCGAGCGCGGCGCCGAAGGCGACCGACCCTGCGACAGGCAGATCAGTGGCCATCAGTGAAGCGGCACAGGCGATTCCGGCGACCACCGAAGCGCCGTAGGTGAGCAGCAGCGCTCCGGTGAGGCCGGCGAAGCGGCCGATGCTGGTGGCGCCGACCAGTTCCGCGCGCCCGGTCTCCTCCTCGACCCTGGTGTGGCGGATGACCGTGAGCACCGCGGCGATCGCGATCATCGCGTACATCGCCCCGGCCTTCCAGGTGCCGATGGAGCCGAGTGCCGAGCTGAAAACCGGTCCGTACATGGCGATCAGCGCGGGGCTGGCCGCCGTGGTCGCCGCGAAGTGGTCGAGTTGTTCTCCGGTGGTGTAGATGTCCTTGATCGACACGATCTGCAGCGCGGGCATCAGCCCGATCAGCAGCGACCACAGCGGCGCGACCACCCGGTCGCGGCGTAGGTACAGGCGCAGCATCTGACCGGTGCCGGCGAATTCGCCTGCGGTGCGGGCAGTTCCGGCGAAACGAGGGAGAGCGGCTGTCGCAGTCATGCCCGCACCTTCTCCGCGGTCTCGGCGTCCTCGACGTGGTAGTGGCGAAGGAACAGATCCTCGAGTGTGGGTGGCGCGCTGGTCAGGCTGCGGACCCCCGCGTCGCCGAGTACCCGGATCAGGGCGCCGAGGTGGTCGGCGTCGACCTGGCAGCGCAGGGTCGAACCGTCTCGTTCGACGTCGCCGACACCGGGCATCGTGCTCAGATCGCCGGGATCGCCGATCAGGTCGGCGGTGATGGCGGTGCGGCTCAGATGGCGCAGGTCGTTGAGTGATCCGGATTCGACGGTGTGGCCGGCACGGATGATGGTGACCCGGTCGCACAGGTGCTCGACCTCGGACAGGATGTGGCTCGACAGCAGCACCGTGGCTCCGCGGGCGGCGGCATCGCGCACGCAGTCCTGGAAGACCTGCTCCATCAGCGGGTCGAGGCCCGAGGTCGGTTCGTCGAGGATCAGCAGGTCGGCGTTCGCCGAAAAGGCCGACACCAGCGCGACTTTCTGCCGGTTGCCCTTGGAATAGGTGCGCGCCTTCTTGGTGGGGTCGAGTTCGAAGCGGTCGATCAGCTCGCCGCGTCGTGACTCGTCCAACCCGCCGCGCATCCGGGCGAGCAGGTCGATCGTCTCGCCGCCCGACAGCGACGGCCACAGCGTGACATCGCCGGGGACATAGGCGATCCGGCGATGCAGTGCGACCGCGTCGGTCCACGGGTCTCGGCTGAAGACCGTGGCTCGGCCACCGCTCGCGCGCAGAACGCCGAGCAGGATGCGGATGGTGGTGGATTTGCCTGCGCCGTTGGGACCGAGGAAACCGTGGATTTCGCCGGTACTCACCTGCAGATCAAGGCCGTCGAGCGCGGTGAAGCGGCCGAACGACTTTCGCAGGTCCGCGACATCGATGACCCGGTCGGTGGTGGGGGAGGGCATCGTCTACTCCTCGAAAAGGGTGTCGAGCATGGTGGAATCGGTGAGTAATCCTTGGGTGTAGAGCTCGAGCGCCGGGAAGGTGATCTCGTCGGACAGCTCACGAATCGCCTTGCGGTAATCGAGTTTTCCTTCGCGCTGTAGGCGCATCTGGAGGTAGAGGTTCATCGCGCCGACATGGCAGAGCACGATGTAGCGAGCGCGGGCCGCGTGGTCGCGACTCGGCTTGGCCTTGCCCTCGTCGACGGCGGTCTGCATGTACTGCTCCGCGTCGGTGATCATGTGCTCGAGCAATGACTCCGACAGCGGGCCGCCTGCCTGGAAGCTGCGCAGTATGTAGGCCACCAGGGGTGCGTACATCTCGATCTCGGCCATCGCGTCCAAGATCCCCGCGGGGCCGGGCGCGTGGATCGCGCGCAGCTTCTCGTCGCGGATGATCTCGAGCACACGATCGTCGCAGACCGCGCGCAGTCCGTCCTTGGACCCGAAGTGATGGTTCACCAGCCCGGGCGAGACCCCGGCTGCGGCGGCGATGGCCCGGACGCCGACGCCGAATCCCTGCTCACCGAACAATTCGATCGCGGAATCGCGAATCCTGGCGGCGGTGGTGAGATCGGCTGAACGCATGTTCAATATGTTAAACGCGTGTTCAATCCGTTGGCAAGACTTTCGCCCGATCCGAGTTTCGGGCCTGGGTGACCCATCGTGTGCGGGCTACTGTCGAAGCCATGGCTACCGGCACATCGACGACGGCAGAACATCTGCGCGCAGCGCTGGACGGACCGTGGCGCACGGTCAGGGAGCAGGCGCGCACCCAGCTCGCCGGTGAGGAATTCACCGACGATCCCGAACTCGACATCCACGAGGCGAGAGCGCGCGTGCTCGACCAGATGCGGGTCATCGCGACCATGGGCTACCCCGAGCGCGGTTTCCGGCCCGAGAACGGCGGCACCGGCGATCCCGGCGGCGCGGTCATCGGGTTGGAGATGCTGGCCTACACCGACTTGTCGCTGTGGGTGAAATCCGGCGTGCAGTGGGGACTGTTCGGCGGCGCGGTGGAGAACCTGGGCACCGAACGTCACCGTGACTTCATCAAGCGCCTGATCTCGCTCGATCTGCTCGGCTGTTTCGCGATGACCGAGTCGGGCCACGGCAGCGATGTCGCCGATCTGGAGACCACGGCCACCTATGACCCGGCCACCCAGGAATTCGTCATCAACACCCCGACCCCGTCGGCGCGCAAGGACTACATCGGTGGCGCCGCGATACACGCGCGGATGGCCGCGGTGTTCGCCCAGCTGATCGTCGGCGGCGAGAGCAAAGGGGTGCACTGTCTGCTGGTGCCGATCCGTGACGACCTCGGCGCGGACCTGCCCGGCGTGACCACCTACGACGACGGTCTCAAGGGTGGCCTGCCCGGCGTCGACAACGGCCGGATCGTCTTCGACCAGGTGCGGATCCCCCGCGAGAACCTGCTCAATCGCTACGCCGATGTGTCCCCGGACGGCACCTACAGCTCGGAGATCGAGAACCCGAGCCGCCGCTTCTTCACCACCCTCGGCACGCTGGTGCGTGGCCGGGTCAGCGTCGGCGGCGCGGCCGCCGCGGGCGCGCGGGTGGCACTGAGTATCGCCGTCCGCTACGCGCTGGCGCGCCGCCAGTTCGCCGACCCCGATACCGGTGAAGAGACCCTGTTGATGGACTACCGCAGCCATCAGCGCAGGCTGCTGCCACTGGTCGCGAAGTCGTTCGCGCTGGCCTTCGCCCAGAACGATCTCGTTCGCCGGATGGATGAGATCCAGCGCGGGGAAAACACCGAACCGAGCTCACAGCGGGCGCTGGAGAAGCGTGCCGCCGGTCTGAAGGTGGCCCAGACCCGCCACGCCACGCGGGCGATTCAGGAATGCCGCGAAGCCTGTGGTGGCGCGGGCTACCTCACCGAGAACCGCCTGGTGACGCTGAAGGCCGACACCGATGTGTTCACCACCTTCGAGGGCGACAATGTCGTCTTGACCCAGCTCGTGGCGAAGGAACTGCTCACCGCCTACTCCGACGAGGTCCGCGACCTCGACGCGCTCGGCTGGGTGCGCTTCGCCGCGACCATGGCCGGTGACGTGGTGCGCAAACGCTCGGGGGTGCGGCAGCTGATCCAGACCCTGCGCGACCGCAACGACGAGTCCGTCGACGAAGGCGACCTGTCCAAACGCGACGTCCAGCTACAGCTGTTCGCCGACCGCGAGGACTACCTGCTGCGCACCGCCGCGCACCGGCTGCGCGCCCGTGCCGCCGACACCGGCCCGTTCGAGGCGTTCAACAATGCCCAGGACCACATCCTGGCCGCCGGCGCCGCGCACATCGACCGGCTCGTGCTCGAGGAGTTCGTCGACGGCATCGCCACCATCGAGGACCCGGACGCCAAGGCGCTGGCCGAAACCGTCTGCGACCTCTTCGTTTACGCCTCGCTGGAAGAGAACCTGGCCTGGTACATCATGCACCGGTTCATGTCGGTGGAGCGCGCCAAGGCGGTGCGGCGCGGAGTGAACGAACTCGTCGACCGTTTGCGCCCGGACGCGCTGACCCTGGTGGAGGCGATGGGCGTGCCCGAGACGATGCTGCGCGCTGAAATGCTGCACGACGCCAGCGTTTTCGATCGCCGCTAGGCGCCGCGCCGGGCGCGGAGGGCATCGGAGAGCCAGCACAGGCCGATCGCCATCGATGCTGCCGCCGCCGCCCCACCGAGGATATCGGTGGGGCGGTGGTAGCCCAACTCCGCCATCGCGGGAGTGATCGCGATCAGGGCGAGCACGGTGAGCGTCGCGACCGCGATCCGTGTCCGGCGGTCGGTCACCAGGCACGCGAAAGTTGTCGCGACAGCGACCATGTGGACGGTGTGCCCGCTGGGGTAGGCGAGATGGTCGTCCAGCCGGCGATCCCACAGTGGTTTCAGCAACCAGGTGTTGACCGCCAACGCGACCTCGGGAACCACCAGCATGGTCACGGCCTGCCACCACTGCCGGCGGAGTGCGAAAAAGGCACACGCGGCCAGGAGCAGCGCCACGACCACCGGTGCGTTACTCGGCGCGACGAGTACCTGCGCGAGGCCGGGGGAGACGGTGTTCTCCGACGACACCGAATCGAGCTCGGTCGGGCCGCCGTCCGCGGGGAACGTCAACGGAATCGCGGCGGTCAGCGCGGCACCGGCCCCGATCGCTGTCGCCCGGACAGCGGAGGCGCTAGACACGGTCGATCACGAACGCGACGATAGCCGCCGTCCGGCCCCGCTCAGGCAGGACCGTAGGTGAGTACCGCCGTGACCAGGAACCACAGCACCCACACGATGGCCACGATCATGCCGAGAGCGAGGGTGATCCGCAGGAAAGCCCGGCCGAAATCGAGATCACCGCCGACCCGCGGATACAGCTTCCACGGGCTGTACCACGGCGCGACCATGCCCCGGGACTGCGCCTGGCGTTCGAGCTCTGCCTGTTGCTCGGCATAGGACTCCGCGGCCGCCTGGGTCGGCCCGCCGTGCCACAGCGTCACATCGATCGGGCCGAGGAAACCCTCGTTGAGCAGATCCTGTGGTGCGGGCAGGAACGGCAGGATGCCGAGGCCACGGAACGCGATGGCGACGTCGTTGGCCGTCCAGAGGTTGTGTTCCTTCTCGGCCAGCAACTCGAAGTACATCTCGAGCCGGTGCGGGTCGTCGGTGACGATCACATCGAAGCTCGGGTCGCTCCAGCCCTGGTGCACGTCGATCTGGGCGCCGGGCATCGGCACGATCAGGCCGAGACCGTGCACCGCCCGCTGGCCGAGCCCGCGCGCGGCGAGATAGTCCTGCAGGGCGAAGGTGTGATCACGCGAACGTTCCAGCGGCGTCGACTTCTCCGCGCCCGCGAACTGGGCGAGTTCGCCGGAGACCATCCACGGACCGTTGAGCGGGATCTCCAGCACGCCGTCCTGCGGGGCGGTGAACGTCTCCGCCTCGATGATCACGCAACTGGTCGGGGTCCAGACCACCGCGTCGAACTGATGCAGCCGGTCCTGGTGGAACAGGCTGCAGTTGATGGTGGCGACGCCGTGCGGGCTCGACGGGTCCTTCCATGTGCGCAACCAGTCGATCAGCGCCGCCTCGGCATCGCTGCCTGCCGCATTCTGCACGCGCACGAGCATGGAGACCGCCCTTCGTTGTGCCGAGAACCGTTGGCGTACATCGTAGCTCGATCAATCTTGTTCGGCGGCGATCGTGCCCGCGTCCACGGCCGCGACGAGGTCGGCGTGATCGGCCTCGGTGCGGTCGGCGTAGCGCACCGCGTAGCGCGCCACCGAGTCCTCGAACCGGTCGTCGTCGTCATCGTCGGTTTCCAGATACCCCGCCAGCGCGCGCGGGTCGAGGGAGCGAGCGTGCGCACGGGCCAGCAGCGCGCCCGCGAGCCTGCCGTAGTCGTCGAGATCGTCGGCGGACAGGGCCGCCGGGTCGATACTGCCCTTGAGATTGCGGAACTGACGCACGATGAAGGGCAGCGACTCGTCGAGTTCGATGGTCGTCCAACCGAGCAGGATGTCGGTCTCGGACTGCACGGTCCGCGCGCCGACCACGATCCGTTCACCCTCGTGCCGGGGGTCGGTGGGCGGCAGGAACGGGGCGAGGGCCGACGGGCGCGCCTGCTTGACCTGCAACACCACCGCCTCGCCGTCGTTGCCGTGCAACAGCGCCACATAGCTGTGCAAGCCGACGCTGCCGGTACCGACGATGCGGAACGCGACATCGGAGACCGCGAACCTGGCCAGGAGGTTGCGCCGGGACTCCCGGATGGTGCCCGCGTAGCGTTCCAAGCCGTCGATCACGGCTTCCGACACCGGCGTGTCGACCGCGGTCAGCACGGGCGGATCGCTGACGAAACGGTGCTTGCGGATGTCGGTCTCGTGGTCGTCGAGGTGCTCGGTCCACTTCGCCACCACCTTGGCGCTGGTGTTCTTGCGCGCCTTCTTCGCGGCCTTCTTGAAGTCGTCGAGCAGGTCTTCGGCTTTGGCGCTGGTGAGGATCGACTCGTCGGGCAACGCGGTCCAGGACTGCATGAACGGCATGTCGGCCAATTCGCCGGCGGTGCGGCGGTAGGAGCGGGCGGCATCGTGTGCCGCGCGCAGGCAGTCGTCCTCGTCGACGCCGCTCTCTCGTCCGGCCAGCACGAGGCTGGCCGCCAGACGTTCCAGATCCCACTCCCACGGGCCCATGACCGTCTCGTCGAAATCATTGATATCCATCACGATCTCGCCACGCTGGGTGCCGTAGAGGCCGAAGTTGGCGGCGTGGGCGTCACCACAGATCTGGGCGGCCAGACCACTGTCCGGTCCGGCGGCGAGGTCGGCCGCCATCAGGCCCGCGGCGCCGCGAAAGAAGGTGAACGGCGAGGCGATCATCCGCCCGATCCGCAGCGGGACCAGCCGTTCGATCCGGCCACGGTTGCTGATATCGATGAATTCGCGCACCGTCGGCCGATCGGGGCTCGCCGCGGCGCGGTCACGCTCGGTGACAGGCACCCGCCGCCGGGCAGCCCGGCCACGTTCGCGGGCGTCCTCGGCGGAGACGTAGGAACGCAGATCAATACCACTGTCGGACACGACTGCCGAGGTTAGCCGGTTGCCGCGCGCCGGGCAGCGCGGCGCTCGGGACACAGCGGAGTTGACGGCGTTTCGGCGTGGCCGGATGGCGCCGGACGGGGTCGGTGCGGTAAGCAGGGGCGTGGCAACCGAATCAGGAACGCCGGGCACGCACGACACCGAATCCGGTGGCGTGTTCAGCGACCGCATCCTGACCGTGCCCAACGCGCTGAGCGTGGTGCGGTTGATCGGCATCCCCGTCTTCCTCTGGCTCCTGCTGGTCCGCCACGCCGACGGCTGGGCGTTCGCCTTGCTGATCGCCAGCGGGTTCACCGATTTCCTCGACGGCAAACTCGCCCGATTGCTCGATCAGTCCTCACGTCTGGGAGCGCTGCTCGACCCGCTCGTCGACCGGCTGTACCTGGTGACGACCCTGGTCGCCTTCGTCGTGCGCGGCCTGCTGCCGTGGTGGCTGGCGGTGATCTTGATCGCACGCGATCTGGTGCTCACCGCGACACTTTCGGTGTACAAGCGGCGCGAACTACCCGCTCCGGAAGTGATCTACCTGGGAAAAGCGGCCACCTTCGCGCTGATGTCGGCGCTGCCGTGGATATTGACCGGGGAGATGGACTGGGCAGGGGCGAGTTTCGGGTGGGCCTTCGGCTGGGCACTGCTGATCTGGGGTACGGCGCTCTACGTCTGGACCGGGCTGCTCTACGCGGGGCTCGCGGTCGCGGTCGCGCGATCGATACCGCCTGTGCCGCACCGTGGGAGCTAGTCGATACTGTTGCGTGCAACGTCGACGATGAAAGGACGTCCAGTGACCCGGACCCCTGAGGAACTGCGCTACACCGAAGAGCACGAATGGGTGCGGCGGACCAGCCCCACGGCGGTCCGTGTCGGCATCACCGACTACGCCCAGTCACAGCTGGGTGACGTCGTGTTCGTCCAGCTGCCCGACGTCGACAAAGACGTGACCGTCGGCGACAGCATCGCCGAGGTCGAGTCGACCAAGAGCGTGTCCGACATCTACGCTCCGCTCACCGGCAAAGTCGTTGCGGTGAACGAGGATCTGGTCCAGACGCCGGAGACGCTCAACGAAGATCCCTACAACGAGGGATGGCTGTTCGAGCTCGCGTTCGACGACGAGGCAACCCTCGATTCCGCCCTCGGTGAACTGCTGGATGCAGCGGGTTACCAAGGAGTTATCGGGGGCTGACTCAGCCTTCACAGTTCTCCCTGCACGGGCACGCCCCGGCAGGGTACGGTCAAAGCCAAGCGGATACGTCGGGGAATCGACGCCGGGATCTTTTCCTGGCGATGTGATCGCGCCGGTCGTGTCGCCGAATACAGCACCTGCTTGCATGGATAATCAGGTTCGAGGAGGAGAGAAACGGTGAGCGAGAACAGGGACCCGGGTTACGGGGAAACCGCGGCCGAGACGACGTCGGTCTTCCGCGCGGACTTCCTCAACGAGGTCGACGCGTCGCGCTCCGCAGAGCCGACCGGCGAACAGCCGGTTCAGGGCGTCGAGGGCCTGCCGGCCGGTGCGGCCCTCCTGGTGGTCAAGCGTGGCCCGAACGCGGGCTCGCGTTTCCTGCTGGATCAGCCGACCACTTCGGCCGGCCGCCATCCCGACAGTGACATTTTTCTGGATGACGTCACCGTCAGCCGTCGGCATGCCGAGTTCCGTCAGGACGACGACTCGTTCCAGGTCGTCGATGTGGGCAGCCTCAACGGCACCTACGTCAACCGGGAGCCGGTGGACTCCTCGGAGCTGCAGAACGGCGACGAGGTCCAGATCGGCAAGTTCCGGCTGGTCTTCCTGACCGGCCCGCGCACGCAGGCGAACGAGTCGGCGTCGGGCGCGGGGTCGCGATGACCCCAACGGTACTGGTGCCCGCGACGGGCACAGTGCTGTGACAGGGGCGGCGCAGTGGGCGCGCGGAGGGATGTCGATCGGCTCCGTACTCGACCTGCTGCGACCAGATTTTCCTGATATCACCATCTCCAAGATCCGGTTCCTCGAATCCGAGGGCCTGATCCGGCCGGAACGGACACCGTCGGGATACCGGCGGTTCTCGGTGGCCGACTACGAACGGCTGCGTTTTGTACTGACCGCGCAACGCGATCAGTACCTGCCGTTGAAGGTGATCAAGGAGCAGTTGGAAGCGATCGACAGTGGTGCGGCGACGTTGGGCGTGCGTGAAGCGCGCGCCCGCGCGCACTCCCACCACGGCTCCGCGGAGGCCGGGCACGGTGTGTCCGGCTCCGCGGATGCCGACGCGACGAGCCCGGCCGTGCCGCGCCGCCTCGGCATCGTGACGGGCGCGATCACGCCCGAGGAATTGCGTGTCGACGTCGGCGTGCGGCTCACCAGGTCCGACCTGCTCGCCAAGGCCGACATCGACGACCGTTTCCTCGACGATCTGCTGCGCGCGGGACTCATCGTCCCCGGTGCGGGCGGATTCTTCGAGTCCGATGCGGTCACGCTCGCGCACGCGGCGAAGGCGATGGCCGAATTCGGCCTGGAGGCACGTCATCTGCGCGCCTTCAAACTCGCCGCCGATCGCGAGGCCGCGCTGATCGCGCAGATCGCCGCGCCCATCGCGAAGAGTCGCGATGCCGATGCGCGCGCTCGCGCCGAGGAGACCGTCCGCGAACTCGCGGCGCTGTCGCTGAACCTGCACGCGGCATTGGTCAAAGCCGCGGTGCGCACAGCCCTCGGCGGCTGACACACCCGGCCTGGTGATCAGGTATCGCCCCGGCTACACACCGATTTCGGCGCGAACGTCTTTCTTGCACGCCCCAGAATTCGCCTAGACTCGTTGATACGGCGAGCTGTGCAGCTGTCGTGCCGGCCGGCGGCCGAGTATGGGAGGCAGGACTTACTCATGAGCGAGATGCGTGTCATCGGCATCCGTGTCGAGCAGCCACAGAACCAGCCCGTGCTGCTGCTGCGGGAGGCTTCGGGGGAGCGGTATCTGCCGATCTGGATCGGGCAGGCCGAGGCCACCGCGATCGTGCTCGAGCAGGAGGGGGTCACACCGATCCGTCCGCTCACTCACGATCTGATCAAGATTCTGATCACCGAGCTGGGACACACACTCAAGGAAGTGCGGATCGTGGATCTGCAGGAAGGCACCTTCTACGCCGATCTGGTCTTCGACGGCGACCTGCGGGTCTCGGCGCGACCGTCGGACTCGGTGGCGATCGCCTTGCGCGTCGGGTGCCCGATCTACGCCGAAGAACCGGTGCTCGCCGAGGCGGGCTTGGTGATGCCCGACGAACGCGAGGACGAGGTGGAGAAGTTCAAGGAGTTCCTGGAGTCGGTCTCGCCCGACGACTTCAAGGCGACCGACAGCTGATCACGATCTTCTAAACCTGAAGTAGAGGTCCAGGGAATCGCGGCGTTTGGTGCTTGGTGTGACAACACCGCAGGTCCGACAATGACAGGAGTAACCTCGAAAGTCGGGCAACATCCGTCGTGACTCCGACCCGAGAACGTCGGCAGAAGGAGCGATCAGTGGAAGAACAAACGCAGGATGTCGTACAGCCTGGCTTGTTCCCGGACGACTCGGTTCCGGATGATCTGGTCGGCTACCGGGTGCCGAGCGCGTGTCAGGTCGCCGGTATCACCTACCGTCAGCTCGACTACTGGGCCCGGACCGGGCTGGTCGTGCCGTCGATCCGTGGCGCGGCGGGGTCGGGCAGCCAGCGGCTGTACTCGTTCAAGGACATCCTTGTCCTCAAGATCGTGAAGCGGCTGCTGGACGCGGGCATCTCTTTACAGAACATCCGGATCGCCGTCGATCACCTGCGTAGTCGTGGCGTGGGCGATCTGGCCGGGATCACCCTGTTCTCCGACGGAACCTCGGTGTACGAGTGCACCTCGCCCGAGGAAGTCGTCGATTTACTGCAGGGCGGCCAGGGCGTCTTCGGCATCGCAGTCGGTGGCGCGATGCGTGAGCTGACCGGTGCGATCGCGGATTTCCCCGCCGAGCGGGCCACCGCGATCACCGACCGTCCCGAAGACGAGCTCTCCTTCCGCCGCAAGGTCAGAGAGAACCGAAAGACCGGTTAGTGATGAGCACTACACCCCCGGCGTGCCCCTGGTGGCGCGACCGGGGGTTTGCTGCATCTAGAATCGGTGGTGCGTCGCCGCCGTGCGGGAGAGTCCTCGGTTCGTGAGAATCGGGGCGCCGAAGGAGCAGCACCTCCCCGTCAATCTCTCAGGCAACAGGGACCGCACGGTGATTCGACGCCTCTGGAAAGCGGTGGCATCCGGCTGCCCGCCCACGGGGAAAGGGGCACGGTTTTCCCGTTTCGGGAGCCGGGTTTCCGAATCTCTCAGGCGCACAGACAGAGGGGGAGGGCTGGTACCCGTCGACCATGAGGTCGACCCGCCCGACCTGGAGCTGCCGTGACCCGTTCGTTCGCCGACCGCCACATCGGACCCGATTCCGACGAACTCGCCCGGATCCTCGCGACCATCGGCGTCGAGTCCATCGACGCACTCGCGACCACGGCGTTGCCCGCCACGATCCTCGACGAATCCGGCCTCGGCGCGCTGCCCGCGCCCGCCTCCGAGCACGAGGTGCTCGAGGAACTGGCCGCGCTGGCGCAGGCGAACACCGTCGCCACCTCGATGATCGGCCTCGGCTACTACGACACCCTCACCCCGCCGGTGCTGGTGCGCAACCTGCTCGAGAACCCCGCCTGGTACACCGCCTACACCCCGTACCAGCCCGAGATCAGCCAGGGCAGGCTCGAGGCGCTGCTGAACTTCCAGACGATGGTGTCGGATCTGACCGGTATGGACGTCGCCAACGCCTCCATGCTCGACGAGGCCACCGCCGCGGCCGAGGCGATGACGCTGCTGCGCCGCGCGGGTAAGTCCAAGTCGAACCGGCTGCTGATCGACACCGATCTGTTCCCGCAGACCAAGACCATCATCGGCACCAGGGCCGAGCCGCTCGGCATCGAGATCATCGAGGCCGACCTGTCGACCGGTGGGCTGCCCGAGGGCGAGTTCTTCGGCGTGATCGTGCAGACCCCGGGCGCCTCGGGCCACATCGTCGACTGGACCTCACTGTTCGCCGCCGCCCACGAGCGTGGCGCACTCGTCGCCGCCGGCGCTGATCTGCTCGCGATGACGCTGAGCACCCCGCCCGGTGAGCAGGGCGCTGATGTCTGCTTCGGTACCACCCAGCGCTTCGGCGTGCCGATGGGCTTCGGTGGCCCGCACGCCGGTTACCTGGCTGTGCGCACCGCCTTCGCCCGCCAGCTGCCCGGTCGCCTGGTCGGCGTGTCCGTCGACGCCGACGGCGCGCCCGCGTACCGCCTGGCGCTGCAGACCCGTGAGCAGCACATCCGTCGCGAGAAGGCCACCTCGAACATCTGTACCGCCCAGGTGCTGCTGGCCATCGTCGCCGCGATGTACGCGAGCTACCACGGTGCCAACGGCCTGCGCGCCATCGCGCGCCGGGTGCACGAGCACGCCGCCGCCGTCGCGACCGGCCTCGGCGGAGCCGTTGTGCACAGTGCCTTCTTCGACACCGTGCTCGCCCACGTGCCCGGCGGCGCGGAAGCCGTTGTCGCCAAGGCGAAGTCGAAGGGCATCAATCTGCGCCTGGTCGACGCCGACCACGTCGCCATCGCCTGCGACGAGGCCACCACCGACGCGCATGTCGCCGCCGTCGTCGAATCCTTCGGCACCGCACTGACTCCCGATGCGGGCGCGGGCTCCGAGCCCGCCGCGATCGAGACGCGCACCTCGGACTACCTGACCCACCCGGCGTTCACCCGCCACCACACCGAGACCGCCATGCTGCGTTACCTGCGCGCGCTCTCGGACAAGGACATCGCGCTGGACCGCAGCATGATTCCGCTCGGTTCGTGCACGATGAAGCTCAACGCGACCGCGGAGATGGAGCCCATCACCTGGCCCGGCTTCGCCCGCCTGCACCCCTTCGCGCCCACCGAGGACACCCCGGGCATCCGCAAGCTGATCGCCGACCTCGAGCAGTGGCTGGCCGAGATCACCGGCTATGACGCGGTGAGCCTGCAGCCCAACGCCGGTAGCCAGGGCGAGTACGCGGGCCTGCTCGCGATCCGCCGCTACCACCTCGATCGCGGCGACGACCACCGCGACACCTGCCTCATCCCGTCCAGTGCGCACGGCACCAACGCCGCCTCCGCGGCCATGGTCGGCATGCGCGTCGAGGTTGTGAAGTGCCGCGCGAACGGTGACGTCGACCTCGACGACCTGCGCGCCAAGATCGCCGACCACGCCGACCGGCTGGCCTGCATCATGATCACCTACCCGTCCACCCACGGCGTCTACGAGCACGAGGTCGCCGAGTTGTGCGCGCTCGTGCACGATGCGGGCGGCCAGGTGTACGTCGACGGCGCGAACCTCAATGCCCTTGTCGGCCTTGCCCGTCCCGGCCGGTTCGGCGGCGATGTGAGCCACCTGAACCTGCACAAGACCTTCTGCATCCCGCACGGTGGCGGCGGTCCCGGCGTCGGCCCGGTCGCGGTGGGCGCGCACCTGGCGCAGTACCTGCCCGGTGACCCGCTCGAAGCCGGTTCGCACGCGGTGTCGGCGGCGAACTACGGCTCCGCCTCGATCCTGCCGATCACCTGGGCCTACATCCGGATGATGGGCGCCGAGGGCCTGCGCGCGGCGACGCTGACCGCGATCGCGTCGGCCAACTACATCGCCCGACGCCTCGACGCCTTCTTCCCGGTGCTCTACACCGGCGAGAACGGCATGGTCGCCCATGAGTGCATCCTGGATCTGCGCGAGATCACCAAGCAGACCGGCGTCACCGTCGACGATGTGGCCAAGCGACTTGCCGACTACGGTTTCCACGCGCCGACCATGAGCTTCCCGGTCGCGGGCACCCTGATGGTGGAACCCACCGAGAGCGAGAACCTCGAGGAGATCGACGAGTTCATCGCCGCCATGATCGCCATCCGTGGCGAGATCGACCAGGTCGCGGCCGGTGTGTGGCCGGTGACCGACAACCCGCTGCGCGGTGCGCCGCACACCGCGGCCAGCTTGGTGGCCGAGTGGGACCATCCCTACAGCCGGGAGACCGCGGTGTACCCGCGCGGTATCGGCCATGCTCGCCCGAAGGTCTGGCCGTCCGTGCGGCGCATCGACGGTGCGTTCGGTGACCGCAATCTGGTGTGCTCGTGCCCGCCGCTGGATGCCTACGAAGACTGAGCAGTAGTCCTGACAACGGGCCCCGCCGATTTTGTCGGCGGGGCCCGTTTTGTTGTCGGTGCGGCCAGGTGACGTTGCAGTCGCGGCATGGTTGCCGAAAGTGAATTCTCATCGGCCGTAATAGCGGCGCGTCACATACCAAATGCCTTGTTTCCAGCTATTCAGGGAATGTCCAGTATGTCTCGCGGCGTCAAATAGTCTCACTATTTGGTCAAGCCCCAAAAATTGGTGGCAAACGAATTGGTATATCCGCCGCTCGACACGCGTGGCATCGGGATGTCCACCATCGAACCCGGGGCGCTGGTTGGCTCTCGGAATTCCGGATGAGTGTCGAATGTCGACGTGACCGCAATCGGCAGATTCGGTCAATCGATCAGTTCGACTGAATTGTTTGCAGAATTTGCCTATCACGCTGGGGATGTGCAGTATCGAGGCCGGAGATCGCACTGGTGGCGACCAGTCCGCATCGCGAGCGGCAGTGCTCCGTCTGCGATGCCACCGCTTCGACCTGCAGTGCTATCGGAATACTAGTTTCGCCTGGAATGTCCGGATTGGCGATTGATCTGAATTGAATTGTTACTATGGTGTTCCCTGTAAATCGTATGCCGGTTGTTTGCTGTCAGGCTAGTGTCGGGG
The DNA here is from genome assembly GCF_042671725.1 of Nocardia sp. NPDC127606. Lineage (NCBI taxonomy): Bacteria > Bacillati > Actinomycetota > Actinomycetes > Mycobacteriales > Nocardiaceae > Nocardia > Nocardia sp. NPDC127606. Next base: position 2,003,632 of record NZ_JBHXWQ010000001.1, on the reverse strand, counting down.
AGATGTTTCGGGTAGCAACCGGCTGGGTACCGCACCTCGCGGGACGTCGGATCGGTGTCTGCCGGATCCGTATCGTTCCTGGAAACAGCAAGGGGAATATGGATGGCTGCTCGGCAGTAAATGGACCCGCATTCGGCGGTTGTAGTACACGTTATTACGTGGGGTAGGAAAGCGCGCGGATCTCTGTACTCGGAGTCCGTGCTAGGTCGATAGCCATGCGAGGGGTCGGGTAATCATGGAGTCTGTCGAGAGCTGTGCCGGTAATCAGGATCTTATTCCGCTTTCCTCCGCGCAATATGGCATGTGGTTCGCGGACAGCGCGCATAGTGGACCGGCGACCAATATCGCGCAGTACGTCGAGATCGAGGGGCGGATCGACGTCGCCCTGTTCAACAAGGCGGTGCACGAAGCGGCTGAAGAGACCGAATCGCTCATGGTGCGGGTGGTCGAGGTGGAAGGGCGTCCCTACCAGGTCGTCGACCGCGGCATCACGTTCAACGAACTCGTGCTCGACTTCGGCACGCACAGCGATCCGATGGGTGCGGCGCTGGATTGGATGCGCCACGACTACACCAGGCCGGTCGACATCACGCGAGATCAACTCGCCGTCACGCGGCTGATCAGAATCGGCGACGACCTGCACCTGTGGTATGCGCGCGCCCACCATCTCGTGATCGACGGCTATGGCGCGTTCAGCGTGTTGTGCCGGGTCGCCGAGCACTACAACGCGCTGTCGGAAGGCAGGCCGCCCGCTCGACTGGTGGCCGCTCACCTGCGCGAAATCGCTGCGGGGGAACAGGCCTATCGGGAGGGCTCGAGGTTCGAGGCCGATCGACAGTACTGGCTGGACAAGGTCGCCGATCTGCCCGCGCCCGCCGGTCTGTCCGGTCGGTCGGCACGCGCGGGAACCGTGGACGAGGTTGCGGCGCGAGAACTTCCGGCGCAGCTGTGTGCACTGCTCGATCGTCGTTCGGCCGAGCTCGACGCGTCGGCCGCGCAGGTCGTCGTCGCGGCGTTCGCGGCCTTCTTCACGCGGATGACCGGTGCCGACGAGGTGGTGCTCTCGGTCCCGATGAGCGCCAGGGTCACCGTGAAGCTGCGCAACGCCGCGGCGATGCTGGCCAATATGGTGCCGATCCGCTTCGCGATCGATGACGCGACCACCGTGGAGCAACTGGTCAAGGCATCGATCAGCGAGCTGGTCTCCGCGCTGCGTCATCAGCGCTACCGCTTCGAGGATCTGCGTCGCGAATCCGACTCGATCGACAACTCCGCCAACACTTTCGGACCCGTCGTCAATATCTTGTTCTTCGACTCCGAGATCCGTCTCGGCGACGCCGTCGGGCGCTACCACGCGCTCACCTCGGGCGCACTCGAGGATCTGCAGATCAACCTCTATCGGACCGGCCCCGAGGCGCCGCTGCTGATCGAGCTGCACGGCAACGACAACCTCTACAGTCAGCGCGATATCGACGCGCACGCCGACCGATTCATCGATTTCCTGCACCGATTCATCGAGGCCGACGCCGGCGAGCGGGTGGTGGAACTGCCGCTGGTGTCCGCCGCGCAGGAGCTCTCGATCATCGGCGAGTCGGCCGGTGCCGAGGGTATCGCCCCGGGCGAGACGCTGGTGGATTCGCTGTCGCGACAGGCTCATTCGACCCCGCTCGCGGAAGCGGTCACTGCCGGGGACAAGACGATCACGTATCGGGACCTCGATGAGCGTTCCACCCGGCTCGCCCGGCGTTTGATCGCCCGTGGTGCGGGTCCGGGCACGCTGGTCGCCATCGCGCTGCCGCGTGGCACCCAGCTGATCGTCGCGATGCTCGCCGTCCTGAAATCCGGTGCCGCGTATCTTCCGCTGGATATCACCCATCCGCAGGAGCGGCTGGAATACGTGGTCGGCCAAGCGGATCCGGCAGTCGTCATCGTCGAAGAGACCGGACTGTCGGAAGGTCGCGGCCAGACTCTGGTGCTCGGGCAGGACGACGACCTCGACGGTGCCGCGGACCCGATCAGCGATGACGAGCGCACCGCGCCACTGCGACCTGACGACGCCGCCTACGTCATCTTCACCTCCGGTTCCACGGGGCGGCCGAAGGGCGTGGTGATCAGCCACCGCTCGGTCGTCACCTACTTGGCGAATGCGTGTGCCGCCCTGGATATTCGGGCCGACGATGTGTGGACATGGCTGCACTCGGTGGCCTTCGACTACTCGATCTGGGAAGTTTTCGGGCCGCTGGTCACCGGCGGCCGCGTCGTGGTCGCCGATGCGACGACCACGCGCGCGCCCGATGAGCTGGTTCGCCTGACCGCCCGTGAACACGTCACCGTGTTCAGTCGGACTCCGTCGGCGTTCTATCAATTCGCCGCAGCTCAGCGGCGCTACCTCGCGGCGGGTGCGCCCGACGGTGCGCTGGGGTTGCGGCTGGTCGTGCTGTCGGGCGAAGGTCTGGATCCGGCGGCGTTGGCGCCCTGGTACGTGGACAACCCGGACGGGCCGGTGGTCGTCAACAGCTACGGCATCACCGAGACCACCGTCTTCGTCACCCACACCGACATGAGCGCCGAACTGGCGGTACCCGGCGCGCCCAGTGTGATCGGCGCGGCGCTCCCCGGCCTTCGCGCCTATGTGCTGGATCGGCGCCTGCGACCGGCGCCGGCGGGCGCGTGGGGGGAAATCTATGTAGCGGGAACACAATTGGCTCGCGGCTATCTCGGGCAGGCGGCATTGAGTTCGGGTCGATTCGTCGCCGACCCATGGGGTGCGCCAGGGGAGCGGATGTACCGCAGCGGGGACGTGGCCCGCCGCGATCACCACGGCGCTCTCGAATACCGCGGGCGTGCGGATCAGCAGGTACAGCTGCGCGGGTTCCGTATCGAGCTCGACGAGGTCCGTGCCGCGCTGCTGGCCCATCCGGCGGTGGCCGCGGCCGCGGTGGTGGTGCATCGAGCAGGCACCGACACGGCGCGTCTGGTGGGGTACGTCGTACCGGCAGGCGCCGACTGCGATGTCGACGCCGTTGTCGCGCAGGCGAGTTCGTCGCTGCCGGACTACATGATCCCCAACGTCGTGCTGGTCGTCGACGAACTGCCGCTGACGGTCAACGGCAAGCTCGATCTGCGTGCATTGCCCGAACCGGCCGCCGGGAGCACCGCGAGCCATGTCGCGCCGCGCTCCGATGCCGAACAAGTCGTCGCGCACGTCTTCGCTGAGGTGCTCGGGGTGGACCGGGTCGGCGCGTTCGACAATTTCTTCGACGTGGGCGGCAACTCGCTCACCGCGGCGGGAGCAGTCGCGCGGGTCGCCGATGCCACCGAATGCGCACTGTCGGTGCGTGATCTGTTCGGCAATCCGACGGTGGCAGGCTTCGCCGCGTGCGTGGGCCGGGCACGGCGCCGGGTGCGGCCCACGCTGACACCGATCGCGCGCGACGGCCTGTTGCCGCTGGCTCCCGCGCAACATCGGATGTGGTTGATCAACCGCGTCGACCCGGAGTCCGCCGCCTACAACATTCCGCTGGTCCTGCGGCTGACCGGGCGACTCGACCCCGCCGCACTGCGCATGGCGCTGGGCGACGTCCTCGATCGCCATGAGGCGCTGCGAACGCGCTACCCCGCCCGTGACGGCCACGGTATGCAGGAGGTTCTGTCGGCCGAGGCGGCTCTGGCCGACTTCGACTGCGTCCCGGAACGACTCGGGCAAGACCGGCTTGCCGGCCGGATTCGCGAGCTGACGGCCGATGGCTTCGATGTCTGCGCCCGCCCGCCGTTGCGCGCGGACTTGCTCACGATCGGCCCCGATACGCATGTGCTGGTGCTCGTCCTGCACCACATCTGCTGTGACGGTACCTCGTTGGCGCCGCTCGCAGCCGACTTCGCCGCCGCGTACGCGGCCCGGTCGCAGGCGACAGCGCCTGATCAGGTCCCACCTCGGGTGCAGTACGCCGACTACGCCGACTGGCACCGTCGCCTGCTCGGCGACGAATCGGATCCGGACTCGCTCGCCGCTGACCAGCTGCGTTACTGGACAACCCAATTGGCCGATGCGCCCGTAGTGCTCGAGCTGCCGGCCGACCGACCGCGGCCTGCTCGCCGTTCGATGCGCGGCGAGGCCGTCACCACGCAGCTCCCCGCCCGGACCTACGCCGAGATCGAGCGACTGGCCCGCGCCGCGGACGTCACCCCGTTCATGGTGGTCCACGCCGCACTCGCGGTTCTGCTGGCCCGGCTGTCGGGAACCGGCGACATCGTGATCGGCGCCCCGCTGGCCGGACGCGGCGAGCCGGATCTTGCTCCGCTGGTGGGAATGTTCGTCAACACCGTGGCGCTGCGTACGCCGATTCGCGGCGAGGAGTCGTTCACCGCCCTGCTCGAACGCGTGAAGGACGTCGACATCGATGCCTTCGCGCACGGCGAGCTGCCCTTTGACCGGGTCGTGGAAGAGCTCGATCCGCGGCGCTCGGCGGCCTACGCGCCCGTATGCCAGGTGTATCTGGCCTTCGACAACACCGAACTGCCCCGCCTGGCCCTGCCCGACCTCACGGTGGACGTTGTCGATCCCGGCTCCGAACCCGCGAAGGTAGACCTCGTTGTCACCGTGGGTGCGAACGCCGCGGGAACCGGCGACGTCGCGGTGCGGATGAACTACGCGAGCGACCTGTTCGACCCCGCCACCGTCGAGCAGATGGCCGCACGGCTGGGCCGAATCCTGGACGCGGTGGTGGCGAACCCCTCTGTGCCGGTAGGCGATGTGGAACTGCTGTCCGCCACCGAACGCGCCGTGCTGTATCCGGTTCGGGGCGCCGACGCGGTACCCGGCGTGGCGCTGTCGGATCTGCTGGCCCGAGGTGTCGCGATCTCGCCGGAGGGTCCGGCTGTCGTGTCCGGGGCACAGTGCCTGGACTTCGCGGAGCTGGACGTGTTGTCGAACCGGTTCGCCCGACGCCTGCTCGACGAAGGAGCCCGACCCGGTGCGGTGGTGGCGATGGTCCTGCCGCGCTCGGTCGATTTCGTGGTCGCGGTATGGGCCGTCGCCAAAACCGGTGCCGCCCTGGTGCTGATCGACCCGCGCAACCCGCGGGATCGGGTCGCCTCGATGCTCGCCGACAGCGCGCCCCGGGTGGTCTTGACCAGCGCCGAAGTCGAGGGCGCTGCGCCCGATGGGCCGTGGACATTGCTGGTGGTCGCGGACCCGGTCTCGCGCAGCATCACCGCCGGGTACCCGTCCGCGCCGGTGACCGACGCCGACCGTGGCAGGCCCGTGTACGCCGGCGACGTGGCGTATGTGATCTATACCTCCGGAACGACAGGCGTTCCGAAGGGTGTCGAGGTCACCAACCAGGGGCTGGCGAACTTCGCCGCCGAACAACAGGACCGCTACGGCGTCGAGCCCACCGTGCGGGTCCTGCAGGCCGCCGGTCCGGGATTCGACGCGGTGATGCTGGAGGTCCTGCTCGCCCACCCCGGTGGCGCGGCGCTGATCGTGTCCCCGCCCGATGTCTACGCGGGCACGGAACTGGCGGAACTCATTCGGGCACAAGGGGTTACCCATGCCTTCCTGACGCCGACCGTCCTCGCCTCGATGTCGCCGGAGAACCTCGAGTGCCTGCGAGTGCTGGTCTCCGGTGGCGAAGCCCTCACGGCCGAGCTCGGCGCCGCCTGGGCGCCGGGGCGTCGGCTGTTCAACGGCTACGGACCCACCGAGACCACGATCATGGTCGCGATCAGCGACCCGATCCCCGCGCACGGCCCGATCACCATCGGCGGGCCGATTCGCGGGATCTGCGCGCAGGTCCTCGACTCCCGGCTGCGGCCGGTGCCGGTCGGTACGGCGGGCGAACTCTACATCGGCGGTGTGCAATTGGCGCGCGGCTACCTCGGCCGACCCACGGTGACCGCGGCCAGTTTCGTCGCCGATCCCGGTGGTGCGGGCACCCGGATGTACCGCACGGGCGACCTCGTCCGGTGGACCTCGGAGCAGACCATCGAATACCTGGGCCGCGCCGATCACCAGGTGAAGATCCGCGGGCAGCGCACCGAACTGGGGGAGATCGAGGCCGTACTCGCCCAGGATCCCGCGGTGACCCACGCCGTCGTCGTGATCGACGGCAGCACGGGAGCCGACCGGCTCGTCGGCTACCTGGTCGGCGCGGACGTGGACGCGGAGCGGGTGCGCGCCGCCGCGCGCGACCGGCTTCCGGCGCACATGGTGCCCGATGTGTGCATGGTGCTCGACCGATTCCCGCTGACCGCCAGCGGCAAACTCGATCGCGCCGTGCTGCCCGAGCCGGTGTTCGCGCAGACCGCCCAGAACATCGCACCGCGCACGCCCACCGAACAACTCGTCGCCGGTGTCTACCGCGATGTGCTCGGTGCAGCGCAGGTGAGCGCGCTCGACAATTTCTTCGATCTGGGCGGCAACTCACTCACCGCGACCAAGGTCGCGGCGCGCCTGTCCGATGTGTTCGGCACCGACATCGCGGTGCGGGCCCTGTTCGAGACTCCGACCGTCGACGCGCTCGCCCGCGAGCTGGACTCGGCCGGTGGACAGGCTGATCGGGGATCAGTCCATCGTCGGCTGGTGCCACAGCAGCGTCCGGATCGGATTCCGCTCTCGCCCGCGCAGACCAGGATGTGGTTCCTGAACCAGTTCGATACCTCGGCGGCGGTCTACAACGTGCCTGTCGTCGTGCGGATCTCCGGCCCGCTCGACGTCGACACTCTTCGGTCGGCACTGGCCGACGTTATCACCAGGCACGAGACGCTGCGCACCCGCTACCCGGACAGTGACAGCGGACCGTGGCAGCAGATCCTGCCCCTGGAATCGGCACCGCAGCTTCAGTGCCGCGAGGTCACCGAGGCCGAGCTCGCCGAACAGATCGCGCGTGAAACCGCCCTCGGCTTCGATGTGAGCACCGAGGTCCCGTTCCGGATCACGTTGCTGCGCACCACCACCGTGGAATGGACTGTGGTGCTCACCGTGCACCACATCGCCATCGACGGATCCTCGCTCGCGCCGCTGGCCACCGACCTGGCCGTGGCCTACCGGGCGCGAATGGCGGGCGAAGCGCCTGCCTTTGCGCCCCTGCCGGTCCAGTACGCCGACTACACGCTGTGGCAGCGGCGAAGCCTCGGCATGCAGGAAGACCCGACCAGTGTGACCGCGGGCCAGATCCGGTACTGGATCGCGGCGCTGGCCGACCTGCCGCAGATGCTGGACCTGCCGACCGACCGACCGCGTCCCGCGCGGCAGTCCTACCGCGGGGCGACCATGTCGGCCACGATTCCCGCCGACCTGCACGCCGACATCATCGCCCTCGCACGGCGCCACGACTCGACGCTGTTCATGGTGACCCATGCGGCGTTCGCGGTCTTGCTGGCAAGGCTGTCGGGCACCGGCGACATCGCAGTCGGCACCCCGGTCGCCGGGCGCGGCGAGCCCGCCCTCGACCCGCTGATCGGCATGTTCGTCAACACGCTGGTATTGCGCGTCCAGGTCGATCCCGCGGCCCCCTTCACGGAGATACTCGAGCGCGCCCGCGAATGCGATCTCGGTGCGTTCGACAATGCCGCGATCCCGTTCGAACAGCTGGTGGAGGTCCTCAATCCGCCGCGCAGCACCGCGCACGAGCCATTGACCCAGGTCGGTTTCTCGTTCCAGAACATCGATATCCCGACCCTGCGCCTGGGCGGGCTCACGGTGTCGGCCGACCTCGTCGAACCGGGTGTCGCCAAGTACGACCTGCATCTCACCCTGGTCGACACGGTCGATGCGCACGGTGCTCCCGGCGACATGCAGGTCGAATTCGGGTATGCGACCGACCTTTTCGATGAAGCCACGATCGCGCCGATCTTCGAGCGGTTCGTCGCCATCCTGCGCGGTGTCGTCGCCGATCCCGGTGTGCCCGTGGGCGATCTGCCGCTGCTCAGCCCGCGTGAACTCGACGAACTGGCGCTGCGCGAGTCCGGCCCCGACGCCCCCTTCGGCGGCGCGACGATCGCGGATCTGTTCGCGAAGCAGGTCGCGGCGACATCGGAACACCCTGCGGTGATCGATGGCGAGAGCGGGGACGTGCTCACCTACGCTGCGTTCGGCGCCGAGGTGAACGCGCTGGCACGAGGGCTGATCGGCCGCGGTATCGGCCCGGGATGCGTGGTGGCCGTGGCCGTGCACCGCTCGGTCGAGCTGCTCACCACGCTCTACGCCATCCACGCGGCAGGCGCCGCCTACCTCCCGCTGGATCCCGACCACCCCGTCGACCGGCTGCGCACGGTCCTCGCTACCGCGCGACCCGACGGGGTGCTGATCGGCGACGACATCGACCTGCCGACCCAGGCGCCGATCTGGCGTCTGTCGGATCTCACCTCGCCCGCGACCGGCACCGCGCCGGTCACCGATGCCGATCGGATCAGGCCGCTGCGCCCGGAGGATCTGGCGTACGTAATCTTCACCTCCGGGTCGACCGGCGTCCCCAAGGGCGTCGCACTCACCCACGAGGCAATCGTCAACCAACTCCGTTGGCTCACCGAGCATTACGGGATCGGCACCGGCGACGTGCTGCTCCTGCGCACGCCCGCGACCTTCGACCTGTCGGTGTGGGAATTGTTCACCGCACCCACCGCCGGTGCCGCGCTGGTCGTGGCCGGGCGCGACGATCACACCGACCCCACCGCCGTCGCACGGCTGATCGCTTGTCATGGCGTGACCGTGGTCGATTTCGTTCCCTCGCTCCTGTCTGCGTTGCTCGACATCGCCACCCCGGACGATCTCGCCGCCGTCCGCCAGGTGCTGTGCATCGGTGAGGCGTTGGACTCCGCGACCGTTCGCCGGTTCCGCGAGGTCAGTGAAGCACGCATCGACAACCTGTACGGCCCGACGGAAGCGGCCGTCAGCGTCACCGCCTACGAGATCGGCGAGCTCGACGGACCCGTCGTCTCGATCGGCACGCCCGAGGCGAATGTCGTCACACATGTGCTCGACGCACGGTTGCGGCCCGTCCCCGACGGCGTTACGGGCGAGTTGTATCTCGGCGGAATCCAGCTCGCGCGTGGCTACCATGCTCGCGGGGACCTGACGTCGACCGCGTTCGTGGCCGATCCGTTCGGCTCGACGCCGGGGGCACGGCTCTACCGCACCGGCGACCTGGTCCGCTGGGACACGGCAGGCCGACTGCGGTACGTCGGCCGCCGTGATTCCCAGGTGAAGATTCGCGGCCTGCGCGTCGAACTCGGTGACATCGAAGCCGCGCTCCTCGCCCACGATCGCATCGATGCCGCGGTCGTACGGGTCCATACGGTCGCCGAAGGTCAGATCCTGGTGGCTTACGCCGTGAGCGACGAGACGATCGACCCCGACTCGCTGCGGACGTACCTGCTGGAGCGCCTGCCCGCGTACATGGTGCCCGTCCAGGTGATTCGGATCGATACGATCCCGCTCACGCCCAACGGCAAGATCGACTACCGCGCCCTCCCGGCCCCCGACACCCGCGCCACCACGACCCGATACCGCGCTCCCAGCGGGATCGCCGAGGAAACCATCGCCGGCGTGATCGGTGAACTGGTGCAGACCCCCTGGGTCGGCGCCGACGAGAACTTCTTCACTCTCGGTGGCAATTCGCTGCTGGCGACCCGCGTGCTCAGCCGCGTCGGCGAAGTCCTCGGCGTGACGATTCCCGTGCGCGCCATCTTCGAAGCGCCGACCGTGGCGGAACTGGCGCGGTGGGTCGAACTTCAGCGCGCCGACGGCGATGTCGCGGGACCGGTGGCGAAGCCGCGGCCAGAGCGCATCCCGCTCTCGCCCGCCCAGAGCCGGATGTGGCTGCTCAACCAGCTGGACCCCGAGTCGGCGAGTTACGTGGTGCCACTGTCGATCCGCCTCGACGGTGAACTCGATATCGACGCCATGACGGCCGCGCTGCGCGATGTCATCGAACGGCACGAGATCTTGCGCACCACCTATCCGGCCCACGACGGCACCCCCGCGCAGGTCGTCCTGACCGCCGATGACGTCGTCGCGTCCTGCGATCTCGCGGTGCACCCGGTCTCCGCCGATGAACTGCTCCCACGGCTGGCCGAGTTCTTCGGCACCGGCTTCGATGTTTCGGCGGGTGCCCCGCTGCGAGTGGCGTTGTTCCGGCTCACCGAAACCGCACACGCACTTGCCCTGTCGGTGCATCACATCAATTGCGACGGCTACTCGGTGGCGCCGCTGGCCGCCGACATCATCGAGGCCTACAGGGCACGCCGGGTCGGTGCCGCACCCGAATGGGCGCCGCTACCAGTGCAATTCGCTGATTACGCCCTGTGGCAGCGCGAGCTGCTCGCCGCACCGGACTCCGCGCCGGGCCGCGACCTGCTGTACTGGCGTACGCAACTCGCGGGGATCCCGGATGTGCTCGCGCTGCCCACCGACCGCCCGCGCCCGCTCGAGCAGTCCCACCGCGGCGCGACCGTCCACACCGCGGTGCCGTCCCGGGTGGCCGAAGCCGTGGCGTCCTTGGCGCGACGCAGCGGCGTGACCCCGTTCATGGTGGCGCACACCGCCCTTGCCGTTCTGCTCGCGCAGTTGTCGAGCAGCGACGACATCGCCATCGGCATCCCGTACGCGGGTCGCGGCGACCGAGCCCTCGATCGCCTCGTCGGCATGTTCGTCAACACGCTGGTCCTGCGCACCCGTGTCCGCCCAGACCAGCGGTTCGCCGACCTGATCGAATCGACCAGGCGCACCGACATCGAAGCGTTCGATCATGCCGCCGTCCCGTTCGAACAGCTGGTGGAAGTGCTGAATCCGGCGCGCTCGACGGCACATTCGCCGCTGTTCCAGGTGATGCTCGCCTACCAGAACATGGCGCCCGCCCAGCTGGAGGTACCGGGGCTCGAGGTCGGCGGCATCGATGTCGGCGCCGACGCGGCGATCTGCGATCTGCTGCTCATGATCACCGAGGACCGGGGGCCGCACAACGAGATCGCGGGCATGAATCTGCGCCTGACCTACGCCACCGACCTGTTCGACGACGCCACCGCGCGCCGGTTCACCGAACAGTTCGTGCGCGTCCTGGACGCGGTCACCACCGACGAGCGGGTCATCGCCGGGGAGATCGACCTCGCCGACGAAACGACCCGCGATCGGCTGCTGCGCCCGCACGACGCACCACTGGTGAGCGCGAGCCGCACGCTGGCCGATGCCTTCGACGAGCAGGTAGCACGCACCCCGGGCGCTGTCGCTGTCCGAGTCCCCGGCGGCCGTGCCCTCACCTACCGCGAGTTCGACGACACCGTGAACCGCCTCGCCCGCCACCTCATCGATCTCGGCGCGGGCCCTGAAACGACCGTGGCCGTGGCGATTCACCGCTCGATCGACCTGATCACCGCCGTCTACGCCGTCGTGAAGTCCGGTGCCGCCTTCGTTCCGCTCGACCCGGACCGCTCCACCGCCCGGCTGGCAGACGTCCTGTCGGTCGCCCGGCCACTGCTGCTCGTCACAACGTCCGGTGACGAGAGCTCCCTGCCCGACGGCATCGAGCGTGTGCGCCTCGACGAGCTGGACCTGAGCGCGCACCCCGGCGGCCCGGTCGGCGACGACGAACGTCGCGCACCGCTGCGCGCCGACAACACCGCGTACGTGCTGTTCACCTCCGGCGCGACCGGCGCACCGAAGGGCGTCGCGCTGACCCATGCCGCCACCGCTCACCAGTTGGCGTGGGCGCAACGCGAATTCCCGCACGACGCGTCGGATGTGGTGCTGCACAAGACCCCGATCACCTTCGACATCGCGGTGTGGGAGTTGTTCTGGCCGTTGCAGACCGGCGCGCAGATCGTCGTCGCCGAACCCGGCCGCCACCGCGATCCCGCCTACCTGGTCGAGATCATCGCAGATGAGCAGGTCAGCACCGTGCACTTCGTCCCGTCGATGCTCGAGGTATTGCTCGAGCACACCGGCACGACGCTGCTGCCGTCGGTCCGCTGTGTGTTCGCGGCAGGTGAGACGCTGGCCCAGCGCACCGCCGTACGTGCCAGGCAGACCTTCGACCGGGCCGAGGTCGTCAACTGGTACGGCCCCGCCGAGGCAGAGGTCGTGACGGCATACCGCTGCACGACGGGTTCGCTGGCACGGCACGCGGTCCCGATCGGTTACCCGGTCACCGGAATGTCTGCGTACGTGCTGAACGCCAGGCTCCGGCCCGTACCAGTCGGCGTTGTGGGCGACCTGTACGTCTCGGGCGTCCAGCTCGCTCGCGGCTACCACCGCAGGCCGGACCTCACCTGCGGTCGGTTCGTCGGCCATCCGTTCGGCGGGCCCGGGGACCGCCTCTACCGCACCGGCGATCTCGTTCGCTGGTCATGGTCCGGTGATCTGGAGTATGTGGGCCGCAGTGACTTCCAGGTGAAATTTCACGGCCAACGGGTCGAGCCCGCGGATATCGAGGCCGCGCTGCGCTCGATCGAGGAGATCTCCGGAGCAGTCGCGATTGTTTCCGCTGACCGGATCACGGCGTATGTGTCGCCGATACCGGGTGCGACCCTCATCGAGTCGAAGGTCCGCAAACATCTCACCCGACTGCTTCCGTCCTACCTTGTGCCGACAAGAATTCAGGTGCTCGACACCATGCCGCTCAGCTCCAACGGCAAGGTGGACAGGTCGGCCCTGTCGCACGTGACCTTCGACGATGCGGACGGGTTCATCGCCTCCGACGCGGACAACGCCGCGACGCGGGCGAAGATGCTGGCCGAGTTCGTCGCCCGCACAGACCGTGAGGCGGTGCTGGCGAAGATCGTCGCCGAGATCGTCGGTGCCGATCAGGTCAGTGTCGGTGCCGACCTCTTCGAGCTCGGGGTGAACTCGCTGTCGGCAGCTCAGGTAGCGGCCCGAGCTGAGGCCGCGCTGCACGTGCGCGTCGGTGTCCGCGATGTCTTCGAAGCGCCAACCGTTGCTGAGCTGGCCGAACGAATCGCGATGCGCGACGAACACGCATCGGTGCCGCTGGTCCGTCGCCGACAGCGGTCCGAAATCCCCTTGGCGGCCGCCCAGCGGCGTATCTGGATCCTCAATCAGCTCCACCCCGAGTCCGGCGCGTACAACATCGGTTTCGCGGCCAGGCTGAGCGGACCGCTCGATGTGGCGGCGCTGCGCGCCGCGATGGTGGATGTGGTCACCCGGCACGAGACCCTTCGCACGACCTATCCCGCAGTGGGCGGACAACCGCATCAGCTCGTCCACGACAGCACGGTCGGCGCCGTCGACCTCGAGCTGGCCGATGTCGACGATTCGACGGCGCTGACAGACCGGCTGCGCGATGCGGTCGAGTCGGGCTTCGACGTTGCCACGAACACGCCGGTCCGCGTTCGTCTGTACCGCACGGGCGCCGACGACCACGTATTGGTCCTGGTGGTGCACCACATCGCCGCTGACGGCGCGTCGATGGCGCCGCTTGCCCGAGATGTGTTCGCCGCCTACCGGTCTCGCCGCACCGGCTCGGCGCCGCTGTGGCCGCCGTTGCCTGTCGACTACGCCGACTACGCGGTCTGGCAGCGCGAGCTGCTCGGTGCCGAGGACGACCCCACTTCGCTGGCAGGGCGTCAGATCGCCTACTGGCAGCGGATTCTCGCCGACGCACCTGAACTGCTGGCCCTGCCGACCGACAGCCCACGGCCCGCGGTGCTGTCGATGGATGGTGGCAGCGTCGCCTTCACGATCGAGCCGGGTCTTCACGATGCCGTCGTCGCACTCGCGCACGGCGAAGGTGCCACGGTGTTCATGGTTCTGCACGCCGCCCTGGCGATTCTGCTCTCGCGCACCGCGCACAGCGACGACATCTCGATCGGCACCCCCGTCAGCGGTCGTGGCCGCCCCGAACTCGACGATCTGGTCGGCATGTTCGTCAACACGGTGGTCCTGCGCACCCGTGTCGCCGAGCAACTGTCGTTCCGTGAATTCTTGGCCGACCTGCGTGGCGCGGATCTGGAAGCGCTGGCTCACGCGGACGTACCGTTCGAGCGTCTGGTCGAGATACTGGACCGGGCAGGGTCGACCGCGTATTCACCGCTCTATCAGGTGATGCTGGGCTTCCGAAATGCCGACCCCACTCGGTTCGAACTCGACGATATCGGCATCGAGGTACTCGATCCCGGTGTTGCACAGGCCAAGACCGACCTCATGGTGCTGCTGAACGAACGCGCCGATGGAGCGGGTATCGACGGTGTGATCGTCTACGCCACCGACCTGTTCACCGGGGCCACGGCGGCGCGGTTCGCCGACCGCCTGCTGAGGATTCTCGAAACGATCACCACGCGGCCGGACACCATGGTCGGGGCCATCGACTTGCTGCGCCCCGAGGAGAGCGCACACCTGCTCCCTGCCGGGCGCGAGACCGTCGAGGTGCCGAAAACGCTGCCCGCGCTGCTCGCCGCCGCTGCCGTCGACCCGATGGCGACCGCGCTGATCGGTACCGACGAAACCCTGACCTATGGCCAACTCGACCAGCGATCCGAGCGGCTCGCCGTGCTGCTGGCACGGGCAGGTGCGGCACCGGGAACCTATGTCGCCCTGGCCGTCCCGCGGTCGGTGGCCTACCACGTGGTGCTGTGGGCGATCGCGAAAACCGGCGCCGCGTTCGTGCCGATGGATCTGCGATACCCCGCGGACCGGCTGGCGCACATGGCCCAGGACTCCGGCGTCACGCTCGGCGTGACTCTGGACGCGGCGCGCTCGTCACTGCCGGACACGGTCGACTGGCTGTGCCTCGACGACGACCGAGTGATCGCCGAACTGTCCACCGCACCAACGGATCACACCTTCCAAGCGGCACGCCTCGACGATGTCGCCTACCTGGTGTACACCTCCGGCTCGACGGGCAAGCCGAAGGGCGTGGTCGTCACGCACGCGGGGTTGTCGGCGTTCGCGCGCGAGAAGCACCAGCACTATCAGGTGGATCGAGAATCGCGGGTCCTGCAGGTCGCCGCGCCCGCGTTCGACGCGGTGATGATGGAATCGCTGATGGCCTACGCGGCGGGCGCTGCCCTTGTCGTCTCGCCCGCCGAGGTGTTCGCTGGTGTGGAACTGACCGAACTGATTCGCACGCACCGGGTTTCGCACGCGTTCCTGACACCCAGCGTGCTGGCGACCTTGCGGCCGGAGGGGCTCGATACGCTGCGGATGCTCACCATCGGTGGCGAGGCGCTCTCCGCCGAACTCGTCGCGGCCTGGGCGCCGGGCCGTCGCTTTCACAATGTGTACGGGCCGACCGAGACAACGATCGCGGTGTGCGTCAGCGCCGCATTGCAGCCCGGTGATCCGATCACCATCGGCACCCCGATCCGCGGGGTGTGGGCCGTCGTGCTCGACAGCCGGCTGCGGCCGGTACCGGTCGGTGTCGTCGGAGAGCTGTACTTGGCGGGCAACGCGCTGGCCCGCGGCTACCTGAATCGGCCGGGGGCGAGCGCGGGTGCGTTCGTGGCCGATCCGTTCGGTGCACCGGGCACCCGGATGTACCGCACCGGTGACCTGGTGCGCTGGAGCGCCGAGCACACCATCGAATACGTGGGCCGCGCCGACTTCCAGGTCAAGATCCGTGGTCAGCGGGTGGAACTCGGCGAGATCGACGCGGCACTGGTCGCCTGCCCGAACGTCGCCTCGGCGGTCACGGTGAGCAGGCGTGGCCAGGCCGGGCAACCGACGTTGGTCGGCTACCTGGTGGCCGCCGAGGGGCGAACGATCGACACGGCCGCGATCCGCGACCAGATCTCGGGCGCACTGCCCGACCACATGGTGCCCGCTGTGCTCATGGTGCTCGACGAGATGCCGGTCTCGTCGACGGGCAAGGTGAATCGGCGCGCACTGCCCGAACCCGCTGCCGAAGTGCCGGATTCGGCCGTGGCCGCCGCGGCGAGCGAGTTGGAGGCGACCATCGCGGGGATCTTCGCCGAGGTGCTCGGTGTGGCCTCGGTGGGTGCGGACGAGTCGTTCTTCGCGCGCGGCGGTGACTCGATCATGTCGATCCAACTGGCGTCGCGATTGAAGACCGCGGGCGTGGTCGTGACGGCACGGGACATCTTCGAGCACCGGACCGTTCGTGGGCTGGCCGCCGTGGCCGGGGGCGCCGGACGGGTGCGTCTCGAGGAACTGCCCGGCGGTGGCATCGGCGAGGTGACGCGGACGCCGATCGTGTCCTGGTACCTCGACCGTCCCACCGGCGACCGGTTCGCGCAGTCGCTGCTGGTCGAGCTGCCCGGCGACGCGCGCTCGGCCGACGTGATCGCGACGGTCCAAGCGGTGCTGGATCGGCACGACATGCTGCGTGCACGCATGAGTGTCGCGCACCTCGAAGTCTTGGCGCCCGGAGCGATCGACGCCGAGCGGCTGGTGTCGGTGCGTGCGTTCGGTGCCGAGAGTGCCCCTGGCAGTGCGGGTTTCACGTCGTTGGTCGAGGAGGCCCTCGAAGAGGCTTCGGCCGCGCTGAACCCGGTGGATGCCGTCATGATGCAGGTCATCTGCCTGCTGCCCGAGCCCGGCGTGGCGTCGCGGGGGCGCGCGCTGATCGTGATCCACCACCTGGTGGTCGACGGTGTCTCCTGGCGCATCCTGATCCCCGACTTCGTCGCCGCGTGGCAGCAGGTCGGTGCGGGTCGAGCGGTCGAACTGCCCGAGGTCGGTACATCGATGCGCCGGTGGGCCGAGGCCGTGTCCGCTGCCGCCGACAGCCGTGCCGACGAGCTGGCGCTGTGGCAACGGATGGGGTCACGACCTGAACCGCTGCTCGGGCGCGCACCCCTCGACCCGGCGGTCGACGTGCACGCCACGGTCGAGCGGCTGACGCTGACGCTGCCTGTCGAGCTGACCACCGCCCTGATGGGTGCGGTGCCCCGCGCCGCGCATGCCACCACCGACGATGCCCTGCTCGCGGGTCTCGTTCTCGCACTGGGGCGTTGGCACGCACAGCGCGGTGTCGACCACTCCGGTGCGCGCATCCTGCTCGAGAGCCATGGGCGCGAAGAGCAACTCGCCCCCGGCGCCGACCTGTCCCGTACCGTCGGCTGGTTCACCAGCGCCTACCCGGTGGACCTCGACATCGACGGCACCGATCCACGTGCCGCGGTGAAGGCGGTCAAGGAACAGCTGCGAGCCGTGCCCGACAAGGGCATCGGCTACGGCATGCTGCGATACCTGAACCCGGCGACCGCCGATCGGTTGGCCTCGCTGCCCGCACCACAGATCAGTTTCAACAACCTCGGCCGGGCGGGCGTCGACATCTCGGCCCTGTCCGGGCTCGCCTGGATTCCCGCCGACGAGGAATTCGACCACCAGGGCTCCTTCGATCCGGACATGCCCGCGTCCGCCGCGCTGACCCTCGACATCAGCATCGTCGACACCCCCGACGGGCTGACGCTCGCCGTGCAGATCGGTTATGCCGCACGGCTTCTCGATCGCGATGACGTCGATGAACTCCTCGACGAGTGGACGGCGGCCCTCGGTCAGATCGTGGAAGCGTCGGCACGAGAGGAAGATTGGGGACTGTCCCCGTCCGACACCCCGTTGGTCGCGCTGACCCAACAGGACCTGGACGCCTTCACCGAACGCTACGGACCGATCGAGGCCGTCTGGTCGATGGCGCCGTTGCAGGCAGGGCTGCTGTTCCATGCCGAGCTCGCCGCGGGCGACCTCGACGTGTACACCGCCCAGTCGGCGATGACGCTCACCGGGCCGGTCGACGAGGCCCGGCTGCGGCACGCCGCGGCGGAGCTGCTGCATCGGCATCCGAACCTGCGGGCGGCGTTCACCCGGACGATCGAGGGTGTTGTCGCGCAGGTCGTTCCGGTGGAATCCACCGTGCACTGGCGCCGCATCGAGGCATCCGAGACAGCACTGCCGCAGATCCTGACGGCCGAACGCGAAACGGCTTTCGACCCGGCCGATCCGCCGCTGGTGCGATTCGTCCTCGTCGCCGTCGCACCCACCGAATTCCGGCTGATCCTGACCGCGCACCACCTGCTGCTCGACGGCTGGTCACTACCGTTGCTGCTGCGCGACCTGGTCGGGCTGTACGCGGCAGGCGCGGACGCCGCCCTGCTGCCTCCCGCGCCGTCCTACGGCGACTACCTGGCCTGGCTGGACCGGCGCGACACCACCGCCGGTGTCGAGATCTGGCGCGACACCATGGCGGGCTTCACCGAACCCACCTTGATCGCCGAGACCGTCGGCGAGGCCACCGTCGAGGTGCCGACCGACCTGAACATCGATCTCGACGACGACATCACCACCGCCCTCACCGAACTCGCCCGCACCTCGGGCGCCACGATGTCGACGATCGTGCAATTCGCGTGGGCGACAGTGCTGGCCAACCAGCTGGGCCGCGAGCGGATCGTGTTCGGCGAGACCGTCTCCGGCCGGCCGGCCGAGGTGCCGGACGTCGAGTCGATGATCGGGCTGTTCATCAACACGCTGCCGGTGCCGGTCCTCGTGCGCGGTGACCGGACCATCGTGGCGGCGCTGGAACAGTTGCAGGCGAACAAGACCCGGCTGCTCGACCACCACCACGTCGAACTGTCCGGCATCATGGCCGCGCTCGGCGGCGGACAGCTGTTCGACACCCTGGTGGCATTCGAGTCCTACCCGGTCGACAGCAGCGGACTCGGTGACGCCGATATCGACGGAGTGCGGGTCACGGAGGTGGTCGGCACCGATGCCGCGCACTACCCGATCACCGTGCAGGCCCACCACACCGACACCTTGCACCTCCGCCTTCGGTATCAGGCGGCTCGCGTCGACACCGTGACCGCCGCCGGGCTCGCCGACCGCGTCGAGCGGGTCCTGCGTGCCGTCGCCGCCGACCCGACCGGGCGCGTCGGCGATATCGACCTGCTGTCGGCCGCGGAGCGTGCGGCACTCGTCCCGGCCAGGGGCGCGGAACAGGTGGCCCCCGAACCGTTGACCGACCTGTTGCGCCACGGCGTGGCCCGACACCCCGACGGTGTGGCGGTGCTGTCCGGGACCGAGACGGTGAGCTTCACCGAGCTGGATGCCCGGGCACATCGGCTGGCGCAGTGGCTGGTCGAGCACGGTGTCGACACGGGGGACACCGTCGGGGTGGTCATGCCGCGGTCGATCCCGTTGATCACCACGATCTGGGCGCTCGCCGAGATCGGTGCCGCGTGTGCGCTACTCGACCCACGCAACCCGCGAGAGCGGCTCGCGGTCATGCTGTCCGACTGTGCCGCCCGCGTCGTGCTGACCGTCGTGCAGGTGAGTGATGGAGTGCCGGAAGGGGAGTGGGCACGCCTGGTCGTCGACGATCCGGCGGCCGAGCGCGAGATCGCGAGCCGACCCTCGCGCGCGGTGCAACGGACCGTCCGCGACACCGACCTGGCCTATGTCATCTACACCTCCGGAACCACCGGCACCCCCAAGGGCGTCGCGGTGACCCAGGCGGGAATGGCGAACTTCGCCGCCGAGCAACGGGATCGGTACCAGGTCAGCCCGGATTCCCGGGTGCTGCAGTGTGCCGCACCCGGATTCGACGCCGTCATGCTCGAAGTCCTGATGGCGCATCCACACGGTGCGACGCTGGTCATCGCGCCGCCCGACACCTACGCGGGCACGGAGCTGGCCGGGCTCATCCGCGACAACGCGGTCACCCACGCCTTCCTCACCCCGACCGTGCTGGCGACCATGTCACCCGACGGGCTGGACTGCCTCAGGGTTCTGGTCGCCGGCGGCGAGGCCGTGCCCGCCGAACTCGCCGCGCTCTGGGCGCCCCGACGTCGCTTGTTCAACGGCTACGGACCCACCGAGACGACGATCATGGTCGCCATCAGCGATCCCCTCGCACCGCCCGAACCGATTACCCTGGGTGGTCCGATTCGCGGAACATCCGCGGTGGTGCTGGACTCGCACCTGCGGCCCGTGCCGATCGGGGTGACCGGCGAACTGTATGTCAGCGGCATCCAGCTCGCCCGCGGATACCTCGGCCGTCCTGGCGCCACCGCCGCCACCTTCCTCGCCAACCCCTACGATCCGGGCACCCGGATGTACCGCACCGGCGACCGAGTCCGCTGGACCGCCGACCACACCCTCGACTACGTCGGCCGTACCGACCATCAGGTCAAGATCCGTGGCCAGCGGATCGAACTCGGCGAGATCGAGGCCGTTCTCGCCGAACATCGATCGGTCACCCATGCGGTAGCGGTTCTGCGCACCGACGACAACGGCACGGACCGGCTCGTGGGCTACCTCATCGGCGACACGATCGACCCCGAGCACGTGCGGGCATCGGCACGCCGCCGGCTACCGGCCCACATGGTTCCCGACATCTGCGTTGTGCTGGAACAGCTTCCGCTGACCACCACCGGAAAACTCGACCGCGGCGCACTGCCGCTGCCGAGTTTCGCCGCTGCCGGATATCTGGCGCCGAGCGACCCGACCGAGCGCCTCGTCGCCGACATCTGCGCCGAAGTGCTGGACCTGCCCCGAGTCGGCATGCGCGACAACTTCTTCGACCTCGGCGGCAATTCGCTGACCGCGACGAGGCTGACCGCTCGCCTGAGCTCCGCGCTGGGCATCCGGGTGGCGGTGCGCGACCTGTTCGAGTACCCGCGGATGGCCGACCTCGCCGCTCGGCTCACCGGCCGCGACCGGGTTGAACGCCCGGCACTGACCCGGCGACCCGACACCGGCCCGATCCCGCTCTCGCCGGCCCAGCAACGGATGTGGTTCCTCAACCAACTCGACGCCTCGGTCGGCGCCTATAACGTGCCGCTGGTGATCCGGCTGACCGGCGAGTTGGAAATCCCCGCGTTGCGGACAGCCTGCGCGATGGTGATCGGTCGCCACGAATCGTTGCGCACGAAATTCCCGGTGATCGACGGTATACCGTGGCAGGTGATCGTCGACGCCGACGAGGTCGTGCCCGACCTGATCCCGATCGCGATCGAGGAATCGGTGCTGCCGAAGGCCGCAGCGGCGGTGCTGTCGAGGAGTTTCCAGTTCTCCGAGGCACCGCCGGTGCGGGCCGAACTGTTCGATCTCGGCCCGGATGATCACGTGCTGGTGATCGCCGTGCACCACATCTGTGCGGACGGGCTCTCGATGATCCCGTTGGCCCGCGACGTCGCGGCCGCCTATCTCGCGGTGATCACCGCGAGCGTGCCCTCGTGGCCGCCGCTCACGGTCCAGTATCCGGATTACGCGCTGTGGCAACACGATCTGCTCGGCGACGAGCACGATCCGGAGTCGCTGCTGTCACGTCAGCTGGACTACTGGCGCGCTACCCTCACCGGGCTGCCCGAACTCCTCGAACTGCCGACCGACATGCCGCGTCCGCCGGTCGCGTCGATGCGCGGCCGGACCATCGACTTCGATATCGAGGCACCGCTGCAGGAGCGGATCGCCGCGGTCGCGCGGGCCGCGGGCGCGACGCCGTTCATGGTGGCTCACGCCGCGCTGGCTGTCCTGCTGGCACGGCTGGCGAACACCCGCGACATCGCGGTCGGTACACCGGTCTCCGGGCGCGGGGAACGTGAACTCGACGACCTGATCGGCATGTTCGTCAACACTGTCGTCCTGCGAACCGAGGTCCCTGCCGATCAGCCGTTCGACGCGCTCCTGGCCGACGTCCGAGCAGCCGACCTGGCGGCCCTCGCACACGCGGAGGTCTCTTTCGAGCAGGTCGTCGAGGCGCTCAATCCGCCGCGTTCGACCGCGCATCTGCCGCTGTACCAGGTGACGATCGACTACCAGAATCTCGATGAGGTGGTGCTCGAACTACCGGGGATCTCGGTGGAGCCGGTCGAGGACTTTGTCGATCAGGCGCAGTCGGATCTCAATGTGAAGCTGGTCGAGCGGTTCGCCGCCGACGGTCACCCGCTGGGTACGCTCGGCCGATTGACCTACGCCACAGATCTTTTCGTCGAAGAGTCGATGGAGCGGTTCGCGCAGTGGTATCTGCGCATCCTGGAGGCGGTGACCGCGGATCCGCGGGCGATCATCGGTGACATCGAGTTCATGCAACCGCGGCAGCGCTACGAGGTTCTCGACGCGGCAGGCGTGGCGGGCGCGCACGTTCCCGAGGAAACGATCGGCGGATTGTTCGCACGGCGCGTGGCCGTGGCCCCGGATTCGGTCGCGGTGACCGATGGGACGACGGTCCTGACCTACGCGGAACTGGATCGGCGCGCGAAGTCTGTTGCCGCCCGACTGATCGCCTCCGGTGCGGGCCCCGAAACACTGGTCGCCGTCGCGTTGCCGCGCTCGGCCGAGTTGGCGGTCGGGCTGCTGGCCGTGGTCATGTCGGGTGCGGGTTATCTGCCCGTGGATGTGGCGTACCCGGCAGAGCGGCTCCGGTTCGTGCTCGACGACGCACGGCCGGTAGCGATGCTGACCACATCGGCGATGGCGTCGCAGACACCCGAATTCGCCGGTCCGACAGTCCTTGTGGATGACGGCAACGTCGTCGACAGTGCGCAGAAACTTGCCGCGCTGCCGGACAACGTCGCCTACATGATCTACACCTCGGGCTCCACGGGTCGGCCGAAGGGTGTCGCGGTCACCCACCGCGATGTGGTCACCCTGCTCACCCACACCGCGGAGAAGTTCGACGTCGGGCCCGACGACGTCTGGACGCTGTTCCATTCCTACGCGTTCGATTTCGCGGTCTGGGAGATGTGGGGCGCCCTGCTCTCGGGCGGTCGCCTGGTGGTCGTCGACTACGACACCACGCGCACGCCCGACGCTTTCGTCGAGCTCGTGGCGCGCGAGCAGGTCACCGTGCTCAGCCAAACGCCGTCGGCGTTCTACGGATTCGTCGACGCGGAGCGCCGCTACCGGGGCGCGGGCGGCGCCGACCTCGCCTTGCGCTACATCGTGTTCGGCGGCGAAGCGCTCGACCCGTCCCGGCTGACCGGCTGGTTCCTCGCCCACCCGGCGGGCACGCCGACACTGGTCAACATGTACGGCATCACCGAGACGACCGTGCATGTCAGCTACGCCGAGGTCGATCAGGCGGGCGGCGGGATCGGGCGCGCCCTGCCCGGCTTGACGGTATACGTGCTCGACGAGCGCTTGCGGCCGGTGCCGGTCGGCGTCACCGGTGACCTCTATGTCGGCGGCGGCCAGCTCTCGCGCGGCTACCACGGGGCGGGCGCGCTCACGTCGGGCCGGTTCGTGGCCGATCCGTTCGGCGCGCCGGGTAGCCGCCTGTACCGGACCGGTGATGTCGGGCGGTGGCGTCGCGGCGGGCACGGACTGGAATTGGACTACCGCGGGCGCGCTGACGCGCAGATCCAATTGCGTGGTTTCCGTATCGAATTGGGTGAGGTGGAAGCGGCGCTGCTCCGTCATCCCGGTGTCGCCCAGGCGGCAGCCGCGGTGCATCGCCACGCCAAGGACGTCGACCAGTTGATCGGCTACGTCGTCCCCGCCGACGGGCACGAACTCGACCCGGCGCGGGTCCGTGACACCGCCGCCGACTTGCTCACCGGTTACATGGTGCCCTCGGCCGTCGTGGTGCTCTCGGCACTGCCGGTGACGGTCAACGGCAAGCTCGACCGAAAAGCCTTGCCCGCACCCGACTTCGACCGCGTCGAGGACGAATACGACGCGCCGCGATCACCGTCCGAGATCGCGATCGCCGAAGTCTTCGCACGCACCCTGAACGTGGCCAGGGTCGGTGCCGGTGCCGGCTTCTTCGATCTGGGCGGCAACTCACTGCTCGCGACCATGGCGGTGGCCGAACTGCAGGGCCGCGGCGTGCACCTCGAACTGCCGTGGATGTTCGACGACGCGACGCCGCGGGCGCTGGCCCGCAGGGTCGACGAAGCCGAGGGCGGTTCGGGTATGCAGGTGCTGCTGCCCTTGCGGCCCGCGGGCGATGCGACCCCGCTGTTCGCGATCCACCCGGCGGGCGGGCTGGCCTGGTTCTACGGCGGACTCGTCGGACATCTGCGCGGCGATCGGCCGGTGTTCGGCCTGCAGGACCCACACGTCGTCGCCGCCGAGCCCCCGGCCACGTCGATCGACGAGCTGGCGCACCGCTACGTCGACGAGATCCGCCGGACCCAGCCGAGCGGTCCGTACCACCTGCTCGGCTGGTCGCTGGGCGGCCAGATCGCCCACGCGGTGGCGACACAGTTGCAGGAGCAGGGCGAACAGGTCGCGCTGCTGGCCATGATGGACAGCGCGGTCGGTGCCCCACCGATCGCTCCCGATACCGAATCCGCGCCCGGGGAGCTGATGGCCGATCTGCTCGGTGGCTGGCGGGAACTGTTCGACCTCGCCGACACCGTCACCGCGAGCACCACCGAGCAGGCGTGGCAGGTGGTCCGCGATCAGATCACCGGCACCGGCCTGTTCAGCGCCGACCATGTCGACCGGGTGATGGAGAGTTTCTCCACCGCGGGCGAACTCGCCGACGACTACCACCCCCGGACCTTCGACGGCGACCTGATCTTCTTCACCGCAGGCAAGGACCGTGACGACACCGAGGCCGTCGCGCAGACATGGCAACCGCACGTCACCGGCCGTATCCACAACACTGTTCTCGACGCTCGCCATCTCGAGCTGACCCACCCGTCCGCGCTGGCCGTGATCGGCCCGATCCTCGAAGGATTCATGAACTGATGACGACACAGCAGCAACTGCGCCTCGACGACGGCCGCACCGTCACCTGCACCAGCCCCGCCGAAGCGCGCATGCTCTGGAACGAGATGATCGCCGACGGGTACTACCGTCAGGCCGCCGCCACCCTGCGGCCCGGTGACCTCGCGGTCGACATCGGCGCCAATATCGGACTGAGCGCGATGATGTTCGCCGAAACGCGCCCCGGAGTCCGCGTGATCGCCGCCGAACCCGCTCCCGCCACCTTCGACTGCCTGCATCGCAATATGGAGGCCCACGTGCCCGGCGGTGTTGCCCTCGAGGTCGCGGTGGGCGCCGCACCCGGTGTGCTGCCGTTCACCTGGTACCCCCGCGCCACAGCGAACTCGAGTCTGTACGCCGATCGTGACGCCGACGACGACGCGACGAAGGCCTTCCTGCGCAACAGCGGCCTGCCCGACGACGCGATCAGCCTCATCACCCGCGGCCTACACGACGGTGAGCAGATCGAAGTCGAGGTCACGACGGTGTCGGCGATCCTTGCGCAGGAGGATCCGGTCGCCGAGATCGGCGTGCTGAAGATCGACGTCGAGCGCGCCGAATTCGATGTCCTGCTCGGCATCACCGACTCCGACTGGTCCCGGATCCGTGCCGTCGTCGCCGAGGTGCACGACCGCGACGGCCGCCTCGCCGAATTCTGCGAGGTCCTCAACCGCCACGGACTCACCCCGCGCACCAGGCAGGACCCGTCGCTGGCAGGCACCGAACTGCACGAGGTGTATGCCGTGCGGACCTGAGCGCACGGGTCGTAGTGCCGCGCGGGCTGATTCAGGTACCGATCGGTGTTCTCGCCAGTGTGGCCGCCACGTCGGCGGCTCGGCGCGCCTGGTCGGCGGTGACCGGCTCGTGGGTGATGAACAGCCGGTGGAACAGCGGTGCGACCGCGAGCCGGATGATCTCGGCGGCGTCGACCTCCGGGTCGACCTCGCCGCGCGCGACCGCCCGCGCCACGATCGCCGCCGCCTCGCCGTGCCTCGCCGCGTAGAAGTCGCGCAGCGCGGCGGCCGCATCGGGGTGCTGCATCCCCGCTGTAATGAAAGCTGTTGCCACCGAACCTGATTCGGGATCGGTGAAGCCCTGTCGGAGCAACTCGGTCAGCGCACGGAGATCGCCGGTGAGGGTGCCCGTATCGGGGATCGGCCATGGCTGTTCCGAGGCGCGCTCGAGCGCGTCCGCGACGAGCCCCTCCGGGCCGCGCCAGCGCCGATAGACGGTGGTCTTGTGTACCCCGGCTCGCTGAGCGACGGCTTCCACGCTCAGGCCCTGGTAGCCCCGCTCGGCGAGTTCGTCCGCCGTCGCGTCGAGAACGGCTTCCCTGACTCGGGCGCTGCGTCCGCCGGGACGTCGTTGCGGTTCCAAAAACAACTCCTGTTGCGTTAGCTGTCGCGGTTTTGTAGTGTTAAAGCTACACGAGTTGCGATTGGAGCACTGTTTGACCACTCAACTGTCCCTGCGCGGAGTATCGAAGTCCTATGCGGACCGGCCCGTGCTCGACACCATCTCGGTCTCGATCCGCCCCGGCGAACGCGTCGGGATCGTCGGCGAGAACGGCGCAGGCAAATCGACCCTCCTCCGCCTGCTCGCCGGGATCGCTCGACCCGACGCGGGCACGATCACCGTCACCGCCGAGGGCGGGATCGGTCACCTCGCGCAGACCCTGCCCGGCGAAACAGTCGGTGCGGCCATCGAACTGGCGCTGGCCGAACTACGCGAACTCGAGGCGGGCATGCAAGCCGCCGCCGAAGCGCAGGACATGGACCGCTTCGGGGCGTTGCTCGCCCGTTTCGAGGCGCGCGACGGTTACGCCGCCGACGCCAGGGTGGACGCGTCGATGCACGGACTCGGAGTGGCGGGTATCGGCCGTGACCGCCCGCTCGACAGCCTGTCCGGCGGCGAGCGTGCCCGGCTCGGGCTGGCCTGCCTGCTCGCCGCCTCGCCGGAAGTGCTCCTGCTCGACGAACCGACCAACCACCTCGACGACGCCGCGCTCACCTGGCTGGAACATCGCCTGCGCACCCATCAGGGGACAGTCGTGCTGGTCTCGCACGACCGGATCTTCCTCGATCGGGTGGCCACCGCGGTGCTCGAAGTCGCCGACGGCGCGTTGACCCGCTTCGGCGGCGGCTACACCGGATTCCTGACGGAGAAGGCGGCCGCGCGCATTCGCTGGGAACAGGCCTATGCGCAGTGGCGCAGCGAGATCGGGCGGCTCGAGGAGTTCGCCACGAGCACTGCCCAGCAGGTCGCGCCGGGTCGCGCGATGACCGACAACAACAAGATGGCCTACGACCGCAACGCCGGGCGGGTGCAGAGCTCGGTCGCCTCGCGGGTGCGCAACACCGCCGAGCGGTTGCGCCGGCTGCGCGAGGATCCGGTGCCGCGACCGCCTGAACCGTTGCGGTTCCGCGGCCGATTCACGGCGGGGACCGGCGTGGAGTTCCACATCGGCGGGCTGACGCTCGGCCCGCGCGAGCGGCTGCTGATCCATGGACCCAACGGCGCGGGGAAGTCGACCCTGCTCGACGCGATCCACGCGACAGCACCGGGACGTATCGGATACCTGCGCCAGGACGAGAGTTTCGATCCGGCCCGAAGTGTCACCGACACTTACGGATTCGGGCGCGAAGCATTGCTCGCGACCGGGCTGTTCGCTCCCGAACTGCTCGATCGCGAGGTCGGTACTCTCTCGGAAGGTCAGCGGCGCAGGCTCGCGCTGGCCCGTGTGCTCGCCGGTGAACACGACCTGCTGCTGTTGGACGAGCCGACCAACCACCTGTCGCTCACCTTGGTCGACGAAGTGGAACGGGCGCTGAGCGAGTATCGGGGCGCGGTGGTCGTGGTGTCGCACGACCGGGCGCTGCGCCGTCGTTTCCGGGGAATACAGAAGGGAATTGAGGACTTTGGCTGAGATCGTGCAAGTGATCGACGTGCCCGGCGCTCCGTACGGGATCACCGTCGGGCCCGATGGGGCGCTGTGGTTCACGCTCGTGACGCAGGGCGTGATCGGACGTCTAGCGGAGGGGCTCGTGCGGTCCTATCCGCTCGCGCAGTCCGACGGACAACCGACGGTGATCGTCGCCGGTTCCGATGATGCCCTGTGGTTCACCGAGTTCCAGGGTGGTCGGCTCGGGCGGATCACCGTCGACGGTGCGGTGACGAGCAGGTCCATGGCAGGTCCCTACGGTGCGTGCGTCGGGCCGGACGGTGCGCTCTGGTTCACCGAATTGCAGGCGGGTCGGGTCGGGCGACTTGCCGCGGACGGCACCCTCACCCGCGTCGAGATCGACGGTATGCCCTCGATGATCACGTCGGGGTCCGATGGGGCGCTGTGGCTGACGGTGAACCAGGGCAACGCGATCGCCCGCGTCGACACCGACCTCGCGCTGCGCGTCTACCCGCTCCCCACGCCTTCGGCCGCGCCGGTCGGCATCACCGCGGGCCCCGACGACGCACTGTGGTTCACCGAAATCGGCGCGGGTGCGATCGGGCGCATCGACCTCGACGGCAACATCGCCGAGTTCGCCCTCCCGGCGACCGACGCTCGCCCGCACGCGATCGTGGCAGGCCTCGACGGTGCGCTGTGGTTCACCGAGTGGGCGAGCTGCCGTCTCGGGCGGATCACCACCGACGGCACGATCACGCACCTCGACCTACCGGGCGCCGAACCGCACGGACTCACCGTCGACGCTGCCGGAGATCTCTGGGTAGCGATGGAATCCGGTGCGCTCGTGCAGGTTTCTCCGTAACGGCGTCCGTGTCGGTGACCTAGGGCGTGGTGAGTGCCTTGACGACCGCGGTACCGAAGCCGAGGTCGTTGCTCGTCGGCATGCGGGTGTAGGTGCCGCCGGTCTGGTCGGCGAGTGTCTGCAGGGTTTGGGTGCCCTGGCCGCCGACCACGACGATGTCGATGCGAATGGGCTTGCCCGACTTGGTCGCCGCGGTGATCTCCTCGACCAGCGCGGTGCCGGTCAGCGTCGAATCGTCGTCGGGACCGTCGGTGATCAGCAGAATCGAATTCGTGCGACCGGGGGAGTAACCGGCCACCGCGGCGCGGTAGGCGGCGAGCAGGCTCGGGTACGCCTGATCCGCGGTGAGCTGGCTCGGTTTCACGGCGGTGACCGCCGAGCCGACCGCGTTGCGCTGGGAGTCGGTGAGCAGCTCGGTGGCCGCCTGCACCTTGTAAGGGGTGGTGCCGTCGAGGTTCTTGCCGAACGTCCACAGGCCGAGCCCGAAGTCGGGCGGCATCACCTGCAGTGTGGAGGCGACGGCGGCAATCGCGTTCGACAGCCGGGTGGTCGAGCCCTCGGCGGTACCCATCGACGACGACACGTCGAGCAGGACAGTCGCGTTCACCCCGAGGACGGGGTTGGCCAGCGTCGACAGCACCTTCTCCAGTGCCGCGCGCGGCGGATTGGCCGGTGCCGAACCGATCGCGGGCCCGAAGCCCTCGGTGGCGAGCGCACCCGCCTGCTCCGGTGCCCGCAGGAAGTCGATGAACCGCGACGCGATCAGATTCTGGGTCTTGTCGACCCACGGCCCCGACAGCAGCGCGGCGGGATAGTCGGCCAGCGGCGCGCTACCGATCGGCCGGAAAGCGGTGAGTCCGCCGGTGCCGAGCTGCTGCTGGGTCGCGGCGACCGCGTGCACGTCGTCATCGGTGGGATTCGCGCTGATCTCCGACATGGCGGTCATCAGGTCGGCCGGTGTCTGCGAGCCCGCGGCGAGCCCGGAGATCGCGGCGACGACCTGCCCCGACTTGGCGGCCTGCTCGGTCAACGGTTCGGTCCCCGAGATCGCGGCGCCGATAGACGCGGCGGCGGCGGTCGTGGCGTCACCGGCGGGCAGTGCCATGTGCAGCCCACCCCAGCCGGACAGGCCGACCTCGTCGAGTGAGCCCTGCTGCAGTCGTGGCAGGTCGGCCCAGGAGATCTGGTGCTGTTCGAGCGCTTGGCGCAGGGCATCGGGCACGGCCAGCACGATCGGGCTGGTGGCGATCGAGGCGGGCGTGCCCTCGATCAGGCCCGGCACCCGAACCAACTCGATCGACCGGCTCGAATCGGCGATCCACAGCCCGGGCTGCGGACCGAGGCCCGGATCCCACTTCGTGGTGTCGGCGAGAGCGGTGACCAGCGCGCTCGACGGGCGTGCCGACACCTTCACCTGCGCGCAGTGGTCACGCACCCGCGGCTTGGTCGCGTTGAACCGGTCGGCCGCGGCGCGCACCGGCCCCGCGATCGCCGGATCGACGGTGACGTCGAGCTGCGCGGCCCCCTCGACGCACTCGGCGGCGGCGGCGACATCGGTGGTCGCGGCACGATCACTGAGCTGGAACCAGGCGAAGACGGCGACGATCACCAGGATGAGTGCCGATACTGCGATAACCGGACCCTTGCTGATACTTCGAGAACTGGTCCCGTTGCGATGCGTACCCACGCGGCAAGTTTAAGGACACCGCGCGCAACCGCAGCACAGCGCATCCCGATGCGCATCGCCGCAGGTCACAGCATGCGGTATGAGGGGTCATCCCCGGTCGAGGCAGTCCGTGCAACTGTGCGGTGCGTGCCGAACGCGCAGAGCCGGGTGCCACCTCGGACACCCGGCTCGGCCGGTCAAGCGCGAATCACGCGGCCGCGATCGTATTCACGACCACCCCACACCCCTGACTGACCCGTCTGCGCCGCGTACTCGGCGCACCCCGCGAGCAACGGGCACCCGGCGCAGATCTTGCGTGCGTAGTCGAAGTCCTGCGACGGGTAGGGGAACCACGCCTCGTGGTTGGGGTCACCACGGCAGGCGGCGCGGTGCCACTGCCCCGAATCGGACAGGGTCAGCAGTTCGGTCAGTGCGAGGTCGGTGGTGGTCACGGCGCGTACTCCTTCCAGATCCGGCGCTGCTTGCGAGCGAGCGGGTCGGGAGCCTTGGGCTCCCACAGCAGCCGCATCCCCGCCTCTTCCGGGGTGCGGTCGGCCTTGCCTGTATTGCACGGTGCGCAACAGGCGACGAGATTGCTCCAGGTGTTCGGTCCGCCTCGGCTGCGCGGGCGGATGTGGTCGACGGTGTGCGCCCAGTCGGCGCAGTAGCCGCACCGGTACTTGTCGCGCCGCAACACCCCGGCCAGCGTGGCGCGGCTGTCGTCACCGATCGGCGCGACGTGCGCCAGGTAGACGTAGCGCACCAGCCGGATCGTCTCCGGCAACGCCATGACCAGATGCTGCGAGCGGATCGGGAACCGCGGTGCCCGCTCGATCACGGTCTCGGCCGCGCCGCTGATCAGCAGTGTCACGGCCCGATCGGCGGTGATCTCGTCGAGGGCCTCGTAGCTGGCATTCAGCACGAGCACCCTCGTGTGTATCCAGGTGTCGGAAGCGGGCGCCGTCGGGTCGACGGCATGACGAATCATCATGGGAATCACCATGTTTCGAGAGAAGTGAACGTCAGGAGCGGAGGTGGGGGCCGGTCAGGCCGCGATCAGGAAACGGCCGGTGCTATCGATATCCAGGCGCATCGCGCGATGGACCGAATTCGCGCGGCGATAGGTCTTGTCCGATTCTCGCTGTGGCGCTTGCTGTTTCACGGCCGTCTCCTCCTCTCGATGCTGCTCGTCGGTTCCTCGCCCGATGCGAATCACCTGCGTGAAATCATGGTGGCATACCGTGTCCGAAATGTCGGCTGATTTATTTTCGGTCGCCGGTCGCGCACCCACAGCTGGGCCGACCCCCATACAGCGAACCCGGCCAGGGCATACAGGGCGCCGAACAGGCACGAGACCCACCATCCCCACGAGGTGTACGCCCAGGCCGTCGTGACCGCGCCGAGGGCGGAGCCCAGTGAATAGAAAGCCATATAGGCGCCGATGACGCTGCCTGCGCGGCCCGGGTGCGCGGTGGTGAGCAGATGCTGACTGCTCACGTGTACGGCTTGAACGGCGAAGTCGAGCACCACGACACCGGCGACGAGCAGCGCCGGAGTCGACCCGGTCCGTGCGATGAGCAGCCACGACGCGGCGAGCAGTACCAGCGACCACCCGGTGATCCGCTGAGCGTGACCGGCATCGGCCCACCGGCCCGCCCGGCCCGCGCCGAGGGCTCCCGCGAGCCCCACCAGCCCGAACAGTCCGATCTCGGTGGTACCGAAGTTCCAGGGTTGCGCACCGAGTGGGAGCGCGAGGCCGCTCCAGAGCGAGCCGAAGGACGCGAACACGAAGAAGGCGATCAGGCCCCGGCTCAGGAACAGTCGATCCGTGGTGACCAGATGTCCCATCGACCGCAGAATCCGGGTGTATCGATCACCGGAGGTTCTGGTGTCCGGGTCCAGGCCTCCTCGGGTGACGACGGCGAGTCCCGCGCACAGCACGGCCAGCAGGACATAGACCGCGCGCCAGCCGAGCGTGTCGCCCAGTAGTCCCGCGACGACCCGGACGCCGAGGATCCCGATCACGACACCCGAGGTGACCGCACCGATGTTGCGACCGCGTTCGCCGGGCGGGGAGACGGCGGCGACATAGGCGACTGTCACCTGCACGACGACCGCGAACAGCCCGGCGAAGGCGAGTCCGGCCATCGCGACCCCACCGTTGGGTGCCGCGGCCGTGATCGTGGCCCCGACCGAGGTGAGTGCCAGCAGCCCGCCGATGAGCCGACGTCGGTTCAGTAGATCGCCGAGCGGCACCAGCAGGATCAGCCCGGCGAAGTAGCCGATCTGCCCGGCGGCGATCAGCGTGCCCGACGATTCCGGTGACACACCCAACTCGGCGCCGGCGACGGCGAGGACCGGCTGGATCGCGTAGATCGTGGACACTGCCGCGGCGCACACCGTCGCCAGCATCCATCGCTGTGCTCCTGTGACTTCTGTCGCCACTAGACCTCCAAAAGAGTAGCAAAATGAAACCAATTCTCACGGTAGGCAATAATGGTTTCGAATTGCAACCCATCAGGAGGTGGACCATGGCATCAGCGCACGGCTTCGACCGCGAATGGACCGACGCCACCTGCCCGGTCGCCCGCACCGTCGACCTGGTGGGGGACCGGTGGAGCCTGCTCATCGTGCGAGACGCCATGAACGGGCCGGCTTCGTTCACCGAGTTCCGGCAGCGGCTAGGGATCGCGCGCAACATCCTCGCCGACCGTCTGCGCCGACTCGTCGAGGACGGCATCCTCACCACCAGCGCCACCCCGAGCGGCAAACGGCACGTCTACGAGCTGACCGGTGCCGGGCGGGACCTGTTCACCACCATCGTCGCCCTGCGGCAATGGGGCGAAAGGCATGCTTTCGCCGGCGACGAGCCCCGCTCGACTCTCGTGGATCACGACGGCCGACCCCTTGCCGCGCTGCACCCCCGCAGTCAGTCCGGAGCGTTGGTCACTGCCGAGACCACGGACGTGCGACGAGTGGACTGAGGTCTCCGCGCGACGAGTTCCGCCGCGCGGAGTCGGGTCGGTCCTCGGCCGGCCTACGTCCGATCGGCGGCGACGAGTTCGGCGCAGCGTTCGCCGACGAGCATCACCGTGATGTTCGGGTTGACCGTGGTGTGCGCGGGGAACACCGAAGCGTCGGCGACACGCAGGCCCTCGACGCCCTTGACCCGCAACTCGGGGTCGAGAGGACTCATCGGGTCGTCGACCGCACCCATGCGGACCGTACCCACCGGGTGGTAGACCGTGTTGTGGGTCCGGCGGACGTAGTCGGCCAGTTCGGCGTCGGTCTGCGCGTCCGGCCCCGGATACAGCTCGCGCGCCACCCAGTCCGACAGCGGTGCGGTCGCGGCGATCTCGCGCGCCTTGCGCAGACCGGCGATCATCACGCGCATATCGTGACCCTCGGGGTCGGTGAAGTAGCGCGGGTCCACCTTCGGCTTGTCCCGGAAGTCGCGCGAGCGCAATCGGACCGTGCCGCGTGAGCGGGCATGGGTGACGTTCGGTGTCAGACAGAAGGTGTTCTCGGCGGTCGGATACCCCTGCCGCAGTGTGTGCATGTCGAAAGGCACGCTGCCGTAGTGCATCATCAGATCCGGCCGGTCGAGTCCGTCCTCGGTCGGGGTGAAGATGCCCGCTTCCCACCACTGGGTGGAACTGTCCACCATCGGTCGCGTCGTCTCGAAACCGATCACGCCCTCCGGGTGGTCCTGCAGGTTCGCGCCGACGCCGGGCGAGTCGACGAGCACCTCGATGCCGTTCTCGCGCAGGTGAACCGTGGGCCCGATGCCCGAGAGCATGAGCAGCTTCGGCGAGTCGATGGCGCCGGCGGAGACGATCACCTCACGGTTCGCCGTGATCCGGGTGGTGCGGCCGAACGCGTTGTCGGTGATGTCGACCCCGACCGCCCGCCCGTTCTCGATCACGATCTTCTTGGCCCACGCGCCGGTACGTATGGTGAGGTTCGGCCGGTCGAGATGAGGGTGCAGATAGCTGACCGATGACGACGAGCGCATCCCATCGGTTCGCCGGTTGATCTGAAAGAAGTTGGCGCCGTTGACGACTGTGCGCCCCGCGTTGAACTCGGCGCGCGGGATACCGACCGCCTCGCAGGCGTCGAGCAAGGCCACACCGCACGGATCGTTCGGCGGCACCGTCATGATGTGCACCGGGCCGCCGCGGCCGTGGTGCTCGCCGGGGGCGTCGTTGGTCTCGATCCGCGGATACAGCCGATACACCGAGTCCGCACCCCACCCGGTGGCGCCGTGCTCGCGTTCCCAGGAATCCAGGTCCTCGCGCGGAGCCCAGAACGCGATGCAGCTGTTGTGCGAGGAGCAGCCGCCGAGCACCTTGGCGCGGGCGTGGCGCATGAACGAATTGCCGTTCTCCTGCGGCTCGATCGGGTAGTCCCAGTCGTAGCCCGATTCCAGCAGTTCCATCCAGCGGTCGAGTCGCAGGATGGCGGGGTCGTCGACATCGGAGGGTCCTGCCTCGAGCAAGCAGACCGTCACCGACGGGTCCTCCGACAACCGGGCCGCGACGGCCGCTCCCGCGGAACCGCCGCCGACGATCACGTAGTCGTATGTGGTCACCGCTGTTCCTCCCGATCGGCGAACCAGCCGGTGACGCCCGGCCGGAGATTCTCGTACACGTGCTTGGCCTCGCGATACTCGTGCAGTCCGGAGGGGCCGAGCTCGCGCCCGACGCCCGAGCGACCGAAACCACCCCACTCGGCCTGCGGCAGGTACGGCCCGAAGTCGTTGACCCACACCGTGCCGTGCCGGAGCCGGGCGGCGACCCGGCGGGCGCGTGCGGCGTCACCGGACCATACCGCGCCCGCGAGCCCGTATTCGGTGTCGTTGGCGATGGCCACGGCCTCGTCTTCGGTCGAGAAGGTCTCCACGGTCACGGTGGGCCCGAACGCCTCGTCGTGCACGCACGCCATCGCACGGGTGGCGCCGTCGATGACGGTCGGCGGGTAGAACCACCCGTTGTCGAGGTTCCCGGAGCCCTGGTCGCCGGTGGCGAACGCACCACCGGTGCGGATGACGGCGCCCTCGGCGCGGGCCTGCTCGACATAGGCGTTCACCTTGTCGCGGTGGGCGGCCGAGATCAGCGGCCCGGTTTCGGTCCCCTCGGCGAAGGGCAAGCCGAGCCGGATCTGCTCGGCGCGGCGCACCAGCTCATCGACGAAACGATCGTGTGCCGATTCCTCGATGACCAGGCGCGCGCCCGCCGAACACACCTGCCCGGAGTGCAGGAACGCCGCGTTCAGTGCGTTGTCGACGCTCGCGGCCAGCCGCTGCTCGGTGTCGCAGGCGTCGGCGAAGACGACATTCGGGTTCTTGCCGCCCAGCTCGAGCGCCACCTTCTTGACCGTGGCGGCCGCCTCGCGCGCGATGATCTTGCCGGTGGCGAGTCCGCCGGTGAACGAGACCAGGTCGACATCGGGATGTTCGGACAGCGGCGCACCCGCGGTGGCGCCCGCGCCGAGCACGAGATTGGCCACCCCGGCAGGTACGCCGAGATCGTCGAGCGCCGACATCAGCAGAATCGCGGTGTGGGGGGTCAGTTCGGCCGGTTTGAGAACGAACGTATTGCCTGCCGCCAACGCCGGGGCGACCTTCCAGGCCGCCTGCAGCAGCGGGTAGTTCCACGGCGTGATCAACCCGCAGACCCCGACCGGTTCATAGACGATGCGGGAGTCGATGTCGGGGGAGCCCGCGTCGACGACCCGGCCCGCGTCCTCGGCGGCGAGTTTGCCGAAATACCGGAAGCAGTTCGCGATGTCGGACATGTCGATGTCGGACTCGTAGGGGCGCTTGCCGGTGTCGAGGGTTTCGGCGCGCGCGAACTCGTCTCGCCGCGCGTCGATCGCGTCGGCGACGCGCAGCAGCAGGTCGCCCCGTTCGGTGGCGCCGGTGCGGCGCCACGGGCCTTCGTCGAAGGCCCGGCGGGCCGCGGTGATCGCGGCGACCGTGTCGTCGCGCCCGGCCTCGGCGACGACGCCGACGAGGGAATCGTCTGCTGGGCAACGGATTTCGCGTGTCTGCCCGGACGCTGACGGTCGCCAGGAACCGTCGATATAGAGAGTGTCGCTCATGCTGGATCCCTTCACAGTTCGCGGTCGGTGCTGTCGACGTCGCTGGATTCGGGCTCGTGGTGATCGCTCGCCGCGCGGCGCAGATGCAGGTAGCCGAGGTGGCGTTCGTACTGGTCGAGAATGTCACCGATGATCTGCTCGCGGCTGTAGCCGTTGAGCGAGTAGCCCTGCGATCCCTCGGCCAGGTAGACCTCGCAGCGGAAGTAGCGATCCCCGGACCGCTGCGCGAGCACGGCATAGGTCGGGGCCGGCGCCGAGACCGGCCAGATGCCGTACTCGAACCGGGGCTCACTGGCCTGATCGACCAGCAGACGCGGCGACGGCAGACCCTCGTTGGACTGGGAATCGTCGATGGTCGCCGTCATGCCCATGTGCTCGAACTCCGCGGCGACATCGTGCATCGCCGGGTCGACGGTGCCGGTGATGAATTTGCGGGTGGCCGCGGCCCCCGGGTAATTGATGGTCGAGAGCAACCGGCGACGCCAACTACTGAGTTCGGCCGGGCCACGCCCCGCGGCGAAAGCTTTGGGCAGCGAGGTGCGGTAGCTGTCGAGCTTGAACGACTCGCTGTGCACGGCGCGCAGCATCGCGATGCCGATCAGCGCCAACACGAACGAGAACGGCAACCCCATGATGATGGTGGCGTTCTGCAGGGTCGTGATGGACCCGCCCGCACCGGCGAACAACATCGACAGGGTGAGCACGCCGATCGCGGCCGACCAGAAGATGCGGGTGCCGGTGGCGCAGTCGGCCATCGGATCGGGCAGTTTCGAGGTGAAATTGCCCATGACCAGCGACCCCGAATCGGCGGTGGTCACATAGAAGAGCAGCCCGGTGATGGTCGCGACGCCGAGCAACAGTGTCGCGCCGGGATATTTCTCGAGCAGCGAGTAGAAGCCGAGTTCGGCTTGGGCCGCGGTCTTCTCGGCGAAGGCTCGGTCGTCCCTGGCGACCTCGAGCGCGCTGTTGCCGAAGATCGAGATCCACATCAGGGTGAAGCTGAACGGTACGACCAGCACGCCGAAGATGAACTGGCGCAGCGTGCGTCCGCGCGAGATGCGCGCGAGGAACAGGCCGACGAACGGCGCCCAGGCCACCCACCACGCCCAGAAGAACAGTGTCCAGCTGTCCAGCCAGGTCGAGGGCGCGTTCGCCGTCTCGGGATTGCGCTCCCAGGCGAAGGTGTCGAGGGTCCGGTCGGGGAAGGTCGAGAGGTAGTCGCCCGCGTTCTGAGCCAGGCCGTTGAGCAGGAAGTCGGTGTGACCGGTGACCAGGATGTAGACCAGCAACGCGATCGCCATGATGACATTGAGTTCGGACAATCGCCGGATGCCCTTGTCGACACCGGTGGTCGCCGAGATCGTGGTGATGGCGACCGACAGCGCGATCAGCCCGATCTGGGCTGCCTTGCCCTGCGGGATCCCGAACAGCTGGTGCAGGCCGTAGTTGAGCTGGACGATGCCGATGCCGAGCGAGGTGGCGATGCCGAAGATGGTGCCCAGCACCGCGGCCACGTCGATCGCGTCGCCCCACCGGCCGTGCACGCGCTTGCCGAAGATCGGATAGAGCGCGGCTCGGATCGTCAGCGGCAGGTTGTGCCGGAACGCGAAATAGGCGAGTGCGCCGCCCATCAGCGCGTACATCGCCCAGCCGGTGATGCCGTAGTGGAAGATCGTCCAGGCCACCGCGTTGCGGGCCGTTTCGTTGGTGCCGGGCTCGCCGAGCGGGGGATGCAGGTAGTTGTAGACGGGCTCGGCGACCGAGAAGAACATCAGGTCGATGCCGATACCCGCCGCGAACAGCATCGATGTCCAGGAGAACAGGCTGTATTCCGGCCGTGACTCCTCCGGCCCCAGCCGGTAGCGGCCGTACCGGCTGGCGCCGAGGAAAACGACGAGGCCGAGGATGGCCGTGGCGAGCACGAAGTACCACCAGCCGAACCAGGTGGTGGTGAAGGTCTTGACCTCGCCGACGATGGTCTCGGCGCTCGACGGCGAGGCCAGTGCCCAGATCCCGAAGGCGAGCACGGTGCCCGCCGCGATGAGGAACACCGGTTTGTTGACCGAACGACGATCGGCGACCGGATGTGCCGGGACCACCTCGTGCTCGGTCCCGGCAGGTGATCGTTGCGTGCCGTTGTCCCCGGGATTGCTGACACCGCCCATGCGAGGCAGGCTAGTTCGTGCCTACCCCGCGATCGGGGACCTTCAGTGGTTGCCGACCTCGTGTTCGAGCCTGCGCGCCACCAGATCGCGGGCCTGTTCGCGCAGCGCGGGTCGGTAGCCACTCGGATACACCGGGTCTCCCGGCGCGTAGTTCTTGAGCACTTCCTTGGCCAGAGTGATCTTGTGCACCTCGGTCGGGCCGTCGGCGATGGCCATCACCTCGGCGTAGGTGGTCATGTCGAGGAAGGGCAGGTCGGTGCTCACACCCATCGCGCCGTGCAGATGCAGTGCGCGGCGGGCGATGTCGTTCATGACGGTCGGCATGGCGATCTTGATGGCGGCGATGTCCTTGCGGACGGCGCGGTAGTCCTGCGCCTGGTCGATGCGCCACGCGGTGCGCAGGACCAGCAGGCGGAACTGCTCCATCTGGATCCAGCTGTCGGCGATGCGTTCCTGGGTCATCTGGAAGCCGCCGACGACACCTTTGCGGGCCGGGCGCGACACCGCGCGCTCGCACATCATGTCGAAGGCCTTGCGCACCAACGCGACCGTGCGCATCGCGTGGTGCACGCGTCCGCCGCCGAGCCGGGTCTGCGCGACGATGAACCCCGCGCCCTCCGCGCCGAGCAGATGATCGGCGGGCACCCGGACATCGGTGAATCGCAGATGCCCTTCGTGTTCGCTGAACCCGGGCACGGTGAAGTTGCGCACCAGCTCGAGCCCGGGCGCATCGGCGGGCACGATGAACATCGACAACCGCTGGTGCGGTTCGGCTTCGGGGTCGGTCACGACCATCACGATGTGGAAGGTGGCGAATTCGGCGGCGGAGTTGAACCACTTCTCGCCGTTGATGACCCACTCGTCACCGTCGCGCACCGCGGTGGTGCGGAACGCGGTCGGGTCCGAGCCGCCGGTGGGCTCGGTCATCGCGTAGCAGGAGCCGATCTCGCCGTCGAGCAACGGCTGCAGGTACTTCGCCTTCTGCTCCTCGGTGCCGAAGTGCGCCAGGATCTCGGCATTGCCGGAATCCGGTGCCTGACAACCGAAGACGAGCGGCGCCCACATCGAGGTCCCGAGCACTTCGTTGAGCAGCGCCAGTTTGAGCTGGCCGAAACCTGGACCGCCGAGCTCGGGTCCGAGATGGCAGGCCCACAGGCCCTGATCCTTGACCTGCTGTTGCAGCGGCCGCATCAGCGCCCGGATCTCGGGGTCGGTCCGGTCGTAGGGATTGGGGTAGAGCAGATCCAGGGGCTCGACCTCGGTGCGAACGAACTCCGCTACCCAGTCGAGCTTGCGCTGGTACTCCGGATCGGTCTCGAAATCCCAAGCCATGGTCAGCCTTTCGTGTTGTCGCCCGTGGCGCGTAGCCCGGACAGGACGGTGTCGGTGAGGATGTCGGCGATCTCGGCGGGGGAGTGGGTGCCGCGCTCGCGGTACCAGTAGCCGAGGGAATTGAGCATGCCGA
This sequence comes from Nocardia sp. NPDC127606, assembly GCF_042671725.1. Lineage (NCBI taxonomy): Bacteria > Bacillati > Actinomycetota > Actinomycetes > Mycobacteriales > Nocardiaceae > Nocardia > Nocardia sp. NPDC127606. The sequence goes on along the minus strand of NZ_JBHXWQ010000001.1, from coordinate 1,963,845 downwards.
GCATGCCGTTGGTGACGATGTGGTCGGCGGTGCGCAGTTGTCCGGCTGCGTGGCCCGCGTCGATCACGTCTTGCCAGTGGCACTGCAGCCGGTCGCGCAGTTGCTGGAGGACGACCGCGTGTTCGTGGGTGAGCGCGTCGGCGTCGCGCAGGTGCACGGCCACCGCGCGCCGATGCGTGACGATCAGCTCGACGTGACTGCGAATCAGCCGGCGCAGAGTCTCGACGGGGTCGGCGTCGGCCTCGATGATGCGTTCGGCATCGGCGAGCAGCAGCCGGGTGTAGTCGCGCAGGATCGCCCACAGCAGGTCTTCCTTGGATCCGATGTGGTAGTACAGCGCACCCCGCTGGACGTCGGCTTTCGCGCCGATCTCGGCCACGCCGGTGGCGTGGAATCCGCGTTCGGCGAACAGCTCGAGTGCGGCGTGGTGGATCCGCTCGCGGGTGTCAGCGCGCTCGGTGGCGCGGGGGCGGCCGCGACGGCGCACGGGCGATACCGGTTCGGTGGTCACGGCGCCTCCGTTCGGTCCGGCACGCGACTTAATGTTCCGATCAGTACATTAATTGCCCGCGCACCTACAATCAAGGGGTGACCCGCCGCGCCCATGCCTCCGACCTCGGTGGCTCGGCGTGGCGGAATGGACGGAGGCCGCAGGGCGTTCGAACCCACACGAGGTGTCACCTCTACCCACGGGTAACATGACATCGACTTTTCCCACCCGGTTTTCACCAAAGTGAGGCAGTAGATGACAGAGCGGATTCAGGTCGGCGGGCTCCAGGTGGCGAGCGTTCTTCACGATTTCATCGAGAACGAGGCGCTCCCCGGTACCGGCGTAGATTCCGCCGCGTTCTGGGCCGGTGCCGAGCAGATCATCAACGACCTCGCCCCGCGTAACCGCGCGCTGCTCGCCGAGCGTGACGAGTTCCAGGGCAAGCTCGACGCTTGGCACGGCGAGAACCCGGGCACCGGCTACGACAAGGCCGCCTACAAGCAGTTCCTGACCGAGATCGGTTACCTGCGGCCCGAGCCCGCGCCGTTCCAGATCGGTACCGGCAACGTCGACACCGAGATCGCCACTACCGCGGGCCCGCAGCTCGTGGTGCCGGTGATGAACGCGCGCTTCGCGATCAACGCCGCCAACGCGCGCTGGGGTTCGCTCTACGACGCTCTCTACGGCACCGACGCCATCCCCGAGGCCAACGGCGCGGAGAAGGGCAGCGGCTACAACCGCGTGCGCGGCGACAAGGTCATCGAGTGGGGCCGTAACTTCCTCGACGACGCCGTCACCCTGATCACCGGTTCGCACCTCGGTTCGGCGTACTACAAGATCGTCGACGGCGAGCTCGAGATCGGCCTGGAGGACGGCACCGACATCGGCCTGGCCGACCCGTCGCAGCTCGTCGGCTACCTGGGCGATCCCGAGGCCCCGACCTCGATCCTGCTCAAGCACAACGGGCTGCACATCGAGATCCAGGTCGACGCCACCTCGCCGATCGGCTCCACCGACACCGCCGGTGTCAAGGACATCGTCCTGGAGTCCGCGCTCACCACGATCATGGACTTCGAGGACTCGGTCGCCGCAGTCGACGCCGACGACAAGGTCGTCTGTTACCGCAACTGGCTCGGCCTGATGAAGGGCGACCTGGCCGAGGAAGTCTCCAAGGGCGGCAAGACCTTCACCCGCACCATGAACCCCGACCGCGTGTTCACCGCGCTCGACGGTTCCGAGCTGGTCCTGCACGGTCGTTCGCTGCTGTTCGTGCGCAACGTGGGCCACCTGATGACCTCCGACGCGATCATCGACGCCGAGGGCAACGAAGTGCCCGAGGGCATCATGGACGGCCTGATCACCTCGCTGATCGCCGTGCACTCGCTCAACGGTGACAACACTCGCCTCAACTCGCGCACCGGCTCGGTCTACATCGTGAAGCCGAAGATGCACGGCCCCGACGAGGCCGCGTTCACCAACGAGCTGTTCGGCCGGATCGAGGACGTCCTCGGCCTGACCCGCAACACCCTCAAGGTCGGCATCATGGACGAGGAGCGCCGCACCACGGTCAACCTCGCCGCGTCGATCGAGGCCGCCAAGGACCGCGTGGTGTTCATCAACACCGGCTTCCTCGACCGCACCGGCGACGAGATCCACACCTCCATGGTGGCCGGGCCGATGGTCCGCAAGGCCGAGATGAAGGCCCAGACCTGGATCACCTCCTACGAGGACTGGAACGTCGACACCGGCCTGGCCAAGGGCCTGCCCGGCAAGGCGCAGATCGGCAAGGGCATGTGGGCCATGCCCGACCTGATGGCAGGCATGCTCGAGCAGAAGATCGGCCACCCCAAGGCCGGCGCCAACACTGCCTGGGTGCCCTCGCCGACCGCTGCCACCCTGCACGCCACCCACTACCACCTGGTGGACGTGTTCAAGCAGCAGTCGCAGATCGCCAAGGGCGGCCCGCGCGCCACCGTCGACCAGATCCTCGAGATCCCGCTGGCCCAGTCCACCGACTGGACCGACGAGGAGAAGCGTCAGGAACTGGACAACAACTCCCAGGGCATCCTGGGCTACGTGGTCCGCTGGATCGATCACGGTGTCGGCTGCTCCAAGGTGCCCGACATCAACGACATCGGCCTGATGGAAGACCGTGCCACCCTGCGCATCTCGAGCCAGCTGGTCGCCAACTGGCTGCGCCACGGCATCGTCACCGAGGCCGACGTGATCGCCAGCCTCGAGCGGATGGCCCCGGTCGTCGACCGCCAGAACGCGAACGACAAGACCTACCGCCCGCTGGCCCCGAACTTCGATGACAACATCGCGTTCCAGGCCGCCAAGGAACTGGTCCTGGAAGGCACCACGCAGCCCAACGGCTACACCGAGCCGATCCTGCACCGGCGTCGTCGTGAGTTCAAGGCCGCGCAGAAGTAGTGGTGTCGAGTTCTTGAAAAGTAGCTCGTAGCAGCTCGTTTCGTGTGAGGCCCCGCGTCGGAGACATCCGAGGCGGGGCCTCTGCCGTCACCGGAGATCACCTCGGATACCGGCTCGTCAGGCTCGAAACGGTCACACACACGGAACGTGTCGACATCGTCCACAGAATTGGTCTACCAGCGGATTCAGGTCTCTCCTTCGGGACCTTGTGGTGATCCGCCTGGTCTTGTGGCAGTCCGGTGCTTCTGCAGGACCGCTTCACGGACTGCCTAATACTCGGGCGAGTGCATGTAGACGCTCGCCGTGAAGTCGCCCGCCCGTCGGCGTGTGGAGTGCGACGCGCGGGGAAGGTTTAGTGCCCAGCAATCAGACGGCTGACTGGATGATTGCCGTATCCGTGCTCTCGCTCAATCGCTATGCAGGGTTGTTTGCCGACTGGATCGGACATCCTTGGACGAGTGGTGTCTTCTTCGGCAACCGGAGTCATTGGGAGATGGCGGCGCGCTCGATCCTGACCGCAGGAGCGCCACGGCACCGGCGCCACGATGTACTCGGGCGAACCCAACAGGATCGTCATCGTGTCGCCGGAGCGGCGGCTTCGAGGTGTTGACGACAGCCGATCTCTCCGGGTAGCGGCACAGTCACGTTCCTCCGGTGACAGCGGTCGGGGGTTACCCACCTCGGCCTGGCAGCCCCGCCTCAATGTGCGGTGACACCGCAAACGGTCTGGTCACCGTCAGATTCGTCGGCGGTGTGACGATAGCCGGTTCGCCGGCAACACCCGCGTCGGTGACCTCTTCTCGCGATGTCGACCACCGAGCCACGGTTTGATTGCATCCTCGTCGTCTGCCAATGAAATGAGATGTCACGCTTGGAGCGGGGCCGGACACCGACGACTCCAGCCCGGATCCCCGGTCGATGGGGGACCACCGGGCGGGTCCGCACAAACTAGGGGAGTAACAACAGGTCGACGCTGCCTGCACGCGCGGCTAGATAGTAGGCGCCGAAGTCGATGTTCAGCGTGAACGCATTGGTGTCGTAACGGGGTGGGGAGACCACCGACGGGTGCTTGTAGGTGAATGTTTCGCCCTCGCCCCCTGATTCATGTCCATACCAGGGTCTGGTGAGGTGCTCACGACCGAACTGGTCGAACGAGTGACCAGTCGACCAGGGTTCGACATTGTTGTTGAGGTTCTGCACCACCTGGTGAACCACTACGTCGAGGTCGGACTCCGGGCCGTATACTGTCTCGGGGGACAGCCGCTCGAGCAGATGCGCGGGATCGGTCTGCCACCGGGCGAAAAGTCGATCCACATTCGAGTGCAACAAGAACACGAACGGGTCGCGAAACGAAATATGCGCGCCGCCCATGTTGACGTATTCGTGCCGGTCGTTGTGCACCGGTTCGAGCCGCAGGCGTAGCTCCCGGTAGTCGTCGGCCATGATGATCGCCCGATCCTCGCCTGCGGTGGTCGGCCTGGTTTGGGAACTTGCGACTATGCCTCCGACTGACCGAGTGACGATGCGCGGCGGGTCGAACGGATTCGGTACCAGCGGTGGCGGGACGTCACGTTCCACCGGGGCGTCAGGGTTGTCGGGGTCAGGAACTCCGGCTGCCGGGTTGTAATAGCCTGCCGACTTCCAGGGCTCGCCGATCTCTGCCACCGTCGTCCCGCCGTAACCCATGAAACCGTCATTCGGGTCGAATAGATTAAGTGTTCCGACCGATCCGCCACCGAAATTCGCACCGGAAATCCTCGTCGGATCCTGGGTCCAGTCCCAATAGTGCAGTGATAGCTGCGGATTGATCTGGCGAATCAACTCCTCCATCCGGTTGACCATCACCCGATGCCAGGGCAGGAATTCCGGGCCATCGTGGACATGCGTCGCCTGATGGATCTCGTCCTGCTTGAACCACCAGGTCACGCCGCCGGGAACGCTACGGGGGTTCCCGTCCGGGCCGAGCCGTTGGTCGTTGCGCCCACCTGGGTATGCACGATTGTTCAACTCGACGAACGCATCGCGTAGCATTCCGCGTTCCATCGGATCAACCGACGCAATATTGCGCCGGATGCCGTCTCCGAGTGTCATAACTGCACTCTTTTCAGGCTGAACGCTGGAGGTAGAGTCGCTCAATCGGGCTGTACTCGGCAGTCGATGCAAGCCTGGCGTGGACCGACAGTCTCAGCGGCAGTGCTGTTATCGCTATGGCGAGCATTTCTTTGCGTACCGTAGTGTCGGCTACAAACCATCGTGCGCCGGACCACCCGTTGCCCTCATCGTTGAGTTTGATATTGACCTGGCCGTCTTCTTGGGGTCCGGCTTGGTCGACCTTGCAAACGAACCATGGCATAATTCCTGCTCCTCGCTGACGCCGTGTCCGACAGGCCGCCGAGTGTCGTGGCGGCCCGGGGCGGTGTCCCGGATGCATCGACCTTGAACGGCGTGCTCCGATTCTCGACCGGCATTGTCGGTTCAGCACGAGTAGTCACCTACTCGTCTCTTGCGAGCGTGCCCCGATCGACACGATGATCGGGTGGCTCGACGCCGTCGAATCTCGCTTCGATCGAACCACCCCTCGTGCTATGCGCCAGAATTGATGGGTAAGCGATACTTGCCGATCCTCCGGTTTACTGTGGCTTCGGCGCTCGGGCAAAGATCGTCGCTGCGACCAGCCCCGAAGATGGTGGCGAGACGCAGCTCGCCCAATGGGCCGACCAGCCCTTGCTCGCCCGCCGAGATCGTCGCCACACGAATGGCTTTCGATATCCCCGTCGCCACCGACGATCTGGACCCGGACTACTACGAACGCGGTATCGCGTGCCCGTCCCGTGCCCGTGCCCGTGCTCGCGAGATCAGCGATGACCTCGACGAGCTCTACGCCCGGCTCGACACCATCGCCGATCCGCTGCTCGACCTCAGTCGCGAGTCCATGCGTACACAAGGACTCACCCCGACTAGTCCCAAGGCAAGGCAGGAGCGCGATCAAGCCTTTCCAGACAACGCGCCGGGACCAGCGCCGACCGATGCAGGTCGACACCGGCCCCGAGGTGCTAACCGAGTTCGGCCCGCAGATCGCGGGCCGCTGCCGTGCCCAGCAGCCGCCACACGTGATTGCGCTGCCAGCCACTGTCTACGACCACGACCACGACCACGACCACGACCACGACCACGACCACGACCACGACCACGACCCAGGCCGCGCCCGGCGCGTTCGTATGGTCTGGGCGCGCCGAATGGCGTACCAAGGGCCCGGCGCCGTGACCTGCGGCGTGTCGAGTATCCGGCTGATCGCCAGGTACCGTTGGGCGGTGAACCCAGCTGATGTGCGACTCCTGAAAGACGGCGATCTCGAGACCCGCGAGGACAATCTGCGGCTCCTGCTCGTGCGGGCTGAGGACGGCGACACATCCGCCAAGGAGACATTGCGCGCACTCGTGCGTGACTATCCCGACTACCACCGGTCGCTCTACAGCAGGGCATTGAACCGGGCGGAGGTCTTCGGTGACGACACCCTGCGCGAGCCGCTGCTCGCGTCGCTTGCCGACACCCGCTACAACTGCCAGGCATGGGCCGCGATGGGCTGCGCGGCTCTCGGCATCCGTGAGGCGGTCCCCGGCTTGGTCGCGATGCTGGACCACCCACAGGACATCGCCCGAGACCAGGCGGTGATCGCCCTCGGCGCCCTCGGCGACGAATCGGTCGTCCCGGTCCTCGCGCCCCTGCTGCAGGACTCGATCAGCGGAATGCGCGAACGCACCGCCGAAGCCCTCGGCATGATCGGCGGCGACGCGGCCTTGGCAGCGCTCTGGGACGAATTCGAGAACCGCCGCTATTACCGCATCGGCTACATCGCCAGCGCGTTGTCGGAGTTCGCCCCCGCCGTCATCCCGCGACTGATCGAAGCGGCCGCCGGCGACGATCCCGACAAGCGGTACTGGGCGGCCGTCGCCCTCGGTTCGACCGGCGACGACCGCGCCGTGCCGACGCTGGAACGACTGATGGCCGACGATCGCGGCTCCACCGTCTTCGACGGCATGGTGAGCGTCGCCGCGAAGAAGGGCTTGCGCACGCTACGCCGAATCCAAGCCGCGATCGCCGCCCGCGAATCCTGAGCGCCCAGCTCGAGCAGAGTTGTCGGTGCCGGGCGATAGTCTCGTTCGGTGTCAGTGAATATCGATGTCGCCCTGACTGTTCGGGGGCTCGCGAACGAACGCGAGTGGGTGGGAATGACCGACTTGCTCGTCGAAGCGTTCAAGGACGAGCGGCTGGAAGACGAGGTATTCGTCTGGATGGGGGAAACCGAAGACGGCCTGTTCGTCCGCGCGGAATCGGACTACCCGGTGATCTTCAGCGGATTCTTCCGCTGGAGTGGGGCTTTCGAAGATCGCCTCGCCCGCCGGGTCACAGCGCTCGTCCCGCAGGCCCGCGTGGCTTTCGACTGGGGGTATCCGGATGAAGAATGACGAACCCGGCCACGAATGGACCGACGTACTGCCGCAAACAGCGCCGACGATCCAAAGAAACCTCGACGTGACGGTCGGCGCGCGCACCCTGACCACGCTCACCCGCACCCAGCTGAGCTATTGGATCAGCAAACTGAAATACAGTCGCGGCGGCCCGTTCATGACGGTATGCCGCCCCGACCACCCGGAATTCATCCAGACCTACCGCCACAGCGACACCGACTACTACCTCGAGATCCGCTCACCCGATTCCCTCGACGAACTGGCATCGACGACGTTGCGTGACGGTGAATCGGCCGCTGAGCTGATCTGGGAGTGGTTGGAACGCAAGGGAACCCGCCTGGGCGCAGGTGGAGCCGACAACTCATAGGATGCTCGACGGAGTGTTTTCGGTCCTCGGAAGGACATCGTGGAAATCGCACGATTTGCCCGTGAGAACGGTGGCTGACGCTCGCGATGACGTGCCTGTGACCGATCGGCGCGAACCCGGCGACCACCGCGCCCTGGTCCGTGGAACTCGCGGAACTGGCGACTCGCGGTGCTGGTGGCCGCAACCGCGACAAGCTCTCGTACGGTGGTGACATGGGCGCACGGATGGTGGTTGTCGGGGCGGATGCGACGGGGATGGCGGCGGCGTCGCAGGCGCGAAGACTGCGCGATGCCGGTGAGCTCGAGATCGTGGTGTTCGAGATGGGGCAGCATTCGTCGTATTCGGCATGCGGGATTCCGTACTGGGTGGCGGGAGATGTTGCCGAAGCCGAGGAGCTGATCGCGCGCTCGGTGGCCGAACATCGCGCTCGCGACATCGATCTGCGGATGCGGACCGAGGTGATCGAGATCGATCCGGCGGGGCGACGGGTCCTTTCTCGCGATCTCGACACCGGCGCACAGGCATGGACGGGTTACGACCAGCTCGTGTTGGCCACGGGGGCGACACCGATCCGGCCGCCACTGCCCGGTATCGACGCCGAGGGGGTCTACGGGGTGCAGACCCTCGACGACGGGCAGGCGCTGATCGAAGGCCTGGAGTCGGCCGATGGGCGCAAAGCCGTCGTGGTGGGTGCGGGCTACATCGGAGTCGAGATGGCCGAGGCGTTGGTGCGCCGGAAGTTCGAGGTCACCATGGTCACCCGGGGCGCCGAACCCATGTCCACGCTGGATCCGGATATGGGTGCGCGCGTGCGAGAAGCCATGGAGGGGATGGGAATCCGGGTCGTTCGGGGTACCGAGGTAACCGGAATGCGGACGTCGGAGGATGGCAGGATCCGCGCCGTGACAACCGCCGACACCGAGTACCCGGCCGACGTGGTCGTGCTCGGGATCGGTGTGCAACCGGCCACCGAGCTGGCGCGTCGGGCCGGGCTTCCGCTGGGGGAGAGCGGTGGTCTGCTCACCGACCTCGCTCAGCGCGTGCGCGGATACGACGACATCTGGGCCGGCGGTGACTGTGTGGAGGTGCTGGACCTGGTGTCGGGCACGCTGCGTCACATTCCGCTCGGCACCCACGCGAACAAGCACGGGCAAGTGATCGGATCCGGTGTCGGCGGCGGATACGCCACCTTCCCCGGTGTGGTCGGCACCGCGATGAGCAAAGTATGTGACCTCGAGGTGGCACGAACCGGCCTCGGAGAGGACGATGCCCGGCGCGCGGGGCTGCAGTTCCACACCGTCACCATCGAATCCACCGGCCGCGCAGGGTATTTCCCCGGCGCGGAACCCATGACGGTGAAGATGCTCGCCGAACGTCGCACCGGCCGGCTGCTCGGCGTGCAGATCGTCGGCTACACCGGCGCCGCCAAGCGAATCGACATCGCGGCAGTCGCGCTCACCGCCAGAATGACAGTGGAGCAGGTGACCGCGCTCGACCTCGGCTACGCACCACCGTTCTCACCGGTGTGGGACCCCGTCCTTGTCGCGGCTCGCGCGGCTGTGCGTGCGGTGGCGACAGGCCACTGACGCGGGGGAGTCACCAGAAGCTGGGGATGAGGCCCCACGACTCGAATTCTGCCGCCAGCACCTCACGCAGGGCAGTACGGCTGGGGAAGCGGTCGGGGTCGGCGCCGGTGACCGCCAAGGTGACCGTGTGGCCGTCGGTGGAGAAGGAGAGATTCACACCTACCTCCACTCGGCGGAACATGGCGGTGTCGTTGGTGCAGACGACGGGTCGCATGAGGACGGCGGAGGCACGGTGCCCCGCGAAATCGGCTACGCCACTGGCGGTTTCACCCAGGTTGGTGCACAGGCACTCCGGGGCCTTGGCCGTGCGGGCGAAACGGCGCAGGACGAAACGGGGCAGGATCATCTGCAACGGTTGTAGGTGTTGCAACGCGGGCGTGGTGGCCGGGTCTCGGTAGGCGGTGGCGGCCCGCTTCACGGCCGAGCGAACGGCGGCGAGGTCGATGCGTTCGCCGGTGCGGTAGGTGACCGAGATCGGCAGGCCGGTGCTGGCGTTGGCGCGGGGGTCGTCGGGGGTGCGCATCGAATGGGGTATGTCGACGCGGATGTCGGCGGTGTCGCCGACGCGCCCGCTGCGACCGAGGATGCCGGCGCCCAGCGCGATCAGGAGCCCGTTCGTCGTGCCGGAATGCCGTGTGGCGGCGGCGTTCCACTCGGCGAGGTCGAGCTGAACCACCAGGTCGGCCGGTGACCACCGGGTCGGAAGGGGCAGCTCTGGGAGCGTGGGACGAGGGGTGCGGTCCGGCTCGGTGACGCCACGGGTGTCGATCGCCGCGCGAATGCCCTTCGCGACCGCCCGGAGCTGCCGGCCGGCATCGATCACGTTCGCGTTCAACGAGTTCTGCGGTGGTGTCCCCACCAACAGGCCCGAACCGGTTGCGAAGTCCGGACTCTCATCGAGCCGGGACAGTGCGTCGCCGACGGCGAACAGTACGGCGCCGCCGTCGGATGCCACATGCGAGGTGACCAGCGACACCAGCGTCCCACCCGCCGTGGTCGGCGCCGCGGACAGCCGCCACACCTGACCGGTCTCGGGATCGAAGTCGACCCGGCTCTGCGCGAAATACCAGTCGAGAACCTCGTCGTCGGTGACGGGCACCGAATCCCAGCCCAGTGGAAGCGATTCCGTGGCGGGAAGCCAGTAGGGACGGGCAAACGGCACCCGGGTCGGTTGCACGCGGCGGGCCAGGAAACCCCGGGCCAAGTGGGCGTGGAAGCGGGCGAGCAGTTCAGGGTCGAGGGGCTCGTCGAACCGCCACGCGAGCTGATTGACCAGGGCGTTGCCGTAGAGGCTGTGCAGTTTGAGGAACAGGTCGTCGTCGGCGGTGAGCCGGTTGACGCCGACCCCGGAGATGACGGGTGGGGTCGAAATGGTGAGTGTCATCAGAACTCCTCAGCGAGCACGCAGGGTGCGAACGGTCAGGGGTGCGAAGACGGCGGCGATCACGAGCGAGGCCACCACCGACCACAAGGCGTCGGTGCCGATGACACCGTTTTCGGCGAGCCCGCGCACCGCGGACACCAGGTAGGACACCGGGTTGTAGTCGGAGACGTAGCGGAGCCAGGTCGGCATGGCCGACTCGGGCACCAGGGCGTTGGAGGCGAAGCTCAGGAAGGTGAGCACCAGCATCGACATGCCTTGGACCGCGGCGGGTCTCGACACCGTGACGCCGATGAACGCGAACAACCAGCTGATCGCGGTGGTGGCCAGGACGACGAGCACCGCCCCGGCGACGAACCCGACCGGGTGATCGGGCCGATACCCCATCGCGAACCCCACGATCACCACCGTGGTCGCGGCGATGACATACCGGGTCGCCCCGGCCAGCAGGGCTCCGGCGACCGGTGCGGACCGGGCGATCGGCATGGCGACGAACCGATCGAAGACCCCGGACCGAATGTCTTCGGACAGTTGCACGCCGGTCGCGACCGACGACGTGAGCACGATCTGTACGAGCACCCCGGGAATCAGAATCGGCAGATACGCCTGCATGCTGCCCGCGATGGCGGTGCCGAAGATGCTGCCGAACAGCAGCGGCCCGACAATGGGCAGCAGCAGTGCGTCGTAGAGCAACTGCGGGCTGTGCCGGAAGGTGAGCAGACCGCGCCACGCCATCATCAGCGACTGGAACAGCGAGGCGCGCAGGCTGACGTGGGTGATCCGGGGGCGGCGGTCGATCCTCGGTGGTGCGGTGGGCTCGACGGTGATCTCGGCGATGGTGGCAGTCATGGTGGCCTCGGTCTTTCGGATCAGGCGGCGACGCGGTCGGTGCCGGTCAGCGCGAGGAAGACCTCGTTGAGATCGGGACGGTCGACAGCGAACCCGCGCAGCGCGATGCCCGCGGCGCGGCAGGCGGCGACGATGTCGGCGGCCGCGCCCGCGTCGGTGAGCGCGACGGTGAGCCTGCCCGCCGACGACCCTTCGGGTGCCTCGCCGGTGAGCTCGACGATGATGGCCTCGGCGTGGGCGGACTGGGTGGGGTCGGCCAGTTCCAGGCGCAACACCTGATCGCCGATGGAAGACTTCAGTTCGGCCGCGGTGCCCTCGGCGACGATCGTCCCTCGGTCGATGACGGCGATCCGGTCGGCCAGCGCGTCGGCCTCTTCGAGGTACTGCGTGGTGAGCAGAACGGTCGCGCCACGGGCGACGAGACGCCGGATCACGCCCCACATCTTGTCGCGGGTGTGTGGGTCCAGGCCGGTGGTGGGCTCGTCGAGGAAGATCAGCGGCGGATCGGTGATCAGTGTCGCCGCCAGATCGAGCCGTCGCCGCATCCCGCCGGAGAACTGGTTCACCGGCCGGTCGGTGACCTTCGACAGCTCGAACTCCTCGAGAAGCTCGACGCTGCGGCGTGCCGCATCACGGCGGGACAGCCCGAGCAGGCGCCCGAAGAGGCGCAAATTCTCACCGGCGGTGAGGGTTTCGTCGACCGAGGCGTACTGGCCGGTGAGCCCGATCATCGAGCGCACGGCGGTCGCGTCGCGTGCGATGTCGTAGCCGAAGATCTCGGCGGTGCCGCGATCGGGACGGACCAGCGTCGCGAGCATGCGCACGGTGGTGGTCTTGCCCGCGCCGTTGGGGCCGAGCAAAGCGAAAACGGTCCCTGCCGCGATGGTGAGGTCGACGCTGCCGACGGCGGTGAAATCTCCGTAGGACTTGCCCAGACCGGTGGTGCGGATGGCGATATCGGTACTCACTGTTGCCTCCCGGCGGAATGGAGCAGTTCAGCGGCGTCCGGCGAACCCAGCAGCGCCTCGACGGCATCGGCGGCTCGCTCGACACCGTCGGTGGGGAAACCGGCGGCCCAGGACGCCGCGCGCCCGACCACGTCCGGACGCGAGACCTGATCGAGTAGTGCGGCGAGGCGTTCGGCGGTGAGCTTCTTCGCGGGAATCGTGGCCGCGAGACCGAGTCGCTGCAACGCCTGGCCCCAGTAGGGCTGGTCGGCCTGGACCGAGCAGATCACTTGCGGCACACCCGCTCTCAGCGCGGCCGCCGTCGTCCCGGCGCCGCCGTGATGCACCGCCGCGACACAACGAGGCAGTACCCGAGCGTGATCGACCTGACCGACGATCGCGACGGCGTCGTCGAATCCCGGATCGATCGTCGCCCAGCCCGACGCGAGCAGCAGCCGACGGCCCCGCCGTGCGCACACCTCGCGCAATATCGCGACGAAGGCAGCCGGATCGCCGACATCCATGGAACCGAACCCGACATAGATCGGCGCGGTTCCCGCATCGATCCACGAATCGAGATCCTCGGCCTCGGCCGCGTCAGGTGCGTGGCTTGCGAAACCTGTTACACCGGTGAGAAATCCGTCCACATCGGTCAGGAATCCCGTGAACGGGCCCGGCATCTGCTGACGCACACCAGGGAACAGCCGCGGGTCATAGGCCTGGATTCGCGCAGTCGCCCCACCTTCGGCGGACGCTGTCGCCGCCCGAGCGGGCGGCCCGCTCGGCAGAACGGGAGCCAACGCGGCCGCACGTGCCCGGGCCAGGAGCGACCACCCCCATCGGTGCACGAACCCGGGAAGTCGGTCCGCCCGGCGCACCGGCGCGACCGGGACCGCAGTGTTCGGCTGGATCGGGAAGAAGTGCACCGCCGCGAACGGCAGTCCGTACGCCCGCGCCACCGACTCGGCCACTTCCTCGCCTGCCATCCCCGCGACCACCAGATCATGTCCGGGTGCCAGTGCGCGCAGGTCGTGAAGCTGCTCGGGCACTCCACGCCGTTGCAGATCGAACAGCGCCCGTAGCCGGGCGCGCGGATCGCGGCTGGCGAAGCGTCGATCGGTGCGCTGCGCCACCAACAGGTCGGCGGTATCGCAGCCGAACGGCACCGCCGGAACCCCGTGGTCATGGGCGAAGGAGACGAGGTTCGGTGCGAGCGCCAAGGTCACGTCGTGACCGCGCTCGCGCAGCGCACGAGCCAGCAGGATGCCGGGTTGGGCGTCTCCTCGGCTGCCGGTGAAGGCCAACAGTGGGCGCATCCGCTCATCCCGCCTGCACGGCGACACGCAGCGTGTCCGCTCGCAGTGCTCGCGCATCGGCAGGCATCGGTGTTTGCGCCACGGCCGGCGACAGTCCGTCGGCCGCCCCACCCGCGTGAACCGCCGCGCAAGGCTGTCCTGCGCGACCCTCGCCGTCCGCGTGCACCGCGGCGGTGATGGACGACAGCGCCTGACCGAAAGCGGTCAGGAACTCGTCCATCACCTCGGCGGGGAACCCCGCGGGGTACCGGGTCGACACGTACAGGCCGTCGGCCGCCCGCACCACCCACAGGAACACCTCGTCGGTCGAATACGACTCCGCGCGCAAGGTCCGTCCGCGCAGGTCGGCGACCAATTCATAGCCGGGCAGTACGCGGATGTCGAGGAAGGAGATACCGAAGCGCGGCGTCTCGGCGACATCGAGCAGGTCGAGGACCCGCGACCAGGAGGCGTCGTTGGCGGTGCGCGAGCGACGCAGGGCGGCCCGCGCCAGATCCATGGCTCCGGCGATGCCGACACCGGGGGTCAGCGCGATATCGACCGGGACCACATTGACGAACCAGCCCATCGACTCCATCCAGCGCAGGTCGGGGCGGGTCGCGATCGGCATCACGGTACGCATTCGGTCCGCGCCGAACCGTTGCTGGTTGGCCACCGCCAGCGCGGCGAACACCGCCACCGACATCCGGTGCCGCACCTGGTCGAGGACCGCTTCGACCTGCTCGAGTTCGGTGAGATCGAGCAGCCGTCGCGACACACTGGGCTGGGCCAGCTCCGCGCGAGCGGGTCGCTGGGCCTGCGGGGCGAAGCGCGGCATGGCACCGTCGGCGAGGAATTCGCGCCACGTCGCGACCGCGGGGGAATCCGGACCAAGTTCGGCCGCGCTCGCCCGCTCCAGGACGGCGAAGTCGGCCGCGCTACCGAAGGTGACCGACTCGCGTGACGCCTCGCCCGCCATGACCTCGCGGTAGAGCGTGCGTAGTTCGAGGATCAGAATGGCCTGCGCGTAGGCGTCCATCACGGAGTGATCGGCCGCGACGAGCACCGTGAAGTCACCGGTGTCGGCGTGCTCGACCGTGGCGGCGAGGCAGTGCGGCCACACCAGTGGCGACAGGCGCTCTTCCAGTGTGCCGCTGAGGAATTCGTTGATTCGGGTGCCGTCGGTGCATCCGGCTACGGGCTGTTCGGCGATGTCGACGGCGGTGGGCGCGGCGACGAGTCTGCGCGGCTCGTCCGCCGATGCGGGGGTCACGGTGGTGCGCAGGCCCTCGTGCCTGGCATGCCAGCGCCGCAGCGTCTCACGCCAGGTGGGACCGTCGAGCGGGGCGTCCATCTCGAAGACGGTGCCGATCCAGCGGCCGCGACCGGGCAGCGGATCGGTGGGATCGACGCTCGCGCAGTAGCCGGTGTGCACGCTGGTGAGCGGTCGATCGTCGGGCTGCCACGCGCCGGCGGCGAGCTCGGGCGTCCACATCGACAAAGCGCCTGAACGGATTTCGAATTCGGACAGGTGGGTGTATTCCATGACCGGTTCACCTCGTGACGAATGCATGCCGAAGCGGCGGAAGGATGGGGGAGGAGAACACCGCACTGTGTCACCTGATGCGTTGAACTTCGGCGGTGAAAACATTTCCGTGAAGCCTCGGCGAGTTAGATCGTATATGTGATTCCGCTGAGAGCAGCACCGTGATGGGTATCACGGTTTGGCTGAACAAAACTCTGCCGCCTGCTTCTTTTCGCGATTTCGCCACGTATTGACCTGTACTGCATCAGGGTTGGAAAAGTTCGTATTCGGGTACGTGATTGTCTCTCTATATTTTGTTCATTCCGGATGGGATGATGTTTGTAGGCACCATCACACTGCCGGTAGTCGTCCGTGCAGGTGTGTTTCCCTGGCGTTCACCTGGCGCGATTCATATCGGCATTTCGCTATATGGCGACCGATGCATCCGGTGGCGTCCTGCCGGATTTGTCCGGCAACGGCGGTCGGGCCTCGTCACCGGAAACCATCGTCAGCGCTGTCATCTGTCCGTTATCACAACGTTGCTCACTCGATGCCGGTTGCTATGGTGAACGCGCGAAGTGTTCGTTCGGATGTGAAGGAAGACAATGGGAAGCACTGCCCTCGACATCATGGCGTTGGTCCTCAACCGCGTCACCGAGTTCTGGAACTGGATGGCGACCGGATCGTCGGGATTCCCGCCGCTGTGATCGGCTGACATCACGTGGTGTCTGTGTGAAACCCCTGGAGGCCGTTGGCCTTCGGGGGTTTCGCCGTTCCTGCGGGTGCGGGTCGATCGTAGAGTTGGCTGATGACGACGGTGGGGACGGTTCAGGTGCCGCGGCGATGGTCGGTGGCGATGCGGGTCACCACCGGGGCCGCGATGGTGGCGATTGCGGTGATGCTTGTGGTCGATGCCACGCACATCGACGTTCTCGGCTGGGTTCTCGCGGTCGTGATGCTGCTGGCCTGCGGGCTGTCCTGGATGATTCTGGCGCCGATCGGGTGTGCTCGGTATCGGGAGTACCGAGCCGTCGTCGTCGCGCCGGTGGTGGTGATCGTCGGGCTGGGGCTGGTGTGGTCCGGGGTGCCGGAGAAAGTCGGGTGGTGGATATCGGCCGGCGCGATGACCGATGCCGCGCAGAGTTGCCGGGAATCCGAGGACGAGTGGTTCGGTGTCATCCGGACCGACCGGGTCAGGTCCAGTGACGGCGGGTGCCAGTTCACTATCGACGACATGGCGATTGTGGGCGGTCTGGCCTACTTCCCACCGGGAACTCCGCCGCCGGATCACGGCGGTGCGGGATATCAGCCCGTCTACACCCCCTATGAGGGGAATTGGCACCGATTCGCGGTGACGATGCACGACCACCCCTGACCTCCGTACCGAGTGTCCGATTCATGTCGGACCCCGGCGTTACCGTTGTCGCACAACCCGAGTCGAGGGAGGGTGGCGATGGCAGAGAAGGTGCGCGAACGTGCGCAGCGCCCGGAGGATCTGAGTCGGCTGGTGGTCGAGCGATTGAACGCCGGTGATGTGGACGGACTCGTCGAGCTGTACGAGTCCGACGCGGTGCTCGCACTGCCGGACGGGGTCGTCGCGACGGGCGTGGAGGAGATACGGGTGGCGTACGCGCGGCTGGTCGCCGATCGGCCCGTGTTCCAACCCGGGCACCAGGCACCCGCCTTGCTCGCGGGCGATCTGGCGCTGACGTCGTCGCGTCTGCCGGGAGGCACCGGCGCGACCGTCGAGGTGGCGCGCAGACAGCCCGACGGGAGCTGGCGCTGGATTCTCGATCAACCGAACGCGCCCTGGGTGGTCAGCGAACCGGTAGATCGGTCGACCGTGCCCGGGTGATCAGTTCGGGTTCAGGCCGGTCGCGAAGACCACGACCACCTTGTCGTCGGTCACCTCGCTGACCCGCACATCGGTGCCGTTGCTGGCCTGCGACTGGCCGACCGGAACCGTGACCTGCTGGCCGCCGACGCTCAGCGTGACCATGTCACCGTTCACGGCGACGAGCTCCACGTCGATGCCGAGAACCGAGGCTTTGGCGCTCACTCCACGGTCGAAGGTGACGGTGCACCCGCTCACGCTGCATTCGGAGGTGGTGCCGGGTCCGGTCATGGTGCACGCGGAAACGGCGAGGGGAAGCAGGAGGGCGAACGCGGAGAGCGTGATCAGCCGTCGAACAGGCATGGCAGTCAGTGTAGTGCGTCGAAGGCACAACGGAACGGTCTCACCAGGTTGTCCGCCGATCACACCGGGAATACCGTCGCTGTGAGGTAGCTGGCATCGCAGCATCGGTGCCGATCGTGTCGGGCGGACGACCGGCCAGCCGGGTGTTCACCCGCGGGTCGGCCGAGATCGGGAGGTGGCGCACGATGATCGCGAGCGAAATGACTGTCGCCAGTCGCTGGTGGTGGCGTCCGGGGTGGACACCGGGTCGTTCGTTCTACAACTGGCAGATCAGCCCGACTCAGCCGGTCGCCGACAAACTGGTCGAGATCTTCGCGCCCACGCTGTCACGCCTGCCCGCACTCGAACAGGTCGACGCCGCCCGGCTGCGGATCGGTGTGCAGGGCATCGGGTTCGCCGACGGGGTCAAAGGGGTGCACCTGGCGGCGCTGGTGGCGGGCGCCCGCGGCCTGCTCGCCGAGCTCGCGCCGTTCCAGCTCGCCTTCGGGCCGCCGGAGGTCACCGCCGAGACGATCCGGCTCCCGGTCACCGTGTCGGAGGAACTGTTGCGGGTGCGCGCGGATCTGACCGACGCGCTGACCGACGTGTGGATCCGCGAGCGGATCCCCGATTTCGGTGAGCCGCTGCGCCCCTACCTGGCGCTGGCCCACACGACCCACCCGTCCCCGGTGCACGAGATCCGCACCGCGCTCGCCGAGGACGGGTTCGCCGACTTCGCCCTCGACGACACGGTCTCGGCGGTGTCGATGGTCGAAATGCAGTGCGAGGACGGACGATACGACTGGTCCGACATCAGTACCGCCGAGCTGTTGCGTGAGCCGGACCCGGTCGTCGAACGGAGCCTGTTCGACGACCCGCTGTTCGGTCCGCTGCGGCAGCCGACGGTGGCCGCGTTCAGGAGTTGAGCCGCGGCGGCGGCGCGCCGTGCGGCAGCCGTGGCCCCACCGCGAGCTGAGCGCCGGCAGTGCGCCCGTGGCCCCACCCGAGCTTCTCCCGATATCGACCGATGTGCTCGGTGGGTACCGCCGCGTCCGGCGGCAGCGGGGTCACCTCGGGTGCGACGTAGAGCGCGTCGGTGGGGCAGTACGCCTCGCACATGAAGCAGGTCTGGCAATCGGATTGCCGTGCGATAACCGGGATCCCGCCGTCGACGCGGTCGAAGACATTGGTGGGGCAGGCGCTCACGCACTTGTCGCAGCCGATGCAGTCCTGGGCACGCAGTAGTTCGATCACGACGCCACCGCCAGACCCGAGTTGCGGGTGCCCGACGGATCGACCCACGGCCGATCGAGACCACCCGAGTGCAGGTGGTGATGCTGTGCCGCGTCGAGGTCGGGATGATCGGCGCGCTTGCTCATGCCGCGAGTCTCGGTGCGCGCCAGCGCGGATCGGTACATGAGACGTCCGACCGCGGTGATCGCCGCCGCCTGCCGGGCCCTGACCCGCTCGTCACCGGTTCCGCCGCCGAGACCGGCTGCCGCGGCGTCCCACAGTTCGTCGAGGCGAGCCAGCGCGGGGCGCAGCCGGTCACCGTGGCGCAGGTAGTTCTTCTCGAAGGGGATCAGCTCGTCCTGCGCGGCGGCGACGACTTCCGCCGCGGTCACCGACGGTGCGTGGTCGGGGCGCAGGCCGACTCCACCGATGCCGTGCACCGCACCGGTGGATCGGGCGGCTGTCACGGCGTGTTCGGCGGCGCCCGTGCCCGCCCAGCTTCCCGACGACATCGCCCACGCGGCGTTGTGGCTACCACCCCCGGTGAAGCCGCCGCAGATGCGTTCGCGGGTGGCCGCGTCTCCCGCGACGTAGAGGCCGGGAACCGTTGTCGCGCAGTCGTCGTCGACCACGTCGATGCCGCCGGTGCCGCGCACCGTGCCCTCGGCGAGCAGGTCGATCTCGAATCGGTCGGTGAACGGATCGATCCCGCGCCGGTCGAACTGCAGGAAGAAGTTCGGCTGACCGACCCGCATCTGTGCCTGCACGGTCGCGTCCGCGCGATCGAGCTGGGCGAACACCTTCTCCTGCAGGAGGGTTCGGGCGATCACCGAGCGGCCCTTCGTCGACCCGGCCTCCTCGAGCACCCTGCCGTCCTCGCCGAAGAAGGTGGCGTAGCCGTAGTAGGCGGTCTTGGTGATGGTGGAACCCTTGGGCACGATGGCATAGGCGTTGGAGAACTCCATGCCGGAGAATCGCGCGCCGGCCTCGGCTGCCATCAACGCGCCGTCGCCGGTGTCGACGTTGGTGCCGAGCGCACGCGAGAGGAACGCGCAACCACCGGTCGCGAGCACTACCGCTCCCGCGGTGATCCGGTAGTCCCGGTCGAGTTGACGCTGATAGCCCGCCGCGCCGCGCACCGCGCCTGCTTCGTCGACCAGCAGTTCCAGCGCGGGGGAGTGATCGTGAACCTGGACGCCGAGCCGGGTGAGCCACGCTCGCATCCGGCGCATGTACTCCGGGCCCTGGACACCCGTCCGCAACTGCGCACCGGTGGCCGGGTCGACCGGGAACGGGTAGCGGCCCTCGACGGCGAGCCGGTTCATGTTGACGTAGGTCTGATCGAGGACGCGATCCATCCAGTAGTGGTCGGCGAGGTAGCCGCCGAGGGCCTCCCTGCTCGCCTTCGCGTTCGCGCGGGCTTCGGCCTCGGGCGCGACATACCAGACGCCGGTGCCGGAAGGCGCGGTGGCGCCGCTGGTTCCGCAGTAGCCCTTGTCGACCAGGATCACCTCGGCGCCTGCCTCCCGGGCGTGGATCGCGGCCCAGGATGCCGCGGGACCGCCGCCGATGACGAGCACGTCGGTCCTGGTGTGCCACGGTTCGGTCATTGTGTGCTCCTGTGTGTGTCGCGCGGGGAGGTGGTGGCCGCCGAGGGCCGAGGGTGCGGTGCCCGACCCGAAGGTGCGGGCACCGCAACGGTTCTCAGGCGCCGGTGAACTTCGCGCCGGCGATCGGGGTGGACGACCGGCCGTCGACGCCGACCGGGATGTCGCCCTCGAGGGTGGTGCGGTAGAGGACGCGGGTGACGTCGAGGTGGTCGAGGTCGCTGGGGGCCAGATGCGCGGTGGCGCGGTTGTCCCAGAACGCGATGGAGCCCTTGCTCCAGCGGAATCGGACGGTGTAGGCGGGATGGGAGATCTCGTCGAACAGCAACTGCAACAGGGCATCGCTCTGCGGCGGGGTCAGCCCCAGGATCCTGGTGGTGAAGCCGGGGTTGACGAACAGCACCCGCTCACCGGTTACCGGGTGGACGCGCACGACGGGGTGTTCGGTCACCAGCGGCGCGGCGGCGATCTTGCGGGCGTACTCGCTGCCCGCCTCCCACGGCGGGATCCGGCCGCCGAAGCGGTGTTCGGCGCGCAGTCCGTCGAGGAAGGTACGCAGCGATTCCGGCAGCCCGGCGTAGGCCGCGGCCAGGTTGGTCCACTGGGTGTCGCCGCCGGTCTCCGGTGCGATCTCGGCACGCAGGATCGAGGCCGCGGGCGGGTTGATCAGCGGCGAGACGTCGGTGTGCCACTGGTTGGTGTAGCTGAACTTCTTGCGACCGAACTTCTTCTCGTAGAGGCGACTGTCGACGGCGAGGATCTCGGGGTGCTCGGTGGGCGCGTCGTCGTCGTAGGGGTGCGACGGGGTGACCGCGCCGAAGCGGCGGGAGAACGTGATCTGTTCGGTGTGCCCGATCTGCTGGTCGCGGAAGAACAGCACCTTGTGCCGGTGCAGCGCCGCGGTGAGCTCGTCGACCTGGGAGTCGGCGAGTTCCTCGCGCAGGTCGATGCCGGTCACCTCGGCGCCGATGTGGCCCGCGACGGGGGTGATCTCGAGAGCGGTGACGACGCTGGGGTTTTCGATGGTGGTCATGTCGGTGGTCCTTCGTGGGAAGTCTGTTGTCGGGGTGCGGGAGTTCTCATTCCCGACAGGAACTGCTCACCACCCGCATGAACTCGATATCGAGTCGCCGGGCGCGCATCAGGCGCTCGCCCGTGAATCCTGCTCGGCGAACTGGCTTTCCACCGGAGCGAGGCCGTAGTGGCCGCGCAGCGTCGTGGACTCGTAGTCGGTGCGGAACAGGCCGCGCTCCTGCAGGATCGGCACCACGCGGTCGACGAAGTCCGCCAGGCCGCCGGGCAGGTAGGGCGCCATGATGTTGAATCCGTCGGCGGCACCGGCGTCGAACCAGCTCTGCAGTTCATCGGCGACCTGCTCGGGCGTCCCGGCGAAGGTGCGGTGACCGCGGCCGCCGCCCAGCTTGCCGATGAGCTGACGCACCGTGAGGTCCTCGGTTTCGGCCAGCTCCTTGACCAGCGTGAACCGGCTCTTGCCGCCCTCGATCTCGCTCTCGGCGGGCAGCGGCGGCAACGGCGCGTCCAGCGCGTGTGCGGTGAGGTCGACGCCGAGCATCGAGGAGAGTTGGCGCAGTGCGTAATCGGGCGAGATCAGGTCGGTGAACTCCTGCTCGAGCGCCCTCGCCTCCTCGACGGTGTCGGCGATGAACGGCACCAGGCCCGGCAGCACCTTCAAGTCGTCGTGTGCGCGACCGTATTTCGCCAATCGCGACTTGAGATCGCGGTAGAACCGCACGCCCTCGTCGAGGGTGCGCTGGGCGGTGAACACGGCTTCGGCGCGATGGGCGGCGAACTCCTTGCCCGATTCCGAAGATCCGGCCTGCACCAACAGCGGACGGCCCTGCGGCCCACGTGGGGAGTTCAGTGGGCCGCGCACGCGGAAGCGTTCGCCGGCGTAGTCGAGGGTGTGCACCCGGCTCGGGTCGGCGAAGACGCCGGTCTCGGTGTCGAGCACGATCGCCTCGGCTTCCCAGCTGTCCCACAGCGCCAGCGCCACGTCGACGAACTCTTCGGCGCGTTCGTAGCGGCGGGCGTGCTCGGGAATCGCGTCGAGCCCGAAGTTGTAGGCCTCGTCGACGTTGCCGGAGGTGACGATGTTCCATCCGGCCCGGCCCGCGCTGATGTGGTCGAGCGAGGCGAACTTGCGTGCGAGGTTGAACGGTTCGTTGTAGCTGGTGGACGCGGTGGCGATCAGGCCGATCCGCTCGGTGACCGCGGCGATCGCCGAGAGCAGGGTGATCGGTTCGAACACGGTGAGGGTGTTGCGTTCGATCCGCGGGCCCACGGCGAGAGTGTCGGCGAAGAACACCGAGTCGAGCTTGCCGCGTTCGGCGATGCGTGCCAGCTCCTGGAAGTGGCGCACATCGAGTACGCGCTGTTCGTCGGTGCGGGGATGGCGCCACGCGGCCTCGTGGTGGCCGACGCCCATCAGGAAGGCGTTGAGGTGGAATGTCTTGCGAGCCATGGTGATCTCCTGATCAGGCGTTGGTCGGTGAGGTGCGCCAGCGTGAGAGCCGGCGTTCCAGGGCGACGAGGGCGAAGTTGAAACCGAGGCCGATCAGCGAGATCGCGACGATCCCCGCGTACATCTGCGGAATCTGGAAGTTCTGCTGGGCGGCGGTGATGAGATAACCCAATCCGGCTCTCGCCCCGATCATCTCGGCGGCGATGAGGACCAGGATGGAGCCCGCCGCGGCCATCCGGATGCCGGTGAAGATGGACGGGATCGCCGCGGGCAGGATCACCTTCTGGAACAACCGCAGTGGCGAGAAGCCCAGCGACACCGCCGATTTCACCAGCAGCGGGTCGACAGTGCGGACGCCGGTGATGGTGTTGAGCAGGATCGGGAAGAACGTGGCGTAGCCGATCAGTGCGATCTTGGACGTCTCGCCGATGCCGAGGATCAGCACGAACACCGGCAGCAGCGCGAGCGCGGCGGTGTTGCGGAACAGTTCGAGGACCGGATTGAGGAAATCCGACACCGGCTTGTACCAGGCGATGGCGATGCCGACCGGGACGGCGATCACCAGCGCGAAGGAGAAGCCGGTAACCGAGCGGGTGAGGCTCGCCGAGGTGTGTTCGGCCAGCTGGCCGTTGCCCGCCAACTCGAAGAAGGCCTGCACCACCGTGGAGAACGGCGGCAGGAATACCTCGTCGACCAGGCCGAACCGTGGCGCCAACTCCCACACGCCGAGCAGCAGCGCGAAGGCGAGCAGTGGTTTGGCTACGCGAAGCAGCGCGCTACCCGCCGAGCCGACCGCCCGGGTGAGCGCGGAACGGGCAGCGGGCGCCGCGACGGGGGTAACCGGCGCTGCGGCGGGTTCGGCGACGGCGACTTCGACGGGGCGGACGAGCAGAGGGACGGCGCTAGACATGGGCGGGACTCCTGTCGGTGGACGCGACCGCCGCGGCGGCTGTGCTGTCGTCGGCGGCGAGTTCGAGGCGCTGGGCCCGGCTCACCTCGCTTTGCAGTTCCGTCCAGATCCGATGGCGGTAGTCGCGGAACTGTTCGCTGGAGCGGACATCGATATCGCCGCCGCGGTCGATGTCGATGTCGATCACGGCCTTCACCCGGCCGGGACGCGAGGTGAGTACCGCGACGCGCTGGCCCAGGTACACCGCCTCGTCGATGCCGTGGGTGATGAACAGGATCGTCTTGCCGGTCGTGCGCCAGATCCGCAGCAGTTCGTCCTGCAGCGACTCTCTGGTCTGCGCGTCGAGTGCGGCAAACGGTTCGTCCATCAGCAGCACCTCGGGATCGAAGGCCAGGCTGCGGGCGATCGCCACGCGCTGCTTCATGCCGCCGGACAATTCGTGCGGGTACCGGTCACCGAAACCGGCCAGGCCGACCAGCTCCAGGTAGTGCTCGGCGATCGCCTTGCGTTCCTTGCGGGCGATGCCCTTGGCCTCGAGGCCGAACTGGATATTGGCGCGGGCGGTGCGCCACGGCAGCAGCGCGTACTGCTGGAACACCACACCGCGGTCCAGGCCGGGGCCGGTGATCGGGGCGCCGTCGAGCAGGATCTGGCCGGAGCTGGGCTTGCTCAGTCCGCCGAGCAGATCGAGCAGGGTGGATTTGCCGGAGCCGCTCGGCCCGACCAGGACGAGGAATTCACCCGCTCCCACCTCGATGGAGATGTCGTCGATCGCGGTGAACTTCTCGTCGGTGCCGCGCACGGCGAACTGTTTGCCCACCGATCGCAGCGCGAGTTTGGCTGGGGTGCCGGTCATTTCGCGGCCACCACCTCTCCGGTCGGGCCGCTCGTCGGCTGGTAGGTGCCGTTGGCGTAGGGGTTGTCCTTGTTGGTGAACAGGTCCTTGGCGACGATCTTGCCCTTGGGCAGTTCGCCGTTGCGCTCGAGCCAGTCGATCCAGATCTGGATCTCCTTGTCCGCGATCACCGCACCGGGCACCGGCAGGCCGGGGCTGCGCCAGTAGTCGAGCAGCTTGAGATTCTCGTTGCGGCCGCGCCTGTTGATGATCTCGGTGAACTTGGCGACGACCTGATCACGCGGGGTGAGCTGCAGCCAGCGGGTCGCACGCGCGGTGCCCTGCACGAAGTCCTTGACGGCCTCGGGGTTCTGCGCGATGTAGTCCTTGCGGAAAACGTAGGTGCCGTAGTCGAATTCGCCGAAGATGTCCTTGTCGGTGAACAGCGGGTGCAGGCCTCCGCGCTCGACGGCGGTCTCACGGAATACGCTGCCGAGCGCGCCGACGTCGATCTGACCGCTGCGCAGCGCCTCCTCGGTGTTGACCGGCGGCACCACGATCAGCTGGACCTGCTTGATCTCGGCCTCGCTCAGGCCCTGCTGGTGCAGCCATTCGCGGGTGACGAACTCGTGGTGCGCGCCGAGGGTGTTGACGCCGACCTTCTTGCCGATCAGGTCACGGGCGTTGGTGATGCCGGCGTTGTCGCGCACGAAATAGCCGGTGAACGACTTGGCATCGGAGCCATAGGAGCTCA
Source organism: Nocardia sp. NPDC127606 (assembly GCF_042671725.1). NCBI lineage: Bacteria > Bacillati > Actinomycetota > Actinomycetes > Mycobacteriales > Nocardiaceae > Nocardia > Nocardia sp. NPDC127606. The sequence continues at coordinate 1,938,506 of NZ_JBHXWQ010000001.1, read as the reverse complement.
AGACGGCCTGCACCGGTGCGCCGCCCGCGGCGAGCTTGACCACCGCGCCGTTGAACGCGCTGCCGAATTCGACCTGCTTGGTGGCGGCCGCCTGGATGTTGGCCGGGCCACTGGTGGTGTCGCCCTCCCACTGGAAACTGATCTTGGTGAAGTAACCCAGGTTGTCGGCGAGCTCGTACGGCGTGACCTGTCCGGTCTGTCCCTGGTAGCGCAGCACGGTCTTGCCGTCGGCGGTGGTCACCGCATCGGTGCCGCCGCACGCGGTGACGACCGCGAGGACGGCGGGAGCGACGAGCGCGGCGGCGAGCGCACGCAGCGGACGTCGTCGGAAGGTAGTGGACAACATGGTTCGCGAATTCTTTCTACGGCGTGGGAGGACCACGCGGCGGGCCACAAGGGGCGCACGCCGCGACGATCCGCACACGAAGGGCGGATCAACGGGGTATGAGAGAAAGTGGAGATCGGCGACGGAGGAATGCCGCCGCTGTTTCAGCTGCGACAGAATCCGGGGGACAGGCGCATCAAGTCCACCGTACGGCGGCGGACGAGCGCGGGGGATTCGATCATGGTGAGACTTTCGTGAGCGGGATCGGCGTAGGGGACGCCGCCTGAATTCAATAGTGCGTCAACAGATAACGACTCGGCAATACTGTTTCCACATCGTGAAAATCATGGTGCGTCGAATCCCTCACCTGCGGCGGCGGTATGGAAATAGGGACCGATACGCACCGCGATCTGGTGCATGGCGGGCAGTACGGCGCGAACCAGATCGCGATCCAGACGTACCGCGCGCGCCTGCACACCGATCGCACCCCACACCTGCCGATCCGGACCGAGGACCGGGACGGCGATCGCGCGGATCGGTTCGTCGCTGTCGATTTCCTCGATGGCGAACCCGCGACGGCGAATGGTGTCGAACAGTTCGCCGTTGCCGCGGTCGAGTCCCACCGAGGCGTGCGCGAGCAGCGCGTGACCCACGGCGCTGGTGCTCAACGGTCTGCGCTCCTGCGGAATCTGGTTGTGGCAGAAGTGGATCGGTGGTCTGGCCTGGAACACCGTGAGGGCTTCGTCGGCATCGGCGACACTGAGACTGACGGTGATCTTGATGCCGGCGGCCAGCGCGTACAGATGCGGCGCCGCGTCGTCGAGCCCGAGCCGCGACAGCGCGGGCCGTGCCAGGCACGCCAGTCCGTGCCCGATCCGGTAGCGGTCGGTTGCCGGGTCCTGCTCCAACAGCCTGCCGCGCACCAGTGCCTGCGCCAGCCGGAAGGTGGTGCTCACCGGGAGCCCGGCCCGCTGCGCCAATTCGCTCAGCGACAATTCGGGGTCGCCGCCCTGAAAGCAGTTCAATACGTACACGGCACGGTCGACGGCTTGTGCGCCGGAACGGGGTGGTTCGGTCGCGGTCATGGCGGCCTCCTGGTCGACGACGTGCCGAGAACTATCGCCACCGCGCTGTCCAGGCGCAATGATTCGGCGCACCGGTGCGAGTAATTCACCAGGCGACGATCGAATCCGGGTGAGAACAAACCTGTCGACGCGGCGCGGTTGCGAGGAATCTGGCATGTGCACGCGCGGCTGAGGGGTCGCGCCGAATTGTGCTCGGAGAAAGAGGCTTCGACCCCGACTATCTGCGACGGCGGTGTGAAGTGCTGCGGTCGCTCGGCGAAACAGGAAGTTCGGACGCATGACCATCGACATCGAGCACACCGTGCGCACCGCCACGGTGTTCGATTCCATCGACCAGGCCATCGGGCACACCCCGCTGGTCCGGTTGAACCGGATCACCGACGACATCGCCGCCACGGTGTATGTGAAGCTCGAATATCTCAATCCCGCGGGGAGCGTGAAGGATCGGGCGGCGCTGTTCATGCTCGACGCGGCCGAGGCCGCGGGGGAGTTGCGGCCCGGCGGGGTCGTGGTGGAGGCGACTTCCGGCAACACCGGCATCGGGTTGGCCGCCATCGCGGCGGCACGCGGCTATCGCACGGTGGTGGTCGTGCCGGACAAGTCGAGCCGCGACAAGATCGCGCTGCTGCGGGCCTACGGCGCCGAGGTGCATGTGACACCCGGCGGACGTCCGGTCGGGCACCCCGAGCACCTGCGCAGTGTCGCGCTGCGGCTCGCGGAGGAAATCCCGGGCGCCTGGTTCGCGGGCCAGTACGACAACCCGGCCAACCCCACGGCTCACCGTGAAACCACCGGTCCCGAGATCTGGGCGCAGACCGGCGGCGGCGTCACCCACTATGTCGCGGGGATCGGCACCGGCGGAACCGTGAGTGGCACAGGGGAATTCCTGAAGCAGGCCTCGGGCGGCCGGGTCCAGGTCGTCGGCGCCGATCCCGAGACATCGGTGTACGGCGGCGGTGACGGTCGTGCCTGGTATGTCGAGTCGGTGGGCCACTACCGGCATCCCGACACCGAGCTCGATGAATGGCCGCAGTCCTACCACACCGAGGTGATCGACCGGATCGAGCGGATCTCCGATGGGGAATCGCTACGAGTGCTGCACCGGTTGGCCAAGGAGGAAGGCCTGCTGCTCGGTGGTTCCTCCGGCACGTCGATCGCCGCGGCGCTGCGGGTGGCCCGCGCGCTCGGGCCCGAGGATGTGGTGGTGGTGATCGCGCCCGACTCGGGACGCGGATACCTGTCGAAGTACTTCGACGACGGTTGGCTCGGGCAGTACGGATTCCCGTTGCTCGCAGCCCATGGTGAGCTGACGGTCGGTTCGGCGCTCGGTGTGGTCGAGGGAGCCCGGTCGGTCGGGCCGGGTTCGTCGGTGCTCGCCGAGGCGCGGCTGCTCCCGTCGACAACGACCGTGGCGTCGGTCCGCCGAGAACTGGCTTCGCGACGGTCTGTTCCGGTCGTCCTCGCCAGGCAGACCGCGGGGCCGGTGGTGGTCGCCGAGGTACTGGGTACCGCAACGCAAGCGCGCCTCGTCGGCGCTCCGGACGAGGATCCGATCGGCGCGCACCTGGATCCGCCTGCGGCGTTCGCCGGCACCACCGAGCCGGTGGGAGCTGCGGTGACCCGGCTCGTCGACTACCACGGTGAGGTGCTGATCGTGCACGAGGGCCGCGTGGTCGGTGGGGTCGACGCTGCTGCGTTCGTTGCCGCCGTCGTGCGTGTGGAGGCGTCATGAGACGCACGACATGGACCCTGCCGGGGGCGCTCGGTGTGCCCGCGGTGGCCTCCGTCCCTGGCGGTCGCGCGCATCCGGCAGCCGACGCTTCCTCGGCGCAGGGATGGCGACGGTAGCGATGGGCGGCGAACACCCCCGCTGGGGTGGGCGCCGGTGGAGGGATCTGGTCGCCGCGTCGACACCGGATCGGCGGGTGATTCCGCCTTCGGGATCGCGCGACGAACCACGGGAGCGGGAATCGGAATGGGAGAACGCGTTCGCCGCTTCGGCGCTCGCCTGGACGGCCTTCCTCGGTGGTTAGTGACTCGCGAGCCGACCGCGGTGATCAGCGCCGACCCGGTCCATGGACGGCATGTCAGAGCGGTCGCGTCGATCGAGTGGCCCGCGAACGACAGCGCCTTGCCGCGCCGGTCGCGCGGACCGGCGGGGTCGACGATGGCAGGTCAGGCGTCGGATTCGTCGTCGGCCGGGCGCGCGGTGGTGGCGCCGGTGACGCGAATGACGCCTGCTTCGAGGTCCAAGTCGAGGTGGGGTTGGCCGTTGGAGTCGCCACTGCCTTCGTTTTGCAGCTTCTTGCCTGGGAAGAGTTCACCGATGATGCCCACGGCGTCCAGGATAGTCGCGGTAGCGACCTGGTCGGCGGGGCCGGGCGGTGGCTACCGCTGCTGGTCTGCCGGGCTCGGTGTGGGAAGTTCGGCTTCCAGCATGGCGACGATGCGATCGAGCAGGGCTTCGAGGCGGGACTCGATGCCCACGCCGTTGCGTGCCGACACGGTCAGGTCGGTGTGGCCGCCGAATTCGGTCAGCCCGAACAGCAGGGGCATGGCGATGCTGTGCTGGGGGAGAACGAACAGCCCGATGGGGCGGAAGCCGGGGACGGCGAGCTCGTCGGCGGTGAAGCGGCCCATATGGGAGACGGTGGCCGAGGCGAGGTTTCGGCCGAGGCGGGCGCCGAGCCAGTTCGTGGTGCGCAGCACGCCGCGGTTGATCGGGTCGGGGACCAGGGTGATGCGGGTGTTGGCCAGCTGATTCAGCTCGCGCCGTTCGTGCAGTCCGGCCTTGATCTGGTCCTTGATCGAGGTCCAGTCGCGGCCGGGTTCGATATCGAGGAACAGCGGTAGCGCGAGGTTGGCGGTGGAGCGCAGCGCCGGGTCGTGGCGACGGAGGTCCACGGGCATCATGATGCGCGAGGTGCCGGGAGTCTCGGCGGCCAGTAAGGCGCAGACGCGGGCCAACGCGCCGGGACCGGCGGCCTCGATCCGGCGATGACGGAGCAGATGGGGCGCGAGATCGCGGCGCTGCCTGCCTCGGCCGACGGCGGTGCGGTAGCGCGGAACCATCGGGGTCGGCTTGCCGGGAGCGCCGACTTTCGCGACGAGTTCCTGGTCGGCGATCGGATCGGGCTGGGGAACCGGGTCCTCACCGCGCAGTGCGCGCAGCACATTCGTGGCCCACGCCACCATGCCGATGCCGTCCATCACGCCGTGGAAGACACGGAAGATCAGCGTGGTCGGCGCGCCGCTGAGAAGCAGCACCTCGACCGTGGCATCAGGGGTCGGCCCGATCGCGCCGGTGAGGACCGGATCGGTCTCGAGCGCGGGGTAGCTCAGCCGGTGGTCGACCACGCGCACCGCCGGGGCGATGTCACTGTCGACCCACTCGTTGCCGTGCCGTCGCAGTCGCGCGCCGGGGGTGGCCGCCGCAGCGGTGGTTACCGCTGCGCGCAATGCATCCGGTTCGATGTTGCCCTCACCGGGAACCACCAGCTGCATGAGGAAGGGCGGGGCCAGCTCGCGCATCGGGAAGTACATCCGCTCGGTGGTCGTCACCGGGCGACGGAAAACCTTGCTGCCGTTCATGATTGCCTCCTGCGTGCGGAAGTGTCGGAGCGAGTGCGGCGGTGGCCGCGAACTATCGAAGGTTCTCGGCGAGCACCTCGATGCCGCCCTGCTCGTCGAGCCACACCAGGAATCCCGCCAGACCGGTATCGCGATCCACCACAGGCAGATAGCCGAGATCGCGGCGAGCCGCGCCGGTGTCATAGGTGGCGGTGCGTGTCATCAGGGCGACGGCGTAGCGCGACAGCGGAGGCGACCAGCGATTCGCCACCGCCGGTATCCGCCAGATCGTCTCGATGGTCGCGACGACGGCGGCGAGCACACGCGGGTTCGGTCGGCGCGTCGGGGCCTGGAACCCCAGTCGCGTGGCGACCTCGCCGAGAAACCCCCAGACATCGGTCTTCTCGGCATCGGCGATGAAGTACGCCTTGCCGCCCACCGCGTCCGAGCGCACCGCCAGCAGGCAGGCGTGCACGATGTTGTCCACGTGGCACAGCGATGCCTCGACGGTGCGACCGTAGGACAGGTCGGGCAGCGAGCCCGCGGCCGTGCGATCGAGCAACCGAACGATCGGCCCCGATCGGTCTCCGGCGCCCCAGATCGCTCGCGGGCGCAGCGCCACGGTCGTGAATTCCGGTGTGTCAGCGGCGAGTACGGCGCGTTCGGCCGCGGCCTTGGTTTCGGAGTAGTGATTGAGGTAGCGGCTCGGATACGGCAGCGACTCGTCGACGTCGACCTGGTCGCCACCGTCTCGCTCCATCAGGGCACTCGGACTCGAGATGAAGACGAACCGGCCCGCGCCGCCGCGCCGCGCCGCGCCGAGGAGTAGTTCGGTGGCCCGCACGTTCTCGGTCCAGAAACGGTCCCTGGTGCCGCGTTCGTCGACCCGCGCGGCGCTGTGGATCACCGCGTCCACTCCGCTGGTGGCCCGGCTCAGCGACGCCGCGTCGGTGAGATCGCCGTAGACGAGTGTGACGTGCTCCACGGCTGGGCCGAGATCGTCGAGAACGCTGGTGCGCCGCACCAGGATCGAGACATCGTGGGAGCCCTGCGCGACCAGCGCCCGCACGATGGCGCCGCCGAGGAATCCGGACGCGCCGGTGACCAGGATCTTCATCGTCGCGAGTCCAGTTTCTTGGTGGCCCAGCGGGCGAGTTGTTCGCGGCCGATCTTGGCGTTGTGCCGGATATCGACCGGGAAGCGCGGGTGTACGAGGAATTCGGCGATCGGGGCGAGAGTGTCGAATTCGGCGGCGCGCGTCCGCAATCGGGTGAGCGCGGCCACCGCGTCCGTGCCGGGTTCGAGCTCCACGCACAGCACCGGTCGCTGGGCGCCGGGGGCGCCGACACCGACCAGCGCCGTACGCGCGACTCCGGTGACCGCGTTGAAGACCTGTTCGGTCTGCACGGTGAACATCGGGCCCCGTGCGGTCGTGATCCGTTGACTCTTGCGCCCGCAGAACCAGATCCGGCCCTGCTCGTCGAGCCATCCCAGATCACCGGTGCGATGCCAGATCTGCTCGCCGTCGCTGATCTTGCCCGCGGTGTTGGCCTGCGCGGGCCAGTAGTAGCGCGTACTCACGTTCGGGCCTGCGACCACGATCTCGCCGACCTCGCGCGCGCCGAGTTCTTCGGTGTCGTCCCAGGTCGCGACCGGGTCGTCGGTGATGGCGAGCAGCCGGACACGCACTCGATCGGTGGGCCGGCCGATGCAGGTGCCCTCACCGCTCTTGGCGCGCTCGACCAGGCCGGCGAGCAATTCCCGCGATTCGATCGTCGACATGGGCAGCGCCTCGGTCGAGCCGTATCCGGCGTAGATCTCGACATCGGGGCGCAAGACCTCGCGTAACCCGGCGACGCACCAGTGCGGAACGGGTGCGCCACCGGAGAAGATACTGGCCAGCGACGGTAAGTCGACCGGATGCGCGCGCAAGCGTTGCAGCAGTGGGATCAGGACCGCGGGCGAGGCGAACATCGTGCGCACGCCGAAACGCCCGATCGCGTCGACCACGTGCGCCGGATCGGTCGAGCCGACCTTGCTCGGAATCAGCGGTGGCAACACACACCGCGACCCGAGCAGCAGGTCGAGGACACCGACCAACGGCAGTGTCACCAGGGAAGTGCCGGGTGGCGTGTGCCCGCGGGCGGCGTGCACCTGCTCCACCATCGCCGCGAGATTGCCGTGCGTCAGTTCGACGGCTTTGGCGGGACCGGTACTGCCCGTGGTGAATCCGATGATCAGCAACTCGTCCGGATCGGCGGGCACCCGCTCGGGCGGCGCACCGGTCGGGGTGCGAGTCCACGAATCCAGCGTCGGTCCACCCCAGAACCAGCGGCGCCCCACGGTGAGAGTGGTGCGCACGCGCCGGAAGCTGCGCGGGAACAGCACCCGCAGGGCATGCGCCTGCGGGATCCCGATGAACGCCTGCGCTTCGACCGCGCGCAGGCAGTGCACCATACGGCGCACTCCCATGCCCGGATCGATGACGACCGGAACGGCGCCGATCTTCAGCAGCGCGAACAGGATCGCGTACAGCTGCGGGCTCGGCAGCACGAGCACGATGGTGCGGGTCCCGCTGCCCACCCCGGAATCGGTGAGATGTTCGGCGATGGCGTCGGACCAGCGATCGAGGTCGCGATAGGTGATGTCGCGGTAGTCGGGCAGCCCGTCGGCGGTCGTGCCGTCGGGATAGATGACCGCCTCGCGGTCGGGCTCCTCGCGGGCGAGCGCCCGGAACCGGTCGATCGTCGCCCAGTAGGTCGCCGTCGTCACGAGGTGGTCTCCGCGGGGAGTCGGTACAGGGTCGCGGCGGCGGACGGGCCCGCGCCCGCGGCGACGAACAGCACGTGGGTGTAGCCGGTGAGGGTGCCCTCGGCGCTCGCGCGGGCGTAGGCCAACGGCAGTGCGGCGGTGTGCGGGTCGCCGTCGGACAGGTCGGGCACGCGTACCGCGTCCTGGTCGATGCCGAGCGCGTCGGCCAGGCGCCCGGGAAAGTGCGGGCTGGGAGTGGAGGCGATCAACGCGACGAAGGCGCCCTCGAAGTCGGCGAGCGCGGAGTGTGCGACGTCGGTGGCCACCGCGAGGATGCGGTCCTCGAAGTCGGGTTCGCGTTCGACCGTCATCAGTGTTCGTCCGACGGTGCCCATGGTGGCCGTGTCGACGTAGGCCTGTCCCGCGGCAGTGCCGGGTGCGGTCGCGGTGTACACCGGGCCGAAGCCCTCGGGGTCGTCGACCTGCTCGAGGAGCAGCGCGGCGCCCGAGGTGGCGTAGGGGAATTCGGCGTCGGCGCTCGAGCGGGTCATCGACGGGTGAGTGTCGCCCGCGACGATCAGGACGTGCTCGGTGCTGCCCGTCGCCAAGACCGAGCCCGCCACCTGGACGGCGTTGACGACGCCGACCGCGCCGTTCATCAGATCGAAGGAGAAGGTCCGCGGATCGGTCCTGGTGTAGTCGAGCCCGATGCCCGCCGCTTTCTGGATCAGCGCGGCCACCGCCGGTTCCACGGTGTTCGAGTCGCGGAAGACGCCGGTATTGATCAGCACGCCGACCTGGTCGGGGCGGACACCGGCCTGCTCCAGACATTGTGCGGCCGCGCGCCCGCTGTGCGTGACGACGCTGTGGGTGTCGGTCGACCTGCTCGTGCCCGTGGCTCGGATGCGAATGCCCATTGTTGACCTCAGACCTTCAGGGAGGAGATGGTGGCGGACAGGAAGCCGGCGACGACGCCGGACGCGGCGGGCACCATGAGCAGTTTCGATCCCGCCGCGATGTTGTCCTCGGCGAGCTGATCGTGCAGAACGATGAAATGTGAAGTGGTCGAAGTATTTCCGTACTTCTCGATCACATTGAGGTCCGGCGGCATCTCGGCGCCGAACTCGCGGGCGGCCACCGCGTTGATGTAGGGCACTGCGGCAGCGCCGAACTGGTGATGGATGATGTAGTCGAACTGCTCGCCGGCGAAGTCGCGACCCTGCTGTTCGAGGAAGGTGCCCTGGGCGTCGGGCCAGAGCAGGAACCGCGCTTCGTTGTGCATCTTGCGGTTGTCGGTGTAGAGCGCGACGCCCGACGACTTGTCGCTGGGCATCCCGAGGCACAGGTGCGAATGCTCTGCGGCGGTGAGCAATTCGATGTAGTGGATCTTGTCGGCGTCGTCGACCGCGCGGTCGAGCACGACCGCGCACCCGGAGTCGCCCACCGACAGCGAGGCGAACTGCAGATCGTATTTCTCGCTGATCTCGTTCACCGCGGTCTCGGCGATGGGGGTGATCGCCTCGCCGCTGACCACCATGCCGTTGCGCACCACGCCCGAGCGGATCATCCGGTCCAGAATGTATGTGCCGGTGAGCATTCCGGCACACGCATTGGAGACGTCGAAGGTGATGGCCTGCTCGGCGCCGAGGGTCTTGGCGATCGTCGACGCGAACGAGGGCTCCATGTACATGCGGGTGCCGTCGTTGCTGCGGGTGATCGAACACGAGATGATCACGTCCAGTTCGTCCGGCGCGTAGCTCGACCGCGACAGGCAGTCGCGCGCGGCGTTGACGGCGAGGGTGAACGAGTCCTCGACCGACTCCGGTCGGGTGTCGCGCACACGGCGTTCTTTCACGCCGGTGATGCGCTCCAGGTCGAACGACGGTGGCGTTTTCAACCGGGAGATCAATTCGGTGGTGGACAAGATGTTCGACGGAAGATATGCCCCGATGGATTCGAAACGCGATTGTGACACGTGAGCTCCCGGATGCGGTCGAAAGAATGGTTTACCGGACGAATCTCGAGCGCCGGTGAAATCGAACCCTACCGGTCGTCGGCCGGCATCGGGTGCAGTGATCCAGCGCACTGCTCGGCGCGAGACCGTTTGTGCGACATGGTGTTACGGAAACTTCGGCAATCCGATCGAACCTCTGAGATCGCCTGGACCGGGGCGTTTGTGTGGGTACGGGCAATGGTACGGCTATCGGATCGATCTGCCTCGCCGCGGTGATGTGTTCCTGCAGAACGGTGCTCGCACAGTGAGTCACTTCACGATTGTTTACACCGTCGAATAAATTGCGAGCCGGGCGAGCTTGTTTTCGGAGCACAAGTGGTTTCGCGAACTTTGTCGGCGAGAACTAGCCGCCCAGCCCGACGACGCGGGCCAGCCGCCGATGCGAATCCAGACGCGCCGCTCGATCGAAAGTGCTGGTGTGGACGAGGATTTCATCGGCGTCGGTGCGGCTCACCAGCTTCTCCAATGATTCGGCGACCTGATCCTCGGTGCCGTGGATCTGGTTGCCCAGCGCCTGCTCGAACAGGTGGCGTTGCCGGTCGGTCATCGTCACCGGATCGATCTGTTCGGGTGGGATCAGCGCGGGAAACTCCCCGTGTGTGCGCGAGTAGGCGCTCGACCAGGCCTCGGGGAGCAGGAGCCGGTGCGCCTGCTCGGTCGAGTCGGCGATCATCACCGTCGCGGAGACGACGACATACGGTCGGGGGACTCGAGCCGAGGGCTGGAACCGGGTGCGGTACCGCTCGATCGCGTCCACCATCGCCTGCATGCCCGCGATCGGGGCGATCACCAGGGGCAGCCCGAATCGTGCGGCGCGCTCGGCCCCGGAACCGGTGGCGAGCAGGAACGCCGGGACATCCACGCCCTCCGCGGAGCCGGCGTGCACGCCCTGCCTGCCCGCCGTGAAGTAGCCGAGGACCTCGGTGAGGCGCGCGTCGACATCGTCGGCGTCGTCGAGGCCGTGGCCGAGCGCGCGGCGGACGCCGTCGGTGAATCCGACCGAACGGCCGAGGCCCATGTCGATCCGTCCGGGGAACAGCGACCCGAGCACGCCGAACTGCTCGGCGACGACGAGGGGCTGATGATTGGGCAGCATCACCCCGCCCGTACCGACGCGGATGCGCGAGGTGGCCGCCGCGACCGCCGCCGCCAGCACGGTCGGCGCGGTTCCGGCGACACCGGGAACGCTGTGATGTTCGGCGACCCAGAAGCGGTGGTAGCCCCACTGCTCGGCGAGTACCGCGAACGCGACCGTCTCCCGGAGGGCGTCGGCGTGGTCCTGCCCGCGCCGCACGCGTGAGCGGTCCAGGATCGAGAAGCGAACCGATTCGAGTGCCATATCAGTAGTCAACGTCGAAGACGCGAGGTGATTCCGTGGCGATGACACGCGCGGGTGATCTCGGCAGGTTTGGACCGGTACCAACCCTGGACCAACCTTTCGCAACGATAGTGTGCCCCGAGCACGATCACCGGCGAGAAAACTGCGAGGAGCGCACTATGGTTCGACATCCCAACGGCCGCAAGGTAAATCATCGCCACCGCGCGGTCGAGGCCAGCGAGGATGCGCTGCGTGTGTTGCGGCTGCTGCTCGAGATGCACGGCCCGGTGGTGCTGTACCTCGCGCCCGACACCGACGGGTACACACCGGTCTGTGTGCCGCTGCGGGACTTCCTGCCCGGCACCGGCGATGTCCTCGCCGGGCAGACGGCGTGGCACACCCAACTGTGGATGGCCGACCGGTTCCACGTCGGGTTCGACGACCTCGATGTCAGCATCGAGGTGCGCAACCGTCCGCAGCCGGGCTCCGCCTCGCTCGAGGCGGCGTGCGGATTCCGGTTCGCGCTGCGGATCGACAAGGTCGAAGCGGCCGTCGACTTCGTCGAGGAAGCCTCCTAGTCCGTCACCAGAACCGCGGCGTCAGCCCCCAGTCCGCGAACTCGGCGGCCAGTAGCTCGCGCAGTGCCGCGCGGGTGGGGAAACGATCGGGGTCGCCGCCGGTGACCACGAGTGTCACGGTGTCGTCATCGCAGGAGAACGCGAGATTGACACCGACCTCCACCTGGCGGAACAACTCGACAGGACCGGGATTGACCACCGGGCGCATGATGACATCGCGGGCGCGGTGTGATCCGAGGACCGCGATGTTCTGCGCGGTGCGACCCATGTTGGTGCACAGGCATTCCGGCGCCTTGGCGGTGCGGGCGAACCTGTGCAGCACCACCTTCGGCAACAGCATCTGCACCGGTTGCAGGTGCTGGATGGGTGGGATGGTCGCCGGATCGCGATAGGCCAGGCCCGCCGCCTTGAGCGCGGCGCGCACCGCGGGCAGATCGGCGCGTTCGCCCGCCCGGTAGCCGACGCTGATCGGCAGCCCGGTGGTGGCGTTGGCGCGTGGGTCGTCGGTCTCGCGCATCGAATGCGGAATGTCGACGCGAACCTGCGCCCCGTCGGCGACGCGGCCACTGCGACCGAGCAGCCCGACCGCGACACCGATCAGCAGGCCGTTGGTGGTGCCGCCCTGCGCGGCGGCCACGGCGTCCCATTCGGCGAGATCGAGCTGGACGATCGCCTCGGCGGCCTGCCAGGTGTCGGCATGCGGCAGCCGGGGGGCGGCCGGGCGCGGATTGCGGGCCGGTTCGCTGACACCGCGTGACCGGCGTGCCGCCCGGACCCCACGGGCCACAGCGCCGAGTTGCCCCCGCGCATCGGCGAGGTCGGCGGCGAAGCGGCCCGTGCCCGCCACCGGACCGACGAGCCTGCCCGCGCTGGCGAATCGGTCGGGTGTCTGCCCGCGGTTGAGCCGGTCCAGAGAGTCGACGATCGCGTGCATCATGGCGCCGCCGTCGCACGCCACGTGCGAGGCGACCAACGTGACCACGGTGCCACCGGATTCGAGCGGCGCGCCCGCGAGCTGCCAGACGAGCCCGCGCTCGGGGTCGAACTCGACGTCGGCCTGCTCGAGGAACCAGTCGAGGACCCGGTCCTCGGGAATCGGCGTGTCCGACCAGCGCAGCGGCAGTGATTCGGTGGCGGGCTCCCAGTGCGCGCGGGCGATCGGGAAACGCGTGGTGCGGACCCGGCGCGCGATGAATCCGGTCGCCAGGTGCGCGTGCCAGTCGGCGAGCAGGTCCCGGCTCAGCGCGGTGTCGAAGCGGTAGGCCAGCTGGTTCACCAGGGCATTGGGGTAGAGGCTGTGCAGTTTGAAGAACAGGTCGTCGTCGGCGGTGATCCGGTTGAGCTCGGTGGACACCGCGGCAGCGGGGGCGATGACAGTCATCGAAAGGCTCCTAGCGGGAACGGAGGGTGCGCACGGTCAGCGGCGCGAAAACAGCGACCACGACCACCGAGGCGACCAGCGACCACCAGGCATCGGCGCCGACGGTGCCCTCCGCGGCGAGGGTGCGTACGGCGGAGACCAGGTAGGACACCGGATTCAGGTCCGAGACATGCCGCATCCAGGTCGGCATGGATTCCTCGGGGACCAGGGCATTGGAGGCGAAGCCGAGGAAGGTGAGCACCAGCATCGACATGCCCTGCACGGCGGCGGGGCGGGCGATGGTGGCGCCGATGAACGCGAACAACCAGCTGATGGCGGTGGTGGCGAACACGACCAGCACCGCGCCCGCCAGGAATCCGGCGGTGTGCGCGGGTTGGTAGCCCATGCAGAAGCCGACGATCACCACGGTGGTCGCGGCGATCAGGTAGCGCACGGCCCCGGCCAGCAATGCGCCGGCAACCGGGGCGGATCGGGCGATCGGCATGGCGACGAAACGGTCGAAGACACCCGAGTGGATGTCCTCGGACAATTGCACGCCGGTGGCGACCGAGGAGGTGAGCACGATCTGGACCAGCACGCCGGGGATCATGATCGGCAGATACGCCGCCATACTGCCGGCGATGGCGGTGCCGAAGATGCTGCCGAACAGCACCGGACCGACGATCGGCAGCAGAACGGCGTCGTAGAGCAGTTGCGGGCTGTGCCGGAAGGTGAGCAGTCCGCGCCACGCCATCATCAGCGAATGACGCAGGGCGGCAGCCGGACCGACGCGGGTCACGCGTGGCGCGCGCACCACCTGGAGCGGCTTGTCGACCGTGCGGGTCATGGTGGTCCTCGAACTTTCGCGAAGGGTGCTCATGCCGCGTCCACGGTGCGCGGGTGCCCGGTCAGCGACAGGAACACCTCGTTGAGATCGGGTCGGTCCACCGCGAAACCGCGCAGGGTGATGCCCTCGGCGCGGCAGGCGGCGACGATATCGGCGCCGCGCGTGACATCGTGCAGCGCGACGGTCAACGTCCCCGCCGACGACCCTTCCGGCACGTCGCCGGTGATCTCCTGGATCAGCGCCTCGGCCCGGCGCAGGTCGGCGGTGCCGGGGATGTCCAGGCGCAGCACCTGCTCACCGATGGAGGCCTTGAGTTCGGCGGGAGTGCCGTCGGCGACGAGCGTGCCGCGGTCGATGACCGCGATCCGGTCGGCGAGTGCGTCGGCCTCCTCCAGGTACTGGGTGGTGAGCAGCACGGTGGCGCCGCGGGCGACCAGTCCGCGCACGATGCCCCACATGCGGTCGCGGGTGTGCGGGTCGAGCCCGGTGGTCGGCTCGTCGAGGAAGATCAGCGGGGGCACCGTGATCAGCGTCGCGGCCAGGTCGAGTCGGCGTCGCATGCCGCCCGAGAACGCGCTGACGCTGCGGCGCGCGACGGCCGACAGCTCGAACTCCTCGAGAAGTTCCTCGGCGCGACCGGCCGCGGCGCGCCGCGTCAGGCCCAGCAGCCGTCCGAACAACCGCAAATTCTCACCGGCGGTGAGGGTTTCGTCGACGGAGGCGTATTGGCCGGTGAGCCCGATCATCGAGCGCACCGCGGTCGCCTCGCGCACTACGTCGTAGCCGAATATCTCGGCGCTGCCCCGGTCGGGTCGCAGCAACGTGGCGAGCATGCGCACGGTGGTGGTCTTGCCCGCGCCGTTGGGACCGAGCATCGCGAACACCGATCCGGCCGCGATACTGAGGTCGACGCTGCCGACAGCGGTGAAGTCGCCGTAGGACTTGCCGAGACCGCTGGTGCGGACGGCGATATCGGTGCTCATTGCGGCCTCCCGGCGTGGATGGAAACAGGACTCGGGAACGACAGGGGCACCAGGGATTCCACCTCGTCGGCGGCGCGTGCCACCCCGGTGCTCGCGAACCGGCTCGCGTACGCGGCCGCTCGCGAGACCACGTTCGGGTCAGCGACGCGGTCGAGCAGGGTGGCGAGCCGGGCCTCGGTGAGCTCGGCGGCGCGCACGGTACCGGCCATCTCGAGCCGTTCCAGTGCCCGGCCCCAGTACGGCTGATCGGCCTGGATTGCGCAGATCACTTGCGGGACACCGGCTCTGAGCGCGGCAGCGGTGGTGCCCGCGCCGCCGTGGTGCACCGCGGCGATACAGCGCGCGAACACCGAAGCATGATCGGCCTGCTCGACGACCGCCATCTCGGGCGACAGGACAGGTTCGATCCCCGCCCACCCCGCGGCCAGCAGCAGCCTGCGACCACGACGGGCGCAGACCGCGCGCAACATCGCCACCAGCGCGGCCGGATCGTCGACCGCCATCGAGCCGAAGCCGACATAGATCGGCGCCGGACCGGCGTCGAGCCACGCGGTCAGCCCGGGATCGGCTGCGGCGCTGAGAAATCCGTCGGCATCGACGGCGAAACCGGTCACCGGGTGTCGATCCGGCAGCTCGGCGGCCAACCCGGGAAACAGGTCGACGTCATAAGCCTGGATCGACACCCGATCGGGCAGGTGATGTTCGACGATCCCGAACTCCGACAGCGGCTGTTCCAGCGCGGCGTCGCGTGCCCAGCGCAGCGCCGACCAGATCCGCCGGTTGAGCGCCTTCGGAATCCGGGCGCCCCACGCGGTGGGGACCACCGGCACCGAGCGATTCGGATGGATCGGAAAGAAGTGCACCGCGGCCAGCGGCAACCCGACGCGCCGCGCGGCCTTCTCGGCGGCCTCCTCGCCCGCCATCCCGGTCACGAGCACGTCGTGACCGGGGGCGAGAACGAGCAGATCGCGTACCGCCTCGACGACTCCGCGCCGTTGCAGATCCAGCACCGCGCGCACCCGCGCCCGCGGATTCGGGCTGCGAAAGCGGTGATCGTCGTGCTGGGTGCGTAGCAGTTCGGCGCTGTCGCGGCCGAAACCGACGGCGGCGACGCCGTGCGCGGTGGCGAAGTCGACGAGATTGGGCGACAGTGCGAGCGTCACCGAGTGCCCGCGAGCCAGCAGCTCGCGAGCGAGGAGGATGCCGGGCTGGGCGTCGCCCCGGCTCCCGGTGAAGGCCAGCAGTGCACGCATTCTCAGCCCGCGCTCAGCGCTGCCGCGGCGTCGGTGACCGGTGCGGGCGCCGCCGCCACCATGGTCACCGCGTACATGGCCCTGGCGAACTCGGCGAGGAAACGTTCCATCACCTCGCCGGGCAGGCCCGCGGGGTGACGGGTGGAGACATAGAGGCCGTCGGGGCCGCGCACGACCCAGAAGTACACCTCGTCGGTGGAGTACGACACCGCCCGCAGGGTGCGTCCGCGCAGGTCGGCGACCAATTCGTAGTCCGGAAGCATCCGGATGTCGAGGAAGGACGCGCCGTAGGTCGGACCCTCCACGGCGCCGACCATCGCCAGGGAGCGGCCCCACGACGCGTCGTTGCAGAGGTGGGCGCGCTTGAGCGAGGCGCGGGTGGCCTCCAGCGCGACGGTCATGTCCGCGCCCGGGGGCAGCGTCACGTCGACCGGGACGACGTTGACGAACCAGCCCATCGACTCGAGCCAGGTGAGGTCGGGCCTGGTCGCGATCGGCATCACGGTGCGGAACCGGTTGTCGCCGAAGGTTTCCCGGGAGGCCATCGCCAGGGCGGCGAACACCGTCACCGACAGCCGGTGCTTGAGCCGATCGAGCGCCGCCTCGACTTCCTCGAGCTGTTCGATGCTGAGCAGGGTGCGCGAGACGCTGGGCTGGGCGTGTTCACCGTCGAGGACGGCGACCTGATCCGCGGCGAAGCGGGGCATGGGCGAGCCCGGCACACCGAGGAATTCGCGCCACACCGCGACGGCGGGGGAGTCGGGATCGAGTTCCTCGGCGGCGGCGCGCTCGATCACGGCGTAGTCGGCCGGGCTGCCGAAGGTGGCCGAGTCGCGGATCTCGCCCCCGGTGGTGACCGCGGTGTAGAGGGTGCGCAGCTCGAGGATCAGCACGGCCTGGGAGTAGGCGTCGAGCACCGAGTGGTCGGCGCCGACCAGGACGGTGAAGTCGTCGGTGTCGTGGGCCACCGTGGCCACCAGCAGATGCGGCCACACCAGCGCCGACAGGCGCAATTCCAGTGCGTCGCAGAGGTATTCGTTGATCTCGTCGCCATCGGCGAGATCGGCGACCGGGGCGCCGGTGACACGAACGGTGCCGGGGGCGGTGGTCACGCGGTGGTAGCCGCCGTCGCCGGTGGGGGCGACGGTGGTGCGGAAACCCTCGTGGCGGTCGTGCCACAGCCGCAGCGTCGTCGCCCAAGCCTCGGCGTCGAGTGGGGCGTCCATCTCGAAGATCGTGCCGATCCAGCGGCCGCGGCCGGGACGGGCGTCTTCGGGGTCGAGGAACCCGAGGTACTGCTCGTGGACGCTGGCGAGGGGACGCTCGTCGTCGCGCCAGGCATCGGCGGCGGTGAGTTCGGGGGTCCAGATCACCAGGTCGCCGGAGCGGATCCGGAATTCGGAGAGATGGGTGTATTCCATGGCGGGTCACCTCATGGGAGTGCAAGCCGAGAACGGCGCGACGGGGATTCGGTGATCGCGGGCGCGTCACCGGATGTTGCTCTGGATCCCGCACCGGATGTAGCTGGCGAACCCTGGGCTATTCCGAGTCTATAACTCTGAGAGTTTTCTGAAATATTACTTCTTCACAACTGGGCAGTGTGAAGAAGCTCACTTTCAAATTTGTTCCGAATCACAACCTAAACCAGGTGCCCCTGGAGTAATGGGGTTTTAGTTCAGATCACCGAGCTGAACTCGGTCAGGACGGTGCCGTGCCGGATGAGACCCGACAGACCTGGCAGTTCGACCGGTGGCGACCACGTGCGGAAGCCGTCGTAGCTGTCGCTGAAGTAGTACCGGCCCTCGGTGTAGGCGTCCAGGTAGATGCGGTGCCCGCCGTCGGGAAGCCGGACGATCGACTGTCCCTCCCGCGGCCCGCCCCAGCCCGCCCAGTCGCCGGTGCCAAGGAAGCTGTACGGCCCGAGCGGCCGGTCGGCGACGGCGAGTTCGATCAGTTTGGAGTCCTCGTTCTTCACGAACGCGAACAGACGTCCGTCCAGGCGGACCAATGTGGTGTCGATATGGCCGAGTGAGCCGGGCCCGGCGGGGCCGAGCCCGAGCATCGGCACCGGCGGCGCCCAGACGGTGAGCCCGGCATCGAGCGGGATGAGCAGATGCGGGGTGAAGCCGTGTCCCCAGGTCAGTGACACGATGATGCCGACCCGCCCGGCCGCGTCGGCGTACCACTCCGGCGCCCACGCGCCTTCGAGCCTGCCCGCCACCAGCATCGGCACAGTGGCGAGGAACGTCCAGGTGATCCGGTCGTGGCTGCGGGCCAAGCCGATCGCGGTGGCGTCACCGGCGATCGTGTACGTGAGGTAGTAGTGACCGTCGGTGTGCAGCAGCACGCTCGGATCGCGGACCAGGCCGGCCGGCGGTGTGTACGCGTGCTCGCTGACCGGGGTGAAATCGGTGCCGTCGGCGGACTCGTAGACCGCGAGGGTGGTATCGCTGTCGGCACGGAAGGCGGTCATCGTGTACCGGACCGGGGTGCGGTGGGGGTCGATGCCCACCCCCGGGCCGAGCGAGGATTGCGCGCGGGCTGTGCCCGCTGCCAGGAGGGGGAGTCCCGCCAGCAGTGCGAGTGCGGATCTGCGTCCCACCGTGATCGCCATGACCTGGGATTATCCGCGCGATCGCGACGGCTCGGCGGAGGCGCGCCGTCGGTCAGGAGGTGGCGGGCTCGGGCTCCGACGCTGCCGGGTCGACCGGTAGCCGCAGGTCCACGATCAGCCCGATCAGCCCGACCGACAGGCAGATGGCCGACACGGTGATCGCGATCGGGTGGCTGTCGCCTGCCAGGGAGCCGGCCAGCACCACCGTCGAGATCGTGCCGGGGGCCGAACCGGCCACTGTCGCAGCGAGATACGGGGCGAGGCGGACCGACGACAGGCCGCAGCAGTAGTTGAGGATCGAGAAGGGGACGACGGGGATCAGGCGCAGTGCGGCCACCGCGAGCCAGCCGCGGCGGGCCAGTCGATCATCGACCGCCCGCACCGCGGGATGCGTGAGGTGTTCGGCGACCCGGTCGCGGCCCAGCGTGCGTACCCCGAGCAGCGCCACGGTCGCGCTCACCGCCGTGGCGGCCATGGCGATGACCGAACCGGGGATCGGACCGAACAGAACGCCGCTGGTCACGGTGAGCACGGTGCGCGGAACGGGCGCGACGGCGACCACCGCATAGAAGAGGAAGAACAGCAACGGCAACAGCGGCCCGGCGTCGCCGGCCCAGTCCCGGATCTGCTGCGGGCCCGGTAACGGAACCAGCATCGCCACCACGAACAGCGCGGCGAGCCCGGCCAGGGCGATGAGCAGGCGCGGGGAGCGGATCAGTCGAGACACCCGGGTGAGCGTACCGGCCGGTAGGGGATGGCCCGGGTGGGTGGACACCCTGTCACAGATAGCATCATGAGGGAACCGGATACATCCTGGTTCGCTGTGGGCCCGTTTGTGGGATTTCACGGACCGGCAGCACACCGGGGTGCGGTCGTCGAATGGAAGAGAGAACAGCAGCTATGCCGATTGGTTCAGAGTCCGGGGCGGGGCTCGCACCGGATCCGGTGCCCGAGTACGCCGCGTGGCGCAAGGGCGTGGCGGGTGTGCTGGCGAAAGCGCGACGGGTCGAGGCTTCCGAGCTCCCCGCCGAACCGGAACATCTGCTCGACGAGACCACCTATGACGGGCTCACGATCGCCCCGCTCTACACCCGCCGCGACGAGCTGCCCGAGCAGCCGCTGCCCGGCGCCTTCCCCTATGTGCGCGGTGGCGACGCCACCCGCGACCCGCAGCGCGGCTGGTTCGTCGGCGCGTTCGCCGGTGAGGACGACGCCGAGGCCACCAACCGGGCGATCCTGACCGGTCTGGAGAACGGCGTGAGCGCGATCGCGCTCGGTGTGGGCGCCTACGGCGTCGCCGTCGACGACATCCCCCTCGCCCTGCGTGGCCTGCTGTTCGAGCTGGCCCCGCTGACGCTGGTGGCAGGTGCGGCGACCGGCACGGCCGCCGAGCGGGTGTTCGACGTCCTCGACGGGTACTCGATCGCCGATCGCACGCAGATCCGGGTCGGCCTCGGCGCCGCCCCGCTGACCAGCGCCTTCACCGGTGCCGAAGACCTCGACCAGGCCGCGACCGTGGCGCTGGCCGTGCGGGCGATCGCCCGGCCCGAGACGGTCCGCGCGATCACGGTGGACGGCATCGCCTTTCACAACGCCGGTGCCGCCGACGCACAGGAAGTGGGCGCCGCCGTCGCGGCCGGCCTTGCCTACCTGCGTCTGCTGACCGGCGCCGGGGTCGACATCGCCGACGCGTTCGGCCAGCTCGAGTTCCGCTTCGCGGCGACCGACGACCAGTTCGCCACCATCGTGAAATTCCGGGCGGCCCGGCGCCTGTGGGCCCGAGTGGCCCAGGTCTCCGGAGCGCCCGCCTTCGGCGCCGCCCCGCAGCACGCGATCACCTCGGCCGCGATGATGACCCAGCGCGATCCCTGGGTGAACCTGTTGCGCACCAC
Source organism: Nocardia sp. NPDC127606 (assembly GCF_042671725.1). Lineage (NCBI taxonomy): Bacteria > Bacillati > Actinomycetota > Actinomycetes > Mycobacteriales > Nocardiaceae > Nocardia > Nocardia sp. NPDC127606. The sequence continues at coordinate 1,917,916 of NZ_JBHXWQ010000001.1, read as the reverse complement.
GCTCGCCGCGTTCGGCGCCGGCGTCGGCGGTGCCGACTCGGTGACCGTACTGCCCTTCGACGCGGCCCTGCCCGCGGGCGAACTCGGCGTATCCACGACGTTCTCCCAGCGCCTGGCTCGCAACACCCAGCTGCTGCTGCTCGAGGAATCCCGTCTCGGGCACGTGCAGGACCCGGCCGCCGGTTCCTGGTACGTCGACAAGCTGACCGACGAACTCGCCGCCAAGGCATGGGAGTTCATGCAGGAACTCGAGTCGGCGGGCGGCTACCTCGCCGCGCTCGACGCCGGTGTGCTCGCGGCCCGGATCGCCGAGACCGCCGCCACGCGCGCCGCCGACGTCGCCCACCGCCGGACCGCGGTCACCGGTGTCAACGAGTTCCCCAACCTCGCCGAGACCCCGCTGTCGGAGCAGGCCCGTGAACCGGGTCCGAACGCGCGCTACGGCGCTGCTTTCGAAGCGCTGCGCAACCGCTCCGATGCCTACCTGGCCGCCAACGGCGCCCGCCCGAAGGCACTGATCGTGCCGCTCGGCCCGGTGGCCGAACACAACGCGCGCACCATCTTCACCGCGAACGTGCTGGCGTCCGGCGGGATCGAGTCGGTCAACCCCGGCCCCCTCACGATCGACGCCATCGCTGCCGCCGCCGCGGAATCCGGTGCGCGGTTCGCGGTGCTGTGTGGTGCCGACAAGCGCTACGGCGAACAGGCGGGGGCCGCCACCGATGCCCTGCGCGCCGCCGGAATCGAGACCGTGCTGCTGGCCGGAGCGGAGAAGTCGGTCGAGCAATACAGCGGGACGCAGCGTCCCGACGGGTACCTGGCCCTGCGCATCGACGCGGTCGCGGTCCTGTCGCAGCTGCTGGAGAAGGTGGGAGCCTGATGACCACGTCCGATATCGAGCACGTCATCGGCAGCTTCGCCGAGGTGCCGCTCACCGACCACGCGCCCGCGTCGGCCGATGTCGACGCCGAGCAGGTCCGCGCCTTCGTGGCCGACGCGGCGACGGCGAACCACACCACGTCCGAGCAGTTGGTCTGGTCGACCCCGGAGGGCATCGACGTTCCGCCGGTGTTCACCAAGGCCGATCGGGATGCTGTTGTCGCGCAGGGCTATCCGCTCGACACCGTGCCCGGCGTCGCGCCGTTCCTGCGTGGCCCGTACCCGACCATGTACGTGAATCAGCCGTGGACCATCCGCCAGTACGCGGGCTTCTCCACCGCCGCTGATTCCAACGCCTTCTACCGCCGCAACCTGCAGGCGGGCCAGAAGGGGCTCTCGGTCGCGTTCGACCTCGCCACCCACCGCGGCTACGACTCCGACCATCCCCGCGTCCAAGGTGACGTCGGTATGGCCGGTGTCGCGATCGACTCGATCCTGGACATGCGCCAGCTCTTCGATCAGATCCCCCTGGACCAGGTGTCGGTGTCGATGACCATGAACGGCGCGGTGCTGCCGATCCTGGCGCTCTACGTCGTCGCCGCCGAAGAGCAGGGCGTGACCCCCGAGCAGCTGGCCGGAACCATTCAGAACGACATTCTGAAAGAGTTCATGGTCCGCAACACCTACATCTACCCGCCCAAGCCCTCGATGCGGATCATCTCCGACATCTTCGCCTTCACCAGCGCGAAGATGCCGAAGTTCAACTCGATCTCCATCTCCGGTTACCACATCCAAGAGGCCGGTGCGACAGCCGATCTGGAGCTGGCCTACACCCTCGCCGACGGTGTGGAGTACATCCGCGCGGGTATCGCCGCGGGCATGGATGTCGACAAGTTCGCACCGCGCCTGTCGTTCTTCTGGGCCATCGGCATGAACTTCTTCATGGAGGTCGCCAAGCTGCGCGCGGGACGGCTGCTGTGGAGCGAGCTGGTCTCGAAGTTCGAACCCAAGAGCGCGAAATCGCTGTCGCTGCGGACACATTCGCAGACCTCGGGCTGGTCGCTGACCGCGCAGGACGCCTACAACAATGTGGCGCGCACCTGCATCGAGGCGATGGCCGCGACCCAGGGGCACACCCAGTCGCTGCACACCAACGCGCTCGACGAAGCCCTGGCGCTGCCGACGGACTTCTCCGCCCGCATCGCCCGCAACACCCAGCTGCTCATCCAGCAGGAGTCCAACACCACCCGCCCGATCGACCCGTGGGGCGGCTCGTACTACGTCGAGTGGCTCACCCACCAGCTCGCCGAGCGGGCGCGCGCCCACATCGCCGAGGTCGAGGCGCACGGCGGTATGGCACAGGCGATCTCGGAAGGCATTCCGAAGCTGCGCATCGAAGAGGCCGCCGCGCGGACCCAGGCGCGCATCGACACCGGCCAGCAGCCGGTGATCGGGGTCAACAAGTACCAGGTCGAAGAGGATCACGCGGTCGAGGTCCTCAAGGTCGAGAACTCGCGGGTGCGTGCCGAGCAGATCGAGAAGCTGGAACGGCTTCGCGCCGACCGTGATTCGGTCGCCGTGGAGCGGGCGCTGGCCGAATTGACCCGTGCGGCTTCGGCGACCGAAGGCGGCATGGAGAACAATCTGCTCGCGCTCGCCATCGACGCGGCCCGCGCCAAGGCCACCGTCGGTGAGATCTCCGACGCGCTGGAGAAGGTGTACGGCCGCCATCAGGCCGAAATCCGTACCCTGTCCGGTGTGTACCGTGACGAAGCAGGCAAGGCATCCAATATCGGCGCGGCCATCGCGCTGGTCGAGGAATTCGGCGAGGCCGAGGGGCGTCGTCCGCGCATCCTGGTCGCCAAGATGGGCCAGGACGGGCACGACCGTGGCCAGAAGGTGATCGCGACCGCGTTCGCCGACCTCGGCATGGATGTCGACGTGGGCCCGCTGTTCCAGACGCCCGAAGAGGTGGCGCGGCAGGCGGCCGACAACGACGTGCACATCGTCGGTGTGTCCTCGCTGGCCGCCGGTCACCTCACGCTGGTGCCCGCGCTGCGGCAGGCACTGGCCGATGTGGGTCGCCCCGACATCATGGTCATCGTCGGCGGCGTGATTCCGCCCGGCGACTTCGACGAGCTCTACGAGGCAGGCGCGGCAGCGATCTTCCCGCCCGGCACCGTCATCGCCGACGCGGCCATCGACCTGCTGAAGAAGCTGGGCGCGGCACTCGGGCACGAGATCGGTGGCGGCACAGCCGAATGAGCGACGCCGCACAGGTAGCCGGGGGTGCCGACGCGCACCCCCGGCTCGGGACCACCGCGGGCGTAGGCTCGCCACGCAACGAGGGACGCACCGCCGTGGGCGTTCGCCGCACGATCGATGTCGGCGCGCTCGCCGAGCAGGTCCGAGCCGGTGAGCGGTCGGCGCTGGCTCGCGCGATCACCCTGGTCGAATCCACCCGCTCCGATCACCGGGAACTGGCTCAGCAGTTGCTGCTGCGGGTGGCGGCGGAACCGGGCAGTGTCGTGTCGAACCGGGTCGGCATCACCGGTGTTCCCGGCGTCGGCAAGTCGACGTTCATCGACGCGCTCGGGATGTACTTGCTGGCCAAGGGGCATCGAGTCGCGGTCCTCGCGGTCGACCCGTCCTCGACCCGCACCGGCGGCTCGATCCTCGGTGACAAGACCCGCATGGCCCGGCTGTCTCTGGAAGCCGACGCGTTCATCCGGCCGTCCCCGACGGCGGGCACCCTCGGCGGCGTAGCCAAGGCGACCCGCGAAACGATCGTGTTGCTCGAGGCCGCCGGATACGACGTGATCCTCGTGGAGACCGTCGGCGTCGGCCAGTCCGAGGTGACCGTGGCCAATATGGTCGACGTGTTCTGCTTCCTCACCCTGGCTCGCACCGGAGATCAGTTGCAGGGCATTAAGAAGGGCGTGCTGGAACTGGCCGAACTCGTCGCGGTCAACAAGGCCGACGGCAAACACGAGATCGAGGCCAAAGGCGCGGCCCGCGAACTGGCAGGCGCGCTGCGCCTGATTCACCCGCACGACGCCCTGTGGAAGCCACCGGTGCTCACCATGAGCGGCCTGGAAGGCGTTGGCCTGGAGAAGTTCTGGGACACCGTCCTCGATCACCGCCGGGTGCTCACCGACGCGGGCGAATTCGCCGAGAAGCGCCGCCGCCAGCAGGTCGACTGGACCTGGACCATGGTCCACGACCAGATCCTGCGCCGCCTGGCCGACAATCCGAACGTGAAAGAGGTTCGCGCGCAGGTGGAATCGGCCGTCCGCGCTGGAACGCTCACCCCCGCCCTCGCCGCCGAACAGATCCTCACGGCCTTCGACCGGAGTTGAGGTACCTGCAACGGTGCCCATCGGTAGCTGGTTGTGGTGTCATCGAGTCACCCCTAGGGTGATCGCCCAGAATTTTGGCTTTCACGTGGGAGTTTGTGGATCATAGTCTGATTCCGACTGCTTTGCCAGCTGTTGTCTGAGCCGATTTTCAAGGATCCTCGGAAGTGGACGTCGAGAGCTGACGGCCGAGGAGGCAGTGATGACGATCTTCCGCACGAATCGGATGATGAGCAGCGACAGGACGCCCGAGCGGGCGATTCTCGGGGGCGACGGTCGTTGGCGGCTCACCTGGCTGCCGGAACTCGGCCTGACATCCGATCAGGCGATATCGGGACTGAGGCTGGACGAGATCCTCAGTGACCCAGCCCTGGTCTATGACCGGATGGCGCTGGCGGAGGCCACCACCTGCGCCGACCGCATCGGCATCATCCTCGAGCTCGCGATGGTGCGGCTCTGGAAGCGGATGAGCACCGCCATCGCACTCTGCGGGTTCGTGGCGACCCGATGGGGTCGACTCGTCTGACCGGGGTCGGACTTTCACAACCAGCGGACACGTCGGAAGGTGATGATCAGGGCGGTGCAGATGGCGAGCATGACGAACACCGTGGCGGGGTAGCCCCAGGTCTGGTGGAGTTCGGGCATGTGATCGAAGTTCATGCCGTAGATGCCGGCGATCATGGTGGGAACCGCGAGGATGGCGATGTAGGCGGAGATCTTGCGCATGTCGGTGTTCTGCTGGACGGCGATCTTGGCCACCGCGGCGCCAACGAGGGTGGTGAGGGTTTCGTCCAGGTCGTTGATGCGTTCGGCGACGCCGCTGTGGTGGTCGGCGACGTCGCGCAGGTAGCGGCGCACTTCCTTGGGCAGGGGAGTGCGCGGCGCGGTGAGGGTTTGCAGCGGGCCCGCGAGCGGGCGAACGGCGCGGCGTAACTCGACGATCTCGCGTTTGAGCTGGTAGATGGCCTCGATCGGGATCTTGCTCCGCGGGCTGAAGAGCTCTTCCTCCATCGACTCGACGTCGAACTCGGTCGCCTGGGTGACGTCGATGTAGGTGTCGACGACGTGGTCGGCGATCGCGTGCAGCACGACGCCGGGGCCGAGCGCGAGACGGTCGGGTTCGGCTTCGAGCCGGTGCCGGACGGCGGTGAGTTCGTTGTGTTCGCCGTGGCGGACCGCGACCACGAAATCGGCGCCGAGGAAGACCATGATCTCGCCGGTCTGCACGATCTCGCTGACGGTGTGCATATCGTGCTCGACGTAGGCGACGGTCCGCATCACGGTGACCATGGTGTCGTCGTAGCGTTCGAACTTCGGGCGCTGCCTGCCGGTGACGGCGTCCTCGACGGCGAGTTCGTGCAGCCCGAACGTCGCGGCGATCTCGCCCATCTGGTGCAGGTCCGGTTCGAACAGGCCGATCCAGACGAAACCCGTACCACGCCTACGGATTTCGGCCAGTGCGGTCTCGGGGGTGAATCGGCCGGGCAGGCGCTTGCCGTCGACATAGGCGGCGCAGTCGATGATGGCGCGCGCGGTCGGCACCGAGGGTTTGGGAACGACTTCCACTCGCCGTCGGCTGCGCGACAGGAACGGCGAATCCGCCACCCGGGCTCCGATGCCGCGCCGGGTCGCGGGGGGAGCGGGTGTGACGCGAGGGCCGTCGACCACCGTTCACCTCGCTCTCTTCGATCGTGCCGCAGCATCCCACGGCGGCCGACGCGGACGCAACCGAAGCGGGGGTTGCGCAGATCGACCCACGTCGCGCGATCGTCGAACGGCTGGCGCGTGGGCCCGCATCGGTGTCGGATCTCGCCGCACCGTTCGAGGTCGCGCTCCCGACGATCGTGCAGCACTTGAAAGCGCTCGAGGCCGGTCGCCTCGTCAGTTCGGCGAAGATCGGCCGCGTGCGCACCTACCAGTTGGTGCCGGACGCCTTCGGGCCGGCGATCGAATGGCTGCACGACCAACGTCCACCGGCACAACGGCAGGTGGACCGGCTCACGGCACTGCTCGTGGAATCGACCAGAAACCCAGAGGGAGAACAACAATGACCGATACGGTGACCCGCTCCATCAACCACGCCCAGTTCACCATCGAACGCGAGGTGCCCGTCGCGCCCGCCGTCGTCTTCCAGGCCTTCGCCGACCCCGCCGTCACGGCGAAGTGGTTCGGCGGCGAAGAAGGGTGGGAGCAGGGCGAGTCCTCGATCGCCAAGCTCACGCTCGTCGAATTCGGCGCCCACCTCGACGGTTTCGACACCGGTGCCCAGCGCGAGGAAGGCACCCTCGGCCTCGTCGATGCCCTGGTGGCCTATCTCGTCGGCCAGGCCTGAGCGACATCGCTCACCGCACCATGACCACGCGCGAATGCCTGCCCGTCGCGCCGTCGGGGAACGGGGTCGCCCTGGCGTCGGTCTGCACCGATCCGGTGGCGTCGACCGCGCGCACGCGAAGGGAGTGCGTGCCGGGCGAGGCATCCCACGTCCAGGTCCACTGGCGCCAGGTATCGAGGGAGTAGGCCGCGGCGAGTGTGGTCGGTTGCCACGGTCCGTCGTCGACCTGGACTTCCACGGCGTCGATCCCGCGGCCCTGGGCCCACGCCACGCCTGCCACGACCACCGGACCGGCGTCGAGGTGGGCGAACGCCGCCGGGACATCGATCCGGGATGCGGTTTTGATGGGTGCCCGCGTCGCCCAGCCGCGTTGGGTCCAGTACGCCTGGTCGCGGTCGAACCTGGTGAGTTCCAGATCGACGACCCACTTGGTGGCCGAGACATAGCCGTAGAGGCCGGGCACGATCATCCGCGCCGGGTAGCCGTGAGCGACGGAGAGCGGCTCGCCGTTCATCGCGACGGCGAGCAGGGCGTCGGGGTTGCCGAGCACGGCTGCCGATGGTGTGCTCGCGGTGAAACCGTCGACGCTGCGGGACAGGATCATGTCGGCGTCAGGGGAAGGTCCCGCCTCGGCCAGGAGATCGGCCAGGCGGTATCCGGTCCACAGGGCGGTTCCGGCGAGATCGCCACCGACCTCGTTCGAGACGCAGGTGAGCGTGATGAGCGATTCGACCGCACGCCGGGAGCTCAATTCGTCGAAGTCGAGACGGATCTCGCGCTCCACCATCCCGTGGATGCGCAACCGCCACTGCGCGCGAGTCAACGACGGAAGCTGAAGCGCGGTGTCGACGCGATAGAAATCCTGTGCGGGAGTGATGAATCGGGTGAGTCCGGGCACGACTCGGTCCATCTCGGGGGTGACCGGCGGCACCGGGGCGGCGACCTGAGGGAGCACGAAAGCCGCCCGGTCGGTGGCGATATCGCGCAGGCGGCTGCCGATGACCCGGCCCGCCGCGCCTGCCGCCACGGCGCCGGCCGCCACGGCCGTGAGGGCGAGCAGGAACCCGCGCCGCGTCGGCCCGGCCTGCCGGTCGACCTCGGCGGGCACGAGGAACAGCGCGCACAGCGCCGCCGTTCCCGCCAGTGACCCGACCACCGCCGGAACGACGAACAGCGGTGTGGCAGTGGGTCGGAGCAGCGCCAAGCCCCCGACGGCCATACCGAGAACGCCGAGCAGCCCGGCCGCCCATGCCGGGCTGCGGCGGGCCACCAGGCCGATCATCGCGGCAGCCACGGCCATGACCGCGGCCATCGTGATGGCCAGCGCCAGTTTGTCGTTGGTGCCGAACCAGCGGATCGCGCTGTCCTTCAACCATTTCGGCGTGTGGTCGACCACGGTGGCGCCGAGGACGAAGAAGGGCGAGGAGGCCGGATCGATGAACACGGCGACGAGATGCCCGACTCCGAGAACCAGCGCGGCGGCGGCCGCGGCCGCGAGTGCCGCCGCGAGCCGGCCCGGATGGCGATGCGTGAAGCGGAAACGGCGGACCATGCTGTCACTCCTGGGGTTTCGAGTGTCGGCACGGCCCGCCGCAGCAGGTCAGCCGACTGTCATGCTGACGATCGGTGAGGTGGTCGGCCCGGGTGAACCACCGGCGGGTTCGACCGTCACCGCGAGCGTGTCGGCGACGTCGACCGTGGTCACGACCGAGGCCGGACCGTCCATCACCGCCACCGATGTCGGTGTGCCCGCACGTATCAGCCACAGCTGGTAGGCGCGATCGGCAGGCAGCGCGGGCATGTCCTGGAACGACACCGCGGCCGCGCCCAGCGACTTCGACTCGTACACCGTCATCGCGCCGCCACCGGTGACGGCCACCGAGGACTCCCGGCTGTCGGGCTGGTCGAGCACCTGCTGCGCGGTGACCGCACCCGCACCGTCGTCCGCGCGTTCGAGCACCACCCCGATACCGACACCGGCACCGACCGCCACGATCGCCGCGGCGGCGACGGTCAACCATCGAAGGTGCCAGCGATTACCGGGCGCGCCGCGCCGCGCGAGCGGATGCGCCTGTGTGTCGTACCGGTCCAGCGCCCGCATCAGTGCGGATTCCAGGCGTGCCGGTGGCGGGACCGAGTCGAACACGGTCAGGTCCGCCATCGTCTCCTGGATGCGGTGGACCGCGGTCTGGAACTCGGCCACGCGGTCGGGTCCGGCGGCATCGAGCCACTCCTCGAGCGCCTGTAGCTGTGGTGGATCCAGCGCATCGATGGCATAGGGGTAGGCCTCGTCCAGCCACGACCAAGGGGTCCGCCGATCGGTCTCGCTCATCGGGTATTCCCTCCGGTCAAACAGTTCTCGAGCCTTTTCAGGCCATCTTTGATGCGGCTCTTCACCGTCGGCAACGGCACCGCCAACGTCTCGGAGACCTCGACGTAGGTGCGCCCGCCGTAGTAGGCCAGCGCCACCGCTTGGCGTTGGAGTTCGGTCATGGTCTGCAGACAGTCCAGCACCGACTGTTCGTCGAGTCGCTGGGTGACCTCCTCGGCCACCACGTCGTGGTCGCGGCCGAGGTGGGCGTGGCCGAACACGATGTCGCGGCGGGTGGCCGACTGCTCGGCCCGTACCCGGTCGACCGCACGCCGATGGGTCAGCATCATCAGCCAGCCGATCGGGCTGGCCTTGGTCGCGTCGTACTGTCCGGCCAGCGACCAGACCTGGAGGAACACCTCCTGAGCGATGTCCTCGGCGGCGCCGTGGTTGCGCACCACGCGTAGCGCGAGCCCGAAGACCCGTGGGCTGGTGGCGCGGTAGAACTCGGCGAACGCCGCCCGATCGCCTGCCGCGACGTCGTCGAGCAGGTCGATCAGCCGTTCTTGGACGGCATGGTCGCGGCGGTCGCCCGTCGGGCAGGCCGGAGCGGGCTCGGTGACCGATCGCAGGTTGATCGGTGCGGAGCCGCGCCGGGCCGTCATCGGATGGTCCCTGCTTGCATCAGCATGAGAGGGATTTCGGCCTGCCTTCGGGTTCGGATGGGCGCCGCCGAGATATTTCCGCGGCGACGCCCGAAAAAGCGCCGTCGCCGTCATCACGCCGCGGGCGGCATGAGCACGCTGTCGATCATGTACACGGTGGCGTTCGCGGTGCGCACGCCACCGCAGATCACGTTCGCGTCGCCGACCTTCAGCGTGTCGCCCGAGCCGCTGACCGTCACGTCGGCGCCCTGGACTGTTTTGTGCGTGCCCGCGATGCTCTGCGGCGAGATCTGGCCCGGCACCACGTGATAGGTGAGAATCGAGGTGAGCGTAGCCGAGTCGGTCTTCAGCGTGTCGATCGTGGCCGGATCGATCTTCGCGAACGCCGAGTCGACGGGCGCGAAGACGGTGAACTGGCCACCGTTGAGGGTGTCGACGAGATTGACTTCGGGATTGAGTTTGCCCGAGACCGCCGAGGTCAAGGTGGTGAGCATCGGGTTGTTGGACGCGGCGACGGCGACCGGCTCCTGGGCCATCCCGCTGACCGAGCCGGGACCGCTGGGCACCTGGGCGGCGTATGCCGCGCAGCCGGGCCCGACGAGGTCGGCGGCGGCGGACGCGCCGGTGGTCATCGGCGCCGACGTCATCGGCGCGGAGGAGGTCGCGGCTGTGGTGCTCGAGTCGTCGTCGGAACAGGCCGAGAGGCCGAGTGCCGAGCCGAGGAGCATCGCCGCCACGAGGGCTTTTGGCAGAGATCGCATGGTGTTTCCGTCACTTCCGTCGAGGCGGCGAGGTGCCGCGTAGATGTTGGATGCAACGGAGTTCGGCTGGCTCGGCGGTTCGGACTGCCGACGAGTGCCGTCGATATTTCCGACATGGCGCTAGCGCTCCGGTGTCGAATCGGCCGACCCTCGTCCGGCACCGTCCTCGGTCACCGATTCCGGGTGGAGCAGCAGCATGGCGGCGAGCAGTCGTTCCCACGTGGTGTCGGGAAGTTCGTGGCCGATGCCGGTCAGCGGGAGCAGATCGGCGCCGGGGATCTCGCGAGCCATGGCCTGTCCGTTGCCGTAGGGAAAGAACGGGTCGTCGGTGCCGTGCGCGACGAGAGTCGGCACGGCGATCTCGCCCAGGCGTTCCCGCCACCGGTCGCCGGCCTCGACATATGCCAGGTTGAGCATGCTGGAAGCCGAGTCGGTGGTGCGGTCGACCATGCGGGTCGCGTGCCGACGTGCCTGCTGTTCGTCGAATCCGTGGGTGCCCGCGCGAACCCGGGCCTGTTCCACGCCGTAGTCGATCACCGCCGCCCGGTCGGACCAGTCGGGGTGGGGTCTCTCGGTGAAGAACGTCATGATCCGGTCCGAGTGTTCGGGCAGGTCCGGGTCGGCCGGGCCGGGGGCGGTCGGACGGGTGTTGATCAGCGTCAGGGCCGAGACCCGATCGGGGTGGTCGAGGGTGGCGAGCTGACAGATCCATCCGGCCACCGAGAAACCCACCAGGTGGGCTCGCCGAAGTTCGAAGACATCCATCAGCCCGACGAGATCCGCGACCAGATCCCGCAGGCTGTAGCCGGGAGAGCCCGGCGCGTAGGCGGTCGACCGGCCGGTATCGCGCATGTCGTAGCGCAGCACGAACCGGCCCGCGTCGGCGAGCCGATCGCAGAACCGGTCCTCCCAGCACAACCTCGACGTGCTCGGCAGCAGCACCGGCGGCCGGCGCCGGTCCCCAAAGGCGCTCACACACAGGTCGACATCACCGACGGTGACCATGTGCTCGAACGATCCCTGACCATGAAGCGGCATGGCGACTCCTCTGCGGTTGCGTCTCTGGAACAGACGACCTCCACAGCCGGAATTCATCGGTCTAGCTGCCCACACAGTCGATGATCGGTGCGGGATAGTCCTCCGGATCGATGGCCGTGCGCCACGGTCGGTGAATGCTCGCGCCGGTCAGGTGCGCCAGTTCGGGAAGCCAGCGCCGCACATAGACGCCGTCGGGGTCGTAGCGCTCGGCCTGGCGCAGCGGATTGAGTACCCGATTGGGCCGGGTGTCGGTGCCGGTGCCCGCGACCCACTGCCAGTTGAGCTGATTGTTGGCGAGGTCGGCGTCGACGAGCCAGCGCAGGAAGTGCGCCGCGCCGACCCGCCAGTCCTGGCGCAGCGACTTGGCGAGAAAGCTGGCCGCGATCAATCGTGCTCGTCCCGGCATCCAGCCTTCGGCACGGAGTTGTCGCATGCCCGCGTCGACGATCGGGTAGCCGGTGCGCCCGTCTCGCCAGGCCGCGACGGCCTGTTCGTCGTCGGGGCCTGCGGCCACCCGCGTGCGGTAGTCCGACCAGGCGGCATCGGGGCGGGCGGCGAGTACCTGGTGGTGGAAATCGCGCCAGGCCAGCTGCCGGACGAAGGCGAGCCCGCCGTCGTCGGCCGTATCGACCCGGCGTACCACCTCGGTGGGGGACACGCACCCGAAGTGCAGGTACGGCGAGAGCCGGGAGGTGGCGTCGGCGGCGAGATCGTCGTTGTCGCGGGCATAGGCGGCGATCGGGCCGTCGAGCCAGTCGTGCAGCAGCGCACGCCCGGTGGATTCCCCGCCGACCCGCAACTGTGGCGACGGCCGCCCGGAACTGAGATCCGCCGGCTGCGGCAGCGTCTCACTCCGGATCGATGGCACCGACAGCGACCGGGGCGCAGGCAGCGGGGTGCGGCGGTGGGCCGCGCTCCAGCGCCGGAAATAGGGGGTGAAGACGGCGAAGTGATCGCGTCCGGTCGACGGGACGAGCTCGGCGGAAGTGGCTGTGACGGAACCGGAATGGCAGTGCACGACGGTGTCGGGGTTGCGGCGCAACGCCTGCTCGCGCTGCCTGCTGTAGCGGCTGACATCCTCGGCCAGGTGCACGCTCGTGGCGCCGGTCTCCTCGATCACCCCGTCGAGGACATCGGCCACCGCGCCGCGGCGCACGACGAGCGTGCCGCCGAGCGCGCGGAGTTCTTTGTCGAGTTCGGCGAGTGCGGCGGCGAGGAAGTGCGCGCGATTGGGCGGGCAGCGATCGGGCACCAGCACCTCGTCGACGACGAACAGCGGTACCACCCGGTCGGCCTCGCGAACGGCCGCGGTGAGCACCGGATTGTCGTGAACGCGCAGGTCACGGGTGAACAGGGCGATCGCGACGCTCATCGTGCGCAGAGGGGCAGCACACCCTCGCGGCCACCGGTCGTGGGCGAGGTGAGATAGACGCACGGGTCCTGGCCCGCGATTCTGATCGCCTCGTCGATCTGCTGCCAGGTGCTCTCGTCCAGAGCCGGGGTGCGGGAGAGGACGAAACCCGACAGCCTGCTCGGCGAGGTGACCAGGGCCCACGAGTAGTCGGGGCCGAGCGCGGTCACCAGGTAGTTGGTCGGTCCCTCGCGCCCGTCCTGGCCGATGACACCCGGAAAGCTCACGTGCAGCTGCGCGTTCGTGACCGGGTCGTTGACGGTCGCGGTGCCGCGGATCTCGTCGACGCCGCCGCTCCAGGTGTGGCAGCGATTGTGGACGGCGATGTCGCCGCGCGCGTCGAGTCTGTAATTCGCGGAGGTGTCGCGTGCGCAATTGAGGTTGAACACCTGCGGTACTGCCGCGAGCTGATGCCAATCGCCGAGATAGCGGTCGAGGTCGAGACTCGGCACCGGTGCGGGTGGCGCGGCGGCCGCGGTGCCCGAACCCGCCACGCAGAGGCCTACGGCGATCAGCAAGGCGGTGGTCCACGGGCCGAATCGGGTGCGCACAGGAAACTCCTCGCGTAGTCGGTGTTCTTCCATGCTAACAGTAAATGATGCACTATTGATGCATGATGCGGACGGTTCAGCGGGTTGTCGGCTCGACGGGCAGGACCTGGCGCCGACGCGCGGAGGCCGGGCCGTGACGCGCCTGCCGAGGCGTTCCGGGCAGAATGAGGCGATGCCCGCCGGTTCTGCTCCTGTCTCCGCCGCGGCCGGATTCACGGTTCGCGCGGTGGCCGACCGTCTCGGCATCCCGACCGCGACTCTGCGGAGCTGGAATCGCCGCTACGGGATCGGTCCCGCCCAGGACCGGCCGGGCCGCCATCGGCTCTACACAGATACCGATATCGCCGTGCTCGAGCACATGCTCGAGCTGATCGGCGGGGGCGCGAGTGCCGCCGGGGCCGCGGCGGCGGCCCGCGGGCCCGCGCCGGTCCTCGGTGACCGCGCCGGCCTGCTCGACGCGGCGTTCGCGCTGGACACCACTACCGTCTGTGCCCATCTGGACGCCCATGTGCGGGCTCATGGCGTCGTCGCGACCTGGGAGACCCTGTGTCGCCCCGCTTTCACCGATATCGTCGCGCGCCAGGGTGGCGGTGAGGGATGCATCGACGTCGAGCACCTGCTGTCGTGGTCGATCGCGGCGGTCATGCAGCAGGTGAAACCGGCGCGGAGCAGTGCGCCCGTGCTGCTCGCGTGTACGAGCGGCGAAACGCATTCGCTCCCGCTCGACGTGCTGCGTGCCGCCTTGGCCCAGGCGGGAATAGGTGCGCGCATGCTGGGCGCTGACGTGCCGACCGTCGCGTTGTCCGATGCGCTCGCCCGGCATTCGAACGAGGCTTCGGTGCTGCTGTGGTCGCAACGTGAGTCGACCGCGTTGACCTCGGCGGTGCTGGCCTGCGCGGGGGCCGGTGCCCGGGTGCTCGTCGGCGGGCCGGGCTGGGAGGCCGTGCTGCTGCCCGACGCGGTCGAGCGGATCGGCGGCCTGGCCGCCGCGGTCGACGCGCTGCGCTGAATGCGTTCGGGCACATCGTGTTTCCGGCGCGGTGTCGCCGAGCGGCCGCTTTCCTCGCTGCACACGCCGGCGATATCCACCCGACCACTATTGAACGATGCATAGGCGATGCGTGGTTGGAGCAGCCGACTCCAGAGCCGGCGAACCCGCCGACATGCATCGTTCGCTCGCGACGACCGGCGCCGGAACGTGTCAGCTCGCGGTCCGCCCCAGCAGATGCCGCAGCGTCTGCTCCAAATCCTCGCTCCGGAAGACGTGCCCGGCCTTCGCCAGCTGGGTCGGCGTCACCCGCTGACTGGCCTCGGCGAGTTCGCGCGCGCCCTGCTTGCCCAGTAGTACCGCCGGACCGAAGCTCGGGACCGGCAGCACAGCGGGGCGATGCAGCACTCGCGCCAGCACGCGGGTGTACTCGCTGTTGCGAACCGGCTGTGGCGCAACGGCATTGACCGGGCCCGACAGCGTGTCGTCCCAGAGGGCGCGGTGGTAGACATCGACGAGATCGTCGATACCGATCCACGACAACCATTGCCTGCCGTCCCCGATCCGCCCGCCGAGACCGGCGCTGAACAACGGCCGCAGCAACCGCAGGGTGCCCCCACGCGGCGACTGCACGATGCCGGTGCGCACCCGCACGACGCGGACTCCGCCCACCGCGGCGGGCTCGCACGCGTCCTCCCACTGTTCGACCACATCGGCCAGGAATCCGTCACCACGCTCGGACTTCTCGGTCAGCGCCTGCTCGCCACGGTCATAGCCGTAATAGCCGATGGCGGAAGCGCTGACGAAGGTGTCGACGCCCGAGGCCGCGGCCAGCTCGGCGAGCCGTCGGGTCGGCTCGATGCGGCTGTCGGCCACCGCACGCCGGTGCGCGGCGGTGAATCGGCCCGCGATGGACGCCCCGGCCAGGTGCACCACGGCATCGATGTCGGCGAGCAGGTCGGCGGCGGGTGCGGCGGGGTCCCACTGTCGTTCATCGGAATGATGTGCGGGATGGCGGACCAACCGCACCACGCGGTGCCCGCCGGTGCTGAGGAAGGCGCTCAGTGCGGAGCCGACCAGCCCCGACGCGCCGGTCATCGCGATCGTCGTCGGCGGTAGGCCCGACTCCGCCGCACGGCGGTGGCTCGCCAGATCGTCGGCGAGCTGGCGATAGCGGTACTCGAACATCGGCCGCAACACCGACTCCGGAATCGGCGTTCGCACCCGATCGATCACGCGGGTGTGCGTGTCGTCGACCTCGGCGAACTCGTGGACGTGCTGCCACGGCAACAGCCGCGAGACCGGCAACGAGGCGGGTCCGCCCGCCGCGACGGCGTCGGCGAACCGCTCGGGCGGCCGATACTGCTCGGGATCGTGCTGGGCGATCCAGCGCAGCCCACCGGGCAGGCCGAGCACCGCGCGCCCGGTGGCCAGCGAATCGGCTTCGGCGATCAGGGTGACCGGCTGCCACGGTGGCGCCAATCGCGTGAACGCACCGCGACGGGCGAACCAGGCGAAAACGTCGGCCCGGGGTGTTGCAACGATGTCAGAACACTCGATGCCCATGACTCGACTGTAGTCACGATCCGCCGTGACCCATCGCTCCCATGTCCATTTGCGCAGGTGCGGGTTGCTGCCCGGGCGCCAGCACCAGGAATTGGCCCATCATGCCCTGGTCTTCGTGGTGGAGCAGGTGGCAGTGGTACATGTACGGATAGGTGGGATC
Organism: Nocardia sp. NPDC127606; assembly: GCF_042671725.1. NCBI lineage: Bacteria > Bacillati > Actinomycetota > Actinomycetes > Mycobacteriales > Nocardiaceae > Nocardia > Nocardia sp. NPDC127606. The sequence goes on along the minus strand of NZ_JBHXWQ010000001.1, from coordinate 1,901,898 downwards.
GGTGTGGTCGGCGAAATGCATGGCCAGGGTGTAGGTGATGCCCGGGGTGGTGTAAACGGTGTCCTTCCAGCCGGAAAGCGCTGGGGGCGGGGGTGCTCCGTCGACGGCGATGATCTGGAACTGGACGTCGTGGACGTGGAAGTTGTGGGGCCAGTTGTCCTTGTTGCGAACCGTCCATACTTCGGTGGTGTCGACGGGGACGGTCATGTCGATGCGGTTCATGTCCATGCGGCGGTTGTTGATCATGAACCACTGGAGGTCGAACGAACGGGTCCGTGGGGTGGTCGCGGCGGCGAGGGCGGGCATCGGGATCAGCGTCGTCGGCAACACGGCGGAAGGCCGCAGGGTTGCGGCGGCACGCAGTGTCAGGATGTCGAAGGTGTCGTCGAAACCGAACTCGCCCGCGCGTTCGATACCCGCGCGCCCGGTGATCGGCAGCGACCGTAACGTGACGTTCTCGCCCGGACCGAGGGTAACCACCAGCTCCACACGCTCGCCAGGGCTGAGCTGAATCCGGCTCAGCGCGACGGGTTCCGAGAGCAGACCACCGTCGGTGGCGATGAGCTGGAATGCTCTGCCGCCGCCGAAAGCGAGCTGGTAGAGGCGGCCCGACGAGCCGTTGAGGATCCGCAACCGGACCCGGGCGGTGGTGACGGACAGGTGGGCGTTCGCGATGCCGTTGGTGACGATCGTGTCGCCGAGCAGGCCGACATCGGTGGCGTCGGATTCGTCGAGGGCGCCGTCGGCGGTGAACCGGCGATCCTGGATCACCAGCGGAATATCGTCGACGCCATAGTCTTTCGGCAGATTCAGGACGTCCGACGCGTCGTCGTCGATCAGGAAGAAGCCGGAAAGGCCACGGTGGACATGCTTTTCGGTCGCGCCGTGCGGATGTGGGTGGTACCAGAGCGTCGCGGCCTGCTGCTGCACGGTCCACTGCGGCGCCCACACGGCACCCGGCGCGATCATCTGATGGGGGCCACCGTCGAACTTCGCGGGCAGGTGCATGCCGTGCCAGTGCACCGACGTGGGCTCGGGAAGGTCGTTGGTGATGGTGAAGGCGACCTTCTCGCCGCGTCGAGCCCGCACAGTGGGGCCGAGGACGGAACCGCTGTAGCCCCACGTCGGGGTCTGCTTGCCCCGGATCATCTCGGTCGCGCCCGCCTGCGCCCGCAGCGTGAATCGGCGGACGCCGTCCGCGCCGACGGCGGACGCGGCCAGTGGTGGGATCGGCAACGGTCGGGTCGAGTCGGTTGCCGAACCAGGTGCCGAGGGTCGGATCGAACACCCGGCCGCGTACGCCACCGGTGCCAGGGCGAGCCCGGTGAGAAATCCTCGTCGCGAGACCACGTGTGCTCCTTCTGTGCGGGAACCTCCAGCTTCGTTCGGCCGCGGCGGCGGGGACTCCGCCAAACGGCCCGACCCGGACCGCCGGATTCCACCCGCGCGGCCCTTGCGCACACGCGGGTCACCTGGTATTTCGAGCCGATCGAGCACCCTTGCGGATCCCACCCGGTCCCGCACAGGCGCGCCGACCGCCTACTCGCGCGGTCCGAACCACTCGGTCGCTTACCGTGGGGGCGTGATCGAGATCCGCGCCCACCGCGACTGGCGAGGGCTGCTGCGGTGGCTGCCGCTGGTGCTGATCCCGGTGTTGCTGCTGGCCAGCACCTACCCGGGCCAGTACCGCGTGCCGCCGCACTACTGGCTGCTGGCGATGACCGCGGCCGCGGTGTTCCTGGCCGGGGCCCGGTGGCCGCTCGCGGTGTCGCTCGCGCTGTCGGCGCTGGCCGTGCCGATGCTGCGCACCGACGCCTGGGGCGTGTCCGGGCTGGCGCCGTACCTCGGCGCGGTGGCCCTGGTCGATGTGGTGGCGCGCACGCACCGGTGGTCGATCGTCGTGGTGGCGACCGTGGGCTGGGCTGCGGCCGTGACGCTCGGGCGGGTCGGTCTCCACGACAACTCGATCGGTCGGGCGTCGACCCTCGTCGAGGCCGCGGCGTATGTGGGACTTCCGTTGCTGCTCGGGCTGTACCTGCGGGGGCAGCGTGACCTGGCGCGGAATCTGCGCCTGCGCGCCGAGGAGGCGCAAGCGCGTACCCGCCTCGACGAGCGCGCCGCGCTGGCGCGGGAACTCCATGATGTGGTCGCTCACCACATGGCTTCGATCGTCCTGCGGACTTCGGTGGCGGGACATGTTGTGCGCGAAGCCGATCCGCGCGTGGTCGCGGTGCTCGACGATGTGCGCGACACCGCGGCCGACGCACTCGCCGACATTCGCCGGTTGCTCGCCGCCCTGCGCGATCCGGCCCTGGGTACCGTCGCCCTGGTCGACTCCGACGCGGTCACGACCGAGGTCGAGGCCGCGCTCACTCGGGCTCGTGCTGCCGGGTTCACTGTCGTGACCGAGGTCGATGCCGACCTCGGCGGGCTCGACGCGATCAGCAGGCTCACGCTGTTGCGTTTGGTGCAGGAATCGCTGACCAACGTGATGAAGCACGCGGATCGGGATGTGCCGGTGCGGTTCGCAATTCTGCGGTGCGAAGGCGGGATCACGATCGAGGTTGTCAACGGCAGTCGCGACGGGGCGACGGCACCGCCGGGACACGGAATCGTCGGGATGCGCGAGCGCGCCGAACTCGCCGGGGGCACCCTCGCCGTCGGCGCGGACGGCGACGCGACGTGGACAGTGCGCGCTCGGCTGCCGGACACCGCGAGGGGAGTGGGTCTGTCGTGATCACGGTCTTGTTGGTCGACGATCAGCGCCTCGTGCGCGCGGGCCTGCGGATGCTCATCGAGGACACCACCGACCTCGCCGTCGTCGGGGAGGCGGCCGACGGTGTCGAGGCGGTGCGGCTGTACGCCGAGCTCGCCCCCGACCTGGTCGTGATGGACCTGCGGATGCCCGGCCTGGACGGTGTCGAGGCGACCCGGCAGATCCTGGCCGCATCACCACGCGCGAAAGTGCTGGTGCTGACCACTTTCGACGACGACGAACACCTGTTTCCCGCGCTGTCGGCCGGGGCCGCGGGCTATTTCGTCAAGGACACCGAGCCCGCCGTGCTGCTCGATGCGATCCGGCGCACGGTGGAGGGCGATCTGATGTTCTCGCCCGCGCTGCTGCGCCGCCTGGTGGACCGGGCGCTCGCGGCACCGCCGGCGCCGGCGCCGGCGCCCGATCTGACGCCACGGGAGCTCGACGTCCTTCGTCTCGTCGCCCAGGGATACGGCAACCAGGACATCGCTGACCGGCTCCACCTGGGCGTCAGCACCGTCAAGACCCACATCGCCAACCTGCTCGGCAAGACCGGCACCGACAACCGTGTTCGCCTCGCCGTCTACGCGGCCGAGGTCATCGGCCGCTGATATCTCGAGAGTGAGATAAGTCATCGTTAACTAAGTCAACATTAAGATATATTTCCTTCTGTCAGGCAGTCGGATTGTCGTGCAGGAGGATTGGTCATGCGGATCGCGGTGTTCGGAGCTGGTGGGGCCGTCGGGAGCCGGGTCGTCGCCGAGGCGGTGGCGCGCGGGCACGAGGTGACCGCGGTGTCGCGGCGCGAGATGCCGGTTCCCGACGGTGTGCGGGTGCGGATCGGTGACGCGAGCCGAGCCGACGACGTCGAAAAGATCAGCGCCGGGCACGATCTCGTGATCTCGGCGACCAGGCCCGCGGTGGGACGTGAGTCCGAGCTGCCGGCCGTCGCGGCGGCGATGCTCGACGGCGTCGCACGCGGCGGTGTCCGGCTGCTGGTCGTCGGTGGTGCGGCCACGCTGATGGTGCCCGGCGCCGGGGCGCCACTGAGCCGAACCCCGGAGTTCCCCACCGAACTCGCCGCGATCGCGCAGGCATGCGCCGATCAGCTTGCCGCGTGCCGAGCGGACGCGACGGCCGACTGGACCTATCTGAGCCCGCCCGCTGATCTGATTCCGGGGGAGCGAACCGGTGGCTACCGGGTCGGCGCCGACGAACTGCTGGTCGACGCGGACGGTATCTCGACGATCTCCATGGAGGACTTCGCGGTGGCATTGCTCGACGAGGCGGAGCGGCCCGCTCATCGGCGAGCCCGATTCACCGTCGCGGCACGATGATTCGCCGAATCGACGTTGTGTTCGGTGACAAATCGGTAAGAAACCGGTAACGATGGTGTGATCCAGCCCGATACTGTGACGAGCCGCACTGAGCGGTCGGTTTTCGCATGGAGGTCGGATCGGTGAGGTGCCGCAGCGCGGTTTCGGCGGTGCTCGTCGCAGTGGGCTCGATGGTGGGTGTCGGTGGGGCGCACGCGCAAGAGCCGCAACCGGTTGCCGCGGTGGTGAATCAGACCGTCACGGTCGACGGTTCGCGGGCCGAGGTGACCTCGATCGACGGTCGGCAGGTGACGGTTCGGATCCACTCGGCCGCCATGGGTCGCGAGGTCTCGGTCAAGGTACAGCGCCCCGCCGACTCGTCGGTACCGCGGCCGTCGCTGTATCTGGTGAACGGCGCGGGCGGCGGCGAGGACACCGCCACCTGGGAACAGAACACCGATGTCGTCGACTTCCTGGCGGGCAAGGACGTCAACGTCGTCATGCCGATCGGTGGCGCGTGGAGCTACTACACCGACTGGCGCGAGCCGGATCCGATGCTGGGCGTGAACAAGTGGCGGACCTTCTTCCTCGACGAACTGCCCGTGCTCGTCGACACCATGTTCACCACGACCGGCAAGAACGCGATCGCGGCGAACTCGATGACGGCCACCTCCGTGCTCCAGCTCGCGATCGCCAAGCCGGGACTGTTCCGCTCGGTCGCCGCCTACAGCGGCTGTGCCCAGATCAGCGATCCGGTGGGCAGGCAGTTCGTCAATGTCGTGGTCGGGACCGGCGGCGGCGACGCGTCGAACATGTACGGACCGCCCGGTGATCCGGCCTGGGCGGCCAACGATCCCGTCGTCAACGCCGAGGGGCTGCGCGGGACGAAGCTCTACGTGTCGAACGGCAACGGGCTGCCCGGCGAGTTCGACAAGCTCGGCGATTCGCACCTGGTCACCTGGGGTCCGGTCGGCTTGGCCAACCAGATCGTCGTCGGCGGCGTCATCGAGGCCACGACCCGCTGGTGCACCAAGAACCTGCAGAATCGCCTGGAGGAACTCGACATCCCCGCGACCTTCGACCTGTCGACCCAGGGCACCCACTCGTGGGGCTACTGGCAGAAGGCCTTCAAGAACTCCTGGCCGTTGCTGGCCGAGGGGATGGAGATCCCCGCCTGATCAGTCGAGCTCGAACAACTTTGCCGCGTTGTCGTGGCAGACCTTGCGCAGCCACTCCGGACCGAGGTCGAGGCGTTCCAGTGCGGCGACGGCTTCGGCGTAGGGATAGGGGATATTGGGAAAGTCGCTGCCGAACAGAATGCGATCGGCGAAGCGGCGCAGGCGATCTCGCTCAGCGGGCGGAAAGGGTGCACCGCCTTCGCTGAAGTCGGTCCACACCATGGTGGTGTCGAGGTAGAGCTGCGGGTACTGCTCGGCCAGATCGAGGAACTCGCTGTACTCCGGAGTTCCCATGTGCGCGATGATCAAGCGCAGGGTCGGGAAGCGCCGCAGGAGTTCGGCGATGGGCGCGGGTCCGGTGAATTCGCCGGGGGCGGGGCCTGATCCACAGTGGATGAGCACGGGTGTGCCGGTCTCGGCGAGAATCGCCCACACCGGGTCGAGCAGCGGATCCAAGGGCGAGAACGCGCCGACCTGGATGTGCACCTTGAACACTCGCGCACCACCCTCGATGGCCTCGCGGACGTAGCGTGGCGCATCCGGCTCGGGGTAGAAGGTGGCGGTGTGCAGACAATCGGGGGTGCGGGCGGCGAACTCGGCGGTCCAGTCGTTGAGCCAGGCACCCATCTCCGGCTTGTGCGGATACACCAGCGAGGTGAACGCCCGGATGCCGAAGTCGCGCAGGGTCTTCAGGCGCACCTGTTCGTCATCGCGATAGGTGATCGGCCACGGTCGGCCCGTCAGCGGCCCCGCGGTGTCGAAGTAGGCCCAGACCTTGCGCATCACCTGGTCGGGCATGAAGTGGGTGTGGACGTCGATGATCGCGGGCAGCTGGTAGCGCGCGCGGAAGTCGGCGAGGTAGGCGACAGTGTCTACAGTCATGACTGCTCCGGGTAGAGGCGGCGGGCCAGGGCGCCGACGCGGGTGACGAGGCGTTCGAAGAAAACGGCGGGGTCGGTGCCGATCACGATGTCGGCGTTGGGTTCTCGGCCCCACATGCCCGACCAGTCGGCGACCGTGGTGGCCCGGGTGATGGTGCCGGCCAGCTCCACGTCGACGGTGGCCGGGCGGGTGGTCACCGAGGTCGGGTCGAGCGCGACCGCGGCCGCGAACGGGTCGTGCATGTGTGCCAGATAGCCCAGGTCGTACTGGTGATGGAAGTCGAAATAGAACCGCACCGCGTCGGTGAGATAGCGAATGATCGGATTGCTCGCCGCCGAACGGAATTCGGGGGGATCACCCGCACCGACATGCTCGATCGGCGCGCTGTGTGCCGCCTGTGCGAGCAGGGCGAGGTGTTCGGGCAGCATCTCGATGGACTCGGTGATATCCAGTGCGCACACCAGCGGCCTGCGGTCCGATGGCGTCGCCGAGAAGGCGTCGAACACCTCCTTGGCCGCTTCGGGGTCGACGTGGATGTTCCACTCGTTGGTCGGCGTCGTATTGCCGGGGTGGTTGAACGCGCCGCCCATGATGACGAGACGGTTCAGCAGACGCGGCAATTCGGGTTCGATGCGCAGGGCCAGTGCGAGATTGGTCAGCGGACCGGTACACAGGCCGATCACCTCGCCCGGAGCGGCACGGACCAGGTCCACCCAGAGCTGGGCCGCCGATCGGGACGACAGCGCACGCGGCGACACGGGCAGTTCGGCGTAGCCGAGACCCTGCGGACCGTGGGTGTCCTCGGTGGTGCGCAAGGGGATGGCGAGCGGCTCGGCCGCACCGAGCGCCACCTCGATCTCGGGCGCCCGGCCCAGGTCGAGCATCGCCAGGGTGTTCGCCGCGACCTGTGGCCCGTCCACGTTGCCCGCGGTGGCCGCGATGCCGATGATCTCGGCCTCGTCGCAGGCCAGCAGATACAGGATGGCCAGGGAGTCGTCGATCCCGGTATCGACATCGAGGATGATCTTCTGCGGCACGTCATCGAGAGTAGCCGCGGACCTTTCGAGGTCCGCGGCCAGTCCGTGGGTGGGTCAGTAGGTCGGGAGGGTGAACTCCTCGGTGTGGCCGAAGAAGATCTTCTTGGTGAGCGGACGCATCGGGCGCGACATCATCAGCCGCACGTTCGTCTTGGCGAGCCGCGTCAACAGCGGGGACTTGGGGATCATCATCGCCATACCGCCACCGGGGATCTCCTTGGCCTTGTCGAGGAACGGCGAGATCTTGTCCTGGTAGCGCTGCTGCGCGCCGGCCAGATCGTCCGGGGTGGCCGCGATCTCGGCGGCCAGGATGTAGGCGCCCACGATGGCCATCGCGGTGCCCATGCCGGTCAGCGGTGAGCCGCAGTAGCCGGCGTCGCCGATCAGTGTCACGCGGCCGACGGACAACTCGGGAACGTCGACGCGGGCGACTTCGTCGAAGTAGAAGTCGGGTGTGGACTCCATCGCCGCGAGGACGGCGGGAGCGTGCCAGCCCGCGTCGCCGATCGTCTTCCTGATCAGAGCGCGCTGGGCGTCGACGTCGCGCCGCAGCGCCGGGTCCGTCTCGGTGCGCATGGTGATGATCGCCTTGGCGGTAGCCGGGTCCGCGTCGGGACGGATGCCGAGCATGGCGCCGGGCACCAGCCGCATGCTGAACCAGCCGGGCTCCACGTCGGCAGGCTTGGGCATGGTGAAGAAGGCGCCGTAGCCGCCGAGGTTGGTGCTGAACTCCTCCTCGGGTCCGAAGACCAGTCGCCGCGTCGCCGAGTGGATGCCGTCGGCGCCGATCACCAGGTCGAACCGCTCGGTGGTGCCGGAGGCGAACGTGACGTCCACGCCGGTGTCGTCCTGGACGACCTGGTCGATCCACTCGCCGTAGCGGTAGTCCAGCTGACCGTTGTCGGCGGTGGCCAGCGCGTCGAGGAGCACCTGGTTGAGATCGCCTCGGGTGATCTCGATTTCGGCGACGGCGCCCTGCCCGTCGAAGTCCTCCATCGCCATCCTGGCGTAGATCTTGCCCTCGCCGTCGATGTAGGACATGCCGCGCTCGTCGAGCTGGTACTCGGCGATGCCCTCCATCAGGCCCATCCGCTCCGCGGCTTCCTTGCTCGGGCCACGCAGGTCGACGGCCTGGCCGCCGGGGCGGGGGACCGCGGCGCGCTCGACGACGGTGGTGCGAATGCCGCTGCGCAGCAACTGGAGTGCGACCGCGTTGCCGGCGATGCCGCCGCCGGAGACGAGAACGTGGAGGGTGCTGGTGATGCTCATGATGGTGTTTCCCGTCTGATGTACGAATGTCTTAGACATATGTCTAACAGAGATTTGCACGTATGTCTAGAACAAATGTCTGAGACGATCGGGTAGGCTGCTGAGCATGGGAAACAGAGAAGATCTACTGGCGGGGGCGCGCAAAGTGATTCTCGAGCGCGGCGTCGCGAAGGCGACCGCGCGCGATATCGCCGCCGCGGCGGGGGTGAGCCTGGCCGCGATCGGCTACCACTTCGGCTCGAAGGATCGCCTCGTCACCGAGGCATTGAGCGAGGCGCTCGGCACCGGGATGGGCGACGCGATGGACGAGCTGATCGCCGCGGGCACCGGCAAGTCACCCCTGGAGGGGCTGGCGCTGCTGTGGAACGGCATGCCCGAGGTGTTCGCGGGCAATCACGAGGCGATGTTGGCCAGCCTGGAGAACATCGTGCGGATCGTGCGCTCCGACGACGCGCGAGCGCAGCTGGGCGACCAGCTGTCCGGGGCGTTCGCCGACCTCGGCGCCCATGTGCAGGCGGCCCACCCCGAGCTCGACGCGGCACAGGCCGCGGCGATCGGGCGGATGTATTTCGTGATCGCCCAGGGACTCGGGATGCTGTGGCTGCTCGACCCGGGGGAGGTCGCTGTCGATGGTGATCAGCTCGCTGTGGCGATCCGGGCGCTCGCGGGGAAGTGACCCGGGCTGGTCACGGTCGGTGGTAGTGATCGGGCGCTTCGACCCAGAACGGCTGCGCTGATCCGTAGGGTGGTGCGGGCCAGCGGTAGTCGTCGTAGTCGGCGAATGCCGGTGCGGCCGTGACCAGTTCGCTGTGGGTGACGGTCGACGCCGGATCCGGCGGTGTCGGCGTGGGATGGTCGGGGCAGCGGTCGTGCGCGGCCAGCAGCCAGGATGCGGTGCGGGCCAAGGAAACTCGGATGTTGCGGCCGAACCCGTCGTCGGCGCGAGCCAGCAGGGCGTCCATCACGGCGGCGGCCAGCAGGTAGCCGGACCCGTGGTCGAGTGCCTGGGCGGGCAGTGCGCCGGGCCGATCCGGTGTTCCCTCGAGCAACGAAATGCCGGACACCGCTTGGACGATGCTGTCGAAACCTCGTCGCTCGCCCCACGGTCCGCTGGTACCCCAGGCGGAGACCGACGCCTCGATCAAGCCGGGACGTCCGGCAGCGCGGACACCGGCCGCGGCGAGGGCGCCCGGACGGTAGCCGGTGACCAGTACATCGGCCTCGTCTAGGAGAACCTCGAAGGTCGCGAGGTCGGTGCGTAGGTCGAGCAATGTCGAGCGCTTGCCCTGGCAGGTGTCGGAGAACTGCCAGTCGATCTCGGGCAGGTGCGGTGGGTCTATGCGCAGCACGTCGGCGCCGAGCAGGGCCAGCGTTCGAGTGGCCACCGGGCCCGCGAGGACGCGAGTGAGATCGAGTACGCGAAGGCCGGTCAGCGGTCGCTCGACGGTCGCGACGCGCTCGCCGCCACCTGGCCACGGTGGGGTGGACGCGCGTGCGTCGCGTGCGTCGACGGCGACCAATGCTCCGAAAGCGGCCGCGCGGCCCATCGGGCTGTCCGCCCATTCGCCCTCGGTGCGGACTCGTGCCGCGATGGCGCCCACGGCCGCGGCGGCGTCTTCGATCTCGGTGCCCTTCATCGCGGAAAATCGGGCGGTGAGCTGGGCGGCGTCACCCGCTGCCGGGAGGTCGAGCGCGCGCAGCAGGCGTTCTCGGTGATGGGGGTAGTTCGCGTGGGTGCGCACCCATCCGTCGGCGGTGGGGAAGAAGCCCGACAGCTCGGCGAAGAACGCGGGCGCGCTGCCGCCTCGCCGGAACAGCCGTTCGCTGCTGAACGCCGCGGTCACCCGGTCGGCATCGAGGCGAACAGGGCGCGCGGGCAGGCCGTGTGCGACTCTGACCCGGTTGGCGGCGGCGCTCACCGCCGCGACCGAACCCGCCGCGAGCGCCCACACCGGTAGGGTGGCCGCCAACCGCGCACCGGGGTCCGGCACGTCGGCATCGCTCGACGGCGGGAGTCCCAGTCCCGTCTCGTAGGCGTGGACGAGCTGCTGCGCGGTGGTCACATCGACCAGCCTAGTTGCGGTGAAGATGGTGAGGAGCGTGATGTGGGCGTGAATACAGCTGCGACGGAGTGGGTTCGGATCCTGCGATCGGACGCGGCGGCCCGCGGGCGGGTGACGTGTTTTCCGCCAGGCGGGGGATCGGCGACCTTCTATCGGGAGTTGGCCCGACACGTCGGCGCCGGCGTCGAAGTGACGGCGGTGCAGTATCCGGGCAGGCAGGACCGGCTCGGCGATCCGACGATCACCGACCTGCATCTGCTCGCCGACCGGATCGCCGCGGACATCGCGCGTCAGCCGGGCCCGGCCCGTGCGCTGTTCGGGCACAGCATGGGCGCGACCGTGGCCTACGAGACCGCACTGCGACTCGCCGTCGCGGGACAGCCGCCCCGCGCCCTCATCGTCTCCGGCCGTCCCGCACCGGAATTCGTCGACACCGGACAGCTACATCGAGGATCGGACGCCGCGCTCATCGACGATCTGGAGCGGCTGGCGAACGACCCGGCACCGGTGCGACTGCTACGCACCGAACCGGGCCTCGCCGATCTCGTGCTGCCCGCCGTGCGCGCCGACTACCAGGCGGTCGAAACCTATCGGCGTCGGCCGGGACCACTGTTGAGCTGCCCGGTCGTCGCGCTCGTGAGTACCGAGGATCCGACGACCACCGTGGCGCAGGCCGAACAGTGGCATGCGGTCACCGACGGGCCGTTCAGTCTGCGCACGTTCGGTGGCGGGCACTTCTACCTCGACGAACAGCACGCTGCGGTGGCGCAGGAGATCACACGACACGTGAACTGAGCCGGCGCTGGTACAGGCGCGCGTAGCCGAGCCACGATACGAGCACCGCCAGCGCCGCGAGCGCGCGCACCAAGCCGAGCGCGCTGTCGGGGTAGATCACCCCGGTGAGGTAGTGGTCGATGAATCCGGCGGCGGGCAACTCGCCCACCCCGGCCTGCCTGCGCGCCCAGTTCTCGGCGTAGGTGAGCGGGCAGTCGAAGCCGATCAGGATGGTGCCGAAGCCCCATGCCACGGCCAGCACGTGCAGGCCGATCGTGCGTGGCCATCGCCACGCCAGGAATCCGCCGGCGACCACGTACGCGATGAACGCGACGTGGGTGACGGCGAGAACGTCGGCCAGCACCCGGAACGGCACCTACTCAGGATATGTACCGTGCTCCCCGGGCGGCATCATGATCATCATTCCGGTTCGGCATCGCTTGGATCACCAGGGTGAAGGCCGGTAATCCTTGAGGAAGCAGCCGTACAGGTCGACGCCGTCCTCGCCCTGCACGATCGGGTCGTAGACGCGGGCGGCGCCGTCGACGAGATCGAGCGGGGCGTGGAAGCCCTCCTCGGCGAGGCGGACCTTGGTGAAGTGCGGGCGTTCGTCGGTGATCCAGCCGGTGTCGACCGCGGTCATCAGGATCGAGTCGGCCTCGAACATCTCGAGCGCGCTGGTGCGGGTGAGCATGTTGAGCGCGGCCTTGGCCATGTTCGTGTGCGGGTGGCCCGGGCCCTTGTAGCCGCGGCCGAACTGGCCTTCCATCGCGGAGACGTTGACCACGTACTTGCGCCTGCCCGCCGCGGCGGCCAGGGCGGGCCGCAACCGCGACACCAGGATGAACGGCGCGACCGAGTTGCACAGCTGTACTTCGAGCAGTTCGGTGGCCTCCACCTCGCCGACGGTCTGCACCCAGCTGTTGGTGTGCGCGAGGTCGGGGACGAGACCACCGGCGTCGATGGCCACGCCCGCCGCGATCCGCTCCGGGGTGGCCGAGCCCGCGACCAGCGCGAGTTCGGCGACGTCGGTGGCCGACAGCGACGGCGTGAGCGAGGCGGTGAGCGCGGTCGGGTGGGCCTGCATGGTCTTGCCGAAAGTGACCATCTCCGGCAGGACGCCCGCGGGCAGCGGCGCGGTCTCGGCGTCGACCAGGGCGCTGTAGGCGCCGGCCGATCGGCGCACGGTCTGGGCCGCGTTGTTGATCAGGATGTCGAGGGGGCCCTGGGCGGCGACGTCGTCGGCCAGGGCGACGACCTGCGCGGGATCACGCAGGTCGATGCCGACGATGCGCAGCCGGTGCAGCCAGTCCGCGCTGTCCTCCATGGCGGCGAAGCGGCGGATCGCGTCGTTGGGGAATCGGGTGGTGATGGTGGTGTGCGCACCGTCGCGCAGCAGGCGCAACGCGATGTACATGCCGATCTTGGCGCGACCGCCGGTGAGCAGGGCGCGTTTGCCGGACAGGTCGGTGCGGGCGTCGCGCTTGGTGTGGCTCGCGGCCGCGCACTCGGGGCACAGCTGGTGGTAGAACGCGTCGACCTGGGTGTACTTCTGCTTGCAGATGTAGCAGGGACGCGCCTTGAGCAGGGTGCCCGCGCTGGCGCCCGAGGTGGACGAGCTGATCGGGATGCCCGCGGTCTCGTCGTCGATGCGCTGCGGGGACCCCGTCGCGGTCGCGGCGATGACGGCGCGGTCGTTCGAGGAGATCTGCTCCCTGGCCTCGATGCGACGGCGGTGCTTGAGCTTCTTGAACATGTGCCCGACGGCGCGCTGCACGGCGATGGAGTCGGGGTGTTCCTTCTCCAGCTGACCGGCGCGTTCCAGTACCCGCAGACAGGTCGCCAGCTCATCCGGATCGATCGTGTTCTCGGTCATCGGGGAGTGCGACATTCCTTCGTGCGGGAGCGGTGGACGACATCTATTGTCGCATTGGCCGCGCGAGCGACCCGCTGGGTATCGTGATGGGCCGTCGCCGCAACCGCGCGACGGCTATCGAACTCGACGGAGAACCGCGATTTCCCCGCTGGACACCGACACCGCAGACGCGCCGCGCAGGCGCAGGCTCGAACCCGACGAGCGACGAGCGCAGATCCTGGCGTGTGCCATCGACATGTTCGGTGAGCGGCCCTACGCGGCGGTGTCGACCGCGGAACTGGCCCAGCGCGCGGGGGTGGCCCGTGGCCTGATCAACCACTACTTCGGCAACAAGCGTGACCTGTATCTGGCGGTGGTGCGTCGCATGGTGACCCTGCCGCGTCAGGACAAGGTGTCCATTCCCGACGGCTCCCCGGGCGAGCGGGTCGACGCGATCGTGGGCTGGCTGCTCGACACCATCGCCGAGCACGGCACCACCTGGGTGAAGGTGACCAGTCACGAGGGCGTCGGCGACGACCCCGAGGTGCAGCAGATCCTCGACCAGGCCGACGATGCCGCCGCCGAACGCATGCTGGTGATGATCGGGCGCGCGGATCTGGCAGACAGTGCACCGTTGCGCGCACTGGTACTCGCCTACGCGGGCCTGGTGAAAGTCGCCGGGCGCGAATGGATCACCCGAGGCACACTCACCCGGGCGCAGGTGCATCAACTGCTGGCCGACACCTTGCTCACGATGATCACCGTGACGATTCCCAGCGTGCTGGTCACCGAGCCGGTACCGCCTGTGGAATCGGGCGAGCGCTAGGAATCGAGCGCGCGACCCGAGCGTCGCATCGCGAGCGCGGCGGCACTGTAGCGCTGGGGTCCGGCATGGCCGGGTGCGTGCCCGGTGCGACCGAGCATCTGCTCGATCTTCTTTTCCCGGTGATGCTCGAACATCAGCGCACCGACGCCGCCGCCGAGGAAGAGCAGCGTCATGATCCCGGCCAGCACGGCCCATCCGGTGTGCTCGGTGCCTGCCGCGACGAGGGTGCACGCGAGCCCGACCACCCCGATCGCGCACATGATGATGCCGGGGACGTTGTAGTCATCGGCCAGCAGATCACCGGCCTGGGCATGCCAGGCGCGGTCTGCCGACGGCGTGCTGTCGGACATGAGTCCTCCTCGCGAGCTCCGGGGTGCGCGCAACGGTGTACTTGATGACCAGCATGAACCTGTTCCGTCTGCCGGGGTAAGGGTGTTAGCCGGTTCGTTACCAGGGACCTCGCGCGGGTTGACACGTTATGTCACTGTGACCCTATTTCGCGTTTGAGCTGTGCTACCGGGCTTGGAGTCCTTATTCTCGTCGCGTAACCCGGCGCCGCACCTGTTTGTGCGCCCGGGGAGATCGGAGAGGGACCCGGGGTTGATGGCACGGTACGAGGAATGGGATGACGACCCCGAGCAGGAGTCCGACGATCGGCGTTGGGACGGCCAGCGCTGGCCGCAGGTGAGCGCGGACAATGCGGCGGGCGGTCGCCGCGGTGACCAACCGCGCGTGAATCCGTACTCGATGGTGGCGCTGGCCGCAGCGCTGGTACTGCTGTTCCCGATCGCGATCGTGTTCGGGCTGCTGTCGTTCGGGCATCCGCGTGGGCGGGGGATCGCGTTGCTGGCGTTGCTGCTCGGCATTTCCGAGGTGGCGGTCGCGGTAGCGATCGGGCTCGCCGTTTTCGGTGGGTTGGACGTGTCGATGCCCGTACTCGCCCAGTCGGCGGCGACGACTACACCGACGCCGGTGTCGGTGACCTCGCCCGCGGCACCGACGGTGACCGAGGCCGTCCCGGTGACGAGTCCCGCGGGCGCCGGCGAGAAGATCGGCGTGGTCGAGAAGGGCACGGAGTGCACTGCGGAGAAGGCCGGTCTACTCGGCGTCGCGGCAGACGGTGCGACATTGCTGTGCCTGCGCGGACCGAGTGGTCATACCTGGTCCGGGCCGTTCAAGGTGTCGGGTTCCTACTACACCGCGGGAGCGAAATGCGATCCCTCGGTGGACAAATCGGGCCGTACCTCCGACAACCACGCGCTCGTGTGCGAGGGCAAGGGCAGCGCCGCGGTCTGGTCGCCCTGGACCACCGAGTAGGTTCTCACTCCTTCTTGGCCCGGCTCGGTTGTACGCGCGGCGGCTCGTTGGGCATCTTCGGATACTGCGGTGGCCACGGTGCGTCCATCAGCCCCGCTGCCATATCGCGCTCCGACATTGCCAGCAGCGATTCGATCGACTGCGGTGCCCGGTTCGCCCAGGGATCACCCGATTCGGCGAGGCGGGCAGGCACGGTGGCGAGGGTGAGTTCGTCGGGGACGACGGTGTCGAGCTCGGCCCAGGTGATCGGTGTCGACACCTGGCCGCCGACCTTCGGCCGCACCGACCAGGCACCGAACACGGTCTTGTGCGGGGCGTTCTGATTGAAATCGATGAACACCCGCGAGCCGCGCTCCTCTTTCCACCACTGCGCGGTGATCTCCTCGGGATGCCTGCGTTCGAGCTCCCTGGCCAGTGCCACCGCGGCGGCGCGCACCTCGTAGCCGTCCCAGCGCGGTTCCAGCGCCGCGTAGATGTGCAGGCCCCGTGAGCCCGAGGTCTTGATGGCGGAGTCGATGCCGAGTTCGGCCAGCAGTTCGCGGGTGAGCACGGCGGCGCGACGCAGATCATCGAAACCGATACCGGGCGAGGGATCGAGGTCGATGCGCAATTCGTCGGCGATCCGCAGATCGGGAACGTGATTGGGCCACACGTGAAAACCGAGGCAGCCCTGATTCACCGCCCACAGGATGTGCGCGAGATCGTGGGCCACCAGCGCGTCGCTGGTGGTGCCGTTGGGGGTGGACACCTCCACGGTCTGCAACCAGTCCGGCGCCGACTTCGGCACCCGCTTCTGGAACCACGACTTGCCCGACGCGCCGTCGGGATAGCGTTCCAGCAGCAGCGGTCGGCCACCGATCACACCGAGCAGCGGTTCGGCGACGGCGCGGTAGTAGTTGACCAGATCGAGCTTGGTCTCGCCGCGTTTGGTGAAGTAGACCTTGTCGGGATTGCTGATGGTCAGCGCGCGGCCGTCGATGTCGAGTTCCATCGCGGCGCTCATCGGCCGACTCCGAAGATCGCGTCGAGCTCGGCGGGCGCCACTTCATCGAGCTGGGCGTAGGTGCACGAATCGGGAGTCCGGTCGGCGCGGAACCGCGCCAGCCGCCCACCGTGGCGGAACCGTCCCGACTGCACGTGCTCGTAGCGCACCTCGGCGACCAGCTCGGGCCGCAACGGCTCCCACGACAGATCCTTGCCGCCGCTCCAACGACTCTGCCCGCCGGGCATCTTGCCGTCGGCATCGGCCTGAGCGGCGGCGTCGGCCCAGTTGCGCCACGGATGATGGTCGAGCGCGTTCTCGCGCAACGGTGCCAGCTCGCCGAGTAGTTCGCGACGCCGGGCCGCGGTGAAACTGGACGCCACCCCGACATGGTGCAGATTGCCCTCGTCGTCGAACAGGCCGAGCAGCAGCGAACCGACGCCCTCGCCGTCCTTGTGCATCCGGTATCCGGCGACCACGCAGTCGGCGGTGCGTTCGTGCTTGATCTTGAGCATCACTCGCTTGTCCTGCAGGTAGGCCAGCTCGTCGGACTTGGCCATCACGCCGTCGAAGCCAGCGCCTTCGAAGCGGGTGAACCAGTCCTGAGCCACGTCGGGATCGTGGGTGATCGGCGTGAGATGGATCCGGCCGGGCGCGGCGTCGAGCAACGACTCGAGCTCGCGGCGCCGCTGCGCGAACGGTTCGGTGGTGAGATCGCGATCGCCGAGGGCGAGCAGATCGAAGGCGACGAAACTGGCCGGTGTCTCCGCTGCGAGTTTGGTGACCCGCGACGCGGCCGGATGCAACCGCTGCTGCAAGGTGTCGAAATCGAGGCCGTGATCGGTGACGACCACGATCTCCCCGTCCACGACACAGCGTTGCGGCAACGCCTCCTTCAGCAGCTCGGCCAACTCGGGAAAATACCGGGTGAGCGGGCGGTCGTTGCGGGAGCCGAGTTCGATCTCGTCACCGTCGCGGAACACGATGCAGCGGAAGCCGTCCCACTTGGGCTCGTAGCTGAGTCCTGGTTCGCGCGGTAGCGACGGCGTCGACTTGGCCAGCATGGGGCGCACTGGCGGCATCACCGGTAGATCCATCCGATCCTCCTCGCGGGTGTGTTCACCCGTGTCGACGATGCGAGCACGCCCGATTCATCGGTGTGTGAGGCGATCGTAGGACGGAGCACCGACACGTGCGCGGACATCGCGTGCGTGCCTGTCGCGCTCGGGGAGTCCGCGCCGGAGTTCATCGGCGGGCGCGATAGCCCGGGGGCGAGATCAGCTGTCGAGCCAGCCGTGCTCGTCGGCGAAGATGGTGAACCGGTCGCGGATGGTGATGATCTCGGCCGCGGTGAGCGCGGGGGACGCTTCCAGCAGCAATTCCGTGATCTGCTGACGCAGTTCGTCGGGACCGAGCCGGTCGCCGCCCTTGCGCGTCTTCGGAGTGGCGGGGGGCTGTCCGACCCCGGTCAGGTTGATCGCCTTGGGGCCCCGATCGCCTTCGGTCACATCGAATTCGAACAGCCGACCCTGGCGCAGCTCGTCCTCGTCGAGGCCGATGTCGTTGACGTGGACGAACACATCGGGCCCGCCGTCATCGGGCCGGATGAACCCGAAACCCCGTGAACCGTCGAACGACACCAATTTCCCGATGGACACCAACCAACTCCTCGCTCCGCTTCCCGTCGCTACTCTAACGCGGCTTTTGGGCGATTTCGCCCGGAAAGTGGATAGTCGGCGAAATCTTGGGATTCGCGATACATGCGGGCTGACCGAGCATGGTCACGATCCGGTAACTGTGTGTTCACATCGGCTCGTTAGCGTTCCTCACCTGTCGGAACGGTGTGGAGGTTGTAGACGCGTGTCGGGCCCCGGTGTGGGGAGGAGATCGGGGGGATTCGACGCCGGTAGTGGCGTTTTGTCGGCGACGGCGCGTATCGGGAGCGACCCGGTCTGTGTCCGGCCCGTCGCGGCACCGGTGCTCGCCCCGCGGCCGTGTCCGGCGCATGTGCCGCTGGCGCCCGCGCAGGAGCGAATGTGGCATGCCGCGCGACTCGGCCGGTCGGCGGATTGGAATGTCGCGCGCGCGATGCGCTTGCGCGGCGCGTCGGTCGACGTGGCGGCGTTGCGGGCGGCGCTGAAATTCCTTGTCGCCCGCCATGTTCCGCTGCGGACCCGGTTTCCGGCGACCGAGCTCGGTCCGGCTCAATGCGTCGTCGATCCCGACGATGTCGTCCTCGATGTGGCCGAATGTGTTGTCAGCGAAGCCGAACTCGTCCCCGCCGTCGCCGCGCTGGCCGGGCAGCCCTTCGACCTCGCCCGTGAGCTGCCGGTGCGGGCGCGGCTGTTCGTGCTCGGGCCCGACGATGTGGTGCTTGCCCTTGTCGTGCACCACATCTCGGTCGACGGCCGCTCGATGGGCCCGCTGATCCGCGACCTCGTCACCGCCTACCTGGCCTGTCGCGCCGGCACCGTCCCGCACTGGCCGCCGCTGCCGGTCAGCTACATCGACTACACCCTGTGGAAGCACGAGCAGCTCGGCGAGTTCACCGACGAGTGGAGCCGGGCCACCCATCAGCTGCGGTACTGGGCCAATGCGCTGGCCGGCCGCCCCGCCCTGCTCGACCTGCCCGCCCGGGAAGTCCCCGCCGCCCCGATCGACCCGGTCGCCGGTGCGCTGCTGCCGATTTCGTTCGACGCCGCGACCCATGCCGGGCTGCTGCGGATGGCGCAGGAGGGGCGGGCGAGCTTGTTCATGGTGCTGCAGGCCGCGTTCGCCCTCACTGTCGGCGCGTTCGCGCGCAGCTCCGATGTCACAGTCGCCACGGCGGTTTCGGGTCGCGATCACCGTCTGCTCGACGATCTCATCGGCAACTTCTCCGATGACGTGCTGATGCGCGTGCGCCTCGACCGCGCCGCCGACGTCGGCGAGCTCCTCGATCAGGTGCGCCGGGTGGCGCTCGCCGCGTACGCCCACCCCGACACCCCCAATCCACGCCTCAAGCGCTGCCTGCTGCAAGATGCCGCGCTCCCGCTGTTCCAGGCCACACTCATCCTGCAGCGAGCAGGGGCGCCACGCGCCCCTGTCGAACCTGCTCCGGCGCAGGGGCTTTCGATCACCGAGGTGCCGACCGGGGTCGTCAGGGCCAAGCACGACCTCGAGTTCGGGCTCACCGACCACTACGACGCGCTCGGCGCACCCACGGGGGTCGACGGGTCGTTCATCTACCCGATCGCCCGGTTCGACGAGGCGACCGCGCAGCAGTTCGTGGCGCGCTTCCGTGCGGTCGTCGGACTGCTCGCCGATGGGTATCGCGGCCCGCTCACGGTGTTGCTGGCGACGGCCGGTCGCGGTCGTGCGCTGAGCACAGCCCGCCGTGCCACCAGGGTGCTCGTCTGATCAGCCGCCGCGCTCCATCGCGTACCCGGCGTCGCGCCACGCGACGATGCCGCCGGCGAGGCTGAACGCCTCGCAGCCCGCGCGGTGGGCCACCGCGGCGAAACGCAGCGAGGTTTCCCCGACCGGGCACACGAACACCACCGGCCGTGACCGCGGAAACGGCACACCCTGGGTGAGCATCTCGTCGAGCTGGTCGTCGCGGATGTTGAGCGCGCCGGGGACATGGCCGACGCGGTAGGCCATCGCGCCGCGGGTATCGACGACGGTGGGTCTGGCCGTGCGGTCCAGTTCGGCCAGCTCAGCGGGGGACAGCGTCGGCGCGGTGTCGTCGGGACTCGGGGGCGCGGGCCCGATGGGCTTGCCGAACAGCTCCGGCCTGCGTTTGGCGACATAGGACAGATACGGTTCGATCCGGTCACACACGATCAGCACGGCCACCAGTGCTCTGCCCTCGGGGCGCGGTGCCGCCGCCAGGGTGCGAAGGGCGGCGCAATAGCCCGCGCCGCTGGTGGGTCCGGCGAGCACGCCGTAGCCGCGCATCAGGTCCAGGGTCGACTCGATGGCGGCGGCGGAGTCGACGGTGACGATCTGATCGTAGAAATCCGGCCGGAACAGGCCGACGTCCCACATCTCGCGTTCGGAGCGGATGCCGGGGATGAAATCGAAGCGGTCCGACACCACCCCGACAGTGCGCAGGTCCGGATGGTGAGCGAGCAGGGCGGTCGCGGTGCCTCGGGTGGAGCCGGTGGTGCCGAGGCCGCCGATCAGGTAGTCGAGATGGTCGATGCCCGCGTCCGCGAGGTCGGTGGCGATCTCGGTGCCGGTGCCGTCGTGATGGGCGGCGATATTGCGCTCGTTCGTGTACTGCGAGGGGTGATACCAGCGGTCGGGCGCCTGCCCGATGGTCTGCTCGATGACCGCCGAAACATCATCGGCCGCATGGGGATCAGGGCATTCGGACAGGCCGGGAAGCTCCACGATCTCGGTGCCGAGCAGTTGCAGCAGTTGGCGCACCTCGCTCACCCGGATCCGGTTGGTGACCGCGCGCAGCGGGATGCCGTGCAGCGCGCCGAGTACCCGCAGTGCTTTGGCGGTGTTGCCGCTCGACGCCTCGATGAACGACTGTCCGCCCGCGCGGACGCGCTCGAGGTCGTCGCGGATCATCGCCCAGGCGACGCGGTCCTTCACCGAACCGAAAGGGTTGTGCGATTCCAGTTTCGCGTACAGCTCGACCTCGGGCAGCCCGTGGACGGCGGGGTCGAGGCGCAGCAGGGGAGTGTTGCCGATCAGCTCGGTGATGTGGGTGTAGACCATCACCGGCCCCCGGGCCGATAGTCGGCGTCCGGGCACAGGACGAACTGTCCCTCTCGGTGCAGCACAGCGACTTTCGCGGGGGTCGGGTGCATGGCGGCCTGCGCGGCCGACAGGTCCGTGTGGTAAGCGGCGGTATTGGGGAACACCACCGGATCGCCGGGGGACGGCAGCTGCGCGACCCGCACCTGCCGCTGGGTGATCAGGTCGCGCTCGAGACACAGGTGCCCGGCGAAATACACCCCGGCAGGCCGCGGTTCGGCTACGTCGGCCAGCACGATCGGATCGATGAGCACCTCCTGGTCGGCGGCGGTGACGGTGTCGCGGCTGAGATCCAGATGGACCAGCGTCGCGCCGTTACCCGCCTGTTTGACGAACTCGACCTGCGCCACGGTGATGCCCGCCTGGTCGACCAGCGCTTTGCCCGGTTCGAGCCACAGATCGAGGAGATTGTCGGTGAGCACCGCCGCCAGCGCCCGTCCGCCGTGCCCGGGCAGCGGGGCGGCGAGCAGTTCGGCGAGGATGTCGGCGGCGGGTTCGGTATTGGCGTACTTGTGGAACACCGGTCCGCCGTGCACCATTCCCTCGGCGACGTGATAGCCGAAAGTGTTGCTGCCCCAGTGCATCGCGGGGCCACGCCCGAGCAGGCCCGCCCGCAGTGCGTGGTCATAGGCGTCGTACCCCCCGGCATCGGCGGTGAAGACCTGGCGCAGGCCGCCGCCGATATCGAGCACCGTCGGCGAAAGGCCGTGCGTGTAGGCCCGTTCGATCAGTTCCAGACAGTCGCCCACGGCGTTGACCCGTTCCGCGGTGGCAGCGGTGTCGAGGTGAAAGGCGAATCCCCGCAGCCGCAGCCGGTCTCGGTGACGCACCAGCAGGTCCAGCGCCGTCGCCACGTCGGTGAGATCGATGCCGAACCGGCTCGGTGAGCTGCCGGCGAATCCCGAAACACGCAGCAATACCGGCACCGCCATCTCCGGGGGCGCCAGCTCGGCCAGGGTCGCGAGTTCCCAGAGATTGTCGACATTGATCGTCGCCGCGGCCGCCAACGCGGCCCGCAGCATCGTGGCGCCCTTGGGTCCGGTCACCTCGATGCGATCGGCGGGGAATCCGGCGGACAGCGCGGAACGCAGTTCTCCCGCGGACGCCACGTCGATGGCGATTCCCGCGTGCGCGGCCGTACGGGCGAACGCCGCGGAGCGATTCACCTTGTGCGCGTAGCAGATTCGATGCCGAACCGCTCCCGCGTCGAGCACCGCGCGCAGTGCGGCGAGGTTGGCGGTGAAGATCTGCGGGAACACCAGATGCACGGGGGAGCCGTAGCGGCGCAACGCGGCGCGCACGCCGTCGCGATCGGTGAGGAACGCGGCGACGAGCGGATGCAGCGCGGCGGGAACGGCGGGCGGGATCATCCCACCGACGCGCCGGGCACCTGCGCCGGCACGTCGTCGACCGGGTTGTAGCCGCCGTCGCGCAGTGCCTCGAAGACACGGAACCTGTTGCGCGGACTGCGAATCCGGGCAGTCACCCGCTTGGACTCCAGATCGACCTCGATGACCGCGATCTCCATCGATTCGAGCAGGGCGGTGATCGTGCGGACACAATGTCGGCAGCTCATATCGGGGACGTAGAAGACGCCGTCGTCGCCGGTGGGTCCGGTGCCCGGCTGTTCCTCGGTCAGGTCCTCGACCACCTCCACCGAGCCTGCCAGCGCGGCGAACGTCTCGACGAACCGATCGACAACCGTGGCGAGGACGTGCACACCGGCACCGTCGACGTCGTGTTGGGTCGCCGCGAGACAGGTGGGTCGCGTGTCGGCGGGCAGCAGCGCGTATTGCCGTGAGATCAGGTCGAGGTCGTCGTGGTATTTCGCGACGGCCGCCTCGGTCTCGAGGCCCTCCTCGCTGGTCGCGCGCAGCATCACCGCGTGCGCGTCGGCGATGGTGGCGTCTTTCATCGCGCGCAGGACGGCGATCGAGTCGGCGGTGTAGCGCACGGACCCGTCGGGCTGGGTGGCAAAGCGCACCGGGATCATCCCGCGCCGGAAGGTCGACGCCTGCAATTCCCAGAACCAGCGGGTGGCGACAGCGGTGAAGATGCCGCAATCACGCATCCCCGTGGTGAATTCGACGAGCCCGCGATAGGGGGTGTCGGCGGCGATGAGCCCGTGCTGGACCAGCGCGCGCCCGGTCGCCTCGATGCCGACCCGGAAGATCTCGTGCGGATCGTGATCGGTGGTGGTCGCGGAAAGGACGCCGTGATCGTGGGCGGGTAGCGCCGCGGCGCGCGCCGGGAGTCCGGATGCCGCCAGCGAATGCCACAGCGCGAGGACTGTTTCCCGCGCGAGCACCGCGAGTTCGGGGCCCGCGCCCGCGGTGTGGAAGTACCCGGTGTTGGGAATGCCCGCGCTGTCGGTCCACGTGAGGCGGTGGGTCGCGCTGGTCACCTGATCCGGGCGGCACGGTCGCATGAACCGTTCCAGGTACATCCGCTGGGATTGGGTCAGCGCGGCACCGGATTCAGGTTGTAATGCTGTGGCACGGTAGGTGATTCGGGCCGGAGGCGGCGGCTCGGTAGCGGCGAACAGTCCGGGAGCGGCCAGGCGGGCCAGTACCAGGGACGCGGCGCGGCGATCGTAGTGCTGCACGGTGGGCGAGCCCATCGTTCCTCCTCGGCGTCGGGGGCTTGAAGGGCAGGTCGTTCAGCGCCCGTGTCCGGCGATGCCGGACACGCAGGCGACGAATCGGTCGATCTCGTCGAGGGTGTTGTAGAGGTGGGTACTCACCCGCACCGAACCGGTCCCGGCGTCGGCCGAGGGCACGCA
This sequence comes from Nocardia sp. NPDC127606, assembly GCF_042671725.1. NCBI lineage: Bacteria > Bacillati > Actinomycetota > Actinomycetes > Mycobacteriales > Nocardiaceae > Nocardia > Nocardia sp. NPDC127606. The sequence continues at coordinate 1,878,110 of NZ_JBHXWQ010000001.1, read as the reverse complement.
ATGCGCTCCGGTTCGCACCAGGAAGCCGGCATCGGCCAGGACGAACCCCAGGTCGGCCGCACTGATCTCGTCGAGGGTGAACGAGACGATCCCGTAGCCGACGGCGCAGCTCGCGTGCGCGGGCCCCGGGAGGAAGTCGAGCCCGGGGACCTCGCGCAGACCGTCGGTGAGTCGCAGGGTGAGCACCCGGTTGTGCTCGGCGACCGCGAAGCGATCGAGCTCGTCGAGAAGATCGAAAGCCGGTGCCAGGGACAGGATCCCGGGGATGTTGTGGGTACCGCCCTCGAGTAGCTCGGGCATTCCGGTGCCGACGAGACCGGTGTCGGTGATCCTGACCCCGGAGTTGCCGCCGGGCAGGAAGGGCCGCAGCCTGTCGTGCACCCGACGGTGGCAGTACAGCAGGCCGATCCCGGGCGCACCGAACATCTTGTGCCCCGCGAAGACCGCGAAATCGGCGCGCAGCGCGGCCACGTCGACCGGCAGGTGCCCTCCGCTCTGCGAGCAGTCGAAGCACAGCAGGATCTCGGGGTCGATCCGGCCGTGCAATTCCTCGAGAGTGGTGAGCCCGCCGTACACGTGATGGAGGTGGCTGGTGGTGATCAGGCGGGTGCGCGGACCGACCTGCGCGAGGATGTCCTCGATATCGGCTTCGCCGGTCGCGGTGCTCCGGTAGGACCGCAACACGATGCGGCGGCCGAACCGGGCGAGGGTGTCGCGCAGATGGTGCCACGGCAGCACATTGGCGGCGTGATCGGCGGGGTTGTAGAGGATCTCGTCGCCGTCGTTCAGCTCGGCCAGGCCCCAGCTGTGCGCGACGGCGCCGAGCGCGGCGGTGGCTCCGCTGGTGAACACGATCTCGTCGCAGTGGCGCGCGCCGAGAAAACCGGCCGCCCTGGTACGGACAGCGGCGATCCGCGCCGACAGTGCGGTGGCCCAGCCGTAGGTGCCGCGGCCAGCGTTGGCGGTGTGCTCGCGGTGATAGTCGGTGACGGCCGCGATGACGGTGTCGGGCTTCTGCGTCGTCGCGGCACTGTCGAGATAGACCACCGCGGGATCGGCCAGGGCCGGAAATCGTGTGCGAATCGAGGCGGGCACCGGGGTGGGCGCGTGCCGGATCACCGAGGCGGCGGCGAGCTCGGGCCGGACGGGGTGCACCTGCTCAACGATACGCACGTTTCTGGTACGGCTCGCGAAGAATTCTCAGGCGCAAGGCTTTTCGGTGTCGCCGGTCGGCGTCGGGCTCAGTAGTTGCCCTGCAGGTACTCGACGAGGTGTTCACGCTCGGCGGCCAGTTCGGTGATCTCGCTCTTCACCACATCACCGATGCTGACGATGCCGACGAGCCGATCGGACTTCACCACCGGCATGTGCCGGATCCGGTGCTCGGTCATCACATCCCGCAGCGAGGACACGTCCTCGTCGGGCCCGCAGGTGCGAACGCGGGCGGTCATGATGTCGGTGACCGGCCGATCCAGCAGTGCGGCGCCGTGGGCGTGCAGATGACGCACCACATCGCGTTCGGAGACGATGCCCGCGATCACGGCACCATCGGGGGAGACGACCACCGCGCCGATATTGTGGTCGGCCAGTGCCGCGAGCAGGTCGCGCACGGTGGTCTGCGGCGGCACAGTGGTGACCGCCCTGCCCTTGTTGCGCAGGATCTCCGTTATCCGCATACGCGCACCACCTGTCCGGATCGATCGTCGCCCACCAGCATGACCTGTCGGAACCGGCCTGACCAGCACGAAGACGTTACAACCGCACTATTCGTCGTCCAGCCCCGCGGACAGGTACGCGGCAGCGGCCAGCCACTGACGGCACTGCGGACCGTGGATGTCGTGTTGGCTCAGCATCTCGCGGGCCTGACGGTAGGTGAGCCCGTTCGGCTCGTCGCTACACGCCGTGGGCGATACGCCTGCGGCACCGAGGTGTCGCTGAAACGGACTGCTCATCGAGTCCCCTCCCATTCGGCGACGGGAGGCCCGCCCGGCTGGTGGAGCCGAGGTACCTCCCGGTGATCTTGCGGCCTGAGTCTACGGGCGTGTCGTTTTCGAATGCAAGCACATCTGCACGCTCGTTGCGGCCGTGTCGGCTCGCGATGGGGTTGCGGCGCTTACGAATTCAGGGGGCTGGACGAGACGGTCGAGGCCTTCCGTCGGTCATGACGTCGGGTAAGTACCGACCGGTGCGCGGTGGCGTTTCGCGTGTTAATGTCCCCATCGCGCAAGGCAGATGCAAGAACGTTTGTGCGTGCATCTGCAACTTTCGTACCGGTGGGCATCATTCGACAACGAGGAGTGCGGTATGTCCGGAATGCAGCATGATCAGCGTGAACGCCCGGGAGACGGTGCGTGGCGCAAAAGCACTTACAGCAACCCCAGCGGCAATTGCGTCGAGGTTGCCGAGGCCGCCGACGGCTCGGTCGCCGTGCGCAACTCGCGCGACCCGCAGGGGTCGGTGATCTTCTACACCCGGCCCGAGATCGACGCATTCATCCGCGGCGCGAAGGCCGGAGAGTTCGACTACCTCACCGGGTAATCGGTAGGATCTGGGTCCATGACGGCTGAACCCGACGAGATCGGTCGCGTACAACCTGTTGTCGACCGTGGCCCTACCGTGTTGCGGATCGCGCTCGGTGGCCAGTTGCGCAAGCTACGCGAAGGCAAAGGCATCACCCGCGAGGCCGCGGGCGACGCGATCCGCGGCTCGCACGCCAAGATCAGCCGACTCGAGCTGGGCCGCACCGGTTTCAAGGAACGCGACATCCGGGATCTACTCACGCTCTACGGCGTGCACGACCCGGTGGAACGCACCTCGTTCTTCGAATTGGCCAGGCAGGCAAGTGAGCCCGGCTGGTGGCATCGCTACAGCGATCTGCTGCCGTCGTGGTTCAGCACCTACCTCGGGCTCGAACAGGCGGCCAGCCAGATCCGCACCTATGAAGCACAGCTGGTACCCGGCCTGCTACAGACGCCGGAGTACACCAGGGCGATCGTCACCCTCGGTTTCGACGACGCCGAAACCGACCGTCGGGTCCAGGTTCGGCAGTTACGCCAGGATGTCCTGCGCCGCGTCGACCCGCCGGTGGTGTGGGCGGTGATCGACGAGGCCGTGCTGCATCGTCCGATCGGTGGACGCGAGGTGCACCGGGCCCAGCTTCGCTACCTGGCCGAGCTCTCGGAACTGCCGAACGTGACGGTGCAGGTACTGCCGTACTCGGCGGGCGGGCACGCGGCGGCGGGTAGTTCTTTCAGCATTCTGCGCTTCGGCGAGCCGGAACTGCCCGACATCGTCTACCTCGAGCAACTCACCAGCGCGCTCTACCTCGAGCGCCGCCAGGACCTCGCGATGTATCTGTCGGTGATGGATCAGCTCAGCGTCCAGGCCGAACGGCCGGATCGCTCACGCGAGATTCTGCTGTCCTACGCCGAGCGGGACTGACAGCCAGAGCGGGACTGATCAGTCGGGCGGAATCGAACACGGAGAACTGATCGGAGTGCGCGCGCGGGGCGGGGCAGTCGATCGGCGGGTACCGATTCGCGGTCAGTACCGGATACAGCCGGCGGCGATACGCCAGAAAGTATCGGGAGTCAGCATTTGCAGATCCCAGTCGTCGGCCAGTTCGTGCGCGGTGGTCACGATCCGGTCGATATCGAAATCGTTGCGGGTCGCTGCACCGGTGGATTCCACGGCATCGATGACGAAGGCGACCGCGCTTTCCCTCGACCATCGTGCGGAGCCGGGGTGTTCGGCCGCCGCGCGATCAGCGAGGCCGAAACGGCCCGTGGTGTTGTTCATGTGAATGCCCCTGTGCTTCTCAGGCAGTGGCAAACCCAAGGCAATCCTGGCCCCGGGTGTGCCGCTCGCGGCCTCCCCTGACTATCCCCTGAATTGTGTTGCGGCCCTGAGTTTAGGACGGGGAGACTTTCAGATGCAAGCACATCTGCACTATCGATTCCGTCTCGATGCGGTGCATTTCCCGGCTTCTGAGCGGCGAATCCAGGGTGGCGGCACCACCTCCGTCATGGGCGGTGCTCGAATAGTGGCGTGACCGGCGGTTCATTCTGTTCATCGGGCGCAGACAATGCGGCACGAGTTGTCGATAATCGTGGTCAACGGGCGAAATATGCTGCCATAGTTAATTTCCGGTTATCAAATGGCCGCGACCGCTGACTCGATCGGCACCGATCCCGAAACCAGCTCCAGTGTGCGCCGAAAAGTGTTGTCCGCGACCAAGATCGACGCGAGCGTCGCGGCGACATCGGCGCGCGGCACCGAATCGCGCGGAATCGGCGGCGGTCCGAGCGTGATCAGACCGTTGCCTTCGGTGTCGGTGAGCAGGCCCGGTCGCAGGATCGTCCAATCCAGCTCGCGAGTGCGCAGATCCTCCTCGGCGCGGGTCTTGGCGTCGATATAGGCGGCCCACACCTCATCGGTACCCGGCGCGGGCGGGCTGCCCGCGCCCATCGTCGAGATCTGCACGAACCTCGCGACGCCGGTCTGCTCGGCGGCGTCGGCCAGCTGTACCGAACCATTGAGGTCGACGGTGTACTTGCGCGCGGCACCGCTGCCCGCCCCCGCACCTGCGGCGAACACCACCGCGTCCGAACCGGCGACCGCGGCTACGAGGTCGGCGGGGGTGTCGCGCTCCATGTCGTAGACGACCGGCACACCGCCGGTCGCGGCGATATCGGCGGCTTGGCCGGGTTCACGGATGAGCGCGTGGACGTGATCGCCGCGCCGGGTCAGCACCTGGGCGAGCAGGAGAGCGATTTTGCCGTGTCCACCGGCGATGACGATGCGCATGGGATGCTCCTATCAGCGTTCGGGTCCGCCGGGATTGCAGTTCGCCGAAACCGTGGCCTGATACCCGACGTCGGGGCGCCACGGTTCGAGATTCCAGCTCGGCTTGTCGGGCGCTACCATCCTGGCCCAGACCCAGTGACAAACGAACTGGTCGCGCATCCCCGGCGCGTCGGCGTCGGCGTCGAGGGCGCGTACTTCCTGCCACGCGAGTTCGTCGGTGCCGGGCGCGGCGGTTTTGCGGCCCGCCTGGGTGGGGAAGACGAGCAGGCGGGGGCCGTCGACGTTCTCGGTCCAGGTCACGTGATCGATGAGGGGCAGGCCCGCGTAGGGGTCGACGGTGGTGGTCGGCGGCGCGATGGTGGCGGGCACCCGCTTGGTGGTAGTCGCCGGGGCGGTGGTGCTGGGCGGAGTCGCTACCTGTGTGGTGTCGGCCGAGCCGCAGCCGGTGAGGACGGCCACCGTGGCCAGTGCGAGCGGGAACTGCCACCGTGTCACGAATGCCCTTTCTGTCACCGCGGGCCGACGAGCGCCCGCCGTGCCAGCCTAGTGCGATCGGCGGGGCGGCGCCGCGAGCTTCAGTGCCACAGCGACCGGCAGGGCAACCGGCGCAGGCCGGGGCCGACATTGCCGTCGACGGTCACCAGCAGGCCGGAATGTACGGCCGCCGAGGTGAACTCCCACGCCTCGGCCTGGGTCGCCGCGTATTCCAGCACCAGTGCGTCCTCGGGGGTGGGGCCGTCGAAGTAGACCGTGATCCGCCGGGTCGGTATCTCGTTCGGTTCGATGCGGTGGAGGGTGGCGGCGATGTTCTCGTCGGTGGGAATCATGGCGTGCTCCTTTCGCCCCGGCACTGGTGAGCGCCTTCCTACTCGACGGTAGGTCTTGCACCATCGAGAGGAACACGTTCCGATTTCGCTTGGAGATCTCACAATTCACCTGTCGCCGCGGCGGTGTGCCCGCATATCGGCGTGCTGCCTCCGGTCACAACCCCACACAGGTGAGGTTGTGAGCTCCGCCGATGTTCGCGGCGACCCGTCGACGAGGAGCCACGGTACCGGCGAAGATCGGTCTCGACAGCAGCGACACGGGAGGGACAGCCGCATGATCTGGGTTACCGCGGCACGACACAGTCGACCGGGCCGAACTCTGATGGTCTGCCTGGCGGCCGCGGTGCTCACCGTGGTCCCCGCCGCGGCAGGCCACACCACACCGCTCTACCCGACTGCCGACCCCGACCCCTTCTACAGCCAGCCGGCCGACCTCGCCGAGCACGAGCCCGGCGACGTACTCGGCGTACGGCAGATGCCGGCGCTGGCCATGTTCCCCGACACCACCATCACCCTGATCCAGTTCCGCTCCACCAATTCCGCGGGCGACCCGATCGCCGCGACGACGACGGTGCTGCAGCCGAACAATCACCGCACCGACGCCCCCGTGCTGTCCTACCAGCACATCATCAACGGGCTCGGCACGCGCTGCTCGGTTTCCAAGGTCCTCTACACCGACGATCCGGACCTGATGGTGCGCGAGGCGGTGGCCTGGAACTACGCGCTCAAGCGCGGCTGGACGATGGCCGTGCCCGACCACCTCGGACCGAATTTCGCCTACGGGGCAGCGAAATTGGGCGGTCAGGTGACCCTCGACGGTATCCGCGCGGTACGCCAGGTCGAGCAGTTGCGGGTCGGCGGCAGCCGGGTCGCGATGGCGGGGTACTCCGGTGGCGGCATGGCGACGGCGTGGGCGGCGGCGCTGCAGCCCGAGTACGCGCCCGAGCTCGAGGTCGCGGGTGCGGCGATGGGCGGGGTGCCGATGAACCTGGTGTCCATGCTCGAGGGGCTCGGTTTCGGTTCGCATCCGGTTTTCGGTCTCGCGCTGGCCGCGGGGATCGGGCTGGAACGTGAATACCCCCAGCGGTTCCCGATCAGCGATCAGATGAATGCCAGCGGTTTGGCCGCCCGCGCGTCGATCCGCGACGCCTGCACCAACGACATCCTCGGGGCGGGAGCCGGGCGCGGCATCCTCGATTTCGCGGCCACCACCTCACTGGTGGAGGATCCCGAAGCCCGCGCCGTGGTGGAGGAGAACAGCCTCGAGCTGTATCCGGGCGCGCCGACAATGCCCGTCTTCGAATGGCATTCGCCGATCGACGGCCTCATCCCAGTCGACGCGATCACCTCCACCACCCATCGCTGGTGTGCCGCGGGCGCCAAGGTTGTCAGTCAGCAGACACCCACCCCGGACCATCTGACCGCGGCTGTGCTCGGACTGCCTTCCGCGCTGAGTTGGCTCGATGCCCGGCTGCGGGGGGAACCGGCGCCCAGCACCTGCTGAGCCGGTTTCGATCGGCCCGGATCCGCTCGCCCCGAGGCGGATCCGGGCCGATGCGCGTCGTCACGGGCGATTCTTGTTGCGATACAGCGGCATTGCGCACACGACTCGGGCACAACGCCGAAGTCCGTTCACCGCGCCCCGTAGCGTAAAGGACCTGACGACGGCGCGGTGGGGGAGTTTCGGCGGGGGTCGGAGCACCGCATAGTGGCACGTCATCGACGAATCCGTTGCCACCCGAAGGCGTGTGTGCCATGAGATCTGTTCGAGTACTTATCGGTTCGATGTTGCTGCTGTCCTCCTTCGCGGCAGGTACCGCGGCCGCCGAGCCGCCGCCGACTCAGGAGTTCCCGGTGCCGCAGGTGGGGACACCCGGTTTCCTGCCCGATCTGCAGCGCTGGATCGACCAGGTGATTCCCTCGCCGATCCCGGTGAACGCCGCCGATCCGGCGGCCGAACTCGCGGCACTGCGCGCGGCGGTACTCCCCTCGGCGGTCGGCGATCCGATCTTCGACCAGTGGCCGGCCGGGCTCGACGAGTTGTCGCCCGGCGATCTGATCGAATCCCGCGACGTCACCGCGACCGCGGCCTGGCTGACCCTGGTCCCCATCCGCTCGGCGACGCTGCTGAAATTCCGCACCGACGACGCCCACGGCAGACCGTCCTACGCCACCGCGACTCTGATCGTGCCCGCCACCGAATGGACCGGGCCGGGGGATCGGCCTGTGCTGGTGAACAACCTGCCCATCGACGCGCTCGGTCGCAAGTGCACTCCCGGCTACTCGCTGGCGCACGGCCTGACAACGCAGTCGAGCGCGACGGAGTTCATTCCGCCGACCACCCAGCTCGCGGTCCTGCGCGGGTACGCGGTCCTGGTGCCCGACCACGAGGGCCCGTGGATGGCCTACGCCGAACCGTATGTCGCCGGGCACGCGGTGCTCGACGCGATCCGGGCGGTGCGCGGTGTCGACCCCGCGACCTACGGCGACAGCCGATTCGCGATGACCGGCTATTCCGGTGGCGCCATCGCCACCCACGGTGCGGCCAAGCTGATCGATTCCTACGCACCGGAACTGGCCGAGGTCATCGTCGGCGCGGCACTGGGCGGGGTGCCCGCCGACTTCGAAATCCTTTCGCGCAGTATGAATGCCAACCTCGCATCCGGAATATTTATGGCCGCGACCTTCGCGATCGGCCGGGAACGACCCGAAATCCTCGCCGCGATGAACAATCTCGGGCGCTGGGTCACCACCTCGATTATGAAAGATACGTGCGCCAGTGTGTTCGCGGTGCCGGGAATCTTGCACCTGCCGATCGATGTGGGCGCCAACATCGCCGATCCGCTGCGTTCGGAACTGGCCACCGACATCTACGAGATCACCCGGATGCAAGGAATGCGGTCGTCGACTCCGCTCTACATCTACAACGGCGACCAAGAGTGGTGGATTCCCGCCGAGGGTGCGCGCAATCTCTACGATGAGCAGTGCGAACTCGGGGCGAACGCGGTGTATCGCGGCGTGCTCGGCGAGCACATCATCGGCGCGGCGACCGGCTATCCGGAGGCGGTGTTGTGGCTCGACGAGCGACTTCTCGGAGTCGCGGCGCGTAGCGAGTGCTGAATATTTTCCTGTGCGCTGTCATGGCAGTTTTCGAGGGGCTGTGGTGACCTACCCAGACCGCGCGTGACAATCGTCTCGTAAGTAATTCTGCGGCTTATGTTTTGGGCGGTTTCGACAAGCCATTCGTTCTCCCGGAAGAAAAGGGCGACGAATATTCGAATCGCACAGGAAGACAAGTCAACACATGAAATCTCCCAGTCGCAGGCGCACGCTGCACACGGCGGTATTCGCCGGAGTCGGCGCCCTCTCCATGGTGTTCACCGGGCCGGGGGCGAGCGCGGCTCCCGCCTCGGCGCCGACCGAGCAGGATCTTGCCGGCATCATCTCCGAAGGTCGGCAGGTCGCCGGCTCCGGGTCGGCGTGCACCTCCGGCAGTGGCGCCGGGTCCGGTAACGGATCCGGTGACTGCTACGGCGGTTCGGGTTCCAGCTCGGGTTCCTCGGGCGGCTATTCCTCCGATCCCGGTGCGTACGGACCGGAGTCGACGGCGTTCCTCGCCGCGTTCGCCTACGGTCTCGGCAACCCCGATGCTGCCGCGCCCGGGACGAACGACTGGAACTGCAAGCCGACCGCCGAGCATCCTCGCCCGGTGGTGCTGTTGCACGGCACCTGGATGAACGCCTACAACGGTTACGCCTACATGGGTCAGCCGATCAAGGACGCCGGCTACTGCACCTTCACGTTCAACTACGGTCGCTCCAACATCATGGAGGGCGGCGGCCTCGGTTCGTTCCTGCCCGGCGTGATGGGCACCGGCTACATCGAGGATTCGGCCAAGCAAACCGCGGCGTTCGTCGATCGAGTGCTGGCGGCGACCGGTACCGACGAGGTCGACATCATCGCGCACTCCCAGGGTGGGTCGATGGCGAACTACTACACGAAGTTCGAGGGCGGCGCGGCCAAGGTGAACAAGCTGATCACCTTCGGCGCCACCCACCACGGCACCAGCCTCGACGGCATCGGCGCCCTGGGCCGCATGATCAACAACCTGGGCATCGACATCCTGGGTCCGATCGAGATCTTCGTCGGGCACGCCGGTATCCAGCAGACCATCGGCTCGGATTTCGTCAACAACCTCAATGCCGGCGGTGACACCGTCGCCGGTGTCGACTACACCATCGTCGGCACCCGCTACGACGAGGTGACCAACCCCTACGAACTGACCTTCATGAAGGCGGGCCCGGGGGCCACGGTCCACAACATCACCCTGCAGGACGGCTGCGAGCAGGACATCTCCGATCACCTGACGATGATGTACTCACCGCGTGCCCTCTCGATCGCGCTTCGCGCGCTCGACCCGGTGCAGAACCCGCAGCTGACCTGCGCGTTCAACCCGTGGCTGGTCGGTGGCGGCGGCTCGCTCTGACCCGCTCGCACTGAGAACGACGAAGGCGCTGTCCACCATGGTGGGCAGCGCCTTCGTCGTGTGGGGGATCAGGCCGGAACGGAGCGGTAACTGCGCGCGACGAGCGCGGAACGCAGGTACCACAGCCCCGAGGGCTGAGTGGGATCGAAGCCGGTGAGCTGGCCGATCCGCTTGAGCCGGTAGTCGACCGTATTGGTGTGCACGTGCAGCACGCGAGCGGTGCGCTGGCGGTTGAGGTTGTTGGCGATGTGACGCTGCAGGGTCTCGAGCAGTTCGGGGTACTGATCCAGCGGATCCAGCAGCGAGCCGAGGAATTCGCGGCCGGGGCCGGGACGGGTCAGCTGGTATTCCAGGGCGAGCTCGTCGAAGCGGTACAGACCCGAGGTCACCTCGAGCCGCTGCACCATGTCCAGCAGTTCGTGGGCTTGGTCGGCGGCGTCGGGGACCCCGGTGGTGCTCGTTTCGACCATCGCGGCGGTGATGCCGACCTGGGCGGCCTGGGAGAGCTGGGCGACCAGCGCGGTCAGACCCTCACGGTCGAAGGCGTTGGCGGGGATCAGCACCGTCCCGCCGTCGACGCTGAGCAGCGACAGTGCCGAGTCGCCGCAGCGCTTGGCCAGTTCGGCTTGCACCCGGCGCAGCTTGCGGCGGGCGACGACTTTCGAATCCAGTGCCGGGTTGGCTTCCTCCCGGTGCTGGGGGATAGCCAGGGCGAAGACCGCGTAGGTCTCGGCGATGGTGATGCCGCATTCGCGAGCCATCGTCGAGGTGCTGTGCCCGCCGAGCAGGGCCGAGGTGAGGGTGTGGACGGCGGTGTGGTGCTCGCTGACCACACCGCGCAGCTCGCGCACATAGGCCAGCGAGATCTGGGCGGTGATGGTGTCGAGCAGTTCCATCACGACCTTGACGCCGCCGACAAGACTGTCGAAATCCTTGCCCGACGCGCTCGATACCACGAGGTCGAGGCCGATTTTGAAGCCCTCGGCGATCGAGTGGTGGATCGTGTCGATCGGTACGCCCTCCCGGGCCCACGCGCTGGCCGCGTCCTGCAGGCGCTGCAGCTGGCTCGGGACATCACGACCGTCGAGCATGCCGACCGCGAATTCCAGGCAGATCCGGGTGATCGTGGTGACATCGCCGGAGATGGCGTCACCGGGCAGCGTGCCACAGGGTGCGACGGTAGCGACGAAATGGCCGACCATCTGCCGCGAGAGTGCGCGAACGTCCTTGAGTGGCAACGACATCGGTTTGCCCGAGACGGTCAGCGACGGTCGGGGTGGATTGTGGACGGACATCTGTGTTCCCTTCGCCAGTTTCGGCTGTACCCCCCCGCTGTCCAGCGAACCCCACCCTAACGAACTACAAACGAAACCGGAATGGATTGTCAGGTTCTGGGTAGGGGGCCCACCCCTGGCCGCCGCTGTAGTGACGGATCACAAGTCTGGTTCTTCGCTATCAGTGGTTGTAGAGTTCAGCGCCATGCGACCTGCCGTCCGTTGTCTGGTCTGGGAACTGGACGAGACCCTGTGGGAGGGTGTCGTCCACGACGAGACCGGCACCACGCCGCGCCTACCGGCACTGCGCACGCTGTCGAAACTGAGCGAGCGCGGTGTGCTCCATGCTGTCGCCGCACGTGGTGACCGAGCCAGAACCATGCACACGCTGTACCGCCACGGTCTGTACGAGATGTTCTCGGCGGTCGAGGTGGGCTGGGGCCGCAAGTCCGCCTCGATCGTCCGCATCGCAGGCACCCTCGGCCTCGGTCTGGACTCGCTCGCGTTCGTGGACGCCGAGCCGGTCGAGCGCGCGGAGGTCTCGCGAGCACTGCCGATGGTGCGCTGCTACGCCGCCCGCAATGTCGACATGCTGCCGTTGCTCCCGGACTTCCGCCACGCACTGCGTTCGGGCCCCGTGCCGACTCCACCGTTGGGATTCGCCCGCGTTCCCGCCTTCTGACCGAGGTCAACGCATCGACCGCATTTTTGCATCGAGTGCCGAAAACGTGGTCCTGATCAGGGCAGCAGCGACAGGGTGAGCGCGGTCAACCGATCCGGCGCGGCCACCACGTCGTAAGCCGCGATGCGCCCACCTCGCACGAGGAACGTCACCACGAAATCCGGGCCGTGGGCTCCGGGCACCACCAGACCGGGCGTGCCGTCGACGAGCACCAGTACCGCCTCGCGCGAGCGCCGCCGCAGCGCGAGTGCGCCCTCGGCCACGGCACGGGCGCCGCGCACGACCAGGGCCATTCCGGGCGAGAGCGCCGCGGGGTCGGCGGTGCGCACCACGTCGGGGGCGAGCACCGCGAGCAGACCGCCGAGATCGCCCTCGCGAGCAGCCTGCACAAAAGCTGTCACCGCGACCTGATGCGCGAGCAGCTCCGTCGGCTCGACTCGTGCGGGCGCGTGCACACGCAGTCGCGCCCGGCTGGCCAGCTTCTTGGTGGTGGCCGGCGTGCGCCCGAGCATCGGCGCGATCTCGGCGAACGGCACCGCGAACAGATCGTGCAGCACGAAGGCGACGCGTTCCTCGGGGCCCAGCGTGTCGAGAACGACCAGCAGTGCCCGCCCGACGGCATCCGCCCGCAGTGCTTCGGCTTCGGGATCCACACCCGCGCCGGTCGCCACCGCGACGGAAGTCTCGGGGGATGCGAGCTCGGCGCGACGGGCACGGGCACGCAGCATATCGAGGCAGATCCGCGAGACCACGGTGGTGAGCCAGCCGTCGAGCTCGGCGATCTCGGTGTCGGTCCCGGCCAACCGCAACCACGCCTCCTGGACCGCGTCCTCGGCCTCGGCTGCGGAACCGAGCATCCGGAAGGCGACGCCACACAGGCGATCGCGCCGTTGCTCGAACGCGCGCGCCGACACTTCGGTCCGATCAGTGCGCATCGGTCACCTTTCGCTCGCGCCGGTCGTCTATCCGAGGACGGCACTCGCTGTCCCATCACGGCGGCTGTCTCCACGATGACAGAGGCGCCGATCACCGAAACCGGAGGATCTGATCCGATGCACACCACCTATCTCGTCGTCACCGTGCTCGCGGCCGTCGCCGCCTTGGCGGCGGCGCTGATCGACGTCGTTCGCGCCGACTGGGTACGCGAGAACATGCGCCACTACGGCATCGCGCCGTGGACGCTCACGCCGCTGGCCCTGATCAAGGCGGCGGGTGGACTCGGTCTGCTCGCCGGTCTGGCCTATCGGCCGCTGGCGGTGGCTGCCGCGGCCGGGCTCGTGCTGTATTTCGTCGCCGCCGAATTCACCGTGCTGCGCGCGCGTCAGTACGCGGACCTGGGCTATCCGCTGCCGTACCTGCTGCTCGCGGCCGCTTCGCTGGGCCTCGCGGGAGCATGAGGCAGATGGTGGCGCGCCATTGCCCGCGCGCCACCATCACCTCTGTCAGGCCTGCGCGAGGATGAAGTCCGCGGCCTGTTCGCCGATGAAGATGGCGGGGGCGTTGGTGTGGCCGCGGATGATCAACGGCATCACCGAGGCGTCGGCGACACGCAGCCCCTCGACGCCGCGGACCTTGAGGTCCGGGGCGACGACACTGGCGGCGTCGGTGCCCATCCGGCAGGTGCCGATCGGGTGGTAGAGGGTGTGCGAGAACTGCTCGATGGTCAGCGCGATGGCCGCCTCGAGATCCTCGGGTGCCTCCGGTGGGTAGATCAGCGCGCCGAGCGCGCTCTTGAGCGCGGGCTGCGCGGCGAGCCCGGCACACACCCGAAGTCCGGCGGTCAACGCGGCCCGGTCGGCGCCCTCGGGATCGGACAGATACCGCGGATCGATCACCGGCTTGGCCGTCGGATCGGCCGAGGCCAGGCTGATCTTGCCGCGACTGCGGGGGCGGAGCAGGATCGCGCCGAGCACCACACCGTGTTCGGCGGCCTCGACCAGACCCTCGTGGTAGAACGGCGCCGGAGCGTAGATCAGCTCCAGGTCGGGGTGCTCGAGGGTGGGCTCACTGCGCACGAAACCGTACGCCTCACCGACATTGGAGGTGAGCATCCCGCGGTGGCGGACCAGGTAGTTGATCAGTTCGAGGGGCTTCTCCGCGGTGAACAGCGAATCCGAGTCCACGCTGTAGCCCAGCGCCGAGATGAGGTGGTCCTGCAGGTTCGCGCCGACCTCGGGGGAGTGCGCGATCAGGTCGATGCCGTGTTCTTTCAGCTCGTCCTGATCGCCGATGCCCGAAAGCTGCAGCAGCTGAGGGCTGTTCACCGCGCCACCACACAGGATGACCTCGCGATCGGCGGTCACCGTGAGGGTCTGCCCGCCGTTGCGGTACTCGACGCCCACAGCCTTGGTGCCCTCGAACAGCACGCGGGTGGCCAGCGACTCGGCCAGCACGGTCAGGTTCGCCCGCTTCATCGCCGGACGCAGGTACCCGTCGGCGGTGCTCCAGCGCCTGCCGTCGCGCTGGGTCACCATGGTCTGGGTGAAGCCCTCGGGCGCGGGCCGGTTCGCCGATTCGAGCTGGTGGCCCGCCTGGCGCGCAGCCTCGAGGAACGCGTGCGTCGACGCGCGCGGGCTGCGCTGGCGCTGCACGTGCTGGGGCCCCTTGGAACCTTCGTCGGGGAACTGCGCGTCCTGGACGTTCTCGATCTTGCGGAACTGTTCCACCGCGGCGGCAAAGTTCCACTTCTCGCCCGCCAGCAGCCCCCATTCCTCGTAGTCGGCGCGGAAACCGCGCACCCACATCATCGCGTTCATCGACGACGAGCCGCCGAAGGTCTTGCCGCGCGGCCAGTAGATCCGGCGGTCGCCGAGCTCGGCCTGCGGCTCGGTCAGATAGTCCCAGTCACGCTCGCTGCGAAACAGTTTCGAGAACGCGGCCGGGATATGGGCGAACTTGTCGTCGTCGTCGGGACCTGCCTCCAACAGCACGACCGTGGTGCTCGGGTCGGCACTGAGCCGATTCGCGAGCACCGCCCCCGCGGATCCGGAGCCGACGATCACGTAATCCGCGGACGTCCCACCTGCTTGCACTGTCCAACTCCGATCTGCACTTCGTCTGTCGTTCGGCGCGCCTGCTCCCGGGCGTGAAAAGACCGTGAGCCCAGCCGGACTCGTCGTCGGGCGTGACGCTGCAAGCAGAGTACTGACAGAACCACCGCGGTGGGTCGTCCGCGGTTCAGCCCGCTGCCGCCGCTTTGCCCGCGCGACGGCCGTAGAAGCTGCCGTCGCCGAGCGAGGCCCCGCTGACGTAGCCGTACGCGCACAGCCCGGACGTGCAGCGACCCGCCGCGAACAGGCCCTCGATCGGCTCACCGCTCACGTGCAGCACCCGCGAATCCAAGTCGGTGCGCAGCCCGCCGAGAGTGAATCCGGCGGTGAACCCGCGCAGGTCGAAGCAGGCGAGCGAACCCGTGATCGGGCGCACCCACTCGGGTTTCTTGCCCAGCAGCGGGTCGGTGCCGTGCTCGGCGTGCTGGTTGTAGGTGGCGATGGTGGTCTGCAATGTCTGTGCGGGCAG
This sequence comes from Nocardia sp. NPDC127606, assembly GCF_042671725.1. NCBI lineage: Bacteria > Bacillati > Actinomycetota > Actinomycetes > Mycobacteriales > Nocardiaceae > Nocardia > Nocardia sp. NPDC127606. Next base: position 1,862,516 of record NZ_JBHXWQ010000001.1, on the reverse strand, counting down.
GCCCATCTCGGCCTCGAGCTCGGCGACCGTCTCGGCGACCCACTTGGGCTGGAAGCGGAAGAACGGGGTGGCGCTCTCGGTCGCGAGCGCCTCCTCGAGCGAGGTCTCGTCGATGATCAGGAACGCCTGGTTGTCGTTCTGCAACAGCGTCGCCTGACCGATGCGGCCGGGATAGGTGTCCTCGGTGACGTAGCGCTGACCGCGTCCGTTGACGAGGATGCCGCGCGCCATCATCTGCGGATCGCCGAAGATGGCCACCTCGCTGGCGTCCATGTGCGCGAGCTCGGCGCCGAGCGCTTGAGCCAGCCGGATGCCGATGCCGTCGTGTTCCTCGATGGCCGCGCCCGGCCTGCCGCTCAGGCGCGGGGTGTAGCGCTCGATCATCTCGGTGTCGTAGGCGAAGCTGCCGGTCGCCAGGACGACGCCGCGCGCGGCCCGCACGGTGACGGGCTTGCCGTAGGTGGTGGCCAACACGCCCACCACCCGGTCCTCGTCGTCGACGACGAGCCGACGGATGCGGGTGTCGTATTCGACGTCGATGCCGAGCTCGGCGACGGTGTCGGCCAGTGGCTTCATCAGCATGTAGCCACCGCTGCGCTCACCGATCTTCTTGCCCGCCAGCTCCGGAACGTGGCCGCGCGGCGCGGGTTCGGCGATGTCGAGGAACGGTGCGGCGTTCTCGCCACCGGAGTACATCAGGCCCTCGTCGTGCGGGGGCTCCCAGCCGGGCTCGCCCCAGAACGACTCCTTGAACGGCACGCCGCAGTCGACGAGCCAGTTGTAGTGCTCGACGCTGCCCGCGCAGTAATCGTTGATCTTCGCCTCGTCGACCCCGGGTCCGAGCGCGGCGGTGAGGAACGCCGCCATGTTCTCCGGGGTGTCGTCGAATCCGAGTGCCTTCTGCAGCGGTGTGCCGCCACCGAGGTAGACGAACCCGCCCGCCAGCGCCGCCGCGCCGCCCCAGCCGCCGGTCCGTTCCAGGATGAGCACCTTCGCGCCCGCGCGCGCGGCTTCGATCGACGCGCATACGCCCGCGATGCCGAAGCCGGCCACCACCACATCGGCTTCGAAATCCCACTGCGTCACCTCGCTCGCGCGCAGTGGGCGGACGGTATCGATCCGATGTGGCTGGTCGCTCACGGGCTTCCTCCGGGGCTCAGGGTGCGGGCGTCACCGCCCATCCTTGGAATGGTGCCGTGAACCGCGCCACAAAACAAGAACGTGTTACAGATTCTCTCGCCGAGCGGGACACTTGCGCACCGATCGGGCTCCGGTACGGTGGCGATCGAACCGACATAGACGAGATCTGGTGGTGATGTGATGAGCGCGAACATTCGAGACATTGCGGTGCAGACCCTGGCGGGCGAGGACACCACACTGGGTGAGCTGGCGGGCGAGCGGGCGGTGCTGCTGGTCAACGTGGCCTCCAAGTGCGGTCTGACCCCGCAGTACGGCGCCCTGGTGGAACTGCAGAAGACCTACGGCGAGCGCGGTTTCACCGTGATCGGCTTCCCGAGCAACCAGTTCATGGGCCAGGAGCCGGGCAGCGCCGAGGAGATCCAGGAGTTCTGCTCGGTCACCTACGGCGTCGATTTCCCGCTGCTGGCCAAGGCCGATGTCAACGGCGACGACCGGCACCCGCTCTACGCCGCGCTGGTCGAGACGGCCGACGCCGAGGGCGCTGCGGGCGACGTGCAGTGGAACTTCGAGAAGTTCCTCGTCGGTCGCGACGGCACGGTCGCGGGCCGGTTCCGCCCGCGCACCACCCCCGACGCCGCCGAAGTCGTGCAGGCGATCGAAGCCCAGCTCTGAGCTGGACCAGCTGAACTGACCCAGCTGAACTACTGAGCGTTCGCCAGCAGCGCGTACTGCGCCGCTGCCTGGCGGCGAACTCCGGCGGGTTCGGCGCCGCTGACGAACGCGCCGTAGCGCCGGTAACTCACATAGCAGCGAGTCAGCGCGGGGGCACTCCCCGCGCGGCGCTCGGCGCACCGCGCCTGCGGCAGGCCCTCGGGCGCGGCGACCGGGTGCGCGGCCGCGCTGAGTGTGTTCTGCCACGTGGTGCCGAACGCGAGGGCCGCGGCGTCGTCACGGAACCGGAACAGCGTGGTGCTGTAGGAATTCGCCACGCTGTCCACGTCACCGCGATCCCAGGCCGCGCCGAGCTCGGCGGGTTCGGTGGGTCGGTAGTGCAGGCCCGCACGGCCCGTCCACGCCGCGAACTCGCGCGAGGAGATGGCGATCTGCTGATTGGCCGGACCGGGAATCAGGGTGCGGCGCAACAGATCGTCGGGATCGCGGGGCAGCTCGGCGATCCGGTCGGGCGCGGTCGGGGTGAACTTGTCGAGCAGGGGTATCTGGGCGTCGAGGACCGCCGCGACGCGTTTCGCCAGCGCGTCGATGTCGGGCGAGGGATGCTGGAGGAACATGCTCACCACGATCTCGCCGTGGGCGAAGGTGGCCCCGATCGTCTTGATCCCGGGCCGCCAATGCGCGTGTGCGGCAGCGTAACCGGGGATCGGTACCGGCTGATTGTCCGGACTCACCCGGAAATCGGTCGCCTCGAGTTCCCGCGCCGCCTCCTCGGCTGTCTTCGCGTCGGGAAACCGCAACAGCACCACCCTGGTGATCCACGCGTCGGTCTCGATCGCCGGTTTCGCCTTGTCGAAGGCCTGGCTGCCCTCGGCGACGTCGAAGGCCACGATCATCCGATGCCGTTCCAGCACGGGAAGATTCACATTCGAGATCGCCGAGGTGTCCGCGGCCCGCCGTGGGGTGTCCAGGACATCGGTGCCCCAGCTGTGGGTCAGCGCCGGATCGAGCTCGTGCGGCGACACCACCGCGCCCGCCATCCGCAGACCTTCCAGAATCGGCCCGTCCGTGGACTTTCGGCCCGCCTCGATATCGGCGGGCGCCGTCGTATAACTCCCCACGTCGAGGGATCGGACATCGATCTCACCCGGTGTCGCGGCCCCCTCGACGGTGCCGCAGCCGACGAGCAGAACGGCGAGCGAGCCCAGAGCCAGTCGCGCGGTCACAGAGGTGCGGTGCTCAACCATTGGTCGATCATCTCCTGATGGGTGTGGCCCTTCCAGTACACCTGGAGCAGCACAGTCGAATACGGCGCGGCGTCGAATCGCACCAGCAGCCATGGTCCGGTGGAGCCGTTGAAACTGTGCGCGGTCAGCGGTCTGCCGTACCGCGACCGCAACTGTTGGGTCGCCCCGGCGGGCAGCGTGGCGACGAACCGTCCGACGGTCTCGGGATCCTTGTGCGCCATCACCTGTAGCTGCAGGCCCTCGCGGTCGGTGCAGTCGAACCCCGTGTCCCACACCGCCTCCGGGCTCTTCGTCGCGAAACTGCACCGCGATCCCCGATACCCTTCGCTGTCCGGACTCGCGGGCAGCAGGTCGGGGAACATCGCGATCGTCGGCCGCGCCGCCGCCCACTGGTCGACGGTGGTGGTCGGTGTGACGGTCGTGCTGGTCGGAACGGCGCCGGTCCCCACGGAATCTCGGCTCATCAGGGCCGTCGTCGCGATCGCGATCAGGGCGATCACCCCGAGTGCGCCCGCCACCCACCGCGCCGCCTTCCCTCGACGCGCCCCCGCGGCGGTGGCGGTGTGGAAGTCAGCTCGATGGTCGACACCGAACGCTCGGTCGCCCGCGACGCCGGTCATCGGACGAGCCGGAGCGGTTCCGGTGGTCAGGGCCGTGGACGCCGCCGCGACCATCTCCGCGCACGTGGCGAAGCGGTGATCGGGATCCTTGGCGAGGGCCCGCGCGAACACCGCGTCCATCGCGGCGGGCATGCCCGGCACGATCTCGCTGATCCGCGGCACCGGGTGCATCAGATGCGCACCGATCAACGCCCCCGCATTGGTCGCGGTAAACGGCGGGCGCCCCGCGAGCAGGTGAAACAGCGTGCACGCCAACGAATACTGGTCCGACCGCGCGACGGCGGTGCGCCCGTCGAGCTGTTCGGGCGCCGCATATCGCAGCGTCGCCATCAACGTCCCGGTCTCGGTCAGCGCGGTGCTCTCGTCGACCGCCTTCGCGATGCCGAAATCGGTGAGCAGCACCCGCTCTCCGCTGCCGCCCGCGCTCTCGCTCAGCAGAATATTGGCAGGTTTGACATCGCGATGCAGGAGCCCGGCCGCGTGCGCGCCATCGAGCGCATCCGCTGTCGACCGTGCGATGTGCAACGCCCGCCGAGGCGCCAAAGCCCCTGTCCGTAGCGCCGTTTCCGCGTCGCTGCCCGCGACGTACTGCATCGCGATCCACAGCCGCCCGTCCTCGCTGCCGCGGTCGTGTATCGCCACGATATTCGGATGATCGAGGCGCCCGGCGAGATCGGCCTCGCGCTCGAATCGCCCACGGAACACCGGATCCGCCGAATACGAGGAGTGCAGCAGTTTCACCGCGACCAGACGCGGCAACCGCGGGTGCCGGGCGGCGTACACACTGCCCATCCCGCCCGCCCCGAGCACCCGCTCGATCCGATAGCCGGCGAAAATGTCACCGGCCCTGAGCTCGTGCATGGTGCCACGCTAGCTCAGGACCGATGACCCCGCGATCGGCACGCTCAGCGGCGGATCCTGCGCACGGCGAGCGTGGCCGAGGCGGCGGCGACGAGCGTGGTCGCCGCGCAGATCAGATGCACGACCGCCACCGCGTCGGCCGCCGACGACGCCGTCGTTCCCACCAGTTCGAAGAACACCGACCCGATGCCCGCGATCCCGACCACGGTCCCCAGTTGCACGCTGGTGACGAGAATGCCGCTGGCGTCGGCGGCGAGTGTCACCGGTACCGCGGCCAATGCCCATGTCATCAACGGGCTGAACGCCAGGCCGTTACCGAGGCCGAACACCCCGAACGCGATCGATGCCGCGATGCCGACGCCCGCGCCGTCACCCAGCAGCCACGCGAGCCAGCCCAGTGCGGCCGCGCTCAGCACCAGCCCGAACGGAATCATCCTGGCGTGCAGCGTGGCCGAAACGCGGTGCCAGGACAGTCCGGTCACGGCGAACGCGGCCCCCATCGGCAAGAACTGCACGCCCGCCCGCAGCGCGCTGTAGCCGAGGTCGCTCTGCAGGTGGATGGCGCTCACGAACAACCACCCGCCGAAGGTCCCCATCACCATGAGCAGGGTCGCGGCAGTCGCGAGCAGACCGGGTGCGCCGAGCGCCTGCGGCGCGAACAGGGGATCGCGACCGCGCCCGGCGACCGCCCGCTCGACGAGAACGAACACGGCCGCCCCCAGCAAGCCTGCCCCGAGACACAGCCACGACCACCGCGGAAACCCGAGCTCCCGGCCGAGTACCAGCGGCACGACCAGCAACAGCACGGTGGCCGTGAGCGTCACCAAACCCAGCCCGTCGACCGTTCGATCGGTGCGGGCGAGGGTGACCGGCAGGACACGCGGCGCCAGCACCAGCAGTGCGATGCCGATCGGCACATTCACCAGGAACACCCCACGCCAACCGGTGCCGCCCAGATCGGTGTCGACGATCACACCGCCGAGAATCTGGCCCGCCAGCAGGCCACCGGAGACGATCGCCGCGTAAACGCTCAGGGCTCCGGCTCGCGCCGCCCCGGCGAACGTGCGCTGGATCAGCGTCATCACCTGTGGCGCCATCGCGGCCGCCCCGACGCCCTGACCGAACCGGAACACGATGAGCGACACCTCGTTCCACGCCAGCCCACACGCGAGTGAAGCCAGGGTGAACCCCGCCAGCCCCGCGATGAAGGTGCGTCGCTGCGTGAATCGATCACCCAGGCGCGCGCCACCGATCAGCAACACCGCGTACGCGATCACATACCCGGCGACGATCAATTGCAGAGCGGCCCCACCGGTATCGAGGTTCGACCGAATGGACGGAATGGCGACGTTGACGATGGAGCCGTCGAGCACCGTCATGAACTGGCCGGTGAGAATGACGACGAGCACGGCGATCGAACGCCTGCCCGCCACCGAATCGGGCGCCGGGACTGGTTTGAGCATCTGGATCATGCTCAGATCCTGGGACCGGACGCACAAGAGGAATAGGAGCCCACCGATACGGGTACTCCGGATACCCGGCTCGCGGCCTACCCCCGATCGAGTCGGAACAGCTTGTCTGCCAACGTAACCGATGCCCTAGGCTTGAATCGTCCAGTTGGCTCCGATGCTCGAAAGGCGCTCTCGATGTCGCATTCTTCTGCCGCCTACCCCAGCGCTGTTCCGGTCGGGGTGGACACCACCCGTGCGAGTATCGCGCGTGTCTACGACGCCGCACTCAACGGCAAGGACAACTACGAGGTGGATCGCGAAGTGCTGGCCCAGGTCCGCACCGTCGCCCCGCAGGTCAACGACCTGGCCTGGGCCAACCGTGATTTCCTGATCCGCGCCTGCCGGTTTCTGGCCAGGGCGGGCATCGACCAGTTTCTCGACCTCGGATCGGGTCTGCCCACCGCGGAGAACACCCACCAGGTGGTCCAGCGGGTGAACCCCCAGTCCAAGGTCGTCTATGTCGACAACGACCCGTCGGTTCTCGTGCACGCGCAGGCATTACTGGCCAGCAACAGCCGGACCCGCATCGCCGAGGCCGACATCTTCCGTCCCCTGGAAGTGCTCGGCAACGAGACGGTCCGCCGCGCACTCGACTTCACCCGCCCGCTGGCCCTGTTCCACATCGGCACCCTGCACCACTATCTGGGCGACGACGGCCCCGCCCTGATGCAGACCTACATCGACGCCCTGCCGTCGGGCTCGTTCGTCGCGATCGCCCACTTCCACGACCCGGAAACCGCCGAATACAGCGAGCTGGCCCGGAAAATGGAAGAGAAGTTCATCCACAGCCCGATGGGCAGCGGCCGCTTCCGTACCCGCGACGAAATCCAAGCCATGTTCGGCACTCTCGACATGGTCGAACCCGGCCTCGTCCGCTGCGACGACTGGTGGTCCGACGGCCCCCACCTCACCCCCCTCTCCGACGTCCGCCACTGCATCGTCGGCGGCGTCGGCCGCAAACCCTAGCCCCACCGCTGGCGTCGGAGAAGAGGGGTTATTTCTGGATGGTGCGGGCGAGGATGCCGAGGGTGGCTCGTAGGGCGGACTCGGGAATGATCGGGAAGATGGCTGCTTCGCGGTAGCGGGGCGCGATCCTGCTCCAGTCGTAGTACGAGGTGACCAGTGTGCCGGTGTCGCTGGGCTCGAGGCGATAGCCGTACAGGTGCTCGATCGGCGGTTTGATGGTGCCCGAGATCGTCCACTCGAGGTGCTTGTCCTGCTCGAATTCGGTGATGATCACTGTGACGTCGTATTTGCCCATCGGGAGGTCGTTGAGAGACTCGCGATCCATGTGCACGACGAACTCGTCGCCGACGCCGGAGACGGGTTTTCCCTCCGCCGATTGCAGCATGCCCGAACTGTCGATGGCCACGTGCCCTTCGGGGGAGCACAGCAGGGTGAAGATTTCCGAGGGCGACGCGGAGACCTGCCGCTGCACTTCGAACCGTTCTACCGTCATGTCGTCCACCCTCGCATACTCGGCGTCGACGCGGTCTGCCACAGAACCGAACCGCTACGCGTGCGCGGCGGAACTGCCTGTTCCACTGCCGTCACCGTGGTGATGTGGCCGGTGGGTGGGCGATCGAGGGAGTCGGACGCGGCGACTTCGTCGTGGTCGGGGGCTTGGTCGTCGTCGGCGACGTGGTCGTTGTCGACCGTGCCGATGTAGTCGTCGGCGCCGCCGGTGTCGTGGATACCGCCGGTGACGTGGATGTCGTGGTCGACCGCGCCGGAATGGTGGTTGTCGTGGTGCTGGTGGGCACTGTCGTGGTGGTGGTCGGCACTGTGGTGGTGGTGGTCGGCACTGTGGTGGCGGAGGTGACGGTGATGGTCGACGGATCAGCGGACACCGTCACCGTGCTCGGATCGGCTGTCACCGTGATCGTCGACGTTTCAGTCGGAGTCATGGCTACGGTCACCGTAGAAATCGAGGTCGACGCGACAGCACCCGGGTTCGGCACACCGGATGTGTCCTGGACCGAAACACTCGCCGTGGCAGAGAAACTCGCGCTCACCGACACAACCGTCGAGTTCGCCGTCGAAGTATCCGTCGTTGTGTCTGTCATCGTCTCCGTCGTCTCCGTCGGGGTGGCAGTCGTGGAATCGACGTCCGGCTGGGCCGCCTCTGTATCGGTAGCGGCGTAGACGCTCGAGACGTCGACCGGTACAGCGATCTCGCTCGGTGTGTCAGATATCGTGCCCGTGGTCGTCCCGCCGGATCGGCTTCGATCGGAGCTGGATTCGAAGGTCTGTACGGTGGGTTGGCCCGCGATGGTCTCCGCACTGTTCGCCCGCACGGGCGGACTCGAATCCGCCCGCACCACGAGCGTTACCCCGATCACCGTGGTCGCCAGCGCGGCGGCCACGCCGGCACGCGACATCTGCCGTCGGAACCGATCGGTTGATCGTGGCGCGGTCGGCTGACCGTGCCGCCGCAAATTCCGGGGCCCCCGCTCGGTATCGATGCCCGGCTCCGCCACGGGGTCTTCGCTGTTGTCGACGGTTCGCATTCAATTCCTGCTTTCTCCCTCGAAATGCGCCGACCGGCGTGCCTGTTTTCAGGGTCGCGAGTAGGTATCCACCTCGCGCAGCCGTTGCCGGTGAATTCGTTGCAGTTCTCCCGCACGGTTCAAGAAATCGGCGATTATTTCGAGTTCGGCGGCGTCATAATAGTTCAGCAACATTTTGTAGCTCTCGACGATCATCGGTACGACGAGTTCTTGTACGCGATCGGCCGCAAGCTCGGTGGCCATCACAACGACGCGACGGCGATCGGTCGGGTGCAGCGACCGCGCGATGTAGCCCTGCTTCTCCAGCCGGTTGAGCATGATCGTGACGCCGGCGGCGGTGAGGCCGAGCCGTTCGGCCAGCCTGCCCGGCGTCGTGGACTTCTCCTCGAGCAGGACGATCTCCAGTGCGCGCCGATCGGTTTCGTTCACGCCCAGCACTCTGATCAATTCGCGGACCAGATCCTCGACGCTTCCGTGATAGAACTCCAGCGCCCTTTTGAGCTCGACCGAGATCCGGGCGGGTTCGCTTGTTGTCGAGCACACGGGCTTTCCCATCGATCACGTGAAACACAGAACCGCTCAGCACAAGTCACCGATCAGGGCCTGCTCGGTTGCTGAGTGCCCGGATCCGTTCGGGGGAGTCGGGGAGCTCGGCGGCGTAGATGGGTGCCGCAGGTCGCGACAGTAGGGATTGGTGCCGGGCGTTCGAAGCGGGCATGGGGGCTCCTGTCAATCGATCGACCGGCGGCCCGAACCGCGGCTGACGAACATTGCGAAAGCGGCACGGCTGCGGTCGTCGAAGCGGCCGTGGCTGTGCCGGACATGCACTGTACGACACACCGGGCGAGGCGATACTGCGCATCGGATAATTCGGTCGAAGTGACTTCACGGCACCAAACCGTAAGCAGGGCAACCACTATCAGGGACGGCGGCTGTCCGGTGTGGCTCGGTCGGACCGGGCCGGGTTGCTGAGGCAACCCGGCCCGGGGCGTTCACGACAGGCCGCCGGCGCGGACACCGGTCATCATCCAGCGGCACCCGTCTGTCGGCTCAGACGACAGTGGTGGTGGTCAGGGTCGGGGACGGGTTCGGGTAGCACGAGGTCGCGACATTGCCGACAAATGAGACATTGGTCGTCATGGTCATGCCGGGACTGGTGTAGCTGGTCCCCGCGTACTTGCTGGTGATCGGTGTTCCGGCGGCACCGGCGGTGACGTTGATGGTCACCGCCGGCGGAGTGAAGCTGGTGCCGCCGGCGATCGGACCCGGCACTGTCAGGACGACGTTCCCGCCGGACGTGGCGACGGTGCCTGCCACGGTCCCCCCGGAGGCGGTAGCCGAGACCAATGTCGAATTCGCCGGAGTCGGAATGGTCATCTTCAGGTTGCTGATGTTGTTCACGGTGAAGCCCGAAGCCGAACTGGGAACCGACGAGGCGCCCGGTGTGATGGTGATGGCCACCGCGGAACCCGATGCCGCCGAGCCCGGCGCGGTTCCGGTGACCGAGGTGTTCATGCTCGAGGTCTGGCCGATGCCGAAGACCGTGCCCCGGCAGCTCCAGTTCACGCTGACGGGGGCGGCGTTTACCGGTGCGGCCAAACAAAAGACGGTCGCGACGGCCACGGGGGCGATAAAGCCGGCGCGAAACAGGGAAGAGGTCGATATCATGGCGATCTCCAGAGAATGTCGAGCAGCGGTATGGCGGGAGGTCCAACCGCAAAAAATGGGTGTTCAGAAAATATAACCCGCTCTCATCCTTCTGTTGTTGAAATCGCAAATCTAAGCGTGTCAAATATATCATTATCCGCAATTAGATATCTACTCTGAATAGTTAACTTCAGAAAGGTTTCTATTTAGGCCAGATAATTATTTGGCCGGTCATCGCCCGCGGACTGCTCAGTGGCTGGGTGTTTTCGCTGTGAGCTGCCGCAATCCGTCGACGTCTTCGATGTCGATGCTCCGTGGGCCGATGGTGATCAGGTGGTGTCGTTCGAATTCCTCGATGACCTTGTGGAACGACGCGATTCGCATGCCGAGCATGGCCGCGAGCGTGCGCTGGTCCGGCTGAACCGACCCGTCGACGGCTTCGTCGAGAAGCAATTGGGCCACCTGGACCGGGAGCGGGCGGCCGAGTAGATCGGTCAGCCGGGCCTGACCTGTCGAAACCCGTTGCGCCACACTGGATATCCAGCGCCGAGCGATCTCGGGGTGGGTGGTGAGCAGTGTGTCGAAATTGCGCTGGGGCAGGAACAGACACTGCGCCTCGGTGAGCGTGCGCGCGGTGTATGCCGGCTCCGCGCCCAGCAGCAGCGCGATATCGCCGTCGACATCGCCAGGGCCCAGCGCGCCCACCACCGCACGCTGCCTGCCCGACCCGACAGACAATTCGACCTGCCCCTGCCCCACGATCCACACCCCGTCCGGCGGTTGGTCCGCCGAGAACATCACCGACCCGGCGGGCAGGGATGTGGACTCGAGATGATCGGCGAGGGCGGTGAGGTCATCGGGGTGCAGGGGAGCGGTGGCGCCGCGGCCTACCGACCGCGCGACCCAGGCCGCATGGCCCACTTGGTGGTCGTCGAACGACTGCTCGCTCATATCGTGCAGCAGGTGGGAGAACGTTCGGTGGCTGTGTAGCATCGCGTGCTCCTGGTGGTGCGTGCGAACTGGTCACCCCCACCGTCCATTGTCCTCCCTTCGGCATCAGGGGCGAAGGATCAGGTCCGCGCACTTCTCGCCGATCATGATCGAGGGCGCATTGGTGTTCCCGCCGATGATGGTCGGCATGATCGACGCGTCCGCGACGCGCAGACCGTCGATGCCCGATACCCGCAACGTCGGATCGACGACTGCCCGCTCGTCGACTCCCATCCGGACCGAGCCCACCGGGTGGTACACGGTGTGAATCCGGTTCGGCAGCTCCGCGCGCAGCGACGCGTCGTCGGAGAACTCGGCCCCGGGATTGATCTCGCCCGCGTTGTCGCCGGTTCCGGCCATGATCTCGCGCACCATCGCGATGCCTTCGAGTAGCACTTCCGCATCTTTGGCCACGCTCAGGTACCCCGGGTCGATGAGGGGAGCCGCGGTCGGATCCGCCGAGGCGAGCCTGACCGTGCCGCGGCTCTCCGGGTAGATCAGTGTCGGGAAGATACTCTGCCCCGGCTTCTTGGTCGGCGGTACGACCCGCTTGTCGGAGTCCTGATTGGGCGAAGGGTAGACCCAGTAGAGGCTGAGCAATTGCAGATCGGGAATGTCGTGGGCGAACGACGTCCGCACGAACGCGACGGATTCGAACGACGATCCGGCCGCCCACGAACTGCCCGGCCGTCGCTTCTCCGCGAGAAGTCCACGCAGGAAGTACGACGGAGTCGGTCGACGCACCGCCGATGTCATCTTGTACGAGAGCGGGACGAAGAGGTGGTCATGCAGGTTGTCGCCGACCGGCAGATCCGCGTGCACCGCGATACCGTGTCGCGCGAGGTGTTCGGCGGGACCGATTCCGGACAGCTGGAGGATCTGCGGCGACCCGAACGCTCCCGCCGAGAGGACCACCTCGCGCGAGGCACGCACGATCTGCTTGCCGCCCTCGACCGAGATCTCGACGCCGGTCGCCCGAGAGCCGTTGATGACGATCCTGATGACCGTCGTATCGGTGAGAACCAGCAGGTTCGGGAGCGGATCCCGATGGATGTAGCCCTGTGCCGCGGAGTACCGCAATCCCTTCGCGGCGCTCTGCTGAAAGACCGCGACGCCTTCCTGACTTTCCGCGTTGTAGTCGTCGATGGCAGGCACGCCCAAGCGCTCGGTCGCCGCACCCATGAAGGCGCGGGCCGCCTCGGTGAGATCGCCCTTCCGGGTGACCTTGATCGGGCCGCCGGCGCCACGAAGGTCGCTGGCGCCGCCCTCCCAATCCTCCAGCCGTTTGAAGTACGGAAGGACACCGGCGTAATCCCAGCCCTGGCAGCCCTCGGCAGCCCAGTCGTCGAAGTTCTTCTTGTTGCCGCGGACGAAGAGCATGCCGTTGACCGAACTCGAACCACCCAGGACCCGGCCACGCGTCATGGGGATGGTGCGGTTGAGCGCATTGCGCTGCGGTGTCGACTTGGATCCCCAGTCGAACAGCTTCTTCAACTGCGGCGTGGAGTGCATGACGTTGATAGCACCGGGAATCTGGAAGAGCATCTTGGCGATGCCCTTGTCGTCTGCGCGCCCTGCCTCGATCAGCACGACGGACGCGCCACTTTCCGCTAGTCGGCGAGCCACCGCGCACCCGGCGCTACCGGCTCCGACCACGACGTAATTGGCATCGGCCATCGGCGTTTCTCCGTTCGATTACCGTTCTTCCAGGACGCCGCAGGCCGCTCACACTCGCGCGGGGGCCTCGGCGAGGCGTGGTCGTCCGACGTCGGCCGACCGATGACCGATGATCAGGGTTGAACGTCAGCTGTACTGCCGCCGAGTGGCATGGCGGGCAGACCGAGTTTGCGATGGTCCCACGAGCGGATCCGAGTCGGCTCGACCCGAACGACGATGCGTTTGTGCATCATGGACTCGACCAGCGGACGAGCCTGCTCGGTGTAGGGACCGACGTAGCGGCGGAAGACGTCGATTCCGGCGTTCCAGTACTCCTCATCGGCGGGGTCCTCGATCAGATGCGCTGTTCCTTCGATCGAAACGCCGCGCAGCTGGTCGTAGGTGTCGCCCGCCTCGGCCATACAGGTGAGGGTCGGGTTGCGGCGCAGGTTGGCCGCCTTCTGCGACTTCGCCTTGGTCTCGAAGTAGATCTTGCCGTCGATGTGGCCGAACCACATCGCTGTCAGATGCGGTTTCCCCTCGGCATCGAGGGTGGCCAAGGTGAGCACCCTGCTGCGGTCGAGGAACTGCGCGATCTCGTCCGCGCTCATCTGCACCGTGGCCCGCTGTTTGACTCCCACGTTCACCTCCCAGATCGATCGTTGCGCCGACCCTATCGAGCAACCGCGCTCGGCGATCCCGAACGCGATTATTCCGCTGGTCAGCGGAGCGGGGCGTTGTTGTCGCCTACTGGAACAGCGTGTCCGACAGGGTGAATCGCAGTCGACGGAACTTCGGAGCGAACGGCGGGCGATGCCCGTTCAGAACGACTGGCCGGGCAGGGGCACAATGCCCAGGTTAGCGTCGAGACCACCGTCGACGACGAGGGTGGTGCCGGTGATATAGCCGGCTGCGGGCGAGGCGAGAAACCAGATCGCCTCCGCCTGTTCGCGTGGTTCCGCGAACCGTCCGAGCGGGATCCGGCGTTCGATCTCGGCCAGCAGCGCGGGGTCCTGGTGCACGCCGGCGGTGATGCCGGTGCGGGTGAGTCCGGGTGCGATGGCGTTGATCCGAATCCCTTGCGCCGCATAGTCGATCGCGACCGCGCGGACCAGGTTGATCAATGCGCCTTTGGACGCGTTGTACGCCCAGTTCCCCGCATCGCCACGCAGACCGGCCACCGACGCGGTCAACACCGCTGAGCCCCCCGACCGGCGCAATGCCGGAATCGCCGCGCGCAGCCCGCGAATCGGGCCGAGCAGGTTCACGTCGAGGATGCGGTCGGCCGCGCGCACCGCATCGGCGGACTCGAACGGCGGGGTGCCGCCGGTTCCGGCATTGAGAACGATGGTGTCGAGTCGGCCGAAGCGGTTCAGTGCGGCGTCCACCGCGGCCTGGTTCACCGCGTCGGCGGACACGTCGCCGGCCAGGGTCACGACGCCGTCGCGAAATCCGGTCAGACCGTGCTCGGAGATGTCCACTGCGACCACGTCGTGCCCGCGTTCGGCGAACAACTCGACGGTGGCACGGCCGATACCGGAGGCGGCGCCGGTCACGATCGCGACGCGACGCGGGTCGGCGGGGGAGGGTTCACTCAATCTGAGGCCTTTTATGGGAGCCCGAGCAGCACGTCTGATCTCGGCCGCTCGGGCAGTCACACCGATGATCAGTCGAGCACTTCGTTCAGTTTCCCGGTCGCGACGTCGAAGACGAATCCGCGCAGGGAGGTGGTGCGCGTGATGAAGGAGTTGCGTTCGATGCGGCGCAGCGAGTTGCGGACGTCCTCGTCGAGATCGCCGAAGGCCTCGGCGGACCAGGTCGGCTTGATGCCGATCTCGTCCTGGATGGCCCGTTTGAAATCGTCGTCGGTGAAGGTGAGCATGCCGCAGTCGGTGTGGTGGATCAGGATGATCTCCGTGGTGCCGAGCAGCCGCTGGCTGATGGCCAGCGAGCGGATCTCGTCGTCGGTCACCACGCCGCCCGCATTGCGGATGACGTGCGCTTCGCCGTCCTGTAGGCCCAGGATGCGGTAGACGTCGAGGCGGGCGTCCATGCACGCCACCACGGCGACGTGCTTGCTGGGCGGCAGCGGCAGCGGGCCGCTGAACTGCGCTGCGTAGGCGGTGTTGTTACTGAGGTATTCGTCTGTGACTGTCATGGCGGCGTCCTCGGGTCGATGGGTGGCGACAACGAATCTCCGCGTTCATGGTTGGTGCTGTACCGGGGAGCGGCCAGAGATTCGCGCAGATCGAGGAGAAAGGTCGTTCGCAGCGGTGCGAACGAGTAGAAGCGCGCATTGCGCGGTATCCGAGATGCGAGCACTCGGATCCCTCGGCGAGGCGCTCGACGTTCGGTATCCGGGTCTCAACGACCCAGCGCTAGTGCGCGAAGGGCTTGAGCCGGTCGAAGTATCCGTTGGGCTTGAGCGCGTCGAGGTGTCCGAGCGCGGCGGTGATGTCTTCGCTCAACGCCCTGGCCATATCCGCCGAGAAACCTTCCCGCACCACGACGCGCAGCACCGCGATATCGGTGGCGTTGTCCGGCATGGTGTACGCGGGCACCTGCCAGCCGTAGGAGCGCAGGGCGTGCGAGACGTCGAACTCGGTGTAGTCGGGGTCGCCCGACAGCCGGAAGCTGATCACCGGGATCGCCGAGCCGTCGGTGATCACCTCGAAGTGTCCGCTCTCGCGCAGCTGGTCGCCGAGCCAGCGCGCGGTCTGTGAGAGGGACTGCATGACCAGGCTGTAGCCGAAGCGGCCGAGCCTGAGGAAGTTGTAGTACTGGCCGATGACCTGATTGCCGGGCCGGGAGAAGTTGAGTGTGAAGGTGGGCATGTCGCCGCCCAGATAGTTGACCCGGAAGATCAGGTCGTCGGGCAGGTACGCGGGGCCGCGCCACACCACGAACCCGATGCCGGGATAGGTCAGCCCGTATTTGTGGCCACTGACGTTGATCGACACCACCCGCGGCAGCCGGAAGTCCCACATCAGGTCGGGATGCAGGAAAGGCACCACGAAGCCGCCGCTGGCCGCGTCGACGTGCACGGGGACGTCCGGTCCTCCGCCGGCAGCGAGCTTGTCGAGCGCCGCGCAGATGTCGCTGATCGGTTCGAGTTCACCGGTGAACGTCGTGCCCAGGATCGCCACGACGCCGATGGTGTCCTCGTCGACGTTGTCCAGCACCTGCTCGGGCGTGATGACGTAGCGGCCCTTCTCCATCGGCAGATACCGCGGCTGGACGTCGAAATAGCGGCAGAACTTCTCCCACACCACCTGCACGTTGGAACCCATCACCATGTTCGGTGTGCGACCCTTCCACCCGTCACCGACCTTCTCGCGCCACAGCCACTTCATGGCCAGCCCGGCCAGCATCACCGCCTCGCTGGATCCGATCGTCGACACCCCCGTGGCGCTGGACGGGTCGTCGTCGCGTAGACCCTCAGCGTGGAACAGGTCGGCGACCATGCACACACACCGCTGCTCGATCGCCGCGGTCGCGGGGTATTCATCCTTGTCGATCATGTTCTTGTCGAACGTCTCCGCCATCAGCTTCTCGGCCTGTGGATCCATCCACGTCGACACGAAGGTGGCCAGATTCAGCCTGCTGCTCCCGTCGAGCATCAGTTCGTCGTGGATGAATCGATAGGCGACGTCAGGATCCATCGATTCAGCGGGCATCCGCAACGCGGGTACCGGGGCCATCGACAGCCGCCCGGTATATGCCGGGGAGACCTGAGGAACGTGAGTGCGCTTGCGCGACATGGAGATCCCTTCGATTCGATGCTGGCAACAGCGGCTCGGACCTGAGTCGGAACGCGCGACGGGACAGGCATTCGAGAGAGCTCAGACCCGATCAGGGGTCCAGGTGGAGATGGCCCAGATGACGATGAGGTCGATGACGATGACAATCACCGACCATCACGGGTAGTAGGGCAGGGACAGGAAGGTGATGCCCACGGCCAGGCCCCCGGCGGACGGGATGTGAGGTGGTGGTCATGGTTTCGACGGTAGAGCTGTCGACGATCGGCCCGTATCCCCCGTTACGGGTGAATCTTGCGCTGGTTCGCCGCGATCATGACACGATCGAGGGCTTGACCCTGACACAGTGACAACGTCTTCACTGGAGGCAGGAGGTGGTTCCCCATGAACTCGACACCAGGACAATCGGTAGACCGGCTGCTTGCGGCACTGAGCGCGGAGAACGCGTCGACCCGGCTGCAGGCGGCGCTGGCCGCGGGCACACATCCCGGCCCGGCGCTGCTCGGAGCCCTGATCGACCGTTGTGCCGTGGAGCCGGACTTCTTCGTCCGCGACATGCTCACCTGGGCGCTGACCAGGCTCCCCGCCGAGCTGACCGTGCCCCGGCTACGCGCCGAGCTGGAATCCGGGAGCGCCCAAGCCCGCAGCCAAGCGCTGCACACACTGTCCAAGATCGGCGACCCGACAGTCTGGCCGGCGATAACTCCCGCACTGCTGCGCGACCCCGACGACGATGTGGCCCGCAGCGCGTGGCGCGCCGCGGTAGTTCTCGTACCCGATGCCGAGCGCGCGGCACTGGCCACCGAACTCGCGACCCAATTCGGGCGCGGTGATCGCGAGGTTCGGCGCAGCCTGAGCCGGGCACTGGCCACGTTGGGCGAGGCAATCACCACGGTGCTGTACCGCGCGACCAGCAGTAGCGACTCGAACGTGCGAGCACACGCACAGGCCACCGAGCAGCTACTGCGCGACCCGGACGCCGCCTTCGACCTCGACATCGACGCGGCGAAACGAGTCGCGGCGCTCGACGGCGCACCGTGCTGATCGGCGAGGTGGCGCGGCGTTCGGGAGTCAGCACCCGAATGCTGCGCCACTACGACTCGCTCGGACTGGTCCGCCCCACCGGGCGCACCGTCGGCGGCTACCGTCAGTACTCCGACGCCGACATCCGCAGTATCTTTCACGTGGAAAGCCTGCGGTCCCTGGGGCTTTCACTACGCGATATCGCCCGGGTACTGGCCGACCGGTCGTTCACACCACAGACCCTGGTGAGCGATCTGATCCAGCGCACCGAGGAACGGCTGGTGCGCGAGCGCGAACTACTCGAACGTCTACGCGCTGTCGAGAACGCCGAGCCCGGCGACTGGCACGACGTGCTGCGCATCGTCGAACTCGTGCGCACGCTCGGCTCGACCGACCCGCATCGCCGCCTGCAGGCAGTACTGAACCCGGCCGACAACGCGCCGGTACCGACCGAGCTGCTGGCCGCGGCCGTGCTCACCGAGACCGAACCCAACATGGCAGGCGCCCTGCGCTGGGCGCTGTCGCGGGCCGGCGACGACGGGCTGGTCGGGCTCGCACCCGGGCTGGACGCCGCCGACGTGGAGGTCCGGCGCCGGGCCGTGCTGGCAGTGGCCGAAATCCCGGGCGACGCCGCGACCGAACTGCTCACCGCCGCGCTCGACGACCCGGACCCGACTGTCCGCGGCCCTGCGGCCCTGGCCGCCGGAAGCCGCGGGGTCAGAGCGGCCGAGCCGATCCTGGTGGCCATGGTGATCGCGGGCACCAACGATGTCGACGCCGGCGAAGTGCTGGGCGCGCTGTCCCAGGACCCGGAATCCGCGGATCGAATACTCGGCGCGCTGATCGCCGCGCTGACCGCACACGAAGACGACGCGGGCATCCGGATCCGGCTCGTCCAGGCACTGGTGGAGCTGCCCGGCACCCGCGCGCTGGCGACTTTGCGGGCACTGAGCGCGGACACCGATCGCTCCGTCGCTCTCGTCGCTACCGCCTTCACCGAACTGGTGGGTTCCCGGGCGACGACCCAGGGTTCGGGATGATTCGTCATGAGCTGCCCAGTCGAACCCTGGCCATCGTTGTCGCCGAACCCGCGGGCCGGACCTGCCCTAGGAAACAGGTTCAGCGCAGAACGCGGGTGAACAAGTCGGTCAGTTCGTTCCAGTGGCGGGCATCGGCCTCGGCGTTGTAGACATCGGTGTCGGATTGGGTGAAGCCGTGGCCGGCACCGGGATACACCTCGGTGCGGAAGGTGGTGCCGGCGGCGGTGAAGGCGGCGTCGAGCTGTTCGATCTGTTCCGGCGGGAGTCCGGGGTCGGCGTCGGCGTGCGCGAGATAGACCTCGGCGGCGATTCGGTCGACTACGGCGTGCGGACTGGTGGGGTCCTCGGTGGCCAGTCGGCCGCCGTGAAAGCCGGCCACCGCGGCCACGCGGTCGGGGTAGGCGGCGGCGGTGTGCAGTGCGTGGCGCACGCCCATGCAGTATCCGGAAAGGCCTACCGGGTTACCCGTGGTCAGCGGGGAATCGGCCAGCCACGACAGATACGCGGCGGCGTCCGCGACGACGAGTTCGGGTGTCAACGCGGTCAGCAGCGGGCGCAGTAGGCCGAAGATCTCGCCGCGTCGCTCGGCCCCGATGAAATCGGGAAGGTCGACCACCGGTGCGGAACCGTTGCGGTACAACAGATTCGGAACGAGCACCGTGAAGCCATGGGCGGCGAGGCGTTCGGCGTCGCGCCGGACCACCGGCCGCAGCCCGAACGCGTCGGAGAACACCAGAACAGCGGGGTGGGGCGCGTTGTTGTCGGGGTAGGCGAGGAACGAATCGGCCTTGCCGTCGGCCGTAGCCACATTGAGGGCGAGCGTGTGTACCGCCACGGCGGAACCTCCTGAGCGCGTCGAGTTGAGCACAATCTACTGATCGCGCAGCGGTGATCCGGCGCTCGAACCGCTCACGACCTGTATCTGCGCACGCACTGAATTCGACTCAGCGCAAGCACATCGCAGCGGCGACCAGTTTCGTCAGCACAAACAACCTGAGCCGGCAAGAACGCCGGGAGTGCCGCGAGTAGGACCCGTTCGCCGATCTGAAGCGTGTGCTCAGTAGCTTGCGCTTCTCCGAGCGAAGTATCCGTATTCCCAACTGGTATCCAAGCGTCAGCAACCAGGCCAAAGGATTCCAATATGCGTCGGAAGCTGGGTATATGATCCGAACAACCTCGTCATGGTGACCCTTCTTCGACGCGTCGCATGATCTGACGGGACATGCCCGAGACCGGTTCCATCGGCAGCTGCAGCCGAGGTTGCGGGCGGCGGTGTTCTGCGCGGAGGACAGCCAGTTCGGACTCGACCTGGTGGCGCAGAAAAGTCGCCCATCTCATGACAGGATCATTGAATACACTGCGCGGTCCCGACCTGGTCCTTTGTAGCCGGCTTTCACGGAGACCCCCTTGACCTCGTAGTCTCCCGGTTCGTTCTCGAAGCCGAGAGTTGCCCAAGTTTGGTGCGCCGCATCGTTCTCGGGCTCGGAAGTCAGGTACAGGCGCCGGCAACCCCATTGTTGTGCCTGGTGCCGCACGCTCTCCAGCAGAACTCTGGCGATTCCGTGGCGTCGATGGGCTGGGTGGATCATGACGTCTTGGATGTAGACCTCATGGGGATCAACTTGACTGCGGAAGGCGATCGCGGCGCCTGCGATGGAGCGGTCGGTGGCGATGGCGACCGGGCACGTGGTGGAAAACAAGGTGGCATAAAGCCAGTAGTCCGACACGGTGCGAGCACTGATGTAGGGCTCGCCGAGTTCCATCAGCAGGCGGACTTCCTGGATGTGGTCGGTTCGCAAGGGTGTGATGTTCACAGCGCTCCTAGGCCTAGATCTCCGGACGAGACTTCTGTGGGCACTTCGTCAGCACTAGTCCGATTTGCCGGCGCGCCAGCAAGTCGCGGTCGAGGCGGCCCGCGGGGGTCAGACCGTTTCCGGTGGAGGGCAATTCGCTAGCCCTCTGATGATCACATCAGCGTGTTCTCGAGTTCGGTCAGCGGCGAAGTGTCGGTCCTCGTCAGCCATCCAACGCTGCCACAGCGCAAGCGAACCGTCCCCGTCGCGATCGAGCCCTCTGGCGAGTCTTACCTCCGGCGGAGTTTGGACCCAGACCGACAGCGACAATCGATCGCGTACGGCCGCTCGAGCAGCGGACACCCCTTCGAGGATCAGGACCACAGGTGGTGCGACATCGTGCCACTCCGCCAAAGTCCGTGCGTCCCAGTCATAGCGCTGATACCGGCCGGCTCGTCCACTAGCGATCGGCGACAAGATCTGCCGCTCGAGTTGGGGCCACCAGTCGAATTGATTGTCCCAAGAAGCGAAGTCATCAGTGTGGAGCAGCGTCGCGGCGCAGGCGGCGGCCAGCTGTGCCGCAAGTGTGGACTTCCCAGCGCCGCCGGGGCCGTCCACAGCGACCAACTTCGTCGAGCCCAGCCGCGGCGTGCTCCGCTCGACGAGGGAGACGAGGTCGTCAACGCGCAGATGAGTCATTGTCTCCGAACCTGATATACGTGGTCGTAGGGCAACAGCAGTTCAGGACGCGCTCACGGTGCCTTGATGAAAGTACAGTCGCCAGCCGTGCTTCGTCCGCCGCCACAGCGAACTCCGGAAGGCGCGAAGCCCATCGGATTCGGATGTGTAGGTCAGATGGACGACATCGTCGGCAAGAAGTTCGCCGCGCATATCGAGCGCCGAGATCGGCTCGGCCGACGTCGCGGCCTGCTCGACGACCACCGCGATGATCTCTGATCGGCTCCATCGGCGCCCCGAGGCGCCGATCTCGCAAAACTCGGGATCGAGCAACTCGGAGATGCGTTCCGGTGACGACCGCACCTTCGGATCGAGGAGTCGCAGTTCACGGGTGATCGCAGCATCTACTGCTTCGGTCAGCTCATCCGACATACACCGCATCTTCGTTCCTGACTCAGTCGAAGTCGAACCGATTTCATCAGCTGGGGGAGTAGCGACGGTCCTTCTACCGCCGCCCGCCCGGCCGGTGATCCCGCAGGTTGTCAACTGCCACGCCGTGGGCGTTAGCCGCAGTGCGTCAGCCGTGGTGGGGGTGAGGCATCAGGTTCGCGGCGGCGATGCGGTAGCGGAGCTTGCCCACGGCTCGTCTCCCACTGTTGGGAGGTCGTCAGTTCGCATCGAACATGTTGCCGTGGCCGACCGAGTCGCAGAAGTGAGCAGGGTGGCCAGTGCACCGTGACGATCACTGGGTGCCGAGGCGATGTCAGCAGTGACAGCCTGAATAGTCAATCCTGTTCTTCGACAGAGCATTTGGCCGTAGCGTTGATCTGCCGAACTTCGGCGACAGGGCGCTGGCGCGCCCGATCGGAAGGGGGCACGATGTCTCACAACACCGCGTTGCTGATGATCGACATGCAGAACGGATACCTGCGCCAGGATCTGCGCGATCCGCTGGGGTGGCCGCCGATCTGGCGGTTGTCCGAGATCGTCGACGAGTGTGCTGGGCTGCTCGCGGCCGCGCGCGAGGCCGGGATGCCGGTGGTGTACTCGCAGCAGCAGCCCAGCACCGCGGGGGAACTCGCGTCGAACCCCAGGTCTGCCCAGCACCACCGGCTGCGTGACTCTCGTGTACCGGCTTTGACCGACGCCGAGCGCCGGTGGAACGCTCAGATCATGGATACGGTGGCGCCGAAGGCGGGTGATGTCGTGCTACCCAAGACCAGACACAATTTCTTCGCGTGGACCGAATTGGAGCCGGTGCTGCGGAGTCTGCGGGTCGAGCGGTTGATTGTGGCGGGACTGCAGACCAATGTCTGCGTCGAAGCGACGGTTCGGGCCGGGCTCGAACACAATTTCTCCGTCGCGGTCGCCGCGGACGCGGTCAGCACTGACGGACCCGACCTTCATTTCGCGGCGTTGAACTCGATGCGGGTCATCTACGTCGAGGTCGACACCTGGCGTGAGCTGATCCGGCCAGACGCGCCATGGGATCGCGCCTATCGGACTCCCCACTACGGGCGAAACCCCGAATACTGGTCGGACCCGGCGTTCGTCGAACGCTGAGCCGGCTGCCCTTCGGCTCGGCGATCACCGTGACAATGTCGGGTGCGCGACATTCGGGGCGATTTACCAGTTCACTGTCGAGGCCTCGGTCGTGTGGGCGCCGGATTCATCGGTACCCCGACACCTTGGCCCAGTCCCGCGCGCACTGATCAGCGGTCACGAAGTCATCGCCCGCCAGATCAACCCCCAACCGCTCGACGCACGGTCGAAAGTATCGAAAGTGGCACGAGCACAACCACGGACGAGCGCATCGCGCGAACGACGGTTCGGCGTAGGGCGGCTTCGGTGTGCGGCCGCGAATCCGCTGGGGTGCTGGGTTGGTGACTCGCACAATGTATTCAGTGTCGGGTTGTTCGGGGGTGAGGGTGGGCGGTAGCCTACGGGCCGGGGGATTCGGGCAGTCGGCACGCGCTGCGGAAAGCCGTCCTCGCTCGCCATTTCAACTGTCACACGGGGGATTTCGAATGTCTCAGATCGATTCGACGCAGGCTGGCGTGCAATCGCCCTACGCGAACGAGCCCGCGGTTCGGCGAGTGACCCGCCTTGCCGGATCCGCCGGAATTGCGCTGGGTATCGCGCTTGTGGCCTGCTCTGTCGGACTCGTGGTGTCCGGGCTGCTCAATCCTGAGTACCTGATCGTCGTCTGCGTGGTCGCGCTGTTGCCCGGGATTCCCGCCCTCAGCCTGCTCACGGCGTCGCGGCGGATTCTGCGCGGCGAGATCAACGGAACGACCAGGGCGACCACGATGTTGGTCACCACGGGCGGCCTCGTCCTGCTGGGAACGGTGGGCGCCATCATCGAAGGGCCTTGGCCCGCGAAGATTCTGATGGTCGTCCTCGCGATCGGCACGTGCACTACCGCGACCTTCGTCAACCGCGCCGATCGGGCGTTGAAGGGCCAATAGCGGAGGCTCGGTGGGCAGGTCTGCGACATAGCTTGACCAGCAGCTCGGAATTCTCGATCTATCTCGCGCGCTGCGTAGCCGGCCGACGGCTGGTCACGAATGCCCGCTACAACGGGCACAGCACCTCACATTCCGGGCAACGTCTGTACTCACCCGAAACAGGATCCGACCAGGGCAACCCGGAACGAGAGATTCTGTGGTCGTCCCACAAACGGGAAGCGTCCGGGCGGCGCCGCAGCGTGCGCGAGCGGCTCGCCTGCCCTGGGCGTGGGGCCGGTGGAGCAATCCGCCGACCGCTACTGGTATCCGAACGTCTCGGGCAGGGAGCCGAAGCCGCTCTGCGGAGAGCCGATCCGGGTACCAGCAGCACCTGGATACCAGCAGCGAAGTCCGCGACAATGGCCCGATGAGGGATGTGGTCGGGGTGGGCACGGTCCGCGAGACGAAGAGGACACAGCTCGCGGAGTTTCTGAAGTCGCGGCGTGCCAGGATCGGTCCCGATGACGTCGGTCTGCCGCCGGGTCCGCGCAGACGCACGCCAGGGCTTCGTCGCGAAGAAGTCGCCCAGATTTCCGGAATCGGCATCACCTGGTACACATGGCTCGAACAAGGTCGGCCCATCAACGCCAGTGTTCAAGTGCTGGATGCGGTATCGCGCACCTTGCGGCTCGATCCGGCGGAAAGGGCCCACCTCTACCGACTGGCCGACCTGCCGACGGTGCCGAACACGACGGTCGCCGACGCCGCGATCCCGCCGGGTGTGCCACTCATCCTCGAACAGTTGGATCCGTTGCCTGCGGTCTTGGTGAGCCCGAAATTCGATGTGCTGGCGCACAACGTCGCCTATCGGACGTTGTTTCCCTGCTTCACCGACAACGTGCTGCGCCGGGTGTTCATGACGCCTGACTGCTGTAATCCCTACGCGCACAACGCTGATGACCTGCGCAGGATGGTGGCCTACTTGCGCGGCGCCTACGCCAAGCATGCCGATGACCCGACGTGGCAGAGCTTGGTGAACGAATTGTCGACCGACAGCCCAGCGTTCGCGGCGCTGTGGGCGAGCAACGATGTGGCGGTGCCGGTCAGCTTGATCAAAGAGGCCCAACACCTGGCCATCGGCTCGATCACGATGCATCTCACCAACCTGTCGCTGCCGCTGACCGATGGTGCCTGGGTTCAGATCTTCACCCCGGTCGACGAGGCGCAGGGCGCGAGACTGACCACGCTGCTCGCGATGACCGACGAGCAACGTCACACAGCCTGGGTCGACCACGTCGCGCGGTGGCACACCGTGAGCTGAAGCCGAAGTGCGACAGCAACCGCCGACCCTGCGTGCGATCACCGCTGAACCGGACGGGAACGGCCGTCACATCGTGTATCGGCTCACGGTTTCGGGCTCGATGACAACGCGCAGCCAGTCGTCGGCCAGCATCGTGGTCAGGTCGTCGGCTCGGCCTTCGTCGTCGAGGTCCCAGTAGCGAGCGGCCAGGCGGGAGAGCAGGTCGTGCGCTCCGTCCGGTGACATGGTGGTGTGGCCTGCGACGGAAACCCAGCGCTCGCGTTCACCCACCGGGGCAGTGACGACGATCGAGGCGCGGGGGTCGCTCCGCAGTCGCGAGACCTTCACCGAATCCGGGGGCGTGAACAATTGGATCGTGCCCTCGGGGGTGACCTCGAACCACACCGGCCGGGGCTGGGGCGGTGTGGGTCCGCCTGCCACGGACAGAAATCCGTAGAGGGGACGTCCGAGGAACTCGATATCCTTGGCGGTCAGCGAATGCGCTGCGGTGCTCATCGTGGTCCTTTCCGAAGAGTGTGGCGTCACCCGGTTCTACCCGCATCGGTGAGGGTGAGGGCTGTCGTGATACGACGCTACCGATCAGCTTCCGCCGATCGCGCCACTATTCGTCCCCGGAACCTCCCTGCCGACGGGTAAGTTCCTTACCGCGCGGGCGAAACTGGCTGCGGCACTGCCGATTACGGGCAGCAAACCCTGGTGGAGGAGATTTTCATGGAACCGATCGTGCTGGATACGACCGGCGCCGACATCCAAGGTGAGTCGGCACGCATTCAGCAGCGTGGCCCGGTCGCGCTGGTCGAACTGCCCGGCGGCGTGCCCGCCTGGTCGGTCACCGATCAGGCCGTGCTGCGGAGTCTGCTCGCCGACCCTCGGGTCTCGAAGGACCCCAGGCAGCACTGGGCGGCGTTCGTCAACGGTGAGATCACCGAGGCGTGGCCGTTGCTGCCGTGGGTGGCGGTGGACAGCATGTTCACCGCCTACGGCGCCGACCACCGCAGGCTGCGGCGACTGGTCTCCCCGGCTTTCAGCCATCGCCGCAGTACCGCGCTGCGTCCGCGGATCGCCGAGATCACCGAGAACCTGCTCGACGCACTGGCGGCCGCCCCTGTCGGCGAACCGGTGGATCTGCGGAGCGGCTTCGCCTATCCGGTTCCGATCCGGGTCATCACCGAACTGGTCGGCGTCCCCGAAGGGATGGGGCCCGGGCTGCACAAGTGCGTGGACGGCTTCTTCGACGGCTCCTTCACCGCCGAGCAAGCACAGGCCAACTACCTCGAGATGTACGGATTGGTCGGCGAACTCGTCGCCTACCGCCGTGAGCATCCTGGCGACGACGTCACCAGCGCGCTGATCGCCACGCGCGACGAGGACGACTCTCAGCTGTCCGAGAAGGAGCTCGTCGACACCTTGATGCTGGTCATCAACGCCGGCCACGAGACCACGGTCAATTTGCTCGACCAGGCGATCGTCGCCCTGCTCACCCATCCCGAGCAGCGTGCCGCGGTGGCCGCGGGCCAGGTGTCATGGGCAGATGTGGTCGAGGAGACGCTGCGCTTCCAGGCGCCGGTGGCACACCTGCCGCTGCGGTATGCGGTCGAGGACATCGAGATCGCCGGGGAGTATCGGATCGGCAAGGGCGAGGCCATCCTGGCCTCGTACGCAGGTGCCAGCCGTGACCCGAAGGTGCACGGTGCCGACACCGCCGAGTTCGACCCCGCCCGTGCCACCCGTGAGCAGCACCTCGCCTTCGGTTATGGGGCACACCACTGCATCGGCGCATCATTGGCCCGTCTGGAAGCCGCGATTGCGTTGCCGGCCTTGTTCGATCGCTTTCCCCGGATGAGCCTGGCAACGAGCGAGGCCGAGCTGGCGCCCGTGCCGAGTTTCATCTCCAACGGGCACGTCACTGTTCCGGTGTCGCTGCACGGCGACTAGCGCTTGGACTTCGCCGCCTCCGCACAGTCCCGCGGAGGTGGCGAGGAGGCATCCCTGGCGACCGTTCGGCACACTGGTCTGAACTGGGGTAATAGCGGACAGCGATGTGTCTCAGTTATCTGAAATCGGATGTGCGCGCAGACAACTCGCAAATCGAATTCCTCGGGTACTATCGCCGACGGGGGAGCACGAGAGATGAACGATGGTCTTCGGCTGCCCTATACCGATATTACGACCATCTCCAGGGGATGACACTTGATCCACATGACACCGAACCCCACCTCGCGTCGGCGCTTCGCGCGACGTTCCGGCATCACTTCGGTCGTCGCGGCGGCGGCGGTCTGCGCGGCCCTCGTATCCGGCTGCACGAAAGACGATTCGGCCACCACGGCGGGCCCGGCGCCCACCGGCCAGCTGCCCGAGGGCGCGCAGATCGTCAAGGAGTCGGCGAAGACCACGCAGACCCTGCACAACGTGCACCTGAAGATCAACGTCAAGAACCTGCCCGACCTGCCGGTGGAAACCGTCTCCGCCGACGTCACCAACGAGACCCAGGGCTCGGGCGCGGCGATGGGCGAGGCCAAGGTCAAGCTCACCCCCGAAGCCGCGTTCACCGAGGCGAAGTTCCTTGTGGTGGACAAGGTCCTCTACACCCAGGCCGGCGGCCGCTACGTGCCGGCGGGTCCGGCCGAGAAGGTCTACGATCCGGGCGTCATCCTGGACAAGGACAAGGGCATCGCGAACGTGATCGCCAACATCCAGAACGCGAAGACCGAGGGCCGTGAGGTGATCGACGGCATCAACACCGTCAAGGTCTCCGGCACCATCGACTCCGCCGTGATCGACCCGATCGTGCCGCGCATCGGTCAGAACGCGGGCACCATGCCGATCACCGTGTGGATCCAGGACACCGCCCCGCCTGCCTCCGATTCGACCAAGCCCTCGGACGCGGCGTCCACCGGCGACGGCCCGAATCTCGTTCGCGCCGTGGTGAAGAAGGATCAGGGCGAGGTCACCGTCGGCCTGTCGAACTGGGCCAAGCCGGTCAACATCATCAAGCCCGCCGGCTGATACTCGCCGGAAATACCGGATCAACCCACACCGGTCCGGGGTCAGCGGAACCTGGCACGCAGTGCCCTCCGCAGCCCCGGGCCGGTGTGTCGTCTGGGTGTCGCCAGCGGTAAGCGAATCACGAACGCACGAGTGCGCATCCAATAAGAGAATGTTCAGCGAGATGCAAGGCGCCACAAGGACTATACGTGTCGGGACGCTGGTCGGCAGGCAACACGCATCGGACGCCGATCGGACACGGAGGAAGAACTAATGACGATCGATGATCGACCTGATGAAGCGGAGCGCGAGCTCCCGCCACCGCCGGGCCCGGGGGGTCGTCCTCCCGTCAACAACGTATGGGTTTATAACGGGAGAGCCTACGACCTGAGTGACTGGATCTCCAAGCATCCAGGTGGTGAATTCTTCATCGGCCGCACGAAAAATCGCGACATCACCTCGATCATCGGTTCCTACCACCGTGATCCGGAAAAAATCGCGCGGATGATCGAGCGTTACAGTCTCGGTCGCGATGCCACGCCCGAGGACATCCATCCGAAGAACAACGCCCCCGACTTCCTATTCAAGGACGGCTTCAACAGCTGGGACGACACCCCGAAGTACAAGTTCGACAACAAGGCCGATCTGCTGCACCAGGTGAAGGCCCGGCTCAAGGAGCCTGAGCTGGCTGCCCGGCTGAAGCGGATGGACCGCGCGTTCAACATCGTCGTCGGCGTGCTGATCTTCGCCTACATCGCCGTGCAGGCGCTGCGTCTCTACGACACGAGCTGGATGCCGTTGCCCGCCTTCGTGATCGCGATGGTGCTGCTGCGTAGCTCGCTGGCCGGGTTCGGCCACTACGCGATCCACCGCGCGCAGAAGGGTTTGAACAAGTACGCGGTCAACGCCTTCGACATGAACTATGTCGCACTGTCTTTCGTCACCGCCGACGGGCACGCACTGCTGCACCACCCGCACACCCAGAGTGAAGTCGACATCAAGAAGAACGTCTTCACGATGATGATGCAGATCCCGCGCCTGTACCGGGTGCCGGTGCACACGGTGCACAAGTTCGGACATCTGTTGACGGGCATGATCATTCGGCTCCTCGACGTCTGCCGACTCACCCGCAAGGTGGGCATCAAGGACATGTACGGCAGCTGGCGTGGCGCGCTGCCGCACTTCATCGGCTCCTTCGGGATGCGGTTCCTGCTGGTGGCCGAGTTCGTGGCCTTCGCGTTCGCGGGCGACCTGCTCGCCTGGGGTCTGCAATTCGTGATCACGCTGTGGATCAGCACCTTCATGGTGGTGGCCAGCCACGACTTCGAGATTCCGACCGAGGAACTGCACACCGAGACCGAGGACTGGGCGGTGAACCAGCTCGAGCAGGCCTACGACCTGACCGTGGTCGGCAACAAGTACGTCGACTGCTTCCTCTCGGCAGGCCTGAGCTCACACCGCGCTCATCACGTACTTCCGTTCCAGCGCAGCGGTTTTGCCAATATCGCGTCGGAGAACGTGGTGCGAGAGGAAGCCGCGAAGTTCGGTGTGGAGTGGCTGCCCGCCAAGAGCTTCTTCGGAGATCGTTTCCCCAAGCTGTGCCGGACCTATCTGCTCGCGCCCTCCCGTGAGGCCGAGGAGAACCGGTGGGGTTTCGTGCGCGAACACTGCGCACCGTCAGCGTTGAAGACCTGTGTCACCTATACCGCGCAGGGCTTCTCCGGCATCGGAACCGTCTGACCCGGCCGTTGCCATCTCTGTTCTGTCTCGAAAGGATTTGTGCCCGTGTCTGTTTCCTTTGACCTGCTCCGCACGCCCGACGTCGAGCGCGGGCACGACCTGCTACCACCCGCGCCGCCGACGACCGTCGGCGTGATCGAAGCGGTCGCCACCGGTTCGCCCGCGCTGATCGTCGATCAGGCCGTCAACGCGGGCCGGGTCGCCGAACTGTTCTCCGATCCCGCACAGCGCCAGCGCATTCCGCGGATCTACGCCAAGACCAGGATCGACACCCGGCACCTCGTCATCGACCCACTCGACCCCGATTTCCTCGAGTTCAGCCGCAAGCCGGGCACCATCCGGGAGCGGATGAACCTGTTCTTCGAGCACGCGGTGCCGCTCGCGGTCGACGTGGCCACACGCGCCGTCGCCGGCCTGGACGATCCCGCCGAGGACATCGGCCAGCTGATCTTCGTGACCAGCACCGGCTTCATCGCCCCCGGCGTCGACGTCGCCGTGGTCAAGCAGTTGGGTCTGTCGCCGAAGGTCGGCCGGATGGTCATCAACTTCATGGGGTGCGCCGCGGCCATGAACGGCATTCGCGCCGCCGTCGACTACGTCCGGGCCCACCCGGACAAGAAGGCGATGGTGCTGTGCATCGAATTGAGTTCGGTCAACGCCGTTTTCGACGACGATGTCAACGACGTGATCACCCACAGCCTCTTCGGTGACGGCTGCGGTGCGGTGGTGATCGGCGCCAACCAGGTGCACAAGCCGCTCGCGGCCGGCAGCGTCGTGATCCGCGACAGCTTCAGCCACCTGTTCGACGACGCCGAGGACGGCATCGTGCTCGGGGTGAAGGACGCGGGCATCACCTGCGAGTTGGCGACCAGCCTGCCCGACTACATCTACCGCGGTGTCGATCCGGTGGTGTCGGAAGTGCTGGCGCGCAACGGGCTCGGCAAGTCCGATATCGAGTTGTGGGCGATCCATCCCGGTGGTCCCCGCATCATCGAGGAGTCGGCGCATTCGCTCGGCATTCCCGCCGAGCTGGCGGCGCCGAGCTGGGAGGTGCTCGCCGAGCACGGCAACATGCTCAGTGTTTCGCTGATCTTCGTGTTGGAGCGGATGATCCGCGACGCACAGACAGCGGCGCCGATCTCTACCGGTGTGGCGTTCTCGTTCGCACCCGGTGTCACCCTCGAGGGCATCGTGTTCGATGTCATCCGCAGCTGAGAGCCGAAGGTCATGCATCTGCTCCGTTTTCTCGCCGCGCTGTCGCCGGCCAGGATCGCGGCCGTCGTCGCCGCCGGCCTGATCTGCGGCGCCGCCAACACCTATCTGGTGACGCTGATCAACGCGGTCGTCTCGCCGCGCCCGCAGCCGGACAACCTGCTGCTGCGCTTCGGCGGCACGGGTCTGGTGATCCTCGTCAGCGGTGTGCTGTCGCAGGTTCTGCTGATTCGCCTGTCCCAGGACGCGATCTACCGGTTGCGCAGCGACCTGAGCTCCGGAATCGTCTCCGCCCCATTGGAACACCTCGAGCGGCTCGGCATGCATCGCCTGATGGCGACGCTCACCGAGGACGTGCGTTCGCTGTCGCAGGCGGTGACCGCCATCCCCTCGATCTGCGTGGATGTGGCGACCATCGTCGGCTGCTTCGTGTTCCTCGCCGTGGTCTCGGGACCGATTTTCGCGGTCACGGTCGGCGGCACGCTGGTCGGCATCGCGTGTGTCGAACTGGTTCTCAAGCGGGTCCGCGGTATCTATCGGGAAGCTCGGGAGAACGAGGACGCGCTGCTGCGATCGTTCCAGGCCGTCACCCTCGGCATCAAGGAACTGAAGCTGCACCGTGGCCGGCGTCGTGACTTCATGGACCGGCACCTGCTCGGTTCTGCGGGCACGCTGCGCGATCAGAACACCGACGCGGGCTCGAAGTTCTCCTACGCCCAGGGCTTCGGCCAGGCGTTGCAGCTGGGCACGATGGCGCTGATCCTGTTCGTCATCGCGGCCGCACTGGATCTGCCGCGCGAGACGATGGTCGGCTACGTGCTGGTCACCACGTTCCTGGCGATGCCGATGCAGAACTTCATGCACCGCATCCCCGATCTGCTGCGTGGTGATGTGGCGCTGGCCAAGATCCGGGCGATGAACCTGTCGATGACGACACTGCACGACGAGGAGTCGCTGCCGTATTCGGAGCGTCCAGCGGCAGGGGAGGCCAAGCTGGAACTGACCAACGTCAGCTACATCTATCGTTCGGAGGCGCCCTCTCAGGTGCCACCGCCGCCGGGATCGCACGGGCCGGGCGGGCATCCGCCGCGTCCCGGGATGCCGCCGCGTGAGGGTGACGGCAGGCCGCCGCATCCGCATCCCGCCCACCCCGGTGCGCATCCGGGTGGCGGTCAGGTGGATGTCAACGGCAAGAACTGGGTCGACCACGGTGGCGTCGATGTGCGCCCGCTGGCTCCGCCGCCCGGACTCGACGAGTCCGAGGACGCCGGTTTCCGTCTCGGCCCGATCGACCTGGTTTTCGAACCGGGCCAGATCACGTTCATCGTCGGTGGCAACGGCAGCGGGAAGTCGACGCTGGCCAAGCTCATCACCGGTCTGTATGTGCCACGCTCGGGGTCGTTGTCGCTCAACGGGGAGAGGATCGACCACGACAACATCGAGTGGTACCGGCAGAATTCGTCGGCGGTGTTCACCGATTTCCATCTGTTCGAGGACTACCTGGGTTTCGACCGCCCCGGTATCGACG
Source organism: Nocardia sp. NPDC127606 (assembly GCF_042671725.1). NCBI lineage: Bacteria > Bacillati > Actinomycetota > Actinomycetes > Mycobacteriales > Nocardiaceae > Nocardia > Nocardia sp. NPDC127606. The sequence goes on along the minus strand of NZ_JBHXWQ010000001.1, from coordinate 1,830,137 downwards.
CCGAAGTCCAGCGTTATCTCGACGAGTTGCAGATCGCGCACAAGGTGACGGTGCAGGACGGGCGGTTGTCGACCGTCGACCTGTCGCAGGGGCAGCGCAAGCGGTTGGCCCTGCTCACCGCCCTGCTCGAAGACCGCCAGATCTACGTCTTCGACGAATGGGCCGCCGATCAGGAGCCGCGGTTCCGCGACGTGTTCTACCACGAGATCCTCACCGATCTGAAGCGCCGAGGTAAGACGGTCATCGTGATCACCCACGATGACCGGTACTTCGATTGCGCCGACCAATTGGTGAAGCTCGACTTCGGTCTCGTCGCTGTGTAATGCGTGAACGCCGGTCCCGCGCGGGGCCGGCGTTTTCGTGTGTCAGGCGATGTCGCGGTACTCGGCGATGCGGCGCGACATCGGCGGCCGGTCGGCCAGGCTCACCTCGGAAGGCGTTCGCCGCCAACCGGTTTCCCCGGGCAGGAACTGCACCAGACCGATCCCGGAATCGCGGATGCCGAGTCGATCGAGCAGCGTCGCCACGACCTGGCGGCTCATCACCGCGAGTTCGTGCGTCGGCCGATTGCGGTGCACGCGGATCCCGAGGTCTACCTGGGCGATGGCCGACAAACCGCGTCGCTGCCAGCAATCGAGCAGGATCCCGATCTCCGCGCCGTACCCGCTGGCGATGGAGATCTGTCCCAGAAACGCGCGCGTGGTGGCACATTCGCCGCCGAGCGGCTGGATGATCTCGGCCAGCGCGGGCGCGAGCGCGGTGAGCAGTGGGCGCGCCACCAGTTGTGTGACCCGGCCACCGCCATCGGCGTCATCGGTCATCGGCCGACGATAGAAGCCCTTCACCAGGGCGATGTGCGGGTCGGCGAGCAACGGCGCGAGCAAGGTGGGCACGAACATCGGATCGGGTTCGACGAGATCCGCGTCCAGGAAAACGATCAGATCACCGGTACACACCGCCATCGACCGCCACAGTGCCTCGCCCTTGCCCGGCCGCACCGCCACCCCCGGCAACGCCTGCTCCCGCGTATAGACCTCGGCCCCGGCGGCACGCGCCCGCGCGATGGTGCGATCAGCGGACCCGGAATCGAGCACGATCACCTCGTCGACCAGCCCACCGAGTAGCGGCTTCACCGAAGCGACCACCCCGGCGACGGTGTCCTCGTCATCCAGTGCGGGCACCACCACCGAGACCCGACGACCCGCCTTACGGTCGATCAGTTCACGGATGTCCATCCAGCCAGTCAACGACACACTCGCCACCCCCGCTACCGCTGCGTCTCGATCTGTGACGGAATCCAATGGTTTTCCGGCCGTCCTTGGACATACCTACAGGTCCGTGCCGGTCACCGAACGCGGACCCGGTGGCCGGCTCGGCGGGTACCGTGGGGCTCAGCCGACCGGTGGAGGGGCAGAAATCATGAGTGGGAGTGCGGCAACGATGGTCGAGGTTTCGAAAGGGTCCAAGACCGATCTCGTCGACGGGCGGTACACGGTGCGCCTGGATCTCGACAGCCCTGCCGGGGCGGTGGACATCGCGGCGGTGCTGTTGACCGCCGACGGCAAGGTGCGTTCCGATGCCGACTTCGTGTTCTTCAACAATCCGGCGGCGCCGGGTGTTCGGTTGGAGTCCGATGCTGTTGTCGCGGTCGATCTTTCGGCACTGCCCGCCGAGATTCATCGGGTGGTGATCACCGGGAGTACCGAGGCGCAGGGGATTCGGTTCGGGGCGGTCGCCGGGCTGCGGGTCTGCGCTGTCGGTTCCAGTCAATCGGTGAGTTTCGTGCCGCCGGGTCTGGATTCGGAAACGGTGTTGCAAGCTGTCGCGCTGTATCGGCGGGGGAGTGGGTGGCGGCTCGACGCGATCGGTCAGGGTTACAGCGCCGGGCTGGCGGCGTTCGCGACCGATCACGGCATCGTCGTCGACGCGGAAGAAGAACCGACCGACGTGTCGTCGCAGGCGACCGAAGTTCCTGCACCCCAGAGCATTACGCCCCCGGCGCCCTCGGTCGATCTGCGCAAGGTCGATGTCGTGCTCACCAAGGATTCGCCGGATCGGCGCGCGACGATCGACCTGCGCAAGGGCGATCCGGGCTACGTCCTGACCGTCGGCCTCGAATGGGACGGCCGCGGCGCGAAATACGACGCGAACGGTCGTGTCACCGAGTTCGGTACGGGCGACCTCGACGTGTACTTCTTCTGCCGCAACGAGATGACCGGCGACTATGTTGTCCTCAGCGGCGAGAAGGGCCACCAGGGCGACATCACACAGTGGCCGTTCATCCACCACCAGGGCGACACCCGCGGCCCCGGCGCCAACAATCTCCCCGCCACCGAGCAGGTCACCGTCCGCCCCACCGAGAACGGCGACCTGCTGCTCAACGTCTACCAATCCGTGGACAACGGGGCCGGCGCCATCGACAAATTCGGCAACCCTCGCGTCCGCGTCCGCTACGGCCGCCCCGGCCCCGACGGCCTCCCCGACAAGGACGCCGACCAGATCACCGTCATCATCGGCAACGGCAAGAGCTCGTTCTGGGCCACCGTCGCCCACATCGATGTGCGCGACGGCATCCTCACCGTCGACGGCACCATCCACTACAGCCGAGCCTTCAGCGAACGCATGCCCGTCCTCGACACCGACGGCACCTGGGTCCGCTCCGCCAAGAACGGCCCCGTAGGCCGCAGCAAGAAGGCCAACGGGCTCGGTCTGAGCCGCTACGAAGGCCAGTGCCCCACCCCTCGCTGAGTCGAAAACCACCTGAAGCAGCTCGTCCACCACGACGCGGCAGGCACCCTTGTGCGCAAGGCCGGAATCATGGGTGTGGTCATCACGGGTGGCGAGGTCCGGCCCGGCGACAGCATCGTTGTCGAACGTCCGCCGCAGCCGTGGACGGCGCTGGATCGGGTCCAGCGAAGAGCCGACCGTCGGATTCGGCGGGCGTATTCGGGCTTGCACCTGACGTAAGGTCAGGTTTTACCGTCGATGACACCGGCGCACAGGGCGCCGGTGGAAGTGGGATGAAGCGGATGGACCAGCGCGGAACCGAGCGTGTGTGGAAAGTCGGTGAGCTCGCGGCCGAAGCCGGGTTGACGGTACGGACGCTGCATCATTACGACCGGATCGGGTTGGTACACCCGGCGCAACGGTCCGGCACCGGTCACCGGCTCTACACCGCGAGCGATGTCGAACGGCTGTATCAAGTGCTGGCCCTGCGTCAACTGGGCCTGGGCCTGGACCAGATCGCGGACCTGCTCGACGGCGCCGTGGCGATGACGCAGGTACTGGCCGCTCACCGCGACTATCTGGCCGCGCAACTGGCCGCGACCCGGGATCTCCATGCTTTGGTCGCGGCACTGACCGCCACGGCGGAAAGCCGGTCGGACGCATCCACGGATCACTTCCTGGAATTGATCAGGAGGACCGTCATGGTCGACGACACCATCAAGGAATACTTCACCGAGGAGCAGTTGACCCAGCTCGCGCTGCGCCGGGAAGAACTCGGCGAACAGCGCATTCAGCAAGCCGAAGCGGACTGGGCCGTGCTGATCCCCCAGGTCGACGCGGCGATCGCGGCAGGCATGGACCCGACCTCACCCGAGGCGCAGGAGATGGCGGCCCGGTGGATGGGACTGCTGGAAGCGTTCCACGGTGGCGACGACGGCTTGCGCGAGAGCATGTACCGGATGCAGGCCGAGGAGTCCGACCGGATCGAAAGCGAGTTCTGCGGACCCTCACCCGCGCAGATCGAGTTCATCACGACCGCGAACGCCGCACGCGGGTAGCGAATTCGGCCGACGCCGGCATTTCGAATCGGTCGTGCGAGCAACGGCCACCCGTGAGGTGCGGGAATGCTTCCCGCGCCTCACGGTCCGGCACGTGTGGTGTGGACCGGAGCTGTGGGTCAACGAGGCTGCTCGCCGAGGACCAGAGGTAGCGCGGGGTCGGCGGTCCATGCGGTCAGGGATCCGTCGTAGACGGCGACATCGTCGCGCCCGACGAGGGCCAACGCGTGGGCGACGCCCGTTGCCGCGACGCCTCCGCCGCAGTAGGTGACGGGCGTGATCGCAGGGTCGAGCAGACCTGCGGCAGCGAACAGTGCCCGCAGTTCCTCGATGGGGCGCAGCGCGCCGGTCTCCGGGTCGCGGATCTGGTCGATCGGCAGGTTGATGCTTCCAGGGATGTGGCCGGGTCGAGCGAAAACGTCTGTCTCGCCGCGATAGGTCGCGGCGTCGAGGACGCCCACGAGCAGGAACTTGTCATCGGCTGTCGCCGCCTCGACCTCGTCGGTGGATCGGATGAGGCCGGGTCGACGGCGGGCGGTGAAAGTGGCGGGCGTGGGCGTCACCGAAGAGTCCGAAACCTCGGCGCCCGCCGCCCACCATGCGGGAAGGCCGCCGTCCAGGACCGCGACGTCGTCGAAACCCTCCAGGCGCAAGTGCCACCAGAAGCGGGTGGCCCAGATTCCGTCGTGCTGGTCGTAGACGACGACGCGCACCCCGTCGCCGATGCCGATCGCGCCGGCGGCAGCGGCGAAGCGCTCCGACTCCGGCACGGTGCAGGGCTGATCGGATGCGGGATCGGCGAAGTCGGTGAGCAAGTCGGCGAACACGGCGCCCGGGACATGGGCTGTCGCGTACGCGGTGCGCCCCGGCTCGAGCGTGAATGTTCCGTCGTCGAGCACGGTGAATTCGGTGCTCGCGTCCACGACCAGCAGGTCGGGCTCGCCCTGATGGTCACGGAGCCAGGAGACGGACACCGTGTGGGGGACGGTCTGCCCCATGTGGACCTCCGATTGCACTGGTGGACACTGGATTCCGAATCTAGCGAGCACCGCCGGGCTCGCACCAGACCACCGATCGCCGTGAGTGAAACCAAGGTCGCCTGTGGCCATCGAGTTGAACTCGTGGATACAGTTGCCTGGCCTTCCGAGATGACATCGATGAACTATCCCGTTACCGTTGAACATCGAGACTGTTCGATGAGACGAGGAGGCTACTCGCCCGGCTCCAGTCACGCCGGGCCGTGGGCGAGCCCCGGTTCGAGGTCTGCGCCAAGGCCTCTCGGTGGCATCCATCCCACTGCGCGTACGATTACCATCACAATCCGTGTTATGGCAATGCTCGATTCTGTCCCGGTAATAGCCTGCGCGAGTCGGTAATTCACGACGTGATCTGCAAGAGATAAGATCATCGTATTCATATGTTGAACATCACTCTGAATTGCGCAGTGTCGCTGGTACTTTTGACAACCGGGGGGATTTTCGCGGCCTTCGACGGCGTGGTCGTGGAAGCTCGGCTTGCTGCACCAGGGAGACTTCATGACCGATCATCCTGTGTCCCGTTCGGAAGGCGTATCGCCCCCGAGCGTAATGAATGTTATGTCGGAACGCCAGAAAGTGTTGTCGATCAGAACACCCCGAAGCTCGGGGTGCGTCGAGCCGGTGAGATGTGGTCACGCGGAATCGATGTGGTGTGAACGCCGAGATTCCCGGCTCACCGACACGGTCGACTATCTGCCCGGCGTCGGTCGCGCCGAGGCCCGCCTCCGCTTCGGCGATGCCGACACCCTGTGCGGCGGCGTGCAGAACATGCTTTTCGTGCACTGCGGAGTCCTGGACCGGGAGACCATCGTTCGGCGGTCGGAACTCGTGCTCGACGCCGAATCCGACGAGCCCGACCCGGGGTGTCTGTGGCTGGCTCTGCTGGCCCTGGTCTACGCGGACCGATGTGCCGAGGCCGCGGCGTACTGCACTCGATTACTGTCCGCCGGACGCGGCGAGATCTCGTTTCGCCTCTTCGAAGCGCTGACGCTCATTCGCGCCAGGATCGACGCGCAGTCCGGTCGCCCCGCCGCGGCGATCGAGGCGATGGAACCGCTGCTGCGTCGCGGTGTGTCACCGGCGCTGCGTGGCATCGCGCTGGCCTGGCTCGTCGAGGCGCTGGTTCAGGTCGGCGATCTGAGCAGCGCGCGGTGTCTGTTCGAGGACCGGATGAGCAGTGTCGACGCGATGCCCGACCACGCCCATGTACTCGCCGCCCGTGGTGCGCTGCATCGCGCCGAAGGCGACCTCGAGCGCAGCCTGGCGGACTACCTGGCCTGCGGAAAGGTGTTGACCGCGCTGAATGTGGCCAATCCGGCGATCGTTCCGTGGCGTTCCCGCGCCGCGCTGGTGGCGGCCGCGCTCGGCCGGTGCGATCTCGCGGCGGCACTGGCCGACGACGAGCTCGCGGCAGCCCGGCGCTGGGGCTCACCGGGGGCGGTGGGACGGGCCTTGCACGCGGTCGGCATGGCGCGGCGCGACAGTCGGTCGGTGGGCGCGCTCGAACGTGCCGTGGAGCTGCTCGAGCTCGCTGAAGCACGCTACGAGCTGATGGGCGCACTGTGTGATCTGGGACAGTTGCACGCGGTCGAGGGCGACGCGGAACGGTCGCGGTGGGCTGTCACGGCGGCCACCGAGCTCGCGGCCGCTGCCGGTAGCGGCCCCGTCCTGCAGCGTGCGGGCTCGGTCTTGGGCGCATTGGACAATCAGCATCGCGAGACCGGCTTGACCAGGCAGGAGCGCAAGATCGCCGGCCTCGCGGTGCGTGGGCTCAGCAACAAGGAAATCGCCGAGCAGTTGTTCCTGACGGTGCGGACCGTCGAGTTCCACCTGTCCAATGTGTACCGGAAACTCGGTATCGCGGGCAGGCGTCAACTGGCCGGGGTAATGAATGCGCGGGAGTGCGCGTGAGGTAGTTTCCGGTAGTCGAATTACTCGGACGGCAGTCGTGTTCCGCACGACTGCCGTCTTTTGTGCGTGTTCCCACGGTCCCGAACGTGTTGCCCTGGGGATGATCCTGTGGTTTCCCCGGGGATAACCTACGGGTCGACCGTAGAGTCGTTCCGCAGCTCTTGAATCGTCGCCGAATTCTGTGCGAGATTTTCGGTGATCGGTGAGCAGCGTTGTCGCCGAATAATTCTCGAACTTCTTCGATACCGCTTCGGTATTCACGATATTCGGCGAGAGGAATCGACCATGTCTACCAACCCGTCCCGTGAGGAGCTCGTCGAGCGTGCCACGAAGCTGGCGCCGCTATTGCGTTCGCGGGCCCGGTGGATCGACGAGAACCGCCGCCTGCCCGACGATGTCATCGAAGCGATCGAGGAATCCTCGCTGCTGAACATGCAGGTTCCCGCGCAGTACGGCGGATACGAATCCAACACCCGGGATTTCGTGGACGTGCTCGCCGAGGTCGCCCGCGGTAACACCTCGGTGGCATTCTGCCTGTCGATCTACGCCTCGCTCACCTGGATGACGGCGCTGTGGCCCGATGCCGCGCTCGACGAGGTCTTCGCGACACCGAACGTGCGGATCTCGGGCACGACCGCACCCACCGGTACCGCGACGAAGGTCGACGGCGGTTGGGTGCTGAACGGCACCTGGCGCTTCAACAGCGGTGTGCTGCACGCACACTGGAAGGTCACCGTGGCGCTGCCGACCGAGCCCGGCGCCGCGCCGGTGCCGATCTTCGCTCTGGTGCCGACAGCGGATCTGCGGATCGTCGACGACTGGTACACCTCCGGGCTGGAAGGCTCCGGCAGTGTCTCGACGGTGGCCGAGAACGTCTTCGTGCCCGAGCACCGGGTGATCACCGGCGAGGACTTCTACCAGAACCGGTCCAAGTCGGCGGTGAACGTGCTCAAGCCGCAGTACGCGGCGCCGGTGCTGGTGCCCGTCACCGCGATCCAGACCGGTCAGCTGGTCGGCGCGGCGCGGGCGGCGCTGGCGGCGTTCGTCGAACGGCTGCCCGGTCGGCCCATCACCTACACCGACTACCCCAGCCAGCTCGACGCTCCGGTCACCCATTTGCAGGTCGGCGAGGCGGCGTTGCTGATCGAGGACGCCGAGGCGCGGGCCCGCACGTTCGCCGACGTGATCGATGCCAAGGCCGCGGCGAACGAAGCGTGGACCGAACAGGAACGGGTCTGGTCGCGGGTGCAGATCGGCTGGGTGGCTCATCAGGCCAAGGCCGCGGTGGAGATCCTGGCGCAGGCCAGTGGCGGCTCCTCGATCCAGCGCGACGTGCCGATCGCGCGGTTGCAGCGCGACGTCCACGCGACCTCGCTGCACGCGATGATCACGCCCAGCGTGAACATCGAGCTGTACGGCCGTTCGCTGGTCGGTCTGCCGCCCAACACCGTCTACCTGTGACCGTGACGAAGCGACAGGGAGCAGCGACCATGCGCAAGGTACTCATCGCCAATCGGGGCGAGATCGCGGTCCGCGTCGTGCGCGCGTGCCGCGACGAAGGATTGGCCGCGGTCGCGGTCTACGCCGAACCCGATCGGGACGCACCCCATGTGCGGCTGGCCGACGAGGCGTACGCGCTGGGCGGGGACACGCCGGCGACGAGCTACCTCGACGCCGCGAAACTGCTGCGCGCGGCAGCCGCCGCCGGTGCGGACGCGGTTCACCCCGGCTACGGATTCCTTTCCGAGGACGCCGATTTCGCGCAGGCGGTGCTCGACGCCGGTCTCACCTGGATCGGCCCGCCGCCCGCGGCGATCCGTGCGCTCGGTGACAAGGTGTCGGCCCGGCGCATCGCCGAGGCGGTCGGCGCGCCGCTCGTGCCGGGCACGCGGGATCCGATCGCCGGTGCGGCCGAGGCGGTCGCCTTCGCCGACCGGCACGGACTGCCGATCGCGATCAAAGCCGCCCACGGTGGCGGAGGTCGCGGGTTGCGGGTGGTGCGCGAGCGCGCGGAGATCGCCGAGCTGTTCGACGCCGCGGTGCGCGAGGCCACCGCCGCCTTCGGGCGCGGGGAGTGCTTCGTGGAGCGCTACCTCGAGCAGCCGCGTCACGTGGAAACCCAGTGCCTCGCCGATGTCTTCGGGCATGTGGTGGTGGTGTCGACGAGGGACTGCTCGTTGCAGCGCCGCCACCAGAAGCTGGTGGAGGAGGCGCCCGCACCGTTTCTCACCGACGCCCAACGCGCCGAGCTGTACCGGGCGTCGAAGGCGATCCTGTCCCAGGCGGGGTACGTGGGCGCGGGCACCTGCGAATTCCTGATCGGGCCCGACGGGACGCTGTCGTTCCTCGAGGTGAACACCCGGCTGCAGGTCGAACATCCCGTGAGCGAGGAAGTGACCGGGATCGACCTGGTCCGGGAGATGTTCCGGATCGCCCGCGGTGAACCGCTGGGCTACGACGACCCACCGGCGCGCGGTCACGCCGTGGAGTTCCGCATCAACGCCGAGGACCCGGGGCGCGGCTTCCTGCCCGCGCCGGGCACGGTGACGAAATTCGCCGCGCCCTCAGGTCCGGGGGTGCGGGTCGATACTGGCGTGGAGCAGGGATCGGTGATCGGCCCGGCCTGGGACTCGTTGCTGGCCAAGGTGATCGTCACCGGCGCCGACCGGGATCAAGCGCTGGCGCGGTCGCGCCGAGTGCTCGCCGAGCTCACCGTGGACGGCGTCGCGACGACGCTGCCGTTCCACCGCGCGGTGCTCGACGACCCCGCCTTCACCACGGCGCCGTTCACGGTGCATACCCGCTGGATCGAGACCGACTTCGACAACCGCATCGCCGCGCAGGACATCGCGGGGGAGACGGCGCCCGAACCCCAGCGGGAGACGGTGGTCGTGGAGATCAGCGGCCGGCGGGTCGAGGTGTCGCTGCCCGCGCCCGACCGGATCGGTACCGGTCTCGCGGCGCCGCGCCGAAGCGCCCGCGCCGGGCGGGGTGGGCGTGGCGGTGCCACCTCTGACGCGCTGGTAGCGCCTATGCAGGGAACTGTCGTGAAAATCGCTGTGGCAGAAGGTGAATGGGTCGACTCCGGTGACCTCGTCGCCGTCATCGAGGCCATGAAGATGGAACAGCCGCTCACCGCGCACCGGGCGGGCGTCGTGCGCGATTTGACCGCCACCGTCGGCACGACGGTGAGCTCCGGCACCACGCTGTGCCGACTCGACAACTCCGGAAGTCATGCGGCATGAACGGGATTCAGGAGGTAACCATGGACACTGCTGTCATCGTGGCAGGCGCGGGACCGACCGGGCTGACACTGGCCGGGGAACTGCGGCTGGCGGGCGTCGACGTGATCGTCGTCGACCGGCTGCCCGCCCGCACCGGGGAATCGCGTGGCATCGGATTGACCCTGCGCACCACCGAAGTGCTCGACCAGCGCGGACTACTCGGCCGCTTCGGCGCGCTCGAGACCGGTTCGGCGGGGCATTTCGGCGGCATCCCGCTCGACCTCACGGTCCTGCGCGCACCGCTGCAAGCGCCACGCACCGTGCCGCAGTCGACGACCGAAGCGGTGCTGGAGGGCTGGGCGCGAGAGCTGGGCGCCGACATCCGGCGTGGACACGAGGTGGTCGGGCTCGACAGCGACACCGACGGCGTCACCGTGCATTTCGCGGAGCACGCGCCGTTGCGTGGCAGCTATCTCGTCGGTGCCGACGGCGGTCGCAGCGTGGTGCGCAAGGCCGCCGGATTCGACTTTCCCGGTACCCCGGCCACCACCGAACTGCTGCTCGCCGATGTCCGCGGGGTGGAGATCGCGCCGCGGATGATCGGCCAGCAGGTGCCCGGCGGCATGGTGATGAGCGCCCGGCTGCCCGACGGCGCCTACCGGATCATCGTCGGTGAACGCGGCGCCGCACCCCGGCGGCGCAGTGGCCCACCGGAATTCGCCGAGGTCGCCGATGTCTGGAAGCGGCTGACCGATGTCGACATCTCGCACGCGGAACCGGTCTGGGTGAGCGCCTTCGGTGACGCCGCGCGTCTGGTCACCGAGTACCGGCGGGGGCGGGTGCTGCTCGCGGGCGACGCGGCCCACGTCCACCTGCCCGCAGGCGGACAGGGCATGAACACCGGCATCCAGGACGCGGTGAACCTCGGCTGGAAGCTGGCGGCGGTGGTTCGCGGGACAGCGCCGATCGCCCTGCTCGACACCTATCACGGGGAGCGTCACCCGGTCGGGCAGCGGCTGCTGGCCAACACCAAGGCGCAGAGTCTGTTCATCCTCGGCGGCGAGGAGGTCGGGCCACTGCGTGAGGTGCTGAGCGAGCTCGTCGCCTACCCGGAGGTGCAACGGCACCTCGCGGCCCGGGTCACCGGCCTCGACATCCGCTACGACGTGGGCGGCGGGTCCCATCCGCTGCTGGGTGCGCGGTTGCCGCGGCGCACGCTCGCGCGCGGCACGCGCACCACCGATACCGCCGCACTGCTGCGGCCCGGTCGCGGCGTCCTGCTCGACCTCACCGACAACCCGGCACTGCGCCGCCGCGCCGAGCCGTGGACCGACCGCATCGATGTGGTCACCGCGACGGCGACCGAACCCATCGACGCCGACGCGCGCACCACTGCGCTGCTGGTACGGCCCGACGGCCACGTGGCCTGGGTCGCCCCCGGCACCCACCACGACCTACCGACCGCCCTGGACCGCTGGTTCGGGCCGGCCCGATGAACATCCGAGAGAAGGGGAAGTCAATGTTCAGCACACTGATCGTGGCCCGCATGGACCTCGCGTCCGCGGGCGATGTCGCCGGACTGTTCCGGGAATTCGACACCACCGAGCTGCCGCACCGGATGGGCACGCGACGTCGCCAGCTCTTCCACTACCGCGGCCTGTACTTCCACCTGCAGGACTTCGACGACGACAACGGCGGCGAACGGATCGAGGACGCGAAGACCGACGAGCGCTTCGTGCGCATCAGCCAGGATCTGAAGCCGTTCATCGAGGCCTACGACCCGAAGACCTGGCGCTCGCCTGCCGACGCGATGGCGCACCGCTTCTACGACTGGAACGCACGATGAGCGCCCCGGAACGCCGGGTGGTGATCACCGGCGTCGGCGTCACCGCCCCCGGCGGGGTGGGCACCAAGAGCTTCTGGGACCTGATCTCCAACGGCCGCACCGCGACCGGACGGATCTCGCTGTTCGATCCGGCGCCGTTCCGGTCCCAGGTGGCCGCCGAGATCGACTTCGACCCCGAATTACACGGCCTGACCCCGCAGGAGATCCGGCGGATGGACCGGGCGGCGCAGCTGGCGGTGGTCAGTGCCCGCGAGGCGGTCGCCGACAGCGGGCTCGAGTTCGACGACATCGACCCGTTCCGGACCGGTGTCACCATCGGCAGTGCCGTGGGCGCCACGATGGGCCTCGATGAGGAGTACCGCACCGTCAGTGATGGTGGACGGCTGGAACTGGTCGATCACAACTACGCGGTGCCGCACCTCTACAACTACTTCGTCCCGAGTTCGTTCGCGACCGAAGTTGCCTGGGCGGTCGGCGCGCAGGGACCGTCGACCGTGGTATCCACCGGGTGCACTTCCGGTCTGGACGCGGTCGGCTACGCCGCGGAAGTGCTGCGCGAAGGCGGCGCGGACGTGATGATCGCCGGCGCCACCGACGCGCCGATCAGCCCGATCACGGTGGCCTGCTTCGACGCGATCAAGGCGACCACCCCGCGCAACGACGATCCCGAGCACGCCTCGCGACCCTTCGATGCCAGCCGCAACGGCTTCGTCCTCGGCGAGGGCGCGGCGGTGTTCGTGCTCGAGGAACTGGAAAGCGCGCGCAAACGCGGCGCGACGATCTACGCCGAGCTGGCCGGACACGCCACCCGTTCCAATGCCTTCCACATGACCGGTCTGCGCCCGGACGGCAAGGAGATGGCTGAGGCAATCCGCACCGCACTCGGCCAGGCGCAAATCGACGGCACCGAGATCGACTACATCAACGCGCACGGTTCCGGCACCAAACAGAACGACCGGCACGAGACCGCCGCGGTCAAACGCGTTCTCGGCGATCACGCCTACCGCACGCCGATGAGCTCGATCAAGTCGATGGTCGGGCATTCGCTCGGCGCGATCGGGTCGATCGAGATCGCGGCGTCGGTGCTGGCGTTGGTCAACAACGTGGTGCCGCCCACGGCGAACCTGCACAATCCCGACCCCGAATGCGATCTGGACTACGTGCCGTTGACCGCGCGCGACCACCAGGTCGACGTGGTGCTGTCGGTGGGCAGCGGGTTCGGTGGGTTCCAGAGCGCGGTCGTGCTCGCCGATCCTTTCCGGAGCCGACGATGACCGCCGCGGTGGTGACCGGGCTCGGCGTCGCCGCGCCGACCGGTCTCGGGCTGGAAGAGTACTGGCGCACGACGCTGGCCGGGCGCACCGGGATCCGCCGGGTCACCCGGTTCGACCCCGCGTCCTATCCCGCGCAATTGGCCGGGGAGATCACCGGATTCGAGGCCGAGGAGCACCTGCCGGGCAGGCTGTTGCCACAGACCGACCGGATGACGCGGTTGGCTCTGGTGAGCGCGGACTGGGCCTTCGCCGACGCCGGCGTGCGACCCGACGAACTGCCCGACTACGCCGCGGGCGTGATCACCGCCAGCAGTTCGGGTGGCTTCGAGTTCGGGCAGAACGAACTGCGCGCCCTGTGGAGCAAGGGCGGCGAGTACGTGAGCGCCTACCAGTCCTTCGCCTGGTTCTACGCGGTCAACAGTGGACAGATCTCCATTCGCAACGGCCTGCGCGGGCCGAGCAGTGTGGTGGTCAGTGACCAGGCCGGAGGGCTGGACGCGGTGGCCCAGGCGCGCAGGCAGATTCGGCGCGGTACCTCGCTGGTGGTGACCGGCGCGGTCGACGCCTCGATCTGCCCGTGGGGCTGGGTGGCGCAACTGGCGGGCGGCGGACTGAGCACCGTCACCGACCCGGACCGCGCCTACTTGCCGTTCGACGCGCAGGCAGGCGGCTACGTCCCCGGTGAGGGTGGCGCGCTGCTGGTCCTCGAAGACGCCGAGCACGCCAGACAACGCGATGCGCCCCAGATCTACGGCGAGATCGCCGGGCACGCGGCGACCGTGGACCCGCGTCCCGACGGTCCGGGCGAGCCCGGACTGCGCAGGGCGATCGAACTCGCCCTCGGCGACGCGGCAATCACGCCCGCCGAGATCGACGTCGTCTTCGCCGACGCCGCGGGAATCGCCGAACTCGACCGGATCGAGGCCGACGCCCTGGTCGCGGTATTCGGTGCGCGCGCTGTGCCGGTGACCGCACCGAAAACCATGACGGGACGGCTCTATTCGGGCGCCGCGCCACTGGACCTGGCCGCCGCCTTCCTGTCGATCCGCGACGGGGTGATCCCGCCGACCATCGGCACCGATCTCGCCGCCGACTACCAGCTCGATCTGGTCACCGAGGCCAGGCCCGCACCCGTGCGGACCGCGCTCGTACTCGCCCGCGGCGTGGGCGGATTCAACTCCGCCATGGTCGTGCGCGGCCCCGAACACCTTCGCCCCTGAGGAAAGGAAAGCCCGTGTCGACATCGTTCACACTCGACGATCTGCGCCGCATCCTGCGAGAAGGCAGCGGCGACAGCCCCGGCCTCGACGGCGAATTCGCCGATATCGAGTTCGAAGACCTCGGCTACGAGTCGCTGGCGCTGCTCGAGACCACCGGCCGGATCAAGCGCGAATTCGGCGTGACCCTCGATGACGACGCCGTCGTCGCCGTGACCACGCCGCGCGCGCTGGTCGACCTGGTCAACGAACAGCTGCTCGAAGCGCCCCAGCCCAGCTGAGCGCGAAACCGATTGCCCGACAGGAGAACAGATATGACCAACGACGACAAGGTGGCTCTGGTCACCGGCGCCACCAGCGGCATCGGCCTCGCCTCGGTCCGTCAACTGGCCGGGCAGGGACACCGGGTGTTCCTGTGCGCACGCAACAAGGAAGCCGTCGCCGACACCGTCGCGCAATTGCGGGGCGAGGGCTTCGATGTGGACGGCACGACCGCCGATGTCCGTGCGGCCGAGGACATCTCGGCGTTCGTGCGGGCCGCGGTCGACCGGTACGGCCCGGTGGACGTGCTGGTCAACAACGCGGGCCGCTCCGGCGGCGGCGTCACCGCCGACCTCACCGAGGAACTGTGGTCCGACGTGATCGCGACCAACCTCAACAGCGTGTTCCTGGCCAGCCGCGAGGTGCTCACCACCGGCGGCATGCGTGACAAGCAGCGCGGCCGCATCATCAACATCGCCTCGACGGCGGGCAAGCAGGGCGTGGTGCTCGGGGCGCCGTACTCGGCGTCCAAGCACGGCGTCGTCGGGTTCACCAAGGCGCTGGGCAACGAGCTGGCCCCGACCGGGATCACGGTCAACGCCGTGTGCCCCGGCTACGTGGAAACGCCGATGGCACAACGGGTTCGGTCCGGCTACGCCGCGGCCTACGACACCACCGAGGACGCGATCCTCACCAAGTTCCAGGCCAAGATCCCGCTCGGCCGCTACTCCACCCCCGAAGAGGTGGCCGGCCTGGTCGGCTACCTGGCGTCCGATCTGGCCGCCTCCATCACCGCGCAGGCACTCAACGTCTGCGGCGGACTCGGCAACTTCTGATTCCGGCCGACGAGCACCAGGAGACTTCCATGACGACGCAGACCACCCGCGAGGTCGAGCACACGATCACCGTGGCGGCCCCGCCGACCGAGGTGTACCGCCTTCTCGCCGAGGTGGAGAACTGGCCCCGGCTGTTCCCACCCTCGGTGTACGTGACCCGCCTCGAACACGAGGGCAACGAGGAACGCATCCAGATCTGGGCCACCGCCAACGGTGAACCCAAGACCTGGATCTCGCGCCGCGTGCTCGATCCCGAGCAACTGCGGATCACCTTCTGGCAGGAGGTGTCCGCGCCCCCGGTGGCCCAGATGAGCGGCACCTGGATCATCGAACCGCGCGAGGACGGGGGGACCGAGCTGCGGCTGCTGCACTCCTATCGGGCCATCGACGACGATCCCGACGGACTGGCGTGGATCGAGAAGGCGGTCGACGACAACAGCCGTGCGGAACTGCCCGGTCTCAAGGCCGCGGTGGAGTCGGTGGTGCGCACCGCCGACCTGACCCTGTCGTTCGTCGACTCGGTGGAGATCGCCGGTGCGGCAAGCGATGTCTACGACTTCGTCAACGAGGCGAACCTGTGGACCGAGCGGCTGCCGCACGTGGCCTCGGTGCAGCTCACCGAGAACACCCCCGGTGTGCAGGTACTGCGGATGGACACCCTGACCAAGGACGGATCGAGCCACACCACCGAATCGGTCCGGGTCTGCTTCCCGCAGCACCGGATCGCCTACAAGCAGACCACCCTGCCCGCCCTGATGGCCCTGCACACCGGCTACTGGGAGTTCCGGACCAACCCCGACGGCACGACCACCGCGTCCTCGCAGCACACGGTGATCATCGAGGCGACACGGATCACCGAGATCCTCGGCCCCGACGCCGGGGTGCCAGAGGCGCGGACCTTTCTGCGCGAGGCACTCGGGGGCAACAGCCGGGCCACGCTGAACCACGCCAAGAACTATGCCGAAGCTCGTCGATGACACCGACGTCCTGATCGTCGGCGCGGGGCCGGTCGGGTTGCTGCTCGCGGGCGATCTGGCCGGCGCGGGCGTCCGCGTGACGGTGGTGGAACAGCGGATCACCCCCACCACCGAATCGCGGGCCTCCACTCTGCACGCCCGCACCATGGACGTGCTCGCCGAGCGGGGCGTGCTCGATCGGCTCGGGCCGCTGCCCGACGGCGGGCCGGGACACTTCGGCGGACTGCGCCTGGATCTGACCGAAGCCGATCCGGCCCACCGGTTCTCGGGCCAGTGGAAGTGCCCGCAGGTCCGGCTGGAAGCAGTACTGCAGGAACGAGCGCTCGAGGCGGGCGCGGTGCTCCGGCGTGGGCACCGAGCCGCCACCCTGACCGCACAGGCGGGCGCTGTGCTGATCGACACCGTCACCCCGGACGGCGAACGGCACACGTATCGGGGCGCCTACCTCGTCGGTTGCGATGGGGAACGCAGCACCGTGCGCGAGCTGGCCGGCCTCGAGCTGGCGGGTCTCGAGGCCGGGCGGGAAATGCTGCGAGCCGACGTGGCCGGAATCGACATCCCGGCCCGTCGATTCGAACGACTCCCGCACGGGCTGGCGGTGTGCTCGCGCTGGCCCGACGGCAGCACCAGGGTGATGGTGCACGTCTACGGCGCCGCACCTCGCGTCGCGGGTGGGGAACCGGAGTTCGCCGAGATCGCCGACGCCTGGGAACGGGTGACCGGCGAGTCGATCGGACACGGAACACCCCTGTGGCGCAACGCGTTCGACGACACCAGTCAGCAGGTCACCCGGTACCGGAACGGTCGGGTCCTGCTCGCCGGTGACGCGGCCCATCGGCAGATGCCGGTGGGCGGCCAAGCCCTCAACCTCGGCTTACAGGACGCGGCCGACCTGTCCAGCCGCTTGATCGCCGCAATCACCGGCACCGGCGGTGAGGCCGAACTCGACGGCTATCACCGCACCCGGCACGCCGTCGGTGCCCGCACCCTGACCAACATCCGCGCCCAAACCCTGCTGCTGCTGGGCGGACCGGAGGTCGAACCCGCCCGGCAGCTGTTCGCCGAGCTCTTGCGCCTCGACGATGTCCGGTCCCATCTCGCCCGCATGATCAGCGGCCTGCCCGGTCCCGGCGACCCGGCGCCCGCACCACCCGATTCGAAGGAGACACCGATGAGCCTGACGAACAAGACCGCCCTGGTCACCGGATCCAGCCGCGGCATCGGCCGCGCGACCGCCCGCCAGCTCGCCGCCAAGGGCGCGCTCGTGGCCGTGCACTACGCGGACAACGAGTCTGCGGCCCGCGAGACCGTCGAGGTCATCGAGAACGACGGCGGCCGTGCGTTTCCTGTCCGGGCCGAGCTCGGCACGACAGGCGGCGTGCACGAATTGTTCCTCGGCCTCGAACAGGGACTCAAGGAACGCACCGGGCAGACCACGCTCGACATCCTGGTCAACAACGCCGGTGTCACCACCCCGGCCGGCGTCGCCCCCGAGGACGTGACACCCGAGGACTTCGACCGGCTGTTCGCGGTCAATGTCCGCGCGCCGTTCTTCATCGTGCAGCGCGCTCTCGGCCTGCTGCCCGAAGGCGGGCGCATCATCAACATCTCCTCCGGACTCACCCGATTCGCCAGCCCCGACCAGGTGGCCTACTCGATGACCAAGGGCGCGGTGGAACAGATCACGCTGCACTTCGCCCGACACCTGGCACCGCGCGGGATCACCGTCAACAGCGTCGCGCCCGGCATCACCAACAACGGCAGCGCCGTGTTCGACATCCCGGAGGCGGTCGAGCAGATGGCGCAGTTCTCGGCGTTCAAGCGCGTCGGCGAGGCGGTCGACGTGGCCGATGTCGTCACCTTCCTCGCCACCGACGAAGCCCGCTGGATCACCGGCGCGTTCATCGACGCCACCGGCGGGACGCTACTCGGCTGACAGCACGGCCGCCGCCGACCACATCAGGAGATCCGATGACGACAGTGCAAGAACCCACCGGGTACACCCAACGGCTCGACGAGCTCGACGAGCTCGACGCGCTCAAGCGCGCCGCACGTCTGGGCCCCGACCCGGCGGCCACCGAACGCCAGCACGCCAAGGGCAAACTCACCGCCCGCGAACGCATCGACCTGCTCCTCGACCCCGGTTCGTTCGTCGAGGTGGAGCCGCTGCGCAGACACCGGGCCACCGGCTTCGGACTGGAGGCGCGCAGACCCCACACCGACGGCGTGATCACCGGGTGGGGAACCGTGGACACGCGCACGGTCTTCGTCTACGCCAGCGACTTCCGGATCTTCGGCGGCGCACTCGGTGAGGCACACGCCCAGAAGATCCACAAGATCATGGACATGGCCGTCACGGCGGGCGCTCCGCTGGTCTCGCTCAACGACGGTGCGGGCGCGCGCATCCAGGAGGGCGTGACGGCGCTGGCGGGCTACGGCGGGATCTTCCGCCGCAACACCAGGGCCTCGGGAGTCATCCCGCAGATCAGCGTCATGCTCGGGCCGTGCGCCGGCGGGGCGGCGTACTCGCCCGCGCTCACCGACTTCGTCTTCGTGGTGCGTGACATCGCGCAGATGTTCATCACCGGCCCCGACGTGGTGCGCACCGTGACCGGCGAGCAGGTGACCCACGACGAACTCGGCGGCGCCGACATCCACGCCTCGGTTTCGGGGGTGGCGCATTTCGTCTACGACGACGAGCAGTCCTGCCTGTCCGATGTCCGCGCGCTGCTATCGATGCTGCCCGCCAACAACCGGGAGCTGCCGCCGGTCGCCTTCACCGCCGATCCCGCCGACCGGCAGACCACCGCGCTGACCGACCTGGTGCCCCTGGACGGCAACCGCCCCTACGACATTCGTGAGGTACTGGCCGAAATCGTCGACGACGGCGACTATTTCGAAGTACAGGCCACCTGGGCGACGAACCTGGTGTGCGCGCTGGCCCGGCTCGACGGCCAGGTGGTCGGGGTAGTGGCCAGCCAGCCGATGAGCCTGGCCGGGGTACTCGACATCGACGCCAGCGAGAAGGGCGCGCGGTTCGTCCAGTTCTGCGACGCGTTCAATATTCCGCTGCTGACGTTGGTCGACGTGCCGGGGTTCCTGCCCGGCGTCGGCCAGGAACACGCGGGCATCATCCGCCGCGGCGCGAAACTGCTCTACGCCTACTGCAATGCGACCGTACCGCGAATCTCGTTGGTACTGCGCAAGTCCTACGGCGGCGCCTACATCGTGATGGACTCGCTCTCGATCGGCACCGACCTCGCGCTGGCCTGGCCGACCAACGAGATCGCCGTCATGGGCGCCGAGGCCGCCGCCGACGTGGTGTTCCGGCGCGAGATCGCCGCGTCGGAGAATCCCGCGGCCACCAGGGACCGCAAGATCGCCGAGTACCGCGAGGAACTCGTGCATCCCTACTACGCGGCCGAGCGCGGACTCATCGACGACGTGATCGATCCGCGCGACACCCGTGGCGTGCTGATCCGCGCCTTCGCCATGCTCGCGGGCAAGGACACCGATCTGCCCCGCCGCAAGCACGGGAACCCACCGCAATGAGCGCCACGGACCCGGCGCCCTTCCTGCGCGTCGAGAAGGGCAGCGCCGACCCGGACGAGCTCGGCGCGCTGCTCCTGCTGCTGCTCGCCCGGCGTCGGGCCGCCGCCGTGCCGCCGACTCTCACCAGGCCCGTCGCCCGCTGGCGGCGTCTGGAACGCCGCCCCGCCTTCACCGACCCCCGCGCGTGGACCAGGTCCACCCGCTGACGAACGGAGCCACCATGGACGTCGGACTGCTCTTCGACCTGCGCAACCCCGCACAGTGGCAGCGGCCGTGGGCCGACCACTACGCCCGCACCCTCGAGTTCTGTGAGGAGGCCGACCTGCGCGGCGCGGGCGGAGTCTGGTTCACCGAGCACCACCTGTTCGAGGACGGCTACCTCCCGCAGCCGCTCACCTTCGCCGCCGCGGCGGCCGCCAGAACCAAGCGGGTGCGCATCGGCACCGCCGTGGTGCTGCCCGCCCTGCGCAAGCCGGCCCAGCTCGCCGAGGAGGCGGCACTGGTCGATCTGATCAGCGGCGGCCGTCTCGAACTCGGTCTCGGCGCCGGCTACCGCCTGCCCGAATACCAGCTCTTCGACACCGATTTCAGCCGCCGGTTCGCTCGCACCGGCGACAACATCGCCGAGATCCAGCGGTTGTGGGCCACCGGCGGGATCACGCCGGGGCCGATCCAGGATCCCGTGCCGCTGTGGGGCGGGTTCTACGGTCCGCGCGGCGCCCGCCTCGCCGGGCGCCTGGGCATCGGGTTCCTGCACATCTCGCACCAGCTGTTCCCGCTGTACCGCGAGGGACTCATCGAGGGCGGACACGATCCCGAGTCCGCGCGGGTCTCCGATCTGCTGCCGATCCTGCTGGCCGACGATCCAGAGGCCGCGTGGGCCCGGGTGGCCCCACACCTCGCGCACCAGATGAACTCCTATCGTCAACTGTCGGTACAGGGCACCGACGCGCCACCGCCGCCCGTCCTCGAACTCGACCAGCTGCGCCAACGTCCCGAGGACGGATCCTTCGGGCTGCTCGAGATCCTCACCCCCGAACAGGCGGCGGCGCGGATCCACGAACGGGTGGCCGGTCTGCCGGTGCGGCACCTGATCTTCTGGGCCAGCATCGCCGGCATGCCCGACGACCTGGTCACCCGCCATATCGAGCTGGTGAGTGAACAGCTGCCGCCCTTGCTGGACAAGCAGTTCCAGCTCGCCACCGGCGGCCCGATCTCGGCGCGCAACGGCCATGGCTGACACGCGACCAGCGGCGCCGACCTGGGATCGGCGCCGCTGGATACTGCTGCTGGTGCTGTCGGGCAACATGATCCTCGACGCCATCGAGGGCTCCATTCTGGTGCCCGCACTCGGCGTGCTCACCACCGAACTGAACCGGTCGATCGGGCAAACCCAGTGGCTGCTCAGCGGTTTCGCGGCGGGGTTCGCCGCGCTGCTCCTCGCCGGGCCCGCGCTGGCCGCCCGGTTCGGGCGCAGGCAGGTCTATCTCGTCGCCATGGCGCTGTTCGCTGTCGCCTCGGTGATCGGCGGGCTCACCGACGACCTGGCCCTGCTCGTCGCGACCCGCGTGGTGAAGGGCGCCGCCGCCGCGCTGACCGCACCCGCCGGGCTGGCGGTGATCGCCGCGGAGTTCCCGGCCGGTGCCCAGCAGCGCCGCGCGATCTCGGTGTACGCGGTCTTCGGGGCGGCCGGATTCACCACCGGCCTACTGCTGTCGGGTTGGCTCACCGCGCTGAACTGGCACCTGCTGTTCGTGTTCCCCGCACCGATCGCGCTCGCCCTGCTCGTCGCCGCGTGGCGGGTGATCCCCGACCCACCGGTCGCCACACCGCCGAGGCTGTCGAAACCGTTGTTGCGCAATGGTTCGTTGGCACGGTCCGCCCTCGGCGCGGGAGCCCTCAACGGCGGCTACCTCGCACTGCTGGTGGTGATCGCAGTGCAGCTGCACGAGTCGCTCGGTTGGGCGCCGTGGCAGATCGCCGTCGGACTGCTACCCGCGAGTCTGCCGCTGGCACTGTCGGTTCCGTTCGCGGGACGGTTCGTGCAGCGATACGGCACCGCGCGGCTGATCCTCGCCGGTGCGGTGGCGACACTGGCCGGGCACCTGCTGCTGTTCGCCCGACCCGAGATCCACGACTACGTGACCGACGCGCTGCCGGTGCTGCTGCTGATCGAAGCCGGGTTCGTCCTGTCGTTCGCCGCGCTGAACATGCAGTCGACCGCCACCGTGCCCGCCGAACTCCGCCCGATCGCGGTGCCGCTGTATCAAACCGGTGTCCAGTTCGGGGCGGCCTTCGTGCTGCCGATCGCGGTCGGGGCGGCGGCGGCCTTCGATGCCTACCGTCCCGCGGCGGCGGTGATCGCGGTCGCTGGGCTGCTCGCGGTCCTCGCCGCGAGCAGCGAACTGCGCGCATCCGCGACACCGGCACCCGCGAACGCCGTTCCATAACAGCCACACCCACCTCGAGGAGGTACCAACTCATGACCGTCGATGTCTTCATCCGAGAACAGCCCGACCAGCTGGCGACAGGTCCCAGGACCCTGGCACTGTTCCCCGGACAGGGCTCCCAGCGGCCCGGCATGGCCGCGTGGATCACCGACTACCCGGTGGCCGAGGAGGTCTTCCGCCGCGCCGACGACATTCTCGGTATCCCGCTGACCCAGCTGTGCGTCGACGGCACCGCCGAGCAGTTGCGGGCCACCGACGTGGCCCAGCCCGCGATCGTCGCCACCAGCCTGGCCCTCAGCGCGGTCCGCGCCCAGCGTGGACTGCCGCCCGCGGCGGTCGCCGGTCACAGCCTGGGGGAGTTCACCGCCCTGGCCATCGCCGGAGTGTTCGACGAGGACACCGTCCTGCAACTGGTCCGCCGCCGCGGCGAGCTCATGGCCGAGGTCTCGCGCCGCTACGACGGCGCGATGAGCGCCGTCATCGGCCTACCCGCCGAGCAGGTCGACAAGCTGTGCGCCCGCGTCACCTCGGGCGTCGTCGGCGTGGCCAACTACAACCAGCCGACCCAGACCGTGGTCTCCGGCACCGCCACCGCCGTAGCCGACCTCGAGGACCTCGCCCGGTCCGCCGGCGCGGCGAAAGTGGTGCGGCTCAAAGTCGCCGGAGCCTTCCATTCGCCCCTGATGGCCGACATCGCCGCCGAATTCGGCGCCGAACTCGACCGCTACACCCTCCGGCCGCCGCTCGTTCCGGTGCTCAGCGCGGTCACGGCCGACTACGTCACCGACCCCACCGAAATCCGCGCGCTCCTGCGCGGCCAACTGCTGGCCCCGGTCCGCTGGGTGGAGACCGTCCAACGGGCTGCCACCGACGGCTACGACGAACTGGTCGAACTGGGCCCGGGCCAGGTACTGACCGGATTCTCCCGCCGCATCGCCCCCGACGTCAGCTCGACGGCGATATCGAAACCCGAAGAGCAGGGCTAGCCGATGGGTCGGTCCGGCGGCTTACGCCAGACCGACACATGGTTCTCGCTGTCGCCGGTGAACGGAGTACCGAGCCAGTCTGCGGTGCGCCCTCCAGCGACAACCCGGCCAACTGAGCCATCAGATCGCACTCCGCGGGCCAGACGTAGCGAAGGTGGCTGACGCCGTAGGTCACCGTGCCGTCGGGTCGGTGCCGGTCAGTTGGGGTCGGCTGGAGCGGACGGCGGGCGGAGTGCTCGCGCCGGAGCCGTTGGCCGCGCCAACAAGGGAATGGATTGGGTTCCGTACGTCTCGAGCGCGACAAGGCTTGACAGGTCATGAATTCGGCACAGCGTTTCCGCAGGTTCCCAAAGCTGCCCGACTCTTCCCGCGATTTCTATGTTTGCGCAGGTAGAAGACTATTTAGCAGTCCTGAAGCTACCCGTCACTTCCCGGAATTTCCTGTGCAAACTCGTCTGAAATTCGTAGAAAAATCGTAGAAGCACCGGCGACCGACGCTGGTAGACCGTAGCCCCGGGTGGGGGATTGCGGTGCACCAGCGTCCCAACCTGGGGGATGGGTGGGTGCTAGAAGTCCTGGATCCATTGCCTGGCGCGAGGGCGGTCGCAGGTTCGCTCTAGACGGGGGCGGCAAAGCCACGTGGGGCAGTGGCGAATCCCTTGCGCGCGTTGCGCTTGCTGCCGTTGATCATGTCGTTGAACCTGTCGGCGGTCCATGCCGCGCGCAGCCCGAGGCGCCCCATGATCATGGGGACTGCGTGGCCGAATTTCGGTTCGTCGACCCAGATGGTGCGCAGATCGTCCGGGGTGATGCCGGTGGCGATCCGATCCCCGATCAGGGACCCGATGTAGGTGGCCTGTGCAAGACCGTGGCCGTTGCACGCGAGAGAGTAGTAAACGTCCTCGCCGACCGTGCCGGCCACTGGTAGCCAGGTCGAAGTGATCCCGATCCAACCGCCCCAGGCCCGATCGATCGCGACGTCCGCCAGCGGCGGAAAGCGTCGTTCGAACGCACGCGCGCGATCGGCGACCACCGCCGGTTCGGGATGGCGTTCGGGAAGCGGATAGCCTGCGGCACGCTCGATCTGGCGGACGCCGAACACGATGGTGTTGCGTGCGGTGAGCCGGTAGTTCTCCATGATGTTGTGCTGGGTGATGAGCCCGGATCGGCTGGTCCAACCGAGCGCTGCGAGGCGCGCCGGGTCGATCGGCTCGGTCTCGACCTCGGTCACCCACTGCCCCATAGAACGCCTTTCACGCTTTGCTCGGGCTCCGAGCGTTTGCTCGTCACTGGTCTCCGGATGGGAGGTCGTCTCACTGGGGCACTCGGCGTTGACCAGCACGCCGGTAGCGGCAATGGCGTTGGCCAGCTTGACGGTCAGCGTGTTGAAAGCGCTCTTCGGCAATGAGTAGCCCGGGCTCAGGCCGTTCCTGGTACGTGGTCGGCGAGGTGATCCCGTCGAATCTGTGGGGTGATCGGCGGGGCCGGATTGGGTCCGCCGTCCCTTCCGATTCGTCAGATCGCCAGCCACACACCAACATCCGCTCTTGTCCGAGTCGTCGAGTACTCTCCCGGAAGAACACGGGACCGCACATTCGTAAGCCGTCGGAAGCAAGGAGCCATCAGTGGTTCGGGGTGAGTTGACGTGGTGGCAGTTATCGGACCTGCACTGGCCGGTCGATCCGTCCACGGAGCTGAAGCGGTACGTCGACAACCTGCTACGGCACCTCCGCGAGTCCGTGGTGGCCTCGGGGCGTCCCGACTTCGCCGTCTTCACCGGCGACATCGCGTACTCCGGCCAGTCGAAGGAGTACGACTCGGTCGGAGAGCACCTCATAGCGCCACTGCGTGAACTGCTCGGCGACGACGTTCCGCTGCTCTTTGTCCCGGGCAACCATGACATGGACCGTGACGAGGCGCTGATAAAGCAGAGTCGGCTGGTCACCGACCTGGCGGAAGCGGCCGCCGTCGACGCCTTCCTTGGTAACCCACGCAATCGCGCGAACTTCGCAGACCCGTTCCGCGGTTACTCCGACTTTGTGGCGCAGTGGGGCCCCGCTGGGACTGACGACGCCTACCGCTGGACCCACACCGTTACCGTGGCGGGCCACAAGCTCACGGTACTGGGCCTGAACTCGGCCTGGGCGGGCTTCTACCCTACGGCGGACAGCCCAACTGAGGACGACCGCGGTCGGCTGCTTCTCTCTATCGAGCAGACCCCGGAGCCCGACAAGGACGCCGACTTCACGCTCGTCGCCCAGCACCACCCGTTCGAGTGGCTGAACGAGGATGTTTGCGATCCGGCGGTACAGAGCTTGCGCCGAAACTACCAGGTCGGGCTCTTCGGACACGTCCACAGTCCGCGCGAGCTCGGGCAGCTCAGCTCGCCCCACTCCACCTTCTTGCGCATCCCCTCGATGCTGCTGTTCGGACGGCCGCATGGGGACGACTCTGCGCGCTATCCCCGTGGCTACACCGTCGGCGCCATCGACATCGCAACCAGCGAGTGCCGCGTGAGGTATTTCAAATACGACAGCGTCTACTCCCAGTCGTTCAAGGAGTTCACAGACGTCTACGCCGATGACGGGAGACCTCCGACGGCTGTCCTCAAGCCGCGCCGGGTGGGCGTGGAGTCCGCGGGACGGACGGGGACGGCGGCGCGTTCCCGGTTTGGCGAAACGCTGCCGGAGATCATCCGGTTGCGCGAGAGGGTACTGGAGCTCACCTCCTGCGACCGTGATGTGCGGCATGCCCTTGACATGCTCCAGGCGTCTGTCGAACTCGTCGACCGCCACGAAGGCCTGGCTCCCTATCTCCTGGACGGCCCTTCGTTTGCGTTCGCGTACGTCCTCGCCGAGCTGTCGGTGGTACGGGCCCACGCCGTTGGTGGGATCCAGGCGCAGGCCGACTTCAGCGTCGCCTCGCGGCTCAAGCAGGATGCAGACCGGCTCGCGGGAGCTTCGCCGACTGGGGTGCTCGACCTGGCAGAGCTGCTCCGGGCGGTCGACCACGTCAGCATCGCAGAGCCGAGCCGGATCCGGACCGCTGGCGACCTGCGACGCGCACCGGTCGCGAAGGCCTTCGTCTACCTTTGGGGCCTCGCCCGGCTGGCCCAACTCCTAGACAGCCCCGGCTTGATCGAGGGCACCTTGACAGCTGACCAGCGCGGTCGAAACGTGCTCTCCGTGCACGAGACCCCGAACGGCGGAGATGTCCTTGTGTTCGACCTCGCGACCACCGACCGCCGCACCTTCCACCTGGCCTCTGAAGCCCTGCACTCCGTCCGCCGCTACTTCACCGAGCTGGATGACCTATGGCGCAAGTGGCAGCTGATCCACCCGTTGCTGAGGTTCGAGCTCGACACGCCCAATTGGGTGGATCGAAGCGTGAACCACCACGAGATCCGGGTCGACCCACGCCCGGTGACGGAGATTCTGATGGGCCGGGCACTCTACGGTGACCGTCAGCACGTGTGGCTCCGAGAACTAATCCAAAACGCCGTGGACGCTACGGCCATGCGTGCGAAGAGTGGCGAGGACGACTACACCCCCGCCGTCCACGTCGAGCGGCGGAACGAACGCGTCGTGGTCATCCGCGACAACGGTATCGGGATGACTTATCAGCAGGTGGTGAACCAGCTTTCGGTGCTCGGGCGCTCCGGCTGGCGGAGCTCTGCGGAGGTCCAGCAGCCCGCCGACATACCTGCGTTCTTCGGGCGTTTCGGGATCGGGTTCGCCTCTGTCTTCAGCGCTGCCGCGGAGGTGGACGTTCGCACCCGCACTTCGGGCAGCCGTCCCGTCGACGGCGTCCAGGTCCAGTTCACTGCCCCCGACCGGCCGTTCTACACAGACTTCACCACCTGCGACATCGGCACCGAGATCACCGTGACACTGGCCGAGCCGCTCAAAGCGTCCCAGTTCAAAGCCGCACTGCAAGATCTATTCGCCTACTTGCCGGACGTCATACACGCCTCGCCCGCTCCCGGCATTCCGAGCTCCCTGGCCACGTTCTCGGCTGTAAGGTGGCACGACGACAGCGCGCTGGCTGGCTGGAACGTCCTCACCCGTGAGGGCCGCGCCCAGCTCGGAGCCTACGAGGCGGGCTTCAAAGTCGAGCTCCTGTATGACCCCCAGCCGCATCGCCGCAAGAGCAGACGTGAAGTGGGGAAGTCCGGGTTGCCCAAATTCGATGACATCGGCTTTACTTCGCTGACGTTCGCCGCCGATGGGGTCCGCATTAGCGAGCGCAAGGGACTGCGCCCGTCGAAGGACGGCGATTCGACCAGGTACCAAGCGTCTGACCTCGATCTGAATCTCAGCGGTGTCTACATGACCATCGACTTCGCCCGCGAACACGCGCCGGTGCTGGCGTCCCGCAACGAACTTGGGGCCGCTGAGGAGTTTCAGGACGAGATCGAGGAGCTCGTCGTCAAGGAACTCGTCCATCTCGTGCCCGATCTGATGCGAGCGGCATCATCCCGTGCTCGGCATCCGGAAGATCGGCGCCGCGCGGTAGTCCAGGCTCTCATTGACACCTTCCAATCTGCACGCAGCTACAGTTATCGGTGGACCACCGGGTTCCACAAGAACCCTGAGCTGGA
Source organism: Nocardia sp. NPDC127606 (assembly GCF_042671725.1). Lineage (NCBI taxonomy): Bacteria > Bacillati > Actinomycetota > Actinomycetes > Mycobacteriales > Nocardiaceae > Nocardia > Nocardia sp. NPDC127606. Next base: position 1,802,181 of record NZ_JBHXWQ010000001.1, on the reverse strand, counting down.
TCGAGCCTGCACCGAGGCGTATTTCGCGAACTGCCCGGCGCTTGTCGAATCGGCCGACGGTACCGTGCGCCACCTGTTGCTATCCGAGGTCGACCCCCACGTCTGCTCGATCGTTGTGCGGAAGGGGCTCACGGAGACTCCGGTCTTCTCCGCCTTCGTCCGGGCCGAGCAGATCGATCAGTGGTTGGTCGCGATGAACGACGGCGAGATCATCTTGCTCAAGCGGGCCTGGCCGCACGACGTTTCGCTGAGAGCCTTCGACTCGATCCCGCAGCTCACCGAGAACTTCCAGGCAGTCCTACCCGAGTCCCGCACCGGGAACCTGTGGCGGCTCCTACGTTCGGACTTCGCGCTCTCCGAGAGCACGGCATTCGGCCCGTCCCTCTGTCTTACGTTGCCCCGGCAGCGTGGCTCGAGGTCGGTCACCCGGGTCCAGGGCATCGAGCGACGCCGCGTCGAGACCTCGACGACCGAACGGCCTCGGGTATTCCTCAATTGCGCCCACCCGGTCATCCGAGCGCTGGAGGCGTTCTTGAGCCGTAGCGACCGCGAGTTTTCGGCCGAGCTGGCGGTAACGGCGATCCTGGACAACCTCTGCGAGCAGGTAATCGACGAGACCCGTATCACTGTGAGGCGGAGCCGATGGCGCATGATCTGCGAGGAGCTGGAGCGCCTCACCGCCGGCAAATTCACCCACCTGGCCGTCGAGGACCTCTGAGCTCCGCCTGCTGGCCCGTCCCACCGGGGCAGCGCGACACCGCACCTCATCGTCCCTGGAACTGGCCGCCCCGCGGCCACGCTGCGGAAGGCGCAACCCATGCCCCTCGGACGTCAGATCGAGGACCTGAAGCTCTCCTCGTTCACAGTAGGTACGGCGCTGCCGGAGGACCGGCTGGCTACCGTCACCGCTCTGTTCACCCATGTTGAGCGCTATACCATCGAGGCGATCGACTGGTACCTCACCAAGCGCAGGCGCCCCGCGCAGTGGTCGCGGCTGCTGCGGGGCATCGCAGTCGGTGCCGTCGTGGTCGGCGGCATCATCCCGCTCGTCCATGGCGCGTCACCCAGCCTGATCGCTCCCGACTGGGGATTCGTCCTCCTCGCGATCGGCGCTGGGTGCGTGCTCTTCGACCGCGTCTTCGGCCACTCGACCTCCTGGAGCCGGTTTGCACGGACCGGGATCACCCTCCAGCACGCGCTGGCCCGGGCCCAATCCGAATGGGTCGCCGCGCTGGTGACGCTCGATGAAGCCAAGCTCGGGAAAGAAGAACTGCGGGAGCTCCTCGCCGTGGTCGAGCGCCTGCGCAGCAAAGTGCAAGAGACCATGCAGGAAGAGACGTCCGGATGGATCGGCTACCTCGCCGATGGCCTGGAGGAGCTGAATTCCACTACGGTGAACCGTAGTTCGCGAGGTGCCGTGCTCGAGAAAACGATTGCAGCCCCTGACTGAGTGCTCGGTCGGTGGGTTGGTGTTTGGTCCGGGCAGGTTCCGCGCCAGTTGGCAGCTTCGCCGGTGATGCGGCGGCCATGAGTTCGATCATCGCGACGAGCTGGATCATGGTTTCGGTGCGGAGCGGGTGGCGTTCGTAGACACGAGCGAGGCATCGTGGTGTAAGTCAGCCGAACATCCCAGACCGATGAGCTTGACGAATCGTACTTTCTGGGGCCGCGGAACGGCTGGCTGGCGAGGCTGCTCGACCGTCATCTGCGGAAGCAGACGATTGTGATGCTGGTGGAGGCTCACAACTCGGAGCACAGGAGTCTCAAGGAGGAATCTCTATGTGGTCGCAGTCGGGAAGCGGAGGTTAAGCTGGAACGAAATCGGTCCGCGATCGAAACCAGTATCGTCCCGATGACCTTGGTCGAAGCGATGAACGCGGCTCAGGCTGAAAAAGCAACGGCCGCCACAGAATTGGAGCGTAAACCGCAAGTCCCGAAATCGACCGCAGTGCAGATCGAAAAGCTGATCGACGGTCTCGGCGACGTTTGGGCCGTGTTCGACTCGGGAAGCGCCAGCGACCAGATTGCCCCGTATGCGGCGATTGAATTGGCAGACGGGTTGATCGGATGTCGGCGGGTACTGATTCCCGGCTCCCGGCCTGGTTTCCCATGCTCTGTGTTTCCCTGGAGCTCGTACCAGGGGTAACTGATTGACATGCGTTTTTCGGCTTTCGTGCTGGCGATCCAGAGGTGTTGCGCGGTTTTCGGTGGATGGCCGCGAGCGTCGAAAGCTCGCTCTACTCCGGGCATTCAGTACCGCGTTTGTATGGAACCGGTTCACGACGGTCATCGGCTGCCGTCGCGAAGTGTAGGTGGTCTCGGACCGCGTTGTGTGAGCTCGTCGGTCAGAACGTTCGCATAGGTGCCACGCTCGGTGCGTGGATGGCCGACAATCGTCGGTATGGCTGGCGAGGAACAGGTCGGCCCCGCCGACTCGACGGTATCGGGGTTGGAGGTATCGCCGAGTCAGGAGTTGCCAGATGCTGCACGTGCGGAAGGCCCGGAGGACAGCCGCGGTCATCTGGGCGAGTTACCTAGGGCGCGAACCTGCGACGGGTGACCTGGGGTTTCTTGTGAGGTCTATTTAGCTTTGCAGTGCCAACATCGCCCTGAACTGCGGAAATGTGGTCGCAGGTTGGTGCCCTCGGCGGGACACGCAAAACATGAGAAACTGTAAAATGCCTGGTCATCGCGGGTTCGTATCGATTTGATACTCACGCACCGCCGGTTCGAATCGGTTCCTGTACCCGTCTTCGACGTACCCACGGCGGGGCACATCGAAGACGGGACGCGTGACCTGGGGATCTGCTCTGGGCGACTAATGATTGAAGCGAAACCTCAGCATGACATGCACGGCAGCATCGAAGGTGCCGGGTGGCGGGAGCAGGTCCGAGGTGTCGGGGACCTTGAACTCGGACCGCACGGGATATCCGGTCTGAGCTGCCAGTGCTTCGGCGTCGATAAACCGAGTGCCGTTGGGGGGAGGCGAGAACACGCGGTCCCATCCATCGGCTTGCGCGAGGAAAACCAGTTCGCCGACCTCCCCGGCCCCCACCGAGGTCGCGTACCGGAGCTGCCCGAGCGGGGGACGGGGGACTCCGGCACAGTGTTGCCATGGGTTCGTCGGTCGCTGATTCTCTCACTGTCGCCACATTCAACGTGAACGGAATCCGCGCGGCACGTCGTCGTGGATTCGACCAGTGGTTGCGGGCGCGGTCGGTCGATGTGGTCGCGTTGCAGGAGTTGCGTTGTCCCGCATCTGATGTGGGCACATTCGCGGGCTATTCGGCGGCGGTGGACGTGGGTTGCGTGGCCGGTCGTAACGGTGTGGCCGTACTGACGAGGGTTTCCGCCGCTGCCGTGCGGACGTGGGTGACCCACCCACCCCGGGCCCGCGGACTCGGTGAGTTCGCCGCACAGGGACGCTATATCGAGGTCGACCTGGCCGACCGACCGGTGACGGTGGCCTGTCTCTATCTCCCCAAGGGCGGTCTGCCCTCGCATCTGCAGCGCCCGGGATCTATGCGCGAACAGCCCGACGGTGGGGTCAAGTACGAACGGAAGCAGAGGTTCTTCGCGGCGTTCGCCCGCGAAGTGCACCGGAACCGGCTCGCGGCGCTGAGCGCGGGACGCGAGTTCGTCCTCACCGGGGATCTGAACATCGCGCACACCCGGCACGATGTGACCAACTGGCGTGCCGCCCGCACGATGGACGGATTCCTGCCTGCCGACCGCGAGTGGTTCAGTTCGATTCTCGGCACGCGTCGGCTCGTCGACGTGGTGCGACAGGTGCACGGCGATCGCCCGGGTCCACTCACCTGGTGGAGTTGGGCGGGTCAATCGTTCGCCAAGGATGTGGGTTGGCGAGTGGACCACCAACTCGCGACACCCGGTCTCGCCCGCCTCGCCACGTCTGTCGTCGTCGACAAGGAACCGTCACCCGCTGAGCGGCTCTCCGATCACGCCCCACTCGTGGTGACCTACTCGGCAATGCCTGACTGAGAAGTTCTGGTGCCCTCGGCAGGACACACAAAACATGGGCAACTGGAAAACACCTGGTCATAGTCGATGGCTACTCGATCTGAGCTCCAGCACCAACCGCTGCGTGGGGGGCAGGGGTTCGAGTCCCGTTAGCTCCACCAAGTTTGTCATTGCACGAACACTTGGTTTAACGGTCCTGGTCGGCGTTTCTACGCTGGTCAGGGCCTTTTTCGTGTTCGGGGTGATTGTGGTGGTGGGTGGTTCGGGGATGCGGAACACGGGGATGATGGTGTCGGGTCCGGTGATCTTGACTTCTGCGACAAGCGTTTCGATGAGCGTTTTGCGGGCGGTGTCGCTGCCGGTGGTGATGATATCGGTGATGTGGTCGGCTACCTGGTTCGGGGTGGCGGTGTCGGGTCCGGTGGGTGCGGTGTCGAGGTTGGCGGTCAGTTCGTCGCGGTGGTGGGTGAGTTGGCGGTGGGTGTCGCGCAGGCTGGTGAGGCGGTCTCCGATGAGTTCGGCGGTCATGGTGCCGTTCTCGAACGCGGTGAGGTAGCGGTCGATCTTGGCCGTGGTGTCGGTGATCTTGGTGGTGACGGCGGCGAGTTCGTCTTGCTGGGCTTGGCGTCCGCTGTTGTGGAGGTGTTGGGCGGTGGTGACGGCGTCGTTGATGAGGGTGTGCTGCTCACGGTAGAAGGTGGCGAGGGCGTGGAGGACGGCGGTTTCGGCGTGGTCGGCGTTGAGTCGGTAGCCGCCGCATTTCGTGCTGTTGTAGCGGGTGCGGTTGTGGCAGGTGTAGTAGCGGTAGACCTTGGTTTTGCCGTGGGCGCGGGTGCCGATCATGGCGGTGCCGCAGGTGGGGCAGCGCATCCGCCCGGTCAGGGTGTAGTCGGAGGCGTTGGCGGCGCGGTGGGCGTGGTCCTCGCCGCGCTCGAGGCGTAGGCGTTCGGCTTCGGCGAACAGTTCGGGTTCGATCAGTGGTGGGTGGCAGTCGGCGACGGTGATGTCGCGGAAGGTGAGCTCGCCGAGGTAGACGCGGTTGGACAGGGTGCGCAGGACTTGGTGGCCGGACCAGGTACCGCCGTTGGTTGTGCGGTGCCCTCGTTGGTTGAGCAGTGTGGCGATGGCTCTGGAACCGAGTCGGTCTCGGGTGTAGAGGCGGTAGATCGAGGCCACGACGGGGGATTCGGCCGGGTTGGGGGCCAGGGTGTCGCCGGTGGTGTCGGGTCGGTAGCCGAACGGGCGTCGTCCGCCTTTCCAAAGCCCTTTGGCGGCTTTGCGTTCCATGCCCGCGACGACACGGTCGATGATGGTCTCGCGTTCGAACTGGGCGAACATGCCCAGCATCTGAACCAGCATGCGGCCCATCGGGGTGGAGGTGTCGAACGGTTCGGTGGCGGAACGGAACACGACTCCGTGTTTGTCGAGGTCGTCGAGTAGTTCGACGAGGTCACGCAGGTTGCGGGAGAACCGGTCAACGCGGTAGACGAGCAGCACGTCGATCAGCCCGGCTTCGGCTGCCTGTAGGGCGCGTTGCAGGTCCTTGCGATCGGTGCTCGCGCCGGAGGCGTCGTCGGCGAAGCGCATCACGACATGCCAGCCGGGCTGGGAATCGACGTAGGAGCCGAGGCGGGAGTCCTGGGCTTCGATCGAGTAGGGCTGATGTTCATCATCGGTGGAGCGCCGGACATAGATCCCGACCCGCACTGTTTCGAGGGTGTCGAGCCGAGCGGGTTGAATGGTCGCGTTTTTCTTCCTGGGTCGTGCCATACCGAGTCGAATTCCCTTCTACTGCATAATATTGCGTCTGCTATTGTCCATCGATCGTCGATGTGGATCCAGGGATGGGAAACGATTCACGCGGCTATATCGCGGAATTGTTCGGGATTGTCGTGCCGGTTGTTCCATTCGTTGATCAGCGCGGCGAGTGCGGTGACAGCGCGCCGGTTCTGTTCGGGTGTGATCGGGGTGGTCTCGATCCGTTCCACGGTGACGCGGTCGCGGTGGCGGACTCGATGAATGGGCAGGGGGGTGACGTTGTTGTCGGGGTTCGTGGGGTCGCTGGGCTCCGGTGTCACTGGCGCTCCTGACGACGAGACAGACGGGGGTTCGTCCGTAAACACCGGCAAAACCGTCGTTTCGGGACACCGAGGTCGGAAAGTTCTCGAGATCGTTACCTGGGTGCGGAGTCTCGCGGGTGTACCGATAGACACACGCGACCCCCGATACACGTCGCGAGCGGTCCGTCGCGCTGACACGCCCCCGGAACCGGACGATCCCACCCGTAAGCCGTTCGGGCGCTGTGCGACCGCGACGAGCGCAGCGACGCCCCCGTCCGACGACAGCACGGCGGACAGGCCGTCAGGCCGCACCAACTCGACGCGGAATTACCGGCGCGAGCCGAATGTGGTCGTGAAGGTGTGAGCAGCCGGTTGTCGTAGGAGGCGTTGTCGGGTCTCAGATCGAAGGTGGCCCTCTCCTGCGGAGGCCGCCGGGAAGGGTGGTAGGAGCGAGTTCCCGACATCGGATCGCGGCGGAAATCGGGCGATGTGTGCTGTGTACGGATGTCTATACAGTCAGTATGTATAGACAATCCCTGCTGGTATCCGGATGGATATGTGGCCGGTGAACAGCGGATACGCGGGGTGCGGATGGGTCGTTTTGACCACCGCACCGGATCTCGCACGGAAACTCATCATCGAATATGCCACGGAATGAATTTCATCGACCCACCCACCCTCGGGCGCTCGCTGTGGTCGCGGCTGACGGAGCGGTCGCCTACCCGTCCGACGACGTCACCAACGCGGCTCGGCGCCAACAGAACCGGCCCCCCACAGCACGCTGACCCGCGCAGGGGCTCGGGTGCGGGACTCGCCGCAGCCGGCGAGCACAGCGAACACGAGCACAGCGAACACGAGCACAGCGAACAGAGACGTTGAGGACAGCACCGGCACCGGTTGCGGAAGGACTGCTAGCCACTGCACACGATCGGTGAGAACACCAGCGGGCACCGGCGAGGGCTGGGCACGGATGTCTATTCACTATGTATGAATAGACAATCCTGGATGACATCCACGCGGGGATATGGCCTGTGAGCAGCGGATATCCAGGGGCAGGGTGGGGCGGTTTAACCGCCCCACGTATTTCTCCACGTATTTCCCCACGCAATTCCCCACGTATTGACCACACCACGAAATCAACACCCACCCGGCAGCGACGAGCCCGTCAACTTCGACACGGAGGTGGGTTCACCGCCCCTCTCGAGCTGCCTAACCACGACGGCCCGGGCACCGCCCGCACAACCTGAGCCGGGGGCTGGGGGCGGCCTCCAAACCACACCCAGAACGCACCGAAACCACACCGGGAACGCACCCGGCCGTAAACATCGGCAGGTCAACGGGCTCCCGCGTCAGAAGTGGTGACCACCGCGAGCGCGAACAGGTTGGCGGGCGGGGATGGCCAGCAGCGCGAACGATGCGGCTACCATGTCCTCATGGGCAGCGACCCCCTCGAAACCCTCCGCCGAGTCCTCCAATCCGCCTGGTCGGCCGAGACGAGTGCATCTGCCGACTGGACCGACGACAACGCCGCCAAAGGTCAGTGTGCGGTGACAGCTTGCGTGGTACAGGACTATCTGGGCGGTGACATCCTCCACACAACCGCCTCCATGCCCGGCGGAAAGACCGTCTCCCACTACATCAACCTCATCGACGGCATCCAGGTTGATCTCACCGCGGAACAGTTCCCGGAGTACACCCAGTTCTCTCCGCCGACACCGAAAACCAAGAGTTTCGCCTCAACCCGCGACTACTGCCTGTCCTACGTGCACACCAAACAGCGCTACGACCTGCTACGGACGCGCGTGGCGGAACGACTTGACGCTGTGGGTCACCGGGTAGTCCACAGCTCAACAAACTGACCCACTTCCGGCACCGCGACATGGTGGCGCAGATCGTCGGCAATGCCGGTCAGCGTTGTTTGCAGGCGGGTTGAGGCTACCGTGCTGACCTCGGCGAAGTTCTCGACCAGCATTCCACAGCCGTCGGCGATCTCTCCGGCCTGCACGCAATTCTGAGCCAGCCGGATCTGCCAAGCAGTCCGTTCACGAGGATACGCGGCGGTGCCGACGATCGCGGATCTCAAATACGTTGTGGCCTCAGCATGGTCGCCCAACCGCATGAACGCCAAGCCCGTCAGCCCGCTGAGTTGCGCTTCCGGCAGGTGGGCAAGGTAGGCGGGATCGTGCCCTTTGGTTGATTCATGCGCCCGATGTGCCCGATTGACCGCCGCAACCATCACAGAACGATCCCCGATAACACTGTGCGCTTCCGCCTCGCGAATCGCAGCCAAGGCCCGCAGTTTCGGTCCGCCCTCCCGTTCGGCGGCGATTTGGGCAGCTTGGGCAAGCCGCGCCCCTTCCTTGGGTCGCGAACCCTCACGGTACGACAACAGTGAGGCGTTGATCCAGGTATGGGCTGCGGCAATGCCGTCGCCGCTCATGGTGGCTGCTTGCGCTGCATCGGCGTAGTACCGTTTGGCGGATTTCCATTGACCGGCGTCGTAGTGAACCCAGCCCGCAGCCGTCATCATCTCAGCAGCCGCGCTGGTGAGCGCCGTACCGACCGTGTCGCTATAGCGTCCGCTATCGAGGAGATGCTCGACGTAACGCACTTCATTGGTTGCGATTTCGCACAGCCGATCTCCGCCAGCCATCAATTGCAGCTCGTGGATTCGGCCCATACTCTTGACAATTCGTTCGACGTCAGCCATGCCGACTCTGATCCCGAGAGATGCTGGCATACGAGCATCATGCCGTTCGGCCTCTTCCAGCGACCCGGCCCGCTGGTCCTTTCTATGCCGTTCCCGCCATGCCGCCTCGCCCTCCGCCGCGATCTGCGCGAACCGTTCCCGGTCTTCGGGGGTTGCACGCTGCTGGTAGGTCGTGTCCAGGATGGCCTGCACCTTGGTGCGAGGCGTTACGCCACTCAGGCCCTTCCTCCAATTCGCAACCGTGCTGGTTTCTATCCCTAGTAGCGATGCGAAATCCCGCATCGAATACCGCATGGCCTCTTGTAGCGCCGCCGCTTCAAAACCAGTCCATTCCCGCCCTCTGACCATATCGCCGCCTACATTGTTTGTGCCTGAAATGGGCAAACACCTACAATACGCTAACGCTGACCGAACACAACCGGGTTACGCCCGAAAACAGTTACGGGGCATGGTAATCCGTGCACCTGGTACCCGGGAGACGTCGTATCCCTTTGCGCGGCGCACCGGCTTCCCTAGAGAGGAGGGAAGTCTGTGGCGAAAGCCCCGGGTGCCGGGTGCTCCACTTCGAACGGACCTGTCACGGGATTCTATGACGGGGTGTCGGTAGGACGTCACGGGCGCCTCCCGGGGCCCCGAGTCGGGATACCGCGCAACTGTGGACGCCGCCGACATCCCGGTCCGCCCGCCGCAGCAACAGCCGCATCTCGTCGGGCGTGACTTCACAGGCTCGTTCGGTCGGCGTCCACCCGTCCTTACGCTCCAACTAGCCACCACCACGCAGGCGAACTACCCCAACCGAGTGCCGTTGCAGTACTAGTGCCATGTTGCTGTCGTTGGGAAGGTACTTCTGCCCGATAATCTGTGTCTGTGCAGTGTGATTGGTGACATCATCGGTTGCTATGAACACAGACCCCCTCGCAGACGGTGACTGGAGCATTGTCCTCGACCGCGAGACATCGACGTACCAGATCTTGCGGCCTGGCTACGCGCCTGTGGTGGAAGCGTTGAATGGCGGCTCTCCATTCAGCGTTACCTCCTATATTTCCCGTACAACGTATCGCCCTTTAAAAAATACCTTAACTATCGAAACTATTCGAGGCGACACTATCGTCGCGGAGATGCCGACGGTACGCGACTTTTCCCCCCACCGGGGTAGGCCAACGGTCTATCTCGACCAGAACCACTGGAATACGCTCTACAAGGCGAAGTACGTTATTTCTGGAGTTAAGTCACGTGAACATGAGGCTGCCCTCTGGCTGATCGAACAAGCAAGCGCAGGTCGGATCATTCTGCCGCTATCCTCTGCGCACATGTCCGAAACATGCAAGTGGAGAAACAACGGCGAACGATACACTCTCGCATTGACAATTCTGCAATTGAGTGCAGGCTGGCAGCTCCGTGATCCTCTCGCCGTGCGTCGGAACGAAATACTATCCTCGCTTCATTCGAGACTCGAAACTGGCATTGAAATGGTTACGCATCCCGCGGTTACTCTTGAGCCATATGCCATCAGTAGTGGCATAAGATCGCCTGAAGTAGTCCGAAAGCATTCCTTTTTCGCTTCGGCAGCATTGACTGCGGTGACGGCCAATTTCGACACAATGCTTGATGGTGAGGCGGTGCAGCAGAACCCAATACCGGGTTGGGTTGAACGCAATCAGAATTTTACCGATTGGCTAGCAACGGAAAAGGGCGCGGGATCAGCGATGAAGAGAAGGAGGACCTATGTGTTCTTCTTCTCTGATACCGGAAGCGAAGTCGCTAAGGCTGCTCATAGCACGGGGGTATCGGTTGAGGAGATGGGCCGCTGGAGTCGGTCGTTTATGGAACAGGATGTGGCGGTCATGCCGAACCTGGGGCTATTCCGGGAAGTTTTCCATGAGAAGCTGGTCGATGGACGAACGAAGTGGAATAGCAATGACCTGACTGACATGATGTATCTTACTTGCGCGGCCGCCTATTGCGACTTCACTGTGGGCGAGAAGTCGTTGATCAGCAAGATTGAACAGGCGCAGCGACGGATGAAGCGGCCATCTGCCATCTTCCGAAATTTTAGTGCATGCGTTCCTGTGCTCGCAGATAGGATCGGAGAAGTATTTCCCTGACCGCGCTAGCAGCCTGGCGCCGTCGTTGCCTCCATGTTTTCTCGATCACTCGGCACGGGGTAGTATCGGCCGGAGCGTACCCACCAAACCGTTGATCACGGATAAGGAGAACGTAGTAGTGATTCCGACCAGCGGTGCTACTGTCAGCGAATGGGCCCCCGAAGAGCAGCTTTGGGATGTGGATCATTTGATTGGTTCAGGCGCCAGGCTCGCACTTCTACCGGATCGAATTGATCCTGGCACCGGTATCGCATTATACAAAGAAGAAGTTGCAGGAACGCTGAAGCTAGTAAAAAGGCAGTTGGCAGACGCCGATTTTTCGATGCCATCAACTCGGCGAAAGTATCTTAGCGAATATGCAATCGGCGAACTGACCACCTTCGTCGGACTCGCGATTGTGACTCCGCTTATCTATGATGTTGTGAAGGCTTCTGTCACTGCTGTCACAGTTCGAGTTCGGGCTCGGCTTGGGCTAGCTCCTACTGACGACGTCGGGCGAGAAATTGTTACCCTAAGGGTGGCCATTTTGAATGCAGGATCATTCGAGGCTCGCGGAATTGAGATCGCCGGACCTGTTGAAGAAGTTGAAAGAGCGCTGCTCGGCATGGTGGAAAATTCCGGTACCGAAGAACTCGGCGGAGAAAATGACGTTGAGTAACGGGATGGGCGTGAGGGGGCGCATAATTCGAACCGGTGTCCCAATACTTCCGGCCGCAGGTCGCCAAAGAGAGGGAGCACTCTTACATGATGGTCGTGTTGCTATTCTAAGTTCATACAGAGAGTATGGCACTGCGCTTGTCGAATTAAGCGATTGTTTCACTGGCGATCTCGGTGACATTCCTGGTCATAGCATGTATCGCCAAGATGCGCCGCAATCAATTTCTCGTACAAGTCCGCCTTTAGAAAAGTCATGGTATCCACTCAAGAGGAAGATGCGGGATCATCCAAGGCGCTCCGAAATAGAGGACCGCACGCGACAAGCCTTAAATGCTGCAATTTCGGCATTCAACTTTTTTGACGAGCTATCCGATGTTCCGAACCTGGCGGAGATGGCTCATGTCCAAGCGCACCGATGCGCCGAAGTGGTGGGTCAAGTCTTTGGGTGCTTTGCCGAGTATAAAGACAGCAAGTATTGGGATGTGTGCGCACTCCAGTTGATGCATCTGCGCATAGGTTTCTCGGCAGGAATGAATACGGTCCGGTGTTGCTCAATCTGCTCAGAAGATATTGACTTATGTGAGCATCAACTCGATGAGAAGTATGAAGTCGCCGCAGATCGAAAGGATGGCACTTGTACAATATGCGGCATAAAATCGTGTGACCATGCTGTGGGGGACTCGGTGAGCTGCTATCCTGGCGTTCTTCATCGCGATATAGAGTTGAAAGAAGTTAGCATGGTTCGATTCCCGCGCGATCCGTTGGCGCGGCTAGAAGCGGTGCAGATGGATGAAGGCATGATTACTAAGATTCTGGCAGGTAGGTCACCCGGCGAACCTATAGCTTGCCATCGGTGTATCGGACCCTGTTGCGGATTTGCGTATCCCTTTGATGGTCCCGACATCCTCAAGCGTAGTTTCTACTAGTTTGCCAATTGCTGCTCGCTGCTGACAACTCGGGATACTCGATCGGACGTTGATGGTTGGCGGTTGCGTTGGTCACTTAGTCTGGTTGCGCCCCCGGGCCGCAGTCCAAGGGCGCAACATCCGATGTTGCTTTGTCGGCTGCTACCCCCAAAGCTTGCTGCCCTGGCGTTAGGTCCACTTGGATAGCAGGTCAGGCCCGGTCCTGACCTGTCATGTGGGGTCGGACCCCACCGTTTCCCGTTCGGTCGTGCAGCCAGTTGATGGGGCTACGGTTTTGAGACGGAACCAGTTCACCGTCACCTATGCAGCGCGGTCGGCGCACGATCGTCTACGGATGCTGCTGCGGAGCCCCTAGTTTAGCGACCGACGAGTCCCTGTATCCGTGTTGCGGTGACCGCGCCGACGCTTGCCATCGGCGCGCGCTTGGACGGCACCATGCTGTCCGGTTGATACGCAAGCGGCCATCGTGTCGGTGTCCCGGCGCATACTGGGGACCATGGTGACACCTGAGAGGCTGACGGTCTTAGCTACCGCGATCCAGATTTGCGACGAGAACGGTAGCGGCGCGAGCGCCGGGAATGTTGCCGCACCACTTGGCATCGACAAGAGGGTGGCAACGCGAGAGTTGCAGCCGTCGATCGTTGGCTATGTCGGCGGCCGTCAACGCGGAGATGATGGGGTCGTTCCGGTCCGGCAGTCGACAGCCGAAGCGCGCGCATTCGTGGGTGATTCGCGATGACTGACGAACCGCTGTACGACCCCGATCGCATGCTGTTCGAAGATCTCGATCTCTCGGACCCGGACGTCGTGGATGCCTATCTCAACAATCCGACGACCGAGAAGCTGATCGACGACCTAGGCCGCGATTTCCGTCGCAAACCCAATGCAGACCAGCAGCGGGTGCTGAGCGAGGAGCTTAGCCGACACGAGAAGTATCGTTCTGAGGTAGCTAGCGCTCTCCTCCGTCTCGATCCTGATGTGCCACAGTGGCTGGCGCTGCAACGCCTATTCGATGGCCTCGACAGCCTCATCGAGGCAACGAAGCTCCGAATGCTCGAACTCGACGACTAGAACGTCCGTTTGACGTGCAACTGCATTGCCTACCGATTGGCTAAGACACCAAGCGATCGGGCGCGATGCGGTAGACAGACTTGAGGCGAAACGCTGAGTTCAGGTGCGATTCGCTCGGTGATCCGCAACTGCTTGGATACTGCAAATCAGCGCCAACGATGGCGGCTTAAGACCGTCGGGGCGCCTGCCCTCGAACCCCGACCGGTTCGATCCGAATCGCTGGCCCCGTCACTATCAGGGTGTTCGGGTTGTGGCACGTTAGGCCCACAGAAATAACAGGTCAGGCCCGGTCTAAGACCGGGCCTGACCTGTTTCATTGTGTCTGGCCCCGCGGTTACCCCGCGTTTTGGTTGGGTCTTGTTTCAGCGGCTTGCTCTCGCCGCCGGACCCGAAAACGATCGCCGTGTTCGAGCCCGCGAGCTCGGCCCGGTGTTGCGACGGCGAGTCGCAAGTTCTTGTCACAGTTCTCCCGGACGCATTGTCCTAGTTTTCGACACCACATGAACACCTGTCGAGACGAGGTTCGATCATGGACATCAGCACGGGTCACGCCATCGAGACAATGGACGATCTGCGTCGCCATCTGCAGTGGGCGATCGAGCTCGAGCACGCGACCATACCGCCGTACATGTGTGCCCTGTATTCGCTGGAGCCGGGCGCCAATGCCGAAGCGGCACAGGTCATCAGCAGCGTATTCGTAGAGGAGATGCTGCACTTGGCGCTGGCGGCGAATCTGCTCAATGCGGTAGGTGGCGAGCCCAAGCTCGACGCGCCCGAATTGCTGCCCGCGTATCCGCATCCGCTGCCGCACAGCGATCGATCCGTGCGAATACAGCTCGCGCCGTTCGGTTCCGAAGCCCTCGAATTGTTCTTGAACATCGAACGGCCCGCCTCGGCGGACGCGCTACCCGAATCCGATGGCTATCACACGATCGGGCAGTTCTACGCGGCCGTCGAACTCGGTCTCATCTCGCTGGTCGACACCCTCGGCGAGGATGCAGTCTTCTGCGGCGACCCCGGTCGGCAGCTCAACGAGATGCACTTCAACAGCGGTGGCGGACAGGTCGTTCCGGTGCACGATCTGAAGTCGGCGCTGACGGCGCTGGCCGAGATCGTCGAGCAGGGCGAAGGCGCGGCGCGGACCGAGGTGTGGGACGGCGAGAAGGACGTCTTCCATCCCGATCGCGACGAGGTCGCCCATTACTATCGCTTCCTCGAACTGAAGGAAGGCAAGCGGTTCCAGCTCGGTGACACCCCGCAGTCCGGGCCCACTGGTGAACCGATCCTGTTCGACCCCGACAAAGTGCTGCCGATGCGCCCCAACCCCCGCACCGCCGACTATCCGGAAGACAGCGCGGTCCGCCGCGCGCAGGTGGAATTCAACAACACCTACTGCCTGCTGCTGTACTTGCTGGAGGACACCTTCAACGGCAGCCCGTCGCAGATGCGGGACGCGGTGGGGACGATGTACGCGTTGAAGTCCCAGGCCCAAGCGCTCATGAAGATGCCCAGCGGTGACGGCCGCACCACCGCGGGCCCGACCTTCGAGTACGTCGCGCCGCAGGATCGAGCGTAGACGAACGGCCTCGGCACCAGCACTGTCACAGAATCACCGCCTGCCCTGTCCTTGGTACAGCGGAGTTTCGCTAACCCCGCGCAATGCCCGAACGAAAGGAATGAGCATGAAGATCGTCGTCATCGGCGGCACCGGCCTGATCGGTTCCAAGCTCGTCGCACGACACGGTGAGCACGGCCACCAGGCGGTTCCGGCCGCACCCAATACCGGCGTGAACTCCCTCACCGGTGAGGGAGTCAAAGAAGTACTGCAGGACGCGAACGTGGTGATCGATGTTTCCAATTCGCCGTCGTTCGCCGACGACGACGTGATGGAGTTCTTCCGGACCTCCACGACGAACCTGCTCGAGGCCGCCGCCGCGGCCGGTGTCGGGCATTACGTCGCACTGTCGGTGGTGGGTTCGGAACGGTTGCCGGATTCCGGGTATCTGCGGGCGAAGGTGGCGCAGGAGGAACTGATCGCCGGATCGGGTCTGCCGTACTCGATCGTGCGCGCCACGCAATTCTTCGAATTCGCCGGTGGTATCGCGGATTCCGCGACCGTTGACGGTCAGGTGCGGCTGCCAGGTTCCAGTATGCAGCCGATGGCCGCGGACGATGTGGCCGCCGCTGTCGGACGTACGGCGGCCGGCGAGCCGAAGAACGGGACCATCGAGGTCGGCGGCCCGGAGGTCATCGCCCTCGACGAATGGATCCGCACCGTGCTGAGCGCGCGGTCGGACGCCCGCACGGTGGTCACCGATCCGGAGGCCAGATACTTCGGGGCGGTGCCGCAGCGCGAGCTGCTGCCCGGCAGCGATGCGCAATTGGCGCAGACGCGGCTGTCGGAGTGGCTGACCAGCAACTGAACTGTTCGCGCGGGCGGCGATCTGCCCGCCCGCGCGCACTGCCCCCTTCGGAAGGGAACGAAGCGATGCTCACATCCGACGAACGTCAGATCGCGACGTCGGTGCTCGTCGTCGGCACCGGCGGTTCCGGCCTCCGTGCGGCGATCGAACTGGCCGAGCGCGGCATCGACGTCCTGGTGGTGGGCAAGCGGCCGAAGGCGGACGCGCACACCACTCTCGCCGCCGGCGGCATCAATGCCGCGCTGTCGACCATGGACGTCGAGGACAGCTGGCAGCAGCACGCGGCGGACACGATCACCGAAAGCTACCTGCTGGCGCGCCCCGATACCGCCCAGGTGGTCGCCGAGAACGCCGCGCGCGGAATCGAGGATCTCGAGCGTTGGGGGATGCCGTTCGCTCGCGAATCCGACGGCCGGATCTCGCTGCGATTCTTCGGCGCGCACACCTACCGGCGCACCGCGTTCGCCGGTGATTACACCGGCCTCGAGATCCAGCGGACCCTGGTGAACCGGGCCGCGCAGCTCGGCATCCAGATCATCGATACCTGCTACGTGACCCGAATCCTGGTGCGAGACAACGTGGTTTTCGGCGCCTACGGTTTCGATCTCGACAGTGGCGAGCGCTACGTGTTGCGAGCCGACGCGGTAATCCTCGCTGCCGGTGGGCACACCCGCATCTGGCGGCGCACCTCCTCCCGACGTGACGAGAACACCGGTGATTCGTTCCGGCTCGCCGTACTCGCGGGCGGCCGGATTCGGGACCCGGAGCTCGTGCAGTTCCACCCGTCCGGGCTCATCGAACCCGAGAACGCGGCCGGGACACTGGTATCGGAAGCCGCACGGGGAGAAGGCGGCATTCTTCGCAACGCCGCGGGAGAGCGTTTCATGCGGCGCTACGACGCGGAACGCATGGAGCTCTCGACCCGAGACCGGGTCGCGCTGGCCGCCTACACCGAGATCAAGGAGGGTCGAGGAACGCCGAACGGTGCTGTCTGGCTGGATGTTTCGCACCTGCCTCGCGAAACGATCATGCGGCGACTGCCGCGCGTTTACCAGACGATTTTGGAGCTGCAAATGCTCGACATCACTCGCGATCCGATCGAAATCGCGCCGACGGCACACTATTCCATGGGCGGAGTGTGGGTTCGCTCCGAAGATCACGGTACCGGCGTCGAGGGCCTCTATGCGATCGGCGAGGCATCGAGCGGCCTGCACGGCGCCAACCGGCTCGGCGGCAACTCGCTGATCGAACTGCTCGTCTACGGCCGGATCGTCGGCGAGGCGGCAGCGCGGTACTCGGCCGAGCTGGTCGCACAGCGTCGGTCCCACAGTGCGCTCGTCGAGGCCCGCGCCGAGATCGATGAGCTGCTGGCGGTCGACGGGCAGGAGAACGTACGGGCCCTGCAACGCGCCGTGCGCGACACCATGACCGAGCACGCCGGCGTGGTGCGCGACGAGACCGGGATTCGGGCAGGCTTGGCCGAACTCGACGAGGTCGAGGACCGCATGACGAATATCGGCGTGCACCCCGACGCCGCCGGGTTCCAGGATCTGGCGCACGCCTTCGATCTGAAGTCCTCGGTGCTCGCCGCACGCGCCACCTTGGAAGCCGCGCTGGAGCGACGCGAAACCCGTGGCTGCCACAATCGGTCCGACTACCCCGACCTGGATCCGGCGCTGCGGGTGAATCTCGTGTGGTCGGGTCCCGGCAAGCTCGAACGCGAGGAGATCCCCGCGATCCCCGATGGAATCGCCCGGCTCATGCGAGATGTATCGACGGAAGGCAAATTGGTCGAATGACGGCGTCGTGTGGGCGCACAAGCCGCCCGCTGTCCGGTGCCGCTCGCTCAGAGGGGTTGCCGCGTGCCACGCCCCCCGCGTACGGCCGGCGCGAGTAACGTCGTGGGAGATGGTGGCCGAATCGAGGCGGGGGACATGAATCACGCGATTGCCGGTGGCGTCGGAACGACCGCGCGATGAGTGGACCCGCGGGTACCGACCTGGGCAAAGCAGTCGACGACTTCTCCGCGCAGAAGGGACGGCTGTTCGGCATCGCCTACCGAATGCTCGGCACCGTTGCCGACGCCGAGGACATCGTCCAGGACGTCTGGGTGAAGTGGCAGTCCTACGCCGACCGCGATTCCGTGCGTGATGTGGAGGCCTTCCTCGTCACCATGACCACCCGGCAGGCGATCAATGCCACGCAGACCGCGCGGGTCCGTCGGGAAACCTACATCGGCCCGTGGCTGCCCGAGCCCGTGGACACCAGTGCTGATCCCTCGCTCGGCGCGGAGCGTGCCGCGGCATTGGAGACCGCGGTCCTGGTCGTCCTGGAGAAGATGACGCCGACCGAGCGGGCGGCGTTCGTCCTGCGGGAAGCTTTCGACTACCCCTACGGCCGGATCGCCGAAGTCCTCGACATCAAGGAACCAGCCGCCCGGAAGCTGGTGAGCCGGGCACGCCAGGCCATCGAGTCCGACCGGAAAGTATCAGTCGACACCGTGCATCAGCGGCGTCTGCTCGCCGCCTTCCTGAATGCCGCGCGCGCCGGTGAATTCGATGAACTCGAGGCGCTTTTCGCCACCGATGTCGCCAGCTACTCCGACGGCGGCGGCGCGGTGCGCAATGCCTCGCGCATCCCGGTATTCGGACGGATGCGCGTGGCCAAGTACGTGGCCGCGTTCGCCTCACACTTCTGGACGGGGGTCGCCATCGACTGGGTCGACGCCAATGGTCGCGCGTCGGTGGTGGTCAGCCGCGACGGAGCCCCCATCGCCTGGCTCGGGGTTGCTGCGGCCGACGACGAGACGATCGACCGGCTCTACTGGGTGTTCAACCCCGCCAAGCTCGGTCATATCGCCCATGTCGTCGCTGTTCCGGGGGACTCCGCCGCGCCGTGAAACATCATCGGCCACTGGTCAGCGCCTGTGGCAACCACGAATGGCGATCGTCGAGAAAACCACGGTCAGCGTCACCGACTACGTCAGCGCCGCCCGCTGGGTCTGCCTGAAAGCCTCAGTAGGAGGCGGTTCGAGCCAGCGCTCACCCCTCGAGATCTGGCCGATGCCGGTGGTGCTGTCGCGGTGTACATCAGCTCGGCGAACTTCACCAACCTCGGGCCGCGCAAGGGATCGGCACCCCGGCTGGCTCTGACCGATCTGGGAGCGTGTCGCAAGGTCATCAACACTTATGACCGGATCGGTAGATGGTGGGAGGTGGGCGAAGAGCGGTGGAAAGACGTGTTGCCCTCGAAGAACGCGGTCATGCGGCGTCGGCGAGCAGCTCGCGGCCCGACTCTCCTTGCATGTCGGAGAACCGCGCTGTTGGGTGAAGCCGAACCCAGAGCTCGACACCGAACCTGCTGCCGGGTGCAAGTCAGCGTGTCGACCATGTGCGCGGACAGCTGCATTCCACCCACTTCGACACCTGCTCGATCAACGGAATTGCGACGCGGCCGGTGCCACCCCTGCTCACCACACAGGCGAGGAACCGTTTGCCGCCAATCAGTTTCGAGCTTCGTGCCTGGCTCGGCAGACCGTTCTCAGAGGTCCACTTCGAGGACGGGGGAGAGGGATCGTGACGAGCATGTGGTGAACATGCCGTCGGCGCGTTCGGCGTCGGTGAGGACGTCGTCGCGATGGTCGGGATCGCCGGCGAGGACCCGGATGACGCATTCGCCGCAGATGCCCTGCTGGCAGGAGTAGGGGGCGTCGACGCCGTTGTCCAACAGGACATCCAGCACGCTCTGGTCGTCGGCGACGAGGTATTCGGCGCTGCTGGAGGCCAGGCGTACGGTGAATCCGGTCTGTTGCGACTCGGTCGGTGTGGGGAGATCGGTGCCGAATCGCTCGGTGTGTAGTGCGGTGCGCGGCCAGCCGAGGGCTTCGGCCTTGCCTACGACGTAGTCCATGAAGCCGTCCGGTCCGCAGACGTAGACCGCGGTGTCCGGTCTCGGATCACCCAGATCGCGGGTGATGTCGAGCAGTAGGGCTGGGTCTTCGTCGTCGAAATGCAACCGCACCCGGGGGTTCTCGGCCAGCTCGTCCAAGAACGCCGCGCGTGAGCGGGTGCGGGCACTGTAGTGCAGCACGTAGTCGGCCTCGGTCTGCTCGAGGTGCGTCAGCATGGCCAGTAGCGGGGTGATGCCGATGCCGCCCGCGATCAGCACATGACTGCTTGTCTCGGCGAGCGGAAAGTGGTTGCGCGGGGCCGAGATCCGCACCCGATCGCCCACCGCGAGCGCGTGCATCGCCCGCGACCCGCCCCGCGAGTTCGCGACGTTCAGCACCGCCAAGCGGTAGCGGCCCGGCTCGGGCGGTCCGCACAGTGAATACTGGCGGACCAGGCCCGAGCCCAGCTGCACGTCGACATGGGATCCGGCTGTGTAGGAAGGGAATTCGGTGGCATCGACCGGGGTGAGTTCGAGCACCACGATGTCGGACGTCGCCGAGGTGCGGGCGTGGACCACCGCATCGATCCAGGTCACAGGGCTGCCCCGGTCAGACACCGGCCGCGGGCACCGCTGCCGCGGTCTCGTCCGCCGTGGCCCCGGCGAGGGTGAACAGGCCGGCTTGGGTGTGCCGCACCGGTTCCTCGATCAGGCTCACCCCCTGCGGATCACGGCCCGCCTCCACGTCGTCGATCATCGTCCGCAGCAACCGGCGCAGCAGCACCACGCCACGGTCCGTCGTCGCCAAGGTCTCCTCGGAATGCAGCGCGACCGGACCCTGCGAAGTCATCACCTCGCCGTCACCGGGGAAGCGCTGACGTTCCTGGTCGGTCAGCTCCCACGCGTTCTTGCCGTCCTGGGTGATGCCGAACAGGAACCGTTGCACGCGTGCGGGATCGCTCGCGCGGATGGAGAAGAACGCGCGATGGCGGGTGTCGTCGATCGGGACAGCCCAGATCACCATGTCGGCCTTGGTATCCGGGGTGAGCTCGACCCAGTCCGGCAGCACCGTGGCATTGGGCAGGTGCAGCTCGGCGCCCCAGACCCGCTCGGTCCGCTCCCCGTCGCGTTCCTTGTCCAGGAACCGGACGCCGTACTTCGCCCCGAAATCGGTGCGGTCGTAGCTGACCCGGCCCGGCAGGGTGTAGGGATCGAAGAAGTCCTCGGGGAAGCCCGTGGTGCCGGTGCCGAGGAACTGGTAGCCGCTGTGCTGGGAGTGCAGCCAGTTGATATGCACCGGGTCGATCGTGTTCTCGTAGATCAGCAGCCAGTGGAAATCCTGCTCGGCGCCGGTCACCGACAGACCGGGGAACGGCCACTCGGCGAAGTACTGCTCACCCTCGGCGAGGTCCTCGAGCACGTCGTAGCGTGGCAGGACGGGCTTGCGGTCAGGCGGGCCCATGTAGACGAACACCAGCCCGTAGCGTTCCTCGACCGGATACCACGGCTGACGCGCGGCATCGCGGCGCTTGCCGCGATCGGGTTCACAGGCCTGCTCCAAGCATCGCCCCTGCACGTCGTATTTCCAGCCGTGATAGCCACAGCGCAGCCCGTCGTCCTCGATCCGGCCGAAGAACAGACTGGCGCCGCGGTGCGCGCAACGCTCGAAAACCACTCCCGCGCGGCCGCTTCCGTCCCGGAAGACGACCAGGTCCTCGCCGAGGACACGGGTGCGATGCGGTGCCTCGGCGGTGAGGGTGGCCGAGGTGGCGATCGGGTGCCAGTACCGCCGCAGCGCCTCGCCCATCGGTGTGCCGGGGCCGACCTCGGTCAGCCGGGCGTCGTAGGACGGGGCCTTGCGGCCGTACCCGGTGCCGGTGTCCACCGTGGATGGTTCGGTCATATCGGTCTCCTCCGCGTGCGAAAGACGGTGTGCTGCCCGGTTATCGGAGCGCCTGGATGATCGGTGCGAAGGCCTCCATCTCGGGTTCGAGCACGGTGTAGTAGGTCAGGCCGAGGGTCTTGCGCCGTTCGCGCAGGGTGTCGGCGTTCTCCTCGGGGGTGCCGAACAGCAGCGACGGCAGTTCGGCGAGCTCGTCGGGTGTGAGGTCGAGCCGGTTCTGCCAGACATCGGTCACGCCGTCGGTCGCGCCCTTGGGCAGCACCTTGTGGATGGGAATGTTGAACTCCACCTGGTCGATCCGGTCACCGAGCAGTCCACGTACGTAGTCGATCCGGTCGGTGACCTCGGTGATGCCACCCAGCTTCAGCCCGTCGCCGTCGCGCACCTCCGTGGTGCCGGTGAAGGCGATGATGTCGGCGTGGGCGGCCGCCAGCCGCAGGACCCGTGCACCGCGACCGGCGATCAGGATCGGCGGGCCGTCGGGCTGTTCGAACCGGGCGTATTGGTCGAGCTCGGACTTCGGCTTGCGGAACTCGGCGACCGTGCGCTCCAGCTGGGAAACCCGTTCGCCCGCAGTGGGAAACGGGATTCCGGCCGCGTCGAACTGCGCGCGGTCGTAGCCGGCGCCCAGCCCGAGTTCCACCCGGCCGCCGGAGTACCGGTCGACCGTGGCGAGGTCGCGGGCCAG
This sequence comes from Nocardia sp. NPDC127606, assembly GCF_042671725.1. Classification (NCBI taxonomy): domain Bacteria; kingdom Bacillati; phylum Actinomycetota; class Actinomycetes; order Mycobacteriales; family Nocardiaceae; genus Nocardia; species Nocardia sp. NPDC127606. The sequence goes on along the minus strand of NZ_JBHXWQ010000001.1, from coordinate 1,779,769 downwards.
CACCGTCGGGTGGTAGAAGGCGGTGTTGAACACCAGCGTGCCGATGCGGATCCGCTCGGTCGCCTCGGCGGCCAGCAGCAGGGTCGGGATCGGTGCGGGCATGCCGAGGTGGTCCGACACCGAGATGACGTCGTAGCCCAGTTCCTCGGCCCTGCGTACCTTGGCGATCCATTCCGCTCTGGTGGACGGGGTGAACAGGCAGAGACCGAAGCGGAACGGTCGGTCGTACAGGGAAGTCATGACGCTCCTCGCGAGCTCATTCGGTGGCGATGTTGTCGGCGATCTTGGCCAGGACCGCGTTCGCGGCGAGGAATTCCTCCTCGGTGATGCCACGCAGCGATTCGTCGGCGTGGGCGTTCACCAGGGCTTCGGCGCGCTCGTGCGCCGCCTCGCCCGCGGCGGTGAGCCGCAGCGCCGTACCGGAGCCCTCGACCCAGCCGCGGCCGGCGAAGTCGTCGACGATCGGCTGATAGGTCCGCGCGCCGTCGGCGACCAGGAACGGCGCGAACGCCGCGTCGAGTTCGGCGACGCTGCCCAGACCGATCTGCAGGGCGTGCAGGATCTGCCAGTCCCGGCGGGTGAGATTCTGCTCGCGCAGCAGCGCGCCGGTGGCGGCGTCGAACTGCTGGTGCAGGTGCAGCAGCCAGTACCCGATGCGCTTGGTCGTGTTCTTCTGGAGCATGACGAGCCTCTCTGTGGTCGAAGGGCCGGCTACTGCTGCCAGCCGCGCGAGTACGGGATGACCCAGTACAGGTCGAGGGCGATCCGCGCGAACCGCCACCGGCCGCCCTCGCGGACGTACTCGTCGGTGAACTTGCCTGCCACGAACGAGCTTTCGGTATCGAAGACGACCTTCTCCTCGAAGAACGACACTCCGGTGGCTCGATCGCCGAGGATCTCCACGTCGTGCCCGTGCAGGAACTGCTTGACCAGCACCTGCCCGGCCGGGCTGTTGTCCTCGATGAGCTGTGGCAGCCCGGCGAAGTACGCCTGAATGGCAGCCCGCCCCTCGGCCTGGCCCAGATGGCGGTAGTCGAGAAAGGCGTCGGCACTGAACAGTTCGCCGACCTGGTCCCATCTGCCCTCGTTGATGTAGCGGGGTAGGTCGTGGCGCAAGGTGTTCAGCGCGCGGACGGCCTCGAGCGTCTCGAGTCGTTCGGTGAGCTGCTCGACCTGCCCGACCAGGTCCAGGACTTCTGACATCGCTGTGGCACCTCTCGTTTCCGTACACGAACCGGAGCAGACTCCAGGAAACCTCGGCCGCCGTGTTTCTTCGGCCGGGCTGGATTCACCTTCGCACGGGATATTCAGAGGTCACAAGATCGCGGAGCAAACCCTGCGGTTCGACCGTAGGTTTCGACCGTCACGCCCGCAGGGTTCGAATATCACCTGGACGATCGCGAAAGTGTTGCCGGAACATCGGTGACAGTTCGATCATGGCGTCGGAAATTGACGGAGTGAATTGTTTCCCATGTCGCCGGAACATATTGTCACCGATGTCTCCGAACAATTCGTCCAATCGTTGCGGCGAAGTCCTGTGTACGCGAGATCGGGCCGGACTCGGCGACGAGTCCGGCCCGATCTCCGGTGGTGGCGCTGCGTGGTGTTCAGCCCGGGCCGTGGCCCGCGGCGACCCGGCCCGCGACATGGCGCACATCCCGATGCGAGATGAGCCACTCACCCTCGTACTGCTCGAACTCGTCCTGGACCAGTCCGATGACCACCCAGTCAGCCGGTCGGCCCACGTCGGTGGCGGCGGTGCTGGAGAACCAGTGCCACACGGTCGCATAGGCTGTGAGCAGGGGTTTGTCGCCGTTCCACTCGATGGTGGCCTGCCCGATGACATGGGCGACCAGGGAGCGCTGCGATTTGGGCACCCGGCTCATGTGATCGGTGAACTCGTCGCGGCCGTGGAACAGCACCGGCGGGCCGGGCATGATCCGGTACTCGATCAGCGCGTCGGGGGTGAAGCACTCGCTGAACCGCTCGCTCTCCTGGGTGTCGGCGATCCGGAAGAATTTGTAGAACGTTCGGAAGATCGCCCGCTCCGCTTCGATCGTGGCGAGCAGATTGTCATGTACAGCGGTCACGTCGGTCCTTTCTCTGCCGGACGACAACACATCGCGCGGCGCGTCGTTTCGATTATCGACACGGTGCGAAGCTAGCACGGTGCCGGACACCGTCCGACGGCGTACCGCACTATTCGGTCCGACGATGTATTCCGAGCGAAGTGATCCGAATTGTTGACCGGGTATTTCGAGATGTGAAATGTTTCGTCGTGTCGCCCGCCGTGAGTCCCACGTGAATCCGGGCAGTAGACAGAGGAATTCTGGCGTGAGCAGTGTTGTGCGTTCGAAGTCGATTCGCCGTGCCGTGGTGTCGGCGGCGGTGATCACCCTGTTCACCGGCGCCTGTGGCACCGGTGGCGAGCAGGGCGGCGATGCCGGTCCACCGAGATCCGGCGGTACGCTGCGGTTCTCGGTCGCCTCCGACGCGGGCTGTGTCGATCCCCAGCAGGTCGGTAGTAGCGACACCCTGTATTCGCTGCGCGAGACGGTCGATTCGCTGACCGACCAGGATCCCACCACCGGCCAGCCGGTGCCGTGGCTGGCACAGAGCTGGGAGGTGAGTCCCGACGCCAGGTCGTTCACATTCCGGCTGCGGTCCGACGCGACCTTCAGTGACGGCACCCCGCTGAACGCGCAAGTGGTGAAGGCGAACTTCGACGCGATCCCCAAGCTGGGCGCACTCGCCATCCTGTCCAAGGGCTATGTCACCGGGTACGCCGGCACCGAGGTGATCGACGAGCACACCGCCAAGATCACCTTCGAACAGCCCAACGCGCAGTTCCTGCAGGCGACCTCGACCGCCGCGCTCGGCCTGATCTCGACGGCCGACACGGCCAAGACACCCCAGCAGCGTTGCAGCGACGGCGTGATCGGCTCCGGTCCCTTCGTGCTGTCGAAATACGTTCCCAACCAGTCGATCACGATCACCAAGCGGGTCGGCTACGGGTGGGGCTCGCCGTTGTGGACCAAGCAAGGCGAGGCCTACCTCGACTCCATCGAGTTCACCGTCATCCCCGAATCCGGGGTGCGTGCGGGCAGTGTGCAGTCCGGGCAGCTCGACGTCGCCACCGGTCTCGGCCGAGCTGACGAAGCCGGGCTGAAGGCGTCGGGCATCTCGCTGCTCACCCGATCGCACCCGGGGGCGGTGTTCAACCTCGGCCTCAACAACTCTCGGCCGATCCTGCGAGATGTTCAGGTCCGTAAGGCGATTCAGGCGGCGGTCGACCGGCGCCAGATCGTGGAGGCGGTCTTCGCCAGCGGAACCGTGCCCGCCACAGGCATCCTCTCGCACACGACCCCCGGCTACACCGATCTGTCGGCGGATCTGGCCCTGGATGTCGCCCGGTCCACATCGCTGCTGGACGCGGCGGGCTGGCAGGTGGGCGGCGACGGCATCCGGCGTAAGGACGGCACCCGGCTGAGTCTGACGGTGGTGTGGTTCAACAACTCCCAGAACACCCGGGCGGCACTGGAACTGGTCCAGCAGCAGCTCAAGGTGGTGGGGGTGGAGTTGCAGCTCCAGGAGCTCCAGGTGACCCAGTTTCCGCAGCTGATCGGGTCCGGTGACTTCGACGGACTGTGGGGCGGCGACCTGAGCCGGGCCGACCCCGACTGCCTGCGCACGCTGTACTCGACCCGGCAGGTCAACGCCTACCGGCTGCCGCCGAGCGAGCTCGACGGACTGCTCACCGCCCAGGCGGCCGAGGCCGATCCGGCCAAGCGCCGGCCGCTCGTGGAGCAGGCCCAGCAGTTGGTGGTGCGCAATGCGTATGTGATCCCGGTGGTGGAACTCGAGACTGTGCTCGCGGCGGCGCCGACCGTGCACGGCCTGACCTTCGAGTCGTCGAGCCGGACCCGGCTGCACGACACCTGGCGGAGCTGAACCGGCATGGGACGGTACGTGTTACGCCGCCTAGCCCAGGCGGTCGGAGTGCTGTGGGCGGCGTACACGGTGTCGTTCTTCGTGCTGGAATTCCTGCCGGGCGACCCGGTGTCGGCGATGGCGGGCGGCGGACTGAACTCCTCGCCGGTGGACCCGGCCGAGCTCGCCGCACTGCGGGCGCAGTACGGCTTCGACAAGCCGATCGTGGTGCAGTACCTGGACTATCTGGGCCGGGCGCTGGTCGGCGATTTCGGGGATTCGGTGGCCACGGGCCGGTCGGTGACCGGCACGATCGCCGCGGCGCTGCCGCCGACCTTGCAGCTCACGGCGGCGGCGCTGGTGCTCGCGGTGCTGTTCGGCGGCGGGCTCGCCGTGGCGGCCACCTACACCTCGCGGCGCTGGCTGCGGCAGGTGCTGCTGTCGCTGCCGCCGCTGGCGATCTCGATCCCGTCCTTCTGGGCGGGTTTGATGCTGGTGCAGTTGCTGTCGTTTCGGATCCGGCTGTTTCCCGCGTTCGGCAACGCCGGACTGGCCGGGTTGGTGCTGCCCGCGGTGACGCTGGCCATTCCGACCGGCGCGCTGATCGCACAGGTGCTGGCGAAGAGTCTGCTGTCCACCCTGGACGCGCCGTTCGTGCACACCGCGCGGGCCAAGGGCGCCAGCCGGATCCGGGTCCATCTGCGGCACGCGCTGCGCAGTGCGTCGCTGCCCGCGCTCACCATCGTCGGGCTGCTCATCGGACAGTTGGTAGCCAGCGCGGTGGTGATCGAGACGGTGTTCTCGCGCAACGGACTCGGACGGGTCATGGCGGGGGCGGTGAGCGTGCAGGACATTCCGCTCGTGCAAGGAGTTGTGGTGTTCGGCGCGTTCGTCTTCGTCGTGGTGAACCTCATTGTCGACCTGATCTACCCGGTGCTCGACCCACGGATCGTGGTCGCGCCCCCGAGGAGCTACGCGTGACCGATATCGTGCTGACCGAGGCGGCCGTCACCCGAACCGTCATCGACGAGTTCGACGACGAGCACCGCACGGGTTTCGACTGGCGTCGGCTGCCGAAGTTCCTGCTGTACCGACCCGGCCTGGTCCTCTCGGTGGTCACGCTCGTGCTGGTTGTGCTGGCGGCGTTGTGGCCGACGCTGTTCACCTCCCGGGATCCGCTGTTCGGCGTCCCGTCGGAGATCTTCGCGCCGCCCAGTGGGCAGCACTGGTTCGGCACCGACGAACTCGGCCGCGACCTGTTCACCCGCGTCGTGCACGGCACCGCGCTGTCGTTGCAGGCCACGGTGATCGCGGTGGCCGTCGCGTTCGTCGTCGGGGGCGCGATGGGCCTGATCGCGGGGTTCGTCGGCCGCTGGGTCGACGACGTGCTGATGCGCTTCGCCGATGTGCTGCTGTCGATTCCGTCGCTGTTCCTGTCCTTGGCCCTGGTGACCGCGCTGGGCTACGGCACCGTGAAGGTCGCGATCGCGGTGGGTGTGGCCAGCGTGGCCGGCTTCGCCCGGGTGATGCGCGCCGAGGTGCTGCGGTTACGGCAAGCGGTGTTCGTCGAGGCCGCGTGGTCGTCGGGGGCACGCTGGTACACGGTGCTCGCCTGGCACGTCCTGCCGAACGCGATCGGCCCCGTGGTCGTGCTGGCCACCTTGGACCTCGGCACCGCCGTGCTGGCGGTGTCGTCGCTGAGCTTCCTCGGCTACGGCGCGGTGCCCCCGGCGCCGGAGTGGGGCTCGCTCATCTCGAGCGGCCGCAACTATCTCGCCAACGCGTGGTGGATCTCGACGATGTCGGGCCTCATGGTGGCGTTCGTCGTGCTCGCGACCAACCGGATCGCACGGGCACTCGATGGAGAGTGGGCGAATCGTCGATGACCGGAAATCTGCTGGAAGTGCGTGGCCTGTCGATCTCCTACCGCACCAGCACCGGACGGGTGCGCGCGGTGGGCGCGGTCGATCTGGACATCGCGCCGGGCGAGATCGTCGCACTGGTCGGCGAATCCGGCTCGGGCAAGAGCTCGACCGCGCATGCCATCACCGGGTTGCTGCCCGCCGCGGGCCACATCGACGCGGGCCGGATCCAGTTCGCCGGCAGGGACCTGGCGAAGGCGGGGGACCGGGAGCTGCGCGCGATTCGTGGGGCACAGATCGGGTTGATTCCCCAAGACCCCGGCGTCTCGCTGAATCCGGTGCAGCGCATCGGCACCCAGGTCGCCGAGGTCCTGCTCGTCCACGGCCTGGCGACCCGGCGATCGGCGCCCGAGGCAGTGGTGGACCTGCTCGAGCAGGCCGGGATGCCCGACCCGAGAACACGGGCCGACCAGTATCCGCACGAACTCTCCGGTGGCATGCGCCAGCGGGCACTGATCGCGATCGCCATCGCCGCGAACCCGGCGCTGATCATCGCCGACGAGCCGACCAGCGCGCTGGATGTCACCGTGCAGCGACGCATCCTCGACCACATCACCAGTCTGACCGAAACCCTCGGCACCGCAGTACTTCTCGTCACCCACGACCTCGGAGTCGCCGCCGATCGTGCGCAGCGGATCGCGGTGATGTCGCGGGGCCGGATCGTGGAGAGCGGGCCGACCCGCGAGATACTCGACGACCCGCGCGATCCGTATACCCAGCAGTTGTTGCGCAGCGTGCCCGGACGTGCCGGTGTGCGGGCACGGCCACGCCAGCCGGGCACCGAACCGTTGCTCGCGGTCGACAACCTGGTGAAGGAGTTCCCCCTGCCGCGCGCGAACGGCCGCGCGACCAAGACCGTCCGCGCCGTCGACGGCGTGAGCTTCTCGCTGCACCGCGGGGAGACGCTGGCACTGGTGGGGGAGTCCGGGTCGGGCAAGTCCACCACGGCCAGAATGATTCTGCGCCTGGCCCCGCCGACCTCCGGGCGCATCGTGTTCGACGACGACGATGTCACGGCCATCCGGGGTGCGCGATTGCGGGCGCTGCGGCGTCGCGCTCAGGTGATCTACCAGAATCCGTACGAGTCGCTGGATCCGCGGTTCTCGATCCAAGACGTGATCAGCGAGCCACTGCGGGTTTTCGGCATCGGTGACCGCGCGTCGCGTGCGGTGCGGGCGCGCGAACTGCTCGACCGGGTCGCCCTTCCCGCGTCGACGCTGGGGCGCAGGCCAGCGGAGCTCTCCGGTGGACAGCGTCAGCGGGTCGCGATCGCCAGAGCGCTGGCCCTGTCGCCGGAGCTGGTGGTCTGTGACGAGCCGGTCTCGGCGCTGGACGTCTCGGTGCAGGCGCAGATCCTCGACCTGTTCGCCGAGCTGCAAGCCGAGACCGGCGTGGCGTACCTGTTCATCTCGCACGACTTGGCGGTGGTGCGCCAGATCGCCCATCGGGTCGCGGTCATGCGGCAGGGTCGCATCGTCGAGATCGGCACCGCCGAAAAGCTTTTCGGCGAGCCGGCGCACGAGTACACCCGTCAGTTGCTGGCCGCCATCCCCGGCGCCGGCCTGGTCGACGGCAGCTCAGGTGCCTGAGAGCAGACTCACCACGGGCGCGAGTTCGCGTGCCGCGTCGTCGTCGAGAACGATGTAGGAGATCCCGAACTCGTCGCGGAGTCGGCGCAGCTGATCGGCTGCCCGCGCGGGCGATCCGGTGAGCAGTGTCGGGGCTCCATCGGGCATCGGCGGACCGATGGTGCTCGTCGGGGTGCTGAAGCGCAGCGCCCGTTCGATGCCGGAAAGCCGTGGGCCCGCGGCACTGTCGAGCCATTCGACCTGGCGGGTGAGTTGTTCGCGGGAGAAGGTGCTGAACGCGACGGTGTCGGCTTCGGCCGCGGCGAGTTCGGTGGCTCGTCGCCCGCCCGCGGCGAGCAGCAGCGGCACCTTGCGTGGTGGAGCGGGCACCAGCGTCGTTCCGGTGTTCGCGTAGTAGGCCCCGGTGGCCTCGACCCGCTCACCGCGCAACAGTGCGTTGAGGATGCCCACCGATTCGGCGAGACGCTCGAACCGAACCCGGGCGGAGTCGGCGGCGATCCCGAGTTCGCCGTAGCCGATGGCGGTCTGACCGGCGCCGAGGCCGAGCTGGAAGCGGCCGCCGGAGACCAGGTCCAGGGTGGCGGCTTCCCGTGCGAGGACGAACGGATTGCGGAAGTCGTTGGCCAGTACCCATGTTCCGACCTGGAGCGTGGTTGTCGCCGCGGCGGCGTAGCTCAACGCGGTCAGTGGCGCGGGCACCGGTGCGGGCAGGTCGGGCAACAGCAACGCGGAGATCCCGGCGTCCTCGGCCCATCGCGCGGTCGAGATCCACGACTTCGGGTCGGCGGGGGAAACGGTGACGAGGCCGAAGCGAAAAGGGTGGTGGCTCAAGGGTTCTCCGGTGTCCCGTAGGCGCGTAGGAAGGTGTCGACGGCAGCGGTGGCGACCGCGTGCATCTCGGTGGTGGAGACCTTGCGGGTGCCCAGCCGGGTGCGGCCCTCCATCGGGCCGGTGATCAGGACGAGGAACTGCTCGGCGGCGATCGCCGGATCGCTCGCGCGCAGGTGGCCCGACAGCGACAAGCGTGCCAGCCGATCCGCGAGCGCGTCGCCGAGCTGATCAGAGGTCCGGCTCACCACGACATCCATCAGATCGGGGAACTGCGCGACCTGACCGTAGGTGAGCCAGCGCAGCGACCGGGACTGCTCGGTACAGCAGGACCGGATCAGTCGGTACGCCACGTCTTCCAGGGTGGCGCGCAGGTCCTCACCGGGATTGCGCAGCCGCTCGACCACCGCCAGATTCTCGGCGAGCACCGCGTCGCTCACGGCGGCCAGCGTGTGCCGGAACAGCGTTTCCTTGTCGTTGAGGTGGTTGTAGATGGTCGGTTTGGCGACACCGGCGACCTCGGCGATCTCCTGCACGCCCGCCTGCGCGTACCCGCGGCGAGCGAAGACGACGAACGCCGCGTCCAGGATCGCCTGCCGCTTGTCGATCCGTCCACGCGAGGCCGACTGTCCGGTCGGCGGTGTTGCTACAGCCATCCATGAACCATAGCGCAATCGCACCCGAAGTTGCCTGGCGGGTTCATTGTTATATACCGAGTTGCGAGGTGTATGTGAGGACATTAAAGTGAACCAGCAAGTTCAAATGCTCTGTTCCACGTCGGGAGATATCTATGATGCAACCCCCAGGAGACAGGCTCGATCCACTTGCACGCCAGCATGTTCGACGAGGCGGAACCCGTCCGCCGAACGAACGCGGTGCAGTGGTCGGTCTCGAGGCCGAGCCGTGGCTGGAGATCCTGCAGGCACCCGACCGAAACGGGTTGACGGTGACCGAGGTATGCCGGCGATACAACATTTCGCGCAAGAGCTACTACAGCTATCTCGCGCGCTACCGGGAACACGGCGTGGCGGGATTGGCGCCGCGGTCGCGCCGCCCGAAGAGTTTCCCCGCCCGGACGTCGGCCGACATCGAGGCCGTGGTGGTGCGCGTCCGGCTGGACCGTCCGCAGTGGGGAGCACGCAGAATCCGCGCGCACCTACAGCGAGCCGGGTCGACGCGTGTCCCGGCCGTGTCGACAGTGCACGCGATTCTGCGCCGGCACGGTCTGGTCGGTACCCGGTCGGACCACGGGGCGCCGAGCACCGCGATGACGGAGCAGTTGATGACCACACACCGGACACCTAGCCGCGCAGGGAGCTACACCTGATGAGCACCTCGACTTCCACTCGAGACGACGCGACCGACTCGCTGTACCCGCGACGCTGGGCCGCGATGGTCGTGCTCGTTCTGGGATTCACCCTGGACCTGCTGAACGTCACCATCGTCAACGTCGGGCTCCCGGCGATCCAGGCCGACCTCGGGGGAACTCCGTCCCAGGTCGGCTGGATCGCGACGGCCTATCTGCTGGCGTTCGCGGCAGCGCTGATCACCGCGGCCCGGTTGGGTGATCTGTGGGGCCGCAAACGGGTGTTCCTCGTCGGTTTGGCGCTGTTCGCGCTCTCCGGGGCCTGGTCGGCACTCGCGAACAGCCCAACCGAACTGATCGCCAGTCGCGCTGCGCAAGGCGCAGCGGCGGCGATCCTGGCGCCGCAAGTTCTCTCGAGCCTGTTCGTCCTGTTCCGTGGACCCGAGCGCGCCACTGTCCTCGGCATTTTCGGTGTGGTCGCCGGACTCGCACAGGCCGGGGGGCTGCTGCTCGGTGGCGTGCTCGTCACCGCGGACGTCGCCGGTCTCGGTTGGCGAGCGATCTTCTGGATCAGCGTCCCGGCGGCCGTGATCCTGCTCGGCCTCGGCGCCTGGCTGGTCCCGGAGAGCCGCGCCGAAGGTGCGCTGCGGCCACGGTGGCTCGCCGCGGTCGGCCTGACCGTCGGATTGGTCGCCATCGTGTTCCCGCTGCTGGAAGGCCGCACCTACGACTGGGCGCCGTGGATCTGGCTGTTGCTGGTCGCGGGTATCGCCGCGGTGGCGCTCGTCGCCATCGTCGAGAATCGCGATGCCGTCGGTCGGGCCGGCGCGCTCTTGCCGCTCGAGCTGCTCCGCGCGCGCATCAGCAGTGTCGCCCTCGTCGTTCAGCTGGTTGCCTTCGCCGCCTTCAGCGGATTCCTGCTCGTTTTCGTTCTCTGGCTCCAGGAGGGTCAGGGCTACACCGCATTGCGAGCAGGCGTCGTAACCGTCGCGTTCTCCGTCGGCGGACTGGCGGTCGCCCCGCTGGTGGGACGGCTCACCATGCAGTTCGGCCGCTACGCCGTCGTCGCCGGCACCCTTTTCGGCGCCGTCGGCACCGTGGCGGTGCTCGGTGCGGCACTGACCGCGACCACCGATGTGAACCCGTGGCTGCTCGCGCCAGGGCTGTTCGTCGTCGGTGTCGGCATCAACCTGGTCCAGCCGCCGTTGACGACCTTGTTCCTGTCGACGGTGCCGACGCGATACGCGGGGTCGGCGTCGGGGATCTGGACCACCGGCCAACAGTTCGGTGGCGCAGTGGGTGTCGCGTCTCTGAGTGCGATCTTCTTCGGGGTCGCCGCCAGTGACGGCTACCGCAGCGCGCTGACGGCGTGCGCCCTGACGATCATCGCGGCGCTGGTGGTGAGTGCGGCGCTCTGCTTCGCGTTGCCTTCGCCGGAGCCCTCGCCGGAAGCCGCGGGCTGAGGCCCACGGAACGCCAACCCGGTCTACTCGGCGCCGCGGCCACCGACTTGCCGGTGTATCGACAAGGGCTCTGCGCGGTCGCCGAGTAGCTCGGCACGGCGTTCGTGGACCGTAGCCCGCAGTGCCTCGACGACCGCCGCGACTTCGGGGCGCCGCAGGGTTTCGGGCCGGGCGACGAGCCAGTAGGTGAGTTGGACGCGGACCTCGTCGGGCAGGACCCGGACGAGGTCGGCGTGGCGGTCGGCCATGAAGCAGGGGAGTAGCCCGATCCCCGCGGCGGCCCGGGTGGCTTCCACGTGGACGAAGACGTTGGTCGAGGAGACGGATCGGCGCAGGGTGGGGGCGAAGGCGAGGGCCAGGTCGAGGTCGTCGACCTGGAGGATGGATTCGATGAAGTAGACCAGCGGGTGGCGGGTGAGTTCGGCGACGGTGGTCGGGACGCCGTGTTCGGCGAGGTAGTCGCGGGAGGCGTAGAGGCGAAGGCAGTAGTCGCCGAGTTCGATCGCTTCGGCGCGGTGGACCTGCGGTTTGCCGACCACCACTTCGATGTCGAGGCCGGTTCGCTGGGTGGATGCTCGCCGGGTCGCGGCGATGATGTCGACGGCGACGCCCGGATGTCTGCGCTGCACGCGCACCGCGGACGGCGGAGCGAGGTAGGCGCTGAAACCGTCGGTGGCCGAAATCCGCACCACGCCTTCGAGTGTGCGTTCGCCCGCGCTCGAGGCGAGTGATCGGACGGCGGCCTCGACGGCTTCGGCCGCCGTCAGCGCCTCGCGGCCCAGGTCGGTGAGCTCCCAGCCGCCGGTGACTCGGGTCAGCACCCGTCCGCCCATGGCGTGTTCGAGGGCGGCGATACGACGAGAGATCGTCGTGTGGTTGATGCCGAGCTCTTCGGCGGCGGTGATATAGCGCCCCGACCGGCCGACCGCGAGGAGCACGAGCAAATCATCAGCGCTCGGCCTGCGTCCCGACGTCGACGAAGAATGACTCACGTGTGCAGTTTCGCAGATTGCTGCTGCGAAACTGGCCATTGTCACCGAGATAGATCTGCACGAATACTCTCCTCACGGCTTGTGGGCCGCATCACATTAATGGCGTGATGTGACCTGGAACATCGAAGGAGTAGTGCGATGAGCGTGCGGAACGCGATACGACCGACCGGCGACGACCCGGACGAAGCCCCCAGTGGACTGCGGCGGGTCGTGGCCGCCTCGATGGCGGGCACCGTCGTCGAATGGTACGAATTCTTCCTCTACGGCACCGCCGCGACCCTGGTGTTCAGCAAGGTGTTCTTCTCCAAGGACACCAGCGACCTCGATGCGATCCTGGCCGCTTTCGTCACCTACGCCGTCGGGTTCGCGGCGCGCCCGCTCGGCGGTATCGTCTTCGGCTACTTCGGAGACCGATACGGCCGCAAGCAGTTGTTGCAGGTGAGTTTGGTGCTCGTCGGTGCGGCGACCTTCCTGATGGGCTGTCTGCCGACCTTCGCCCAGATCGGCTATTGGGCACCGGCGATGCTGGTGATCCTGCGCTTCGTCCAGGGCTTCGCGATCGGCGGCGAATGGGGCGGCGCGGTGCTGCTGGTAGCCGAGCACAGCCCGAGTCGCAGTCGCGGATTCTGGTCGAGCTGGCCGCAGGCCGGTGTGCCCGCGGGCAATCTGCTCGCCACGATCGTGCTGCTGGTGCTGACCTCGACCCTGTCGGACGCGGCATTCCTGAGCTGGGGCTGGCGCGTGGCGTTCTGGCTGTCGGCGGTGGTCGTGCTGGTCGGCTACTACGTGCGCACCAAGGTGACCGACGCCCCGATCTTCGTGGCCGCGCAGCAGTCGATGGACCAGGCCAAGGCCGCCTCGTTCAGCCCGTTCGAGGTGCTGCGCAAGTACCCGCGTGGTGTGTTCACCGCGATGGGTCTGCGCTTCGGCGAAAACATCATGTACTACCTGGTGGTCACGTTCTCGATCACCTACCTCAAGGTTCACGTGCACGCCGACACCACGACGATTCTGTGGTGGCTGCTCATCGCCCACGCCGTGCACATGGTGGTGATTCCGGTGGCGGGTCGCCTCGGTGACCGTGTCGGGCGTCGCCCGGTCTACCTGGCGGGCGCGGTCGCCGCGGCCACCTGGGGCTTCTTCGCCTTCCCGATGATGGACAGCGGCAACAGCGTGATCATCCTGTCCGCCATCATCATCGGGCTGGTGTTCCACGGATTCATGTACGCCGGTCAGCCGGCGATCATGGCCGAGATGTTCCCGACCCGGATGCGCTACTCCGGTGTGTCGCTGGGCTACCAGGTCACCTCGATCGTGGCGGGCTCGCTGGCGCCGATCATCGCGGTCAAGCTGCTCGACGAGTTCGGTTCGTCGGTCCCGATCGCCTGGTACCTGGCGTTCGCGGCGGCCGTCACCGTGATCGCGGTGGTGTGTGCGAAGGAGACCCGCGGGATCGACCTGGAATCCGTCGACCTCGCCGATGCCTCCGCCACGAAAGGTGTTGCCGCATGAGCGACCTCACCGGACGTAGGGCACTGGTCACCGGTGGGGCGAGCGGCATCGGCGCCGCGTGTGCGCGGGAGCTGGCCGCGCGCGGCGCCGAGGTCACCGTTGCCGACATCGACGGAGTCGCCGCGAAGGCGGTCGCGCACGACATCGGCGGGCATGCTTGGAGCGTCGATCTGCTCGAGGTCGAGGCGTTGGCCGACTTGCGGCTCGAGACCGACATTCTCGTCAACAACGCGGGGGTGCAAAGTGTGAGCCCCATCGAGGATTTCGCGCCGCACCGATTCCGCGCCATGCAGACACTGATGGTCGAAGCGCCGTTCCTGCTCATCCGCGCTGCCCTCCCGCACATGTACGCGCGGGGTTTCGGCCGGATCGTGAACATCTCCTCGGTGCACGGGATCCGCGCCTCCCAGTTCAAGGTCGCGTATGTGACGGCCAAACACGGGCTGGAGGGGTTGTCGAAGGTGACCGCGCTCGAAGGCGGCCCGCACGGGGTCACCAGCAACTGCGTCAGCCCCGGATATGTGCGAACACCCCTGGTGGACAAGCAGATCACCGAGCAGGCGGCCGCGCACGGGATCCCGGAGCAGGAGGTGCTCGAGCGGGTGCTGCTCACCGAGAGCGCGATCAAACGGCTGATCGAGCCGCAGGAGGTCGCGGCGCTGGTCGGTTGGCTCGCCTCCGACACCGCGGGCATGGTCACCGGCTCGTCCTACGTCATGGACGGAGGGTGGAGCGCCCGATGAGCGCAGTGGCAGCGGCACCGCAGTGGGTGCCGGACGACAACGACATCGCCGGAGCTCGGATCACCGACTTCGCGCGGTTCGTGGCCGAGCGGCACACCGTCGCGGTGCCCGACTACCACGCGTTGTGGCAGTGGTCGGTCGACGATCTGGACGGATTCTGGGGTTCGGTGTGGGACTACTTCGAACTCGGTGACCGCCCCGGTGCGGTGCTGGCTTCCTCGGAAATGCCAGGGGCCCGCTGGTTTCCCGAGGTCCGGCTGAACTATGTCGACCAGGTGGTCCGGCAGGCCCGCCCCGATCGTCCCGCGATCGTGTCGGTGGCGGAGGACGGGTCGGTCAGCGCGTTGTCGTGGGACGACTTGCTGAACCAGGTGGCGGCGTGCGCACAGACGCTGCGCGATGTGGGTGTTCGGTCAGGGGACCGGGTCGCCGGTTACCTGCCCAACATCCCCGAGGCGGTGATCGCCTTCCTGGCGACCGCGAGCATCGGCGCGGTGTGGAGTGCGTGCGGGCAGGACTACTCGGCGAAGGCGGCGCTGGACCGGCTCGGGCAGCTCGAGCCGGTGGTGCTGGTGACGTGTGCGGGTTACCGCTACGGAGGCAAGCACCACCGACGATCCGACGAGATCGCCGAACTGCGCGCCGGTCTGCCAACGGTGGTGGCGACGATCGTGGTATCGCAAGAGCACCTTTCCGGCACGCTGAACTGGGCGGATGTCACCGCTGGTGGCGATCGATCCACGCTCTCGACGGCCGAGGTGGGTTTCGATCATCCGCTGTGGGTGCTGTACTCGTCGGGGACGACAGGTCTGCCCAAAGGCATCGTCCACGGTCACGGCGGGGTGCTCCTCGAGCACCTGAAAGCGATGGCGCTGCAGTCGGACCTCGGTGCCGACGACACGTTCCTCTGGTACACCAGCCCGAGCTGGATGATGTGGAACTTCCAGGTCGCCGGTCTCCTGGTCGGCGCGACGATCGTCTGCTATGCGGGGAGCCCGAGTTTCCCGGCCCCGGATGCGTTGTGGGACATCGCCGCTCGAGTCCACGCCACAGTTCTCGGCACCAGCCCCGGCTATGTGCTGGCTTGCGCAAAGGCCGGCGTGGTGCCGCGGCGCGAACACGACCTGACGAGCCTGCGCCTGATCGGCGTCACCGGATCGGCGCTTCCGCCGTCGTCGTCGATCTGGTTGCGCGACAACGTCGGTGCGCATATTCCGGTCGCGTCGATCAGCGGCGGCACCGACGTGGTCTCGGCCTTCGCGGGCGGCGCGCGAACCGTCCCGGTCCGTCCCGGAGAGCTGTCGGCCCCCTACCTGGGTGTGGCCCTCGAAGCCTGGGACGACCAGGGCAACTCGGTGCACGGCGAAGTCGGCGAACTCGTCATCACCGAGCCGATGCCCTCCATGCCCGTCGGCTTCTGGAACGATCCGGACGGATCTCGCTACCACGCAGCCTATTTCGACACCTTTCCCGGTGTCTGGCGCCACGGCGACTGGATCACCCGGACCGAGCACGGCAGCGTGATCGTCCACGGCCGCTCCGACTCCACCCTCAACCGCCACGGCATCCGCATGGGCAGCGCCGACATCTACCAGGCGGTGGAACAGCTCCCGGAAATCGCCGACGCCCTGGTCATCGGCGCGGAGCAACCCGACGGCGGCTACTGGATGCCCCTGTTCGTCGTTCTCGCCGAGGGCATCACCCTCACCGACGACTTGACCGCCCGGATCGGCGCGATCATCCGCACCCGGACTTCCCCGCGCCATGTCCCGGACGACGTCATCAGCGCGCCCGGCGTCCCCCGAACCCGCACCGGCAAGAAGCTGGAGGTCCCCGTCAAGAAGCTTCTCCAGGGCGCCGATCCCACGACTGTCGTCGACCCCAGCGCGGTCGACGACCCCGCACTACTCGCTTGGTACGCCCGGTTCGCCCGAACATAGCTTCCTGACGACCAGCGCTGAAACCGTGGTGTCGATCGGGGCGCGACGGCACGATCTACACAATATTCGCCGGGAAGAACGCTTGTTGTGGACGCTTGGTCATGTTGTAATCCAGATGTTTGCTGATGAATGTCGGCGGCGCTGGTTGCTTGTGCCCGAGCGACCGCCGAGACCGTTCGGAAGGGTGGGGGACGAGATGGCGCGACGCATGGAGAACGGGTCGGAGACCAACGCGGGAGGCGCCGGCGATTTTCCCGTGGTCGAGATCGCGGACAGTCCGCTGACCTCCGACCGTGTCGAACGGCTGAGTTCGGCGGCCCGTCATCGGATCGCGGCCTTCGTGCACACCACCCTCGCCGATCTGGACGAGCTACCCGAGCCCTGGGTCCCACCCATCGAGGTGACCCTGCGGTTGACCGACCGCGAGCACTAGGCGCCCCTCGCCAACAGCACGCTCTCACCGAAGTGGACACGGTGGGAGCGTGCTGATCTCGATCGATGTGTCAGTGGAAGAGGGCGGTGAGATCGGCGGTGGCTGCCATCGCCGCGGCGCCCGCGTCGTTGAGGTGCATGCCGTCGCCGCTGTCGAACTCGGGGCGGATGTAGTCGGGACGGTGGGGGTCGGCCACGGCGCGATCGACGTCGAAGATCGAGTCGAAAACGTCGGTGGCGCGCAGCCAGTCGTTGACGGCGTGGCGAGTCGGCTGGGTTTCCAGCAGGGGCATGCCGGGGTAGACGCAGCCGGCGTAGGGGCCGATGGTGGCGGCGTGGATGCGCAGTCCGGCGGCGTGGGCGCGCGCGGCCAGGTCGGTGAAACCGGCGATCAATTCCTCGGCGGTCGCGGAGGGCTGTCCGCCCATCGCACCGAGGATGAGGTCGTTGATACCGAAATTGACGAGGATGTCGGTGACGCCGGGGACCTGCAACGCGTCGGAGTCGAAACGACCCGAACCGGACTCGCCGATCTGCTCGGCGGTGAGACGATTGCCGGAGATCCCGTTGTTGACCACCCAGCCTCGGGTGAGACGGGCGTTGAGAGCATCGACCGAGCGGCGATTGGCGCTCTGTGTCGTACCGAAGCCCTCGAACCAGGAGTCGCCGAACGCGACGGCGACCGGTGGCGGGTCGGTGACCAGCACGTCGATCCCGGTGATGAAGAAGCGGAACGGAACCTCTTGCGCACCACTGAGTTCCACATCCGCGGTGTGGTCGCCGGTGACGATGTAGGCGATCTCGCCGGGTTGGTGGGAGAAGGTGGCGAGGCCGGTCGGTGCCGGGACGTACAGACTGAGCAGCAGATCTTCGCCCGCGGCGACCGGCAAGGCGATCGGATCGCTCACGAGCTCGGCCCCCGCGTCGATGGTGACCTGCGCCGCGCCGCCGAACGTGATCTCGCGATCGGCGATGATCGCCGATCCGGTCTTGCGCGCTGCGATGCGCGCGGCGCCGATCCGCAGCGGCGCGAGACCGTAGCGGTTGGTCAACCGCACGCGTACCGCGTCGCCGCCACCTGCCATGCGCACGACGTGGCGCACGGTTTCGTCGGCGAACTCGCGTGACTCGGCCAGCTTGATCTGTTCCTTCGGGTCGATGACACCGGTCCGGAACCCGGCGACCCACATGTTGCGCTGCATGATTTCTCCGATATTTGCTGTGCGGAATAATGCCTACGCATAGGTTTACTCGAAGGTATTCCTCATGTCAACTATCCGCATGGCAAGTATCAGCTAAGCTGGCCTCATGTCCGTCCACGAGCTGTTCGACGACCCCCGCTTCACCATCTCCGGCTTGCTCTTCGAGGCGCACAGCGGTCTGATCGCCAAGCTCGAGCCGACCTGGAAAGCGCACGGCCTCTCCGGTCTGGAACTCAACGCCCTGCTGAGACTGAGTCGCTCTCCGAACAGCCGCCTACGGATGTCGGATCTCGCCACCCAAACCGAGCTCTCGACCAGCGGCGTCACCCGTGTGGTCGACCGCCTTGCCGCCGCGGGGCTGATAGAACGCCAGCTCGACCCGACCGACCGCCGCAGCGCCTACGCGGCCTTGACCGACGCCGGCATCCGCCGCCTCGAACAAGTCCTTCCCGATTACCTTGCCGCCCTCGAGCGATGGCTCACCGGCCTGCTGACCCCCACTCAGCTCGACGGCTTGATCACCGGCCTGCGCGTGATCCGCGATGCCACGAACCCGGCGGCTACCGCTGTGTCCGACCAGTCGTGAGGCTGTCACGTGGTGCAGGCGTGGTTTCGAGGTCGAATCGGAATCCCGAGCGCAGGGCCGCCGTGGCGGACATCCCGAACATGCGGTGGAAGGTTTCGCTGAAATGGGAGGGTGTGGCGAACCCCGCGTCTGTCGCCGATCGGGTCAGATCGTGGCCGGCGGCGACATCGCGCATCGCGTGCAGGACGCGGGCCCACTGCTGGTAGCGGCGGAAAGTGGTCCCGTACTGCTGGACGAACAAGCGCAGGAAATGCGAGGTGGACAGGCCGAGATTCGCGGCGATCGGTTCGGCCCGGAACACTCGATCCGGGTGCTGTCGGATCGCGGCCGCGACACGCTCGATGCGCGGATCGATCTCGGCGGGGGGCCCGGCACCGGCCAGCGCCAAGATTCGGTCCGGGTCCGTGTCCGGTAGACGGCATTGCTCGACCAGCTCGCGCTCGCGCAGGTGGTCGAATCCGTACGGCCCCTCGGTGGTCGCCATCTGTCCTTCGATGGCCGAGGCATGCGACCACAGGAGCAGGATCGGTTTGTCGAGGGTGTTCACCCGGTGCACCGCGCGAGCCGGGGCGTACGCGCTACGAGTGAGGATCTCACCGTGGCTGGCGGTCTCGAGGACGAACGGCCCGTCGAGCCCGACGCTGAGTACCGCGACGGAGGTGGAATGCAGGTCGACGCCGAGTTCGGGCCCGATATACCCGGCATGACCCGGCCGGATCCAGACCACCGGTGACCGCGCCGGACCACACGATTTCGCAGGCGCACCGTCGGTCACACCCGCCAGAGTATCGGTGCGCCGCGCGGAACCGCGCCGGCTGATGTCAACCGGCGACGATGACCGGATAGACGCCGGTGAAAGCAGGCGGGTCGGCTTCAGGGGAGTGAATGGTACCGGTTATACGGTGCCGACCCGCCTGCAATCCATTCGTCACCGGCGTCGGTGCGGATGGGATTCGCGAGCTGGATGCCCATGTCCTGCAGTGCAACTCGCAGACGCGGGCACCGCGGACCCGGCAAGCACCGGGTCCGCGGTGGGGTTCAGGGCAGGGGAACCCAGGTGCCGAAGAACCAGAAGCCGTGCTGCGGCGCGTCGTTTCGGTGATGCTCCGGCTGTTGCTGCGGCCGGTGCTCCTGACTCTGCTCGGGCCGCTGCTGGTCGTGCCCACCCGGATCCGCGCTCGCCACGCCCGCCGTGGCGCCCAGCACCCCGAGTGCGAGAGTGCCCGCCACCGCGGTCTTGGCCACTGTCGACTTCATTCTCATGCGCGTTCCTCCTGATCTTCGATCTCACCGCCGAGATCGTCGGCCGGCCGAAGTGCTCGGCCGATAGCTGAATCTTCGCGGCGCAACCGTCGAGCCCGGTGGGACCCGGCTGGGAGTCGGCTGTGTATCGAATCCGGAGGCCGCGCTCGCGCACAGGCCCGGCGCCGACCCCTCGATGGAGCCGACGTTGCTACAGTTCACCAGCCGTGGTGTTCGGGAAACCGGTGTAGAACCGGTGCGGCCCTCGCCACTGTGATCGGGAGTTGTGAATCGATCCGGACGACGTCAGTCATCCGGAGCCACTGGGGCACCCGCCCTGGGAAGGTGGATTCACCGCGCATTATCCCGTCAGCCAGGAGACCGGCCACGGCTACGCACTACCCCATTCCACGAGGACCTGGAAGGCCGTCTCTTGACCCGCTCTGTTTTCGCGCGCCTACGTTCCGGCGCGTTGCTCGCCTGCACGCTTGTTGTCACCGGTTGTGGTGTGCAACCCCTCTCCGACGCGGGCGGCGCAGCTGTCGTCACCCGCGTGAACTGTGGGATCGACGTCGCCGTCGACGGCCCACCGCAGCGGATCTACGCGGCGTATCAGCCCTCGATCGAGATCGCGCACGCGCTCGGTGTCACCGACCGGCTGGTGGGCACGGCATTCCTGGACTCCGCCGTGCTTGCGGAATACGTCGACGCGCAGGCACGCTCGCCATACGTCGAGAAGCTGCCCAGTCGCGACGAACTGCTCGCCCAGCGACCCGACTTCGTCATGTCGGGTTTCAACGGGGTGTTCGCCTCCTCGGCGCAGAACAGCGTCGGTACCAGGGCAAGCCTGCACGAGTTGGGCGTGCACACCTGGGTGCTGAGTCCGCTGTGCCCGAGTGCCGACGGGCTCGCCGATGAAGCGATCGACCCCGAGACCGTGCGCTTCGACAACGTGTACGCCGACCTGCGCGACCTCGGTGCCCTGTGGGGCACCCCCGAACGCGCCGAAGAAGTTGTCACGCAGCTGAGTTCGCGCATCGACGCGGTCCGGGCGAAGGTCGGCAACGCGGTGAAGCCGCGGGTCGCGGTCGTCACCCCCAAAGACGACGGCTCCTATACCGTGGCAGGCGGCATCGACTTCATCACCCAGATCATCGAGGCCGCAGGTGGAGTGAATGTCTTCGCCGATCTCACCGCCAAGCGCAACGTGCCCGTCGGCGCGGAAGAGCTCATCGCCCGTGACCCCGACATCATCCTGACCAGCCTGTGCTGCAAGGCGACCTACACGCGCGCCGACGGTCAGCCCCAGGTCGACAAGATCGTCGGAAACCCGGCGTTCGCGAATCTGACGGCCGTGCGGAACGCGACTGTGCACCCGTTCCTGTTCGCCGACCGGGCGGCAGGGGTGCGGATCGCGCACTCGACCGAACTGGTCGCCGAATTGATCCACCCTGAGCTGTTCCGGCGGTGACGCGCACCGCTGGCGGCACCGGTCCGATCCTGGCCGGCGCCGCGCTGGTGGCTGTCTGCGTCGCGTCCATCCTGATCGGTTCGCACCCGCTCACCCTCGACCAGGCCGTGGTCGCGTTCACCGATTTCCAGGGGACCGACACCGACCGGGTCGTGCGCTACATCAGGCTGCCCAGAACTGTCGCGGGACTCCTCGCCGGTGTCGCGTTGGCGCTGGCGGGCGCGGTGATGCAGGGGCTCACCCGCAACCCACTGGCCGGGCCGGGCCTGCTCGGCATCAACGCCGGTGCGTCGCTGGCGATCGTGCTCGCGATGGGTGCGTTCGGCCTCACGGCGACGGGCGGATTCATCTGGTTCGGTTTCCTCGGTGCCGCGGTCGCCGCGGCGTTCGTCTATGCGCTGGGATCGTTGGGGTTCGGTGGCGCGACCCCGGTGAAACTGGCGCTCGCGGGTGCTGCCTGCACCGCACTGTGTGGGTCGATCACCACGGCGATCACCCTGCTCGACCGGACCCTGTTCGACAACTTCCGGTTCTGGGTGGTCGGCTCGTTGGCTCGCGCCGACATCGAATCCGTGTGGGCGACCGCACCGTTCATCGTCGTCGGGGTGTTGCTGGCGGTAGTGGTGGCACGGCCGTTGAACGCTGTCGCCATCGGTGACGACATGGCGCGCACGCTCGGCACCCGACTGGTCGCGACGCGCGCGACCGGCGCGTTGAGCGTGGTGCTGCTCGCAGGCTCGGCGGTGGCCATCGCCGGACCGATCGCCTTCATCGGCTTGGTGATCCCGTACATCGCCCGATTCTTCGCCGGACACGACTACCGGTGGATTCTGCTGTGGTGCGCGCTGCTGGGCCCGACGCTGCTGTTGGCGGCCGACATTCTCGGACGGATGCTGGCGCGGCCACAGGAAATCCAGGTCGGCATCATCACCGCCTTCGCGGGCTCACCGTTCTTTCTCTATCTCGTGCGCAATCGAAAAGTGGCCACACTGTGACGGGCACCGAGGGCGGCGTCCTGCCCAGCGGCACGCTACTGCTACGAACACCCGACCGGCGCATCGTCTTTCGCGTCGGGAAACGGTCCGCGATCGTGACCGTACTGATCACGGCCGCCGCGATGGCGGTGGCGGCGTGGTCACTCACGATCGGCTACTACCCGCTCACGGTCGCTGACGTGATCCGGGTACTCGGTGGCGGCGGCACGCTCATCGAGTACGACGTGGTGGTGGCCGATCGGTTGCCGCGCGTGCTCACCGGGCTGTGCGTCGGCGCGGCCTTCGCGATATCGGGAGCGATCCTGCAACGGATCGCGACCAACCCACTGGTGAGCCCCGAGATCATCGGGATCAACGCGGGCGCCTCACTGGGCGCCTTGGTGGTGAGCGTGTTGCTCGGTGGCGCCGGACTGGGGCTGGTCGGCGGCGCGATACTCGGCGCCGGGGTGGCCATGGCGCTGATCGTGGCCGTGGCCACCAAGGACGGACTCGACGGCTATCGACTCGTGCTCGTCGGTATCGGCGTCACGGCGATGCTGTCCTCGGCCATCGCGTTCATCCTGACCATTGCCGACAACTACCAGGCGCATACCGCCGCCATGTGGCTCACGGGCAGCTTGGCCAACCGCGAGTGGAGCCACGTCGGGTTCGCCGCGGCGGCGCTGGTGGTGGTCGTGCCGCCGCTGATCGTTCTCGCTCGCTCGTTGCCGCTGCTGGAAATGGGCGACGAACTGGCGAATTCGCTGGCCGGGCGGCGCGGCCCGCACCGCATCACGCTCATCGTCGTCGCGGCCGCCGCCGCGACGCTGGCGACGGCCGCGGCCGGGCCGATCAGTTTCGTCGCCTTGGTGGCGCCGCAGATCGCGCGACGGCTGCTGGCCGAACGCGGTGCGGGGCTCGCGCCCGCGGCTGCCACCGGGGCATTGCTGGTGGTCGCCGCCGACCTGGCCGCCCGGCGGCTGTTTCCGGCGGAACTCCCCGTCGGGGTGGTGACCGCCATCCTCGGCGCTCCCGTCCTCGTCTACCTCCTCGCCCGTGCAACCCGGATCGGACACGCTGGATGACCGCACACCTGACCACCGAGGGACTCACCCTCGGCTACGGCGACACCGCGATCGTCACCGACGCCACCGTCGACTTCCCGACCGGTGCGATCACTGTCATCGTCGGCCGTAACGGCTGCGGCAAATCGACCTTGCTGCGTGGCCTGGCCCGGCTGATCGCGCCGACGGCGGGCGCGGTCCTGCTCGACGGCGCCGATATCGCACCGCAGCCCGCGCGCACGGTCGCCCGCCGGCTCGGCATGTTGCCGCAACAACCTGTCGCCCCCGACAGCATCACCGTGGGTGAACTCGTCGGCCGCGGCCGTCATCCGCACCAACGCTGGTTTCGTCAGTGGTCGGTGCAGGACGGCGAGGCCGTGCGAAAAGCGCTGGTGGCCACCGACACTCTCGAGCTGATCGACCGATCGGTGGATCAGCTCTCCGGCGGTCAGAAGCAACGGGTATGGATCGCGCTCGCGTTGGCTCAAGACCCCGAGGTCATGCTGCTCGACGAACCGACGACCTTTCTCGACCTGGCGCACCAACTCGACGTGCTCGACGTCCTGCGCAACCTGTTGCCGCGCACCATCATCGTCGTCCTGCACGACCTCAACCTCGCCGCCCGCTACGCCGACCACCTCGTCGCCGTGCAGGACGGCCGCGTGGTCGCTCAGGGTGCACCCGCCGAGATCGTGCGCCCCGAGCTGGTGTCGGAAGTCTTCGGCATCGACTGCACCGTGATCGAGGACCCGATGACGGGCACACCGCTGGTGATTCCGGCCCCGCGAACGGTGCGCACCGCATGACGCGCCAGTACGTCCTCATCGCCCGGCCGACTCCGTCGGGCGTCGACCTGCCGTCTGTCCGAGCTCTGGCCGAGGCTTGCGGGGTCGGCTACGCGCTGCTCGACCAGGAGGAGCCGACCATCCACACCGCCCTGGATACCGCCGCCCGCGACGAATCGCCGGTCACACTGATCCCGCTCGCCGTGCCACGCGACCGCTACCTCGAGACCTGGATCGCGCGAGCGGTAGCGAACTGGAAGGAAACGCGCGGGAGCGAACTCGACGTGCGCATCACCGACGGCATCGACACCGCCGCCGGATTCGCCGATGTGGTGCGTTCCAGGATGTCCGAGGACGGCGCACCGGTCACGGCGAGCCCGCGAGCCTTCCGCAGTCCGGCCTTGTCCGAAATCCCCGACCACACCTCCCACATCCTGGTGTGCCGAGGCCCCCGCTGCACCGTGTACGGCGCGGGCGAGCTGCACCGGACACTGCGCCGCGACCACCCCGACGCCCTGATCACCGCGACCGGCTGCCTCAACCCGTGCAATCTGGGCCCGCTCTACATCACCTACCCGGACGGCGAATGGCATACCAACGGCGTACGCGGGGGTGACTCCGTCGGCGCTGCGCGCGATAGCCTGACGGAATGATCGAGGACGAACCGACCACGATCCACCCAGACCGGTCCGCGCGGCGGTCGGCCCTCGCATGCTGATCGAGAAACAGCGCTGGGCCGGGATCCGCAGCGGGGCGGTGACAGTGCTCTTTCGCCGGTGGCGTCACCGGCAGGCCACCGAGGGCAAGGTCTACCGCACCGGCGCGGGACGCATCGCCGTCGACCAGCTGTCGACGGTCACCGCCGATCAGATCAGCATCGAGGACGCGCGCGCCGCCGGATATGACGCACCCGCCGAGGTGATCGCCGATCTCCGTGGCGCCCCGGAGGACCCGATCTATCTTCTCCGAATCCGCTGCCTCACCGACGAAGACCCGCGCGACGCGCTGGCCGCCGACGACCGGATCGACGATGCCGCGGCCTTGGCCGCCCGCCTCGCCCGCATGGACCGGACCGATGCCGAGGGCCCGTGGACCCACGACACGCTCCGAATCATCCAGCGGCGCCCCGCAACCCGGGCTCCCGACCTGGCCGAGGAACTCGGGCGTGACCCGCACCGCTTCAAACTCAACGTACGCAAGCTGAAGAACCTCGGCCTGACCATCAGTCTGGGCACCGGCTACCGGATCTCACCCCGCGGCGCGGCCTTGCTGGCAGCCCTGGATTCAGCGCAGACCGGGGAGTGAACGCGGCGAGTGAACCTCGGCGCCGCCTTGCCTATCAGGCGGGCGGCGCCCGCGGTCGACGCCGAGGTCGGGGCCCGAAATACCCGGCATGACCCGGCCGGATCCAGACCACCGGCTACCGTGCCGGACCACACGATTTCGAAAGCGCCCCATCGGTCGCACCTGCCACGGTAACGGTGCGCCGCTTCGAACTACAGCGGCCGACCACGAGAGGACAGAAATCGTGAAGATCCCACTGGGGATGCTGGTAGGCGTCGCCGTCCTGACTGTCAGCGCATGCGCGATGCGGCCGACGGCCAGCGAAACAGACACTGCGCAACCAGGTTCCGGACTCGATCCGGCTGCGCTGCAATCCGCGCTGGATGCGGTCCGCGACGCGGGAATGACCGGTGTGTACATGGAGGTACGTGACGGCGACCGGGTGTGGAGTGGCACGGCGGGGGTCGCCGACGTCACCTCCGGCGAACCCATCGGCCCCGACATGGTCCACCGAGTAGGCAGCATCACCAAGACGTTCATCGCGGCCGCGATCATGCAGCAGGTCGAGCAGGGGCGGATCGGGCTCGACACACCGATCGGTGACTACCTGCCGCACTTGGTCCCTGGTGAGCGTGGCGCGCAGATCACGGTTCGGATGCTGCTCAACAACACCAGCGGTCTGGCCGAGCACCTGCCGTACTCATTTCCTTCCCTCGCAGCCTTTTTCGGCGGGACGCAGCTGTCATCGGAGAGCTTGGACAAGCATCGGTTCACCCAGTTCGACCCGGTCGAGTTGATCGGAATGGGCGTCAGCGCGCCGCCCGCCACCCGGGCGCCCGGCGCGACCCCCGGCGTGTACTCCAACACCAACTACTTCCTGCTGGGCGAACTGCTGGAGCGGGTGACCGGAACTGCATTCGAGACCTATGTCGCCGAGAAGGTGATCGGACGCGCCGGGCTCGAGCACACCGCGTTTCCGGACGGGCCGACCCTGTCGGTTCCGCACCCGCGAATGTACGAGCGGCTGTTCGGAATGATCGATCCGCCGCGCGACTACAGCGTCTACAACATGTCGTGGGCGCTGCCCGGCGCCGGACTCGTCTCGACCATGGCGGACCTGAATCGCTTCTACCGCATGCTGTTCGGTGGGCACATCGTCAGCCGCGAGTCGTTGGCGCAGATGCAGCGTACGGTGCCCGTCATCGCACTGGACGGTACGCGGATCGAGTACGGTCTCGGCCTGCACCGGGTGCGGACTCCCGGCGGCGAAACATTCTGGGGCCACGACGGCAGTGTCTTCGGTGCCCAAGCGCTATCTCTGACCAGTGCCGACGGCACCCGCCAGATGTCGGTCGCGACAAACCTCGTGCGGTGGAACGAGATCGGCCCCGACGGAAAGCCGAAGCCACACCCCATCGACGACGCCCTCGCCACCCTCTACCACATCGCGATGGGCGGCGAGTGATCCTTCGGCGGCGCTCTGTGCCCCCGGCCCGCCACCCCAGTCGTCGGGGCCGACGGCCCGGATCGGGTGCCCCGACTCGGTGCCGAAGTCTCGCACCGCAACTCGCGCGTCACTGATCGTCGAGTGCAACGTTCCGGGCTCGGCGAACGATGCGATGCTCATGCAGGGGATGACGCAGGTCGATGAGCAGCAGCAAACAGCCGGGTTCGGTGCGTTCACCGTGGTGGATGTCGAGACCTCCGGGCTACAGCCGCACCAGCACCGGGTGCTGTCCGTCGCGGCGGTGACGCTGGACGGCACCGGCCGGGTGACGCGAGAGTTCCACAGCCTGATCGATCCGGGTTGCGATCCGGGTCCCGTGCACATTCACGGGCTCACTGCCGAGGTGCTGCGGGGCTCGCCCGAGTTCGGTCAGGTGCGCGACCAACTGACGGCCATGCTGGACGGCCGGGTGATGGTGGCGCACAACGCGCTGTTCGACTACGGGTTCCTGCTGCAGGAGTTCGCCCGGGCCGGGGGAGCTCTGCCGGTGCAGCGCCGACTGTGCACGTTGGCACTGGCCCGCCGCATCGCGCTGCCGACACCCGACTACAGGTTGGGCACGCTGGCGACGTATTACGGTGTGCCGCAGCAGAAGGCGCACGATGCGCTCGACGACACCCGTGTTCTGGCGAATGTTCTTCGAGCGTTGGTCGCCGACGCGGCCCATCTCGGTATCGCACCCCCTTTGCTCGACTGCGCACCTGATTCGGCCAGGCCGACGCAGGCCAGGTGGCCGGTCGAACGTCGCGGCCCGAAGCAGCCGTGTGATTTCGCCTATCCCGGGAAGCTGGCGGTGGCCGGCCGCCTGCGCCAGGGGATGAAGGTAGCGCTGACTGGAGAGACCCGGATCGAACGGGAAGAGCTCGTCGCCCGTGCCGAGGCTGCGGGGCTCGACGTCACGAGCATGGTGAGCAACCGAACCAGTGTGCTGGTCACCAACAATGCCCATGCGCAAACGGGCAAGGCGCGCAAGGCGTTCGAGTTCGGAACGGCGGTGATCGATGAGGCTCGGTTCGCCGCGCTGCTCGAGTCGGTAGAACCGGGGCACCTGAAAGGAACGGCGGTACCTCAGGTTGCGGCGCCACGTCGGTCGACGGCACCCGCACGGGCGATATCGGGTCCGCTGGCAGGTCGGCGGATTCTGGTGCTGGGCGGAACCCACGGCGAGGCTGCGGCGGCGCGCTCGCGGATCGTCGAGCTCGGTGGTTCGGCCGCGGTCAATCTCTCCGCGACAGTGACAGATCTGCTCCTTCTCGCAGGTGGGGAATCCGACCGGCGCGCGCGAAAGGCCGACGAACTCGCACTGGCGGTCCACGGACCAGACCTGCTCGAGCAGGGTGCGATCGCGCCCGCGGCAATCCCTGCGGCATCGACCGCACCTGGTCGTGCTGAAATCCGGCCCGCGGAGCCGACGGTGTTGTCGCGAGGTCAGGTGATCGACGTGCCGATCGCCGAGGGCGGCAATACGTGGACTCTGCGGGCAACGTGGAGCCAGCTCAGTGCGCCGACCGTGGATCTCGTCGCGTTCCTGCTCGGCAGCGATGAGCGAGTAGACGACTCCGACGACTTCCTGTTCTACAACCAGCCAGAAACGCAGGGCGCCAAGCTTTCCGAGGATGGGCCGAACGAGCAGTCGATCACCCTGGTCCTCGATGACCTGCCCGAGCACTGCACTCGCATCGTCCTCGCCGCTTCGCTCGACGGTGCCGGTCTCACCTTCGGCGACGTCGGCGCCATCGAGCTGGATTTCGCCGCAGGCACGGAATCGAGCACCGCGATACGTTCCACGCTCGATGCCGCAACCGTGGAGCGCACCCTGCTGCTCGCCGAGCTGTATCTGCGCGGTGCAGATTGGCGGCTGCGCGCGGTTGGCCAGGGCTACGAGACCGATCTCGCCGAACTGGCCAGGCGGTACGGGGTCGACGTCGACGAATGAAAGCCGCACGAGGTGGCGGCCGGTCGCGCGCTGATGACTGCGTGTGCTTTCCCTGCTGTCGGTCGATGCCTGCCTCGGTGACAAGCACGACATCGCATCGCTCGCCGGCATCCGGTCGGGGATGCCCGGCGAGCGTCGGTAGCCTGACCGTTCGAGATCAGCTGCCGAAGCTTTCGGCGACCATGTTCTCGGTGAGGCCGTAGTCGGCGAGGGAATAGTGGTGGGTGGGTTTGCGTGCGCCGGTGCGGCTTTCGTTGTCGAGGGCGGTGATGGCGGTTCGAGCTTCGGGTGTGAGGGCGGCACCGGTACGCGCGTACACACGGTCGACGACGCCAAGGGGGTCAGCGCGGAGATCGTCGAAGTCGATGTCGATGAAGGTGGCTTCGGGGTGTCGGGTGCGGGCGGCGGTGAATTCGTGGAGGCCGCGCGACCACAGGTCGAGTTGGGTGCGGCCGATGGTTTCGCCGGTGAAGGTGGTCGACCAGCCTCGGGTGGCGTGTTCGTTGAGGCTGCAGACCGAGGGGATGATCGTGGCGGGGTCGCGGTGGGTTTGGATGACGATGGCGTCGGGGTACGTCGCCAGGAGAGCGTCCAGGCAGAACAGGTGGCTGGGATTCTTGAGGACCCAGCGGCGGGTGTCGTTCATGCCGATCAGTTGCAGGTTGCGGCGGTGACGGGCGTAGGCAGGCGTCCAGTCCTGATCGGACAGCCATTGCGCGTAGCCCGGTACGTAGGCGAGACACTCGTAGGAGTGCGACATGCCCGACTGGCGCAGCAGTTGCCAGCATTCCTCCACGTCGGAGGCGCTCATGTAGTGCAGGCCCATGAACTCGGGGTTCTGCACCTGATGTTGGCGCAGACCCGCGTCGATCTGCTGGTAGGCGGGATTGTCGCCCCAGGTGTCGCGCGGTGGCCGCGGCTGCGGGAAGTCGGTCAGCCACATCTCCAGCCCCTGGTTGCCCGGATCGGCGGCCAGCAGCCGGTGTAGTGCGGTGGTGCCGGTCCGGGGAAGGCCGGTGACGAAAATCGGCTTCGTAACCGGTGTTTCGACATAGGCGGGATTCGCCGCCCACGCCGCTTCGCTCAGCGCACGGGCGACCAGCGTGCCGCGCAGGAAGAAGCGCGACATCTTGGAGCCGAGCTCGGTGAGCCCGGCCTCGTCGCGATACGAGTCGAGCAGAACCTGCAACGCCTCGGTGTAGTCGTCGGCCCCGAAATCGGTGAGACCGGTGAGTTTGGTGGCTGAGGCGTGCAGGTCGGCCACGGTGCCGACATCGGTGCGCACAGTCATCTTCTACAAGCTCCTAGTTGTGGTATTCGCCGCAGTTGACGTCGAGGGTCTGGCCGGTGATCGCCGACGACCAGTCGGAGGCGAGAAACACCACGGCACGGGCGATTTCTTCGGGCTCGGGCAACCGCTTCAGGTCGGATTTCGACGCGGTCTGCTCGTAGACCTGCTCGACGGTGATGCCGTACTTCTCGGCGACCTGACCGAAATACCACTTCAGCTGATCGGTCCAGATGTAGCCGGGCAGTACGCTGTT
Source organism: Nocardia sp. NPDC127606 (assembly GCF_042671725.1). NCBI lineage: Bacteria > Bacillati > Actinomycetota > Actinomycetes > Mycobacteriales > Nocardiaceae > Nocardia > Nocardia sp. NPDC127606. The sequence goes on along the minus strand of NZ_JBHXWQ010000001.1, from coordinate 1,749,517 downwards.
GACCCGCACGCCCTTGCCGCCGAGTTCGGTGGCCAGGGTCTGCGACATGGCCAGCAACGCGGCCTTGGTGAGTTTGTAGCTGCCGTAGCGCGGCTCGGAGTGGCGCACCACCATCGAATTGATCATCACCACAGCACCTTTGGCCTCGGCGAGAGCGGGCGCGAACGCCTGCGTCACCCGCAGGCCGCCGAGCACCGTCATATCCAGGCTCGACCGGATGTGGTCGAAATCGGTGCGGTCGAGGGGCTTCATCGACGGCACCGAGAACGCGTTGTTCACGAGCGCGTCGACCCGGCCGAAGGTGTCGACCGTACGCGCCACGAGATTCTGGACCGCGGCCTCGTCGGTGATGTCGGTGGGCACGCTCAGCGTGGCGCCCCCGGCGGCCTCGATGTCGGCGGCCACCTCGAGCAGTCGGGATTCGGTGCGTGCCGCGAGCACTACCGTCGCCCCTGCCGCGGCCGCCTCCAGACAGATCGACCGGCCCAGACCCGGTCCGACCCCGGATACGACGACGACCTTGCCGTCCAACAGTGCCCCGCTCATCCCAGCATCCTTTCGGCGAAAGCCCGCTGCCGGGCCGAGATCCGGTCGCGCCAGCCGGCGGCGTCGATCCGGTTGTGTTCGAAATACGGAAGGTGTTGTGCGACTGCGTCGATCGGTACGACCTCGACCGTCGGACCGTCGGCCTCGGTCATCGGCCGATCGGTGCGCTGCCACCGGAACTGCAGAATGCCGCGCGTGCGGCCGGTGGTCTCGATCCAGTTCGCGATGCCCGGGTCCTGCTTGCTCACCACCATCCGGATCAGACCATCCGAATCCACTTGGGCCTGAGCGTGATTGAGGCTGGTCTGGTGGTTGACGTAGTCCAGGGAGATGTACCAGAGACTGCCCAGCTGGAAACCCTGATACGGCGCATCGGATTTCGGGACGGTGATCACCAATGCCTGATCGTCGGCGAGGTCGAAATGGCCCACCGAGGAGTACTGGGTGCTCAGTCCACCGGGCGTGAGCCGGGGCGCGGTGAGGGTGTTCACCGGCAGATCGAGGTAGAACCACTTCGGGAAGTTGAACCAGGTGTGCACGCGGGTGAGCAGCATCTTCGCCGCCGCGCCGTACCGTTTGCGCAGGCGGGCCAGGTCCGGTTCGACCGGTGCGGTGCCGATGGTGTCGACCCGCTCGATCCGGATCGAGCCCTTGCGCTCGGTCCAGTCGCTGTAGACCTCGCGTACGGCCAGCATGGACGCGCCTTCCCCGAGGGGGAAGTAGTCGGGCCCGGCATCGGCCTTCGGCGGTCCGAAGCGAAGCGAGAAGGTGCCGTCGGCGGCGATCGGAACGCGCCGGTCGTCGAAGGCGTCGGCGCCGCCGGGCACGTCGGTCGCGGTGTAGTCACCTTTGAGTACCTGGAAGCTCAGGTCGACGGTGCTGCCGCGCACCCCGCTCACCAGGTACTCGGCGGTCGGCTCGATGGTGGCGTGGTAGTAGAGGGTGTCCGGGTTGTCCAAGCCCATCTTGGCGTACGGGCCGGTCGAGGACACGAAGTAGGGATGGGACGTGCCGTGGGCGCCCGAAAGGCGCAGGCAGGCGGCGACACTGGCGGCGAGGTAGTCGTAGCCCTCGGCGAGGTCCTGATCGCTGCGGACGAATTCCGCTCCGGCGATCAGCGTTTCGGCCTGGGCCACCGCGGCCAGGAACGGCGCGGTGAACGGTTCCGGTGGCGCGCTGCTACCGGATTCGGTGGCGGTACTGGAGTGGGTCAACGGTCTGCGATTCCTAGCTCTCGAAGGATATGGGCGGCGATCTCGGCGGGTGAGCCGAGCTCGGGAGTGATGACCAGGTCAGCATGGTCGGGTCGTTCGTAGGGGGAGCCGATTCCGGTGAAGCCGGGCAGTTCTCCCGCCCGGGCCTTCGCGTAGAGGCCCTTGGAGTCGCGGCGCTCGCACTCCGCGAGCGGGGTGTCGACGAAGACTTCGTGGAACGGCAGTTCGCGGTCGGCGTGGACGGTCCGTGCGGCGGTGCGCTGCGCGGCGAACGGGCTGATCACCGACACGATCGCCACCGCACCCGAATCGGCGAACAGTGCGGCGACTTCGGCGACCCGGCGGACGTTCTCGTCCCGGTCGGCGGGGGAGAAACCGAGACCGGCGTTGAGACCGTGCCGCAGATTGTCACCGTCGAGCAGGTAGGCGGGCCGGCCTGCCGCGACCAGCAGTCGCTCGAGCTCGACCGCCAGGGTGGACTTCCCCGACCCGGACAGGCCGGTCAACCACACCGTCGCGCCCGCATGCCCGCGCTCGGCGCGACTGACCGCCGACCGATGCCAGACCACGGCCGGGGCCGCGCGTTCGCTGCCGACGTTCACGGCATCGGTCCCGGATTCTCGGCCGGTCACCATTCCCGCGGCGACTGTTTGATCGGTCACCGGATCGATCAGGATGAAGCTGCCCGTGCGCCGATTCTCCCGATACGGGTCCGACAGCAGCGGACGACGGCTGCGCAACCGGATGCGCGCGATGTCATTGAGCGACAACGTGGTGACGTCCTCGACCCGGTGCAGCGTGTTCACATCGAGGCGATAGTCGATGGCCGTGACCTCCGCGGACGAGGTCTGCGCCGCGGTGCGCACCAAGTACTGGGCGCCCTCGCGCAACTGAGCGCTCTCGGAGAACCAGCACACCATCGCGTCCAGGTCGGTGCCGATGTGTGGACGGTTACCCGGCCGGGCGAGCAGGTCCCCGCGCCCGACATCGATGTCGTCGTCCAGAGTCAGTGAGACCGCCATGCCGGTGAACGCCTCGTCGACCTTCGTGCCACCCGGACCCCAGATCTCCTTGACGTGCGAGGACCGCCCGGCGGGCAGCACCACCACTTCGTCGCCGGGCTTGAAGATGCCGCCCGCGATGGTGCCCGCGTAACTGCGGTGGTCGAGTCCTTCCTGCGCCCGGATGACGTACTGGATCGGCAGCCGGGCATCGATGAGATTGCGGTCCGAGGCGATGTGCACGTCCTCGAGATGGCGCAGCAACGGCGGTCCGGGATACCAGTCCATGTGCTCCGAGCCGTCGACCACGTTGTCGCCGAGCAGCGCCGACACCGGCACGAAGCTCAGATCGCCCACCGTCAATTTGGCGGCGAACGCGGCGAACTCGGTGCGGATCTCCTCGAAACGCTCCTGCGACCAGTCGACCAGGTCCATCTTGTTCACGCACACCACCAGGTGCGGCACGCCGAGCAGCGTCGCGAGGAACGCGTGCCTGCGGGTCTGTTCGGACACGCCGGTGCGGGCGTCGACCAGGATCAGCGCGAGGTCCGCCGTGGAGGCGCCGGTCACCATATTGCGGGTGTACTGCACGTGCCCGGGAGTATCGGCGATGACGAACTTGCGGCGTGGTGTCGTCACGTAGCGATAGGCGACGTCGATGGTGATGCCCTGCTCGCGTTCGGCGCGCAGACCATCGGTGACCAACGCCAGATCCGCCGCCGCGCCGCCGCGTTCGGTGCTGACTCGTTCGATGGCGGCGAGTTGATCGTCGAACAGGGACTTGGAGTCGTAGAGCAGCCGGCCGATGAGGGTGGATTTGCCGTCGTCGACGCTGCCCGCGGTCGCCAGTCGTAACAGGTTGCGGCGCATCAGAAATAGCCCTCTCGCTTGCGGTCTTCCATGCCGGTCTCGGAGATCCGGTCGTCGGCACGGGTGGCGCCGCGTTCGGTGAGTCGGGTGGCGGCGGTCTCGGCGATCACCTTCGCCGCGGTGTCGGCGGTGCTCTCGACGCAGCCGGTACAGGTGGCGTCGCCGACCGTGCGGAATCGGACGGTCGCTTCGAACACGCGTTCACCGGCCGCCGGGGTGATGAATCGGGTGGCCGACAACAGCATTCCGTCGCGTTCGATGACCTGACGCCGGTGTGCGTAGTACAGCGACGGCAGCTCGACGGCCTCGCGGTCGATGTACTCCCAGATGTCGAGCTCGGTCCAGTTCGAGAGTGGGAACACCCGGATGTGTTCGCCGGGCTGATGGCGGCCGTTGTAGAGGTTCCACACCTCGGGCCGCTGTGCTCGCGGGTCCCATTCGCCGAAGCTGTTGCGGAAGCTGAACACCCGCTCCTTGGCGCGCGCCTTCTCCTCGTCACGACGCGCACCGCCGAACGCCGCGTCGAACCGGTGCTCACCGATCGCGCGCAGCAAGGTGGTGGTCTGCAAGGGGTTGCGGGTGCCGCCGGCGCGTTCTACCGCCCGACCCGCGTCGATGTCGTCCTGGACCCGGGCGATCTCGAGGCGCGCGCCGGTGCGCTCGGCGGTGCGGTCGCGGAACTCGATCACCTCGTCGAAGTTGTGGCCGGTGTCCACGTGCAGCAGCGGAAACGGCAGCGGCGCGGGCCAGAACGCGCGTCGCGCCAGGTGCAGCAGCACGGCGGAATCCTTGCCGCCGGAAAAGAGCAGGGCCGGTCGCGCGAGTGTGGCCGCGACCTCCCGGAAGATGTGCACCGACTCGGCCTCCAAGGCCGCCAGATGCGATAACTCGTACCCCGCCTGCACTGTTCACCCACTTCGTTCGCGCAGTTCGCCGGGGAACTTTCCCCGACGGGTTGCGATGTCGAATATTCGACGCTATTGTTCGGTATTGTGACACCGACGATAAGCCGGGCCGAGCGCGCCGGTCAAGAGGTGAACCCGGATTCGATGGGTGATGCCGAGATTCCCGGCGCCGCGTCGCCGCCGACGCAGCGCGTGGTGAAAGTGCTCGAGCTGCTGTCACGCCATGCCACCGACCGTCTGTCGCTGGCCCGGATAGTGCGCGAAGCGGGGCTGTCGCGCGCCACCGCACATGCCGTGCTCACCCAGCTCACCGCCGATGGCTGGACCGCGCGCGACGACGACGGCTGCTACGGCATCGGGCTACGGCTGCTGACGGTCGCCCGGCGCGCCGAAGCGGCGTTTCCGCTGCGTCGCACCGCTGTGCCGCACCTGCGAGACCTGTCCGAGAAGGTGGGTGTGCCGGTGTTCCTCGCCGAGCGCGCGGGGGACAGCATCGTGGTCACCGAGGTGGTCGGGCATCCCTCGGCCGGATGGATCCGTCCGGGCAGGCGCCTGCCGCTCGCGCCCCCCGTCTGCCGCGAATTCATCGCCTGGACGCCTGAACCGGTCCAGCAGGCCTGGCTCGCCACCGCCGACCCGGCCCATCGCGACCGCCTCGCGCGCGTACTCGCCGAGATCCGCACCCGCGGCTACTCGGTCGAACGGCTGGTCGACGATTCGACACCGATGCTGGAAGTGCTGGCGGGCCTGCGTGATTCGCCGATCACGGCCGCCCTGCGCGCCCAACTCGGTTCCGTCATCACCGAGCTGATCACCATCGACTACCTTCCCGACGAACTCGGCCCCGAGAACGCCGTCGTCACGCTGTCCGCCCCGATCCGCGACCGCACCGGTGCGGTCGTCGCCGCGGTCGTGAGCTGCCCCGACAGTCGGTTGTCTGCCCTTGCCTTGAGCGAGCTGGGCGCGGCGACGGTGAGCACCGCCGACCGAATCACCTCCGGCGGGCTGGGGGACTGACCCCGCGGTCGGTTTCCAGCCGGCCCCGACGGCCCGCGAACGCACGATTTCGAGTTCTCGGCGACGGTGGTTCGCCATTACTCTGAGAGGGGATCTGACCGGACGCGACCCGCTCGACGGTCGTGGAGGCAGATGGCGAGGAAGGACGGGCCGTGGCAAACGACAGTGATCGGTGGTGGGAGGCGCCCGGAATGTCAGGCCCCACCCCTGACCCCGCCGCACAACCTCCCGCCGACCCCACCATCCTGCGCTCGCCCGGCAACCCGGCCGAGCCCCTGCCGCAAGACGGCCGGCAACCCCCCGCCGCCCCGCCGCCGGGAGCGAATCACCCTGGGAGCGGACAGCATCCGATCGCGCCGCCCACCGTGTTCGGGCAGCAATTCGCACCACCGGCGACGGGCGAGCAGCCGTACGGGCAGCAACACGGTACCGGGCAGCAGTGGCAGCAGCCCGGAGCGGGACAGCCCGGCAGCGGGCAGCACCCGTTCGCGCCGCCGACAGTGGTCGGACAACCGTGGACCGGGCAGCAGACCTACGGGCAGCAACCCGGGGTGGGCCACGATCCGTATGCGGCCCAGCCGGGGAGCGGGCAGCAGACGTATGGGCAGCCACCCGGAGCGAGTCACAACCCGTATGCGGCGCAGTCCGGTGGTGGGCAGTCTTATGCGTCTCAGCCCGGGATCGGTCAGCAGCCCTACGGGTCCCAGTTCGGACCGGGTCAGTTCGCTCAGCAGCCGGCGTACAGCCAGCAGCCGTACGGCTATACACCACAGCAGTATTCGCCTCCACCGCGGCGCAACGGCGGTTCGGGCGCGATCATCGCGGTGATCGCGGTGGTCGTCGTGCTGGTGATCGGGGTCGCCGTCGCCGTCGGGTTCGCTGCCAGCTCCTCGGACGAGTCCACCACCTCGGCGAGCACGTCCACCACCACGACGAAGTCAGGACCACTGTCGGGCACCAGTACCGCACCGCTCGCGCCGGGCTCGAAGGGCGTGCTCATCGCCTCCTATCGCGTCGCCTACGACGTGCCGTCGGCGTGGACGGTCCACTCCGAGAGCGACACCATGTCGTTCTCCAACGCGACAGGCGCGATCGACGGTCGCGGCCAGGCGACCGAGGGAGCCGACTACTGCCCGGGCTCGGTGTATCGCGCCATGGCCGCAGTGACCTCGACCACCGAGACCGATCTGGCGGCCGCCGCGAAGAGCGTCGCGAAAATAGCCGCGGCAGGGGGATATTCGGACCCGACCGGCGGGAAGGTCAGCGCGCCGACGTCGTTGAAGACCCAGAGCGGAATCAGCGGCCAATTCGTCGAGACCTCGGGGCCGTGGACCCCGCAGATCCCGGGCTGCACCGCGAATGCCTACTCCGTCTACACCTTCGGCTTCCGCAATGCCAGCAGTACCACCCTCGTCCTGACCATCCTCGTCGACCGCGGCACGACCGGCGAACTCACCGCCGATCAGGCCAAGAAGTTGATCGACAGCCTGCGGCTGGTCTAGCGGCGTCGGCGCCACCCTGGTCGCTGTTCGTAGACTCGACTCATGACGGCAGCCGCATCGAATTCGACCGATCTCCCGGCGAGTCTGGTGGAGATGACCGCTGAGCACGTGCGCGCGGAGGTCCTCAGCGGTGCGTTGGGGCCGGGGGAGCGCGTTGGTGAGGAAGCTCTGTGCGCGCGGCTCGGCATCAGCCGGGCGCCGGTGCGGGAGGCGCTGCGGCGCTTGGCCGAGCAGGGTCTCGTCGAGCATCTGCCGCGGCGTGGGTACCGGGTCGTGGTGTGGTCGGCGCACGACATCGTCCAACTGTTCGAGGTGCGGCGGGCGCTGGAACAGCACGCGTTGACCGTCGCCCTCCCGAGTACGGACCTGCGGCTGGGGCGGGTACGCGCGGCACTCGGGGAACTGACCGCGGCGGACCGGCGCAAAGACTGGGTCGCCCGCGACGACGCGCACCGCCGCTTCCACGCCGAAATCGTCGCGCTGGCAGGCAATCGGCAGCTGGACCTCGTGTACGAGCAGATCCTGGTGAAGTTGCAGCTCGCGATGGCACGTAATCTGCGCGAGGAAACCGAAGTGGGCGCCCGTCGCGAGGGTGTGCGCCGACATCAGGAACTGCTCGCCGCCCTGGAGACCAACGACCCGCTGCGGGCGGAAACCGCACTGCGCAGGCACGGCGAGCAAACATACCTGAAACTCGGTATCTGCTAACACATCCGATACAGACCGATCCCTCTGTCGTCACACTTTCTGTCGACAATCGACAACATGACAGGCTCTACGGTCACGGAAATCCTCGCCCAGCACCAGGGCGGCAACGGCTCCCCGACCAGGACCGCGGCACGAGTGGCCGACGCGATCGCCGCGCGCGGCGACGACGGCACCTGGATCACCCCGGTACCCCGTGACGAATTGCTCGCTGCCGCAGCGGCTATCGAAAGGATGCCGGGCGCACGGACGCTGCCGCTGTACGGCGTTCCCTTCGGGGTGAAAGACAGCATCGACGTCGCCGGCTACCCGACAACGCTGGCCTGCCCCGACTATGCCTACCCCGCCACCCGCACCGCGCCCGCCGTGCAGCGCCTGCTCGACGCGGGCGCGCTGTTCGTCGGCAAGACCAATCTCGACCAGTTCGCCACCGGTCTCAACGGCACCCGAACGCCGTACCCGGTGCCGCGCAGCGTCTTCGGCGGTGATCTGATCTCCGGCGGTTCGAGTTCTGGGTCGGCGCTCGCGGTCGCACTCGGCCAGGTGCCGTTCTGTGTGGCCACCGATACGGCGGGCTCGGGCCGCGTACCCGCCGCACTCAACGGCATCGTCGGCTGGAAGCCGTCGCGCGGCCTGATCAGCACCGTCGGGCTGGTGCCCGCGTGCAAGTCGCTGGACTGCCTCACCCTCATGGCGACCACTGTCGAGGACCTGGATCTGGTCGCCGAGGTGATCATGGCGGTCGATCACGAGGATCCGTGGACCCGCGCCAGGGGCGGGCGATTCGCCGGTGGTCCGATCCGGCTCGGCCTACCGGCACCGCAGGAACTCGAGTTCTTCGATGACGACGCCATGCGCGCGGCACACCTCGGTGCGCGAGCCAGACTGCCGGGCAAGGGATTCAGTTGCGTCGACACGACACTCGCACCGTTTCTCGCCGCGGGCGCGCTGCTCTACCAGGGTCCATGGGTCGCGGAACGTCTGGTCGAATTCGAGGAGTTCCTGACCGAACGGCCCGACTCGATCCTGCCCGTGATCCGGGAGATCCTCGACAGTGGACGGCAATTCAGCGCGGTGGACGTGTTCCGCGCGCAGCAGCGGTTGCAGGAACTGCGCGCCGAGGTCGCCCGGATATGGGACGAGGTCGACGCGGTGGTGGTGCCGACCATCGGCACCACCTTCACTGTCGCGCAGGTGCTGGCCGACCCCATCGCGACCAACACCGTGCTCGGCCACTACACCCATTTCGGCAATCTTCTCGACCTGACCGCGATCGCGGTTCCCGGCGGCACCACCCGCGACGGCAGGCCGGTCTCGCTCATGGTCTTCGGCCCGGCACTCGCCGACGATGTCGTTCTCGCCGCCGCCGCACGGCTGCTGGACGAACCGCGCACCGCGGCACTGCCCCACCACCTCGGCCCGGTATCCCTGCAGGAGCGTCGATGACCGAAATCCCCGCCACCCCCAGCCCGTTCAGCTTCGATCCCGCCACGACCGCACTCGTCATCATCGACATGCAGCGAGACTTCCTGCTGCCCGGTGGCTTCGGCGAGAGCCTCGGCAACGACGTGGCGCTGTTACGCACTGTCATCGAACCTCTCGCCGGTGTGCTCGCCTCGGCCAGGGCCGCGGGCATCACGGTGATCCACACCAGAGAGGGCCACCTGCCGGACCTGTCCGATTGCCCACCGTCGAAACTGCGGCGCGGCAACCCGTCTCAGCGCATCGGTGATCCGGGGCGATTCGGGCGCATCCTGATCCGCGGTGAGTACGGCCACGACATCATCGACGAACTGGCGCCGCTCGACGGCGAGACCGTCATCGACAAGCCGGGCAAAGGTGCGTTCTACGCGACCGAACTGGCCTCTGTGCTGCAACAGCATTCGATCACCACCCTGCTCGTGGCCGGCGTCACCACCGAGGTCTGCGTCCACACGACCGTCCGCGAGGCCAACGACCGCGGCTACGAATGCCTCGTGGTCGCGGACTGCGTCGGCTCCTATTTCCCCGAATTCCAGCGCGTCGGACTGGCGATGATCGCGGCGCAGGGCGCGATCTTCGGCTGGGTCGCCGACTCCGCGGACGTCATCGCCGCACTCGGTACCACCGCCCCCGTCACGGCCTAACGAACAGGATCCACCATGTCCGTCGACACCTCGAAAACGACCACCGCACCCGAACCCCCCGCGCAGCCGGCACTTCCGTGGTGGACCAGGGGAGACACCAACGCCTTCTTCGGGCTGGCTTTCAACATCCTGGTCAACGTCCTCACCCTGACCACACTCACCATCGCGGTGGTGAAGATTCCCAGCAGCGATGTGCTCGGCACGGTGCTGCCCGCCCTCGGCGTCGCGCTCGTACTGGGCAACCTGTACTACATGGTGCTGGCGAGGCGCCTGGCCCGCCGCGAGGGGCGCTCCGATGTCACCGCACTGCCCTACGGGCCGAGCGTTCCGCACATGTTCATCGTCGTGTTCGTGGTGATGCTGCCGATCTACCTGGCCACCGGAGACCCGTTGCAGGCGTGGGCAGCCGGTCTGGCTTGGGCGTTCATGATCGGCGTGATCGTGATGATCGGCGCCTTCGTCGGGCCCTACATTCGCAAGGTCACCCCGCGTGCCGCGATGCTCGGCACCCTGGCCGGCATCTCGATCACCTTCATCGCCATGCGTCCCGCCGCCCAGATGTGGGAGGTGGCCTGGATCGGACTGCCGGTGCTGGCCATCATCCTGATCGGCTTCTTCACCGACATCAAGCTGCCGGGCAATATCCCGGTCGGACTGGTCGCGCTGCTGGTCGGCACGGCGATCGGCTGGATCGGCGGATACATGTCGGCACCCGATGTCGCCCAGGCCGCGCACGACATCGCGCTCGGGCTGCCCGACCTGCGCCTGGACCTGCTCTTCGACGGACTCGGCAACCTCGCTCCGCTGCTGGCCACCGCTATCCCGCTGGGCATCTACAATTTCACCGAAGCCATGAGCAACGTGGAAAGCGCCGCGGCCGCGGGCGACAACTACAACCTGCGCAGCGTGCTGCTGGCCGACGGTTTCGGTGCGGTGATCGGCGCGGGCTTCGGCTCACCCTTCCCACCCGCCGTCTACATCGGTCATCCGGGATGGAAGGACGCGGGCGGGCGCACCGGCTATTCCCTCGCCAGCGGCCTGACCATCGGCATCATGTGCCTGCTGGGGCTTTTCGGCATCCTCGCGACGCTGCTGCCCATCCCGGCGATCGTCCCGATCCTGCTCTACATCGGCCTGCTGATCGGCGCGCAAGCATTCCAAGCGGTGCCGCGAATCCACGCGGTGGCGGTCGTGGCCGCGCTGCTGCCAAACCTCGCTGAGTGGGCCGTCACCCAGATCGACAACGCGCTGTCCGCGGCGGGGACGTCGGCGGCGAAGGTCGGCTCGGACGCGCTCGGTCAGGCGGGCGTGGTCTATGACGGGCTGAAGGTGTTCGGGTCCGGTGCGGTACTGGCCGGTCTGGTGCTCGGCGCGATCGTCACGTTCATCCTCGACAAACGTTTCCGTGCGGCGGGAGTGGCGGCGGTCATCGGCGCCGGATTGAGCTGGATCGGACTGATTCACGCCCACGCGGTCGAATGGGCCGCCGCGCCCGGTGTGGCACTCGGTTACTTGTTCTTCGCACTCGTCTGCCTGGCGTACTCACTGCTGCCGGCGACAACGCCCGCTGCCGAGGAGGAGACCACCGCGTAGGCCTGGTCGACTCCGGCTCACCGGAGTCGGGGTCAGGAGTTCTTCGGCAGCGTCGCGAGGAAGTCGCGGAAGTCGGTGGCCGGGTGGCCGGTCAGGTGCGGGACCGCGTCGGTGACCTGCGCGAGGTCGCCCTGGGCGATCGCGGTGTAGGTACTGACCCAGCCGTCGACTTCCCACTTCGGCGCGTTGTACTTCGCACGGGAAGCGTAGGCCTGGTCGACAGTCTGCTCGACGTAGCGGAACGGTCGGCCGAGGACTTCGGTCATGTCGGCGGCGGCGGTGGTGAGACTGAACGCTCGTGGACCGGTGAGGTCGAAGGTCTTGCCGTTGTGCGCGTCCGAATCGAGCACCGCCGCAGCGCAATCCGCCACGTCGGCACGGGTGACCGCGGCGACTTCGCCGTCGCCTGCCGGACCTTCGATCACCCCGTCCGCGTCGGCGAAATGCGGGATGATGTCCTGGTACTGGTTGTCGCGCAGGAAGGTGAACGCGAGGCCGGAGGCGCGGATGGCCTGTTCGGTGTACCAGTGGTCACGGCCGAATGTGAACGTGGCATCGGGCGCGGCCCCGACGAACGACAGATACACGATCCGCTGTACGCCCGCGTCTTTCGCGGCGTTCACCACCGCGCTCTGCTGGGCTGCGCGGTCGGCGCTCTCGGTGGCCGAGACGAAGAAGAAGGTCCGCACGCCGTCGAGTGCGGCGGCCACCGTGGTCGGATCGCTGAAGTCGATGGTGGCCGTGGTGGCGCCGTCGATCGGCGCGATGTGCTCGACGTGGCGTCCCAGCAGTCGCAGGCGGGCGCTCGAGGGCGCGAGCAGACGGGCAACGCGGCCGCCGATATGTCCGCTGGCCCCTGAAATCGCAATCGTCTCCGGCATCGCTCCAGGCTATGGGCCCCTTGTGGCACGGCGGGCCGACACGCCCATCGGGTACGTCGATGCGCGCGTCGATGCGCGAATCGCGCCGAGAGATGGTGGAATCGGCGCGTGCGCGTATCGAGTGCAATAGCCGCCTGTGTCGCCGTCGCGGCACTGATTCTGCCCGCGGGCCCGGCCGCGGGCGCGGTCGGGGACACGGCCTGCGGGTCCACCCTGTCCCAGACCGACATCGACGAGATCGTGCGGTTGTCGGACACGTCGGCGATCTCCGGCGCCGACAGCCTGGGCCGGCTCGAGGACGCGGTGGCCCGCCATCACCGGATCACCGAGATCCTCGTCGAGCATCGCGACCTACGCGGACTGTTCGCGATCGGGCTCGACGGCGTCGAATACGCCGCGGTGATGCCGATGCAGCGCGACCCGGCGGCGTTCGCGAACCGCGAGTACGCGCACGCGATCAGCTCGGAACTGCTGCGCCGATTTCTCGACAATCTGCATGCCGAGTTCACCGGCGGCATCGCGGAACCGCAATGGGCACACTATTTCGCACTCGCCCGCGACTGCGGGGCATCGCGCGCCCGCACCGCTATGGCCGGCTACAACGCACACCTCACCGTCGACCTGACCTACTCGGTGGCAGCCGTGGGCAGCAGGCCGGAGAACGCGCCGGACTACTTCAAGATCGTGGCCGGCATCGCCTCGGTCGGCGACGTGATCATCGACCGCACCAAGGCGGCCTACGGCGCCGACCTCGGCCCGCTGTGGCGGTTCTATTTCGTCGGTGAGGGATTGGACCAACTGTTCGGCGCGGGCGTCGCCACCGAACAGATGCTCATCGCCGCCGACCTCGGCGCGAACACGGTGATCTTCACCAACGGCCTCGCCCTGCAAGACCCCACTCTCGCACCCGCCGTCCGCACCGAGATCACGGCGTTGTGGCAGGCCGCCGATCTGGCTTTCGAAGCACTGGCCCGGATCAACGCACTCTGAACACGTCTGCGAGCTCCTTCGAAATCCCCTCTCGCGCAGCTTTCGTCGGAGTTGTCAGGAGCGGTCGAACCGGATGTCGGCCGCGAGTGGGTCGTGACCGATGTCGTCGAGTTCGAGAAGCTGGTGGATCCAGGTCGGCGCGGACACCGGATTGCGGATCAGCGCCCGAACCGTGATGGCGGCGATCACGGCTGTAGCCAGCGATTGGCCACGACCGCTCGCCGCTCGGGTCGATCCGTCCGCGGCGCGGGCGAGCGCGACCCAGCGGTCACTGCTACCGGGCATGTGGGCAGGCGCCAGCGATTGCAAGGCGGGCGCCCAGGTGAGAGCGGCCAGACCGAGAGTGGCGAGCTGGGAGTCGAGGCGGAGATAGGTTCGCACCGGAACGCCGAACTCGCGGGTGAGGCGGTGCTGATCGGCGAAGTCGGCGCGCAGGGCGGGGAACGGTCGGTAGGCCGCGTCCGCGGGCGTTGAAAAGCGTTGCCGTCCAGTGAAATTGCGGACGCTCGTGCCGTCGGCGTCGGGAAAGCGCCGGCCGAGGAGCTGGTAGGTCCAGGCAGTCGCGGCGGGGCCGTGGGTTTCGCCGGAGCCGAGGCCGATCATGATGTCGACCGGGCCGCGACGATGCGTGAGCGCGTCGACGGCGAGCAGGGTGGTCAGCCCGGGAGCCAACCCGACGCCGAGCACCACGGGGCCATCGAGGTCTTCGAGTGCCTGGACGTAGTTCGACGTCGCGGAGATGTCGACGAAGACGATCCCGCGACCGGCACAGGCCCGCGCCAACCGAATATCCTCCGCGCCCGCGCAATTCACGACGACGGTCGCACCGGCCAACGCCGCGTCGACGCCGGCGATGTCGCGCAGGTCGACTACCCGGTCTGCCCTGGCGGGATCTCGCCCCGCCGCGTGCGTGGTCACTCCCTCGGCTCGCAGCAATCGCACCAGGTGCGCCCCAACCGTTCCATATCCGCCCAGCACCAGCACCGACATCGAAGGTCCTCCCGTCCTCGGCACCGATGCTACGTGGCCGGACAACGCAACGGCCCCGGCTTCGCGGTGGGTAACCGCGAGGCCGGGGCCGGGTTTGGTCGGATCAGCCCGCGGTCTTCTCCGAGCTGCGGATCTCGACGATCGGCAGGACCAGGGCGGCGGGCGCGCCCGCGGGCACGACCGGCTGGTTCGGGCGGACCGGGGCGATCTTGGTGTAGCCGGCGCTCTGTTCGGGGCGGGTGTCGAGTTCGCCGTTGTTCGGCCAGTAGGCGGCCGCGCGCTCGGCCTGGGCGGTGATGGTGAGCGACGGGTTGACGCCGAGGTTGGCCGACACGGCGGCACCGTCGACGACACTGAGCGTCGGGTAGCCGTACACGCGGTGGTAGGCGTCGATCACGCCGTGCTCACGGTCGGCGCCGATCGCCGCGCCGCCGAGGAAGTGCGCGGTCATCGGCACATTGAACACATCACCCCAGGTACCACCGGCCACGCCGCCGATCTTCTCCGCGACCCGGCGGGTCACATCGTTGCCCGCCGGGATCCAGGTCGGGTTCGGTTGTCCGTGGCCCTGTTTGGAGGTCAGCTTGCGGCCGCCGAAAAGGCCGCGCTTGGTGTAGGTGGTGATCGAGTTGTCCAGGTGCTGCATGACGAGGGAGATGATCGTGCGCTCGCTCCAGTTCTTCACACTCATGAAGCGCAGGAAGATCAGGGGATTGGACAGCACGAGGCCCAGGAACCGCAGCCACCGCGGCACCCGCCCGCCGCCGTCGACCATGAGGGTTTGCAGCATGCCCATCGAGTTCGAGCCCTTGCCGTAACGCACCGGCTCGACGTGGGTGTCGGGGGTGGGGTGGATCGACGAGGTGATCGCGACGCCCTTGGTGAAGTCCTGGTCGGGCCCGAGCGTCTTGGTCGCGGCACCGACGATCGACTCGGAGTTCGTACGGGTGAGCAGGCCGAGCTTGTCCGACAGGTTCGGCAGCGCACCTTCGTCGCGCATCGCGTGCAGCAACTTCTGCGTGCCGAGCGTGCCCGCCGCGAGGACGACATGCTTGGCGGTCACGGTCTTGGGCGCCTTGCGCACCCAGGCGCCGGTGCGCTCGGTGGCCACATCCCAGGTGCCGTCGGGCAGCGGTCGCAGCGACGACACCGTGGTCATCGGAATGACCTGTGCGCCGGCGTGTTCCGCGAGGTAGAGGTAGTTCTTCACCAGAGTGTTCTTGGCGCCGAACTTGCAGCCGACCATGCAGTCGCCGCATTCCACACAGCCGGTGCGCTCGGGACCGACACCACCGAAGTAGGGGTCGGCCTCGGTCTTGCCAGGCGTACCGAAGAACACCCCGACGGGCGTCTGCACGAACGTCTCGCCCACGCCCATGTCCTCGGCGACGGCCTTGAAGATCTCGTCGGCGGGCGTCATGTGGGGATTTGTCACCACACCGAGCATCTTCTTCGCTTGCTCGTAATAGGGGGTGAGCTCGCTGCGCCAGTCGGTGATCTCACGCCACTGCGGGTCCTGGAAGAACGGCTCCGGCGGCACGTACAGAGTGTTGGCGTAGTTCAGCGAGCCACCGCCGACGCCGGCGCCGCCCAGGATCAGGACGTCGCGCAGCGGGTGGATGCGCTGGATGCCGTAGCAGCCGAGCTTGGGCGCCCACACGAATTTGCGCAGGTCCCAGCTGGTCTTGGGCAGTTCGTCATCGGCGAAGCGGCGACCGGCTTCGATGACGCCGACCTTGTAGCCCTTCTCCACCAGTCGCAGTGCGGTGACACTGCCACCGAAGCCGGAGCCGACGATCAGAACGTCGAAATCGGTGGTGCGCTCGGGCATGGGGGAGCTCCTCGATCGGTGTCGACAGTGACGCGGGTAACGCTAATGGCGACAGCCAGAGCTGTCAACGTATGCTCCGAGCCCACCTATGCTGGTCGGGTGGCCCGATACACCCGAGCGGAACTCGCCGACGTCAGCGGCGTGGCGTCGCGCACCATCCGCTATTACCACTCGCTCGGCGTGCTGCCGAAACCCGGCCGAGCGGGCAAGGAAGTCGTCTACACCGACGAGCACTTGGACCGGCTGCGCGACATCGTCGCCATGCAGGCGCGTGGGCTGCGGCTGGACGCCATCCGTGAGGTGTTCGACACCGAGCCGCAAGCGGGCGACTGGCGCACGCTGTTCGATCCGCGCGCGGGACAGTCGATCGAACGCTCGTCCTACCTCGATGATGCCGAACTCGGCGCGATGCTGGGGGAGCGTGGCACCGATGTGCTCACCGAACTCGCCGCGGCGGGATATCTGGAACGACGCGGCCACCGGTGGTTCGTCGCGGACCACACGATGCTCAAGGCCGCACTCGTCCTCTATGACGTCGGTTTCGACGTCACCCTCAGCGGGGTCTTGCGGACGCTGATCCAGTCGCGCATCGCCGATCTCGCCGACGAGGTGGTCGGCACGGTGCGCGACGCGGCGGGCACCGGTTACGGCGGTGAAGGGGTGGCCGTGGATCTGAGCCGCTTCCGCGACCGATTGCTGGCGACGGCCTGGGCGGTCGGCGGGGCGACCCTGGCCGCCGAGATCGAACGCGCCGCCGCCGAGGACGACACGGCCGGACGCCGGGATCCGGCCCGCGCCGCGAGTGGGCGATGATCGGACGATGAGCTCCGACCAGCCGGGTCCGCGCGCACTGGCCCGCGCGCAGACGATCGCCGACATCAAACGCATCGGCCGCGAGCATTTGGCCACGCAGGGCGCGGCGGCGTTGTCGTTGCGCGCGGTTGCCCGCGATCTGGGCGTGGTGTCGTCGGCGGTGTACCGGTATGTCCGCAGCCGCGACGAACTGCTGACCATGCTGGTGGTCGACGGCTACAACGCACTGGGCGACGCGGTCGACGCGGCCCTGCTCGACGCACCCGACGACCCCGCGACCCGCTTCCGGGTCGCCGCGCGAGCGGTGCGGGAGTGGGCGTTGGCCGAACCCGCCTGGTACGGCCTGCTCTTCGGCACCCCCGTCCCGGGCTATGCCGCACCGGCCGCCGACACGGAAGCGCCGGGCGTGCGCGTCATCGCGATTCTGCTGAACATTGTCGACAGCGCCTACCGGCGGGGTCAGCTCGCCGGCCCTGTGCGCGACCCCGCGATCTCCCCGCGTACGGCTGCCGATTTCGCGACGATCCGCGAGGAGTTCGGCCTCGCCGCCCCCGATCGGGTGATCGCGTCCGCCCTCACCGCGTGGACCACGCTCTTCGGTGCCGTGAACTTCGACGTGTTCGACATGTACGGGCGCGACACCTTCGCTGATCGGGCGGAGATCTTCGACCTGAACATCGACCAGCTTCTGCATCTGCTGGGCTTCGTCGTGCCGCGCCCGGATCATGTGGACCGGTCGGTACGGTAGCGAATTGAAGAGTTCCCGCGGTATGTGGGGAGAGGGAATGTGTGAACGGCGACATCGGCGTCGCCAACGAAGGAGAGTGCCCGAGTGAATTCTCGCGAGGAGATCTTGCGCCGAGTCCGTGACGGGCTGCTCGACCTGCCCGAGGACGAGCGTCGGGTACCCATGCGTCGATCGGCGGGCAGGCACGCGATCGTGGATCCGACCGAGCGGGCCGAGGTGCTCGAACGGTTCATCGACCGGTTGCGCGAGCACGGTTCACTGGTGCGCACCGTCGATGTCGCGGGCCTGCCCGCCGCGGTCGCCGACGTCCTCTACGGCATGAGCGTGCAGACAGTGCTGGCCGCGGTCGAGCCGGGCCCGGCGTGGCTGGATCACTGGGCCGGCGCGCCGGGCCATCAGGTCGTGCACAGCGGTTCGGATTCGGTCGAGTCCGGCGACGCTGTGGTTCGCGACGCGGTGGCAGGCGACGCGTCGACCGGTTCGCTGGCACTCGATGTCGATGGTGGACCCGCCGTCTCCGAGTCCGTACCCCAGGTCTGCGTCGTGCGCGCCGATCGTGTTTTCGTGTCTCTGCCCGAAGCGCTGGATCATCTCGACCAACGTCGCCCGCTGATCTGGCTCGGCGGTCCCGGCGACGCCGAGCTGGCTCGCCAGTTGGTGGTGCTGCTCGTCGAATAGGCGGGGAGAAAACGTTATCGCGTCAGGGTTGTGTGGGACTGACGGTCTCAGTTATTCTCGGGTAACGGTGTGACGGCGATAACAGTGTCGTGCGCGCCGGACGCGAACCGAGGAGGCACCGATGACGCTGACCGAATCGAGCCGTGGCGGACCCATCACCGAGGAGTACCGAGAGGCGCTGGCAACCCTGTCACAGGGGTCTGTCGACCGTCATTTCGATCCCTACCTCGATATCGACTGGGATTCGCCCGAGCTCGCCCTTGACCCGAACGACGTGCGGTGGGTTCTCTCGCCGGAGATCGACCCGCTCGGCGCCACGCAGTGGTACCGCGATCAACCGCTGGACCGGCGCATCGCGATCGGCAAATGGCGCACAGCCAATTCGATCAAGGTCGGCGCCGCCTTCGAGAGCATCCTGATCCGCGGAATGATGCAATACATCATGAAGCTGCCGAACGGGTCGCCCGAGTTCCGGTACTGCTTGCACGAGATGACCGAAGAGTGCAACCACATCCAGATGTTCCAGGAGCTGGTCAACCGCATCGACGTCGACGTGCCCGGCATGCGGCCGCTGTTTCGCGCGTTGTCGCCGCTGATCGGTGTGGCGGGCGGCTACGCCCACACGATCCTGTTCATCGGCATCCTCGGCGGCGAGGAACCGATCGATCACTATCAGAAGGCCGTGATCCGCGCGGGCGCGACGATGCCGCCGATGGTGTTGCGCACCATGGAGATCCATATCGCCGAGGAAGCGCGTCACATCTCCTTCGCCGGTGATTTCCTCACCGCGCATATCGGGCGGATGGGCAAGTTCAATCGCGGCGTCTGCTCGGTGGCCTTCCCGATCGCGATGCGCTGGCTGGCCAGCGAGATCATGGCGCCGCCGCGGTCGTTCGAGCGCGAGTTCGATATTCCGCGCGAGGTCATCGAGCAGGCGTTCTGGAAGTCCGAGCATTCCCAGCAGATCCTGTCGGGCTACTTCGGCGACATGCGCAAACTGGCCAACGACCTCGGTCTGATGAACCCGACCGCCAAGTGGCTGTGGCGCAAGTTCGGTATCGACGGGCCGGCGTCGCGCTACCGCAGCGAGCCGGAACGCAGCGCGCGTCGCGCCGCGTGAGCGGGTCCCGGCGGCGATTCAGTTGCCGGCGACCAGCTGGGTGATGATCTCGGTGAGTTGCTGGTCGGGGTCGAGGTTCAGGCCGTGGCGGCGGGCGACGCCGTCGACCACGTGCCAGGCGTAGGAGGCGACTTCCTCGATGAGCTGATCCCTGGTGAGCGCGGGCTCGGGTTCGTTGGCCCAGCGGGTGACGGTGGCCTCGGTCATCGACACGATGGCGAAGGTCATCGTGTCGGCCGAGGCCTCGTCGGTCACGCCGACCACCCCGGCCAGACCGGTGACCAGAGCCCGGGTCGACCCCGCGATGGTGGCGATCAGCGCGCTCATCGCGTCGATATCGGGATCGGCCTCCGACGGGCCGGTCCGCAGGAACTCGTGTAATCGGGGATGGTCCTGGATCCAGGTGACGACGCCGCCGATCGTGCGCACCAGGATTTCGTGGATGGAGCCCTCGGCGATGTCGAGCGCGTCCTCGATGTCGGCGACGAAACGGTCGGCGATCTCGCTCCTGATCCGGCGATCCAGCTCGTCGCGACCGGCGAACTGCCGGTAGACCACCGATTTCGCGAGCCCCGCGTGCTCGGCGATCTGGATGATCGGCACCTCGACGCCGGCGGGCGCCTGTTCGATCAGCTCGACCGCGGCCAGCACGATCCGCTCCCGGCGGCTGTCGTTGTGCGGCTGCCATCGGGCTTGCCTGCCGCTCACGGCGCTGGAGGGGCGTGACGCTGTGCTCGACACCCGCCCGAGTGTAGAGCAAACGTTGACGCTTCAAACCCCTACCGGGGGACCGACACCGGATCGGTGCAACTGGCGAGTCCGTCGACGAGCGAGCACGGAGCGACGGGGCGCGTCGGCCGGTAGTCGGGGCCGACGCCACCCGCCGTGGTGATCGCCCGGTAGGCCGCGACCGCGTCGGTCGGTGTGCGGGTCAGCGTCGGGTCGGTGAGCACGTCGACGGTGTAGAGGCCGAAACGGGGTGTGTAGGAGCCCCATTCGTAGTTGTCGGTCAGGCTCCAGTAGTTGTAGCCCATCAGCGGGATGCCGTCGGCGACGGCGCGCTGCAGCCAGTAGACGGTATCGCGGAGCGAATCCGCGCGGGTGTAGCCGTCGGCGCGCGGGCGTCCGTTCTCGGTGGGGATGCCGTTCTCGACGATGTAGAGCGGGCGGCCGGGGAACTTCCGCGCGTAGTGGTCTAGCGCGTAGTAGATGCCTTCGGGTTGCAGCGGAATCGTCCAGAGGCGGTCGGGATCGGGGACTTGCAGCTGCGCGGGGGAGAGGCCGTAGTAATAGTCGATGCCGATGTAGTCCAGGCGCGCGGAGATCCGGTCGAGCAGTGGTCCACTGACCGCGTCGTCGACTGCGGGGATGTAGGCGACATTGCTGGTCACCTGGGCGCCGGGATGTACGGCGTGGATGTAGTCGTAGATGCTGTTGTGGGCCTGGGTGATTCGTTCACCCATCGTCAGGACATCGGCCGCGCCGATGCCGCCGTGGCGCAGATCGTTGACCAGATAGAACGTGGGCTCGTTGAAGGTCACCCACAGCGGATCGGCGCCGGCGTACCGGTCGACGACGCGGCGGGCGTTGGACAGCCAGTTCGCCACGATCTCCGGATCGCGCCAGCCGCCGCGGTCTGCCGCCCAGCCCGGGTACACCCAGTGATCGAGGGTCAGCATCGGCCGCATTCCGGCCTCGGTGATCGCCGCGATGACGTCGTCGTAGAACGCGAGTGCTACTTCGTCCCAGATTCCGGGCTGCGGTTGAACCCGGGCCCACTCGATACCGATGCGGTACACGCGCACACCGAGTTCCGCGGCGAGGGCGATGTCGGAGCGGTACCGACCACGGAAGTCCACCGAGTTCAGGTAAGGGTCGGCCGTGCTCCCCGATTCGACATAGCGCCGCCAATTGCTGTCCGGCGCATCACCTTCGGCCTGAAAGCCGGAAGCTGCCACGCCCCAGAGGAATTCGGGTCCGAGGGGCGCCAGGTGGGCCGCTGCGGGTGGTCGAGCGAGAGCGGGGGAGGGCTCGGTCGTGAGCAGGGCCGAAGCGGCCACAGCGAACGTAGCGAGAATGCGTCGACCACTGGGGGAGAGCACGGCACTCCTGGCGGGCTAGGGAAGGGGAGTGAGTTCAGTGTGCGACATCGAGGGGACTGTGCGGGGGAATTGAGGCGGAGCGGCGGGGCTGGAACTTGTCACAAGTACAACATGTAGTTACGTAGATATGCGCATCTAAACATGTGTTGTCCTGGAGCCCCACACATCACTCAATTCACGACATGTCCGCACGACACATAGAACTCACCAGCACGGACAGGGGGAGGGCTTCCGCTAGACCGCCAGATCGACGGCTACGGCACGACCGGTGTCGAACCAGTACTCGTGCAGTCGGCGGATCTTCGTGCGTGAGGGCATACCGCGCAGGTGAAGCGTGCATTCGCCGAAGTCGACCAGCACGACGGTGTTGCACAGCAGAGCGCGCGCGGTGGCGAGTTCGGCCGGGTCGATGATCTCCCTGGCTGTCCCGCTGTAGGTGCCGTCGGGCAGCTTCACGGTGACGTTCGGATCGGCGCGGACGTTGAGCAGCCAGGCATTGACGGCACCCGGCTGCTCGACCGTCACGTGCGGCGGCATCAACTGGACCAGGTACGCGCGATCACCGTCGCGAAAGATCCGGACACACTTCGGCCGTGCAAGACCGGTCTTGCGCCCCGTGGTGGTCAGAATCCCGTACCCACGCGGTGTGCGGAGGCGAAAGAAGGGCAGCATGCCCGCGCTCAGCAGCTTGCCGTCGCGAGGGCCGCGCACGAGCCGACCGTGTTTGCTGATTTCGGCCTCCGCCGCAGTGCGCCGAGCTTCGTTTCGGGCCTCGTCCATGCCCCCATGGTCCGCTTGCGGCGATCGGTCGTCCAGCACACCGAGTGAGTTGGCTCTCAGCACACCGTTGTGAGTGGGCGAACCGGGTTCGCTCGAGCCAGGATTCGGGGATGGTTTGGAATCCCTTGCCGGGCTTTGCGCGCGTGTTCGCGTCGCAGCCCTGGGTGATGCGTGGCGCCGGCGTCGTTCTGCCGACCGAGCGGCTGTTGCGCAGGCTCAGCGGCGGTCGGTGGGGTGTGCTCGACCTGGCCGGGCTCCCGTCGATCGAGATCACGGTGGTCGGGCGCAAGTCCGGACAGCCGCGCACCACCTCGCTGCTGTGTGTGCCCGACGGCGACGGCTTCTATCTGGTTGGCTCGAACTGGGGTAAGCCGGAGCATCCGGCCTGGTCGGCGAACCTGCGCGCGGCCCGCACGGCATCGGCGCGTTTCGACGGCAGCTCCGCGTTCCCGGTGTCGGTCACCGAGATCACCGGTGTCGAGCGCAAGCGGGTGTGGGACCAGGCCGTGGAGTTCTGGCCGGGCTACGAGATGGAGTTCCAGCGTTCGGGCGGTCGCGAGTTCCGCATCTTCCGGCTCGACCGGATCGCCTGACCAGCGGGCATTGCCGGAAGATCGCGAAGGTCTCTTCCTCGGGAATCGGTGAGTAGCGTTTGCGGCGATTCAGAGGCCGAGTTTGGTGACGGCGTTGTCTTCGAGCGGATTCGCGGTGCGGATGTAGCCGTGGACGGTGCGGGGGTTGGCCCAGCGGCCCTGACGCATGATCTCGCGGTCGCTGGCGCCGCCGAGGGCGGCCTGGGTGGCGAAGCCTGCGCGCAGGGAGTGCCCGGAGAACAGGTCGGGGTCGAGGCCCGCGCGGGCCGCGTAGCGCTTGACGAGTTCGGCGACGGCCCGGCCGGACAGGGCGGTGGCGCCGATCGAGCCGTGGCGGTTGATGGTGGGGAACAGCGGGCGGTCCTCGTCGGTGCTGAGCCGGGTTCCGGTGAAGCCGTGGCAGCGGTGGATCGTGGTGTCGGCGGCGAGGTTGTTCGCCGTCCAGGATCGTGTGCCCTCGTCGCCGGTGTCGGTGTGGACTTCCAGTAGGCGGACCCAGTCGGCGAACGCGCAGATCGGGCAGGTGCGTGGGTGTTTGCCGCGTGGCAGGGCGATGCGCTGTTCGGCGACGCCGGTCGGGTCGGTCTTGGTTGTCGGCAGGTGCACGACGAGCAGCGGTTCGCCGGTGGTGTGGTCGGTGCGTACGTGCACGTCGCTGATGCGCAGACCCGCGAGTTCGCTGCGTCGCAGCGCGCCGGCGAAGCCGACCAGCAACGCCAGACCGTCTCGGCGGCGCGCGGGTTCGGTGGGCCAGGCGGGTGCGGGGAGTTCGGCGAGAAGCTGGTCGAGGGTGTGCAGCAGGACCGGGCGTTTGCGGGTCGGCGGGGTGCGGCGGGTGCGGCGGATGCCGCGCAGGGTGAGTCGCACGACGTCGGAGCGTGTCGGTGAGGGGAGTCCGTTGGCGGCGTGGACCGCGGCGATGGCGGCGGACTTGCGATCCAGGGTGGCCGGGCTGAATGCCCACGTGCCGTTTTCTCGTCGCGCGTCGGCGGAGGCGGCCAGGTAGACGGCCACGTCGAGTG
This sequence comes from Nocardia sp. NPDC127606, assembly GCF_042671725.1. Classification (NCBI taxonomy): domain Bacteria; kingdom Bacillati; phylum Actinomycetota; class Actinomycetes; order Mycobacteriales; family Nocardiaceae; genus Nocardia; species Nocardia sp. NPDC127606. The sequence continues at coordinate 1,725,490 of NZ_JBHXWQ010000001.1, read as the reverse complement.
GGTCGGCGGGCAGGGCCTGTCGGTGTTCGGCCGCGCACCAGCCTGCCCAGGCGATCCAGTCGGTCCGGTAGGCGCGCAGGGTGTTCGCCGATTGGGACGCTTCGAGATAGCGGCGCAGTGCGCCTGCCTGGGTGTCGTCGAAGCGTTCGCGGACCAGGCGCAGGGCTGCGGTATCGACGAGGACGCTGCGTACTCCGCGACGCAGTTCGGTGCGGACTTGCTCGGGAAGCACGACCGATGCGTCGCTCAAGCTCGCCACTCCTCGCGTGAATCGCCTCTGCTGCCGATGGTTACCGGCGTCGCAGCTTATGTCATCGGCGCGCGGTCACGGCATCTCTTCGAGTTCGGCGAGCTGGGTGTGGATGTAGGCGGCGAGGCGGTGCCGGGCCGCGCCGGTGAGGAAGCTGGTGTCGCCCAGGCGCGGGAAGTGGTCGTCGACTGCTCCGGTCGGCGCCGCGGCCGTGTCAGGAGCTTCGCTGACCAGTTCGAGACGGGCCGGATACTGTTGGGGGAGAGGAACATTCGGTTCGTACGGCTCTGAGGTTACTGCTCCGGTACGCACCATGGTCGAATCCTAACGTTTTGATTACGGCGGCTGCCAACATGACGTGGCATGTAGTGATGACCGCCACGTTTTGTTCCATATAGTTCATGACACCCGGTCGAGGCCTGCTCGAACCGACATCATGGACCGATGCAGGTGGTCATCGCCGACACGGAAATCCGGTTTGCCGACTACCCTTTCGCGGGCGCGTCGGTGTATCCCGACGGCGTGATCGCGGTATCGGCGATCACCGAAGCCGATCCGGGCGCGATACGCCCACACCTGCGCACCGTTGCCGGTGAGACGCTGTTCGTGCATGCCGAGCACCGTCGCGTGCTCGACGATTTCTGCCGACGCAACGCGATTGTGGTGCATCGACGTCTCGATATCTGGGCCGATCTGCTCGAGCCGTTCCTCGACACCTGGTTCGATGCCGAGGACCAGCAGGCGACCGAAGCACGGTTGCACGGGGTGGGACTGGGGTCGAAGGAGATCGCCGAGATCCGTGGGCGCGTCGAACGGGCCATGATGTCCTACAACTTCGACAGCATGCTGTGGGAGTGGGTGTATCTGGGCCTGTACGACCTGTTGTCCGCGGCGAACGGCGTCCTCGTGCGGCCTGAATCGCAGGCGACGCTGGGAGATCCGGCAGAGCTGTACCACTGGGCGATGGGGATCGCCGGGCGCGCCGTCACCACCTGAACGGCACGACCTTTCGTCTCACGATGCGCGTGCGCGAGGGTCCGGTCGGGCCGTCGCCGCGACATATCCGGCCACCGGACTCAACCGCAACACCGAGGGCATGCGGCGGGTCAGCGCGGGCGAGCCGGTGAAGGTGATCCGCCCGGTGCGTTGCGCGTGGGTGAGCGGCATGCGCCCCAACCACACCTCGTAGAGTCCGGCGACATCCGCGCTGATCGTGACGTCGACGGGATAGCCGGGATCGGTCTCACACACCGAGGGCACCCCGCCTTCGACCACGATCCAGAAGCGACGAACGTCGTCGGTGAACCGGACGTGCAGCACCTGCCGTCGGCCCGGCAGCATGGAGGTGTCGACGCGGGTGTGCATCCACCACACGAGCAAGGCGGCGTCGAGTTCTTCCTCCTGTGGCGCGCCGAAGGTCCAGCGTGCGCCCCATTCACCGAGGCCGAACAGGATGGGCTCGAGCTGGCTGCCTGCTTCGGTGAGCAGGTGTTCGGTGCCGAGTTTCTCGATGAGTCCGGCGCGTTCGAACTGGCGCAGGCGTTTGGCGAGCAGGCTGCGTGACAGGCCGGGTAGCCCGCGGGCGAGGTCGTTGAAGCGGGTGGTGCCGAGGAACAGGTCGCGCAGGATGAGCAACGACCACCGTTCGCCGAGCACGTCGAGAGCGCGCGAGATCGGACAGTACTGGCCGTAGCCTGCGGTCGTGATTGTCATGGGCACCTCAGCGGTCGGCAATTGCTCCTCCGTCGCACCGACGGGGTCCATTTTCTGGACCGGGAGAGTCCACTTTCTGGACTATCTGGTTATCGCGGCGCTTCCTACCTTCGAAACATGACTTCCACAATTTCTGACACCACGTCCAGCACCGACCGGGTTTCGGTTGCCCGCGAGATCGGTGAAACCTTGCGTCTCGAGGTCCCTGAGCGGGACCGCACCGGCGAAATCTCTGTCGCCGCGTTCGATCGGTTGCGGGTGAGCGGTCTGTCCGCGGCGCTCGTGCCGGTCGAGTTCGGCGGTGGGGGCGCCTCCCATCGGGAGATGGGAGAGATCTTGCGTGAACTCGGCAGGCACGATCCGTCGACGGCGGTCGCGTTCGCGATGCATTCGCACCTGGTGGCCGCGCAGGTGTGGCGCCACAACCACGGGGTGGACGCTTCGGCGGTGTTCGCGAAGGTGGCGGGCGGGGCGATTCTGGTCAGCACCGGCGCCTCGGATTGGGTCGATTCCAACGGGCAGGCCGTGCGCGTCGAGGGTGGGTATCGGGTGAGTGCGCGTAAGGCGCCCGCGAGTGGGTGTGAGGTGGGGGACGTGCTCGTCACCAGTGTCCGCTGCGACGGTGAGGTGTTGCATTTCGCGATCCCGTTGGCCGCCGCGGGCGTGAGCATCGACAAGACCTGGGATTCGTTCGGTTTGCGGGCGAGCGGGTCGCACACGGTCGTGCTCGACGATGTGTTCGTGCCCGATGCCGCGATCTCGATGACCCGCCCGGCCGGTCCGTGGCCGCCGGTGCTCAATGTGGTGATCGGCGCGGCTCTTCCCTTGGTCCTGGCCGCCTATCTCGGTGTCGCGGACGCGGCTGTCGAGCTCACCGCGCGCCTGCTGCAAGGCCGTTCCGACGCCCACACAGTCCAGTCGGCAGGCGAAATGCTCAACGCCTACACCACCGCCGAGGACCTCGTCGCCGCCATGTTCACCGCCTCGGAGAACCTGAGCTTCCCCAACACCGACGCCTACGCCGCCCGCACCCTCAGCCGCAAGACCGTCGCGGCCGACGCGCTCATCACCACCGTCCGCCTGGCGATCGAAACCACCGGCGGCGCAGGCTATTCCCGCGCCTGCGATCTCGAACGCCTCTACCGCGACATCCACGGCTGCCAATTCCACCCCCTGCCTCGCGCCAAGCAGACCCGCTTCAGCGGACGAGTTCTGTTGGGGCACAGTCCACTCGACTGAGCAGCGAGGGGTCGTCCGCGCCGGATGACCCCTTGTCTACTGGTACAGGTGGGCGGTGACGGTCGGGTCGTTGGCCAACACGAAGTCCACGACATCCCAGAACTCCGGCAGGCGAGGGTGGACCAAGCCGTCCGCGCGCGAGAGCACCACCCCGTGGACGTCGTCGGCGGATCCGTCCAAACAGGCCTGGACCAGGGTCGCCGCCGGGTACGGATTGCTCTGGACCGGGCCGACACGACAACCGAAAGTCACATGATCGTCAGCGGATTCGGAATCCCAGGTCCCCAGGATCACGTCGATCCAGGTGTCATGGGCTTGGTCGGCGTGGTGGTAGCTGTTGGCGAAGTACGCCGCGTAGGCGACACCGTCGCGGGTGACCATGTTCCAGGTGCGTTCGATCGGCTCTTCGCAGCAGGGGCATTCGTACCGGGCGAACTGTCGTTCCTCCAGATCCGCTGCGAGTTCGGTCGGATTCATGTCAGACCGCAGATCACCACGACCCGACGCCACACCAGCATCCGGACCTCGAGTGTGCCGGCGAATTCCGTCGCCCTGACCCTCAATCGATCTTGATTCACCGCCACATGATCCGCTACAGCGGTGAAAATCTCCTACTCGAGCGAACTTCCACGTGGTTCGATCACCGGGTGATGATGTTCGCGCACCAGTGGTGGCCGCTGACCTAGCGGCTGACCGAGTTGTGCACGGCCGCCCGAGGGTGGCCAGATCTGTCGTGACGACATCTGTTCCTGCCCCCACGGGCGGTCCCGGAACGGAAGGACGACCATGATCGACAACGACCCGTCTACGGGGACCGGAGGGTTCGGCGAGATCCTCGTCAGCTCGCGCTCCCTGCACGAGTACCGGGCGATGTTCGCGCTCACCGACGACGATCTCGAGCGCCGGATTCTGGACTGCCCGGGTGGTGCGGCCGGATTCGCCGCCGAGGTCAGTCGACGCGGCGGTGATGTAACCGCCTGCGACGTAGCCTATTTCGACGATGGCATCGACCGAGTGGCCGCCACCGCGGTCGCCGAAGCCGACCGCGGCAACAGATACGTCCGCGAGCACGCCGACGCCTACCGCTGGACCTTCTTCGCCGACCCCGACGAACACCACCGCGCCCGCCGCGAGTCAGCCGAACAATTCGCCACCCACACCCGCACCTCGCCCCACCGCTACATCCCGGGCCGCCTGCCCACACTGCCGTTCGCCGACAACACCTTCGACCTTGCCCTGAGCTCTCACCTACTCTTCAGCTACGCCGACGACCTCGACTACACCTTCCACCACCAGTCGATCATCGAACTGGCCCGCGTCGCCACCACCGAGATCCGCCTGTTCCCGTTGACGCCCATCGGTTCGTCGGAGCGGTATCCGCAGCTCGAGGAGTTGCTCGCCGAGCTGTCGCAATCAGGCATCGAGGGGCGAATCGTGGAAGTGCGGTACGAGTTCCAGGCGGGTGCCAACGAGATGCTGGTGTGCCAGGTGCCGAGCTAGTCGGCGGGCTCATCGTCGGCTTCCGTTGTCGACGGTGCGGAGCCATCGATGTCATCGCTGTGCTGTGACGGCTTGCAGGACCGCGCCGAACAGGTCTGGGGGCACGACGCCGGGTTCGGTGAATTCCTCTATCGACAGGCCGCTGTTGAGTGCCAGCACCAGGACGGCGGTCGTGGCGGGGTCGACCTCGGTTCCGAGGTCCAGGCGCTGGACCGCCGCCGCGATCGCGGCGCGGACGGTACGGCGGTGCTGGACGAATCTCTCGCGGACCGACTCGTCTCGGAGAGCGCGCAGCCAGTATTCGGTGAACAGCAGCTGCCAGTCGCGGTTGTCGAGCATGCCCTGCATCAGCAGATCGCCGATCGCTGTGATCGTGGGGCGAGTCGCGGCGGCGTCGGCCAGCGCGGTGACCGCCTCGATCCGTCGGCTGATCTGCTGATCGAGCAACGCGAAGAACAAGTCGTCTTTGGAACCGAAGTTGGAGTAGACCGCGCCCTTGGTGAATCCGGCGACGTCGGCGATCGCGTCGATCGTGGTGCCGACGAACCCTTTGCCTGCGAACTCCGACAGGGCCGCGGCCAGGACTCTCTCCCGTACTTCAGCGCGTGGGGTGCGGATTCGGGGGTTGACTGTGGTCACCGCACTGACGATACTCGCCAGTATCCAAATTTCAATACTCGCCAGTATCGAGGGTTCTGATGTCGCACTATTCGCTCGTCATCCGCAACGGCACCGTGTTCGACGGTGCGGGATCGGCACCCGTTCGCGCCGATATCGGCGTGTGTGAAGGCAAGATCGTCGCGCTCGGCGCCATCGAGTCAGGGACCGCCGAGCGCGAGATCGACGCCGCCGGCAAATGGGTGATCCCGGGCATGCTCGATGTGCACACCCACTACGACGCCGAGGTCCTGGGATCGCCGGGCCTGGGTGAGAGCGTGCGGCACGGGGTCACCTCGGTCGTGCTCGGCAATTGCTCGCTCTCAACTGTCTACGCCGACGCCGACGACTGCGCCGACCTGTTCGCCCGCGTCGAGGCGTTGCCCTGGGACGCGGTGCATTCCGCGGTCAAGGAGCACAAGACCTGGACCGATCCCCAGTCCTACGTCGACGCCATCAACGCACTGCCGCTCGGTTGCAATATCGCCGGTTTTCTCGGGCACTCCGATATCCGTTCCGCGGTCATGGGTTTGGATCGCGCGACCTCCCCCGGTGTCGTACCCACCGACGCCGAGCTGGCACGAATGAAAACCATGCTGACCGCCGCCCTCGATGCCGGATTCGTCGGTCTGTCCACGATTCGCAGCTCGTTCTCCAAGCTGGAGGGGACCCGCTGGCCCGCAAGGTTGCTGCCCTCGACCTATGCCAGTTGGCGCGAATTCGGTGTACTCAACGCGCTGCTGCGCGCGCGTGGCCGAATCCATCAGAGCACACCCAATCTCGCCAAACGCTCGGAGATGGCACGCTACTTCGCCCAGAGCATGGGCCGAAAGCGCAAGCCGCTCAAGACCACCATCATCAGTGCCGCCGACGTCAAGGCCGACCGCACCGTGGTGCGCATGGCGATCGCCGCGGCGAAGATCGTCAACAAACTCGGCGGTGACGGGTTCCGCTGGCAGCACCTACCGGTCCCGTTCGAGGTCTACGCCGACGGCATCGACGTGGTCGTGTTCGAGGAATTCGGTTCCGGTGCGGCGGCGTTGAACATTCGTGATGTCATCGCCCGCGGAGAGCTGCTCGACGATGAGACCTTCCGGCGCCGCTTCCGCAAGGAGATGACGGCGAGCGGCTTCAAGGTGTGGCATCGCGACCTCCACGATGCCGAGATCGTGGCCTGCCCGGACGCCTCGGTGGTGGGAAAGTCGTTCGGTGCGGTCGCGGTCGAGCGGGGCACATCCCCGGTCGACGCGCTGCTGGATCTGGCGGTGGCGTACGGCACGGACCTGCGCTGGCGCACCACCATCGCCAATGACCGCGACGACGTGCTCGATCGACTCCAGCAATCGGCTCAGGTGCAGGTCGGGTTCGCCGATTCCGGTGCCCACCTGCGCAATATGGCCTTTTACAACTTCGGGGTCCGGATGCTCGAGCGGGTATACACCCGCGAATTCATGCCCCTCGAGACCGCGGTGCATCGCCTCACCGGCGAGTTGGCCGACTGGTACGGGCTCGACGCCGGACACCTCACCCTCGGGGCGCGCGCCGATATCGCGATCATCGATCCTGCCGGCTTCGACGGTTCCAGTGCCGCCTACGCTGAATCGCCCATGCCCGGCCTCGACGGGGTCGACCGCATGGTCAACCGCAACGATCACGCCGTCGCGGCCACGATCGTGGCCGGACACGTGCTCTACGAATACGGTGTCTTCGCCGAAGGATTCGGCACCACGGTGCACGCCGGACAGTTTCTGCAAGCCAAGTAGTCGCTCAGCGTGCCCGTCTGCACCGAACGAGGCGCTACCAGCGCTGTTGCTCGACCGCCACACGCATGTGTCCGTCATTCGTGCGTTGTGATCATTCAGTGCAGCGGCTGGTCCGAGTTCCCGGTTCGTTGATTGTGGTGGTCGAGCAGCTTCGACAGCAGACCGGTCAACTGTTGCCGCTCTGCGGGGGAGAGTGGGTCGAGCAGTTCTTCTTGGCTGTGGGCGAGTTGTTTTTCCAGGCGGCGGAGTTGGCGTGTGCCCGGGGTGGTGAGGGTGATGACGTTGCGGCGGCGGTCGGTGGGGTCGGGGGTGCGGTCGACGAGGTCGTGGTCGGCGAGTTCGTTGATGGTGGCGACCATGTCGCTGACGTGGATGCCGCTACGGCGGCCGAGGGTGGCTTGGCTGGCGGGGCCGAATTCGTCGAGGGTGGCCAGGATCCGGTAGTGGTAGCCGCGGGCGTCGGCGGCCGCGAAACCGTCACTGACCAGGCGGTGAGCGTGGTTCGCGGTTTGGGTGAGTAGCCAGGTGGGCAGGTTTTTCCACCTGGCTGAAGTCGGCTCGGGTGGGTGTTCCATGTGACAACTCTAACAAATCGTTTGTGTGACCAACGATCGCGATATCGTTGGTCACGCAAACGTTAGTCGCCCGAACGTTGGGCCGACCAAGGAGTTGAGATCATGATCGAGCCGTTCCGCGTCGACATCCCCCAGGCTGATATCGACGACCTCAACGACCGACTCGCCCGCACCCGCTGGCCCAACGAGCTCGCCGACGCCGGCTGGGACTACGGCTTCCCGCTGGCGCGGCTGAAAGAACTCGCCGAATACTGGCGCACCGAATACAACTGGCGAGCGCACGAGGCGAAACTCAACGAGCTGGCGCACTTCACCACCGAAATCGACGGCCAGAACATCCATTTCGTCCATGTCCGCTCGCCGAAGCCGGACACGCTCGCCCTGATCCTCACCCACGGCTGGCCCGGATCGTTCCTCGAATTCCTCGACGTGATCGAACCGCTGTCGCGCGACTTCCACCTGGTGATCCCGTCCATTCCGGGCTACGGCTTCTCCGGGCCGACCCACGAGCGCGGCTGGGACATCGTCCGGGTGGCGCGCGCGTGGGCCGAGTTGATGCGGCGGCTGGGCTATGAGCGCTACGGCGCCCAGGGTGGCGACTTCGGCTCCGGCATCTCCCAGTCGCTCGGAGCGGTGGCACCGGGCAACGTTGTCGGCGTCCACGTCAATTACCTGCCGACCCGGCCGAACCCCGACGTCGAACTCTCCGACGCCGACGAAGCACGACTCGGCAAGGTCACACAGCTGATGGCGAATCGACCGCCCTACCAGGCACTCCAGGCCGCCACCCCACAGACCATCGGCTACGCGCTCACCGACTCGCCCGTCGGCCAACTCGCCTGGATCGCCGAACGTTTCGCGCAATGGACAGACCCCCGCTCACCCATCAGCGACGACCGGATGCTCACCGACATCTCCCTGTACTGGCTCACCGCCACCGCGGCATCCTCGGCACGGTTGCACCGCGAATCGGCGAGGGGGAGCGAGCCGTGCCCGGTGCCCCTCGGCGTCGCCGTCTTCGCCCATGACATCACCCAGTCGGTGCGCCCGCTGGCCGAGCGGCTCTACGACATCAGGCACTGGTCGGAATTCGACCGGGGCGGTCACTTCGCCGCGATGGAGGTGCCCGAGCTGCTCGCCGCGGATATCCGGGAGTTCTTCCTGAACGGCATCAAGGAGGGTTGACCTCGCTCAGCGGCTGTCGCGCGGGGTGGGCCGCCAGAACACGCCCAGCAGCAGCGTCGCGGAGACGACGCCGAGCGCGACCGAGATCATCAGCGGCACTGTGCCGTCCACCGCGATGCCGACCAGATGATCAACCGACCAGCGACCCGGCCCGAGAGTGGCGACGGCGACGGCCGTCGCGGCGAGGACAGCGGTGTACTCCCAGCCCTGGCCGGGCCGGAAGATGAAGAACCCGTTGCCCCGGTGTGCGGTGACCACGGCGACCGTCATGGTCGAAACAACCGCGGCCGCGGCGAAAGGAGTGAGCAGCCCGACGATGAGCAGCAGGCCGGCCGCGATCTCGGTCACCGTGGCGAGCACCGCGTGCACCATCCCCGGACGAAGACCCATCGAGGCGAACCAGCCCGCCGTGCCGGTCAGTTTGCCGTCACCCCAGGCGTGATTGATGCCGTGCGCGAGGAGCACGGCACCGAGGGTGAGCCGGAGAACGAGGGCCGCGGCGTCGACGGAATTTACGCCGCCTGCTTCTTCGCGACACGCACCGCGGGTTCCCGCACGGCCGGTTGCCACCCGGGCGGGGCGAAGACGTAGCCGAGCCGGTCGCGCCACCGACTCGCACGGCGAACGTCGCGGACGATGTTGGCGTACTCGTGGTACTGCAGGCGCAGCACGTTGTAGGTGCCGACCGGGGTGGTGAGACCGTAAGTGGGAGTGTGCAGTTCCGCCTGGAAGGTGCCGAACATCCGGTCCCAGACGATCAGGACGCCGCCGTAGTTGCGGTCCGGGTATTCCGGGTCGCTGCCGTGATGGACGCGATGGTGGGACGGGGTGTTGAACACGAATTCGAGCGGGCGCCACATCTTGTCGATCGTCTCGGTGTGGGTGAAGAACTGGTAGATGAGGTTGAAGGCGAAGGTCACATAGATCGTCCACGGCGCGAATCCCAGCAGGGGCAGCGGCGCCCAGAAGATCGCCTCCGACCAGGGGTTCCACTTCTGTCGCAGCGCGGTGCCGAGGTTGAAGTACTCGCTCGAGTGATGCGCCTGATGCGCGGCCCAGCCGATGCGCACACGGTGGGAGAACCGGTGATTGCAGTACCAGGCGATATCGACGACCACCATCAACAACGGCCAGTACCACCAGGAGCCGGTGGGTAATTTCCACGGCGCCAGCTCGGTATAGAGGATCACGAACACGAACAGCGTTGCCAGCTTGAACAGTGCCATCGCGCCCATCGCACCGAAACCCATCGTGATGCTGGTGCGCGAGTCGATGGGCGAGTAGGCCCGTGGTGTGTCCTCGGCGTCCGCGTGGCGCAGACTCAGCGCTTCGATGGCGATGAAGACGAGAAAGAACGGAACTGCGTAGATCAAAGGGTTGTTGATGTGGTCCCAGAACGCGGACAGCAAGCCGACTCCTCCTATTGACGTTTGAGTAATTTACAAAATAGTAAATTCACTGTCAACGTCTGTCCACCAGTCGCCTCGCCGGTGCTCTGAGGAGCTAGAGCTCGACTGGCTCCCCGACGCGAAGACGCCGATACATGCCCTCGCCGGGCAGGATCGCGCTCATCTGATCGGTCAGCGTCAGCCCCACATCGTTGAGGTCCCCGTCGTGGATCGGGACGATCACTCGCGGGTGCAGCGCGGCGACATAGTCGACGGCATCGGCGAACCGCATCCACGGTCCGCTCACCGGAAGGAACAACACCTCGATATCGATGCCGTCGGGCAGCGCCGGGAACGCGTCGCCGGGATGGAGCATGCGACCGTCGATCACATAGGCGAGGTTCACCGGCGACGGCAGTGTGTCGTGCACCTCGGCGTGCACGCCGGCAATCGCCTCGACAGCCATCCCCGCAGCCTCGAAGGCGCGACTGTCTGTGTCGATGACCAGCGACAGGCCGTCACGTTCGAGCCGTAGAGCGGAATGTCCGAAGGAAGTGACCGCGATCTGTGGCATGCGCTTCTCCTGATCTGTTCGTGATCGTCGGAAAGAACCCTGTCAGCGGCAGTCGCGCGCTGTGGCCACCCGCTCACGTCTCCATTCGCCAGGCCTGCTCCCGGCGATATTACCTCGAAGTAATATCGCCGCGGCGTTGTGCGCCTTGCCTGTCGAGCGGCGAAGATCGGGGCGCAAACATGACGTGAGCTGTCAAGGTTGTGGTCGAGGATGGGAATCGCCGGTTGACACATCACCCACAGATAAGGGACCGCCTTGCGTGAAACTCCAGAAGATCTCGCAGCGCTTCAGGCGCTTCTCGACGCCTCGCTCACCAGCGCCACATCGCACTTGCGATCGATCATCGACGCCGAGAACACGCTGACCGCGGCGGAACTCACCCGGACTCTCACCGGCATGTGCACCCTCGCGCTGTCCACCGTGACGGCGAAAGGCGAACCGCGGATCAGCGCGGTAGACGGACATTTCCTGCACGGACAATGGCACTTCGGCACGGCGCGCACTGCGGCGAAGGCACGCCACCTCGCGGCCAGGCCCGCTGCCAGCGTCGCGCATCTGCGCGGTGAGAACCTGGGCGTGTTCACGCACGGCACGGTCGAGATCCTCAACCCGCTGGGCGGTGAGCCCGGCGCGGGCTGGCCGGAGCTGCTGGCGTACTTCCAGGACTTCTACGGCGGCGACGCCTTCGACTGGGACAACGAGGTGGTCTACTACCGCCTGCGTCCACACTGGATGACGGTCTACGCGCCCGATATCGCGAGGCTCGCTCCCTGACCCTCTGTGCACAGGCGAAAACTCGTGCTTGCGTTATACGTATACATCTACTTATAGTGAGAGCACGCAATGTACGTATACATCTACGTACAACCTTCGCAGCCCAGGAGTACAGATGCCTACTTTCCAGACGTCGCAGCCGATTATCGTCGCCGTTGATGTGCCCTGCGGTGACGTCACCGTGGTCGCCTCCGATCGCACCGACACTGTTGTCGAGATCCGCCCGGTCGACACCTCCAGCAAGGCTGATGTACGTGCCGCCGAACAGATTCGGGTCGAGTTCGCCGGCGGCAAGCTCACGGTCGAGGCTCCGAAGAAGTGGAAGTCCTTCACCCCCTTCGGTGGCAACCCGTCGGTCTCGGTGACCGTCGAGGTGCCGATCGGCTCCGCTCTCGATGCGACTCTCGCGATGGGTCGACTGGTGAGTGTCGGCGGATTCGACCAGTGCGATCTCGAAGTATCCGCCGGTGACATCGTGGTCGAGCGCCCGAGCGGTTCGGTCAGCGCGAAGACCGCCAAGGGCGACATCCGCGTCGACGACGCCGCGCGGGGGGTGCTGCGACTGGAGACGTCGATGGGCGATCTCGAGGTCGGTATCCGGCCGGGCAGTGCGGCACGGCTGGAGGTCAACGCGCTGCACGGCAGTGTGCAGAACCGGATGGAACCCGTCGATCAGTCGAAGGCGAGCGGGGAGGCCGTCCAGGTTTTCGCGCGCAACCTGTACGGCAACGTCATCGTCGGCCACGGAACCCTCGTCTAGACCGAGGGTCTCGAAGCTGGTGTGCCCGTAGCCGTTCGCGTGCCACCTCGCCGTCCTCGCAGCGACCGCATCCCCGATCGGTGGGGGTGGGTCATCGGGTGAATGCGCCCGCGTCTGCTGCGAGGGTGGCGCTGGTGGCCGCGAGGTCGGGCAGGTGGGGATCGCGTGGGGTCCGTAACAGGACCAGGTGGTGGTAGATCGGTGCGGTCGCGGCGATCAGGAGGGCTCGCGCGTCGACGCCGGAGGGCAGCTCGCCGCGCCGGATCGCGCGCTCGACGATGATCTCGGATTGGGTGTAGCGGTCGTCCCAGAGGCGCCGCAGTGCTCGGGCGGCTTCCTCGGATCGGAACGAGGCGGCGATCAGCGCCATCGCGAGCGAGGGCTCCTCGGTGAACGAATCCTGGATCTCGTGGTTGAGCGCGGCGAGGTCACCGCGCAGGGAGCCGGTGTCGCGGGGGCGCCACTCCTGGCCGCTCGCCGCGTCGAAGAGGTCGGCGAGCAGGCCTCCGACGTCTTGCCAGCGGCGATACACCGTGGCGCGGTGCACGCCCGCGCGAGCCGCGACCGTGTCCATGCTGAGGGCGTCGTAACCGTGTTCGGCCAGCTCGGCGGTGACGGCGTCGAGCACCTGGGTTCGGATGCGCGCGGTGCGGCCACCCGGGCGGGGACGCGTCGGGGGAGCGGGCTCGGAAGCATCCGATGCGGATCTCATTGTCGGCAAACCGATCGCTTGACGGGACAGTGCTACCGTCGTAGCTTAGTGCGACAGATGTCGTATTAGGAAGCCGTGGGTGTTCGACCTCCACCGCCGCCGGATAGCCCACGCGCCGAAGGAGTTCCGCTGTGCCGCACGCCGACCCGACCGTGCTGCACCCCATGCCCGAGCAGCCGCGAGTTGTGCTGTTGAAGCCGCTGATCACCTCACCGCTCATCGAGGTCGGCGAGTACTCCTACTACGACGATCCCGACGATCCGACCGCCTTCGAAACCCGCAATGTCCTCTACCACTACGGTCCGGAGAAGCTGATCATCGGGAAGTTCTGCGCGTTGGGTACCGGAACGCGGTTCATCATGAACGGGGCCAACCACCGCATGGACGGGCCGTCGACCTTCCCGTTCCCCACCATGGGCGGCTCCTGGTCGGATCACTTCGACCTGCTCACCGGCCTGCCGGGCCGGGGCGACACCGTCGTGGGCAACGATGTCTGGTTCGGCAACGGCGCGACGGTGATGCCCGGCGTGCGGATCGGCCACGGCGCCATCATCAGCACCGGCTCCGTCGTCACCGGCGACGTCCCCGACTACGGCATCGTCGGCGGAAATCCCGCCCGCCTCATCCGAACCCGCTTCGACGACCGCGATATCGCCCGCCTGCTGGCCGTCGCATGGTGGGACTGGCCCGCCGAGCACATCACCGCATACGTGCCGACGATCATGTCCGGCAGCATCGACGACCTCGAAGCCGCCGCCGAATCCTCGAAGTGAGTGAAATGCCCTCTCGCCCAGCCCATATCGCGATGATCGGCATCCCCAGCGTCAGCCATGTCCTGCCGAGCCTGGAAGTGATCCGTGAGCTGGTCGCTCGTGGTCATCGCGTCACCTACGCCAACGACCCGGCCGTCGCGGACCTGATCACCGCAGCCGGCGCCGAGCTGATCGCGTGTACCTCGATGCTGCCGGTGGCCGACAACAACTGGCCCGAAGATCCTGTCGCGGTGATGAACCTGTTCCTTGACAATGCCCAGCTCGCGCTGCCTCAGCTGCACGCGGCCTACGAACACGACCCCGCGGATCTCTATCTCTACGACATCGGCGCCTACGCCGGACGCGCCCTCGCTGAAACTCAGGGCCGCCGCATGATCCAGCTCTCGCCCACTTTCGTGGCGTGGAAGGGCTACGAACACGAAGTCGCGGCACCGTTGCGGCAGCTGCCGGGCGCCGACGCCTACCAGGCGAGGTTCGCACGCTGGCTCGCCGACTGCGGCGCCGCGACCACCGATGTCGACGACTTCTCCGGCGTGCCCGATCAGGCGCTGGCGCTGATTCCCCGAGCGATGCAACCGCACGCCGACCGAGTCGATTCCGACACAGTGACTTTCGTCGGCCCCTGCTTCGACACCCGCCCGTCAGCGGGCTGGGACCGCCCCGCCCACGCCGAGAAGGTCCTGCTGATCTCCCTGGGCTCGGCATACACCCGCCAACCCGAGTTCTACCGCCAGTGCCTGCAGGCCTTCGGCGACCTCCCCGGCTGGCACGTCGTTCTGCAGATCGGCAAACACACCGACCCATGCGAGCTCGGCGACATCGCCCCCAATGTCGAAGTGCACTCCTGGGTTCCCCAGCGGGCGATCCTGCAACGCGCCGACGCCTTCGTCACCCACGCCGGCATGGGCGGCTGCGGCGAGGGACTGCTGGCGGGTGTCCCGATGATCGCCGTGCCCCAGGGCGCCGAGCAGTTCATGAACGCGGACCGGCTCGTCGAACTGGGCGTTGCCCGCCGCATCGACACCGCGGACGCTACCGCCGCGAACCTCCAGCAGGCTCTGCTCGACGTGGTCACAGAAGTCGCTCGCCGCTGCGCTCGACTGCGTGCCGACGCGCACGCCGAAGGCGGGACGATGCGCGCGGCCGACCTCATCGAAAAGCTTGCTGGGCTGAATCAGGTCCAGACGTAGCGTTGCGGATCCATCCGGTGCCAGGCGCGGTTCATTGTGGCGTAGGCGGCCCGGCGGTAGTGCGTCCATGTGTAGCCGCCGGCGCGCAGCGCGCGGTGGTGGCCGACCCACACCAGAAGCATCACCGCGAGGAACAGGACACGGTGGACGAGTATGGTGCATCGGTAGCGGGTGCGCGATCGGTTGTGCAGCAGCACCGCGAGTCGTTCACATTGCAACCGCACATGAGGCACCTCGTCGGCGAGGATCTGTGCGCAGACCGCGCGCAGAACCGGTGAGCCGGTAGCCCGACGGATCGCGTTGTAATAGACCATCGCCAGAACTTCGACCATGACCACGGGGGTGGTCCAGACTTCGATGTCGGTGATGCTGTACCGAAGTCTGCGAAAGAGTGTGTCGCCCCAATCAGCTTGTCGCCGTGGAATTCCCGCATCGTCCAAGATCCGACCCAGCAGCGCGCCATGGCGCTGTTCCTCCCGGATGAACAGGTCGATGACATCGCGATACGCGGGATCGTCGGTGGCAGTGGCAAATCGGTCAGCGGACGCCGCCAGATGCTGCCCATCCGACGTTTCGCCGAGCTGCCAGGCCTGCAGCGACCGGCGAAGGGGTGCCATCTCGGCGGTAGATGCCCCGACCCCGTTCGATTGCCACGGAATCTCGCGCTGCCGGAGCGCATTCTGCTGGAAATAGGCGAGCCATTCCTCGGTGGAACGCACTCTTCGGCCACCTGCCCCGTGACCGATCACTGATGTCGCGCTTTTCGATTCCCGCACAGCGTCCCCCTCTGCTCGCCTCCAGTCGTACCCGAAGCGGGAGTCGGCCGCCAGCGGACCCTGCGCGGGACCGACGCCGAGTCACCAGGAAGGTCAACTCTCGGTGACTCGGCGCCGGGTGTTCGCCTGGGTTACTTCCAGGACGGCAAGCAGCCGGCCGCGCGCAGGCGGGAGGCGAAGCCGGTGTCGACGCTGCTGCTCGATCCGGTGGCGGAGCCCGTCGTGGCTCCGGTGAACGCGGCGGCGAGTTCGCCACCGAGCCCGGCACCGATGGAGCACCCGAGCAGATTGAGGTCGATGGTGATGATCTCGTTGGGCTCCGCGGGGTTGTCGGCAGCCTCGGCTGGTCCGGCGAGGCAGGCGATGGTGGCGGCGACGGCTACCGCGACGGCACCGGCTGTGACAGAACGCATTTTTCTCCTGGCAGTTGATTCGGCGAAATTCCGGCGCCGATCAGCCAGTGGACGACAGTCGGCACCGCGGCAGTACGGCCCGACCGGTCACGGCGGGGCGACTCCCCTGACCGAACTACCCATCACATCCACTGTCGAAAACCCCGATCGTCGACAGGCGCAGTGAGACATCCCTCGCGTTGTGCGCAGCGGAATTTCGTGACCGACGCGCACCTGTGCCCCGTGGTGTCGACCCTGTGAACTGGGACGATTCACCGTCGATGGCGTAACGAGAACGCGATTTCCTCAGTGCGGGTGAGCCGTTGGCCGTACATGGTCGGCAGGGGCACGCACAGCGCGAGCGAGAGCCCGCGACAGCTCGGTACGGTCGCATTCATGGAGTGGAGCTTTCAATCGGCCGAACAACTCGCCTCCGCGCTGCGGGCTGGTTCGGTGTCCTCGGTGGAACTGACCGACGAGGCGATCGACCGTATCGAGCGTGACGACAAGGCGATCAACGCGATCTGTGTGCGCGATTTCGACCGTGCGAGGCAGGCCGCACACCGTGCCGACCAGGCGCGCGCCCGCGGTGCCGACAGCGCACTGCTCGGAATTCCGGTGACGGTCAAAGAGTCCTACAACATCGCCGGGCTCCCTACGACCTGGGGCATGCCGCAATTCGCGAACTACTCTCCGCCCGAGGACGCGGTGCAGGTGTCGCGCCTCGCCGCTGCGGGCGCGGTGGTACTCGGCAAAACCAATGTGCCGTTGGGGCTGCAAGACGTGCAGAGCTTCAACGAGATCTACGGCACCACCAACAACCCGTGGGATCACGCTCGCACCCCCGGTGGATCCTCCGGTGGGTCCGCGGCGGCACTGGCGTCCGGATTCGGTGCGCTGTCCATCGGGTCCGACATCGGCGGTTCCCTGCGCACCCCCGCGCATTTCTGCGGCATCTACGCACACAAGCCGACACTCGGGCTGGCCGCCACCCGCGGCATGGTCGCACCGCCCGCGACCGCATTGCCGGTCGATCTCGACCTCGCGGTCGTCGGCCCGATGGCGCGTACGGCCCGCGACCTCACCCTGCTCCTCGACGTCATGGCCGGACCGGACCCGCTGACGAACGGTGTGGCATACGACCTGGCACTGCCGCCTTCGCGCCACGAGCGACTCGCCGACTTCCGTGTCCTGATCCTCGACGAGCATCCGCTCATCCCGACCGGGTCCGCAGTGCGCGCGGGTGTGAACCGGGTGGCCGACGCACTGGTCGAGGGTGGCTCCCACGTGCGACGACACAGCTCACTGCTACCCGATCTCGCCGAAGCCGCGACGGTCTACATGCAGTTGCTGTTCGCCGGCGCGGGCGCACGTTTTCCCGCCGACGCCTACGAGCAACTACGGACCCGAGTCGCGCAGCTGAGCGTCGACGATCGCAGTCTCGTCGCGGTGCGCCAACGCGCGCTGGTGTTCAGCCACCGCGACTGGCTCGAAGCGAACATCAGTCGCGAACTCCACCGCGCCGGCTGGCGGCGACTGTTCACCGAATTCGATGCCGTCGTGTGCCCGATCACGCCCACTCCCGCGTTCGCCCACGATCACGACCCCGACCTGCTGGGCCGCCGGCTCGACATCGACGGTGTGGATCACCCGTACCTCGACCAGCTCGTCTGGGCCGGTGTTGCCACGATGCCGGGCCTGCCCGCCACCGCTATCCCGACGGGACGCTCACCCGAGGGTCTACCGGTCGGGGTGCAGCTGATCGGCCCGCAGTTCGAGGACCGCACCCCACTGCGGCTGGCCGAACTGCTCGAACAGAAGATCGGCGGCTTCCAGGCACCGCAGTAGCGCCGTGGTGGCTGCCTCCCCAGTACCTATAGACGACAGATTCCGGATCGCTGTCGGCCACCTAACTTGGTGAACACAACGCGATTACGAGCATCGAGCCGCAACGGACCGAGGAGAATCATGACCGCCTACGCCATCGCCAGATTGCAGGATGCCCCGCTGCACGAGGACATCGCCGACTACATTGAGCGCATTCCCGCCACCTTAGAGCCGTACGGAGGCCGCTTTCTTGTGCACGTGACGCCACACGAAGTGAAGGAAGGCAGCTGGAGCGGGGGCATCGTGATGATCGGCTTCCCGGGGATCGACCAGGCGCGCGCCTGGTGGGACTCACCGGCGTACCAGGAGATCGCGCCGTTGCGCTCGCGGCACATCGCGGGCGACATCATCTTGGTCGGCGGGGTCGCCGAGGACTACGACCCCGCCGCCACGGCCGCGGCGATGCGTGCCGCGCTGAGCGCCTGAGGCCGAGTGGCTCAGGATCCGGGGGCCGGCCAGGCGGCCGCGTCGGTGTTGCGCGCAACCCGGCGTAGCAGGGTCGCGAGCGTCTGCCGCTCCTGCTCGTCGAGTCCCTCCAGCAGCCGATGGTCGCGTGCTACGCGGCTGGGCAGTTCGGTGTCGACGAGATCGCGCCCGGCCGCGGTCAGCTGCAGCAGCACCACCCGGCCGTCGCGCTCGAACGGCAGCCGTTCGATCAGTCCGATCTTCGTCAGCCGGTCGGCGTGTTTGGTGGTCGAAGCGCCGCTGGTCATGGTCCTCGCGGTCACCTCGCTGGCGCGCAGTGGGCGGCCGGCGCGGGCGAGGGCGCACAGGATGTCGAATTCGCCGCGGTTGACACCCCTCGGTGCGAGCGCCCGGTCGAGCTGGTGCAGCGTCAGCGAACTGATCCGATTGATCCGCCCGATCACCTCGATCGTGGAGGTATCCACCTCGGGATAGGTCTCGGCCCATTCGGC
The DNA here is from genome assembly GCF_042671725.1 of Nocardia sp. NPDC127606. Classification (NCBI taxonomy): domain Bacteria; kingdom Bacillati; phylum Actinomycetota; class Actinomycetes; order Mycobacteriales; family Nocardiaceae; genus Nocardia; species Nocardia sp. NPDC127606. Next base: position 1,706,465 of record NZ_JBHXWQ010000001.1, on the reverse strand, counting down.
TCGAACGCCGTCGACGAAGTCGGGGGAGGTGTCGCCCATACACTCATCCTAGCGATCGGTTTCACACTATTTCAGATATACTTTACTAGTAAAATACATTTAGGATGGCAGCGTGCCTGCCGCGACTTCTGACCTACACAACCCGCCCACCGCCACCCGGCTGCGGCACTCCCGTGGCGCGTTGGCGCACTCGGTCTCCGCATCCACCTGGCGGCGCGCGCTCGAAGTGCGGCCCGCCGACGCGACCGTGGCGGCCTCGTTGCGCGTCGGCGCCGCGGCCGCGCTGGTCTTCGTCGGGTGTGGCCTCCTCGATCTGCGGCAATACGTCGGCTTCGCGGTGCTCGGCGCACTGGCCTCCGCCTTCGCCCGGCACGAGCCGATGGTCCGGGTCGCGGCCAAGGTGACGCTCGTCGGCGTGCTGGTTGTCGCTTTCGTCGCAGGTGGTGGTCTGCTCGCGCTCGCCCGCGTGCCGATGTGGGCCGAGGTCGCGCTGATGTCGGTCGGTGCCGCGGTCGCGGCGATGTCGGTATCGGCATTCCGGATCACCGGTCCCGGCCCGGTGATCCTCGTCTTCGCGGCCACCGCGGCCGCCGGATACGTCACCGCCCCCGGCGATCTCGTCCACGTGTGCTCGGCCGCGGCGATCGGCGCGGCGGTGGGGCTGCTCGCGCAGACGGCTCCGCTGCTGGTGCTGCCCCTGGGTCCCGCCCGGCTGGCTGTCGCGCGGGCACTCTCGGCTGTCGCCGCGCTCGATCGCGGTGGGTCCGTCGAACCGGCCCGCGTCGCGATCGTGCACGCTCGGGAGAAGGTGGCGCTCAGCGGCGTTCGAGGCGGGGATGCGCGGCACCACCGTGACCTGATCGCCCTGCTCGACGAGGCGGAAGCCGCGGTCGACGACTGGACAGCGGGGGACCGAACGCGACTGCTCGACGTAGTCGGGCACGAGGCCGAACTGCGCAAGATCAAGCGGCGCAGCATCATTTTCGACCATAGTGCCGAAGTCGGGGTGTCCGCGCTGCCGCGTCCCGAGGGGTTCCTGGCGACGGGCATGTCCGGACTGCGCTCACGCGCCGTCCTCGACAACGCCGCGCGCATCGCGCTCGCCTCGGCCTGCGCGGGATGGTTCGCGGCGGCGGCCGGTCTCGCCAGTCCGCTCTGGGCGTCGATGGGTGCGATGGCCGCGATGCAAGGTGTCTCGTACGCGATGACGGTGCAGCGCGGAATCCAACGACTGCTCGGCAACGTCGGCGGCGCGGTCATCGGGGCGCTGTTGATCGCGGCAGGGCTGGGGTATTGGGCAACGGCCCTGGTGATCGTGGCGTTCCAGGTGAGCGCCGAAGTGATGGCCGCCCGCAACTACGCGCTCACCTCGCTGGTCGTCACGCCGATGGCGTTGCTGATGGTCGGCCTCGGGGTGCACCTCTCGCCCGAGATCGGCGTCAGCCGGATCGTGGACACCCTGATCGGCGTCACGATCGGCGTCGTCGTCGCGGCCGTGACGATCAGCCGCTCGGACCTGCAGCATCTCCACACCTCCACCGACGCCGATCAACCAACCGATCGACGGTCATCATCCCGAGTCGCCGCGATGTAGGCGCCGGCCAGCATCAACACGCATCCGAATAGTTGAAGCTGCGTGGGGTTTTCGTCGAGGAAGAGCGCCGCCGACCCCAGCGCGCCGGCCGGGACCAGCATGAGGATGGTGGCGTTCACGGCGCTACTGAGCGCGGGCGCGGCGAGTGCGACGGCGAGCCAGCCGATGAGTTGGCCACCCACGGCCGTCGCTGCGAGCCAGCCCAGGGCGGGCCAGCCCGGGGCAAAGTCCATTCCTTGCCGCAGGGCGGCGACCGTGGTCGCGGAGACGAGGATGAAGAAATAGGACTGCACCGGTTGTCCGGTGTGCCCGGTGCGGCGGAGCAGGAACAGGAACACCGCGTAGCAGAGCGCGGCGATCAAGGCGTGAACCGTACCCAGGAGCGGGTCGGTGCCGATGGACACCGACTCGAAAACGCCGCCGGTGAGCAGGATTCCACCGAGCATGACCGGCAACATCAGCACATACGTCCGCGCAATCGGCTCGCGGTCTACGAGCAGGGCCAGTATCGGGACGATGACGACCTGCGCGTTCACGAGAACCGCGGTCATCCCGGCTCCGACTTCGAAGACCGCCTGCGTCCACAGCAACGCGTCAGCGGCGAACAGCACCCCGGCCATCGCCGCGACCATGACCGCCCGCCGAGGCAGCGGAACGTCCCGACGACGTTCCCTGCGCGCGAGCAGCCACAGTGCGGGCACGGCCAGCGCACATCGGAAGAAGGTGGCAGTCGCGGGGGAGACCTCGGCCAGTGCGATGAACACACCCGAGGCGGCGATTCCGAGCGAGCCGACCGCCATCAACAGGCGCGGTCGTCTCCCGCCCAGGGGTGTCCTGAGCTTCGAAACCGTGTGCTGCCTTGGGCGGACCATCGGGTGACGCTACGTCGACCGGCAAGGACGAGCATCTGATTTTCCGGGGCGCGGGTTTCGTGCAGCCGCTGAATCGGCCGTGAATTCGTCATCGGTACGGCCGTACAGGCGAGCACAGTTTTTCACCAGTTCCGTAGCTATTACGTTTCGTTGACTGCGACCAAACGTAAACGTAAATCAGTCGGGGTCATTCGAACCGATCCCAGATCCTGACCGCCGATAATGTTCACTTATCGGAGGTCAGGTTAGGCATGGCCGGATTCGACTCCCGAAGGGGCGACACGGTTTTCGTTTCGTGCAATACGTAACGGAATGACGAAACCAACGCTACGATTCACCCGTGTCGAGCGTATGCAACTATCCGGGCTGTGCCCGTCCCATTACCCGCGCCGGTGGGCCGGGTCGCCCCTCCGAGTACTGCGATCACCCCGACCACACCCGGTGGCGGGCGTGGCGGGAAAGACAACGGCAGCAACAGGAGTCCGAGAGTGCGACCGCTGCCGTCACTGTGACGGCACAGGGGCCGGTGACGGTGGCGCGGCTGCGGGCCGACGAGCTGCTCGGGCAGTTCCGGGGGCTGGCCGAGCAGTTGGGAACCACGCTGAACGCGGCGGTCGCCGAGCTGCAGACAATCGGGGATCCGTCGGTGGCCGAGGCGCAGGTCCAGGCGGTCCAAGCCGACGCTGCTCGCCGGATCGCCGAAGCGGAAATGGCGACCGTGGCGGCCGAACAAGCACGACGCGAGGCCGAAGAGGCACGCGCACTGGCGGAATCGGTGGCCGAAGAGGCGGTGGCGGCCGCGGAACAAGCCGAACAGGCGGTGGGGGAAGCACTCACGGCCAGGGACGAAGTCGTGGCCTCGGTCGACGCGCTCACCCGACAGGCCTCCGAGGACGTGTTCGCGGCCCGCAGCGACGCCGAGGCACAAGTGCGTGCGGCACAACAACAAGCAGCCGACGACATCGACGCGGCGCGACAAGAAGCCGACGACACCGTGGCCCGGGCCCAACAGCGCGCCGACACCGAGATCGCGCACCAGCGCCGCGACGCCGAAGCCCGGATCGCGGCCGCGAACGCCGAACGCGACCTGGCGATCCAGCGGGCCGCCGACGCCGACCGTGCCACCGAACGCGCCGAACAAGCCACCGCCGAACGCGTAGAGGCCGCCGCCGAAGCACGCGAGGAGTGGCGCCGGGCCCGCACCGAACTCGATACCACCCGCACCGAACTCGACCGCACCCGTATCGAACTGGCCGAGCTTCGTCGTACCACCGCCACCGAAACCCAGCAACGCCGCGAGGAAGCGGCAGCCGCACTCGAGCAGGTGCGCACCGAAGCCTCCGAACGGTGGGCCGCGCTCGACGATGCCCGCGCACAGACGCTGGCCCGGGCCGAACGCGCCGAAGCGCAGCTCGACGAACTGCTCGCCACCACCCGCACCCCGCTGCCGCAAACATGAGCGGGGGTATCGGCGGCGGCGAGCAGCGACCTGGACTAGCGTCACGCACATGACCGAGCAGCCCGGCCCTCTCGAATCGACGCGTGAGTTCGCCGCCATCGACATCGACGACATGCTGAACGCCGACGAAACCTACACCGGACCGACCTCACGGACGCGACTGATCGCGATCCTGGTGGTGGTGGCGCTGCTACTGGGCGCCGCTGCCACCACCCTCGCGATCCTGCTGGCCTGACCTCTCACGCGGGCCGGGCCAGCGGAGTGTCGGGCTCGCCGGAATTGCGCAGTGCGACGATCTGTTCGGGCACCCAGTAGATCCGGCCGAACTCGAACGCCTGATAAACCCCGTCGTCGTGGGCGGTCTCGTCGGAGGCCGGCCAGCCGAGCTCGCCGTTCTGGTACCCGGCCGCCGCCCACCGCGCTCCGATCGCACCGTGCACCCAGTACGCGGGTTGGCCGGCGCGCCGGTAGACGATGCCGCCCTGAAACGCTTGTGCCAGCCCGGGGCCGGACCCGCGTGGATCGGGCAGTTCGGTGTGCTCGGCTGTCGGATAGCCCAAGGGGCCTGTCTCCCAATCCAACTCCGCGTACTTGTCCATGACCGCGGTCGGGACGGCGTGGGCATCGGTGCTCGGATGCCAGTACACGTAGCCGTGCTCGAATTCGGCGAAACGTCCCACCTCGTCCGGTGTGCTGAGTTCGCCGTCGGTGCGGCGCGCGCCCAACCACGGGGACGCGGCAGCACGGACATCGATGGCGTTCGGCCCGGTTCCGTCGGCGAACGAGGCGACGTGGTCGGCGAACACATCCCACGGGAAGTTGGGGCCCACATCGGTATGCGAGCCGATGCCGAGCGCTCTCGTGACGTACTGATGGTCGGAGATCCCGTCGCCGATGTGGTAATCCGGCTCGATCACCTCGGTCGAGTACCCGTGCCGGTGCGCACTGCGGACAGCGAGGAACGCCGCGATCCGCAGATCGCCGTCGATGGCCAGCCACTGTTGGCGCGACCAGGCGATCCGGCTGCCCGCGAAGCACAGATTCACCGTGAAAGGGTTCGCCGAGAGCACCGACCAGGACGCGAGCTCCTCCGGCACCACCCGCACCACCACCGCGTCGCGCAGTGTGTAGTGGTAGGACACGCCGTTGTCGGGGTTGTTGAGGTAGGCGGCCAGGGATTCGGCGGTGCCGTTGCCTTCCTGGGTGTGCAACAGGAAATTGGTGACGCGGGCACCTTCACGCGGGGAGTGCGACGGTCCGAGCCGGTCGATCTCGGTGAACTGCGGTACCGATACCGAACGGTCGAGCGCCCACTGCCCGAAGTCGGGGGCGAGGATGTCGTTGACGTCGACGCGGGTGCCGTCGATGATCGGTCCGGGGTTGCTCGGGGTGTCGATCATCCGCTGGTAGAGCACCGCGCGTGGTTCCCGTTCGGTACCCGACCAGGCCCGCGTCTGCCACGCCCAGCTGAATTCCCCGCGTGCGCCGACCACCCCGTCCTCGATCGCCCACGCACACGCCCGCGAATGCCCGTAGATCCCGGTCCAGGTGGTACCCAGTACCGAGTTCACGCCCCGGAAGAACTCCACGGCCGTGCTGTTCCACTGCGACAGCGAGATGTCCTCGTCGACGGCGAAGAAGATCGGTGCGTGTCGAGGCGCGCCTACGCTCAGGTGGGTGGTCAACGCCTGTTCGGCCATTCGGCGACCGCCGTCGAAACCGGTTGTCCAGTCCGAGGGGGTCGCGTCGCCGGGTTTGCCGTACTGCCAGATGGAGACGATGTCGAGCCCGGCGGCGGTGAGCGCGCGAGCGTAGTCGGCGGTGATCGGTTTGGCGCCGAAGTTCGCGCCCGGCCTGCTCGGTGAGATGTAGGCGAGAACCGCCGAATGGCTCGCCGCGACGATCGCCCGCGGTTCGATGAGCCTGGCCGCGAAATCGACAGCTGTAGACATGATTGACCCCCTGTATGGCTGCGTATCCGATGGAATTCCCGAGATGGTGGAACTATCGCGATGATTTACGCTGGTACCCGAGGATCGGTACCGGGGTGAGGATCTCACCGTGCATCATTCTAAACGAAACACTTACTCCCGCACCGGCGTTCACCAACGAACAGGGTAGTACCCGAATTCGGGAGTAGTTTCACTCACGCGTGCAGGCCCGTGGGCCCGCTAACCTTTCGCCATGGTGGCGCAGCTGATGTGGGGGATCCCGACGCACGGGTTCTTCGTCGCGCTCGGTGTCGCCGTGGCGGCGGTGGTGTTCGTGGCCGAATGCCGGCGCCGCGACGCGCTGCGCGAAGAGTCCCTGGTCGCGGTCACCGGGGCGCTGGTCGGTGGGGCGATCGGCATGCGGTTGTCGAGTCTGGTCGAGACCCTCGATCCGTACGAGAGCTGGATGTTCGGTGCGCGCAGCGTGCTCGGCGGATTGTTCGGCGCGTATGTGGGCGTGTTGATCGCGAAACGGATCATCGGTTATCGGGAACGGACCGGTGACCTGTTCGCACCCGCGGTGGCGCTGGGCATGGCGGTGGGGCGCATCGGCTGCTTGCTCACCGAGGCGCCGGGACGGCCGACGAACCTGCCGTGGGGAATCCACGCGCCAGCGACGGTGCCGCAGTGCCCCGGGTGCGTGGCCGGTGTCGCGATGCATCCGAGCTTTCTCTACGAAATCGTGTTCCAGCTGGCCGCTTTCGGCGCACTGTGGTGGTTGCGCGACCGGATCAGCACGCCGGGTGAGCTGTTCACCCTCTACGTCGGGGCGTACGCGATCTTCCGGTTCCTGGTCGAGTTCACCCGCGCCAACGACACCGTGTGGCTGGATCTGACACGCCCGCAATGGTTCCTGCTGCCGGGACTGGTCCTGGTCGCGGTGCGCTGGAGCATCGGCTACCGGCGCGGGAACTACGAGGGTGTACTTCGACGAAAGGTTGCGGCATGAACTTTCCTCCCGGACCACCACCGAACATGCCGCCCCCACCGCCGCAGCAGGGCGGGAAGCCTCCGGGGCAGGGCGGTCAGGTCGCGGCGATGGCGTTGGCCGGGGCGATGGCGTTCATCGTGGCCAACGCGATGGCGGGATTCTTCGTGTTCATGGTCGTGGCCTCCATCAATGACGACGCCGCGACCAAAGCGCTGTTCGGGCTGACCGCGGTGGTCAGCGCGGCAGCGGCTTTCGGGGGTGGCTGGCTGTTGATCCGGCGCAAACGGCCCGCGCCCAAAGGGTTCGGGATGGGGCTGATGATCGGGTGGTCGCTGGTCACGGTGTGCACGGCGGGTTTGTGCACGGCCATCAACCCCGAGCTGTACACGGGCATGTTCGGGTTGGCGCGATGACCGGCATGCCGTTGCGGGGCGATCGGATCCTGCGCTATGTCACCGCGTTCTGTCCCCGCTGCCACGACGAACACCCCGACACCGCGCTGCCCGATGTCGCGAGGCTGTCGGGGTGGCTCGCCGAACGGGGCGGGAAGGTCTTTCTCGAACGAGGGTGTCGAACCCACGGCATGGTGCGCACCCTCTATGACGAGGACCCCGAAATCCTGGCCTACCTCGAAGAATGGACCGCTCCGACCAAAGCGCACCTGCCCGACGCCGTGGGCAATTTCGACCCGGTGCCCTCGGCGTATCTGCGAGGGCTGCCCGAGATGCAGACCCAGCACACCTGCATCCTGCTCGAAGACATCATCGACAGCTGTAACCTGCGCTGTCCCACCTGTTTCGCCGACTCCTCGCCCGAACTGCGTGGGGTGGTGTCGGTCGAGGACGTGCTGGCCAATGTCGATCAACGCCTTGCCCGCGAGAACGGGCGCCTGGACGTGTTGATGCTCAGCGGCGGCGAACCGACCCTGCATCCACAGTTGGCGCGGCTGCTGACCGCATTGACCGCACGGCCGATCACCCGGATCCTGCTCAACACCAACGGTCTGCGCATCGCCGTCGACGACGAACTGCTGGCGCTGCTGCGCGCGCATCGCGACCGGGTCGAGGTGTATCTGCAATACGACGGGGAAACCGCACAGGCCTCACGCCATCACCGTGGCGGTGACCTGCGGGTCCGCAAACAGCAGGCGCTGCAACGGCTGTCGTCGAACGCCGTCTTCACCACCTTGGTGATGACCGTGGCGCTGGGTGTCAACGACGACGAGATCGGCGCGGTCGTGCGCACCGCCATGGACACACCCTTCGTCGGCGGGGTCTCGATCCAACCGCAATTCGGTTCCGGGCGTTCGGGAGCGATCGACCCGATGAGCCGGCTCACCCACACCGGTGTGCTGGCCCGACTCGGCCCTCAGACCGACGGGTTGGTGACCTGGCGTGACCTCACCGCGCTGCCGTGCTCGCATCCACATTGCTGCTCGGTGGGCTACCTGCTGCGAGACGACGCGGGCGAATGGCGGTCGCTGGTCTCGCTGATCGGGCACGAGAGGTTGAAGCAGCAGCTGGGACTGGTGTCCAATCGGATCGCGGACTCGGCGCTGCCCGCCGAACTGCGGGTGGCGGTACAGGAATCGTTGCTGGGATTGCTCTCGGAGCAGTCGTCGCTGTCGCATCCGGAGATCGGGCGGGTGTGGCGCAACATCTGCGAGAACTGCGATCTGGGGATGTCCACCCTGCTCACGCTGGCGTCGTCGGCGTTGCCGGGGCGGCGTCAACGGTTGCGGACTCTGCTCGGGGAACGCGTTGTGCGGATCACGGTGAAACCGTTCATGGATATGTCGACGATGATCGAGGAACGGCTCACCCAGTGCTGCGTGCACGTGGGGACCCGTGCCGACGCCGATCAGTGCGCGCCGTTCTGTGCGGTGCAGGCCTGGCCCGCGCTGTCGCGGCAGCGGTTGTCGGCGGCGGCACCGGCAGGGCGGGTGTTGTTGCCGGTGGAGGTGCGGTGAGCGAGCGCGGGGTCTATTACGAGGAGGCGATGCGCGGGCAGCAACCGCACGACCCGTTGACGTTGTGTGTGGTCGCGACCGTGGCGTTGCTGACGTGGTTGGTGGGGCCGTGGGCGGTGGTCGGGTTCGGTGCGCTCGCGTTCGTCGGATACTGGCGGGCGTGGCGGGCCGGGTTGCAGCGCAGTCGATGCTGGTTGCGCGATACCCGGCTGGTGCTGGGGTATGTCGGGGCGATCGCCGTGATCGGGGTCGTCGCCGCGGTGTGGTAGCGGCGTGTCGCCAAAGCCGGTGTGGCAGAACAGTAGCGGGCGGGCGCGGGGCACGGTTGACTGGTAGCCATGGCCTCCACCCGATCCAGCAGGCAGCGCCGACCAGGGGTGCCTGCAACCTCGGTCCCGCCGGGCGAACTGATCGTTGTCACCACGCCGACCGGCCCGGAGATCACGCCGATCGCCCTGCGCGAGAACCGGTCCGTACGCACCAGGGTCGATGAACTCCTGCCCGCCGCCGCGCGTCTGGTACCGATCTTCGGTCCGGACAACCGGCTCGCGGCCCGCCTGGCCGACACACCGCAGGCGTCGGTCGCGGGGGAGTACCTCAGTTACTACTCGGTGCACGGTGAACTGGGCGACCTCGGAGAGCTCGCGCACCGGCTGCGCGAGGACGACACCGTCGCCGCCGCCTACGTCAAGCCTGCGGCCGAGCCGCCGCTTGCCCCTCTCGCGGAGAACATCGTCGTCCCGCGAGCGCCCGCTGTGACGCCCGATTTCCGGGTCAGGCAGGCCTATCTGGACGCCGCACCCCACGGCATCGACGCGGTGTGGGCCCACGGCAGGCCCGGCGGGCTCGGAACCGGCGTGCGGGTGATCGACGTCGAGGGCGCGTGGCGGTTCACCCACGAGGATCTGCGACAGAACCAGGGCGGAGTCATCGGCGGCACCGCCTCCGCGGACCTGGGATGGCGCAACCACGGCACCGCCGTCGCCGGCGAGATCAGCGGCGACCTCAACGAATTCGGCGTCACCGGGATCGCACCCGAAGCCCACATCAGGGCCATCTCCATCTTCGGCATCGGCTCGGCCGCCGCGATCCGCTCCGCGGCCGACGCCCTGAACCCCGGCGACATCGTTCTCATCGAACTGCACCGCCCCGGACCACGATTCGACTACCAGGGCACTCCCGATCAGCGCGGCTACATCGCTGTGGAGTGGTGGCCCGACGACTTCGCCGCCATCCGCTACGCGGTGAGCCGGGGCATCGTCGTCGTCGAAGCGGCGGGCAACGGCGGCGAGAACCTCGACGACGCCGTCTACGACACCCGCCCCGGCGATTTCCCCGCCACCTGGCACAACCCGTTCCGCGCGGGGCCCGCCGACTCCGGCGCCATCCTGGTCGGCGCGGGCGCCCCACCGCCGGGCCTGCACGGCCGTGACCACGGACCCGCCCGCTCTCGCCTGGACTTCTCCAACCACGGCGCCCGCCTCGACACCCAGGGCTGGGGCCGCGAAGTCACCACCACCGGCTACGGCGACCTGCAAGGCGGCCCCGACGAAGACCTCTGGTACACCGACGAATTCAGCGGCACCTCCAGCGCGTCCCCGATCGTCGTCGGCGCCATCGCCGCCTACCAGGGCATCCGCACCACCGGCCCCGGCCGCGCGACCCCCGACCAGATCCGAACCCTGCTCCGCACGACCGGCTCGCCCCAAACCGCCGCCCCCGGCCGTCCGACCACCCAGCGCATCGGCACCTTGCCCGACCTGCGCGCCATGACCGCGAAAGGCTGAGGCACCCGATGGCAGTGATCCATCAGACCACCGTCACCCCGTCCAAGCGTGATCTCGTCTCAGCATGGTTGCCCGGTCGGCCGTGGTATCTGGGCACGACCCCGCGCCTGGACAGAGTCGGCGGCTTCCGTCTCGATGACCCGGCCGGCGAGGTCGGGATCGAATTCGTGCTGTTCGTCGACGATTCCGGTCCTGACCAGGTGCTGTATCAGGTGCCGATGACCTATCGCGGAGCACCGCTGCACGGAGCCGACTCGGCGCTGATCGGCACCGCTGAGCACGGGGTACTCGGCCGGCGCTGGATCTACGACGGGACCCGCGATCCGGTCGCGATCGCCGCCGTCATCGATCTGCTGACCGGCCGCACGGCCGCTCAGGCTCAGAACCTCAGCGACACGACCGACCCGACGGTCGTTGTGACACCGGCCGGATCGGTCGACGGCGCCCTCGGCGTGGCTGTGGACGGCATCGCGCACACCGATGTTCCCTGGGGGGCCGCTGTCGTGCGATTCCATCGCGTGCCGGTGTCGTTGTGGGTCGGCGGAGCCGGTTCGGTCGCCGCGCCCTCGGCTCTGGGCCCGGTCGTCGAGTTGATCAGCGTGTTGACCGACTGGGCATAGCGCGGTCCGTGCGCGCCGGACCGACACCTGCTCTGCCAGGTAGAAAACCGGATGTGCCGGGGTGGGGTGGCGTGGCAGGGTACGAGGATGGCATCGGCGAAGAGCGTGTGCGTTCGGGCGGGGACTCCTGCGGACTCGGCGGCGATCGCGGGGTTGCAGGAGGCCGGGTTCGGGATGCGGTACGGGGATGATGAGAACGAATTCCGGGGCAAGGTCTTTCCGGTCGAGCGGTCGCTGGTCGCGGTGGAGGGTGACCGGATCGTAGGGCACACGGTGGACCGGACGATGACGATCACGGTGCCGGGGGAGCGGACGGTGCGCGCGTGTGGGGTGTCGGGGGTCGCGGTCGCGCCGACGCATCGGCGGCGGGGGATCCTGCGCGAGCTCTATCGGGCCCAGCACGCTCGGACCGAGGCCGACGGGTTGCCGTTGACGATCTTCACGGCCAGTGAGGGCACGATCTACGGGCGGTTCGGCTACGAGGTGGCCGTCATCGACACCGCGATCTCCATCGATACGCGGCGTGCGGAATTCCGTTCCACCACACCGGATCCCGGTGGCGTGACCTTGGAGTCACTGCACGCCGCCGCCCCGCGGATCCGCGAGATCTACGAGCGCTGGCAGCACGTGACGGCGGGGGCGCAGGTTCGACCGGACGCCAAGTGGGACCTGTTCTTCGCCGACGTGGAACGCCACCGCTCCGGTGCGACGACGCTGTTCGTCCTGCTGCACGCCGACGGATATGCCCTGTATCGGCGCTCGCGCGAGAACCGTGACATCGCCTCGGTGTGGGAATTGCGTGCGGTCACCCCCGACGCGCACGCCGCGCTGTGGCGAGTACTGCTCGGTATGGACCTGGTCGACACCGTGGAAGCCGAGATCGCCGACGACGATCCGCTCGCCTACATGCTCACCGACCCGCGCACCGTGCAGATGACCCACCGCGGCGACGCACTGTGGGCGCGGGTCATGGATGTCCCCGCCGCCTTGACCGCCCGCGCCTACCGCGCCGACCTCGATACTGTCGTGGCGGTGCGCGACCCGTTCCGCGACGCGGGCGGGAACTTCGCCCTGCGGATCCGCGACGGCGTCGCCGAATGCGAGCCGACCAGCCGGACAGCGACTCTCGGTTTCGACATCAACATTCTCGGCGCCCTCTACTTCGGCGCCCATCGCGCGAACACGTTCGCCGCCGCACACCGGATCGCCGTCGAGGACGCGAAGGCACTGCGTGCGTTCGACGAAGCGTTCACCACCGACCGTGCCCCGCAATTGGGCTGGTTCTTCTAACACTCCGACAACGGGCGCGTTCACCCCGGAGGTCGCCGCGCCGGGAGTACGGTAGGTAGCTGTGGATTCGCACGAGGTCGATCCTTCGGTTCGGGTGCGTGGCGCCCGGGTCCACAACCTGCGTGATGTCGACGCGGACATGCCGCGAAATGCCCTGGTCGCCTTCACGGGAGTGTCGGGTTCCGGAAAGTCGTCGTTGGCGTTCGGCACGCTCTACGCGGAATCGCAACGCCGGTATCTGGAGTCGGTGGCACCGTATGCCCGCAGGTTGCTGCACCAGGTGGAAGCGCCCGATGTCGACACCGTCACCGGCCTACCACCGACCGTGGCCCTGGCCCAGCGCCGGTCCTCGCCGTCGTCGCGGTCGACCGTCGGTACCGTCACCGCGATCTCGAACACGCTGCGCATGCTCATGTCCCGCGAAGGCGACTATCCCGACACCCCGGCCAGGACCGGCCCCGGGCACTACCCGGAGGGCACCAACCGTCTGTACTCCGACGCGTTCTCCCCGAACACCGTCGAGGGCGCCTGCCCGCGCTGCCACGGACAGGGCGTCGTCCACGAGGCTACCGAGGCATCGATGGTCCCGGACCCGTCGCTGAGCATCCGCGAGGGCGCGATCGCGTCGTGGCCCGGCGCCTGGCAGGGCAAGAACCTGCGTGACGTGCTCGCCGCGCTGGGCTACGACATCGACCGCCCGTGGCGTGAACTCTCACCCGCTGCCCGCGAATGGATCCTGTTCACCGAGGAGAAGCCGGTGGTCACGGTGGAACCCGTGCGCGAACCGCATCGCATCCACCGCCCGTATCAGGGCACCTACACCGGCGCCAAGCAGTTGCTGTTGCGCTCGCACGCCGAATCCAAGAGTGAGGCCACCAGGGCCCGCGCGGCCGAATACCTGCACACCGCCGTCTGCCCGCTGTGCGCGGGGCGACGACTCAAACCCGAAGCGCTCGCGGTGACTTTCGCCGGGTACAACATCACCGAACTCGCCGACCTGCCGCTGATCGAGCTCGCCGAGGTGCTGCGGCCCTACACCCCCGGCACGGAAGCCGTCGCGGTACTCACCCAGGACCTCACCTCCCGCATCGATGTGCTGATCGAGCTCGGGCTCGGCTATCTGAGCGTCGACCGGGAGAGCCCGACACTGTCCGGCGGTGAGCTGCAACGATTACGGTTGGCCGGGCAGTTGCGGTCGGGCCTGTTCGGTGTCGTCTACATTCTCGACGAACCCTCGGCCGGACTGCACCCGGCCGACACCGCGGCACTGACGACAGTGCTGGACCGGCTCAAACACTCGGGCAACAGCGTGTTCCTGGTCGAACACGATCTCGACGTCGTCCGCCACGCCGACTGGCTCATCGACATCGGTCCCGGCGCCGGTGTGAACGGCGGCAAGGTCCTCTACGCCGGTGAGGTCGAGGGGTTGCGCGAGGTGGCCGACTCGGTCACCCGGCCCTACCTGTTCGACGAGATAGTCCGCCCGCCGCGCGCGGCTCGCGCCCCGACCGGCGAGCTCCGATTGCGCGCCGTCACCAGCCACAACCTGCACGACCTCGACGCCGACATCCCGCTCGGGGTGTTCACCGCGATCACCGGCGTCTCCGGTTCGGGTAAATCGACTCTGCTACACGCTGTTTCGATCACCGCCGATGCCGACCCGGGCATCGTGCGAGTCGTCGAAGTCGATCAGGCGCCGATCGGGCGCACCCCACGGTCGAACCTGGCCACCTATACCGGCTTGTTCGACACGGTCCGCAAACTCTTCGCCGCGACCGACGCCGCCAAAGCCCGCGGGTACGGCGTCGGCCGCTTCTCGTTCAATGTCGCCGAAGGCCGCTGCCCGACCTGCCAGGGCGAGGGATACATCACCGTGGAGCTGCTGTTCCTGCCCAGCACCTACAGTCCGTGCCCGGCCTGTCACGGCGCGCGCTACAACCCCGAAACCCTCGACATCACCTACCGCGACAAAACCATCGCCGGGGTACTCGATCTGACCGTCGACCAGGCCGCCGACTTCCTCGACGATGTCGAAGTCGTGGCGCGTGCCCTGCGCACGCTGCGCGATGTCGGCCTCGGCTACCTGCGGCTCGGGCAACCCGCCACCGAACTGTCCGGCGGTGAAGCGCAACGGGTGAAACTGGCCACCGAGTTGCAGCGGGCGCGGCGCGCGGGCACCGTCTACCTGCTCGACGAACCGACTACCGGGCTGTATCCGGCCGACACCGATATCCTGATGACACAACTGAATTCGCTCGTCGACAGCGGCGCCAGTGTGGTGGTGGTCGAACACGACATGACCGTTGTCGCGGGGGCCGACCATGTGATCGACATGGGACCGGGCGGCGGCGGGCAGGGAGGCCGGATCGTGGCGCAGGGGACACCGAAACAGGTGGCGGCCAGTACGGTCAGCCGGACTGCGCCCTACCTGCTGGAGCGGCTGACATGACCGGCAGCGCGGATCGGACCCGCACCGCGATGCTCGTCGCGGGCGGGTGTTCGTTCCTGCTCGGGGTGGCACTGCTGCTGTGGCCGGGCCGTGACGAATTCACGCTGGCGACGCTGTTCGGGATCTCGCTGATCCTGAGCACCATGGTGCAGGTGTATCTGGCGTTCATGGCGCGGATCGCGTTCCCGCTGCGGGTGCTGGTACTGGTCAGCGCCGCACTCACGGGGATCTTGGCGGGTCTGGTCTTCCAGGGCGGCAATATCGAACTGCTGGCCCTGTGGATCGGCATCGGCTGGTCGGTGCGCGGTGTCGTGCACGCGCTGGTGGCGGCGTGGGACGACAGCGTCGAGGACGGCTGGGCGCACGAACTGTGCGGGCTCGCCACCACCGCGATCGGCATCGCCATCATCGCGATCACCTTCCAGACGGTCACCGGGCTGGCCACGATGGCCGGTGCCGGGCTGGTCGTGATCGGGGTGATGGAACTGCTCGCCGGTGGGCTCGGGCGGGCGGCCGTGCAGGCGGCGCGCGGGTCCGCGAGCGAGGAGCAGGCGCCGCCGGTTCGGGCCGCGACCGAGCTGTAGTAGCGAATCACACACTGCGACTTCGTGATTCGAGGTTTACGCGAACTCGCGGACAACGTGACATTGCGGGCAGTCGAGCGAGCGCTGAACTCTGCGTGCACCCTCGCTCACGGCTGGGGTATCTGTGCTGCGCGCCGGTAGCGTGGCCCGCGGCGTGCGCACGGGGAGGGCCCTGTTCGGCGCGCCGCGTCCGCAGCCCGATTGTGAGCCCAGGAGAATGTGGTGTCGCGCGTAGTCCCCGGCGTAGCTGCCGATGCCGTCCAGCGTGAAGAGCTGGCTATGCGGCGCATGACCGAGAGTTTGGTCGAAGACCTGTCCGAGAACGTCCCCGTCGACCAGGTGACGTCGGCGGTCGGCGCCGCGCACCACCGGTTCACCGGTAAACCGATCCGGGAGTTCGTGCCGATCCTGGTCGAGCGGATCGTGCGCCGCGAACTCGCCGATCCCGACCCGACGGTACGAGTTCCGGCCCCCACGGCCAGCGTGCGCGCCGCGGAACTGATCGCGCGCGAGTCGAACACGACCGAGGAACCGCCGAAGCGTGCGGTGAGCAGGCGTGCGGTGGTGCCGTTGTCGATCGGTGCGGCCGTGGTCGTGGCCGGTGTCGTGGCCGGTGTCGTGCTCTTGCCCGGCGGTGCCGATGCGCCGGCCGCCGCTCCTGTCGCCGGCGCGACTGTGGTGCGCGGTGTGGTGGGGTCGGAGAAGATGTCGTTCTTCGCCGACGAGCGTGTGGCGAAGGTGCTCGCCGACAACGGTATCCGGGTCGAGGTCCAACCGGCCGGTTCGCGCCAGATCGCGACCACCGTGGACCTCGGCGCTTTCGATTTCGCGTTCCCGTCGAGTATTCCGGCCGCGGAACGAATTCAGCGCCAGCGCAACATCACCACCAAGTACACGCCGTTCTCGTCACCCATCGCCATCGCCACCTACCGGCCGATCGCTGACCTGCTCACGGCGGCCGGGGTGATCAAGCCCGGCCCGGTCGCGACATTCGACATGAACAGGTACCTGGAGCTGGCCGGGACCGGCGTGCAGTGGGACGACCTGCCCGGCAACACGACCTACCCGGTCGCCAAGAACATCCTGGTCTCGACCACCGACCCGCGCAGCTCGAACTCCGCGGCCATGTACCTCTCGATCGCGAGCTATGTCGCCAACGACCACACCATCGTGCGCGGCGCCACCGCCGAACAGCACGTGTTGCCCGCCCTGTCGAAACTGTTCCTCGCCCAGGGCTACACCGACAACAGCAGCGACGGACCGTTCAACCAGTACCTCACCAACGGCATGGGCCAGACCCCGCTGGTCTGCATCTACGAGGCACAGTTCGTCGAAGCCGCGGGCAAGGGCCGGATCAAGCCGGACATGGTGCTGACCTACCCGACCCCGACGGTCCTGTCGAGCCACACCCTCGTCCCGCTCAACACCACCGGCGACAAGATCGGCAAACTGCTCACCGACAACGCCGAACTGCGCCGCCTGGCCGCCGAACACGGCTTCCGCACCGGCGACACCGCCCAGTTCACCTCGGTCGCCGCCGAACGTTCGGTGCCCGTGGCCGCCGATCTGATCGACGTCGTCGACGTGCCGGCCTACGAGACCCTCGAGCACCTGCTCGACGGGGTTGCCAACTCCTACAACTGAACTCGTCTCACCTCGGTGCCGCGCAGCACACCGCTGCGCGGCACTTGCGTTCCGCGGTCAGGTCGCGCATCGGGACACGCGGCCTCGAATCGATTCGCGTCCAGGTGAAGCGCGCAGACCGTAGTGCCGTATTCGGGGTTGACACAGGTTCGGCGCACGACTGTACACTGATGTGTTGCCAGGCATCCGAGCTGGCCCGCATTGCGAATGGAGTTCCACCGAGATGGACAAATTCGAACCCGGCCGAGAACTGATCCACGAGCTGTCCATCGCGGCACGCCGAACCGGTACCGCGCTTGCCGCCATCTTGGGCGACGCGGGCCGCAAGAGTGCGCGCGAGGTGGTCGATCTGGCACACGAGGGGCGCGAGCTGGTCGCCGGAACGCTGCGGGCCAGCGCCGACGAACTTCGCCGCCGCCGTTAGGGAGCGCCCCGGCGGATTCGTCGATGCCGCTGCGGCGTTCGGGGACGTCGTAGCGACCGTGGGTGGCGGGCGTCGGTAGGATCCGGCGGGTGCCAGATTCTTCCGAGATAGCCCGGCTCTTCGATCGGCGACCGCGTCACTGGGGGTCGCCCGCGGACCCGGTGGCATGGAATGCGGTGCGGGACAAGGTTTGTGCGGAGGTCCCGCCGGAGACCGCCACGGAGTTCGTGGCGCTGCTGCGGCGGGAGATCGTCGCGGTGGTCGGGGTCGACGTCGACGATGCCGACGCGACGGCAGCGCCTTCCGTACTGGTCGAGGGGCGCCCGGAAGCGGTGCACCTACCGACCTGGCGCACCATCGTGCTGCCGCTGCTGACCGCCCGCGCGCGTCAGCTCTACGGCGAACTACCCACCGAGCGCCCCTGACGCAGCGCACAACGAGGGCCACAAGAATCGCGTTTCGCGCACTTGCCGTCCATCAGCGCGGAAGGCTTGACACCAGTTCAGTGCACGTCTGTACACTCAGGTGTGTCAGGTAGGCGAGCTGGCCCGCACTGCGAATGGAGTCTCACGAGATGGATCACGTCGGTCACGGTCGAGATCAGCTGATCGCATCGTCGCGGGTGATGTCCGGTGAGCTATCAGAAGGAACTGCTCGACGAGCTGTCCATCGCGGCGCGCCGGACCGGTACCGCGCTTGCCGGAATCCTGGGCGACGCGGGCCGTCAGAGCGCGCGCGAGGTGGTCGATCTGGCGCACGAGGGACGTGAACTGTTCGCCGGAACGCTGCGGGCACGCGCCGAAGAGCTTCGCCGCAGCCGCTGAACGCCGGCAACGGCGATCTCCCGCGACGTCGGCCGATCGCCGCCCCCTCGGACTGGACAAACTTGCCGAACAAGCAAGAGATTTGCTGTTTCGGCAATAACTCTGGGTGATCCGGCCGACTGCTGGTGATACTCCGGTCCTCGATCCGAGGAGGACCCCCATGTTGGACAACCCTGTTCGCGCCCGCACCGCAGCCGTTCGCCCATGGGCCGTGCTGGCCGTGTGCTCGCTGAGCCTGTTCGTCGTCGGGCTCGACGCGACGATCGTCACCGTGGCATTGCCCGCGATCGGCGACGGCCTGCACGTCGGCACCCAGGGCCTGGAGTGGATCGTCGACTCCTACACCCTGGCGCTGGCGAGCTTCCTCATCACCTCGGGAGCGATCGCGGATCGCGTCGGCCGACGACGGGTATTCCGGCTCGGGCTCGTCGTTTTCGGCGCCGCTACCGCCGTGTGCGCACTGGCTCCGACCGTCGAGGTACTCATCGCGGCGCGGATCGCCCAGGGCGTCGGTGGCTCGATGTTGAGTCCGGTGGCCTTGGCGATCGTGGTCTCGACGATCACCGACGCGCGGCAGCGAGCCCGCGCGATCGGGGTGTGGGCGGCGGTGTTCGGGGTGAGCATGGCAGTCGGGCCGACCCTCGGTGGGGCGCTTGTCGACTGGTTCGGGTGGCGGTCGGTGTTCTGGGTGGCGCTTCCGGTCGTGGTGGTCGCACTCGTGCTGAGCGCGGTGTTCGTGCCCGAATCGCGGGCCGAGCAGCCGCGCCGGATCGACGGTGCGGGGCAAATGCTGCTCGTCCTGGTGGTCGGTGGGGTGATCGCCTTGCTCATCGAAGGACCGCGGATCGGATGGGGCTCGGCCACAGCGCTGGCCGGGTACCTCGGTGTCGTGGCGGCGGCTGCCGGGTTCGTATGGGTCGAGCGACGGGTAGCCGAGCCGTTGATCGATCCGGCACTGTTCCGGCGCACGCCATTCACCGCCGCGGTGGTCGGCGCGGTGCTGGTGTTCGTGGCGCTTACCACCACCTTGCTGCTCAGTACCTGGCATCTGCAGCACGAACGAGGAATGAGCGCGGTGGTGGCGGGGGCGATCACGCTGCCCCTCGCGGTGGCGGCAACCGTGTGCGCACCGCTGTCGGGGATTCTCGTCGGACGCGTCGGTGCGCGGCGGCCGTTGTCGCTCGCCGGCGGATTCCTCACCGCCGGTGGGGTCGTGCTCGTCGGCGCGGGCGGCGATCCGGATCTGATGACGATGCTGGTCGCGTTCGGGCTGATCGGTATCGGATTCGGATTCGCGAATGCGCCGATCACCAACACCGCGGTGAGCGGGTTGCCCGCCGCCAGGGCGGGGGTGGCGGGCGGAATCACGTCCACCGCTCGGCAAGTCGGCGCCGCGGTCGGCATCGCGATCGCCGGCGGTGTGATCGCCGGCCACGGGTCTATCCGGATCGGGTGGCTCGTCGTGGCCGGTTGTGGTGTCGTGGTGCTGGCCCTGGCCCGACTCTCGCCAGAGAAAGCCACCTGACCTGCGGAAGAGATTGTCGGAAAAGAATTTTCGCCGTCAGCGATGAGTTCTTTCGGCACGCACCGTCTGTATGAGTGCTACCTATAGCCGAGATCCGGGAGAGCCTCATGACCGCCAGTTCCGCCGTCACCACCGGCACCCTCGTGGTGCCGGACGCCCGCCTGTATTACGAGGTCCGTGGTGCGGGACCGCTGCTCGTCCTCGTCGGTGCCCCGATGAACGCCGCCTCGTTCGCCGCGGCCGCCGAACAACTCGCCACCACCAACACCGTCCTCACCACCGACCCGCGCGGGCATTTCGGCAGCCCCCTGGACGACCCGAACCAGGACTCGACGGTGCTCGCCCGCGCCGGGGACCTCGCCCAGCTCATCACCCATCTCGACGCGGGCCCGGCCGTGGTGTTCGGATCCAGCGGTGGCGCGGTCACCGCACTGGCCCTGGCCCAGACCAACCCCGACCTGGTCACCACCGTCGTCGCCCACGAACCGCCGCTGCGTGAACTGCTCCCCGACGCCGAAGCCCAGCGCCCACTCACCGAGGACATCGTCGCCACCTACGCCACCGGCGATGTGATCGGCGCCTGGCGAAAGTTCTTCGCCCAAGCCGCTGTTCCTGTCCCGGATCCGATGCTCGAACAGATCTTCGGCGGCGACCGCGATCCCCGGCAGGTCGCCAGCGAACGCTTCTGGTTCGCCCATGAACTGTGCCCGACCACCTCCTGGGTGCCGGACCCGCCGTTGCTGCGTTCGATCCCCACCCGGGTGATCGTCGGGATCGGTGCCGAGTCCACCGGTCAGTTCTGCGATCGCACCTCGCGGGGACTGGCATCGGCGCTCGGCGTCGGCCCGGTCCTGTTCCCCGGCGACCACACCGGATTCGTCAACGATGCCGTCACCTTCGCCGCCCGCCTGCAAGAAGTACTCGACGAGCCGTGAGCGTGGTTGCTCGCGCACGCGCGGGTCGGGGGAGAAGATGCCAGGCATGAGCGAATCACAGGACTGGAACAGCAAGATCATCGCCGAGTTCCGAGCCAACGAAGGGCGCGTCGGCGGGCCCTTCGAGGGTGCGCCGATGGTGCTGGTGCATCACCGAGGGCGGCGCACCGACCGGCAACTGGTGTCGCCGATGATGTACTTGGCCGACGAGAACGACCCGAAGCTCATGTACGTCTTCGCGTCCAAGGCCGGTGCCCCCACCAATCCCGACTGGTACTACAACCTCACCTCCGCGGGCGCGGCCGACGCCGAGGTCGGCACCGAGACCTTTCCGGTCACCATCACCGAAGTGACCGGCGACGAACGCGACCGCCTCTACGCCGAGCAGGCGCGACGGTATCCCGGTTTCGCCGGATACGAGGAGAAGACGAAGGGTATCCGCACCATTCCGGTGCTGGCGCTGCGCCGGAACTGATCGGATGACGTCGCGGGCAGGGCGACCGGACCGCCCTGCCCCGCTACCGGAGACCGAGGCGGTGGTAGTACCGCAGTCCAATGTGCGTGCAGGCCTCGGCTTCCTACCGTTCGATCATGCGTTTTCGAACCCTGACCGTGCCGATTTTCGCCGTCGCCCTGGGCTTGTCCGCCTGCACGACCAGCGCGGCCGAGCCCCACGCCTCGGCTCGCGTGGACAGCGTGCGCGGCGACCTCGACGAGATTGTCGGCTCAGGTGCCGTCGGCGCCATCGCCACGCTCACCGAGCACGGGGCAGACACTGTCGTCAGTTCCGGGCTGGCCGACGCGGCCGCGGCGACCCCGATCGGTACCGATGTTCCCCAGCACATCCGGGTCGGCAGTGTCACCAAGTCCTTCACCGCCGCGATCGTGCTGCAGCTGGTGGCCGAACGTCGCGTCGACCTCGACCGGTCCGTCGACACGTATCTGCCCGGATTGCTCACCGGTGCGGGCGTGGACGGTCGCGCGATCACCGTCCGTCAGATCCTGGGCCACCGAAGCGGCCTGCCCGAGCCGGCCCGTTCCCCCGAGCTCGACGAACACGAGGCGGCGAAGAACGGCCGCACCTTCACCCCGGCCCAGGAGATCGCCTTGGCCCTGGAGCATCCGGCGAAGTTCGCGCCCGGCAGCCGGTTCGAGTACACCAACATCAACTACATCGTCGCGGGCATGCTGATCGAAGCGGTGACCGGGCATCGCTACACCGACGAACTGCGCGACCGGATCCTGACACCGCTCGGCCTGTCGAATACCTACCTGCCCGCCACCGGCGAAACCGGATTGCGCCGACCGCATCCGACCGGCTACACCACCGTCGACGAGACACTCACCGACACGACCCTGATGGAGCCGTCGGTGCCGTGGACATCGGGTGCTCTGGTGAGCACCGGCGCCGACCTGAATCGGTTCTTCCTCGCGCTGCTGGCCGGTCAGGTGGTGCCTCAGCCCCAGCTCGCGCAGATGCTCGACGGCGTCGACATGGGCAACGGTGACGGCATGTCCTACGGTCTCGGCCTCGGGTACACCCAACTGCCGTGCGGTGCGCGGTATGTCGGGCACATCGGCGGCGTCCCCGGCTTCTCCACTGTCGCCGGTGCCACTGGGTCCGGCCTCGCGGTCACCATCGCCTATACCGGCAAATCGTCCTCTGTCGATCTCGGCGGGATACTCACCCACGCGCTGTGCGACTGAATCTCCCGCCTCGTCGACGCACCGGCCGACGTGCGAGAACGCCGCTGTCAACGCGGTGATGGCACACGATGCAAGTCGGCATCGGGTGCATCGACAATCGCGTCACGACATCGCTCGCCGACTGTCCGCAGCGCCGCGACGAGCTCCGGTGGGTCGGTGACCGTGAACCCGATGTCCAGGGCGGTGATCATCCAGGCCAGTGCGGCGGGGGAGTCCGCGCCCAGATGCAACAGACAGCTGACATCGTCGACCGCTTCGAGGACACCCATGCCCGGCCAGACACGATCGGCCACCTCGGTGGCCGATCCGTGCAGGGTGACGACGGTGCGCCACGGCCACGACGCGACCGACAGCCTGCGGGACAGATAGGTCGCCGCGTCGCCCTCGGGCAGCGGTCGCGGGGTGAAGCGTGGGCCCGTCGGCACCCGCGGCTCGAGCCGGTCGATGCGGAACGACCGCCAATCCGCGCGGTCGACATCCCACCCGACCAGATACCAATGCCTGCTCACATTGACCAGCGAATCGGGTTCGACATCGCGGCGAGACGTCCGACCGGCGTGATCGGTGTAGTCGAAGCGCAGCCGCTCGTGGCGTCGGCACGCTTCCGCGATCGTCAGCAGCGTCTCGGGCGCCACCCGCGGTGCTTCGGCGGCGACCCGCACCATCGACTGTTGCAAGGTCGTGAGCCGGTGCCGGAGTCGCGAGGGAAGTACCTGCTCCAGCTTGGCGAGCGCGCGGAGCGAGGCGTCCTCGATGCCGGTGACCGTGCCGCCCGAGGTGGTGCGCAAGCCGACCGCGACGGCCACGGCTTCCTCGTCGTCGAGCAGCAGCGGCGGCATCGACGCACCCGCTCCCAACCGATACCCCGCGCTGCCCTGCAATGCCCGCACCGGATAGCCCAATCCGCGTAGTCGCTCCACATCGCGGCGCACGGTGCGCGCGGTGACATCGAGTTTGGCCGCGAGCTCGGCGCCGGACCACACGCGGTTGGTCTGCAACAGCGACAGCAGCCGGAGCAGTCGGGCGGATGTTTCGGACATCTCTCCATCATGGGTGTCGAGGCGTAGAACCGCCCGATCCGGCGCTGACGATTCACCGGGCGCCTTCCTGCAGGCCTACGGCGTACCGGCGCCCCGGTCGTAGGTGAAAAAGGCGGCTCCGCTCGCGAGGACGGTGTGGTCGACGAGCCCCCAGGCGTTGGGTGCGAAAGCCGCGGTCCGGCCGAACAGGGGTATGCCCGTGCCGATCGTGAGCGGGCTCAGTTTGACGATCACCCGGTCGATCTCGCCGTAGAGTGCACCGGCCAGTTCTCCGCCGCCGACGAGCCAGATGTCTTTGCCGTCAGTGCGTTTGAGCTCTCGAACCGTCGCTACCGGGTCATCGGCGACGAGTTCGACACCGGGGTCAGGGCTTTCGGTCAGTGTCCGAGAGAAGACCAGGTGCCGGAGGTGGTCGTAGGCGTTGGTCACGCCGGCCGCGAGTCCGACCTCATAGCTGTTGCGGCCTTCGACGACGGTGTCGAAGTGCCGGCCTTCGGCGGTGACGCCGAGCGCGGCCCTGGCCAGTCCCGGCAAGGTCTCGGGGTACTCCGCGATGAGGTGCTGCAGGTAGTCCTCCGAGGGGGTCCAGAAGCCACCGGGGCCGGATGGGTCGGTGCCGTCGGGACCGGCGATGAAACCGTCGAGAGTGGAGGCGATGAAGTACACGAGTTTGCGCAAAAGTACGTCCTTCGTTGATCGGTCGGCACGGATGAGGAGATCTTCTTGTTCTGCCGCGCCTCATCCTGAAGCGTTTCGATTAAACCACAACAAGTGAAGTACTTCAATTGAAGTGGTTGGCGCTGAACAGTCCCGCGACGAGCGCCGCAGAATCTCGTCACCTTAGGAACGATTCAGACCTAAGTGCTGCCTAGCGTTGTCGGTATGAGCGACATCGACAGCTTCCGGATCGACATTCCGCAGTCCGACCTCGACGACCTGCGCGAGCGGCTCGCCCGCACCCGCTGGGCCGACGACCTGCCCGGCGCCGGCTGGACCTACGGCCTGCCCACCGCCTACCTGCGCGAGCTCGCCGACTACTGGCGGACCGGGTTCGACTGGCGCGCCGCGGAAGCCGCACGCAACGCCCACCCGCAGTTCGTCACCGAGATCGACGGGCAGCGCCTGCACTTCACCCACGTGCGCTCACCCGAACCCGGCGCACTGCCGCTGGTCTTGGTGCACGGTTGGCCGTTCACCGACTTCGGCGCGACGATCGGACCGCTCACCGACCCCCGCGCGCACGGCGGTGACCCGCGCGACGCCTTCGACCTCATCATCCCGACCCTGCCCGGATTCGGGTTCTCCGGGCCCACCCACCAGCCCGGCCAGGCAGCCACCGAACGATCCGCGGAACTGATCGCCCGGCTAATGAGCGAATTGGGCTACCAGCGCTACGGCGTGCAGGGCAGCGACGCGGGCTCGTTCATCGCCCCGCAGGTGGGTCGTGTCGACACCGAGCGGGTCACCGGCGTGCACCTCAACGCCGCGATCACCATTCCCGCATGGAACGACGACGGCGCGGGCTACACCGAGCAGGACCAGGAAAAGCTTGCCGCACTCCAGGATTGGAGCAGCAACGAAACCTCCGCCTATGCGGGTGTGCACAGCACCCGTCCGCACACTCTGGCCCACGCCCTGGCTGATTCACCGGCAGGTCTGCTCGCCTGGGTCGTCGATGTCGTCAACACCTACAAGGACCCCGCCGCCGCGCTGCCCGAGGATTCCCTCGACCGTGACGCCATGCTCGCCGAAACGGCGATCCTGTGGTTCACCGGGACGCCGGGCTCCTCGATGCGGCTGTACAAAGAATCCCAACAGTGGGGCGCGGACCTGCCCAGCTCCGGTGTCCCGACAGCGGTCGCGGTCTTCCCCGGCGACACCACGATTCGCGGCATCGCCGAGAAGCAGAACAACCTCGTCCGGTGGACCGAATACGACCGCGGGGGGCACTTCGCCGCGATGGAAGCGCCCGACCTGCTGATCGAGGATGTGCGCGAGTTCTTCCGGTCGGTGCGGTAGCGACCGGTGGCCCCCGGTCTATGGCCGGGGGCCACCGCTGTCTCGATGCCACACGGCACCGATCTCGCTCAACCGCTCCACGGCGTAGGCGGGGTCGATCAATGCCTCCGGGGTGTGGATGCCCGGTGCGGGACGGTCGCCGCGCACGCCGAGCAGCCGTTCGGCGCCGAGTGCGATCCCGAGGGCGGTCAGCGGCCGCTGACCGTCCCGATGGACGAGATGCTGTGTTCTGTCGAGCGGTTCGCCGCTGCGGCCGGTTCCGGTGAGATCGATCCGAACCTCGACGGAGGCGGGTTCACCGCGACGCCTGCTCGGGGTGGCGCCGACCGCGAAGTCGACCCGGACGTTCGGTGCGCCGGTCGCGAGGGCCAGGCTCGGCACATCGAGTACCGGGATGCTCTGGCCGGGCAGTGCGGTGCCGTCGACGGTGCGGACGTCTGCTTGTGCGTCGGCCTCGGCGAGCCAGGTGAAGACACCGTCACGGCGCACGAGACCCGCCGTCGTGACGGCCGACCAGCGTTCCAGGTCGGCGATTCCCGCGGGTCCGCCGGTGTCGGTGTCATCGAGCGCGACACCGACCCGGACCGTGTCGATCCGGCCGAACTCGCGCGCGGAATCCAGCGTGGCGAGAACGACGATTCCCGCCATCAAATGACTGGCGACCAGAACGGGTGCCGCACTGGACCTTTGCGCGCCCGCGACGATCTCCGGGCCGATGTCGAGCAGGCCGCTGGAGATGCTCAGGTAGGGCAGGCCACGGTCCTGTGCGTAGTGCAGGCCGTTGAGACGGTCGTCCCACAGGGTCGCGACGACCGCCGAGTAGTCGGCGTCGGCGAGCCCGAGGTCGCGGCGTGACAGATCGATCGTCACCGCTGCGGCGGTGCCGAGGCCGTCCGCGACCCGTTGCGCACGACCGAGATCACGGCCCGCGATGGTCAACGGCAGGGCCGGATGCCATCGACGCAACAGAGCGGCGGTGTCCGACCCCGCCTGTCCCGACCCGCCCAAGATCAGTACCGATTGCTCCACGGTGAATTCCTCTCGCTAAGCTACAAGTTGTAACTTGCTCTTTGTAGCTAAGCTGTGGGCATGGCGCAAGGGAGGACGATGACCACACGATCGGGCAGATTGGCGAAGCCGGCCAGGCGCGAGCAACTGCTCGACACGGCCTTGACGCTGGTGCGCGAGCAAGGCACCGATGGCCTGACCTTGGCAACTCTCGCCGAAGCCGCCGGCGTGAGCAGGCCGATCGTCTACGACCACTTCGGCACCCGCCCCGAACTGCTCCTCGCGCTCTACCGCCAACTCGACGAACGCCACCGCCTGGCCTCGGAACAAGCCGCCCGCGACGCCACCCCCACCGTCGACGAGATCGCCCGCGTCATGAGCGCCGCCTACTTCGCCTGCGCCACCGACATGCCCGAATTCGACGCGATTTCCGCCGCCCTGAAAGGCAACCCGGACGTCCAGGCGATCCAGCACGGGATGCTCGACAGCTACCGCGACTGGATGGCAGCCACCCTGCAACCGTTCTCGTCACTCAGCACCACAGCACTGCGACTGCGCTGCGTCGGCGTGCTCGGCGCGGCCGAAACACTGGCCGCGGAACTGAACCTGGGTACGACGACGCCCGAGGAAGCGATCTCGGCGCTGACCGATCTGATCGTCGGTAGCATAGGTGCGAGCGAACGGCGCTGACGGGGAGAGCATCGAGTGGACATCGAACCTGAAATCCGCACGGCCGCCGGTCTTGTGCGCGGCCGGCGGGAAGGCGCTCTCGCGGTCTTTCGTGGGATCAGGTATGCCGAGCCGCCGGTCGGAGCACATCGATTTGCGGCACCTGTGCCCGCCCAGCCGTGGCAGGGCGTTCGCGACGCACTGCGGTTCGGCCCTCCGGTTCCCCAAGCGTGCAACGGCGGATCGGTGATGTCGTCGGCATCCGGCTCGACCTCGGATGGATCCGAGGACTGTTTGACCCTGAACGTCTGGTCACCCGACCTCGGTGCCGCGAAACTGCCGGTGATGGTGTGGATTCAAGGCGGTACCTATCTCGAGAACAACACCGCCAACCCGCATTGCGACGGCGCGCTGCTCGCTGCGGCCGGTGTCGTGGTGGTCAGCATGAACTATCGAGTCGGAGCCGACGGTTTCGCCCGCATTGCCGGAGCTCCGGACAACCGCGGGATCCTCGACCAGATCGCCGCTCTGCGCTGGGTCCAGGACAACATCGCTGAATTCGGTGGCGACTCCGCCAACGTCACCGTTTTCGGTCAGTCCGCCGGCGGTGCGTCTGTCGGTGCACTGCTGGTCATGCCGGCGGCCGCCGGACTGTTTCGACGGGCGATCAGCCAGAGCATGCCCGGCACCTACTTCACTCCGAGTCTCGCCGCCGCGATCTCGACCACGATCGCCGCACAGCTCGGCGTCCAGGCCACCGTCGAGGACTTTGCCCTTCTGCCGCCACGCGCACTGACTGACGCCACCGCCGCGGTGATCGCCATGATGCCCGAGTTCGTCGACGTCTGGGGCCCGATGGCGCTCACGCCCACCCCGTTCTCACCTGTTGTCGACGGTGAGATATTGCCCTGCGCACCGTGGCGTGCGATAGCAGACGGTGCCGCACGAGACATCGACCTGCTCGTCAGCCACACCCGTGACGAGTTCCGGCTCTACACATCTCGGCTTGGCAGCGAACCTGCACCGGCGAACACGACCGCGGCTTTTCGCCACCTCACACCGAGCGCGGAGGGCGACAGGCTCTACCGCGCCGCCTATCCGGAAGCGACATCCGGCCGGCTGTTCGAAATTCTCAACTCCGACTGGCTGTTCCGGATGCCGAGCCTGCACCTGGCCGATGCCGCGCACGCAGGCGGTGGACGCGTGTGGCTGTGCGAACTGGCGTGGAGCTTCAACTCACAACAGGGCGCCGCACACTGCCTGGACTTCCTGCTCCTGTTCGGCACCCTCGGTCCCGACGAGGTCCGCGCCCACCGCTTCGCCCATCCGAACGCCCCGGACGAAATCACCGATGTCGCCCACCGCATGCGTACCGACTGGGTGAACTTCGCTACCTCGGGCAACCCCGGCTGGGCGCCCTACGATCCACAGGCACGAACCACGCGCGTCTACCACTCCGAACCCATCACCCAGCCCTACCCCGAAGAACGCTCCCGCCGCATCTGGTCCGCCCACCAGTTCGACACGCTGGACCTCCCGAGCTGAAGCATCAACTGTTCCGACCGTTCCGGAAGTGTCCCTTCACCAATCGTCCTGGTAGCTCAGAGTGACCGAAACCCGAGGATCGTCGCGAAGAGACACCTGCAAACAGGTGTCGTGACGATCCAAACCCCAGCCCTCTCTTCGACAGGCACGCCAAAAGGCGCGACCGTTCCTCGGCGTCCCCGGAGTGAAAGTCCAGTCGGCGGTGTCTTCGAGGTGACGCCGGACCTCGGCGGCGATCGCTTCTGGCAGTTGATCGCCCGTTCCGTCGACGACGAATTCCCGGTCGCAACTGCTGCCGGATGATCGGGCGGTACACCCGGCATCGATGTTCTCGCTGATGACCAAGCTGTCGGGTAACGACCCGATAGAGTCCGTGGGCGGCACCCACGCCCAGCGGCCGAATGCCAGGATGAGCACAATCGCGATCGCGAGAACCCCACCACTCAGCACGCAGTACCCGCCACTGAGAATCCAGCCGATCGCGATGCGCGCCTTCGTGATTCCCTCTGGGTCGGCATCGTCGGTCGTTCCCGCCTCGACGATCGGTGCTGTCATCAGCACGACCATGACAAGCACTCCCAGCACCGCGATTGCGGTGAGCTGGAAGTCAGGTCCCAGCCAGCCGGCGCCCAGTGCCACCTGGGCCGTCCCGACAGCGGCCAGAACCAGGATCCCGATAACGCGCCCCCGGAAAGTTTCCGCGACAAGTGACCAGCAGACCAGCGGCGCGCCGAGTAAGAAGGTGAGTGTCAAGAAGGTGGCGAGCACACACGCGACAGTAGATGCCGAAACAAGCGGTGCAACGTCGAGACTGCCTACGGGGCTGCATCTTTCGGAGAAGCGCTGTCACACTCGCGCACTAGATTGAGGAAGTGTTCACCGCCGACGGAAGTTCCCACGGCTCGGGGCGCAGGTTGATCGCGCCGTCTGTCGATCTGTACGGTGCGTGGCTCGACGCGCATGTCGAGTGGGGGTCCGGTGTCCACGAGGACGGTTTCGGCTTGTTG
This sequence comes from Nocardia sp. NPDC127606, assembly GCF_042671725.1. Lineage (NCBI taxonomy): Bacteria > Bacillati > Actinomycetota > Actinomycetes > Mycobacteriales > Nocardiaceae > Nocardia > Nocardia sp. NPDC127606. Next base: position 1,676,572 of record NZ_JBHXWQ010000001.1, on the reverse strand, counting down.
CCGAGTGACGACGTCGACTCGGTGGGCGGATTCGAGCTTTGGGTCGCGCGACTCAGCGCCGCGTCGGTGGAGGGCCGGGACGGGCGTTGCTCGTATCGCTGGATAGTCGAGGGTGGTCGTGTGCTCGGCGGGATCGCGTTGCGGCACGGGGACGGTGACCTCGTGCGGAGGCTCGGGCATATCGGGTACGGGATCCGGCCGTCCGCGCGCCGTCGAGGGCTGGCCACGTGGGCATTGGGGGAGATCATCGCTGAGGCACGAGCGGCCGGGATGGATCGGGTGTTGGTCGTTTGCGCGGCCGAGAATCTCGGGTCGGTGAAGACGATCGAGCGCTGTGGTGGCGTTCTCGGGAGCGTCCAGGACACCGAACTCGGTCCGGCACGGCGGTATTGGGTCACGGTCGGGGAGTCGCGCGCGTAAGCGTACCGGTGGGAGGGGCGCTGGGTAGCGCCCCTCCCACGACGTGGCTATCGACGGCCGAAGTGTTCGACCAGTCGGGAGTAGCTGTCGTGGCCGTGGCCCGCGGTGATGGCGTCGGCGACCAGGCTTCTCGTGTAGCTGGGTAGGTCGGTGTCGATTCCTCGGGAGTGGCTCTCGGCGAGTAGATCGTCGAGGGAGGGCAGGTGGTGTTTCAGGGCGCCGTACGGGATGGCGAAATCGGTGCTGTCGATCTCTTTCGCGAGCATCGGGATCAGTGACGACAGGGCTGCGAGGGAAGGATCGGTCTGCTGGGCGAAATCGCCGATGCGGAGACCGGCGTTGCCGAGAAGTGCTGAGGCGTGGAGGAATCCGTTCAGCAGGCCCCACATGATGTCGTGGACGGCCATGCCGTACAGCACGGGCACAGCGGGGTCTGGGGAGACGAAGGTCGCGCGGCCGCCGAGAGCTCGCAGGAGGGCTTCGTGTCGATCGAACGCAGCGCGCGCGCCGCCGTAGAACACCACCGCGTCCGGGGAGCCGATGGCCGGAGCGATGGTCATGATTTGGCCGTGGAGATAGTCCGCACCGTGCTCGTGCACCAACTGTCCAGTGGCAGTGGCGTGTTCGGATGTGCCGTCGGTCAGGTCGACCACGGATCGTCCCGCCAGCTCCGCCCCCGCGGCACGCAACAGATCCGCCGCCACCGCACCACCCTTGACATTGACGATCACCACATCGGCTGCGCCCACAGCCTCCGTCGGGGTCGCGGCCAACCGTGCTCCCTTGGCTACCAACGGATGTGCTCTGTCGTGCGACCGGTTCCACACCGTGACGGAAAAACCCCCATCCAGCAGGGCAGCGGCCAGCGCCGAGCCCATCTCACCCAACCCCAGAACTGCGACTGCCGTTGCTTGTGCGCTCTCATGTCCGCTCATGAAACGGACACTAAGAGCTCAACCACTCTTCAGGTCAAGGCCCGGATTCGGCCGAGCAGTTATCGGCGTTTGATCGTGGCGAGCCAGGCGGAGGTCGAGTCGGCGAAGCGTGTTCGGAGATGCTCGGGGGCGATGGCGGCGATATGCCAGGCGGGGTTGTCATCGAAGGGTGTGGTGAGGGCTTGCCTGGTGACGGGGTGCGGTCCAGTGTCGGGACCGGTATCGCTGAAGCACAACACGTACAGGGTGCCGCCGGAGTCGGCCACCGAGGCCAGGCTTGCCACGTACTCGGTGCGTTCGGACTCGTCGAAGGTGTGGAACAGGCCGCAGTCGAGGACAGTTTCGAAGCGGCGATACAGGCGCTGGAGGTGCAAGGCGTCCGCCATCGCGAAGGCCACGTCGATCCCACGATCGTCGGCTGCCTGCCGGGCGGCGGCCAACGCTGTTTCGGCCACGTCGACACCCAGCACCGGCAACCCGCGGGCGGCGATGAACAAGGCGTTGTCGCCGGTGCCGCACCCGACATCGAGAACCGGTCCGCAGAACCCGCCTGCTTCGGCCAGCCGCACGACAGCGGGCTGCGGGATACCGATGTCCCAGGGTGCGGGGCCGTCGAGATAGGACGCGTTCCACGGCTGTCCGGCGTGGCGTTCGTGACTGGTCGGTGGGCGGGGGTCGGGCTGGGGAGTCGGCGGCATCAGCGGATGAACAGGTTGGAGCGGCCGGCGAGGTCGAGAACCGGCTGGGGGAACAGGCCGAGCAGAACGGTGGCGCCCGCGCTGAAGGCCACGACCAAGGTGGTGGCGAACGGGGCGGTCACGATGGGTGCGTCGGCCGGAGGGTCGGTGAAGAACATCAGCACGATGACCCGGACGTAGAAGAACGCGGCGATGGCGCTGCAGAGAACACCGACGATCACCAAAGCGGTGTAGCCCGCACCGGAGGCGGCGGCGAAGACCGCGAACTTGCTGACGAATCCGCTGGTGAGCGGCAGACCGGCGAAGGACAGCAGCAACAGGGCGAATGCCGAAGCGAGCCACGGAGATCGGCGGCCCAGGCCCGCCCACTGCGACAGCGCGGTCGCTTCGTCACCGGAGGCGTCACGCACCAGACTGACCACCGCGAACGCACCGACGGTGCCGAGGCCGTAGGCCAGCAGGTAGAACAGCACGGCGGCCACACCGGCGCTGTCGGCGGCGACGATACCGACGAGCAGGAAACCGGCGTGCGCGATCGAGGAGTAGGCCAGCATGCGCTTCACATCGGTCTGGGTGATCGCCATGATCGCACCGACGACCATCGTCGCCACCGCGACCGCGGCGAGCACCGGGCGCCAATCCGAGCCCAGCGCACCGACTCCCACCATCAGCACCCGCATGGTCGCGCCGACGGCGGCGATCTTGGTGGCGGCGGCCATGAACGCGGTGATCGGGGTCGGCGCGCCCTGATAGACATCGGGCACCCAGGCCTGGAACGGCACAGCGCCGATCTTGAACAGCAGCCCGACAGCGAGCATGCCGATACCGAGCAGGGCCAAGGTCGCGTTCTCGGGTTGCTTGTCCAGCGCCGCACCGATTCCCGGCAGCGACACCGTGCCGGTCTGTCCGTAGAGCAGCGCGACACCGTAGAGGAAGAACGCCGAGGAGAACGCACCGAGCAGGAAGTACTTCATCGCCGCCTCTTGCGAGAGCAACCGCCTGCGGCGAGCCAGCCCACACAGCAGATACAGCGGCAGTGACAGCACTTCGAGCGCGACGAACATCGTCAGCAGATCGTTCGACGCGGGAAACAGCAGCAGACCACCGACCGCGATCATCGTCAGCGGGAACACCTCGGTGGTCGAGACGCCCGAGCGCACCGCCGCGAGCTCGTGCGCGCTCCCGGGCACCGCGGAAGCCTGCGGTGTGAACGCGTCGACCCCTCGATCCAACGCGGCCGCCGCCCGACTCCACGTGCCCGGCCCGCTGCGCGCCCGCGGCACCGCACCACGCTCGGCGATCAGCAGCAGGCCCAGCAGTGAGACCAGCAGGATCGTCCCCTGCAGGAACAGCGTGACCCCGTCGATGGCGACCGCGCCCACCACCGCGGTGCCCTCGGATCCCGCGAGCAGCACCACGGCCACCAGCGCGCCGACCACACCGGCCAGCCCGAGCACCAACTGCGTCGGATACCGGTAGGGCCGTGGCACGAACGCTTCGACGAGCACACCCACCACACCGACCCCGAACACGATCAGCATCGGGGCGAGCAGGTGGTATTCGATGCTCGGTGCGGGCGCGATGGCCGCGAGCTCGGTGATGGTCACGGAGTCCGTCCTCATTTGTGGCCGCCTGCGGGCGGGGTGGCCGCACCAGCTTCGGGAGCGGGGACCGTCGGAGCGGGATCGTGCTTACCGATCGTCGAGAGGGTGTGTCCCACCGCGGGATCCACCAGATCCAGGATCGGTTTCGGATAGAACCCGAGCACCAGCAGCGCGACCAGCAGCGGTACGACCACGGCCAGCTCACGCGGCACCAGATCACGCAGGTGCTCGTTGCCCTTCTTCAGCGGGCCGGTCATCAACCGCTGATACAGCCACAGCACGTAGATCGCGGCCAAGACCAGTGCACCGGTCGCGATCACCGCCGCCACCTGGTACTTCGGGAAAGTGCCGATGAGGACCAGGAATTCGCTGACGAACGGCGCGAGACCGGGCAGCGAGAGCGTGGCCAGGCCCGCGATGAAGAACGTGCCCGCCAGCACCGGCGCGACCTTCTGCACGCCGCCGTACTCGGCGATCATCCTGGTGCCGCGCCGGGAGACGAGGAAGCCGGCGATGAGAAACAGTGCGGCCGTGGACAGTCCGTGGTTGACCATGTACAGCGTCGCCCCGGATTGGGACTGGCTGGTCATCGCGAAGATACCGAGGATGATGAACCCGAAGTGCGAGATCGAGGTGTAGGCGATCAGTCGCATCACATCGGTCTGGCCGATGGCGAGCAGCGCACCGTAGAGGATGCCGATCACGGCCAGGGTGATCACCAAGGGCGCGAAGGTGTCCGATGCCAGCGGGAACAACAGCAGGCAGTAACGCAGCATGCCGAAGGTGCCGACCTTGTCGACCACCGCCATCATCAGAACCGCGCTGGACGGGGTGGCCGAGACCGCCGCGTCGGGCAGCCACGTGTGCAGCGGCCACAGCGGTGCCTTCACGGCGAAGGCGAACATGAACCCGAGGAACAGGGCGTTGAGCACCGCTGTACTGCCCCCGAGTTCACCGTTGTTGGCCGCGGCGACCACGACGCGCAGATCGAAGGTCCCCGCCGATCCCTCGCCGAGGCCCGCCTGGGCGGTCAGCACGTACAACCCGATCACCGCGGCGAGCATGATCAGCCCACCGAAGAGGTTGTAGAGCAAGAACTTCACCGCCGCGCGCGAACGTTGGGCGCGGACCGCGGCGTCGGTGGTGCGGGTGCCGAAACCGCCGATGAGGAAGTACATCGGGATCAGCATCGCTTCGAAGAACACGTAGAACAGCAGGATGTCGAGGGCCAGGAACGAGATGAGGACCATCGCCTCGACCAGCAGCATCAATGCCATGTAGATGTGGGTGGTCTTGCGGCCGTCGCCGGTGGCGGTGTCGTCGTGCCAGCCCGCCAGGATCAGCAAGGGCACCAGCACCGCTGTCAGCAGGACCAGCGCGGTGGCGATGCCGTCCAAGCCCAGGGTGTACCCGACACCGAACGCCGGGATCCATTCGTGGGATTCGACGAACTGGTACTGGGCGCCGCCGGGCTGGAACCGCACCGCCAGCACGACGGCCAGTGCGAGCACGCCGATCGAGACGACGAACGCGATGCCGCGCGCCACCGTGCGGCGGGCGGCGGGCACGACGAGCACCACACCCGCACCGATCGCGGGGGCGAGCCAGAGTGTCGTCAGCCAGGGAAACGAGTTCACCAGAACCTCACCGCCAGCAGGGCAGCGGCCACCAGGGCCGCGCCGGTGAACATGGACAGGGCGTAGGAGCGCACGAAACCGGTCTGCACCTTGCGGATTCGCGCCGACAGTCCGCCGATCGCGGCGGCCGTGCCGTTGACGATCCCGTCGACCCCCTTCGCGTCGAGGAACACCAGCGCCCTCGTGAGGTGGCGACCGGGGCGTTCGAACACGGCTTCGTTGATCTTGTCGCCGTAGAGATCCTCACGTGCGGCCCCGGTCAGCACGCTGACCGGCTCCGGTGCGACCTCGGGGATCGGGCTCTCGGCGTACTTGCGGTAGGCGACGGCCACACCGATGGCGACCGCCGTCAAGGCCAGACCGGTGACCACCGCCGCGGGGATCACGGGCTCCGCGTGATGGGAACCGACGACGGGTTCGAGCCAGTTCACCAGCGACGAGCCCCAGACGAACAGGCCACCGGCGAAGACCGAACCGAACGCGAGCAGGATCATCGGCCCGGTCATCACCGCGGGTGACTCGTGCGGGTGGGTGTCGGGCTTCCAGCGGCGCTCGCCGAAGAAAGTCATCAGCATGACGCGGGTCATGTAGAACGCGGTGAGCGCAGCGCCGACGAGAGTGACCGCGCCGAGCAGGATTCCGGTGGATCCGCCGTGGTCGAAGGCCGCCTCGATGATCTTGTCCTTGGAGAAGAACCCCGAGAACGGTGGCACTCCGATGATGGCGAGATAGCCGAGGCCGAAGGTGATGAAGGTGATCGGCATCAGCGTGCGCAGGCCGCCGTAGCGGCGCATATCTGTTTCGTCGTCCATCGCGTGCATCACCGAGCCGGCGCCGAGGAACAGTCCGGCCTTGAAGAAGCCGTGGGTGAGCAGGTGCATGATCGCGAACGCGTACCCGGCCGGGCCGAGGCCGACGGCCAGGATCATGTACCCGATCTGGCTCATTGTCGAGGCCGCGAGGGCCTTCTTGATGTCGTCCTTGGCGCAGCCGATGATGGCGCCGAACAGCAACGTCACCGCACCGACGGCGAGCACCGCCGTGCGCGCGTTCGGCGCGAGGTCGTAGATCGGGTTGGCGCGGGCGATCAGGTACACACCGGCGGTGACCATGGTGGCGGCGTGGATGAGCGCCGAGACCGGAGTGGGGCCTTCCATCGCGTCGCCGAGCCACGACTGCAGCGGCACCTGCGCGGATTTGCCGCAGGCGGCCAGCAACAACAGCAGACCGATCGCGGTGAGGGTGCCTTCGCTCGCGCCCGGTGTCGCCGCGAACACGGTGCGGAAGTCGAAGGACCCGAATGTCGCGAACATGACCATCATGGCGATGGCCAGGCCCATGTCGCCGACACGGTTGACCACGAATGCCTTCTTGGCTGCCGTTGCGGCCGAGGGCTTCTCGTACCAGAAGCCGATCAGCAGATAGGACGCCAGGCCCACACCTTCCCAGCCCAGATACAGCACGAGGAAGTTGTCGGCCAGGACCAGGACGAGCATCGCGGCCAAAAACAGGTTGAGATAGCCGAAGAACCGGCGCTTGCCCGGATCGTGGCTCATGTAGCCGATCGAGTAGAGGTGGATCAGCGACCCGACCCCGGTGATCAGCAGCGCGAAGCAGATCGACAACTGGTCCAGTTGCAGGCTGAACCCGACTTGTAGATCACCGACGGGCACCCAGTTGAACAGTTCCTTGTGCACGGCGCGGTCGGCGTCGGCGCGGCCGAGCATGCCGACGAAGGCGACAGCGGCGACGACGAACGAGGACAGCGCGGCCGTCGTGGCCAGGTAGGGACCCCAGCGGTCGGTGAGGTGGCCGAACAGGAGCAGCACGATCGCGCCTGCGAGCGGGAGGGCGGGCAGCAGCCACAGCGTTGCGGTACCCATGTCAGAACTTCAGCAGGTTGGCGTCGTCGACCGAGGTCGACCGGCGGGCACGGAAGATCGTCATGATGATGGCCAGGCCGACGACGACCTCGGCCGCGGCGACCACCATGGTGAAGAACGCGATCACCTGACCGTCGAGGTTGCCGTGCAACCGGGCGAAGGTCACGAATGCCAGATTCACCGCGTTGAGCATCAGCTCCACGCACATGAACACCACGATCGCGTTGCGGCGCAACAACACTCCCGCGGCGCCGATGGTGAACAGCAGCGCAGACAGGAACAGGTAGTTCTGGGGGTTCACCGCTTGCCTTCCTCGTCGGCCGTCGGGTTGTCGTCGCGGACCGTGCCGACCGAGAGCACAGCGGCTTCGGTGTGGGCGCGGTTGCGGCGGTGACGCAGGATCGTGCTCACCGAGAGTTCGGCGAAGGAGCCGTCGGGAAGCTGGGCGGGGCTGTCGACGGCGTTGTGCCGTGCGTAGACACCCGGTGTCGGCAGCGGGGTGGCCCGTTCGCCGGCATTGCGGAAGCGATCGCGCGACATTTCCCGCTGTCCGCGTTTCGGGGTGAACTGTTCGCGGTGGGCCAGCACCATCGCACCGATCGTGGCGGTGATCAGCAGTGCGCCGGTGAGTTCGAACGCCCACACGTAACGCAGGAAGATCAACTCGGCGAGTTCGGCGATCACGTCGCGGTCGCCGAAACCGCGGCCGGGGAAGCTGGTTCCGCTGTCGCGCAGGGCCGCGCCGATGCCGCCGATGAACAGCAACCCGAATCCGAGCCCGACGATCGCGGCGGCGATGCGCTGGCCGCGCAACGTTTCCCGCAGCGATTCCGCGGAGTCGACGCCGACGAGCATCAGCACGAACAGGAACAGCATCATCACCGCGCCCGTGTACACCACGATCTGCACGACGCCGAGGAACAGCGCACCCTGCGCGATGTAGAACACGGCGAGCGCGATCATGGTGGCGGCCAGGCACATCGCCGAATGCACGGCCTTGGCCGCGGTCACCATGCCGAGGGCGCCGAGCACCGCGATCGGGGCGAGCACCCAGAACAGCACGCCCTCACCCGTGGAGGTGTTGGTGACTTCGGCGGCCAGCATGTGTGCGGTGCTCATCGCAGTACCTCCTGCTCCGACGGTGCGGGACCGACCCGGCCCAGGTAGTAGTCGGCCGCGTCGGTGCCCGGTGCCATCGGGTGTGGCGCGGGCGTCATGCCCGGCTCCATGGGGGCCAGCAGCTGGTCCTTCTCGTAGATGAGGTCGGCGCGGTTGTCGTCGGTGAGTTCGTATTCGTTGGTCATCGTCAGCGCACGCGTCGGGCAGGCCTCGATGCACAGGCCGCAGCCGATGCAGCGCAGGTAGTTGATCTGGTAGACGCGGCCGTACCGCTCACCCGGGGAGAAGCGCTCGTCCTCGGTGTTGTCGGCGCCTTCGACGAAGATCGCGTCGGCCGGGCACGCCCACGCGCACAGTTCACAGCCGATGCACTTCTCGAGTCCGTCGTCGTAGCGGTTGAGCTGGTGGCGACCGTGATAGCGCGGCGCGGTCGGCACCTTCTCCTCGGGGTAGGACTCGGTATTGGGCTTCTTGAACATCGTGGCCGCGGTGACCGCGAAACCCGCGAGCGGGTCGAACAACCCGAACTCGGGCTGGTCGTTCGCGGGCCGTGCCGGCATCGGGGGCACCGGGAATCCGAGGAACACCGACGAGGTCGAAGGCTCCTGTGGCGGCAACGGCGGTAGCCCCTTGCTGCGACCCGCGCGCAGGAACATCCCGATCATGGCCGCGGTGATCACCAGCCCCACACCGACCAGGATGAAGTTCTGGCCGGGGATCCCCTCGAGGTCCAGGACCCGTGCGGCGGCCACGACCATCACCCACACCAGCGAAGTGGGGATGAGCAGTTTCCAGCCGAGATTCATGAACTGGTCGTAGCGCAGTCGGGGCAGGGTGCCGCGCAGCCAGACGAACACGAACAGGAACGTCCACACCTTGAGGGTGAACCACAGCAGCGGCCACCATCCGGAGTTCGCGCCCTCCCACAGGCTGATCGGGAACGGTGCCCGCCAGCCGCCCAGGAACAGTGTCGTCGCCAGCGCGGACACCGTGGCCATGTTCACGTATTCGGCGAGCATGAACATCGCGAACTTCAGCGACGAGTACTCGGTGTGGAAACCGCCGACCAGTTCACCTTCGGCTTCGGGCAGGTCGAAGGGCGCCCGGTTGGTCTCACCGACCATCGACACGCAGTAGATGAGGAAGGAGGGCAGCAGCAGGAACACATACCAGGTGCCCTCCTGCGCGCTCACGATCTCGGAGGTCGCCATGGTGCCCGACAGCAGGAACACCGTGGCGAAGGTCAGTGCCATCGCGATCTCGTAGGAGATGACCTGCGCGGTCGAGCGCAGGCCGCCGAGCAGCGGATAGGTCGAACCCGACGACCAGCCGGCGAGCACGATGCCGTACACGCCGATGGAGGTGATGGCGAGGATGTAGAGCACCGCGACGGGCATGTCGGTGAGCTGCAACGCGGTGTGCGTGCCGAAGATCGAGACCTCCGGGCCCATCGGGATCACCGCGAAGGCCATGAACGCCGGGATCACCGAGATGATCGGGGCGAGCACGAAGATCGGCTTGTCCACGATCGCCGGGATGATGTCTTCCTTGAGCGCCATCTTCACACCGTCGGCGATCGACTGGAGCATGCCGCCGGGGCCGATCCGGTTGGGCCCGATCCGCATCTGCATCCACGCCACGACTTTGCGTTCGGCGTAGACCGCGATCAACGGCACCAGCATCAGGTAGATGAACACGCCGAGCGCCTTGACCACCACCAGCCACAGCGGGTCGGTGCCGAAGACAGGTCCGGCGTCGGCCGCGAGGAGTAGGACTCGATCACTCATGGCGGTGTTCCTTCATCCTGTCGTCGGCACGACGCAGGCGCACCACGGCGCCGGGTGTCACACCGAGTTCGGCGGCGACCGTCGAACCGGGCGAGTGCAGCGGCAGCCACACCACCCGGTCGGGCAGGTCCGTGATCATCAACGGCACCGAGATCTCGCCGCGCTCGGTGTAGACGATGACGTGATCGGCATCGTCGGCTTCGATCTCGGCGGCGGTCGCGGCCGAGAGCCGTGCGACCGGTGGGCGGGCGACGCCGGCGAGATTGGGTTCACCGTCTTGCATGCGACCGGCGTCGAGCAGCATCCGCCATCCGGCGAGCACGGCCGTTCCGGGTCCGGGAACGGGTCGGGTCTGGCTGGTCAGCTCCGGAGCGGGGATGGGCTCACCGTTCCATGCGCCGAGTCCGTCGAGTTCGGCACGGGCGGCGGCGGGGTCGGGCAGGTTGATCGGGACGCTCATCTGCGCGGCCAGCGAGTGCAGCACCCGCAGGTCCGACAGGGGAGCGGCGACGCGGCGGGTGGTGTCGAGCGAGGCCGCGGTGAAGGGACGCGGGCGACCTTCCCAGGTACGGAAGGTGCCGGACTTCTCCATCGCGGTCGCCACCGGGAACACGACGTCGGCGCGTTCGGTGACGGCGCTGTGCCGCATTTCGAGGCTGACGACGAACCGGGCCGCGTCGATGGCGGCGAGTGCGGCGGCCGGGTCAGGAAGGTCGGCAGGGTCGACACCGCCGATGACGAGTGCACCCAGCTGGGCGGCGCCGGCCAGGATCGCGTCGGTGTCGCGGCCGACGGTGACGGGGAGTTCACCGGCCTGCCACCGGTGTCGAACCTGTTGACGTGCCGAAGGATCCACGACAGGCCTGCCGCCGGGCAACAGGCTGGGCAGTGCGCCCGCTTCCAGCGCGCCTCGTTCGCCCGCACGACGGGGCACCCAGGCCAGTGCGGCGCCGGTGGCATCGGCCAGGCGGGTCACCGCCGACAGGGCGCCGGGGCTGCCCGCGAGACGTTCACCCGCCATGATCACCGCGCCGGGCGTGTTCAGCATCGTCATGAGTTCGGCGGCATCGGCGGACGTTTCGGCCATGATCGAGGTGATGACGTCGGCTTCCCCGCAGGGCGGGGTTTGGATGAGCGCGCCCGACATGCGTTCGAGGCCGCGGGAAGCGAACGGCGCCAGCGACACCACCCGTTGCCCGTGGGTCCGTGCGGCCTTGCGCAGCCGCAGGTAGACGATGGGCGATTCCTCTTCCGGTTCGAACCCGACCAGCAGCACGACGGGAGCTTTGTCGAGTGCGGCGAAGTCGACCTGGACTCCGCGTCCGGCGATGCGGGCGGCGAGGAATCGTTCTTCCTCCTCCGAATGCACCCGGCTGCGGAAATCGATGTCGTTGGTCGCGAGGACCATGCGTGCGAACTTGCTGTACGCGTACGCCTCTTCCTCGGTGACGCGGCCGCCGACGAGCACTCCGGCATTGCCGATCGCGGCGCTCAGGCCCGCGGCGGCGGCGGTGAGAGCTTCGGGCCAGGACGCGGGAGCGAGGACGCCGTCCCAGCCACGCACCATCGGCGTGGTGAGGCGGTCGCGTTCGGTGGCGTAGGCGAAGGCCCAGCGGCCCTTGTCGCAGTTCCATTCCTCGTTGACCTGCGGATCGTCACCGGCCAAGCGGCGCAACACTTTTCCGCGACGATGATCGGTGCGTTGTGCGCATCCGGAGGCGCAGTGCTCGCACACGCTCGGGGTGGAGACCAGGTCGAACGGGCGGGCCCGGAAACGGTAGGAAGTGCCGGTGAGCGCGCCCACGGGACAGATCTGGACGGTGTTGCCGGAGAAATAGGAGTCGAGCGGTTCGGCTTGGGCGATGCCGACCTGTTGCAGCGCACCACGATCCATCAGTTCGATGAACGGGTCACCGGCGACCTGCTGGGAGAACCGGGTGCAGCGTGCGCACAGCACGCACCGCTCCCGATCGAGCAACACCGCTGTGGACAGCGGGATCGGCTTCGGGTATGTCCGCTTCTCGCCGTCGAAGCGGGATTCGGCGCTGCCGGTGGACATCGCCTGGTTCTGCAGCGGGCACTCGCCGCCCTTGTCGCAGACCGGGCAATCCAGGGGATGGTTGATGAGCAGCAGCTCCATCACCCCGCGTTGAGCCTTCTCGGCGACCGGGGAGCTGATCTGGGTGCGCACGATCATGCCGTCGGTGACCGGGATCGTGCAGGAGGCGACCGGCTTTCGCTGCCCTTCGACTTCGACGAGGCACTGACGGCACGCGCCGACCGGGTCGAGCAGGGGGTGGTCGCAGAAGCGGGGGATCTGCACGCCGATCAGTTCGGCGGCACGGATCAGCAAGGTGCCGACGGGAACTTCGATCGTGGTGTCGTCGATGGTGACGCTCACCATGTCGGTGGGCACCACATCGCTGCTGTTGCCTGGCGCGATGGCTGTCATCGGTCCTCTTTCGCTGGTGCCCACACGGTCGAGGCGGCCGGGTCGAACGGGCAGCCCCCGAGTCGCTGATGCGCGAGGTATTCGTCGCGGAAGTACTTCAGCGAGGAGAAGATCGGGCTGGCCGCGCCGTCACCGAGCGCGCAGAACGATTTGCCGTTGATGTTGTCGGCGATGTCGGCGAGCTTGTCCAGGTCGGCTTCGGTGCCGTCGCCGGCTTCGAGTCGGCGCAGCAGCTGCACGAGCCAGTAGGTGCCTTCGCGGCACGGTGTGCATTTGCCGCACGATTCGTGGGCGTAGAACTCGGTCCAGCGCAGGACCGCGCGCACCACGCAGGTGGTGTCGTCGAAGATCTGTAAGGCCTTGGTGCCCAACATGGATCCGGCGGCGGCGACACCTTCGTAGTCGAGGGCGACGTCGAGGTGTTCGTCGGTGAACATCGGGGTCGAGGAACCACCCGGGGTCCAGAACTTGAGGGTGTGCCCGGCTCGCACACCGCCCGCGTATTCGAGCAGCTCGCGCAACGTGATGCCCAGCGGGGCCTCGTACTGGCCGGGTCGGGCGACGTGCCCGGACAGGGAGTACAGGGTGAAGCCGGGTGATTTCTCGCTGCCCATCGACCGGAACCACTCGGTGCCGTTGCGCAGGATCGAGGGCACGCTGGCAATGGATTCCACATTGTTCACGACCGTCGGGCACGCGTACAGGCCCGCGACGGCGGGGAACGGTGGGCGCAGACGGGGCTGTCCGCGCCTGCCTTCCAGGGAATCGAGCAGTGCGGTTTCCTCACCGCAGATGTAGGCGCCCGCGCCGGCGTGCACGATCAGGTCGAGGTCGAAACCCGAGCCGAGGATGTCGTGGCCGAGCAGGCCCGCGGCGTAGGCCTCGGCGACGGCGGCTTGCAGTCGGCGCAGAACCGGCACCACCTCGCCGCGCACGTAGATGAACGCGGTCGCGGCCCGGATCGCGTAGGCGGCGATCACGATGCCTTCGATGAGGGTGTGCGGGGTGGCCAGCATCAACGGGATGTCTTTGCAGGTGCCGGGTTCGGATTCGTCGGCGTTGACGACGAGGTAGTGCGGCTTCGTGGTGCCGTCGGGGCCGGGACCCTGCGGGATGAACGACCATTTCATCCCGGTGGGGAAGCCCGCCCCACCACGACCGCGCAGACCAGCGTCCTTGACGGTTTGGATCACCTCATCGGGAGTCTTGCCCAAGGCGGCACGGAGTCCGTCGTAGCCGCCGGTCGCGCGATAGCTTTCCAGCGTCCAGGACCGCGGTGTGGCCCAGTGTTCGCTGAGTACCGGAGTGAGGGTCATCATCGCGATCCCCCAGCCGAGTCCTCTTCTGCGCCGGCGATGTCGAGCCCTGCCAGGGTGGGGGCGCCCGGTGCTCCTTCGAGCGCGCCGGGGCGCTCGTCGGGGAATCCGGCGAGGATGCGGGCGGTCTCACGGAACGTGCACAGCGGTGCGCCGCGGGTCGGGCGGACCTGGTGGCCCGACCGGAGGGCATCGGCGATCGCGACTGCCGATTCGGGAGTCTGGTTGTCGAAGAATTCCCAGTTCACCATCATGACCGGCGCGTAGTCGCAGGCGGCGTTGCATTCGATGTGTTCGAGTGTGATGGCGCCGTCGGGGGTGGTTTCGCCGTGCCCGACATCCAGATGTTGCTGCAGCGCTTCGTAGATGGCGTCGCCGCCGAGGATCGCGCAGAGGGTGTTGGTGCAGACCCCGACGTGGTAGTCGCCGGTGGGGGTGCGCCGGTACATCGAATAGAACGTGGCGACGGCGGTCACCTCGGCGCCGGTGAGATTCAGGTGATCGGCGCAGAAGTCGATGCCGGTGCCCGTCACATACCCCTCCTCGGCCTGCACCAGGTGCAGCAGGGGGAGCAGGGCGGAGCGGGGGTGCGGGTAGCGGGTGATGATCTCCTTGGCGTCCAGTTCGAGACGCTCGCGCACATGCGGCGGAAACGGTTCGGGACGGGTACTCAGGCTCAGGAGAATCGGTGTGCTGGTGGGGTTGTCGATTGTCATCTGTCCACTCCGCCCATGACCGGGTCGATGCTGGCGACCGAGGCGATCACGTCGGCGACCATGCCGCCCTCGCACATCGCGGCCACCGCTTGCAGGTTGGTGAACGAGGGGTCGCGGTAGTGCACCCGGTAGGGCTGGGTGCTCCCGTCGCTGACCATGTGCACACCCAGTTCCCCGCGCGGGGACTCGACCGCCGAATACACCTGTCCCGCAGGCACTCTGATGCCCTCGGTGACGAGTTTGAAGTGGTGGATCAGCGATTCCATGGAGGTGCCCATGATCTTGCCGATGTGCTTGGGTGAGTTGCCGAGACCGTCGGGGCCCAGTTCCAGGTCGGCGGGCCAGGCGATCTTCTTGTCGTCGATCATCACCGGTCCCGGGCGCAGCTTGTCCAGGCACTGTTCGACGATCTTGATGGACTCGGTCATCTCGGCGATCCGGATGATGTAGCGGCCGTAGCAGTCACAGCCGGTGGTCGTCGGGATGTCGAATTCGTAGTTCTCGTATCCGCAGTACGGATCTGATTTGCGCAGATCATGCGGCAGACCCGTGGCGCGAAGGACCGGGCCGGTGATGCCGAGTGCCATGCAACCGGTGAGATCTAGGTAGCCGATGTCCTGGGTGCGCTTCTTCCAGATCGGGTTCGCGCTGAGCAGGTGCTCCATGTCGCGCAGGCGGCCGGGCAGCAGGTCGAGCAGTTCCCTGACCTTGGTGACGCCGTCGGCGGGCAGATCCTGGGCCAAGCCGCCGGGGCGGATGTAGGCATGGTTCATCCGCAGGCCGGTGATGTTCTCGAAGACGTCGAGGATGAGTTCGCGTTCACGGAAGCCGAACAGCATCGGGGTGAGCGCGCCCAGCTCCATGCCGCCGGTCGCCAGGGCGACCAGGTGCGAGGAGATGCGGTTGAGTTCCATCAGCAGCACTCGCACCACGGTGGCGCGTTCGGGGATCTGGTCGGTGATGTCGAGGAGTTTCTCCACGCCGAGGCAGTAGGCGGTTTCGTTGAAGAACGGGGACAGGTAGTCCATCCGGGTCACGAAGGTGACGCCCTGGGTCCAGTTGCGGAATTCCAGGTTCTTCTCGATGCCGGTGTGGAGGTAGCCGATGCCGCAGCGGGCCTCGGTGACGGTTTCGCCTTCGATCTCGAGGATCAGGCGCAGCACCCCGTGCGTGGACGGATGTTGCGGGCCCATGTTCACCACGATGCGTTCTTCGGCGCCGCCGTCGATCACTTCGCTGACCTGGTCCCAGTCCTGGCCTGCGACGGTCACTACCGGTGGTTCGTCGCGGCGGAAGTCGGTGTCGGTCATCAGCTGTAGGTCCTCCGCTCGTCGGGCGGCGGTATGCGCGCGCCCTTGTACTCCACCGGGATCCCGCCGAGCGGGTAGTCCTTGCGCTGCGGATGCCCGCGCCAGTCGTCGGGCATGGTGATGCGGGTCAGGGAGGGGTGCCCGTCGAAGAGGATGCCGAAGAAGTCGTAGGTTTCGCGTTCGTGCCAGTCGGTCGTCGGATAGACCGAGAACAGCGACGGAATGTGCGGATCGGCATCGGGTGCGGACACTTCCAGCCGCACGCGGCGGCCGTGCGTGATCGACTTCAAGTGATAGACGGCGTGCAGTTCGCGACCGTCGTCGTCGGGGTAGTGCACGCCGTTGACGCCCAGGCACAGTTCGAATCGCAGTGTGCTGTCATCGCGCAACGCGCTCGCGACCGCGACGAGGTGTTCGCGCTTCACGTGCAGGGTGAGTTCGTCGCGGAAGACCACGATCCTCTCGATCACGGTATCGAAGGCGATGACCCGGCCCACGAGTGCGGCGCGCAAGGTGCCGACGAAGGCGTCGAACCAGCTGCCGTACGGCGGCGGGGTGCCCGCGGGCAGCGCGACCGGGGTGACCAGACCGCCGTAGCCGGAGGTGTCGCCGGTGCCGCTGACACCGAACATCCCGCGCCGGGTGCCGATAACCTCGTCCTGAGGCGGTCTTGATTGCGCCTGTGCGGGCGATTCCTCCGGAACCTGCTGTCCCGCAGGGTTGTCGGTGTTGTCGGGGGAGTCGAACGTCATCGCAGCAGGCCCTCCATCCGGATGGTCGGCGTGCTGGCCAGCGCGGCCTTCTCGGCGGCGCGGATCGCTTCCTCGCGATTGACGCCCATCGGCATCTCGGCGATTTTCGCGTGCAGCGCCAGAATCGCGTTGAGCAACATCTCCGGGCGGGGCGGGCAGCCGGGCAGGTAGATGTCGACCGGGACGATGTGGTCGACGCCCTGCACGATGGCGTAGTTGTTGAACATGCCGCCCGAGGACGCGCAGACCCCCATGGCCAGCACCCATTTCGGTTCGGTCATCTGGTCGTAGACCTGGCGCAGCACCGGCGCCATCTTCTGGCTCACCCGGCCCGCCACGATCATCAGGTCGGCCTGGCGTGGGGAGGCGCGGAACGCTTCCATGCCGAAGCGGGCGATGTCGAATCGTCCGGCGCCGGTGGCCATCATCTCGATCGCGCAGCACGCCAACCCGAACGTGGCGGGCCAGACGGAGCCCTTACGCAGGTAGCCGGCGAAATCCTCGACCGTGCTCAGCAGGAACCCGCTGGGCAGTTTCTCTTCGAGACCCATTATTTCCCACTCATTCCCAGCTGAGGCCGCCGCGACGCCACTCGTAGGCGTAGGCGACAGACACGTTGACGATGAACAGCGCCATCGCGGCGAGACCGAACAGCCCGAGCGTGTCGAAATGCACGGCCCACGGGTACAGGAACACGATCTCGATGTCGAAGATGATGAACAGCATCGCCGTGAGGTAGTACTTCACCGGAAAGCGCTGTCCCGCTGCATTTCCCGGGCCACCGGCGATGGCGTGCGGGGTCGGCTCGATGCCGCATTCATAGGGTTCGAGTTTGGCCCGGTTGTAGCGTTTCGGGCCGATCAGCGACGCCATGATGACGGAGAACACCGCGAACGCCGCGGCGATGGCGCCGAGTA
This sequence comes from Nocardia sp. NPDC127606, assembly GCF_042671725.1. Lineage (NCBI taxonomy): Bacteria > Bacillati > Actinomycetota > Actinomycetes > Mycobacteriales > Nocardiaceae > Nocardia > Nocardia sp. NPDC127606. The sequence goes on along the minus strand of NZ_JBHXWQ010000001.1, from coordinate 1,659,026 downwards.
CGAGTGCGGGCACCTCGATATTCACGACTGCACTTCCCCTCCTCGCTGGAGCAGGCCGAGCCGTGTGGCCCGGCCGCGGACGGCAGCTTTCGGCGAGACGGGGCCGACAACGTTGTCCGCCGAACCGGGGCTCGCGCAAGGCTGTGCAGCGATGGCGGAGCGTTATACAAGAGCCCGTGCTCGTGTGAGCTAGAGCACAGACTACCGCCGTTTCGGGGGTCCGCCGCACGTTTCCGGGGTGGGGTTTGATCGATATCGGTACCGCGATTCATGAGCGATACGGGGGTAATCGGCTGCGGGCATGCGGCAGCGAACCACTGGCGTTACCAGTGGTGATAGATAGAAAGGTGCGAAGCGGACTATCCGACAGGTCGGGACGATGCCGGATGGTCCTGTTCAGCGGGCGAGCAGGATGCCCGCGACCGCGTTGGTGAGCTGCATGGCGTCGATCGGGTGTGAGACGGCGGCCTCGGCGCGCGACCAGTTGGCCAACCAGGCGTCATCGGGTCGGCCGGTGAGCACCACCACCGGCGGGCACTGATCGATCTCGTCTTTGAGCTGTTTGGCGATACCGAGCCCACCCGTCGGGGCGGATTCACCGTCCAGGATCGCCAGATCGATCCCACCGGCATCCATCTGCTCGATGACCACCGGCGCGGTAGCGACTTCGAAGAATTCGAGCTCCGGTAGATCGGCGCGCGGCTTACGGCCCAGCGCGAGGATCACCTGTTGGCGGGTATCGGCATCGTTGCTGTAGACCAGCACGCGCAGAGGGGTGGAACCATGGGATTCGGCCACGCTCGGATCGTACGTCCGAGGGTGGCGCCACCGTGGCAGGTTCGCCGGATCGACCAGTCGCGCAGTGGTATCAGCGACGGCGTGCCCTGCGCTCACGACCGCGGTGGTAGATCGAACTCGCCGCGGATGTCGGTGAACAGGGTCTCGACGTCTGGGCCGAAGGTGATCGCGGCTTCGGTGATCGCGGAGAGCGCGCCCTGCAACGGATCGGTATGCCGCGCATGGAAAACCGTGTTGAGGGCGAAGTGTGGGCGACTGATGTTGCCGCGGTCGTAAGGGTTCGGCGTCGGGGTACGGGCCTTCGACACCCGCACGACGCTGCTCTGGAAGCTCGCCTCGTCGGGTCCGTACTGGTCTTTGTCCAGCCGTGCGAACGCGGCGTCGTTGTCGTGGAAGGGTTCGGGCAGCGGTGCACCCGATGCGAGCGCGTCCAGCGCCGGACGCACCCAGACGCGATCGCTGAGACCGGCGAGGCCGTAGGCGCGCCGTGCGCAGTACTCGGCCAGTCGACGCAATTGCATGGCGCTCATGGCGGCTATCGACTCGGCCATCGCACGGTCGTAGCCTGCGAGTTCGCGTCCGTGATAGGTGTTGGCGAAGGCGGGTATCGGGTCGCCACCCCATTCGGCGCGGTCTCTGGCCTCGGCCCGGAGCTGCCGATCCGATTCGGGCTCGGGCAGATTCTGGGCAGGCTCGATCGGCGGCGCTTCGCTGTTGGCGGGAATGCCGTAGCCGGGCATGTCCCACTGTCGGGCGGGTCGAGGAGCGGTGCCGTCGTCGGGCCAGAGCCGGATTCGCCAGTGATCGCCGGGGGTGGTGTCGCCGGGCCAGCCGTAGTTCGCGAAACCTGTTCCGGCGATCTCGACAAGGTAGTCGCCGGGCGGCACGGGTGCGTCGGCCCAGCCGTCGACGGGGGAACTGATGGTCAGCCCGTGCTCGCCGATGTGCAGTCGGGCTTCGCTGACCTGCTGCCACTCGCCCTCGTCAACCGGTCGCCGATCCCACACCTGTACGTGAATCGGCATGTCGAAGTTGTTCTGGTGCGGGCTGAGCACCACCACGGTGTGTCCGTCGCCCGCCGACGGCCTGTCCGCATGCGCGGCGTCGAGCAACGCGAGCTCGACACCCTCCTCACCCTCCCCTCCGTGCAGGATGAACTGGCCGTAATCGAGCATCAGTTCCAGGCGATGCTCGGCAAGGAGGTGCGAGGGTTCGGTCACGTACGAGATCGTGGCACAGCCCACCGACAGCGATCCGGCGTCGATGGCGTTGTCGCCCAGTGCAATCACCGAGATCAGTGATCCACTACTCGTCCAACTCGGCGAGGAGCCGGGCTTTGGAGCGGGCGCCGACGAGGGTGCGCAGCAGTTGGCCGTCGCGGAAAAGCAGCAGCGTAGGAGCGGCCATGACCTGGTAGGTGCGGGCAGTGAGTGGGTTCTCATCGGCATTGAGGGTGCGGACGGCTAGCGTGTCCGCACGTTCGCGGGCGACTTCGGCCAGCACCGGCGCGATCAATTTGCACGACGGGCACCACGTGGCCCAGACGTCCACGAGAACGAGGCCGGGGTGGGTGAGCACGTCGCGGTCGAAAGTCTCATCGGTCACCGCCACGGTGCCGACGATCGCAGAACTCAGGGTCATCGTGATTCCTTCGGTTCGGTGGGGTTGTCGTGTGTTCGCTCGGCCTGTGGCTGGGGCGTCCCATCGCGACCTGATGAGGGCTGCAGTGCGGAGACCGCCGTCGGCCACGGGAGCGTTCGCGTGGTGCTGTGACGGTGTGCGGCCTCGCGGAGGCGATCGGTGAGGGCGTCTCTGCGGGCGGTGAGGGCGTCGATTTCCGCGGTGAGTGCGTCGATGGTCCGCTGGTATTCGGCCAAGGACGCGGGGCAGTCGTCGACGTGTTCGCTGCCTGTCGCCAGGCAGTCCAGGAACGGGCGCGTCTCCTCTACCGGGATTCCCAGACGATTCAGGGATCGGATTTCCCGCACCAGCCGGACGGTGTGGTCGTCGTATTCGCGGAAGCCGTTGGGGTGCCGTTCCGGTGCGACCAGCCCCAGTGCCTCGTACCGCCTGATGGCCTTGGGGCTGAGCTGAGCCAGCCGCGCAAGCTCTCCGATCCTCATTCAGCGAATGTAAACGCTGCCCCCAGGGGCAAGGTCAAGTGAGAGTTCACATTGCCTATCGGCGGGCCGTGAGCCATTCTGGAAAGGGCAAGGGACGCACCGGATTTCGCAGGGGGTCGTGACCGAATGCCGAATGGACTGAAAACGCTGACCCGGTACACGATCGAGGAAGAGCATCGGCATCCCGGTTCGTCGGGGGAGTTCTCCGCGCTGGTGAATGTGGTGGCGACGGCGGCGAAGATCATTGCCAATCAGGTGACGCGGGGGGCGATCATCGGGTCGGGGGTCGAGGACGAGACATCGGTGAGTGGGCGGCTCGATGTGTTGACCGATGAGATCATGGTGGGGCAGACGCAGTGGTCCGGTCATCTATCGGGGTTGTTGTCCGAGCAGCATGCGGCCGTGCTGCCCGCGACGCAACGGCGGGGGAAGTATCTCCTGGCCTATGACGCGCTGGACGGGTCGAGCAATATCGACGTGAATCTGCCTGTCGGTTCGATTTTCAGCATTCTGCGGGCGCCGGAAGAGGTTGTCGCCGGCGACGCGGAACCTGCCGACACCGACTTCCTGCAGCCGGGTGTGGAGCAGGTGTGTGCGGGGTTCACGCTGTACGGGCCCGCGACGATGTTGGTCCTCACCACGGGCAGCGGCGTCGACGGGTTCACCCTCGATCGGGAGATCGGCGCGTTCGTGCTGACTCATCCGCAGATGCGAATCCCCGAGGACACCTCGGGTTTCGCGATCAATGCCGCCAATGAGCGGTTCTGGGAGCGGCCGGTGCGCCGGTATGTGCTCGAGTGTTTGGAGGGAGTCGACGGGCCGCGCGGGCGCGATTTCAATATGCGGTGGGTGGCGTCACTGGTGGCCGACACCTTCCATATTCTGACCAGGGGCGGGCTGTATCTGTACCCGCGCGATACGCGCAATCCCGCACAGCCGGGCCGTGTCTCGCTGCTGTACGGGGCGAACCCGATCGCGTTCATCGTCGAGCAGGCGGGTGGGGCGGCGACCACCGGGCACGAGCGCATGATGGAGGTTCCCCCGGCCCAGGTGCATCAGCGGGTGCCGTTCATCTTCGGTTCCCGCAACGAGGTGCTGCGCATCGAGCGGTATCACCGGGAACCGGACGCGGGCAAGCGGTTCGACAGTTCACTGTTCGGGACGCGGTCGTTGTTCCGGCCCGCCAAACACGATCAGCGCACGTAGATGCGCGATCGCCACAGTACTTCTCGGGCGATCAGGCCGGGTCCTGGTCGCGTTCTTCCTGTTGCCTGCGGGCCTCGCGACGCTGCTGTTCGGCACGTTCGCGCAGGCCGCGGAGGAAGGCCTCGTCGTCGTCGGGATTCGACGCGACCCGGCGACCGGGGCGATCGTATTCACCGAAGCGGGTATTCGAGACAGGTCCGGACTCACCGACCGGCCTGCCCGCGAACAGCCACAGCAGCGCACCGATCGTCGGGATCAGCACGACGACGATGATCCACCCCATTTTCGGCAGGTGGCGGATGCCCGCGTCGGGGCTGGTGATGATGTCGACGAGGCAATACACCCACAGGGCGAGAGTCAGAAAGCCGATGACGGCGTATGGCATTCGGCGATTATTCCACGCCTGCTCGCACGGTGGATCCGTAGTGGTCGGCGACTGCGGCGAAGGCGAGCTTCGGCTCCCACGCCAGGCCGGGATAGGTGTGTCCGGCGCGGTCGAGAACCTTGACGATGCCGTAACTGGCGAGGTCGAGATCGTCTCGGGGGTCGCCGTCGGGGCGATGCGGCATGTCGTAGAGGGCGAAGAGGAACACGAAGGCGCTGTCGATACCGCTGTCGTCGAACAGTTCCAGCAGTTCACGCAGATAGGCGGCCTGGCCTGCTTCGTCGCGGAGGCAGGTGGCGCGCAGGCGAATCGGGCCGGGACCGTACTCGACGATCTCGAGTCCGCGCGCACCGACATCGCCGGCGCCGTGGAAGCTCGCGGCACCGAATTCGGTGATGGCCACGGGTTTTCCCTGCGCGACCAAGTCCCGGACGCCGTCGGCGAATCGGTCGGCGACCTCAGCCGAGCGATACAGGTCCAGCGACACGAAGTCGAACGGTGTCCAGTCGACACGTTCCAACGGCACCGCGGCGTAGGTGATCTTGCCGCCGAAGCGTTCGCGAAACAGCGGCACCGCGGCGCCGAGGAAGTCGTTGATGTGTGCGCCCACCTCGCCGACCAATCCGGGCAGCGCGTTCGGCACGGTCAGTGCCGCGACTCGTTCGTCGAGGCTCGCGCCGGGCAGGAAGCCGATGTTCATCAGGCTCAGCTCGGCACCGGCGACGAACACGACCTCGGCGCCGCGCTGCCGGATGCGCTCCGCGCGCTCGGCGCAGTCGGCGAAGAGTTCGAGCATCTGTGCCGTGGTCTGTTCGAGGGGGTACGGCGAGAACCAGACCTCGAGGCCCAGGTCGGCGGCGTAGGCGGCGGCGCGTTCGAGTCGGTCGGGGTCGCCTCCGACGATGCGGACCGCCGTGCAGTGCAGTTCGTCGCGGATGATCCGCAGTTCCTGGCGGACGATGTCAGGGTCGAAGTGAGGGCGCGACGACTGGCCTTCGCGGATGAAGCCCGTGTCGTAGGTGATTCCGTTGGCTCGCACGATGAAGTCCTTTCACGAAACGAGGGTACTAGCCGTACCGTATATGGCATGCGAGCTGGTTACAAGACCGAACGTATAAGGTACTGTCGTACGAAATTCGGGAGGAGATCGACGATGGCGGACCCTGGCAAGTCCGGTGCAACGCGCAGGCGGGGTGCCGACCTCGAGGACGCAATTCTGCGGGCTGCCGCGGCTGAACTCGTCGAGACCGGCTACGCCGGGCTGACCATGGACAAGGTCGCCCAGCGCGCGGGGACCAACAAGAACGCCATATACCGGCGCTGGCCGAACCGACTCTCCCTCGGCATCGCCGCGTACCGGCAGCTGGCGACCACCGTCGATGTGCCCGATACCGGTGACATGCGCGAAGACTGCCTCGAATTGCTGCGGCGGGCCAATCGGCATTGGAGTTCGGCACTCGGTGCGATCATGCGCGAACTGCTCGCTGCCGCCGGTGGCGCCGCCGAACTGCTGGCACAGCTGCCCGAACAGTCGGCCGATGGAACGGCCGCGATGTGGTTGACGGTGCTCGGGCGCGCGGTGGCGCGCGGTGAGGCGGCGCCGGAGTGCCTGCATCCACGGGTCGCCACGGTGGCGGTCGTGCTGCTGCGCAACGAGTTCGTGCTGCGTGGAGTGCCGACCGCTCCCGATGAGGTGCTGGTCGAGATCGTCGACGAGGTGTACCTGCCGCTGGTTCGCCGGCGCGGTTAGTCGGGCAGGAGCGGGACCGAGAGGCCTTCGCCGCTGCGCAGGAGTGCGGCGCGGGTGACGGCGGTGGAGCCGAAGCGGCGGCGCAGGTCGTCGAGGGTGGCGTCGAGGGTGTTCTCGGCGCGCGCTTCCAGCGGCAGGGTGAGTTGCATGGTGTCGGCGTCGTCGAGGTTGGTCAGCGAGAGGCCGATCAGGGTGATGCCGCGTTCGGTGATCAGTGGTTGGGCGGTGTGCAGCAGCAGGCGGGCGGCGTGGCGGATCGCGGTGGAGGCATCGGTGGCTTCGACGAGGGTGTGCGATCGGGTGGCACGGGTGAAATCGTCGAACCGTAGGCGCAGCACCACTGTTCGGCAGACGCGGTCGGCGGCGCGCAGGCGGCGGCCGAGGCGGTCGGTGAGGCCGTCGAGGTAGGCGGCGATCTCGTCGGGGTCGCGGGGGCGGCGGCCGAGGGCGCGTTGGGCGCCGATCGAGCGCCGGCGTTTGCCGGTTTCGACGCGGCGTGGGTCGCGAGCCCAGGACAGGGCGAACAGGTGACGGGCCGCGGCGGGGCCGAGAATGGCGCGCAGGTGGGGTTCGCCGAGTTCGGCGAGCTGACCGATGCGGGTGATGCCGTTGGCGTGCAACGTCGCCGAGGTGACTTTGCCGACGCCCCATAATCGCTCCACCGGCAATGGATGCAGGAAGTCGAGTTCTTTGCCGGGTTCTACAAGGCGTAACCCGTCGGGTTTGGCGACGGCGGAGGCGACCTTGGCGAGGAATTTGTTGCGAGCGATGCCCACGGAGATGGGCAGGCCGACCCGGTCGGCCACCTGCGCACGCAGCCGGTGGCCGATGTCGATCGGCTCGCCGCTGACCCGGCGTAGCCCGCTGACGTCGAGGAACGCCTCGTCGATCGAGATCCCCTCCACCACCGGGGTGGTGTCGTGGAATACCGCGAATACCGCCTTGCTCGCCTCGGCGTAGGCCGACATCCGTGGCGGCACCACGATCGCGTGCGGACACAGGCGCAGCGCCTGGCCCGCGTTCATCGGTGTGCGGATACCGAATGCCTTGGCCTCGTAGCTGGCCGCCAACACCACCCCGCCGCCCACGATGACCGGTTTGCCGCGCAGCCACGGCTGGTCACGCTGCTCGACCGAGGCGTAGAACGAGTCGAGGTCGGCGTGCAGGATCGAGGCCTCGGCGCGGGACTGGATACGCGGGCGACGCGGGGTGGCGGAATCGGACACGAACATATGTTCGCATCGGGGTCTGACGAGTTCGGTTCGTCAGGATGTAGAAGTGGTCCTGGCCTGCAGGTTCTCGGCGAACGCCCGCGCGGCGGTGATGTCGGCGGCGTCGGGGTGGCCCTTGCGGATGCCACCGATCAGGCGCAGCGGCAGCCAGGTGTCGAAGCCTCGGCAGTCGAAAGCGTCGACCACGTCGAAGCCCTTCTTCTCGATGTCCCGGGTCAGGGTGGTGACATAGCGGCGAAACGGCGGTTCGGGGAATCCGCTGGTACGGAAAACGAACGCCTTGCCCTGGTGTCCGGCCGGCAGCGAGGCGATGAATCGGCGCAGTTCCGGATGGAAAGCCATGTTGTAGATGCCCGAGCCGAAGCCGACGAGGTCGTAGTCGGCGAGCTCGGCCGGATCGATGTCGGCGGGGGCGACGACGCGGCCGCCGAGCACCTCGCCGATGGCGTCGGCGACGCGCTGGGTGTTGCCGTGCGACACCGACTTGCACACGAGGATGACCTTCATGGGGATGGTCCTTTCGTTCCACTGTGTTGCTGGACACTCTCGGAGACACCGCTCGGGGTCCCAGCGTGACACGCAGTTGCTGTGCCCTCCGTCACAGCGTGCGTTCGGCGGCGATCTCGAGGGTGCGCACGACATCGATGGACCGCAGTTTGTCGGGGTTGCGGACTGCGTAGAGCCCGGTGATGAGGTCGTCGGTCAGCTCGACCACCAGCACCGTGTCCAGATCGCCGTTCTTCGATCGGGCGATCACCGTGGGCTGCGCGTTGAAACTGCCGAATTCGACCGTCGCGCCAGCCATCGAGTTCTGGGTCAGCCCGATCAGGAACAGGGCGACGGGCTCGGCGCCGATGATCGGGTGGCGCGCGGCACTCACGCGGCCACCGCCGTCGGAGATCTGCAGGACGTCGGGCGCGAGCACCGCCATGAGGGCGCTGACGTCGCCGGTGTTCGCGGCCAGCAGGAATCGGCCGATCACCGCGCGGCTGGTGTCGGAGTCCGGTTGGAAGCGCCGGCGCCGCGACGCGACATGCGCGCGGGCCCGGTGGGCGATCTGCCGCACGGCGGTGTCGGATTTATCGATCATCTCCGCGATCTCGCGATAGCTGTGGCCGAACACCTCCGACAGCACGAACACCGCGCGCTCGGTGGGACCGAGAGTTTCCAGCACGAGCAGCATCGCCATCGACACCGATTCGGCCAGCAACACATCCTGTCCCGCGTCGGGCGCGGTGCGGATCGGTTCGGGCAGCCAGGTGCCGACGTAATCCTCGCGGCGGCGCCGGATTGCGCGGAGGTGATTGATCGCCTGACGGGTGACGATCTGCACCAGGTACGCGCGCGGATGCGTCACCTCCGTCGCGTCGCGCCAGCGAAGGTAGCTGTCCTGCAACACGTCCTCGGCATCGGCGGCACAGCCCAGGATTTCGTAGGCGATCGTGAACAGCAGTGGCCGGAATGTGGCGAATGTGTCGGACTCGGTCATCGGGCCACCTCGGCGCGCCTCATACGCCGATGATTCCGGGCGACAGCGAGTCAGCGCAACCACGCTGTCGCGCAGACGATCCCCGTGGATGCTGCGGACGACACCTCATATCGCTGCGGTGCTGTCACCCCGACCGAACCAGACAGGCAGGTGGTCGAGGAGATCCTGCTGATCTCGACCGACCCACGCCACATGCCCGTCGGGGCGAAGCAGTACCGCGGGGGCATCGAGCTCTTCGCTGACATCGACGATGTGGTCGACCCGATCCGCCCATCCCCGCACGGAGAGGTGCCCGGTCTGGTCGAGCAGGAGTCCGCGGCCCGCGTGCATCTGCGCGTAGAGGCGACCGCGTTCCAAGGCGATATCGCGCAATCGACGGCCGAGTAGTGGGTCGCCCTCGCCGAAGTCGTAGCGGATTCCGATGGCGATGATCTTCTCGGTGAGATAGCGGCTCACCTCGTCGAATTCCATCAGCTGCGATACCAGCTTGCGCACCGCCTGTGGTCCCGCGTCGAGCGACATCAGCTCCATCTGGGCGCGGGTATTGTCGAGCACGTCGGCGGCCACGGGGTGACGTTCGGTCTCGTAGGTGTCGAGCAGGCCCGGTGGCGCCCAACCGTTGATCTCCGCGGCCAGCTTCCAGCCGAGGTTGAACGCGTCCTGCACGCCCAGGTTCAGACCCTGTCCGCCGGTGGGCGGGTGGATGTGGGCGGCGTCGCCTGCCAGCAGCACGCGGCCGACACGGTAGTGCTCGGCTTGGCGGGTGCCGTCGCCGAAACGCGACAGCCAGCGTGGCGAGTGCGCACCGAAGTCGGTGCCCGCGGTGGCGATGAGCTGTTGTTTCATCTCTTCGAGCGTGGGCGCGACAGCCCGGTCCTGCGCGACTCCGGCCGCGGGAGCGAGGACGCGGTAGACCCCGTCGGCCAGCGGCATCGCGCCGAATCGCAGCTGGGTCTTGCGGACTTCGGTCATCACCTCGGTGATCGTCTCCGGTGACGCGGTCAGTTCCATTTCGCCGAGCAGTGTCTCGACCCGGCTCGGTTCACCAGGGAACGCGACGCCGAGCAGTCTGCGTACGGTGCTGCGACCACCGTCGCAACCGACGAGATAGCGCGCACGTAACCGGGTGCCGTCGCCCAGTTCGACGGTGACCGCGTCGTCGAACTGGTTCACGCCGACCACTTCGGTGCCGCGCCGGATCTCGACGCCGAGCTCGGTGGCGTGCTCGCTCAGCAGCTGATCGGTGCGGGGTTGTGGGATGGCCAGGACATAGGGGTGGGCGGTGTCGAGTCGCTCGGGCGCCGGTTTGGGAATGCCGGCGAAGAACCCGCCGAGCGGATGTCGGCGTCCGAGCGCGAGGAACCGGTCGAGCAGGCCACGCTGATCCATGATCTCGATACTGCGCGCGTGCAGACCGAGCGAACGGACGATCTTCGTCGGCTCGTCGTCCTTTTCCAGCACGACCACCCGCACCGCGTGCAGCCTCAATTCGGCGGCCAGCATCATGCCGGTCGGTCCACCGCCGGCCACGATCACGTCGATCATCGAGTACTCCCCTTCGACAAGATTTCTGCAGGTTGCGGGCTCGCCGAGAGATTGTGCGGCATTACCGGGGTCTTGCCGCAAGCCCGGGGGTGCGCTATACATTGGAGGTGGCAAGGAGTGGTTTTCGCTTCTTGCCATTGCCATGCTCGCGACTCTCACCGAGGCGGTGCCGGTACTGTGAAGCCGGTTCGGGCAAGGTGAAGGAGTCGGTCGGCGGTGCGTGGTTTCGGGGATCTCGAGGCAGTGCTGATGGATCGGCTGTGGGACCGCGATGTGGACACCACCACGGTGCGCGAACTGTTCGACGAACTCGCGACCGAACGCGACATCGCCTACACCACCGTGATGTCGACGATGGACAATCTGCACCGCAAAGGCTGGCTGGCCCGCGAGCGTGAGGGCCGCGCGTACCGGTACTGGCCGACGGTGACCCGCGAGGAACACAGCGCCCGGCTCATGCACGAGGCGCTCGGTGTGGGCGGGCGCTCCGACCTGGTCCTCAACTGTTTCGTCGACCGGATCAGCGACGACGAATTCGCGGGATTGCGAGCCGCATTGCGCCGTGTCGCCACCCGGCGGACCGAGGCGAGCTAGCCCGTTCGTGTCGGAGTGATCTGATCTGATGGGGACTCCAACGGGATCGGTCACGGGGATGGGGACGCATGCTTAGTGTCGGATGGGATCAGGTGTTCGCCTGGCGGCTGGGCCGCCAGTTCGTCGCGGCACCGACCGCGAGCTCTGCCGAGGATGTGGCGGCTCGGTTGGCCGGGGTGCAGGCACAGGTGGCGTCGGCCGCGGAGATGGCGGTGGCGGTGCGCAGTGCCGATTCCCGCGCGCTCGGTGTCGGTGAGGCATTGGGCGCGGGCACGCTGATCAAGACCTGGGCGATGCGCGGCACCCCTGCACGCGATGGTGCCCGAGCAGGCCGCGGCCGCGCTGTCGCTGATCGGATCGGCGCGGACCTGGGAGAAACCGTCGTGGCAGAAGACGTTCGGCGCGACCCCGGAGCAGGTGGCCGGTCTGGTGGAGGTGGTGTCGGGGGTCCTGGCCGGTCAGGTCCTGACCCGGGACGAGCTGGTCGACGCGGTACTCGCCGAACCCGGCTTCGCCCACCTCGGTGAGCAGTTGCGCTCGGGCTGGGGTGCGGTGCTCAAACCGTTGGCCTGGCAGGGCGCGCTGTGTCACGGTCCCGCGCGCGGGACCAAGATCACCTTCACCGCACCGGCCGACCTGGCTCCCGGGTGGAAGGGCATCCCGGAACCCGATATCGCCGCACCGGCGCTGATCCGCGCCTATCTCGGCGCGTACGGTCCCGCGACCCCGGAGGCCTTCGACGCGTGGCTCAGTCGCAACAGCGTGCGCAAAACCGTGCTGCGCGGGTGGTTCGCGGCGATGGGTGACGCGCTGACCGAGGTCGACGTCGAGGGGCGGATCGGCTGGATTCCGAGCGAGTTCGCCGACGATCTCGCCGCGTCGACTCTGGACGGCGGTGTCCATCTGCTCGGTCCGTTCGACCAGTACGTGCTGGGACCCGGTACGGCCGATACCGCGCTGCTGCCCGCCGAACATCGGTCGAAGGTGAGTAGGACGGCGGGGTGGATCTCGCCGCTGGTGCTGGTCGACGGTCGCATCGCGGGCACGTGGGAACAGGTCGACGACGAGGTCGTGGTGTCGATGTTCGACGCGCGCAAGGTCGCGAAGCGCGACCTGACCGCAGCGGTGAACCGGCTGGCAGAGGCCGTGGGCGCACCGGGGCTCGGCGTCCGCGCGAGTTGAGATTTCGGATACGCCAGACGACGAACCAAGCGCTTGCTACGGTGGCTCGATGATCCCCACGATCGTCTGGGGCACCGGAAACGTCGGCCGCGCGGCCATCCGTGCCGTGGCTGCCCATCCGGCGCTGAACCTCACCGGGGTGCTCGTGCACAACCCCGACAAAGTCGGCCGAGACGCGGGCACGCTCGCAGGCCTCGACACCGAATTGGGGGTGGCCGCCGGCGACGACATCGACGCGCTACTCGCCACCGGACCCCAGGCGGTGGTGTATGCGGCGTCCGGAGATATCCGGCCCGATGACGCGCTCGCCGACATCGTGCGGGCGATCCGCGCTGGCGCCGTCGTCGTCACCCCCGCGCTCTACGCCCTCTACGACCCGCGCAACGCACCGGCCGAGATGCGCGAGCCGGTGCTGGAAGCCATTGCCGCTGGCGGTGGTTCGCTGTTCGTCTCCGGGGTGGATCCCGGCTGGGGCAACGATGTACTGCCGCTGTTGATCAGCGGGCTCGCCGCCACCGTCGACGTGGTGCGCTGCCAGGAGATCTTCGACTACTCCACCTACGACCAGCCCGACTCGGTGCGCTACCTCGTCGGGATGGGGCAGCCGATGGACTACCAGCCGCCGATGCTGATGGCGAGCGTGCCGACGATGGTGTGGGGCGGCCAGATCCGGCTGATGGCCAGAGCATTGGGTGTCGAACTCGACGAGATCCGCGAAACCGTCGACCGGCGCGCCCTCGACACGACCGTGCAGACCACCCAGATGGGGGCGTTCGACGCGGGCACGCAGGGCGCCGTGCGGTTCGAGGTGCAAGGCATCGTCGACGGGCAGGCGCGCATCGTGATCGAGCACGTCACCCGCATCCATCCCAGCTGCGCACCGGACTGGCCGACACCACCCGACGGTGACGGCGCCCACCGGGTGATCATCGAGGGTTCGCCACGCATCGAGGTCAGCGTCGAAGCGACCGACGAAGGCGGCAATCGCGCGGCGGGTGGAAACGCCACGGCGGTGGGACGTTTGGTCAATGCCATCGACTGGCTGGTCGAGGCGCCGCCCGGTCTCTATGACGCACTCGATGTGCCGCTGCGCGCCGCGGTCGGCAAACTCGGAAGGACACCACGATGATCATCGACATTCCCGAGGGCAAAGATCCCATCGGCTACGTGTGGGGCGAGATGGTGCCCGGCATCGGCGTCGCCGCGGCGGCGTTCTCGCTGTCGGTCTACGAGCACTCCACCCTGGGCCTGCGTGAATTCGAAGCGGCCCGGCTGCGGATCGCCCAGATCAACGGCTGCCTGTTCTGTCAGGACTGGCGCACCGAACGCGACGGGCAGAAGGTCGAAGCCGAGTTCCCCGATGCCGTCACCCACTGGCGTGACACCGACCGGTTCGACGAACGGACCCGCCTCGCCGCCGAATACGCCGAGCGCTACGCCACCGACCACCATGGCCTCGACGACGAATTCTGGGCCAGGATGTTCGCGGAGTACTCCCAGGCCGAGGTGGTGGAGCTGAGCATGAGCATCGGTTCCTGGCTGGCGTTCGGCCGCCTCAACCGTGTCCTCGGGCTGGACACCGTGTGCGTGCTGCCCGGCCACTGACCGCCGGGTGCGCCAGACGTAGCACCGCCTCGCCGACGGCCGGGGGCCAGGGACTGGGCGACACTGTCGCGCCCGCGGCGATTATGCTGCGGGCCGTGATGGAACCTGCGCGAGAGCAGCTCATCGATACGGTGGCCTGGGTGCTGATCGAGAACGGTCGCATCCTGTGTGCCCGCCCGCGCGGCAAGGACGTGTTCTTCATCCCGGGCGGCAAACGGGAAGGCGTCGAGACCGACCTGCAGACCCTGGTCCGTGAGGTCGCCGAGGAACTGACCGTCGAGCTCACGCCCGAGAGCGCCGCCCACGTCGGCACCTACGAGGCCGCGATCGCCGACGGGCACGACACCGTCGTGCGGATGGCGTGCTACACCGCCGACTACCGCGGGGTGCTCACGGCCAGCAGCGAGATCGAGGCACTGGCCTGGTTCGGATTCGGTGACCGCGATCTGGTTCCCCCGGTCGACCAGTTGTTGTTCGACGACCTCGCGGCGGCCGGGTCGCTGCGGTGATCGGCGCGGTGGCGCGGTCGGCGTTCTACGAACTGCTGGCACTGCCACTGGCCTTCACCCGGGTGCGGACCCGGTTGCGGGTGCCACGACTGCTCCTGCGCGAACCTGTCGGCGCCCACAATATTTCGCTGCGACGCTGCCTGATCCAATCGGTGCTGTCCGGTGGTGTCGGGCTGCTCGGCTGGTTCCTCGCGATGCTCAGTGTGCTGGTTCTGGTGCGCGGGCTCGCCTATCCGCTGGTCGCCGCCGACGGTTACGAGACCTCGTGGGGCGGGCCGACCCTGGCGGGCGCGTGGCTGGTGCACGCGGCGCTGGGTGCGTTGATCGCGCCGGCATTCGTCGCGGTGATCGCCCTGTTCGGCCGGTTGCAGCTGCGGGTGACGCGGACTGTGCTCGGCGGTGACCGGTCGTGGTGGGCGATACCGGTCGCCCTGGTTCTCGCGGCGGCCGGCGGGTTGTTCTTCGTCGCGTGGGTGCACCAGATCTGACCGTGCGGGTCAGCGGGATCCGGGGATGTAGACGCCGGCGGCGCGGAGTTTCGCCTCGACGAGGGCCGACAGCCGGGCCGAGGCTGATTCCCGCTCTTCACCGTGGTGGCGGATCAATTTGTAGCGTGTCGCGGCTTCTGTGCGGGCTTGCAGGCCCGTCACGATCTTCAGCTGTTCGGGGTGGGCGAGGTAGTGCTCGGCCAGCGCGGTGGCCACTTCCTCGACACGCGGGTCATCCGGTTCCCAGGTGACCGATTCCGAGGCACGCCTGCTCAGGGCGAGGAATTCGGTGTCCTCGAGGGCGTTCTCGACATTGGTGAGGTAATCGTCGAAGCCCTCCGGGACCAGCGCTCGGGCCAGCACCCACCCTTCCCTGGCCGCCGCCACCTCCGCCGGGGGAAAGCCGAGGCCGGGCAGGCGCGCGAGCAGCTCCACCGCGCGGTCGGGCAGCAGTGCGCGGTCGCCGTCGGCCAGCCGGTGCAGCGTGTCTCGGCGCACGATCAGTTCCTCGATCCGCTCGGTGAGGCGCCGTTCGACGTCGGCGAGCTCGGTGGCGAAGGCATCGGCGTCGGCGTCGAGCAGTGGTCCGATCTCGGCCAGCGGTACTCCGGCGGCGGCGAGGGTTCTGACCTGCACCAGCCGCAACAGCTCGGCGGAACCGTAGCGCCGGTAGCCGGAGCTGTCGCGGGCCGGTTCGTCGAGCAGACCGTTCTTCTCGTAGTGCCGCACGGTCTTGATCGTGACACCGGCGAAAACTGCGGCCTGGCCGATCGTGACGCCGTTCATCATCTGCTCAGTCCGCCTTGTTCGAGGTAGTCCTACTCGGAAAGTTGACCTTGAGGGTGCGTCGAGGTCAAGCATCCGGGGCCGCGCCCGGCTCGGCGAGGCCTTGAAGGCGCGTTCACGCCGTGGCGGCGCCGAACACTTCGTCGAGCAGTCGCTGTGTCGCGGCCTGGAACGTCGTCGACATCGACAGGTCGGCGTCGTCGATGTAGTTGAGTGCGGCGGTCATGGTCTTGGTGCCGTCGAGCGTGCTGTACATCAGCGCCGCATGACCGCCGTGGCCGCCGTTGTGGGTGATGACGGTGCCACTCGGGGTCTCCTGGACGAACACCCCCAGGCCGTAGCCGACCTTGGCTTCGGGGGTGAGCATCTCGGCCAGCAGCGGGGCGGGCAGCAACTTGCCGCGCAGCAGTGCGGAGAGGAAGGTGTGCAGGTCCTTGCTGGTCGAGATCATGTCGCCACCGCTGGAGATCCAGGACGGGTTCTGGGAGGTGACGTCGACCGTCTTCTCCACCCCGGCGTCGTCATAGCGGTAGTAGGCGTGGGCGTGCGGTCCGCCGATCTCGGTCGAGGTCTCCGGCACCACAGTGTCCGAGAGCCCGAGCGGACCCAGGATCAGCCGCTGCATCTCCTCGGCCAGCGAGTGACCGGTGACCGCCTCGATCAACAGCTTGGCGAGCGCGTAGTTGGTGGGCCCAGCTCGCTGAGCCCGGCGGTGCCGACCCACTCGCCCTGCCCGTCGTCGACTCGCACGTGCAGGCCGACGAAACCGGTGGCGACGATCTCCTCGATGGTCTGCTGCAAGGTCGGATAGTGCTGTGCCGCACCGGTTGTGGTGGTGGTCGCTGTGGTTCTCGTGTTCGAAGTCATGACATGAGCGTCCACCTTGACCCAAGGTCAACCACAAGAGTGATCTGGGTCACCCGGCGTGGCCGAGTCGGACGGGATCGGACCCGGCCACGCCGGCGCGTCAGGCTGTTCGGACCAGATGGCGCGTCAGGAATTCGGTGGTGGTGTCCAGTTGGAAGGCCGGAACCTCGGCGTGCCCACCGGGGTTCGCGTGCAAGGTCTTCTCCGCCGAACCGAAGGCATCGAACAGGGCTAGCGCACTGTCACGGTCGACGTATTCGTCGTTCCATTGCAGGAGGAACTCGACGGGAACGGTGATCGAGGCGGCCGCCTCGATCAGGGATTCGTGACCGAGCAGACCGAAGACGGCGGCGGCGATCCGGGGGTCCGCCGCGGTCAGCGCGACACCGATGGCAGTACCCAGCGCGGTGCCACAGTAGGCGATGGGGGCATCGACGCCGATGCTCGGCAGTTGCTGCAGTGCGTCGATGGTCGCCCGCCACTCGGGGACGGCGCGGGAGGCCAGAGAAGCGTTGTACTCCACGATGATCGGTGCGACCGGCTCGCCCGCGGCTTGGGCTTGTCGCAGCGTGGCGATGATCTGGTCGTCCGCGGGAGTTCGTGGCCTGCCGCCGTGGCCGGGGGCGTCGATCGCGGCGACGGTGAAGCCGCAGGTGGTGACGAAGTGCTGAGCGCGGGCCACGATGCCGGGTGCCTGTTTGTGCTGACCTCCGCCGTGGCCCATCAGCACCACGGGTGTGGCGTCGGAATCGGCTGCGGAAGACCAGAATACGCCGGTGATCTCACCCAGGGTGAAGTGGTTTTCGACGACACCGTTCGACGATGCCTGCGCGGTGAAATGCATGGTTGTGCCCTTCGGGATTGCCTCGTGGGGGCGCTCCCGGCGACCTTGACGTCAGGCGGCCGACCGTGCAGTGAGGGAGCACCCATGGACTACTGCGTTGATGGGTCTCACCTCCTCCTGTGATGTCACGGACCCCGCGACGGTACCAGGGCGATACCGCCGCGCCCGAATCGGTTTCGGCTAGCCCAGTTCCTTCCGCAATCTGTCGGCGATGACGGCGAGGGCGCGGTCTTCGGTCATGCGCCAGTGGGTTGCGTCCACCGCATGATTGTCGACGGCGCCGGTCACCGCCTCGGCCCAGGACGACGCACCGGTGGTTCCGGTCGGATCACTGTGGGCCGCGGTGAAATAGGTGATGGCGCCGTCGAAACGGCGGGGGTGGTAGGCGGCGTCGAGGGCGACCGAGGTGATCGCCGCGTCGACGATCCGGTCGATGCGGGACGGGTCGACTACGGCTTGCGGTGCGGAGAGTTCGAACAGTGTCCGTGCGAGGTGGTGGATGTCGACCGGGTCGGCGAAGTTCACCTGCTCGGCGCCGGCGAACCCGCCGAGCAGGTCGGCGGCGGTCACGGTCGTCGCGACGGCCGTCGACGCCGACGACAGGGTGCTGTCCAGCATGGCCAGCACCGCGACTTCTTCGCCGTCTTCCTGGAGTTGGACCGCCATGGCGTGCGCGATGACGCCGCCGAGCGACCAGCCGAGCAGGTGGTACGGACCTTCGGCCTGTACCGCGCGAATCTCCTTGAGGTAGCGCAGTGCCCATTCCTCGATCGAATCCGGAAGAGGCTCGCTCGAACTCAGCGCCGGTGACTGGAGACCGTACAGCGGGCGGTCGAGGTGGGCCGCGAGGCCGCTGAAGGACCAGGCGATGCCGCTGATGGGGTGGACGCAGAACAGTGGTTCGCCGGATCCTTCGGTGCGCAGGGGCAGCAGGACGTCGAAAGCGGCGTCGGTGCCCGCACTGTCGGTGCCCGCGGCGCGCAACGCCGCCACGATGCCCGCCGGGGTGGGGGTGGTGAAGATCCAGGTGACGGGGACGGTCGCGGCCGTCGCGGTACCGAGCTGGGTCGACAGGCGGGTGGCGCTCAGCGATGTGCCGCCGAGTTCGAAGAAGTGGTCGTCCATGCCGACGCGGTCCAGGCGCAGGATGTCGGCGAAGATCGCGGCGACCGTGTGTTCGAGGGCCGTGTCCGGGGCGCGGTATTCGCGGGTGGCGAGTTCGGGCGCGGGCAGCGCGGCACGGTCGAGTTTGCCGGTGTGGGTCAGGGGGACTACACCGAGGACCATGATCGTGGCCGGAACCATATGGGTGGGCAGTGACTGAGCCGCCCATCGCGCGAGGCTGTCCCTGTCGATCTCGCGATCGGGTGCGGCCACCACGTAGGACACCAGGACTGTTTCCCCGGCCTGGTTCTCGCGACCGACGGTGACGGCGAAGCCGACGTCGGGATGGGAAGCCAGCACGGCATCGATCTCCGCGAGTTCGATGCGGAAGCCGCGGATCTTGAGCTGGAAGTCGGTGCGGCCGCGGTATTCGAGTTCGCCGTCGGCGCGCCAGGCGGCGAGGTCGCCGGTGCGGTACAGACGAGTGCCCGCGTGGAACGGGTTGGCGACGAAGCGTTCGGCGGTGAGGTCGGGACGGCCCAGGTAACCGGTGGCCAGCTGAGCGCCCGCGAGGTACAGCTCGCCCGCAACGCCGACGGGGACCGGGCGTAGCCGTGCGTCCAGAACGTAGACCTGGCTGTTCCAGACCGGTGTGCCGATCGCGACGGTGGTCGTGTCGGCGGCACTCACCCGGTGGCTGGTGATCGAGACCGCGGCCTCGGTCGGGCCGTAGACGTTGAACAGGGCGGTGTTCGGGGCCGCGGCGGCGAATCGGCGGGTCAGTGCGACCGGGAGGGTCTCGCCGATGGCCAGGACGCGACGCAGTGACGGTGGGAGTTGCCCGGTCACCAAGGTGTCGAGCATCGACGGCACGACGTGCAGGGTCGTCACTTCTTCGCGCCGCATCAGGTCCGCGAGGTAGGCCGGATCCCGGTGACCGTCGGGCGCGGCGAGGACCAGTCGACCGCCGCAGATCGCCGCGGACCAGAACTCCCAGACCGACAGATCGAAGGTGGCCGCGGTCTTGAGGAGCACGGTGTCCTGTGCGGTGAGACCGAATTCGGCTGTCTTCCAGCGCAACTGGTTGACGATCGCGGCGTGGGAGACGGCGACGCCCTTCGGGCGGCCCGTCGATCCCGACGTGAAGATCACGTAGGCGGTGTTCGCGGGGCGCAAGGGTGCGCGGCGGTCGCGGTCGGTGATCGGGGCGGGGCTGTGGGTGGTGAGGTCCAGCCGCTCGACACATCGAACACGGGTTGTCGTGATGTCGGTGCCGAGGTTGTCGGTCGCGCCGAGCCAGGTGTCGGCGTTGGTGAGGATGAGCAGCGGGGCGGCCGTGTCCAGGATGTAGGCGGTGCGCGATCGAGGGTGATCGGGGTCGATCGGGACGTAGACCCCGCCCGCGGTGCTGACCGCGTACATCGCCACGACCAGGTCGATCGATCGTCGCATCGCCAGTGCCACCGGGGTTTCCGGGCCGACGCCCGCGGTGATCAGGTAGCGGGCCAAACGGTTGACTCGGTCGTCGAGGTCGGCGTAGGTCAGCCGGGTGTCGTCGGCGACGAGGGCGAGGGCGTCCGGGGCGCGCGAGACGGTCGCATCGAACAGGGAGACCAGGGTCGCGGTCGGATCTGCTTGTCGCGCTGTGTGATTCCAGGAGTCGAGGATCCGGACTCGTTCGGCGGGGGCGAGCAGGTCGATGGTGTGCAGCGGTGCGCCGGGGTCGCTGACCACCGCGGTGATCAGCCGGGTGAGCCGGGCCAGGAAGCCTTCGACCGTGGCCGCGTCGAACAGATCGGCGGCGTAGGTGCAGTAGCCGGTGATGCCGGCCGGAGAACCCTCGGCGGTGTAGCGGTCGGCCAGGATCAGGTGCAGGTCGAACTGGGACAGCTCCCGATCGAGCTCCACCGACGACACCCTCATGCCGGGCAGGTCCATGCGCACCTCGGCCAGGTTCTGGAACGACAGACCGACCTGGAACAGAGGGTGGCGGGCGGTGGAGCGGGCCGGATTGAGGACTTCCACCAGCCGTTCGAACGGAATGTCGGCGTGGGCGAAGGCAGCCAGGTCGGTGTCGCGCTGGCGGGTGAGCTGTTCGGCGAAGCTCGCGCCCGCGTCGACGCGGGTGCGGAAGACCAGGGTGTTGACGAACATGCCGATCAGGTCGTCGAGGGCGGCGTCACCGCGGCCGGCGACCGGTGTGCCGATGGCGATGTCGGTGGTGCCCGACAGCTCGGCGAGTACCACCGCGAAGGCAGTGTGCACGGCCATGAACAGGGTCGCGCCGTGGGTGCGGGACAGTTCGGCGAGGGCGGCGTGGGTGGCGGTGTCGACGGTGAACGGAACCCGGCCGCCCGCGTAGGACTGGATCGCCGGTCGTGGCCGGTCGCGGGGTAGTTCGAGCTGGTCGGGCAGCTCTGCCAGGGCGTGCCGCCAGTAGGCGAGCTGGGCGGCCGACACCGAGGTGGGATCGGTTTCGTCGCCGAGCAGGGTTTGCTGCCAGATCGCGTAGTCGGCGTATTGCACCGGCAACGGTGCCCAGGTGGGGGCTTGTCGTTGTGCGCGTGCGGTGTAGGCGATGACGAGGTCGCGGGTGAGGGGTCCGCCGGAGAAGCCGTCACCGGCGATGTGGTGCACGGCCATGGCCAGGACGTAGTCGTGCGGGCCGAGTTCGAACAGGGTGGCACGCAAGGGCACTTCTCGGGTGACGTCGAAAACGGTCGAAACCAGTTCGGTCACCGCGGAAGTCAGGCTTTCGTCGACGTCCGGGGCGATCGTGGTGACGTCGAGGCGCGGTACATCCGGGTGGTCCGAAGGCAGAACGATCTGAGCCGGTGCCTGGTCGACGGTCGGGTAGACGGTGCGCAGGATCTCGTGGCGTGCGACGAGATCGGTGAATGCCTGTCGCATCGCGGTGGTGTCGAGTTCACCGGTCAGGCGGAGCACGACCGGGATGTTGTAGGCGGCGGTCGCGGTGTCGAAGCGGTTGAGGAACCACATGCGCTGCTGGGCGGGCGAGAGCGGGATGTGGTCCGGTCGTGGGCGCGCCCGCAGGGCGGGGCGCCGCGCCGCGCGGGCCAATCCGGCGATCTCGTGCGCGCATTCGGCGACGGTGGGTGCGGCGAACAGCACGCGCACCGGCACCCGGATGTCGAGTGCGGCGCCGATCCGAGCGGTCAGGCGGGTGGCGAGCAGCGAGTTGCCGCCCAAATCGAAGAAGTTGTCGTCGGCGCCGACACGTTCGGCACCGAGCACCTCGGCGAACACCTCGGCGACGGTTCGTTCCAGCCCGGCCGCGGGCTCACGGTAGATGCGCGTCGCGAATTCCGGTGCGGGCAGGGCAGTTCGGTCGATCTTTCCGGCGGCCGAGAGCGGGATACGGTCCAGGACGACGACGGCGGCCGGGACCATGTGCGCGGGCAGCATCGACGCGGACCACCGGGTGATGGCGCCGGGGTCGATCTCGCGGCCTGTCACGTACGCGACCAGCACGGTGTCACCGGCGGGGTTCTGCGCGCCGAGAGTGAGAGCGAAACTCACCTGCGGGTGCCGCAGCAGGACGGCGTCGATCTCGCCGGGCTCGATCCGGAAGCCGCGGATCTTGATCTGGAAGTCGGTGCGGCCCAGATATTCCAGCTCGTAGGTGTCGCCGTGCACCCAGCGGACGAGGTCGCCGGTGCGGTACATGCGTGCGCCGGGACCGGCCCAGGGGCAGGCGACGAAACGATCCGCGGTGGCGGCGGCGCGGCCGCGGTATCCGCGTGCGAGTGCGGGACCCGCCAGATAGAGCTCGCCGGTGGCGCCCACCGGCACCGGGTGCAGACGGGCGTCGAGGACCACGGCGCGCATGCCCGGTACGGGGCGACCGATCGTGACGCGGTCCCCGGCACGCAGCGACGAGTAGGTCGCGCCGATGGTCGCCTCGGTGGGGCCGTAGCCGTTGAGGAAACTGCGGCCCGGTTGCCACGCGGCCAGCAGTTCGGGGGCGGTGGCTTCGCCGCCGGCGGACACGCACCGGAGGTCGGGCAGGGCGCTCGGGTTCAGGGTGCTCAGCAGGGCGGGGGTGATGATCGTGTGCGTCACCTGTTCGGTGCGCAGCAGATCGTCGAGGTCGGTGCCGCCCAGGGTCTCCGGCGGCGCGATGACCAGTGTGGCGCCATGGTGGAAGGCGGTGCTCAGTTCCTCGATCGACTGGTCGAAGCTGGGTGAGCAGACGTGCAGCATGCGGTGGTCGTGGCGCAGGCGCATCAGGGCAGCCGAGTGGGTGACGAGGGCGCCGAGTCCCGCGTGGGTGACCGAGACGCCCTTGGGTGTGCCGGTGGAGCCGGAGGTGTAGATCACGTAGGCGATGTTGTCGCGGCGCAGGGGTGCTCGGCGGTCGCGGTCGCGGACCGGGGTCGACGAGCGGGCGGCGATGCGGGCCTGGGCGGTCGGTTCGTCCAGGGCCAGCCAGCGCAGGGATCCGGGCAGGCTGTTCACCCTGGCGGCGACGGTGAGGCCGATGGTCGCGCCGGAGTCGGCGAGCATGTGACGGACACGGTCTTCGGGGTAGTTCGGGTCGACCGGAAGGTACACGCCGCCCGCTTTGGCGATGGCCCAGAACGCGAGGATCGACTGGTAGGAGCGCGGGATCGCCGACGCGACGACGGTTTCCGGGCCGATTCCCTCGGCGACGAGAACTCGGGCCAGGCGTGAGGAGTCGGCGTCGAGGGTGCCGTAGGTGTAGGTGTTCGCGTTGTCGCGCACGGCGATGCGATGCTGGCCGTAGCCGGTGCCGCGCACGAGCAACTCGGGCAGGGTGGGGGTGCTCGACGGGGTCGTGCCGTCGCCGAGGTGGGTCAGGAACGTGTGCTCGGCGTGATCGGACAACGGCAGATCGCCGGCCGGGGTCCGTGGATCGGCGGCGATCGCGGTGAGCAGCCGGGCCAGACGCCGCACGAACATCTCGGCTTCGTGGTCATCGAAAATGCTTCGGGCGAAAGACATCTCGATCGCCGTGCTCGACGCCGTCTCGACCACGGTCACCCGGACGGGAACGGGCAAGGGGTCGTCCGACGGTTCGGCGGAGTCGGTGGACCGTACTTCCAGCGACACCTGCGCCAGCGCACGGGGCTCGACGCCGAGCAGGTCGGCGAAGTCCGCGAGCGGGATGCCGGCATGAGCCAGCGCGACAGTCTCGGCCTCGTGTGCTCGCGTGAGCAGATCGAGGAAGGGTGCCGCGGGATCGATGGCGGTGCGCAGCAACAGATCAGGAGTGCGGGTTCTGATCACGATGTCGTCGGACGCCGAGAGTCGCGCGAGAAGTACAGCCAAGGCGGTGCGGACCAGCGACTGCCGGCTCACGTTCGCGGTGTCGGCGAGTTCACGGAGGTCTCGGTGCACCGTCGTCGGGATGGTCGACCTGGCACCACCGTGCTCGGCTCCGAGGCCACTGTCCGCGTGCGTACTGCGCGCGCTGTCGGCGACCACGCGGTCGAGGTGGTCGGTGGGCAAGACCAGACGGGCAGGCAAGTCGGCCAAGCTCTGGCGCCAGAAGCGGGATCGGGTGATCGGGTCGGCCGGGTCGGTGGTGAGCTGTTGGGCGATGCGGACCACGGGCGTGGTCGGGGCCGCGACGAGGCTGTCGATCGCCGTGCGGAGACGGTCGGTGACCGCGCGGGCCACCGGATCCGAGACGAGGTCGCGGCGGTACTTGATCTGCACCTGGGTGCGGGCGCCGAGGAAGACCAGGACCGTGATCGGGTAGTGGGTGTGGTCGGCGCCGTGCAGATCGTCGATGCTCAGGTTGTCGAGCGCGCCGCCTGCCTGCTGGAGGCCTTCGACGTCGACGGGGTAGGACTCGAAAGCGAGCATGGTGTCGAAGAGTTCGCCCAGTCCCGCGACGCGCTGGATCGCGCCGAGCCCGAGGTGGTGGTGATCGAGCAGGGATGCCTGCTCGGCCTGGACGACGCGGATCAGATCACCGACGGTGGCGGCGGGGTCGATGCGCACCCGCACCGGAACCGCGTCGACGAACAGCCCGATCATGTCGGCCACGCCGTCGAGCTGCGGCGGGCGCCCGGACACGGTCGCGCCGAACACGACGTCGTCGCGTGCGGTGCTCGCGGCGACGACCAGGCCCCAGGCTGTTTGGAACACGGTGTTCGCGGTGACCTCGGCGGCCGCGGCGAAGGCGGTCAGCGCGGACGTCCGCGCAATATCGAGTTCGAACTCGCACAGGCCGTAGCCGTGGCCGGTCGCGGGCGGCCAGGTCAGCTCGGGGGCGATCATCGTCGCCGACACCCCGTCGAGGACCTCCGACCACGCGCGCTCGGCGGCAGCGCGGTCCTGACGGGTGAGCCAGGCGAGGTAGTCGCGGTAGGGGCGCACCGGCGGGAGCGGGGTCGCGTCGCCGTGGGTGGCGTAGAGAACGAGCAGTTCCTTCATCAGCAGCGGCATGGACCAGCCGTCGAGGAGGATGTGGTGACCGGTCAGGACGAGGTGGCTGCGCCCGGAACCGGTGGTGTACACCGTGAATCGCAGCAGCGGTGCGATCGTGGGGTCGAAGCCGGCCTGTTGATCGGCGGCGAGCAGGGCGGGCAGCTCGGTGTCGGTGGTTGCGACGATCCGCAACGGTGCCTCGACGGCGTCGGCGACGAGCTGAACGGGGGTGCCGTCGGGGGCGGTGACGAAGGCCGAGCGCAGGTTGGCGTGCCGGTTCAGCACCGTCGCGGCCGCGTGGCGAAGCCGGTCGGTGTCGAGCTCGCCGGTCAGTTCGGCCATGAGCTGGATGACATAGGCGTGGACCGACTCGTCGAGCATGTCGCCCAGCGCGAGCAACGAGTGCTGCAACGGCGACAGCGGCAGCACATCCGACAGACCCGGGTGGGTTGCGCGCCAGGTGTCGAGGTCGTTCTGCGAAACCTGTACCAGGTCGACATCGGACGGGGTCAGCCCGCCCGCGGACGGGTGGAGGGTGTGGTCGGCCAGTGCGGTCAGCCAGCTCGTCCAGTCGTCGGCCAGCTCCTGCACCTCGGACTCGGACAGGATGCCGGTGGCGTAGCGGAAGTCCGCCCGCAGTCGCAGGCCGGTGTCGGTGGTGACGGCGATCGCGGTGATGTCGAGGACGGTGTGCGCGGGCAGGGTGGGGTCGTAGTCGACGTCGATGTCACCGAGATCGGCCGTGGGCAACCACGCGATGTCGTCGGTGGGCTGGGTGGCGGTCGTTGCGCGACCCAGGTAGTTGAAGCCGATCTGGCCGAGGGTGCCGGACAACCGGTTTCGGGTTTCCGGGTTCCGGCGCAGCACACCGAACCCGATGCCGTTGTCGGGCACGGTCAGGAGCTGTTCCTTGACGGTGCGCACCGTCGCGGCAAGGGCTTCGTCGTCGAAAACCGTCGGTGTGATCGCGGACAGGTCGAGGGCGACGGGGTAGACGGTGGTGAACCAGCCGACGGTGCGGGTCAGGTCCGCGCCGGGGACAGCGTCTTCTTGGCGGCCGTGGCCTTCGAGTCGCAATCGCAAGGTGGGAGCGTCGACACCGCGACGGGCACGCCAGACCCGCACTGCCAAGGCCAGCGCGGCGAGCAGGGGGTGGTCGGCGCCTGCCCGGTATTGCGCGGGCAGCGTGGTGAGCAGGGGTTCGGTGATGTCGGCGGGGATCTGGACGGTGATCGACCGCGTCGTCGCCTCGGTGTCGAGGCTGCTGTCGACCGCGCGGGCGCCGAGCAGCGGGTCAGGGGTGGACAGGACCTGTTGCCAGTGGTCGAGTTCGGCGGTGCGGTCGGCGGTGGCGAGGCCGTGCGCCCACCGGCGGAACGACGTACCGACCGGCGGCAGCGTGATCTGCTGACCTGCTGCGTGCTGGGCCCAGGCCACGACCAGGTCGGGTAGCAGGATTCGCCAGGAGACGCCGTCGATGACGTAGTGGTGGGCGGCGACCGTGAGAACATCGCGGTCGCCGTGCCTGCGGATCCAGGTGAAGGCGATCATCCGGGCGGCAGCGGGATCCAGCGCCGAGAGTGTCGAATCCATGGCGGCGGTGCCGATTCGGGTCAGCTCATCCGGTGTGACCGCGGAGGAGAGGTCGATCTCGGTGATCAGGGAGTCCACGTCGACGGCGTGGGGTGGCAGGACTTCGAACTGCCACGTGTCGCTGTCTCGTCGCAGGCGCGAGCGCAGCATGTCGTGGTGGCGCAGGACCGCGGCGATGGTGGCTACCAGACCGGGGCGGTCGATGTTCTCGGGCAGTGCCAGGACCATGGTCTGGGCGAAACGGTCGCTCGAACCGGCGGTCAGGAAGTCGGCCAGGACCGGCGTCAACGCGACATCGCCGATGCCGCCGCCGGGCAGTTCGGCCAGCACGGGCGACTGGGGGCTGTCGAGCGCGGCGATGTCGGACAGCTTTGCCACGGTGCGGTGTTCGAACACATCACGGGTGGTGAAGACGATGCCCGCGGCGCGGGCCAGCGACACCAGCTGGATCGACAGGATGCTGTCGCCACCGATCGCGAAGAACGAATCGTGCACGCCGACCTGCGGTACGCCGAGGACGCGGGCGAACAGCCCGGCCAGCAGGGTTTGCATCGCGCCGGTGGGTGCCGCGGTGGGCGCGGTCGCGACGACCGGTTCGGGCAGGGCGTTGCGGTCGAGTTTGCCGTTGGAAGTCAGGGGCAGCGCGTCGAGAACCACGATCGCCGACGGCACCGCGTGCGCGGCCAGGCGGTCGGTGGCGTACTCGGTGAGGGCGTGGGGGTCGGCTGAATGATCCTGTGCCGCAAGTACATAGGACACCAGCGTTGTCGACCCCGAGGGGGTCTGACGTCCGATGGTCACCGCGAACTCGACGGCGGGGTGGCTGACGAGCACGGCGTCGATCTCACCGGGTTCGATCCGGAAACCGCGCACCTTCAACTGGGTGTCGGCGCGGCCGAGGTAGTCGATGTCGCCGGTCTCGCGCAGGCGCACCAGGTCGCCGGTGCGATACATGCGGGTGCCGGGCGCACCCCACGGGTCGGGGACGAATCGGGCCGACGTCGTCGTCGGCTGATTGCGGTAGCCGCGAGCCAACGCGCGCCCGGTCAGATAGAGCTCGCCGGTGACACCCGGCGGAACCGGGTTCAGGCGGGCGTCCAGGATCATCGCGTGCGTGCCGTGCACCGGGGTGCCGATCGAGATCGGTTGTCCGGCAGTGAGTTCGGCGTAGGAGGAGATGATCGTGGTCTCGGTGGGGCCGTAACCGTTGAGGTAGCGGCGGCCGGGCTGCCATTTCGCGAGCAGCTCCGGGGTGGTCACGTCACCGCCGACACTCAACGATTCCAGTGCGTGCAGACCCGCCGGGTCGAGAGTGCCCAGGACCGCGGGGGTGATGATGGCGTGGGTGACGGACTCGGCGGCCAGCAGGTCCGCGAGTTCGATTCCGCCCGCGATGTCGGACGCGACGACGACCAGCGTCGCGCCGGTGGTGAAGGCACACAGCCATTCGAGGACCGAGGGGTCGAACCAGGGGGCGCAGATGTGCAGGAAGCGGTGCTCGGACTCGAGGCGGTAGCGGCGGACCGCCTCGTCGACCAGCGGTGCCAGACCGGCGTGGGTCACGCTGACGCCCTTGGGCAGACCGGTGGAGCCAGAGGTGTAGATGAGGTAGGCGGGGTGGTCCACGCGCAGGGGTGAGAGACGGTCGGCGTCGGTGATCGGCGTCGTCGGATATGTGGCGGTGACTTGGTCGAGATCGTCGAGTGTGAGCCAGGCCGGCTCGTCGGGCAGGTCGTCGAGGTGCACGGCGGCGGTGATGCCGAGTATCGCGCCCGAGTCGGTGACCAGGTGCTGGAGGCGATGCGCGGGATTGCGCGGGTCCATCGGCACATACACCCCACCTGCCGCCGCGATGGCGAGCGCGGCCGCGACCATGTCGTAGGACCGTGGAAGGGCAACGGCGACAGCGACTTCCGGGCCTACGCCGTGGGCGATCAGTTCGCGGGCCCATCGAGCGGTCCGCTCGGTCAGTTCGCCGTAGGTGATCGAACGGCTCTCGTGCCGGACGGCGATCCTGTCGGGGCCCAGCGCGTGGCCGCGTGCGATCAGGTCGGGCAACAGCGCGGTGTCGGTGTCAGCGTTGCGCGCGGTGAGGGTTGCTTCTTCCGCGGCGCTGAGGACCGCGAGGTCACCGACAGCGGTATGGGGGCGCTCGATCGTGTCCGTCAGCAGGCGAATCAGACGTTGCGCGAACACGTCGACCGTTGCCCGGTCGAACAACGCACTCGCGTAGACGAATTCGGCGGTGATGGCACCGGCCGGGCGGTCGTTGACGGACAGCACGAGATCGCGCTCCACGGCAGCAGACGGGCATTCCTCCGACATCAGAGTGACCCGCACCAGTGGCTGCGTCGGGTCGCCGGCGGCCTGGTCGCTCACCATTCTGTGCGACAACCCGTTTCGCGCGAATGCCCGCCGGGCAACCGTGGTCGCCTCGGCCAGCAGTTCGTCGACAGGTGTGGCGCCGCATATCGGTAGTCGTAACACCAGGCGGGCATCCGGGGACTGCGGGCACGGGGTGTCGATCGCGATGTCGTCGGTGTTGGACAGGCGGGCCAGCAGCACCGCGAAGGCGGTGTGCACGAGAATGAAGACCGTCGTGTCGCGGGAATCGGCGAAGTCCCGCATGCGGTGATGGAGTTCGGCGGGGATCTCGAAGCCGACGCGGGCGTCGGCGTGCACGGGGCCCGCGGGGCGGGCGCGATCTGTCGGGAGGTCCAGCTCCGCAGGCAGATCCGCGAGGACGCGACGCCAGTAGCTCGCCTCCGCGATCGCATCGTTGTGCTGGTCGAGGGTGTCCAGGAGCTGCGCGGCGGTCTGGTCGGGTGTGTGGCGGAAGGCGTCGAGGGTGGCGCGGAGGCGGTGCGCGAGAGCTCGAGCGATGCCGGTGTCGATCAGGTCGAGGCGGTACTGGAGGCCGACACGGATCCCCTCGCCCACCTCGACGCCCACGGCCACCGGGTAGTGCGTGGCGTTGGCGGCTCGGACATCGACGATCGCGAGGCCGTCGATGGAACCGTGCGCGCGCCGCATTCCCTCGGTGTCGACGGGGTAGGACTCGTAGGCCATGAGCGTGTCGAACAGCTCGCCCGAGCCCGCGGCCCGCTGGATCTCGGCCAGGCCGAGGTGATGGCCGTCCAACAGGGCGATCTGTTCGGACTGAAGCTGCGACAACATGTTTCGCAGCGGCTCGGACTCGGCGTAACGGACGCGAACGGGGATGGTGTTCGCGAACAGTCCGACCATCGTGTCGACACCGTCCAACTGTGGTGGGCGACCCGAGACCACCGCACCGAACACAACGTCGTCGCGGCCGAACGCACCGGCCAGCACCACACCCCACGCCGCTTGGAACAGGGTGTTCACCGTGACGTCGTTGGCCGCGGCACAGGCCGCCAAGTCCTCGGCCTCGGCCGGTGACAGCTCGACGGTGCACATCCCGTGGCCCTCGCACGGCTCGGTCGGCGGCGCGACCGCGGCGGTCAGCAGGGTCGGGGTGTGCCCGGTCAACGCCTCGCGCCAGCGGCCCAACGCGGCGGAACGGTCCTGGTTCGCGAGCCAGGCGAGGTAGTCACGGTAGGGGCGTACCCGCGGCAGTACCGCCGGGGCGCCGTCGGTGGCGTAGCAGAGCAGTAGTTCCTGCATCAGCAACGGCATCGACCAGCCGTCGACGAGCAGGTGGTGCGCGGTCAACACCAGGTGCATGCCGTCGGCACGGCGGAACAGTGTGAAGCGCAGCAGCGGCGCTGCGGCGAGCTCGAAACCGATCCGCGCCTCGGCGGCCAGGAACTCGTCGGCGTCGGCGAGTTCGGTGTCGATGATCTGCCACGGCACGGTGACGCGCTCGGCCACGAAACCGACCGGCGTGCCCGCCGCCGACGATCCGAAGGCCGTGCGCAGAATCGCGTGGCGGTCGAGGACGGCTTGGGCGGCTCGTCGCAGGCGATCGGTGTCGACCTCGCCGGTCAGCTCGACAGCGAGCTGGACCAGATACGGGTCGGCCGCGGACACCTGGGCGAGGAAGAGCAGACCGAGTTGCAGCGGCGCCAAGGGCAGTACATCGGTCAGGTGCGGGCGTTCGCGATGCCAGGTGTCGAGTTCTGCCTGGGTGACCCGGACCAGCGGCACGTCGGCGGGCGAGAGGCCACCGGCGGCCGGATCGCGCAGGTGTTCGGCGAGGATCGTCAGGGCCTCGGTCCAGCAGTCGGCCAGTTCACGCACCGACGCCTCGTCGATGAGGCCGGAGGCGTAGGAGAACGACGCGCGCAGTGTCAGGCCGGCGTCGGTACCGGTGGCCAGGGCGTTGATGTCGATGACGGCGGCGGCGGGCAGATCGGGGTCTTGTTCGGCGACGGGCTCGCCCCACTCGGCGGTGGGTAGCCAGCTGTGGTCGGTATCGCCGAGATCGCCCGCGGTGATACGTCCCAGGTAGTTGAAGCCGATTTGGCCCAGGGTGCCGTCGAGCTGCGGTGCCGATTCCGGGTCCAGATGGCGGAGCATGCCGAAACCGATGCCCTTGTGCGGCACCGCGCGCAGCTGTTCCTTGACGGCCTTGACGACGGCGGCCGTGGCGTCGCCACCGTGCCATGCGGCGTCGTTGTCGATCTCGCTCAGGTCGAGGGCGATCGGATACATGCTGGTGAACCAGCCGACCGTGCGGGTCAGATCGGCGCCGTCGACCGCGGACTGTTCGCGGCCGTGGCCTTCCAGACGGACTCGCGTCGCGGGTGCGTCGACACCGCGCCGGGTCCGCCACCTGCGCACAGCCATCGCCAGGGCGGCGAGCAGGCCGTCCTCGGCGCCCGCGCGGTACCGGGTGGGCAGGTCGGTCAGGATCGCCTGGGTGATGTCGGCGCGGACTTCGACGTTGATGGTTCGCACCGTCGACGCGGTATCGCGGGGGTCGAGCGAACGACTGCCGAGCAGCGGGTCGGGCACCGACAGGGTCTGCCGCCAGTGGTCGAGTTCCTCGCGCCTGCTCGGCGCCATCTCGGTCAGGCCGTGTGCCCAGCGACGGTACGACGTGCCGACCGGGGGCAGCACAACACGTCGACCGAACTGGGCCCACGCGGCGACCAAGTCCGACAACAGGATTCGCCACGACACACCGTCGATCGCCGCGTGGTTGGCCGCGACGACCAGCCCGTCGGGGCCGTCCGCACGGGCGAGCCAGGCGAAGCCGATCATCCGGTAGGCCTGCGGATCCAGCGTCGCGAGCACGGAATCCATCGCGGCGTCGGCGATCGCACCGAGATGGTCGGTGCCTGCCGGGACATCGACGCGCAGGAGCAGGTCGTGCACATCCACCGCACCCGGCGGCAGGGTGTGCAGTTCCCACTGTCCGTCGACCTGTCGCAGTCCGGCCCGCAGCATGTCGTGGTGATCGATCACCGCGGTGAGGGTGTCCACCAGAGCATTTCGGTCGATGCCGGCAGGCAGGGCCAACACCATCTGCTGGGTGAACCGGCCGAACACCCGCCCACCGGCCAGCGACGCGGCCAGCACCGGCGTCAACGGCATCACGCCCACACCACCGCCGGGCAGTTCGGTCAACGTGGGCGCGGACTCGGCACCCAACACCGCCACCCGCGCCAATCCGGCGACAGTGCGGTGCTCGAACACCGCCTGCGGGGTGAACGAGATGCCGGCGGTGCGCGCGCGCGACACGAGCTGGATGGACAGAATGCTGTCACCGCCCGCGGCGAAGAACGAATCCTCGGCACCGATCTGCTCCAGACCCAGGATCTGGGTGAACAGTTCAGCGATGGCGGTCTCGACCGGGCCCTCGGGCGCACGCGAACCGACGGCCCCGAAAACCGGTGCGGGCAGGGCGTTGCGGTCGAGTTTGCCGTTGGGGGTCAACGGGATCTCGTCGAGGGGCATCAGGACGGTCGGCACCATATGGCCGGGCAAGGAGGTGCCGACGAAGCGGGTTACGTCGTCGGTGTCGATCGACATGCCGGGCCGGGCGAGCAGATACGACACCAGCACGGTCGCGCCCGAGTCTGCTTTCGTGCCGAGGGTGACCGCGTACTCGATGTCGGGGTGGGCGGTGAGCGCGGCGTCGATCTCGCCGAGTTCGACGCGGAAACCGCGGATCTTCACCTGGAAATCGGAGCGCCCGAGGTATTCGAAATCGCCGTCGGCGGTGCGCCGGACCAGATCGCCGGTCCGGTACATGCGGGAATCGGTGAAAGGTGAGGCGACGAATCGTTCGGCGGTGAGCGCGGGCCTGCCCTGATAACTCTGGGCCAGCGCGGGCCCGAACAGATACAGCTCACCCGCCGCGCCCGCGGGGACCGGGCGCAGCCGCGAATCCAGCACTGTCGCACCGACTCCGGCGAACGCCGTGCCGATCGTGATGGGCTGTCCCGGCCGCAGTGCGGTGGTGCCGGTGGCGAGGACGGTGGCCTCGGTCGGGCCGTAGCCGTTGAAGAAGGCGCGCTCGCCGGCCCAGCGGTCGACCAGGGTCGGGCCGAAAGCGTCGCCCGCGACGACGACCACGCGCAGGGCGGCCAGGTCGTGAGCGTCGACAGATTCCAACGCGGCCGGGGTGATCAGCAGATGGGACACCTGTTCGCGGCGCAGCAGCTCGGCGAGTTCGGGGCCGCCGAAGACCGTCGACGGTGCGATCACCAGCGTGGCACCGGAGTTGAACGCCACCAGCAGCTCGAGTACCGAGACGTCGAAGTTCGGCGAGCACACGTGCAGGACGCGGTCGCCTTCGTCGACCGAATAGCGTTCCCTGGCGGCCGCGACCAAGGCACCGAGGCCGGTGTGGGTCACGACCACGCCTTTGGGACGGCCGGTCGAGCCGGAGGTGTAGATGACATAGGCCGGGTGCTGATCGGTCAGCGGACGAACTCGGTCGAGGTAGGAGATCGGGTGGGCGGGGTGCTCGGCGACGCGGTCGTGCTGGGCCGGGGCGTCGATGTCGAGCCACTCGACGGATTCGCCCAGCTTCTCCTGATGTGCCGTGCCGGTGAGGCCGAGCACGGCGCCGGAGTCTTCGAGGAGATAGGCGATCCGCTCGGCGGGCAGCGCCGGATCGACAGGGACGTAGGCGGCGCCGGTCTTGGCCACCGCCCACACCGCCGCCACCGATTCGATCGACCGGGTGAATCCGAGCGCGACGACATCGCCGGGGCCGATGCCGCGCGCGATCAGATCTCTGGCCAGTTGGGACGAGTACTCGTCGAGTCGGGTGTAGGTGAGTTCGCGGCGTTCACCGTCGACGGGGGTGTAGGACACGGCGACGGTGTCGCCGGCGGTGTCGACCGCCGCGGTCAGCAGCTGGGTGAAAAGAGGCGTACTCGACTTTCGGTTGCCTCGACCGCGCGGCGCACGACGAACTTCACGTGGAGAGGTGCGCGCTTCACGCATTCGAGTACAACATCCTTCAGCTAACCGGCCCACAGCTCTGCGATGACCCACGAACCCTGTCGGATTCGGCCTACCGGGGCGGACCAGTGTCGAACAAGCAAGAAGGAGTCGATATCGGGGCGTTCGGCGACCATGACACCACATGTCACGCTGTCACGACCACATGACCGGTTTGTTTATCGACGCCGAGTCCGAATCGGCCGGCAATTTGTGCGGATGGCACAATGTTGTCGATGTTCTTTGTTCAACGGACGGAAGCGCGCGTGGCGGCGTACGGATCCCTGGTATGGGTGGGACAGGCCCTGGGCCCGCGCGTCGACGCCATCACCGCCGACCTCATCCGGGTGACCGAGCAGATGATTCCGCTCAACGACGTCGCCGCCGATCTGGCCGAGATGCGAGCCGCCAGCATCGCCGAGAACATCGCCGCCGTGCAGTACGTGCTGGCCAACGGTATCGATCCGTCCACCGTGAGCCCGCCCGCCGGTGCCGCCGCGTACGCCCAACGTCTGGCCCGGCGAGGGGTACCGCTGACGATCCTGCTGCGCGCCTACGGGCTCGGGCAGTACCGGATCCTCGACGCCGCGATCGGGCTGATTCTCGCCGTTCCCGGCCCCGACCAAGCCGCCCGGATCGCGGAGGTCCTCAAGTTCGCGGGGACCTACCTGGATCGGCTCAATTCGTCGATGGGGCGGATCTACGAGGCGGAACGAGATCGCTGGCTCAGCAGCCGCCAAGCCGCCCGGCAGCAGTGGATCGCGCGGCTGCTCGACCACGACGACGTCGATGTCGCGGCCGCTGAAGAAGTGCTGGGCTACCGACTCGATCAGTGGCACCACGCGGCCGAAGTGTGGTCGACGGTCACCGGCGCGGAGGCTGTGCGCGCGCTCGAGCAGGCCCGACAGTTGCTGGCCGCGGCGATGGGCACCGGCGGTGCCGAATTGGTCGCGGCGTCGGGGGACCGCGCCATGTGCCTGTGGTTCCCGACCGGGCAGCCGTGCGCGGTCGAAAAACTCACCGCACAGCTCGAAACGTCCGGCTTGCCGGTGCGGGTCGCACTCGGCCCCGTCGGCGAGGGACTGTCCGGCTTCCGGCGCTCGGCCCGTAGCGCGGCACGGGCCAAGGCGCTCGTCGTCTCCGCCGGGGAGACCGCGCCCCCTGTCGTCGACTACGACACGATCGCACCCTTCGCGCTGCTGTCCGACGACCCGGACGAGCTGACCGGCCTCGTCCACCGCGTCCTCGGCCCCCTGGCCGGCGACGGAGCCAAGGTGGAACTCCTGCGCAACACCCTCGATGTGTTCCTCGCCGAAGGCGCCAGCTACTCCCGCACCGCCCGCGTCCTCGACGTCCACCGCAACACCGTCCAGTACCGCATCCAACAGGTCACCGGCCGCTACGGCATCGCCGTCGACACCGACACCTTCGAGCTACGCTTCGCCCTGGGCATCTGCCGCTGGTACCCCCACGTCCTGACTCGGACAATCTGAGCCCAGGCGGTTTGTGCGGTACGCACAGCAGGCCGAGCGCAATCGCCGGGTCGGCGACCTGCCACTGGCCGTACGACGCGCCACGGCCGGAGTCGGGTGGGAACGGCTCTGACAGTGGCGATCTCGATCGCTGACGTTCATGATGGTCTGAAGCAGGACGAACGAGGTGGGGGAATGAACAAGAAGCTGATCGCCGCTGTCGCGGCGCTGTTCGCGGGTGCCGTCGCGGTGACCGGGTGCTCGAGCGACGCCGACGTGGTGTCGAAGAACCTGTCCAAGGAATCGGACCAGTTCAAGATCAACCGTCGCGTGGTGTTCTTCAACGGCATCACCGACAAGTACCTGCTGTCCATCGAGGGCAAGTGTTCGATCAAGGACGAGAACAACCAGCTCGAGGTGACGTGCAAGACCGGCGATGAGGAATACAAGAAGCACTTCCTCGGCCTCTCGGACAACGTGAGCTACTTCGTCGAACAGCTCGAAGCCGCCGAGGTGAGCCCCTACCACTACAAGGTCATCTTCAAGCCCGAGGTCATCATTCCCGACGTCGACCGCCCCTGAGGGTGGTACACAGACTCGCGGGCGTTCCCGATGAGCGGGAAGACACGCACGCGGTGACCACGTCCCGGTCCTACGGTGGCGGCCGCGGGACGTAGGAGAGGAAGCGGACGCTCACAGCCATTTCGAGCTCCTTCACGTCTGATCTGTCGATTCGACCAAGGAGCTCCATGTCTGCAACACCGCCGCCCGACGACCCGGCCCGCCACCTCGCACGGTTGGCGGCGATCGAGTCGATCACCGCGCTCAAGCACCGCTATTTCCGTGCCTGCGACGCCAAAGACCCGGTCGGGTTCCGTGACTGTTTCGTCGCGGTCGGCTCGGCGCTGGACTACAGCACGCTCGGTACCACCGACGCCGACGGCATGGCCGCGGTCTTCGCATCGATCGCGCTGCAGCAGGTGGACGGCAAGAACGCGATCCTCGACATGCACCACGGCGTACACCCCGACATCACCGTGCGCGACGACGGCACGGCCAGCGGCCGGTGGACGCTGCGCTTCCGCCAGGTCAACCTGATCGAGCGCACCGAAACCGTCGCCACCGGCGAGTACGCCGACGAATACCGGGTGCAGGACGGGCAATGGAAGATCGCGACGTGCACGTTCCACCAGTTGTGGGCGATCACCCGCCCGCTCGATGACGCCACCCGGATCGCGCAGTAGGAGCGGACATGTCGAAAATCGCTCTGGTGACCGGCGCCAGCCGTGGCGTCGGCAAGGGAATCGCGTTGGCACTCGGCGCAGCGGGCTGGACGGTGTATCTGACCGGACGCGGCACCGAAGGTGACGGCGGCCCCCTGGAGGTCGCGGCCGCCGAGGTGAGCGCTCGCGGCGGCACCGGCATCGCCGTGCGCTGCGACCATCGCGACGACGCGCAGATCGCCGCGGTGTTCACCCGCATCACCGCCGAGCAGAACGGGCTCGACCTGCTGGTCAACAACGTCTGGGCCAATCCCGACGGATTCGCCGGATTCAGTGATCCGTTCTGGCGACGGCCCGTCGCCGACTGGGACACCCTGATCGGTGTCGGCCTGCGGGCGCACTATGTGGCCTCGGTCGAAGCCGCACGGCTCATGGTGCCTCGCGGCAGCGGCGTCATCGCCAACATCTCCTCGTTCGGCACCCGCGGCTACCTGCACTCGGTGCTGTACGGGATGTCGAAGGCGGGGCTGGACAAGATGGCGGCCGACATGGCCGTGGAACTGCGCGACACCGGTGTCAGCACGCTGTCGCTGTGGCCCGGCATCGTGCGCACCGAGCAGGTACTGGCGATGGGCGTCGAAGACATCGAGGGGTTCCCGATCGCCGGCGCGGAGACACCGGAATTCGTCGGCCGGGTCGTTCTCGCCCTGGCCACCGATCCCGAGATCGGCGCGCGCAGCGGCAGCACGGTGATCACCGCCGAGGCCGCCGTCGACTACGGGATCACCGATATCGATGGCGGACAACCGGTCTCGCATCGCGCGGCATTCGGTGGCGGCGCGCTCTTCGGCGTCCGGTGAGACAGCACTCTCGCGACACCGTCGCTCCCGCTGTGCGGGAGACCCGCATGTGGCGAAAGATCAGGCGCCGCTAGCTTTCCCCCATGATGCAACTGACTCTTCTCGACGGTGTCACGCTGGTCTTCGGTGGCAGTGGCGGCCTCGGCCGAGCCGTCGCCGCGGACTTCGCACGGGCGGGCGGTGACGTGGCGATCTGCTACCGCAGCAGACAATCCGTCGCCGACACCACCGTGGCCGAATTGCGTGAGCTCGGCGTGCGCGCCAGCGCCCATCAGGTCGATGTCCGCGACGCGGCCGCCGTCGACCGGGTGATCGCCGAGGTGATCGCCGAGCACGGGCGGATCCGCACGCTCGTCTGGGGTGCCGGGCCCGTCGTCGACCAGATCACCCTCGCCGACACCGAACCCGACCGCTACCGGCAGTCGATCGAGGTGGAGGCGCTGGGCATGTTCACCGCCGTGCACGCCGTGCTGCCGCACCTGCGCGAACACGGCGGCGGCTCGGTGATCCACCTCGGCTCCGCCGGTGACCGGTGGTGGCCCCGCCTCGACGGTCTCTCGGTGCTGCCCAAAGCCGCCAACGAAGCGCTGGTCCGCGGCATCGCGAAAGAGGAAGGCAGGCACAATATCCGCGCCAACTCGGTACTGGTCGGGGTCATCGAAGCGGGCATGTTCCTCGAGCTCAAGGCCGCGGGCGTGGTCGACGCGGCCTGGGAGGCCGAAGCCCGCCGCTTCGTGCCGATGAAGCGATGGGGCACGGCGGCCGACATCGGCGCCGCCTGCGTGTTCCTGGCCTCCGAACAGGCCGGATACATCACCGGCCAGCAATTGTCGGTCTCCGGCGGTTTCGGCATCTGAGCGCGACGCGGGCAGGCGGTGGCCCGCCCGCGTTCGATCGGAATCAATCTGCGGTGAGACCTGGTCGGACAATGATCTTCACGTGATCCTGAGGGGTGCGCAGGGTCGTGAACGCGTCCGCGACACCGTCGAGATCGACGCGGCCGGTGATGATCGCCTCCGCATCGATCGACCCGGCCGCCAGCCGCCGCAGCGTGATGTCATAGGCATCCTGGTAGGGCCCGTGACCGAAATTGATGGCGATGCGCCGGAATTGGGGCACGACCGGGGTGATGGTTTCGGCCGTGAACCCGGCGGCGAGCACCTGGATCCGCGAATTGAACGGCATCTGACGGGTGAGCTCGTCCAGAATACCGGCGCGCCCACTGCATTCGTAGGCGATGAGGATCCCGTTCGCGGCCGCACCGACGACGGAGCCGGCATCGGCGACCAGGGCATTCCACGCCTCGATCGGATTCTGGACAGTCGGATCGACGACGACGTCGGCACCCATGAGCATCGCCAGTTCCCGGCGCCGGGGCGAGGGCTCGGAGGCGATCACCATCTTCGCGCCACGAGCCTTTGCCGCCACAACGGCGCCCAAACCGATCGTCCCACAACCGATCACCAGCGCCGAGTCCGCGGCGGTGAGCCCCGACTGCTGGACATGCATCTCACCCACGTGCAGCGGCTCGGCGAGGGTCGCATGGTCCAGCCGCAAATCGTCGGGGACTGTGCGCACCCAGCAGGCATCGACGACGATCGCCTCACCGAACGCCCCGTGATAGGTGTTGGAGTAGCCGATGATCGTCGGGATACCGGTCGCGGCATCGGTGGCCAAGCCGATACCCGCCACCCGGTCACCCACCGCGAAATCCGTGACCCCGGAACCGAGTTCGGTGATCACCCCGGCGTACTCGTGCCCGAGCACCACCGGTCGTTCGGTGTCGAACGCGGCCAGCGGGTAACCGCCCGCCTCGGCGACTTCGACGAAGCGGCACGCATCCTTGGACACCGACAGGTCACTGCCACAGATTCCGCAGGCGGCCACCGCGATGCGAACCTGGCCGGGACCGGTCTCGGGCAGTTCGGGCACATCGCCGACGGTGAATTCTCCGTCGAGGAATCGCACGGCGCGCATACTCACGCTCCTGTCACGGCGTCGGCGCCGTAGTAGTCGGTGGTGGCCTCGGTGATCGCGGTGACCAGCTGCCCGATCAGCAGTTCGCGGTGATCCTCGGCGAACTGGAGGCTGGCCCGGCGTCCGGCATTGCGATTCTTGAAGTGCGGGACGACCTCGGAAGCGAACAGGTCGTAGCTGCGCTTGGTGTCCTCCCAATTCGCCATGTCCACGTGCAGGATCAGCAACGTGCCGAAACCGCCGGTCTTGTCGATCAACCGCTGGATCTGCGCGATGGCCTCGTCCGGGGTACCGATGACGGCCTGCCCGAACTCACCGAGAGTGTCGTTGCGCCACTGCTCGACGATCCCGTGAGAGGTCCGCGCCCAGTCCGGGCGCTGCCCGGTCTGCCGGTTGACGTAGGCCGCCATGGACCCGATGCGCCGCGAGACCGCGCGCTCGGCGTCGGCGCGCGACTCGGCCAGGAACATCGGGGTGACCAGCCGCCAGTTCGCCCGATCGGCGAGGTGGCCGTGCTCGGCACAGGTCTTCTCGTAGACGCCCCAATTGCGGTCCAGCGCCGCGAAACCGGTCGGCGAACCCGCCGCCAGCGACAGCAGTGACAGACCGTGCGTGCCCGCCAGGACCGATCCGTTCGGGGAGATCGTGGACGCGGTGGCCACCTCGATACCTGCCGGGTCGTTGGTGGGCAGCTGGGCCCGTGCGTCGCGCAAGGTGAACCAGTCGGTCTGCATATCGACGACGTCGCCACGAAGCAGCCCCAGGATCGCCTCGAGTGCTTCGCCCTGGCGGCGGCGCTGATCGGACGGGTTGATGCCCATCATGTGCGCGTCGAGGGGGATCTTGCCCGGGCCCGTGCCGAAGATGACCCGACCACGGGTCTGCAGGTCGAGCTGGGTGATGCGATCGGCGGTGACCAGCGGGTGATGGTAGGGCAGCGACGTCACCCCGGTACCGAATCGGATGCGGTGGGTGCGTTCGGCCGCCGCGGCGATGAACAGGTCCGGCGCGGGCACGATCTCGGCGCCGGTGGAATGGTGTTCACCCATCCACGCCTCGTCGAAACCGAGATGGTCGAGGTGCTCCATCAGGTCGATGTCGCGACGCAGCTGCAGGGCTGGGTCGGCGTCGAGTGGGTGATACGGGGCCAGAAAGGCGCCGAATCTGAGCGAACTGGGGCTCCACATGGTGCGTCTCCTCATCGACACGGTCCGGTGAGCGGGCTCACCGCGTCGTCCTCAGCTTCGACTTGGATCAACTGATCCAGAAGTGGTCCTCCCGTTCAGCGGGAAATTCCGCGAAGCACCGAAGAAACAACCGATCCAGCTGTTGACATCGGCCGTGTCAGCTGTCGATGATTGGATCAGTTGATCCAATTTTCCCGGTGGTCACCAGCGCCGATCGCGAGGAGTCCCGACCATGTTTCTCGACATCGATCCGCGGCGGAAGCCACCGGTCACACTGGCCCAGTCCACCGACTTCGACTCGCTGTCGGTGCTCGTCCGCGCGACGCCGGAAACAGTGCGGCTCCAAGATGTACTCCTCGGCTGGGGCGAATTCGACGGCACCCATGTGTGGCTGAGCACGCAGCGCCTCGAGGACGAACTCGGCGACCACTTCGGCACCGACCTGACCTGGCGGGAACGATTCACCGACCTGCTCGACTACGCCCTGGCCCAGGGCTGGTTCGACGAGTCCGGTCTGAGCGTCCGCGCGCACTGCCGCTGGCAGACGCTATGACCGGCACAGTCGACACGAATCCGACCGCCCCGGCCACCAATCGTCAGGGAAACGCGACGCGCACCCGTCTGGTGAAGACCGCAGAGCGACTCTTCGCCACACACGGCGTCGACGCGGTCTCGGTCCGCGCGGTCAACGCCGCCGCCGGGCTGGGCCCCGCCTCGGTCAACTACCACTTCGGCACGAAAGACGACCTCTTGGCCGCGGTGCTGTTGGACCTCGGAGCCGGTGTGCGTGACCGCATCCGCGCCGATGTCGACGCGCTCGCCGACCGCGAACACGCGCCGACCATCGACGAACTCGTCCGCGCCGTCACCGACCCGTACCGGGAACTGCTCTCGCGCCACCGCACCCGCGGCATGCGCTGGATCAACATCGTCGCCCAGATGTCGGCACAGAACCACCCCGCGCTCGACGCCGCCGAACAAGACCTACGCACGGTCCTGCTGCACCAGGTCCGGCGTACCTTTCCCGACACCGACCCCGTCCGGCTCGAACAGCGCTGGGCCACCGCGCTCATGGTCTTCCTCCAGGCACTGAGCCGAGCAGAGGAATGGAACCACCGACGCGGCGCGGTCCCCAGCGCCGACGACCTGGTCCACTTCTTCGACGACCAGGTGACCTACCTGGCAGGCGGCCTGACACGGCTACTCACCTGAGATCTCGCACGCAGACCTTCACAGCATGCGCTGCCTGCCGTGCGCGGCGAACTCCGACTCCAACGCCTGTCGGTCCGCCTCGATCAGGCGCCCGTAGACCGGTCGACCACGCCCCACCCACCGGTACACCGGTTCATCGGTGCGCCACGCCTGTTCTTGCAGTTCGCGCTTGAGCACCTTGTTCGACCCCGTCACCGGAAGATTCGCCGAGACACGCAGCAGCCGGGGGAGACCTTTGCTGCCGAGATCGGACTGCGCACAGAGGAATTCGGTGAACGCCTCGACATCGAAACCGACCGGGTCGGCAACCTCGACGGCGGCCATCACCTGATCGCCCGAACGCGGATCGGGCACCCCGAACACAGCGGCGGCGATGACTGCGGGATGGCGGCGCAGGACCTGCTCGATCATCAGCGCCGAGGTGTTCTCGCCGTCCACCCGGATCCAGTCGCCCTTGCGACCGGCGAAATACAGGAATCCGGCGGTGTCGATATAGCCGAGATCCCCGGTCCAATACCAACCGTTGCGGAGACGGTCGGCGTCGGCGACATCGTTCTTGTAGTAGCCCTCGAACGCCAGCGCACCGGCCTTGTCGATCATCTCCCCGATGGCCTCATCAGGATTACGGACCCGGCCGTACTCGTCGAACTCGGCCCGCGCGCACTCCCGCAACGAATCCGGATTCACCACCGCCACACCGGGATGCGCCGGCCTGCCGAGCGCAGCGGGCGGTGCGGACGGATCCAGGGCAGCCAGGCTCGGACCCTCGCTGGAGCCGTACCCCTCGAACAGCTTCGCGTCGAAGCGGCGACGGAACTCGTCCTGATCGGCCACCGACGCCTCGGTACCGAATCCGCGCACCAGCGAATTGTCGGAATCCGATGCGGCTTCGGGCGTGGCCAGCAGATACCCGAGCGCCTTGCCGACGTAGGTGAAGAAAGTCGCGCCGAAGTACCGGACATCCGGAAGGAACTGCGACGCGGAGAATTTCGGGGTCAGGCAGACCGTCGCACCGACCGACAGCGCAGGCGCCCACAACGCCATGATCGCATTGCCGTGGAACAGCGGCATACAGCAGTAGTCCACGTCCTCGCGCACATGCCCGAACTTCGCCGCCGCCGCGTACGCGACCACCGACAGACGGCGCTGGGTGCACCGCACCGCCTTCGACATACCGGTGGTGCCGGACGTGAACAGCAACAGCAGCAACGAGTCCGGACCACCCACCGCCGAGGGTAGCCCACGGCAGGCATCGACCCGGGCGGCGTAACCGGGATCATCGACCAGCAGGAACCGATCCTCGGCCAGATCGAG
The DNA here is from genome assembly GCF_042671725.1 of Nocardia sp. NPDC127606. Classification (NCBI taxonomy): domain Bacteria; kingdom Bacillati; phylum Actinomycetota; class Actinomycetes; order Mycobacteriales; family Nocardiaceae; genus Nocardia; species Nocardia sp. NPDC127606. The sequence continues at coordinate 1,615,881 of NZ_JBHXWQ010000001.1, read as the reverse complement.
ATCCAGCTGCCGCAGCCGCGCCATCCCCGCGGCATCGGTGACGATCAGCTGACAGTCGACATACCGAACATCGGCAGCCAACTGGGCGTCACCCCGGGTCGGATTGAGACCCGCCACCGTCGCGCCCGCCAAAGCCGCCGCGCCCAGCCAGAAGACGAAATCGGGCACATTGTCCAACAGCACCCCGATATGGAACGGGCCGTCGCGGCGCAGGGTGCGGGCAAGCTCCGCACGGGCAGCCGACTCCCGGACCACCGCATCCCAGGTCCACTCGGTGTCACGGGTGCGCAGGCCGAGTCGCTGGTCGCCGAGCCGGTCGAGCAGCATGGTCGCGATATCCGCCCGGCGCGCGCCCGGGGTTGCGTCCACGCTCATGCGCCCGGGTCGATCTGTTTCAGGAAACGCTCTGTCACCACACAATGATCGTCGACAGCCAGCCGGTCCAGCTGGTAATCGAGCACCTTGCTGCGACCGGCCGCGAAATCGGCTCAGGATGATGCGGGGTGCGCGGCCGCGGCCACGCCGGCGCGGCGGCCGAAGAAAGTGCCGTCACCGAGCGATGTGCCGCTGATGTAGCCCCACGAGTGCAGACCCGAAGTGGCTCTGCCCGCGGCGAACAGACCCGGGATCGGTGCGCTGTCCAAGTCGAGGACATGGCCGTCGACCGTGGTGTGCAGTCCACCGATGGTGAACACCTCAGCTCCACCACGGCCCGCTTCACCGTATTCGGGCGGGGCGATACCGCGCTGAACGTCGATCGCGGCGAACGGTGACCGCAGCGGCCGCAGCCAGTGCGCCGCCTTGTGGAAGTAGGGGTCCTGCCCATCGGCCGCGTGCCGGTTGTATTCGGCGACCGTCGTCTCCAGCGCGCCGGGCGGCATGCCGATCTGCTGTTCGAGGTCGTCGAGCGTCTCGGCCACGAAGTGCGGTTGCACGCCCCACCGTTCGTTCTCCGGCACTTCCTCATAGGCTTGCTCGTCGAGGATCACCCACACCTTCAGGCCGTGCTTGAACAGAGCGGCCTGGCCGACGAGCCCGGGATAGACATCCTCGTTGATGAAGCGCCTGCCGAGGTCGTCGACGATCATGCCGCGCACCATCATCCCCGGAATCAGGGAGATCCCGACCTGTGCGGCGGACATGTGCCGCACCGCGGCGCCCGCGGCCTGTGCCATCACGATGCCGCGCCCGTCGTCACCGCCGTCACTGTTGACGCCGGGACCGACCAGTTGCGGTGCGTGCTGAGCCACCATCGCGGCATTGTCGGCGAACCCGCCCGTGGTCAAGACGACACCTCGTCGAGCACGGTAGGTGTAGTACCGGCCGTACTGCTTCGCCACGACACCGACCACACGTCCGGCTTCGGTAACGAGCCGGATCGCGTTGGTGTCGGTGTGCACCGTCACCGCGGTCGCGGCAACGGCTTCGAACAGCTTCTGCATCAGCACCTTGCCACCGAAACCGTCGGAAGTGACCCGGTGTCCGCGCGGCGACGGCTTCGCGAGATCGGCGAAGGGCCAGGCCTTTTCGCCCATCCACATGAGACCGTCGTCGGTGGGCGGCACCCAGGTGGGGGAGTCCCACAGCGAAGGTTTGAACGGGACGCCGTGGTCGACGAGCCACCGGTAGTGCCGTGCGCTTTCACGGCTGTAGAGGCCGACCTTCTCCCGGTCGGCATCCGGTCCCAGCGCGGCCAGCAGGAACGCTTCCATGTCCTGCGCGGTGTCGTCGAACCCACAGGCCCGCTGGATCTCGGTGCCGCCGCCCAGATACATCTCGCCGCCGGACAGCGCGGAGGACCCACCGCCGCCACCCAGCTTCTCCAGCACGAGGACATCGGCGCCCGCGGCGGACGCCTCGAGCGCCGCGGCCGCACCCGCGCACCCGTACCCAACGATCAGAACATCGGTTTCGTAGTCGACCTGCTCGACATCGCCCGCATCGACGGGCGCCACCGAATTGTGTGTGCTCATTACAACTCCCATCCGCTGTGCTGCGCACGCTAGGAGTTCTCGCGCACGCCGGACGGGGGAGTGTCCACCCACCGGGAGACCGTCTGCCGATCAAATGCTCGCTACCGGCAACCCTGATTTTCGATCGTTGAAGCGCGCCTTCTTCTGACGATTCCCGCAGGTGTTCATATCGCACCATTTGCGGGTGCGGCTCTGGCTGGTGTCGAAGAAGGCGGCTCGACAGGTCGGCGATGCGCACAACGCCAATTTCCCGTCTCGTTCGCCGGCGAGGATGCTGATCGCATCGGCGGCGATGACGCCCAGTGCGTCTTCGACACAGGAATCCGCGTTGAGTCGCCAGTGCCGATTGCCCTCGGGCGTCAGGACCGCTGACGCCCGACCCTGGATGCTGCGGTCGTTGATGACTCGGACAGCAGATGCCGGGGGAGTGTCGCGCATCGCGGTCGCCGTCGCGGCGAGGTGAATCGATTCCCGCAGTTCCCGCACGAGTGCGAGCTGGGCGGTGGTGCAGGAGTTCACGGCCAGGCCGCTCACTGCCAGCCAGTCGACGAGTCGCTGCGGCGTGGGGATGCGCTCCACAGCCTCGCCAGAGCGCTCAGTCAGTGTCGCCGTGAAGCTGGTCGCCAGCACAGTGCCGAGGCGGAAGTCAGGGAACTCAGCATGCATGGAACCACCTTAGCTGGTTGCACCCTGACGTCAGGCGTGTTAGAACCGTCTAAGACGGTTCACCAAGCGCAGGAGGTCTCATGCCAAGTCCGACCAGCGACGTGCGAGCATTCGAAGCCCACGCAACCGACGCCGACCTCGACGATCTGCGTGCGAGATTGGCCGCGGCACGACTACCGGAGCCCGAGACGGTCTATCGCGCCGCACCCGACCCGCGCCGATGGGAGCAGGGGGTTCCGCTCGCCGACCTCGTCGAGGTCGTGAACTACTGGCGCACCGAGTACAACTGGCGGTCGTTCGAAGAGCGCCTCAATCAGATCGGCCAGTTCCGCACAACCATCGACGATCTGGGAATCCACTTCCTGCACCGCCGATCCACGCGCGCCGATGCGACGCCGCTGATCATGACGCACGGCTGGCCGGGCAGCATTGCCGAATTCACCGATGTAGTCGACGAACTGGCAGATCCGAAGGACGCGGACGCGCCGGCGTTCCACGTCGTCGTTCCCTCGCTGCCCGGCTTCGGTTACAGCGACAAGCCGGCCACCACCGGGTGGGGGACCGAGAAGATCGCGGCCGCCTGGGTGGAACTGATGAAAAGGCTCGGCTACGGCAGATTCTTAGCCCACGGCGGCGACTGGGGAGGCAATATCACCACGGTTCTCGGTGGCCGATTCCCGGCGCATGTTCTCGGCATCCACTCCACGTTCGCCGAGGCTCCGCCCGGGCTGACGACGGACGGGCTGACAACGACCGAGCGAACGTGGATCGAGGAGACTCGCCATTTCTGGCACCACCGCGCCGCGTACGCGAAGCAGCAGGCGACTCGACCGCAGACCATCGGCTACGCGCTCGTCGACTCACCGGTCGGCCTCCTGGCCTGGATCCTCGACAAGTTCGCCGAGTGGACAGATACCGAAGACAGCCCGTTCGAGACGATTTCCATCGACCGCGTTCTAGACGACGTCACCCTGTACTGGCTGACGCGAACCGGCGCATCAGCAGCCCGCATCTACTACGAAAGCCACAACTCGCTCGACCCCGAACTTCGCGTCGACGTTCCGTCGGCAATCACCATGTATCCACGTGACATCGAGAAGTGTCCGCGAGTCTGGGCACAGGAGCGGTACCGACAGATCGTCCGATGGGGGTCGCCCGACAGTGGGGGACATTTCCCGTCACTGGAGGCTCCCGAGTACTTCGTCAAGGACCTGAGGGAAGGCCTCACAGCTGTGCTGGCCGCCAGCGTAGTGACAACTTGACATAATGTGCATTATCGGCGTTTGAAGGCGGCCGGTCAAGAGGGGTTTTATGGATGTTTGCTGTGCAATCCGGAAAAGGTTGAGAGTGTTCCGGCGAATGATGACAGCAGGGCGAAAATCCAGGAAAAGTTGAGAGTGCGTGCGCATACCGCTGCCCTGGGCGAATATCCATGCATCCGGCGATGTGTCACTGTGACGAAACTATGCGGATGTGGCTGATGTGATTGATGTGGTGGCAATCGCCCACTCTCACCTCTTTCCGGATTTGGCCCCGCGGAGCTGCCGATCCCGAAGGTATGGCACTCGCCGTGGCGCGACCGCGAGTCTCGGCGGCTTCGGGGCGGCAGGTGTGGCGGCAGCACTCAGGGGTGCCGTGAGCGTCCCTGAGTGCCACTCCCCTGGGTCTTGTTGTGTCGCAACGGTTTTGCCGATAATTAGGAATTATGTCAAGTAGAGGCTCCCCGGGCCTCTCGGGTGCGCTTCCGCGCCTCTGGTCCGTCTCGGTGTTATGACGCTCGGGCTGTGTGCATGCATCCCGGGATGCTGTTGCGGGCTTGGGAAGCGACGCGCCTCCCGTTGTGCATCGAGTACTCGATGCACAACGGGAGGCGCGGGTTGTCATCAATCCTGTGCGGTTCCGTTGACCGCCCCCCTTCCCTCTCATGGGGCCGTAAATCGTCACGTGACGAACTGTTGAAGGGGAATCCCCCTGCTCGACTTGACCGAAAGTTCCAGCACGTGCCTCGAGATAAAGGGGCCGACACCCTTGAATTTGTCCTACGTCGAGCGCGCCGTTTTCGCGTGCTTCGAGATCGGGCTGGTCGGTAGCGGATGGCGATGTGCTCAACGGCGCGATACGTCGAAGCGGATCCGGCATCGCACGGTCGTACCTGTTGATCGGCGGATCTGTGTTTACGAGACCAGGCCCTGCGGATGCGGAAATGCGCTCTCCACCAATGCCGTCGCGGCACGGATAGCCGAGGTCGCGGCCTGATCGCTGGGCGCATCAGTTGACGATGACTTCAAATGAACAACCTGGTTGCGCGGTGTGACCAGATCGCTGCGGAGGTTAAGTCCTGCTGGCGGAAGCCATCCGGCGAGTTTGAGTGTGTCCAGGCTTTGTCCAAGTGTTGCGTTGGCCAGTTTGTCGACCAATTCGTCTGGTGTCGAGGATAACTGCGACCGGATCAGCTGTTTGACGGCGATCTCGGCGGCACTGCCCGCGTCGATGATCGCCCGGCGGTGTTGCCCTGCTGCGTTGAGGGAACGTGCGTCCCTGATCAGCATCCATGCCAGAGCTGGACGCACACGTTTACCGGCGAGTTCGAAGCATCGGTGGAGGCTGTCGCGTGTCACCGCAGGCGTGGTGGTTGTTGCGGGGAAGTCCGCGCTGGTCGGAATCGCCAATCGTTGGATGCCGCCGTTGGCGCCTGATCTTTCCCAAATATGGGTCACGCATCCGATACGGATTGTCGGCTGGTGCCCGATGCGGGTCAGCACTTGGCCTGTGCTTACCTCGATCCATGCTTCGACGGTCTGTTGCCACTCGGTGCTGGCGTCCACTAGCTCCTGGGCGAGCTGATTGAATTCTCGCGAGTCGTGGCAGTCGGCCTCGACTTTGAGCACAACTCCGTGGAATGCAATGGCGACGGGCTGGTTGCCCGCCCTCTGGCGCACATACCCCCAGTCCGGTGGTATCAGCTGATCAGTGATCTCGTTGACGGTGCTGGGCGCAAGGTAGAGCTCGTCTCGTTCGGAATCGATCGTCTGCCAGACAACGACGGTCGGCAAGTGGACAGTGGCCGGATGGCCTCCTACCATCGTCTCGAATACTTGTCCTGCGACGTCGCCATCCGCGACCGGGTGTGATTCGAACTGCCAGATCCATTCGATCGTCTTTATCACGTGACTGATACCCCATTAGGTGTCCGGGCGTCGGGCGTTGATGGTGCCCGGGCGTTAGTGCCTCGCACCGACTGGTGGAGCGTGCTGATAGTACGTGGGTGCGACGGCATGAACTCGATGATCGAACAGCCACGGACCCGGAGTTCTTGGTCACAGCCTGGAACCGAGTTCCTTGATCTGCGTTCATATCCGGCGTACTTGGAGTGTTGGGCCTGGCGCCACTATGTGCGTCTTCAGCTGCGACGTTGTGCAGCGGGACGATGGGAAGCCGCCCGGTCCGTGTGGCCGGCCCGTTCTACAGGGTGAAGTGGGTTGTGTCGGTCGCGCTGCCGGTGCCGGCGTCTGATGTTTGGCCCGGAGCTCGTCGATGGCTGCGTCGTATTCGGGATCGCCGCTCATTTCAGGTCCGCGAAATCGGCTTGGATCAACGGGTTGTTGGCGGTTTCGTGATGAAGTGCAGCGTGCTCTTGGGACCGAAGTGTTTCGATTGTCTCGCGCTGCGGGTCTGTACCTTGAGCGCGCAGGAGACGAATCGTGGCCACTGGGTCGCCGCTGGCTGTCGTTGCCGCCAAGTAGATGGTTGGCAGCCCTTTCTCGGTCACCGCGTGAATGTCGGCGCCGGGCGCCGGGAATCGGAGCGCGAGGCAATGCCCGCGCGGCCGACGACAGCACCAACCCAGCGCCTAGCAGCGACGGTTGAGGTCCTGCTGACGACTTGGCTCGCAGTCGGCTACCTCTTGTTTCGGTTGGCGACACCCACGGCGGCTACTTCGTCAGCGCATTGCGCCACAACGGCGCGGACATGGTCGTCGTCGGATCGAAGGGCGCTGAAGAGATCGAAGGTGCGGATTGCGGATTCGTCTGGTTGCCCGGCGGTTTCCTGCGCTGCCAGTGAAGCGGCAAGAGCCGCGGCCGTCCGGCTTGTCTGGGATTCGGTGATGCTCCGCGAGATATACAGCCACCAGGGGAATACGATTCCCTCGGCAACGTCCTTCTTGTGTTCGAAAAGGATGCTGATGTAAACCAACAGGTCCGGTAGCCCGATTGCCTGGCACACCTGGGAGTATCCCCACGTGCCGACCAGGCGAACGAATGCGCTGAGTCCAGGTTGGTTCGCTTGAGCGTCTCTGACGAGGTCAGGGGTCGGCCTCGGCTCGACCCAATTCCACCTCGAAGGTGCCCTCATGTATTCCTGCATGGAGAGTGTGTCTCCGCCAACGAAGTGGCCGCCGTGGATATCGACGGCGAACATGGGGAGATACGCTTGCGACCCCAGCCGCTGCATCTGCTCCCCGGAGTACTTCTCGAGGGTCAGATGTCGGACACCGGATTCCATACGCTCCCAGACTCGTTGCAGGAAGGCGATGTGGTCTTCTGCTTCTGTCCGCCAAGGTGGAGGACCGGCGGGCAACGGGCCCTGGAACGCTCGCAGCACGGTGGTCCGGACGCTGATGGCGTACAACAGCACCGGCAACGCCCAGCGGTAGTCCCACACCCGACCGAAACCGTGGTCGCGTGCGCGGTCGGTCATATTCGACATCCAGCCCAGCCGCCAATGAGTCGGGTCGGCTGTCAGCGACAGCGCCGGCACACTGTAGGGCCGCATCCAGTATGCGTCGTCGAGGCTGCCAATGATGGAGTTCACAGCGTACTGCGAGTCGCGTTCGGCCAGCACTCGGCGGCCTTGCCATGTGGGATCGGATGAGGAAGCGCCACTGCGCAGGAACTCGCGGGCGGTCTGCAAAGCACTCATGGAGTGCGAGCGCAGCAAGCTCAGGTCTTCTTCGCGGGAGGTTATCCAGTGCGCCAGCTGAAAGTCCTGGATCTGCGTCAGTTTTTGGTTCAGTTCAGCCAGCGCCTGCAGCGCAGGATCAGTACTGCCGGACCCACCGGACGCCCAATTGTCCAACGCCACAGCGAGTTCGACGACCTCGACACCCAGCGTGAGCAGATCGAGTGATTCTTTCATAGCCTTGTAGCCAGCCGATTCGTACCACGGCGTGCCCGATCGGAGTGCGAGGGCACGGATGGTGTTTCCGACGTAGGCGGCCTCGAGCGTGTCGGGGGCGTCGGCGAGATCGAGGACATTGTCGTCGTCGGCCGGCGCGCGCACGAAGAAGCCATCATCGCTCAAGAACTGCGTACAGTGGGGCAACCGATACAAATTCCGGGGCATGGCGAGCTCTCTCTCCTGCCGAAGGATTCTCCCAGTGATTGTCCTCCTGAGAATGGCGGACGTCTCGGTAATGGGGCGGGTAGGACACGCCGCGTCGGCGAGTCGGCTGACGATCGCAGGGCCCTGGATTCGGCGAGCTGGCTTCACCTGAAATACCAGTTCAGGCGGCATTCGCAGCCCAACCGCCGAAGGACTGGCCCCACGCGCGGGCGGCGAGCCGGGCCGCTACTTGCCGTCCGCAGTGAGGACGGCAACCGTGGCGCCAGCGGCGCTGGTCTGCACCGAGGCGTTGCCCTTCTTGGCCGCCTCCTCGGACTCATACGTCTGAGAGGCGGCGATGATCTCGCTGTTGCCTGCCTTGAGCCGCCACCGGAACATGCCGCCCTGATCGGCGAAGATCTCGAACTTGCCTGCCATGACCGGGGGTCGAGGAGTCGACTTCATCGACGTCGTGCAGCTCCAGCAGGGCGGGACGCGACCCGACGACATCATCACCGACACCGGTTCCTATTCCGACATCGTGTTCGGTTTGGTGCATTTGATCGGCAAGAAGTATCGGCCGCAGTTGGCGAATCTGCCCGATCAGCGGTTGTGGTCGACCCGGGTGCGGACTACGGCCCCCTCAACCAGGCCGCACCGGGACAGATCGACACCGACAAAATCGCGGCGCACTGGGAGGGCATGTGCCGGATCGCGGTGTCGATCAACGCGTGTGAAGTCTCTGCTCATGACGTCACCCGCATGATCTCCCGAGATGGAAATCCCACCCCGTTGGGTCAGGGGATCGCGCACTACGGGCGGATCTTCAAGACCCTGCACATCCTGCGCCTGGCCGACGACGAACCGTATCGCCGGGAAGGAAAAGTTCAGGCCAATCTCGTCGAGGGCCGCCACGATCTGGGGCGTCGGATCTACCACGGGAAGAAGGGGGAGATGACCCGCACCTATTACGAGGGCATGGAAGATCAGCTCTCCGCGCTCGGGTTGGTACTCAACTGCACGGTTCTGTGGAATACGTTCTACACCAACCGCGCTCTGGAACAGCTACGCGCTCAAGGCTATCCGGTGCTCGACGCCGACGCGCAGCGGTTGTCGGCGTTCATCCGCGCCCACATCGGCATCGACGGCCACTACGCCTTCCGCCTGTCCGACCTCGGCGACACCCATCGCAAATTACGCGATCCCGACGTCCGCGTCGACGAGTGACGAGCCCCGCACGGGCCCCATAGCCGAGCCCGGAACCCTGTCCAGGACGACGGTCCGGTAGTTTGGTCATATGCCCAAGGCGATCGTCCAATCCGTTGTGATCGGAGCAGGCCAATGGTGACGGCGGCTGAGCGAGGCCGGGAAACCCGTACTCGGTTGATGACCGCGGCAATCGAGCTGATCGCCGAGCACGGGTGGGGTGCGGTGACCACACGGCTGGTTGCCGAACGTGCCGGTCTGCGACCAGGGTTGGTGCACTACCACTTCCCGTCGGTGACCGACCTGCTCATCGATGCCTCGCTGCACATGGCGCGCACCGAGTACGACACCGTGATGGCCGAGGCACTCGCAGCCTCCGGCCCTGCGGCCATAACGCAGATGCTCACCACGATCGGTGCCTACACCAGCACCGATCCGGCGACAGTGGCGATGAGCGAGATGATGCTGGCCGCCACCCGCAACGAACGCCTGCGAAACGAGTTGGGCCGCCTGGTCGCCGAGGCACGGGCCGCGATGACCGCGTGGTTTCGCGATCAGGGCCCGAGCATCGATCCGGAGGCTACCGCGGCGGTGGTCTTGGCCCTCATCGATGGGCTGATCCTGCATCGCATGATCGACCCCACCCTGCGCGCGGTGAATGTGACCGGGCCGTTGCTGCGTGCGGCGGGTTTGACCGACAACGAACGCGCCGACTGTTGACCGTCCGCACCACGGGATCACCCCCACCTGAAGGAGAACACAGATGACCGCGACAAGTCTCGCCACAAAGCTCGGTGCCCGCGCACTACGAACTCGATGGCTGGTTCGCGCGCCGATCTGGCTCTACCGCGCCGGATTCGGGTTCGTGTTCGGCTCGCGCCTGCTTATGCTGCGACACACCGGACGCCGCAGTGGCGCACCCCGATTCGTCGTCCTGGAAGTCGTAGACCGACCTGCGGCCGGCGAATATGTCATCGTGTCCGGGTTCGGGACCACGGCCCAGTGGTATCGCAATATCCGGGCCGATCCGCGGGTACGAATATCTACCGGCACTACACGCAACGTTGCCGCGACTTCCACGCCGATGACCGCGGACGAATCGGCCACCGCGCTCGAGCACTACATCCGCAACCAGCCGAAAGCCTGGGACAAACTGCGCACCACCATCGAACACGCCACCGGCAAACCCGTCAGCGTCCTCCCGATGGTCAGGGTGCGGACCGAACACACCCGTGACCGGCGGCTGAGCCTGTAATCACCCCCTTCGCCGCCGGGCCGCAGGATCGCTGTCTGCCTGGAATCGAACGAGTCCTTGATCGGAAACCTTCGCGTACCTGGCAAGGCTTCGAACCGAGGAGTGCCCGGACAACTTCATCAACACCGGCGTCGACGCGCCCTCCTCGGCCGCGTGCGTGAGCCGCGAATGCCGCAACTGATGCAGTGTGTACGGGCCGCCGTCGAACCCGCTGGCGCGGCGTGCAGCGCTTCTCCACTTCGGTTCCGTCCGGGGTCACTGCTTGCCCGCGGCGCGAGCACGCGCTGGGTGCGCGGGTCGAGCCACACCGGCGTCCGGTCGATCTCGCGGGCCCGCAGCACGCGGCCGCCCCGGCAGGGCCATTGCACGAACTCGTACCACCCAGCTCGGCTGGGCGATGTCGGCGGCCGACGAGGCAACCGGGTCCCTCGCCCACGCGGAACCCGCCTACATCCGCGGTTGTGCCCCACCACCCACACCGCCGGGGGGTCGATTCCCACACACCAGGGCCGTCGATGACATCGAATCCTGTGGCGGCGCGGCCGAGCCGCCACACCAGGCGATCGTGGACTCCGAACGTAGGCAGGGGCCACGATCCGACGGAGCGCTACCTACCGATCCAGCCCGGGGCCCTCAGAGCGTCGCGGCGCCGCGTTGATTCACATTCTCATTCGGGTACCAGCAGATCGTCCCAGGTCCATTCTTTCGCGTCGGCGCCATCGGGCTCTCGCCCGAATCGGCAGTCGTGGACGCTCGCGGCGCTCTGCAACGGCCGAGTCCCGGACCTCAGTCGCGGCCATCTCGGCGTGATCCTGCCCCGGTGGTCGAACATTGAGCGATAATCCTGTATTCCGGCGGTCTTGTACAGTTCGGCCTCCCACGTTGTCACTCGCAGCCGATACACGCTGTCCGGGTCGTCGGTATCGAGGGTGAGACCGGCTCGATCGGCCAGGTCGCGTGCATGTTTGCCCAACTCGGCAGTCGATAGTGAGTGCAGCAGGACCGAGACGTATGCCACGTTGTCAACATCTGTGGTGGGTGCGGCCCGATCCGCCAGGTCGTGTGCGTGTTCGCCCAATCCGGCTTCACGCAGTGCGTCCAGCAAGAACGCAACGTTGTTCGGGTTTTCGATGTCGACAGTGGGTATGGTTCGATCGGCGAGGTCGCGTGCGTGTCCGCCGAACTCGGCCTTCAGCAATGCGGTCAGCAGGTTTGCGACTCTGTGCGGTTCGGTGAGGGCATACCGTTCGACGACCCAAGTGGCTGGTCGTCGATCGTTCGGTTGAACTTTGTGCATCACTTCGATCAGGGCAGGAGCGCAGATGTGTGTTCCTGCGCCGATGGCATCGATCCAGAGCTGCGCTGCGGCGCGATACAGGCCACGGCGCCACGCAGCACCACCCAGCAGATCACGGTTCTGAGGGTGAGCGTGGCGGGCGAGGGCCGCCCAGAACGCGATCGGGGGGACGATATCGGCTCGTTCGACGCGGGCACGTTGGTCGAGGTAGTCGGCCAGCAGGTACGTCGATCCGCCTCGTTTGGTGGTTGGCCTGGTTCGGTTACTCGGTTCGACCGGTGGGGTGATGATGCGGGTAAGTGCCCCGTCGGCGCCCTTGCAGGGGCGCTCGGCCTCGGTGAGGGCCTTCTTGAGCCAGTCGTCGGTCGCCGCTACAGTGTTCCAATCGCCGGGGGTCATGTAGACGTGGGCGGCCTCGGCGAGGAGCCCGTACGGGATGGCGTTGCGGTGCCCCATCCGGCGCGCGTCCATCGCTACCTGAACGATCGATCGTGCAGCGGTGGAGAATTCACGGTCGTAGCGGCGCAGCAGTTCCGGCCCTCCGGCCAGGTACTGGGTAATGCGCCCATACTCTGCACGTTCCCGCGCGTACGCGAACCGCGCATCGGTCTCAGCGGCCGCTGTCAGGGCGTCCGGGTCGGCGTCGGCGAACGACGCTGGAACCTCGAGCACCGCAGTGGTCGCCGAGTTCTCCAGCAGCTCGCGGGCTTGGGAAGCGTGCGGGCGGCACAATACGGTGTAGTAGGAGCGCCACAGCGTCCCCACCATGAGCACCGGCCCACGCACATCGTCGGTGAGCAGATCCCTCAGCGCGACCGCGGCGTCTTCGTCGCCGGCTCGGTTGTCCCCGCCTAGATACTCCTGGGCTTCGTTGAGCCACACCACTGTCCGTGGCCGGACCCGGACCAGCTCATCGAGCGCGGCGCGGCGGTTCGGGCTCCTGGGATGCCACAACCGCCATCCACCTTGATCCCGCAACGGCGCCAGGGCTTCCCACAAGGCCCGGGTCTTGCCGGTCGAGGAATCCCCCACCAGCACCACCAACCGGCTCGTCCCGGCAGCCGCCGCCGCGACGACCTCGGCCAGCGCGGCGTCGTGAGCCCGCGGCACATAGGCAGGCAAGGCACTGTCCCGGCCGTCAGGGTCGACTGTGATCGCCTTGTGCACGCCCAGATCGAACGGATCCAACTCCGCGGTCAGCGGCTGCCCGACACCGGGAACCGGGTTCCGGTCGACGGTTCTCGACGGCGTGCTCGCGGCTGCCCGGTACAGCTGCCGCCAATACAGGACGTCCCCCGAAGACAGCTGCGCGTCGGATCTGGAGGTTCGCACTCGATGGATCGCCAGAACCACCGCCAGCAACTGCTCCTCAGTCGGTGGCAGTTTGGGATGGGAGTTCATCCAGCCGTTGAACGCCTTCCGCGAGGCGACCTTCTCCGGCACGGAGAACCGCAGCGGCTGACCTCCCCTGTCACGAGCGACTCTCTCGGCGCTGGCGTGGCGGCGCCGGGCAGCCTCGTCCAGGATCGCGCTCGCGCGCTCGACGATCACCTCGTCGGTGACGAGCCCACGTACCCCCGCCCGCAAGGTCTTCAACGCGGCAGCGAGTTCGGCGCGACCGTTGCTGTCCTCCACAAGCCTCCTCTTCCGTGCCTCCAGATGCCACCGACCAGCACCCCACTCTGCCCGACCGATCCACGCTCCGGCCAGGTTATCCACCCGCACGATTGCCTCCGGAATGCCTCCCTGCTGCCGCCGGACCTCTTTTCCCAGGTGAAACGACTACACCGTAGGCGCCATGACCAACCAGACCACCGCCCCCGAACCCAATCCCACCACCCCGCAACCGAACACACTCCGCCGACAGATCCTCGACACGGCCGCGACCGTCGCCAACACCGCCGCCTTCGCCGCCGACCTCACCGACCACCCGGTCATCGCCACCGCAGCACACGCCACCGCCCTGGCACTGCGGATCCTCAACACCATCCTCGACACACGAACCGCCCCGGGGTCCCCCACCCACGATTGACCCAACCCGCGGTGGGCGGTACCGAGACCTTCTCGGTACCGCCCACCACCATTTCCTCGACCGCACCCGCACCGAATCCGTCGAACCTCGATTCACGGGAGGGACAGGATAGGAATTGCCCGGTCGAAGCTTCGTGCATGGTTGCCTCACGGCCGTGATGGCCTGCTGTACGTCTGGCCGCTGCGCCGGCTGTCGGCCGCCAAATGGGGCGGGACCCGCCGTCTGACGATAGGTCCGTGCCCTGCGATCTGATCGATTCGGAGTCACCACCTCGAGCACCTCGATGGCTGCGCTCGGGGCAGGGATCGTCGAGACGACGATCCGGCAGCAAGACGGCACCCGGGTTTCGAGTAGTGGAGTACTCGTGTTCTCACTGCCGCGCCCGCATAAAGTCAATGCACCTCGTCGCCGCATCCAGGTGATCTCGACACTGAGGTGAACTGCCTCTACCAGCATGGACGTCGCGCCCATCGAATCGCTTCGACGACCCTAACCACACTTTTCACCCTGGAGCCGAACCCTAGGCGTGATCGGAGAGTGCTGATGGTGAGCCCTCGAGCAACAGGTGACGGGCAGACAGGCATCGTGGCCGGTAGCGTGCCCCCACGCCAGCCTGCGGAGTCGTCCGATGCACGTTCCACGTGGGCACCGAGTACGCCGACGCTGAATCTGCCGAAAGGTGGTGGTGCGATCCGCGGCCTCGGCGAGAAGTTCGGCGCCAATGCAGCGTTGGGGACCGCGGGGTTGACCGTTCCCCTGCCCGTCAGTCCGGCTCGGTCGGGTGCGACTCCGGTGTTGTCGCTGAGCTATGACTCCGCAGCGGGAAGTGGCCCATTCGGATTGGGCTGGCGGTTGGCTACGCCGCAGCTGACTCGCAAGACCAGTCGCGGTGTGCCCCGATATGACGACACCGATGTGTTCGTCCTCGCCGGCAGTGACGACTTGGTGCCAGCAGTCGATGCTGTGGGCGAGCCCGTCGTGGACTTCGACAGCGTGCCCGGGTACCGGATCAGCAGATACCGGCCCCGGGTCGAGGGCGCGTTCACGCGGATCGAGCAGTGGACTCACACCGACGACGGTGACACCCATTGGCGGGCCCTGTCGCCGGACAATGTTCTGACAGTTTTCGGACGGACGGCTGCCGACCGGATCAGCGACCCGACCGATGGCCGAGTTTTCAGCTGGCTGATCTCGGAGACACGCGACGTCGACGGCAACGCCGTCGAATACCGATACACGCCGGAGGATACGGTCGAGGTCGACACCACCGCGCCCCACGAACGCAACCGACCCGCCCCGTCGGCGAACCGGTACCTCAAGTGTGTCCGTTACGGCAATCGGAAGCCGCTGCTGGATCAGCATGGACGGCGTCCGGTCGAGCTGACCGCGCTCGAGCGCGCGAACGCCGAGTGGATGTTCGAGTTGGTGTTCGACTACGGCGACCACTCGCGACAGAATCCGTTACCCGAGCCCGACCTGCCGTGGGCTGCTCGCACGGACCCGTTCTCCACTTATCTTCCCGGTTTCGCAGTGCGCACCTACCGGTTGTGTCAACGGGTCCTGATGTTCCACCATTTTGCCGAGGAGTCGGCTGTCGGTGCCGACTGTTTGGTGGCATCGATGGAGTTGGCCTATACCGTCGACCGATTGGCGTTGCTGACTTCGCTCACCCACCGTGGCTACCTGCGAAGAACAGAGGGAAGTTACGACTCCGACACCCTGCCGCCGCTGCAGCTGGAATACACCGAAGCGCATTTGGGCGACACTGTGCTCGAAGTCGATCCGGGTTCGTTGCAGAACGTACCGTCGGGGTTGGATGCGAGCTCGGGTACCTGGGTCGATCTCTACGGTGACGGTGCCTGCGGCATCCTCACCGAGCACCGCAACGCGTGGTACTACAAGCAGAACCTCGGTGGTGGCCGATTCGCTGCTCAGCAGCGCGTGGCGGAACGTCCGCAGTCGGCACAACTAGACGCTGGTCGGCAGGCCCTGCTCGATGTGACCGGTGATGGGCGGGCCGATTTGGTGCAGTTGGAGGGGGGCGCGCCCGGTTTCGCCGCCGGAGTGGGCGACGGGTGGGCGCCGTTCGTGCCGTTCCCGCAGGCGCCGGCGCTCGACTGGCGCGGCACCGAGGTTCAGTGGGTCGACCTCACCGGCGATGGGCTGGCGGATCTGCTGGTGAGCGAGGCCGATGCGTTTACCTGGTACCGGTCGCTGGGCGCGCAGGGTTTTGCCGAAGGTATCCGGGTGGTGCTGCCGAGCGCTGAAGAGCGCGGCCCCCAGCTGGTCCGCGCCGACAAACAGCAGGCACTGTATTTCGCCGACATGTCCGGCGACGGTTTGTTCGATCTGGTTCGGGTTCGAGCCGCCCAGATCTGCTACTGGCCCAACCTCGGGCACGGCCGGTTCGGCGGGCAGATACTAATGAGCCGCTGCCCACTGTTGGACTTGCCGGAAGCTTTCGATGCGCGCAACATCCGGCTGGCCGATATCGACGGCTCGGCCTGCACGGATCTGCTGTATCTGGGGCAAGGCCGGGCCACGGTGTGGTTCAACGAGGCAGGCAACGGTTGGAGCGACCCGGTGGGGTTGGCGCCGTTCCCGCATCTGGACAACCTCGCCACCGTGTCGGTCGTCGACCTGTTCGGCGCAGGCACAGCGTGTCTGATCTGGTCGACCCCGGCCGCGGTGGACGCCGTCGCACCACTGCGATACCTCGACCTGATGGCAGCCGGGCCACCGCGGCTGCTACGGCGAGTAGCCAACTCGATGGGCGCCGAGACCACCGTGACATACGCGCCGTCGACGAAGTTCGCGATCGCTGATCAACTGGCCGGCCATCCCTGGCTGACCAGACTGCCGTTTCCGGTTCACGTGGTGGAGCGAGTTCAGGCCCGCGACCGCGTGAACGGCACGAGGACGACCTCGCACTACACCTACCATCACGGGTACTTCGACGGCACGGAGCGTGAATTCCGTGGGTTCGCTCGGGTTGAGCAGTCCGATACCGAGGCGTTCGAGGATTTCGTCGTCGGCGTCGACGCCGACGGTGGACATCAGGAGCTGGCCCCGGAGTTCTTCCAGCCGCCAGTCACCACCCGAAGCTGGTTCCACACCGGGGTGTTCCTCGACGGCGAGGATCTCACGACCGGACTGGGTGCGGAGTTCTATAACCGCCACCCGGACCTTGACGGCCACGAGTTCCCGGCGGGGCTGTCCACCACCGAATGCCGAGACGCCGTGCGCGCGCTGAAAGGGCTGCCGCTGCGTGTGGAGACCTACTCCTTCGACGGCACCTCCGCCGCCGAGCACCCCTATTCAGTGGCCGAGTACAGGTATGCGGTGCGCACCGTTCAGCCCGGGGTATTCCAATCGGTCGGGATCGAGTCGCTGACAGCCCACTACGACCGTGAACCCGACGAGCCCCGCATCCACCACACCTGCGTGCTCGAAACAGGTCGATTCGGCGAACCGCTGGCGACAGCGACGGTCGACTACGGGCGCCGACATCCCGACCCAGCGTTGCCCCCACAGGTCCGCACGGACCAGGCAAAGACCTGGATCGCCGCTGGGCAGACCGAGCAGGCACCCGAGATCGACGTGCAACTGCCAGTGCCTGCCTACCGGCTGCCCGCACCGTGTGAAACCCGCTCCTACGAGCTCACCGCAGTGACCCCAACCGCAACCTTGTTCACCATCGACGAACTCGCCACCGCCCTGACCACGGCCGGCGACATCGACTACGCGGCCGAGTCCGGCCCGGGCTTGGCTCGCCGGATCCTGCACCGCACGCTGATCCGCTATCGCGGCGACGATCTCACGGCACTACCGTTCGGGCAGCAGGGCAGTCTCGGGCTGAGTTTCGAGTCGTATCGGCTGGCATTCACCCAACCCGTCATCGAGGCCTACTACCCAGACATCACCGAAGCGGATTGGGTGAACGCCGGCTACCGGCGGGTCGACGGTGAGGATGGCTGGTGGATTCCTTCCGGCACAGCCGAATTCGGTACCGACCCGGCAGCGCACTTCCATCTTCCGATCGGTATACGGGATCCGTTCGGCGTGCGCACCACGATCACCCGCGACCCGTACGACTTACTGGCACAGCGGATCGAGATCGTCGGCGCGGCCTGGAACACCACCAGCGCAGTCAACGACTACCGGATCCTGGGGCAGGTGGAAGTGACCGACGCCAACGGCAACCGCAGCGCCGTACGCCACGACGCGCTCGGCCTGGTGGTACGCACGGCGGTGATGGGCAAGGCCGGATCGGGTGAGGGCGACACGTTGGACGATCCCACCACCCGGGTGGAATATGACCTGACCCGCTGGGCGAACACGGGCCGGCCCAACCTCACCCGCGTACTGGCCCGGGAGAACTTCGGTGCGACCAACACCGGTTGGCGCGAGTCCTTTGCCTATGCGAGTGGCTCCGGCGCGGTGGCACTGATGAAAACCCAAGCGCCCGGCGGCTGGCTGGCCACCGGGCGAACGATCGTGAACAACAAGGGCAATCCGGTCAAGCAGTACGAGCCCTACTTCAGCCCGAGCAGCGAATACGACGACTTCGAGGCGCTCGCCACTGTCGGAGTCACTCCGCTGATCGCCTACGACCCACTCGGCCGAGTTACACGCGTCGACCTGCCCGACGGCACCTTCACCACCGTCGAAACTTCCCCATGGCGCACGGACACCGCCGACGCCAACGACACCGTGCTCGACAGTCACTGGTACATCGAGCGCGGCAGTCCCGACCCAGCCGACCCGGAACCGGCCGACCCCGAGCGCCGAGCGGCGTGGCTGGCGGCGCGGCATGCGAACACCCCCGAGGTGGTCCACGCCGATGCGCTGGGCCGGCCGGTGTTCGCGGTCGCCGACTACGGCGGCGGCACAAGCGCGACCGTGCGCTCGATCATCGACCTGACCGGCCGCCGATCCTCGGTGATCGACCAACTCGGCAGGCAAGTCGGCACCGGGTTCACCTCCATGCTCGGCGTACCGGTTTTCGGAGACAGCGCCGAACGCGGGAGCCGCTGGACCTTCACCGATATCCGCGGCGGCCTGGTTCGAAGCTGGGACTCGTCCGGGCGCGAGTTCCGCGCCGACTACGACTCGCTGCGCCGCCCGGTCAGCCTGTCGGTGCGGCACCGCGACGGCCACGAACACGTCCTGCACTGCGTGATCTACGGCGACCGGCACCCGGATGCGTTAGCGCGCAACCTCAACGGCATCCCACATCAAACCTTCGACCAAGCTGGCGTCGTCACCGTGCACGCCCATGCTTTCAGTGGAGAACCGACCTCGGTCAGCCGCGGTCTGACCACCGACCCGACCACGCCCCCGGACTGGCGACCGGTCGCGGTGGCGGGCACCTACGCTGCCGCGCAGACCGCCGCTGACATGGTGCTCGATCCGGCTGATACGTTCACCGCCTCGGCCACCCACGACGCGTTGGGCCGCCCGATCACTCTTACTCTCCCGGACGGCACGGTCCTGACACCGACGTATGACCGCGCCAGCCGACTGGACAATCTGCGGGCACAGTTGCGCGGCACCGGACCAGCGATGGAGTTCCTCGCCGCGCAAACCTACAACGCCAAGGGCCAGAGGCTTCGCGCCGAACACGGCAACGGTCTCACCCTGACCTACGGCTACCATCCGACATCGCTGCGGCTGACCGACATCGCCACCGCCGCAAACGGAACCAGTGCCGCCAGCCCTGCTGTGCAGAACATGCACTACACCTACGACCCGGTCGGCAACGTCACCCAGATCGCCGACGCCGCACAACAAACCCACTTCTTCGCCAACTCCGTGGTCAGCGCGGACACGAGGTACGAGTACGACGCTTTCTACCAACTGATCTCGGCGAGCGGCCGTGAATCGGCCGCTGGTAACGACACCATCCGCGGCTCGACCGACCTGGCCGCAATCATCGGACTTCCGCACGTCAACGACGCTAACGCGGTGCGCCGCTACACCGAACGCTACGACTACGACCTGGCCGGTAACCTCACCCGCCTACGACACCACGCACCGGTCAACGGCGGCGGCTGGACCCGCAACTACCGGTACCGCCACCAGTTCGACCCGACCGATACGACAAACCGGCTGGCGGCGACCAGCCTGCCCGGCGACCCGGACACCGGGCCCTACACCCAAACCTACGACTACGACGGTCACGGTAATTTCTCCCGGCTCCGGACACCGAATCCCGGTGAACTGTTGTGGAACGCACTCGACCAACTACAACAAGTCGACCTCGGCGGGGGAGGCACCGCCTACTACAACTACGGCGCCGACGGCACCCGGATCCGCAAGGTGATTGAGCGCCCCAGCGGGCTGCGCCAGGAGCGGATATACCTCGGCGCCCTCGAGATCTACCGCGAGCTCAAGACGGGGACAGGCCCCACTCTGGTCCGTCAGACACTCCACATCACCGACGACGCCGGCCGAATCGCTCAGGTCGACATCAAACTCGTCGACACCGCCACCATCGACCCCGACAACCCGGTGGGTACCCCGATCATCCGCTACCAGTACAGCAACCACCTCGGCTCAGCCACGCTCGAGACTGACCACGCAGGCTCGGTGCTGTCCTACGAGGAATACCACCCATTCGGGACCACCGCCTACCGGTCGGTGAAATCAGCTGTAGGGCAGTCGCTCAAACGGTATCGATTCAGCGGGAAGGAACGCGACGACGAGACCGGGCTCTTCTACATCGGCGCGCGCTATTACGCGTCCTGGCTCGGTCGGTGGACCAGCCCCGACCCGGCGGGCTACTCGGATGGGCTCAACCTCTGGCGATACTGCCGCAACAGCCCAGCCGTACTGTCTGATCCGACCGGGCACGACCCCGATGAAAGACCCGTGCACATCAGTTGCAATCCCACTGGCAACGAAACCATCAACGATCTCCAGGCATGGGCATCACAGGCCGGGTTGCGTATCGACACCACGAACCTCGACTTGAAGCACCTTAAAGAACACCACTTCCGCACCATCCGTGGCAGTGGACAATGGTTCGGCTTCAGCTTCCTACCATTGGGTGCGCCCGCTGCTGCACACGGAGCTCTCCCCCCACCGTCAATTCCGGCGGCCTCTCCCGAACCACCGCCGAAGGCACCGCCCGGAACGAAATTTGAGGCTGCTGCCAAAGCTGGCCGAGCGGCGTACAAGAATGCGAATCCGATGCCACCGGGAACGCAGCCGCACCATTGGACCAAGGAACGCAGCGCCCAAGCCGCTGATATCGATCCGGGTGTGATGAACCAGAACATGTCAGCACTGCAATCCCATACAGGTGGACGTCCCACCACCCTCCTCGTCCCTCGCAAGCCCAGGTCGACTGTTACGTATACGGTTGAGGGAACTCCGGAGTTGCACACCGAGCACAAATTCGCCGACAACCGAATGATTCCGATAGAAGAGCAGAAGCTCGCTGCAGCCAACCCATCCCTGAATCCTGGGACGCGGGCGATTGAGGCTGGCCGCATGGCGAGATGGCGGATGACCGGTGAACCGGGTCCGGCACCTGGACCCGGCTACGGCCAGGCAGTGCCGCTCAATCAGGTGTTGAAAAACCTGCCGCCAGTGTTTGGAACCCGCGTAGCTCGGCTGCTGGTTGCCGGATTCGCGGAGGCCGAGGTAGTCGGGATCTTCGCTCATTCGTTCGTGACGGGCACCCTCGGCATCACGAGCGGTCCAATTGCGGCCACGGCCGAAGCAGTCTCTGCAGCACCGACCTCATTCGCGATCACGATCACCGCAGCGGCGTATGGCGGGGCAATGGTAGGCAACACAGTTGAGTCGCTCGCGCGAAGTGGAGGCGTCAGCGCGGAGATGTCGATCGGCGCCGCGGTCATCGGCGCCGCTGCCACCGGCGCGGTGATCGGGACTCTCATTCCGATTCCCGCCGTCGGCCCTTTGGCTGGCGCGTTGATCGGCGGGGCCGCCGGCGCGATCGGCTACGGGCTGAGCAAGTTGTTGTTCTAAAACACCCGCAGTACACGGGGTAGCACGAAAGGGACGTCCGATGCCAGCGATACCGACAGTCTCATATGTGGTCACCGGAACAATCACCGTAGCCAACGGCGCACCGCTGGCCTACGCAGTCGTCGATGCGGTCGGCGTGCGACGCCGCCGCTGTTGCCCGTTCGGGCGGCACGATCCGGGCGCGGAAATTCTCCTTGGTGCGGCGAACACCGATGCCAACGGCGTCTATCAGATCCAAGTTACCGACGATCCAGCCAACCCGCGCTCACACGTGCGCATGATTTCGATACAGGTTTCGGTCGGCAGCACAGTGGTCGGCACGAGCAACCCCGTGCGCAAGCACAAGCCGCAGACCATCATCGACCTGCGGGTGGACTACACACCGCCCCGCCACGACTATCGGGTACAAGGCACCGTCCGCGACCGATTCGGTGCGCTGATGACGAACGTGACCGTCTCCGCAGTCGACCGTGACCTGCGCCATGAGCAGCCACTCGGCCAGTGCTCGGTCACTGACGGCACCTACGAGATCCGCTACTCCCCCAGCCAGTTCCAACGAGCCGAAAAGAACACCGCCGACCTCGTACTGACCGTGCGCGACGCCGCGGGCACAACCCTGTACCGGTCGCCGGTCTTCCACAACGCAGCCCAAGACGCCGACATCGATCTCAGCCTCGCAGGTGTCGCCTACACCGGCCCCTCGGAGTGGGAACGCCAGACCGCGGTGCTGATCCCCTTGTTGGATGGTGTGTCCCCGCTGGATCTGCGTGAGGACCAACACCACCAAGACGTCAGCTTCCTGGTCGCAGAGACCGGCTACACCGCGCTGGCCATCGGGGTATGGACGTTCTGCTGGCGACTGGCCGACCGCACCGCACGCGACCGGACTCCTCTGCCCCCAGACGCCGTGTTCGCGTTCCTGCACCAGGGCGAACCATCGATCTTCAGCGAGCAGATACTCACCGACTTCGCGCATCCAGAACGGGTCGTGTTGATAGAGGACTCGCTGCTGCGTGCCCTGTCGACCATGCCCACCGAGCGGCATCGCGCGCTGCTGACCAAGGCGGTCGACGAGAACATGGTGCCGGCTCGTCTCGGTGCCGACATCGACAGGCTCGAGGCGATCCTGGCCCAGATCAAGTTGCGCTACACCGCCGACACCACGATCGGTGGCGGCAAGGGCACCATCGGCGAATTGCTGGCCGCGGCGCAAGTGCCTGCCACACAGCAGAAGACGATCCTGGACGCGATCTCTACCCACACCGGCGCGCTCGCCGAGCTGTGGAACAAACTCGGCGCGGACCCGTCGCTTCCCGCCTCGACGGTGGCCACGGTGAAGATGTCGGTCGAGGTTGGATCGCTGACTCGCAACCATGTGCCGATGGTCGCAGCCCTGCTGCCCGAGTTGACCAGCGGTCGCCTCACCAAGCGTCAACTCGCCCAATACTCCGCCCAGGACTGGTTCGCCGTCTTCGACCAAAAGCGGCCAGACGGAACCACAGTCGGTGTGCCGGCCAACATCGACGGCGACACACCCCAACAGAAGCGCGAAACCTACGCTGCGATCCTGGACGTACAGTTCGAGCGGGCCTACCCGACAGCCTCGCTGGCCGCGAAGATCCTGCGCGAGGACACACCAGCGCCGCAATTGTCGCATCGAGTGGCCCGATTCCTCGACGACAACCCAAAGTTCATGCTGGACAAGCATCGCATCGACCACTACCTCGACACCAGCACCGGTGATGCGGCGCTCGAGGTCGATCCCGGGTTGCTCGCCGATCTGGCGTCGGCGCAGCGCGTGTTCAAGCTCAGGCCGACATTCACCGCCACGAATGCGTTGCTGAGCGAAGGGATCGACTCGGCGCAGAAGATCTATTTCATGGGCGAGGGCCAGTTCGTCGCGGCGGTCGCCAAAGTCCCGAACCAGGGTGGGGTTGCCGCGATCAGCACGCGGCAAGCGCGCACCATCTACCGCAAGGCCGAAACGACCTACGCGCACGCCCTGGCCCTGTTCGGCGACTACAACTTCGCGATCGTCGGCCGACAGCTCGCCGCACTGCCCCAGCACACCCTCGATGCCGATGCTGCCGCGAAGATCCGTACGCTCCCGAATCTGGCGACGCTGTTCGGTTCGCTGGACTACTGCGACTGCATCGACTGCCAATCGGTGTACAGCCCAGCCTCGCACTTCGTCGACGTGCTGCGATTCCTCGGCGCCCGCGACACCCACGGCTCCGGAGTCAACGAAGGAAAGACCGTGCGGGAGGTCCTGCTCGAGCGTCGTCCCGATCTCGGCGACATCGAGTTGAGCTGTGCCAACACCAATACCGCGGTGCCCTATCTCGATCTGGTGAACGAGATCCTCGAGGACGCGGTCGACGAGCCACCGACTGTCAGGCTCAACGCCGCGATCGAATCCGAGTTGGCCGAGGGAACCATCAGCACTGCGGTACTGACGGAGCTGCGCGCCAAAGGCATCCAGATCGCCGCGGACGCGCACGTGTACGCCCCGGATATCCACCGACGCTGGGTGATCCGCGACGACGCACACTCCTACAGCGTGTTCCGGCGCGGAACCCAACTCCGATTGCGTGCCACCCGCCAGACCACCGGGTCCACCGACGAGGTCCGCGCCAACCCCGAACACCTCAACCAGGGCGCGTACACGACATTGGCCGGTGAGGTGTTTCCGTTCCGTCTGCCGTTCGATTTGGCCAACGAGCAGGCTCGCGGCTACCTCGCCCAGCTCGGCGTGCCGCAAGCGCGGCTGTTCGAACTGCTGCAACAACGTAGACCCGACGGCACGGTCACCCCGGCCGACGTACAGATCGCCGGCGCCCGGCTGGGCATCGGGCCGGTCGAACTGCAGATATTGACCGGTTCCCTGACAGGTCGGCAACCGTGGGAGTTCTGGGGACTGGCCAGGACCGGCAACGTCGTGCCCGACCCGAGCACACCGACCCGCACCTTTACCGGCACCTGGCTCGAAGTTCTGGCCAAGGTCCCGGTCATGCTGCACCGGACCGGGTTGTCGTATCGAGATCTGTTGCAGCTGCTGGACATGCGCTTCGTCAACCCCGACAGGGCGGTGTTCGTGCGGCCTTCCACTGATCCGAACGCGGCCAATTGCGATATCTCGCAGTACACCCTGCGCGGGCTCACCGCCGCGGTGCTCCACCGGATCCACCGCTTCGTACGGCTGTGGCGACGCCTCGGGTCGACGATGTGGGAGGTGGACCAGCTACTCACCGGGCGGGCCATCGACGACACCCTCGTGGGTGAGATCGCCGCACTGCGCCGACTGCAGGACCGCACCGGCCTGGACTGGTCGAGGGTGGTCACTGTTTTCACCGGGTTCGATGACCACGTCTACACCGACCGCAGTCGCGGTGGCGGGACCGCGGTCCAGACGGTGTATCAGCGGCTGTTCCGCAACCGTCTCGTCGAGGCCACCGGCACCATGTCGGCGACGGCCGCTGAGTTGACCGGCACCATCGGTGAGCACGCCCCCGGTTTGCTTGCCGGACTGCGCATCACCGAATCCGACCTCGACGCGATCGTGCTCGACCACACACCTGACCCGGATGCACCACTGGACCTGGCCATGCTCAACCACACACACCGCGTTGTCGCACTGGCGCGAGGTCTGGGCATGCGCATCGCTGACTTTCTGCGACTGCGACGGATCGGCGGCATCGACCCCTTCACCTCACCCGCTGCCGCGGTCAGTTTCGCCGAGCTGGCCGACATCGTGATTGCGTCGCCGTTCTCGGTGGCCGAGCTGGACTATGTGCTGACCCACCATTTCACCGTCAACTCCGGTGTCGCTCTCGACGACCGCGCCATCGTGGCATTCCTGACCCAGCTGCGACAAGATCTTTCGCAGGTCAGCGACCGGTTGAAGCGCACGAACGACCAGCCCGACACCGCGTATGTGACCGCCCAGCTCGGCCTGCTGCCGACCTTGGCCGCCGACACCGACCTGCGTGCCGCACAAGCGCTCGCGGACGGGAGCTGGACCGGATCAGACGGCGACCATGATGAACTGATCGACAGGTACTTCGGTGAGATGTTCGACGACCTCGCTGCCGCACGCACCGCCCTGGCCGCGCTGCCTACCGATCAGACTCCCGAACAGCGCCAAGCCAGCATCGATGCCCGCTTTGGGTTCATCGCACCGAAGCTGGAAGCTTACCTGGTCCGCACACACAAGGACCTGTCCGTGCGCCAGCACATCGCCGCCTTCCTCGGGCTGACCCAGCCCTCGGCCGACCAGCTGGTCACCGCGCTGCGCCTGCCCGGGGCGAGCACCGACCTGGCCACCGTCGTCAACGACGCGCGACTGGTCGCGACCGATCCCGACGGTCGCTACACCCATCCCCTCGACGCAGCGACGTTCACCGACAACTACCGTGCGCTGAGGTTGCTACACAAGGCTGCCATGATCGTGGCCAAGCTCGCGATGAACCCGACCGAGGTGGCCTGGTGGCTCGCCGAGGACCACGCACAGGGACTCGGATGGATCGGTGGTGCCGATCTCGGCGTGGACGCCGCGTCGACGGTGCCGCTGGATCGATGGCGCGCCATGCACTGGTTCTTCGACTGGCGCACCTCACTGCCCGCCTCGGACTTGACCGTGCTCGAATTCGCCGAGGAGCTGCTGGATGTCGGCTCGCCGTCGGCGAACACGATCGCTGCGTTGAGCAAGCTCACGGCATCCGACGCCGCCGATCTCACCAGCCTGGCCACCGCATTCGGCTGGCTGTCGCCAACGACCGACCAGGTCAAGCAGCAGCTGGCCAAGGCCGACAATCTGCGCCGCGTCACCGACAGCATGGCGATGGTGCGCCGGCTCGGGGTAACCGCCAGCCGAGCTGTCGGCTGGGCCGCCATGCCAGTGACCCCGACTGTGGCCGAACAGGTCAAACAAGCCCTCAAGGCCCGCTACGACCTGCCCCAGTGGCTCGAGGTCAACCGGCCGGTGGCCGACGCGCTGCGCGAGCGCCGTCGCGAGGTGCTCGTCGACTGGCTTGTCGCGCACCCCGACCCTGCCGAAGGCAAGAACTGGACCGACGCCGACGGACTGTATGGCTACTACCTCATCGACGTGCAAATGAGCGCGTGCGCTATGACCTCACGGCTCAAGCAGGCCACCGCCTCAGTGCAGCAGTTCGTGCAGCGGGTGCTGCTCGGCGTGGAAGTCGACATCATCGCCAGCACGGTCACCGACCCGAAATGGAAGCAATGGCAGTGGATGCGCCGCTACCGGCTGTGGGAGGCCAACCGCAAGATCTTTCTCTACCCGGAGAACTGGATCGAGCCGGAACTACGCGACGAGAAGTCCCCGTTCTTCCTCGACCTCGAACACGACCTGCAGCAAAACGACATCACCGCCGACGTCGCCGAAGACGCCTACCGCAACTACCTGACAAAGCTGGACAAGGTCGCCAACCTCGAGATCCGCGCAAGGTTCGAGGAACACACCGGTGAAGACAACTCGACGCTGCACGTGGTCGGGCGCACCCGAAGCAGCACCGGCGCGGAGTACTTCTACCGCAGAAGGATCAACCGCGGCAGGTGGACCGCCTGGCAGCCGATGAAGCTCGAAATCAAGTCGGACCACCTGATGCTGGGCGTACACAACAGGCGCCTGTACGCGCTGTGGCCGCAGTTCATCGCCAAGGCCAAGGAGCCGAGTACGCTTCGGACGCCGTCGGCGAATGACAGTGTGGCCGTTTCTGCGCCTGATAGGTATTGGGATGTGCAGCTGTTCTGGAGCGAACTGAAGAATGGCGGTTGGACGCCTCCGGTGCTCTCCGACAACGCGGCCGAGATTTCATTCTTCGATGCCGACGGCGACCATTTGGAAAACATCACATTCCGCACGCGGCTAGACCCACAGATCAAAGCCCCGCTATTTGTCACCGCCCACCCGGACACGCTCGCCCCGCATTCCTGGAGAGGATTTGAGAAGCTCGGCCCACAGATCACCCAAACCCCCGGGGGATCAGAGTTTCTCCACTCTCCGCCGGAAAGTCGGTTCCACGGCAACCTCATCCGGCACCAGACCGCGTCGCAGTACTTCTGGCATTCCTCCAGCGCGGAGTCCTCCGGTCTCCTACTGGATGTGTTCAATGCGCACTCCAACGCACTATCGATCCGGACGCTACGTAAAATCGCACCGAACAAGACGTTCACAGTGCTCGACTCGAATGCGTCCGGATTCGCCATCTTCGGGTCGTTCTTTACGTGGGACACGAACCGCAGCTACTTCATCGACTACGCCTATTGGTCTCCCTTCCGCGTGACTCCCTCGGTCCGGTCGCCCGTGCTAGGCATCTTGAACGCCTTCGGGATCTCCAGGTTCCGGTTCTTTCCGCATTACCATCCCTTCATCGAACTGTTCATCAAGGAACTGAACCTGTGGGGTCTGAAAGGGCTGTTGAACAGACAGATCCAGGTCAAGCCAGCGACCGTGCCAGGAGCTCCGACACCGTTCGACTTCAGCGCATACCGGCCCGAGGCTGCGGTACCGAAACCGTGGCCCACCGAGGAGGTCGACTTCAGCTACGAGGGCGCCTACTCCTGCTACAACTGGGAATTGTTCTTCCACGCACCGATGTACATCGCCGGAAAACTGGCAGCGAACCAGCGTTTCGAGGAAGCACTGCAGTGGTATCACTATGTCTTCGACCCGACCAGCACCGATAACGCGACGCCGGACCCGGACACCCCGCAGCAGAAGTACTGGATAACCAAGCCGTTCTATGAGACGACCAAGGCAGACTACTACCAGCAGAAGATCGAGAACATCCTGCTCGCCATCGCCAAAGACGATGCCGAGCTACGAAAGCAGGTCCGTGAGTGGCGGAACAACCCGTTCAACCCACACTTGATCGCCCGGATGCGCACCGTCGCCTATCAAAAGAACGTGCTCATCAAATACATCCAAACACTGATCGCCTGGGGCGACCACCTGTTCGCACAGGACACCATCGAGTCGACCAACGAGGCAACCCAACTGTACGTGCTGGCAGCCACCGTCCTGGGCCCACGACCCAAGAGCGTGCCCCGCCACACCCCCAACCCCGTACGCACCTTCTATCAACTGCAAGCCGAAGGCATCGACGACTTCGGCAACACGCTGCGAACGGTGGAAAACCTCCTCCCCACCGTCCCCCGGTCGGGCGGACCGGCACCGTCGGGCCCGGAGCTACCCCGATTGGACGTGCTCTACTTCTGCATACCCACCAACGACAAGCTGTTGACCCTGTGGGACACCGTCGACGACCGACTGTTCAAACTCAGGCACTGCATGAACCTCGCCGGCGTCGTACGACAACTGCCCCTGTTCGAACCCCCGATCGACCCGGCACTGCTGGTCAAAGCGACCGCCGCAGGACTGGACTTGGGCGCAGCGCTCGCCGACATCAGCGCACCGATGCCGCCCTACCGATTCACCGCCCTGCTCCAGCGCGCACAGCAGGCCTGCACCGCAGTGATCGACCTGGGCCAAGCCATGACGTCGGCGCTCGAGAAGCGCGACGCCGAAACCCTCGCCGCGTTGCGGTCGGCCAACGAGATCACACTGCTGGACGTAATGCGCGATGTCCGCGTGAGCCAGGTCAGCGAGGCCCAAGCGAACTGGGATGCCGCCCAACACCTTCGCGAGGTCGTCGAGTTACGTCGAGCTCACCACCAGCGCCTCGCCGACGACGGACTCAACACCGGAGAAACAACCGCCCTCGGGCTATCGATCATGTCGCTGGAGTTGGAGGCCGTGGTCGCTGTCGGCTACATGCTCTCAGGCGGTCTCAAGCTGATCCCGTCGTTCCAATCCGGCGCCGCCGGATTCGGCGGGTCACCAACTGTGATCGCGAGCACGGGCGGTAACACGATCGGAAACTCCGCGGAGATGGCGGCAGCCAAGCTGCGATCGTTGGCAACCGCCGCGGACAAAGGAGCCGCGCTCGCGGGCGTCCTGGCAGGGCACGCGCGCCGGAAACAGGACTGGCGATACCAAGCAGCCCTGGCCGCAACGGAACTGCCCGAGGTCGACAAGCAGATCCTCACAGCCCAGATCCGCCACACCATCGCCGAGCAGGAACTGCGCCACCACGACAAACAGCGCGCCACCACCACCGTCGAGGACGAATTCCTGCACACCAAGTACACCAACGAAGAACTGTACGACTGGATGGTCGACCAACTGTCTACCGTCTACTTCCAGAGCTACCAGCTGGCCTATGACCTGGCCAAACGAGCGGAACGGTGCTTCCGCTACGAGCTCGGCATCACCGACTCCGACTACATCCGCTACGGCTACTGGGACAGCCTGCGCAAGGGACTGCTCTCCGGTGAACGGCTCTCCCACGACCTGCGCCGACTCGAAGCCGCCTACCTCGAGCACAACAAACGCGAATACGAACTCACCAAACACGTCTCACTGGCCCAACTGGATCCGATCGCGCTGCTGCAACTCAAACGCAACGGTGCGTGCTTCCTCGACATCCCCGAAGCCGCGTTCGATCTCGACCACCCCGGCCACTACTTCCGGCGGCTCAAGGCGGTGTCGCTGTCGGTGCCTTGTGTGGTCGGCCCCTACGGCACCGTCGGCTGCACCCTCACCCTTGTCGGGGACAGCCTGCGCAAAGACGCCACCCTGTCGGCCGGCAAATACCCGCGTGACCCGGCCGGAGACACCCGGTTCCGTGACGGTCTGGCCGCGGTGCAGTCCATCGCGAGCAGTTCCGGCGTCAACGACACCGGCATGTTCGAGCTACGGTTCGACGACCCACGCTACCTGCCGTTCGAAGGCGCCGGAGCGATCAGCTCCTGGCGGCTAGAGCTCAACACCCAACTGCCGCAATTCGATCCGGGCACGATCTCGGATGTGGTGATCCACCTGCAGTACACCGCACGCGAGGGCGGCGCCATCCTACGCAAAGCGGCGCTCGAAGACCTCGACACGGCGCTGTCCACCACCGCCCTCGCCGACGGCAGGCAGGGCCTGTACCGGGTGCTCGACCTCAAGCGAGAGTTCCCCAACGAGTTCTACCGGTTCCTACACCCGGCCAACCAAAGCGACGAGCAGACACTCGAGCTCGGCGACCTCGCCGACCGATTGCCCTACTACACGCGCATGTTCACCGCAAAGAAGATCCACGGCGTCGAAGTAGCCGCGCTCATGAAACACAGCAGCGACACCTACGACGTAGTGCTGCCGGCTCTCGGCACGGCCGAGTTGGTCAATCTTGCGCCCGAACCCAGCCCCGCAACCTACCAAGGCCTGCACCGTGCAGCGAACGACCTCACAGGAAACGAGGCCACGCTGACCGGCTGGACCATGAAAGTGCGCAAGACCGGCGCCGCGGACTTCAAATCACTACCGGACGACGAAATCAGCGAACTGTTCCTCATCGTCAACTACACACTCGCCTGATCGGAGCAGAGCATGTCAGCCCAGTTGAGCCCTCACGAAATTCGTGACACATCGTGGCCCTGATCGAGGCCTCGCCCACCCCGAACGAGTGACCATGTTCGGCTCCTAGGTGATGTCTCCCAATCGGGTTTTCGGTTCTGGTCCGATATGTCGTCGGGTCGGGCATCATGTTCGCCGTGGCGGCGACTGCCGGTGATCGGCATCAGGTTCTAACGGACAACCAGTGGGAACTGCTCGAGCTGCTGTTACCGAAATCCGATGGCCGCGTGGGCCGTAACTTCTCCAACAACCGCCTGGTCGTGGAGGGAATGTTGTTCCGGTTGCGGACGGGGATGCCGTGGCGGGACCTGCCCGAGGTGTTCGGTCTGTGGCAGACGGTATGGAAACGTCACCGCCGTTATGCCGAGGACGGCACCTGGGATCGGATGCTGGTCGCGTTGACCGCGTTGGCGGACGCGACCCGCAACCTCGATTGGATGGTCTCGGTCGATTCGACGATCGTGCGGGTTCATCAACACGGCGCCAACACTCGACGTGGTGGCGGGGCTCTCGTCGTCCCGGATGGTGAGTTATGAGCCGGTTGATCACGGATAGGCCGGTCCCGGGGCGGGCTGACTACCAAAGCCAATCTGGCCACCGACGGCAACGGACGCGGTTTGGCGGTGTTGATCACCGCGGGCCAGGCCGGAGATTGCTCGATGATGCGCTCGGTGCTCGACGCGATCGCGGTACCGAAGCTGGTTGGTGGCCCGCCGCGACGCAACCCTGATCGGGTCCTGGCCGATAAGGCGTATTCTTCAGTGTCGAATCGAGAACTGTTGCGAAGCAGGCGGATCGCGGCGGTGATCCCGCAACGGTCTGATCAGGTCGCCAACCGGAAACGCCGCGGACGTGCCGGTGGACGCCCGCCCGGGTTCGACTCCGATGCCTACAAGGGGCGCAACGTGGTCGAACGGGCATTCAACAAGGCCAAACACTGGCGTGGTGTCGCGACTCGTTATGACAAGCTGGCCTGCACGTACCGGGCAGGAATCGTCATGCCCTCACGGTCGAATGGTTGAAGCTATTGGGAGACATGACCTAGTAGCTGGCCAGGACGGCGAGCCGTGGGAATGGCTCGGATTCGCGACAGCATGGGGTATTACGTTTGCGCTGACGCGGAAAATCGGCCTCGTCATGTCCGCCATCGAGCCCATGGTCGAGACTGGCTACCCGGTAGAGCACGTCCGTGCGGGCCGCCTGGATTCAGTTAAACGCGGGGACTACCACATTAGCGCGGTTCATCAACGAAAAGACGGTGTACTCCGCCAGAGGGTACGTCTACCGACACTCGGACGATGGAGCTGTGTTACCTGCTCGATTGCCGAGCCGCGATTGAGCTATCTGTCGATCGCGGGTCACGGCGAACCCAGTTTTCGGGTGCCAGCCGAGTGAATCCTGCACCGTTCGCGACTCAGTCCGCAACTAGCGCAATGACCACCGGTAGGGAGTGCTAATCCGACGCTAAGGGTTGTCCCGCAAGTCTGAGTTGGTGACGGCGAGACGCCCACCGGCCAGGAATCAATAGGCGTGGGCGAGGTTGGCCAGAGTCGCCACCCCAGCCATCGCGACACCCACCCCGTCACCACGTAAGTGGCAATCGCGCAGGACCTTCCAGGTCTTCATCCGGGCGAAGGCATGCTCGACACGGGCACGGACTTTACGGTGAGACTTGTCGAACTGTCGAGCATGCCTGGGTGGCTCGAGAATGCAGCGGCGTTCACTGCTTTCCCGCCGTGGTCGACCACGACCATGTTCTCGGATGGACTTGCGGGCACTGCCTGCGTTTCGGGTATCTGGTCGGCATGGCGGGTGTGAACCTATGGTCGGTTCACCGCTGCGCCGAGGATGCGCATGAACAGCGAACTACCTGCGGCGAGCGACTGCCCTCCGCCGTGGACAGTCTTGATGCCCTCCACCGTGGTCAGGGCCAAAGCGGCGATCTCCGTCGAGCTCGCTCCGATCGATGACAAGTCGATTTCCCCGGTGGCCGCGGCATCGTCGAGGGCGGCGCTGATGCGCTGTACCAGATGTTCTCGTGCTGCTCGGGTGACCTCTCCCGAGAGCGCCAGGTCCGACTCGAAGAGTTCCTTGCCGTGCGGGCTGGCGCTGATCTGCGCCATCAGTCCTTGCAGGAAGGCGTTCATCGCATCGTCGATCCGGTCGATGACCGGGCCGTCGGCGTCGAGCGCGGCGTCGACATGTTCCAGCACCAGCGCGTGCGCGCGCTGGGACCCCGCGCGAAACAGCGCCTCCTTGCCGTCGAAGTGCAGATACAGCGCCGCCCGCGAGACTCCCGAGGCCTCGGCGATGTCCTTCATCGCCGTCTTGCGGAACCCGTAGCGGCAAAAAACCTCCAGCGCCACATCCAGGATCTCGTCGACCTTCAGCTCAGCACCCACCCGCCCACGATGACAGTATGGACAGATTGTGTCAATTTGCACTGATAGACATCAGAAGTAAATATGTCTAAACGTGCGGTGGTTGGCCGTACGTCCCTGGGACCGGCGGCGCAGACATTCCGTGCCACCGCCCGGTCCTGATCGACTGGGGCATCGGCACCCCTGACCAGGCCCGCACCCGCGACGCTCACGCATCACGACAAAGGAAATCCCATGCCCGACAACACAGCCACCACCGAAGAGCTCATCCGCGCTACCGAGCGCAGCAGGCTTGCAGCGCTCGTCGAGGCCGACGTCGCCGCAGCAGCGATCCACCACGGCACCGAGTTCCAGCTCATCACCCCGATCGGCGCGGCCCTGAACAGGGATGAGTACCTCAGCGCCGTCAGCGACGGCCACATCGATTACCTGGTCTGGGAACCGGGACCGATCAGCGTGCGGCTCCACGCCGACGCGGCGTGCCTCCGCTATCAAGCCGACCTCGAGGTGATCTTCGGCGGGCACCCGCTGCCACAGGCCCGCTACTGGCATACCGACCTCTACGAACTCCTCGACGGCCGCTGGCAGGTGGTGTGGTCACAAGCCACCCAGATCCGCTGAACGTCCGTCGCGAGACGGCCCCCGCGCCGAGTCGACCTGCCCGTAGGGTCAGGCGCTCGCGGGCAGGCCGAGATCGTCCGGTCATCAACTGCCGAACCAAGCCCATGGCGGCCGGTGAGACCACCCAGTTGAACTCGGCACACACCGATTCGGCCGAAGGCTCGCTTGCCGCGTCGTTGGCGCCAGCTTGCAACAGTGAATCGGTGCCGGTGAAATACCGGTAGACGGTCTGGCGGGTCACACCGAGGTGTTCGGCGACGCACAGGATCGTCAAGTCGTGTTCGCCGGCGTCCTGGATCTCCCCGGCCGTGCGCAGGATCCGGGTGACGGCCTCGGCGTCGTCGGCCGGGAAGTCGCCGGACCATCCATGAGTTCGCACCTGGTCATGATCGCTCAGGCACACAGGATTCGGGACGGTCGGGCCTGGCAACTGATGGGCTCTGACGTAACGGATCCGGAGGTCAGTGATCACGTCGCGCTCTCGTTCATCCCCTCCTGCGGCAAGTGTGGCTCCTGTCAAGCCGGTCTGCGCAATCTGTGCAATTTGGGAGCGCTGCTGCTGGCGGGCACCGCGGCGCGGCCCTGCAACCGCCGGTGCTGTTCGCCGACATCCCGTTCGCCGAGCCGGGCGCCTACGAGCAGCCTGGGCTGTGGCACACCGCCGACACCTTGCCCGAACTGGCACGGGATCGGGCTGCGGTCATCGGGCCGTCGGATCTGGGCACCAAGGGCGGTCGACGAATTCCTGACGGCGATTCGGGAACCAGCGTTACCGTGAGCGTACTTGGCGTGAAGGGAGCGGGGTGAGTCTGTTGTTGCCTGCTGCAAGCGCGCACTATCCCACAAATCGAAATGGTGCTGAGACCAGCAAACAATTGCGACAACATATCGACCTTTGATTGCCCGCAGGCTACCGGCGCTGCAGTGCCGACTGCTGTCAATTCAAGTAGACTGCTTGAATCATGAAACCCAACGGTCGTGTTTCCTCCTAGAAGTTGGTGGCGGTGCGATGAGCTACTTCCGTAACAGAAGATCACGCGCCCTTTTCGCAAAAGGCCTGGAGTCTCTTAAAATGGGGCTTGCGACCTGTGATGCGACGAAACTCGATGAGGCGGTGGCTGTTTCGCAACGTGCGGTCGATGGACTCGATACGTCGAGTGCGTTGCTCCCGGACTATTTGAATCTCCTCGGGCTCGCGCTCCAGGCCAGGTCTTCATGCACTGGCAGCATGGTGGACGAAATGCGGTTAATCAACGTGTATGAGCACATGGTGGCCGTTACACCGCTCAATCATCCGAATCGATCCTGGAACGTATCTCTGCTCGGAGGGGCGCTTACGTTCTGGTTTGAGCGCACGGGCAGTGCGGCCGCGCTTGAGCGGGCGCTCTTCGTACTTGAACAGGGACTGGCTGCCACCGCCCCCGATCATCCTGAGCGAGGGTGGTCCCTCTTCGCTCTCGGCCGGGTGCTAGGACACCGTTACGACCACACCGGTAGTGCCGCAGACTTGGACAGGGCCATCGATCTTCTTTGGCAGGCATTGAACATCACGCCGTACGGTCACCCGAGCCTGCCAACGTTTTTCGTGAACATCGCATGCGACCTAGCTAACCGCTTCGGTCGCACCGGTGATATCGCCGACCTGGAGCAAGCAATCGACATTTACGAGCATGTGCTGACCATCACCCCGCCGGATGCCGCAGACCCCAATCTGGCCATTGCCAACCTCGGGTCTGCGCTTCAGTCTCGATATGAGCACACCGGAAGCCTCGCTGATTTGGACCGCGCAATAGACCTCACCGAGCATGCTTTGGCGACTGCCGCAGTCCAAGATGGAAAACGGGCCGCGCTTCTATCTAATCTCGGGTCTGTCCTTCAGTCCCGATATGAGCACACCGGAAGCCTCGCTGATTTGGACCGCGCAATAGACCTCACCGTCCAGGCAATCGCCGCCACCGGGCACGATCACCCTGCCCGAGTCAGGTACCTACTCAACCTCGGGAAAGCGTTCGCGACTCGGTTCGAGCGCACCAGCAGGCCAGCAGATCGGGAACAGACGTTGAAGCTGTTTCGGGAGGCAACCGGGGTAATCTCGGCACCAGTCGCCGACCGAGTGTTGGCAGCGCGTGAGTGGGGTCGGATAGCGGCGGCCGCGCAATTCTGGGATCAGGCCGTTCAGGGGTTCAGCGCCGCCGTGGAGTTGATGGGTTTGGCCGCACCCCGAGAGCTCGGGCGCGCAGACCAAGAGTTCCAGTTGAGCAGGTTTGCCTGGCTTGCCTCAGAGGCGACTGCCGCATGCCTGCAGGCCGGTCAGCCTGATCGGGCGGTGGAGGTGTTCGAGCACAGTAGGGCCGTATTGTTCTCCCAAGTTCTTGATGCCCGTTCGGACTTGAGCAGTCTCCGACGCGCCTACCCAGCTCTTGCTGCCCAATTCGTTCGCTGCCGCGACATACTCGACCGGCCTGACACCCGCTTATCCGCGCCTGCTGACATCGACTCGACGGCCGCCGCTGGTGTAGACGCGGATATTCGTAAGAACGCTGCAGCAGAATTCGGACACGTCCTGACGGAGATCCGGTCGCGGTCCGGTTTCGAGCGATTCCTGGCGCCACGTCGGCTTGCGGAGCTCCTGCCCGCCGCTGAAAATGGGCCAGTCGTGTTGCTCAACGTGGCGCCGTTGCGATCGGATGCCCTGATCCTCACCACCGACGGCGGCGTGAAGGTGCTACCTCTGCCAGGGGTGAGCGACGACGCCGTCATAGAGCAGGTCAACCGCTTCTCTGACGCGCTTGCCCTGGCTCACGACTCCAATGTCTCATCGTCGGCGCGCAAGGCCGCCGTCGAGGCGATGACCAGCGTGCTGATTTGGCTCGGCGACCACATCACCAGCCCGGTCCTCGACGACCTTGGCTATACCAGCACACCGCGAGATGATAGCCCTTGGCCACGCGTCTGGTGGTGCCCTGCCGGGGCACTGTCTCTACTGCCTATCCATGCCGCCGGTCGCCACCAGTCCTTCGCGCAGCGTCCCGACGCGGTTATTGATCGGGTCGTTTCCTCCACCGTCCCTACCTTGCGCGCCCTTATCCACGCACGCCGTTCCAAAGCCGCCGACCCACAACCGAAGGTTTTGGTCGTGGCGATGCCGCACACTCCCGGCCAAGCAGATCTACCGGGCGCTGCCGACGAGGCGAAACACCTGCAACAGCTGTGGGGGACTCGTGTGACTGTGCTGGGTCTGCCCAATACCATCTCTGCCACCTACGCCAACGTCACCGCTCACCTATCCGACCATGCGTGGGTGCACTTTGCCTGCCATGCTCGAAGTGACAACACCAACCCTTCTGCAAGCCATCTCTTGCTGGCTGACCGGCCACTGACGATGACTGACCTGACTCAAACCCGTAAACCACACGCTGAGTTGGCATTCCTGTCCGCGTGCGCCACTGCACACTCCGGGACCAAGGTGCTGGACGAACCCATCCACCTCGCTGCCGGCTGCCAACTTGCAGGCTACCGCCACGTCATTGCCTCCCTTTGGACAATCTCCGACACCGATACCGCCTGGCTGACCAAACGGTTTTACACCACTCTGAACGCGCCAACCACTGTCGACACCGCCGCCGTCGTCCTCCATCACGCCATTCGCAATCTGCGTGCCCTCAACCGCCCCCGCCCCCATCTCTGGGCTCCCTATACTCACACCGGACCCTAATCGCAAGACAGGAGAATAGATGACAACGTTTGTCTGTACCCGGGAGTAGAGTGTGTGGGCCCCAAGTGGTTGGCACTCATGACAACTGCCACTAGCTTGTGCGTTAACCGTTCTGCAAGGGATCAGCGCCATATCCACTGCCGCCAATTTCGATGTGCCGGAGGATCCGATGGACGAAGCTCTATGGGAGGCAGCACGTTCCGTGCGCTCCTATCTAGATGAACTCGTCGGTCCCGAAGCGCCAGATCTCGATGCCGCCTTGTGCGAATTGCTGTCCGATCCCCATCGCGGCGAACATCGGGAGTATCAACTACGTATGATTTTTGAGTCCCACGAGGGCACACGCGTGTTCCTGGAAAGGGTTCGCGAGGATTTCCCGGAATTTCGCCCGCCCCAGGTCCTGGCGGGATCGACGACGCGAAGCAGCGGTTTACCTGGAGACGCCCTGCCGGTTGGGGCGGATAAGTTTACCTGCCCGCACGGCGATTACGTGTGGTATCGACCGGAGGTGGGTGCGGCGGTCCCGCTCTGTCCAACGCATGGCGCACTGCGTCTGACGTAAGAGGCCGATTGATGTTTGACGAGTTCTGGAAGGCGACTGCGGGAAAGCTGGCGGACCGGTGGGCTGGCCTCGCCGCTCCGGCAGTGGTGTTCTGGGCGGGTGCAGTGATCTCCTGGGCGTATGCTGGGCCAGGGTGGACGCGCCTCGTCCAGATTACTGATTGGTTGAACCGGCAGCAGTTGGTCGCCCAACTCGCTGCGCTCATCGGTGCCCTGGTGGTCGGGGCGGCGTCAACGATTCTTGTGCAGCGTTTGACCACTCCAGCGTTGCGTCTCTTGGAGGGCTATTGGCCCCGTTGCATGAGCCGACTCACCGAGTACCGCCGCGGTCACGCCCTGCGGGGGAAGATCAACGATGGCAAGAACTGGCAACGGTTACACGGAGAGATCGCTGAAGGTGAGCCAGCGGCCGCACAGCTTGCGGAAATTGCCCGTTTAGAGCGTCGCCGTCGACACCGGCCCGTGCGGGACAGCGAGCTCTTGCCTACTCGGATCGGCAACATCCTTCGGGCTGCTGAGACGCGACCGCGTCACCGGTTTGGGCTGGATGTGGTGCTGATCTGGCCACGGGTGTGGATATTGTTGCCTGAAACGGTCCGCCAGGAGCTGGCTAGCGCCCGTGCATCGTTGGACGCGTCTGTGGCAGTCGCAATTTGGGGCACGTTGTTCATCGTGTTCGTACCTTTGACATGGTGGGCACTGCTCGGGTTGGTGGTTCCTGTCAGCGCTGTTGTATGGTGGGTTCCCGCTAGGGCCGAGGTCTTCGCGGATCTGGTTGAAGCCACAGTCGAGTTGTACCGCGTCACACTTTATAGACAACTGCGGTGGCCTTTGCCCGAGAATCCCGCTGCGGAACGTGGCGACGGTGAGAGGCTCACCAAGTACCTCGAACGCGGTTCCGATCGGCCAGATCCAGAGTTCACTCCACCCGACTGAAACCCGATTGATGATGTTTGGTTGCACTGCCCCGCACTGTGATTACGTGTGGTATCGACCGGAGTAATCGTTGGATTTTGAGGGAAGAGTACGTCAGCGGCCGAATCTGAATCCCCAAACGCGGTTTACGTCACTGTGCCGTTTGTGGGCACAGGGATGGGCGGGGAGTTCGATACCCGAACGCGCCCAGTGTATCGGCGATCAGCCCGTTTTCTGGCCGCGTTCAGGCATGTGGGGTGGCATCAAGACATCATAGGTTTCTCTGGTCTGCCGTTTCCGAGCTGGAAGAGGCCGGGCATGCGGTGGTTGCCAGTGTTGGTGCTCCTGGTTGCGGGATTCTTCGGCGGGATCGAGCGGCGCTGGATCCGGGGGTGCACACCAGCCTTGACGCTGACATCAGGCTGATCAATATGCCCAGTTCGTGCCAGTGCCTCTGTACTGCTCGACGGAAATGGGCTCCATGCCATGCTTCATGTGGTCGAGGTAGAGCAAACCGTGCAGGTGGTCGACTTCGTGCGCGACCAGGCGTGCGACTCCACGCTCGAACACGGTGATGCGGGTGTTGCCGTCGATGTCGGTATGTTCGACGTGGATCGTCAACGGGCGTGGTACTTGCCCGCGTAGGTCGAAGAAGCTCAAGCATCCTTCGTATTGGTCGTCTTCGCCGCCGCCGGTTTCCACGATGCGCGGGTTGAACAGGGTGATGGTGTCCCCGTGCGGGGTTCGGATGATCGCTGCGGCCCTGCTGATGCCGATCTGTGGTGCGGCGATGCCCATCCCTTTGCCGAACACGTGGGCTTGGGCGACTCGCCGTGCAGCCGAGTTGAGTTCGGCGATGACGCGGCGGGCGTCTTCGGCCTCGGCGGGTAGATCGAAGGGGCGGGCGACCTCGCGCAGGATCTCGTCGCCTTCCTGCGCGATCCCCAGGCCTGCCATCACTTTGCTCGGTGGGGTGCGTTCATCGTCGTTGTGCCCGCGGAAGTCCCATTCGAGGCGGTAGCGGGCGTGCAGTGGCGGGTTGTCGGTGGTCCAGGAGTAGATGTGTCGTCCTTGGTCGGTCTGGTGGGAGATGGGCGTGCGGAACGGCTGTCCTTCGGCGGTCATCGACGTCTGCAGGCCCCAGACGGCGGGTTCGAGCGCGGCAGGGAAGTCCAATCGAACCGAGAGGCGGTTGGTCGGCAGCCGGACCGCGCGCTGGAACCAGTTGCCCCAGTGGGTCGCCGAGACGGTGTATTCGTAGTCGATCCAACACGCCTGGCCGGGGTAGAGCGGGAAGTGGCGGCCCCCATCGGGTTCGCTGAACATCAACCAGATTTCCTTGAACGCGTCGCGGTCGTGGTGGGCCGTCCAGGTCATGGGTTCGGTGCGGGTTTCGCCGTACCAGGCGTGCAAATCGATCTCGCCCCAGGTCAGGGGATTTTCCTGGTAGAGCTGGTTGGATCGTTCGGGGTCGCCGGGGTAACGATCCACCGAGATCCTGATCAGGTAGCGGGTGATGGGTTCGGACCCGCCGTTGATCAGCCGTCGCCGCTGGCGCAGGCGGTAGGTCTGTCCGTCGAAGGACAAACTCGCATCGTCGTGGTCGACCACGAGTGACCCCGTCGAGTCGCCCGGTTCGACAGCGACGGGCGCGCGGACGGTGCTTGGTCGGGCAGCGGTGAACTCGGCGAACGCGGCCCGCAGTGCACCGCCGGCTTGCAGGGTCGATTCGGCACTTGCCGCGAACCCCGCCGAGGGCTTCTCCGTGCCGGATTCGATCTTGGACACGTAGGGGCGGCTGTAGCCCAGTTTGGTCGCCAACGCCCGGCGCGACAATCCACGAACATCGCGCCAGCGGCGCAATTCGAGCGCGAAGGCATTGACCTGCGTCCCCGCAGGTTCATTGGCGGGCGAGGTTCCGGCCGGGGTCACTGTCGCGCGCTCCTGTTCGTGGGGTGTGCGTGTGCGTGAGTACCCCGTGAGTATGAGCCCACTCTGTCGAAACACCCTGCACCCGTGGGGAAATTGGACACCGATTCGACCCAGCGATCAAGTCCGCTGCGCTGGTGACAGGCAGCCATGCCGGTGTCGGAACGGACAGTCTCGCGCAGCACAACCAGACAGGTGCGCCCACATGACACAACTTTCCACCCTGGTACAGACCTCGCCGTATCTGACTCGCATCGACCCCGGCGCCCCGTCGCCGGTGAGCTACTTTTCCGACACATTCGGCCCGACCTACCCCCACAGCGAGACACCCACACACGGTGCTGTTTTCGGGATCGTCGGCCTGGATCGCAACATCGACTGGCACACCGACCCACGGATGCTCGAACTGCTGGTCGCCTGCGCCCGCCAACCCCAGGCGTCCGCCAACCTTGCTCGGCGGTTCGGTGCGGGGCTGGTCACCGAAGCCACAACGCGGCAATGGATTCAACCACCGGAGGACCTGTGTCGGGACTACCGGCTGGTGTCCGGCGAGATCGAAGTCACCGCCCACTGCAACTGGGGATGCCGAAGCTGCCCGGTGGCCGTGGATCCCAAACCACGCCAGACCATGCCGATGGACGTATTCACCGAGATCATGGTCAAGCTGGTCGAGCACGGCTCGATCGACTATGTGACATTCCAGTTCTTCAACGAACCCACCCTCGACCGCTACTTCGCCGATCGCATCAAGGTATTGACCCGGCATGGGATGCCGCTGGCGCTCTACACCAACGCCTCCGCGCTCACCCGAGACAAGATCGAGACCCTGCGCCGCTCCGGGGTGCTGCGCACCCTGGTGGTCAACCTG
Source organism: Nocardia sp. NPDC127606 (assembly GCF_042671725.1). Lineage (NCBI taxonomy): Bacteria > Bacillati > Actinomycetota > Actinomycetes > Mycobacteriales > Nocardiaceae > Nocardia > Nocardia sp. NPDC127606. Next base: position 1,573,661 of record NZ_JBHXWQ010000001.1, on the reverse strand, counting down.
CCCAGCGTCGACCCGACCGAGTTCGCCGATCTGACCGGTTCCCGCAGCTATGCCAGTAGCACACGGAACGTGGAAGCCGCACTGGCTGCAGGGCTCCCAGTGCAGATCGGTGTCAACGGGGTCGGCGAGCGCCTGGCCCTCAATCTCGACGGGGTGAGGCGCCGCTACGTCCCGCTCGGCGCGGAGGTCACAGCGAATCTGATGTGCGATCGGGCCGGTGATGTGGGCGGGGAGTTCGCACAGAACCTGCTGATCGATGGGCCGCTCACCGGGTGTGGGTATCCGGTTCATCACGCCAGCTTCAGCGTCGGTGGCGATCTGTTCCTGTGCTGCAACGACTACTACCAGCGTGAACGGTTCGCCAACATCCGCGACGGCTCGATCCACGACCTGATGACCAGCGACGCCGCGATCACCGCGCGCCGCAAGGTCTTCGGCGTCGCTGTCGCCGCGGACGACTTCGTGTGCCGGCGTTGCCACAACCAGACACTCGACTTCGCCTGCCGCGACTTCCGACCGATCGCCACCTTCGGATGACGGGGCAGACGATGAACACTCAACGTCCGGTGCGGATCTGGTACGTCGCCGCACAACGACTGTGCAATTTCGGCTGCACCTACTGCGTCTCGACCGGCGACTGGGCGAAAAGCAACCGACACGACTGGCGTGCCGACGAGGATCGCGACACTTTCGCGGCGGTCGTCGACTGGATCGGCACCCGCGCGTTCCCGGTCGATGTCCGCCTCGGCACCCTCGGCGAACCTTTCGCCTCACCGGTATTCCTCGACCGCGCCGCCTGGCTCACCCGCCAACCCGGCGTGCGGTTCGTCGAACTGCTCTCGAACGCCTCGCTCCTGCAACGGCGTCTACCGACCCTGCAACCACACGCCAACCTCGGCAAGCTCTCGCTGTGGCTGACCTGGCACGAAGGCCAAATGAGCCTCGAGAAGTTCATCGCCGCCGCCGCGTTCGCCCAGGACACCTACGGCTGCTTCGTCGTCGTGAACACTCTGCTGTTCGCCGACCACGACACCACCACGATCGCCCGCGTCAAAACCTCCGCCGTCGACGCCGGACTCCGATTCAACGTCGACCTCGGCTACGACCCCTCAGTACACTCCGACAACTCAGCCAACATTGATGCCACCGCCGCAGTACCCGCCATGCGCAGCGGCGGTGACGTTCTCGGCGCGATCGCAACCTGCGGCGGCGATACCGAACTCACCAAAGCCGCCCTGGTCGGGCTGACCTCGCCCCAACACCGGGCATGCCGAGCCGGCGCCGACTACGTCTTCATCGACATCCACGGCGACGTCTACCGCTGCTCGCGCTACGCGACCCTCGGCAAGCACCGCTACGGCAACATCCTCGACCCCGGCTTCGAGCTCCAGCTCCGCGAGAACACCTGGGCTCCTTGTGAAGCCGCCTTCGGGTGCGCGAACAAAGAGGACTTCCTCAACTTGCGCCTAGCCGAGCACCTGCGGCCCTCGGTCGTGCCCAGCCTCGGCTGGACCGACGCCTGACACCGAACGCCCCGATATTCGCTCTTGCGTACCAAGGAGATTCACGATGCTGCTCGCCGACATGACCTGGCCCGACTTCGACGCCCACACACACCGAGGTTGCGCGATCGTGCCGATCGGAGCCGTCGAGCCCCACGGCCCCCACCTACCGCTGGGCGCGGACACGATGATCAGCGACTACTTCGCCCGCCGCCTGGCCGCCGACATCGACGCACTGATCGCCCCGACGATCGGCTACGGCGTCGCCACCCCACCCCAACGCCTCGGCGGAGCCTTCCCCGGCGTCATCGCCGTCAGCGGCACGACCTTCACCCACCTCATCGCCGACATCCTGACCGCCCTGGCCGAACACGGTGTGCGACAACTCGTCATCGTCAACTCCGCCATCGACAACCTCAGCTTCCTGTGCGAAGCCGCCCGCATCGTGACAGCCGCCCACCCCCAGAGCCGGATCATGATCGTGCACTGGTGGGACGTCGTCGGCGAAACATTCCGCAACGCCCTCGCCGAGGAAACCGGCGTCGCTCGCAGCGACGACCACCACGCGGGAATGGTCGAATCCAGCCTGACCATGCACATCGCCCCCGACACAACCCGTCCCGACCTCGTCGACACCGATCCGGTGGTGGCGGGGGCGCGCCGGTTCGGTTACGACGTGTTCCCCTTGCCTGAGGATGCGGCGACCTCCTCGGGGATCGTCTATACCGCCCACAAAGCCAGCGTCGACATCGGCGCCCGCGTCGCCGAGCAGGTCGCCCGTGAAATGACGGCGGCGGTGCGGCTCGAGTTCGGCATCGACTCGGCGAGGCGATGATGGGAACCGAGACAACGCATTTCCTGTTCTCGCCGTCTGCCACGTATCCACGGCCGGTGGCGTGCCTGATCAACCGCGACGCGCAAATCGTCCACGCCTGGAGCAGCGGACTCGATCAACCCGATCCCGCGACGCAACCACCCGGGTACCTGCGCGGCTGGAACCACGTCGAGCTCGGCGCCGACGGCAGCCTGTACGCCACGGTGCCGCTGCACTCGCTGGTGAAGCTGGCACCGGACTCCTCGCTGATCTGGCGGGCCGAGCTGCCGGTACATCACGACCTCGACGTCACCGACTCCGGCCAGATCTTCGTCCTCACCGAAGAACCCCGACTCCTCGACCTGCCCGGCCACCCGTTCGTCGTGCTCGACAATTCGATCACTGTCCTCGACGAGACCGGCACGCTCTCCGCGACCCACTCGTTGTTCGACCTGCTGATGGGCGACCGGGTGCTGTCCGCGCTGATCACCAGCCATATCGACCGCCGCCGCCGGTCACCGCACCACCACGCGACCCTGGCGATCTTTCGCGACCTCGCCTGCGCCGGTTCCGTGTGCCCGGGCCGCGACGCATCCAGGCTCCTGCGTGAGGTGCCGGGTTCTCCGGCGGATCTCCTGCACGCCAACACCATCGAGGTGCTGCGGGCTGATCCGGCCGGGTTGTGGGGCGAGAGTGATGTGCTGGTGTCGATGCGCGAGCTGGACTGCATCGCGGTCGTGGACCTGTCCGCCAACAAGGTGCGTTGGTGGTGGGGGCCCGGTCAATTGTCGGGCCAGCATCAGCCGACGATGCTTCCCGACGGTCACCTGCTGGTGTTCGACAACGGCCAACGCCGCGGATACTCCCGTGTCCTCGAGGTCGACCCGGTCAACCATGCGATCGGGTGGCAACACCTCGCCGTCCCACCACGGAAGCTGTTCTGTGCCTTGGCCGGGGGCGCCGAACCAGTCGCGAACGGCAACATCGTCATCAGCGACGCCCAAGCCGGTCAGGCATTCGAGGTGACCCGTGATGGTCACACCACCTGGGCCGTGCGAACCCTGACTGTGGCGGGTGAGCGCGCCCAGTTCTACCGGATGGCGGCGGTCACCGCCGAGGTCGCCGCTTCGGTCGTCGGACGGCCAGACAGCCCGGCCACCCGATTGGCCCGGCAGCTATTGCGCTGCGAACTACTCGACCCCGCGAGGACGACACCATGATCAGCGTCATCATCCCCACCTTCAACCGGCCCGGGGCCCTACATCGGGCACTGCGCAGCCTCATGCGCCAGGAATTCACCGACTTCGAAGTCATCGTCGTCGACGACGGCGCAACTGTGCCCGCCCGCCCGGTCACCGACAACTGGCGCGCCGCATTGCCGATCCGCCTGATCGAGACAGATCACCACGGCGTCTCAGCCGCCCGCAACACCGGATTGGCCGCAGCGAACGGCGAATACGTCACGTTCCTCGACGATGACGACCTCGTGTTCCCCCGACACCTGCGCGCCGCACACACAGTGCTGGACCGCGGCACCGCCGACGCTGTCTACGGAGGCGCGCTCGTCAGTTCCCGATGGATAGAAACCACTCCCCGCAACACCCGCTGGCTCCCACGCAAGAACTACGAGTTCGACAGCCGATTCCTGTTGACCGCCAACTACATTCACACCGGGTCGCTCGTGTGCCGCAACTTCACCGACACCGCAGCCCGGTTCTCCGAGTCGATGACCCACTGCGAGGACTGGGACCTGTCGCTGAGCTTGCACCGGCGTCTGGGCTACCGGTTCGCCTATCTCGGTGAGACCACCAGCGTCTATCACCAGGTGCCGCAGTGCCGCGGCGCGGTCTCGGCGGCCTACGTGTCGAGCCCGACCCCGTTCACCCTCGCCCGCCGACACGTGTTCGGCACGTGGGCGAGCGCCGATCCGCAGGTCCTCGATTACCGCGCCTGGTTCACCGAGTTCGACGCCCGCCTCGACCGGCTCATCGAACACCGCCGCCAGGTCCCGGCCCACATCTACGAGTCGGCCGTGCGAACACTGCACCCCAGCTTCGCCAAGGGAGAACCCGCCGACCACACGGTCCTGGATTCGCTTCTGCCCGATCATCATCCATCTCGCCGTCAACCAACCAAGGTCAGGTAGCCAATGCTCGCCGATGACGCTGTCACCACCTCCTACGAACAACGCGCCGCCGCATTCGCCGAAGAGGCCGCCAACAGCGCCTACAACGCCCACTACGACAGGCCCGCCGTACTCGACCTACTGGGAGACCTCACCGATCGCGTCGTTCTCGACGCCGGCTGCGGGCCCGGCCTCTACATCACCGAACTCCTCGCCCGCGGCGCCCATGTCATCGCTATCGACGCGAGCGCGAACATGATCGACCTCGCTCGCCGTCACGTCGTCGGTCAGATCACGTTGCGCCAGCACGACCTCACCCAGCCCCTGTACTGGCTCTCCGACAACTCGGTCGATGTCGGCCTGCTCGCCCTGGTCATCCACTACATCGACGACCGCATCGCGCTGCTGCGCGAACTGCACCGCGTCCTGCGCCCGGGCGGGCACCTGATCGTGTCGACCAGCCACCCCACCGCCGACTGGATCACCGCCGACGGCAGCTATTTCGATACCGAGTGGGTCGAGCAGAAGTGGTCGTGCGGCATCACGCACCGCTTCTGGCGCCAACCGTTGCAAGCATGGTGCGCGGAGTTCACCGCGGCAGACTTCACGATCGCAGCGATCACCGAACATCAGCCCACTGCTCAAATGGCCCGCACACATCCCGTCGAATATGAAACCCTCACCCGCCGACCCGGCTTCATCGCCTACCGCCTCACCACACCCACCATTGGAGAAAGTCGGATCGTCGCCGATGCTTGAAGTGCGAGAAGGCGCAACGTCGAATTCCCCTGCAGCCAGCGGTCGTGGTCGTCAGCGGCCCTCCCTGATCGGGCAAATCGAGCCTCGCCAACGCCCTCGCCAGCGCGGTCGGTGCCACCGCGATCATCCGATGACGAAACCAAACAGGGCATAGTCCTGGCCAGCACACGGTCATCGGAGACCGGGTCGACGACCTGAACATTGCGACGCTGCACGCATTCTCCGATACCCTGACCGTGCTGGTAGGGGCAGTGTTGTCGAAGAAGCCGCGTTCCAGGGCAAGCTGAGACTCTCAACCCGTCCTCCTTCTGCTGTGGTTCGATGACTGATCTACGCAGGTACACAGCAGTTGTGAGAGGCGGGGCGTCAGCCCCCGGCCTGAGATGGCCTGCTCGAAGTAGCCAGCTGGGCGTGGGAGATCATGAGCGCCGCCAGGCCCGTTCGGGATGGGAGCGGGGCGCCGATCACGACGAGGAAAAGGGACGAGGCAATGGTGGAAGGCGTCTCAGGGCGGGGCAGAGAAGGCGATGTCCAGTTCCTGCCAGCGCTGATAGTGGTGAGCGGACCGGCAGGGAGCGGCAAGACCACTCTCGCGCACACGATTGCCCAGCGGCTCGGAGTTCCCGCGATCATCCGAGACGAAATCAAACAGGGCATGGTCCTGACCGCCGCCCAGACGCTCGAGCGGGATTGGGATGAGCTGAATATGCCTACGCTGACAGCATTCTTCGATGTCCTCGCCGTGTTGGTGCGGGCTGGTGTCACGGTGGTTGCCGAGGCTGCTTTCCAGCGACGATTGTGGGTGCCGAATTTGCTGCCGCTTGTACCGGTCGCCGATATCCGGATCATCCACTGCACAGCCTCTACCTCCGCGATCCAAGACCGGATCATCCGCCGCGCCGAGATCAACCCTCATCGCCAGGCGCACAACGATCGGGATCTCATCGCGGAGATCACCGCTGGCAGCCACTCAGTTGAGCGTTTCGAATCGGTCGATCTCGACGTGCCCACGCTCACCGTCGATACCACCGATGGCTACTGTCCAGATCTCGAAGCGATCGCCCGGTTCGCCAAAGTCCCGAAGTGACGACCGTCTCGCTGCGGCAATGCACCAGCTGCTCCAAGTCAGCCCGCTGCGCTCGAGCGGACGGCTCAGCCTCTCGTCGTCGAAGCTCGTGGCTCACCCACCAACGCACCGACCTAAAAGAACCGTTCCAAGTCCGAGCCACAGGCGCCGCGGCAGTCTCCGAACGCAGCGACTACGACAAGCTCAACAGTATCCCTCGGTGATCAACCTGCTGGCCATTGAGAAAGACACCGCAAACTCCGAGACCTGCACCGCTCATATCGACACCGGCTGCCGCCTACGCGCCCGGGCCAAGACCATCGGCCCTGGTGAGCAGCGGCCACCACCTGCAGATCCCGCTGCCCTGACCCCGCGGGTCACGGCATAGGCGGTTTCAAATCCTGCTCGATCAACTCGCGAATATAGGCCGACCAGCCCCCCGGTTCGCCCGCTCAGGGCATGTCGGGTTCAGGCCGGTGGGGGGTCTCGCTCAGATGCAGGCGCGATGCATCTCCGGTGCGGGAAACTCCTCGGATGGCAGCAGTCCGGATCTGTGCGTCGATTGGCTGCGCGAGCGACTGGTCGGCACCGCCCCGCGTGTACGCAGGTCCGCCAGAAAGTCGAGTGATTCCTCGGGCGTGAGTGCGGACGTTTCGATCAGATCCATCTGTCGTCGATACTTCTCGATATCATTTGGGCGATCGAAATAGAGCGCGCTCGAAAGCTGCTCCATGTACACCAGATCGGGCATTTCCTTGTCGTCGAACCGCAGGAGACTGAACGATCCCGGATTCAATGTCTCGTAGTTGCTCATGGGTAGAATCTGAACTGTGATGTTGCCTCGTTGTGCTGCGTCCATGATGTGCTGAATCTGCACTGCCATGTCGGCGCCCTCAGGAACCCGGTGGAGGACGCATTCATCGATCACTATCCGTAGCTTCGTGCCACCACGAGCGAGCACCAGCCGTTGGCGTTCCATTCGCAACGACACCCGGCGATTCAATCCATCATCACCGATCATCTGCTTGATGACAGATTCCGCGTAGTTGGCCGTCTGAAGCAGCCCAGGCACATACTGAGCCTCGAACGCCCTGATGAGGATGGCGCGATGCTCCAACGACAGGTATTTCTTGAACCAGGCCGGGAGAACATCGGAATACTCGGTCCACCAACCCGATTGATCCGCGGTATCTGTCAGTTTTTTGTAGTCGCGATGAATTGCGGGATCGTTGACACCGTACGATGTCAGGACGGCGCCGACGGAATTGCGATCAAATTTCGCGCTTCCACTCTCGACACTTTCCAAAACGTCGGGCTCGCATCCGATTCTTTCACTGACTTCTTCGATCGAAATTCCCCGTTCTTCTCGCTGATCGCGCAGATATGTACCCAGCGCGATCCGCAGAACGGTTTGATTTGCGCGCGGGATCATCATTCCTGCCGTGGGGACATCGTCGGCTCGTTCGGTGGGATCCGCGGCGCCACTTCCCGGCGAATGGCGCAGCGATTCGCTCAGATCGCCGAGAACCTGTCCCAGGCGGGCCCCGTGTGATCCGTCGCCGGTTTGAATGATGTCCGCAGCGATGCGATAGGCCTCCCCCAGTGCACGCTGCGCGGCGGATTGCGACTCCTCGGTCGCGTTCTCGACGACCCATGGTTCGCGCCCGGACAGTACTTCGCGGGCACTGCCTGCCGACCAACCCAGTGCCTGTTCGATGATCGCCAAGGATCCTTCCGACACCGGGCGCGAACCTCGCTCGAGGTCTCCGAGGAGCCGGTAACTCAAACCGGTTGCTTCAGCTAGCCCATGTCGGGTGGGTATGCCCAGCTCTCTCCGCCGAGCGACGATACACGCCGCCAAGCGCTTCCAGCCACCATCGCCAGCCATGGGCATACTATGCCACTTCCTCTGGAAACTTCCAACGAATAGCCGCCCGTCGGCGACACGCGCAAGGACCTGCCTCGATGCCTGAACAGGCAAGACTTTCCTTTTCAAGCTGGCAAATCGTGCCACTTCATCGTTACGATCTCGACATGCGACAAGGGGATGACAAGGTCAGAGTCGGTGCCACCATCAAAGCTCTGCGCAACGCGCGCGGGCTAAGTGGCGCCTCCCTAGCTCAATCCGTCGGAATCAGCTCGGGGCACTTGACCAATATCGAAGCCGGCCGTCGGGCCTGCCTGCTCCCGCTGGCTCGCCGGATCGCGCAGAGCCTCAACGTCGACGTGAAGGCGATCACCACCACAACCGAACTCCTCGGCGCCCGCGAGTCGGACCCCGCATCACCACCCCGGCCGCAGAAGCGGTCACCTTCCCCGCGGCGGACACTGGGTCGCGGCATCCGTTTCGAGCCAGGGAGCCCACGTGTCTGGTGACACGGAACAACCACCTACCAAGACCCGCACAGCGCTACTGGTTCTCGCTCTGCTTGTCGTCATCGAATTCGCCATCGTCATGGGACTTCTCGGGGGGATCCTCACCGCGGCGGGGGGCTCGACGGTCACCAACGCAATCATCGTCGGCGGCGGCGGATGCGCGACCTCGATGACGATCGGTCTCATGATCCTCGCCTTGATCATCCGACGATGAGGCGGCGACCACCAACCGACGGGTACCGCGGTGCTCACCTTCGACGGTGGTGGCGGCTTGCGAACCCCGGTCGAGAGACTCGGCGCCGATCGTGGTGGCCACCTGCAGCACGTGCCGCAGTCGATTCGATCGGGCATGACTGGCATCGCTACGAGCAGGTCGCTCGGTTCCGGCCAGCTTCTCCGGCCCGGATCTCAGATCGGGGGAAGACCCTCGGCTATCAGCTGGGCGTGCAGAGTTGCCGCCAGTTCATCTGCCAGCGGATCCAGCGGGGTGACCGGAATCGGCATACCGCCATCGAGGCGCACCTGGACCAGGGCTAGCGCGAGGATGACGAAGTCACCGGAGTGAACGACACCCCAGCTCCGCCGCACGATGGCCGCCGCCGACGGCGACGGGGTCACGGCGCGTTCGCGCCACCGCTCCGGGTCCGCCCCCGTCAACGCCTTGACTCGGCGGTGGCGCGCCGCCGTCCGCCCGGCGACCGCGTGGTGACGGGCGATTGTCGATGGCAGGACGTGGATGTAGAGGTGCTCGCACAGCACCTGCCGTTGAGACTCGCCGCGAGTCGACGCGGCCAGTGCTGCCACGATGGCCGCGGTCGGGATCTCGCCGCGGTGCGCGTCGATCCACGCGGTGAGCGCCTGCTCGAGTAGCTGGGATTCGACCCCGTTGATCCGGGCGGTGAGCTCGGCGGCTTCCTCCTCGACCGCCAGGTGGCGTTCGGCCGAGGTGAGGGTGACATCAACGGCCCACTCGTTGCGGATCCTGGCAACTTCCTGCCAGACCTGCAGGTCGATTTCACGCTCGTCGGTACGTCCTGTGTCGAATCCGTTCATCGCCGCGGTGAGCCGATTCGGACTCGGCGAATCGGTAGTCGGTTCCCGATGCGCTCGGCCCGCTGAATCGTCATGTGCTCGTGCAGGAGGCGCACTGACACGCTGGCGCAGCGGCTACTGGCTCCCGGTAGTCGACCTCGAGTTCTCCCGTCGGACACTGTCGACAGGTCGAGGGGGCCTCCCGCTCTGGTATGCAAGACGATTGCGAGAGCGCCCGACACCGATGCGCGAATATCGGGGCGAATTCGCAGCCACGGGGTGGCGTATTCGCGCCGCGTACCGAACCGCATCGGCATCGCCGCGCATGGCAGTACAGGAGCGCGTTGCTCGGACCGAGCATCTCGTTGCCCGGCTGCAGTGCCATAGCCGCAGTTGGCCAGCTTGCCCATAGAACAAACCGTACGCCAGGGAACTATTCGGTGCCGCAGGTCAGCCCACCGTGTTGCCCAGCGCGCCGGGCTGGTTCGCCCCCGTCCTCCGTCGATCCGATGCGAGCAATGACCGTGCCGCACTTCGACTTTCGCCTCAACAGGCTCTTCAACGCCAGGTAGGCAACAGGCGGGACCCCATGCACGAACCGCGACGTGGTGCGCACTGCAAAGCAGCTCGCCCTGCTATCTCGAGCTAGGTTCATCGCCGGCGCCAGCCAAGGCACGAGATCGCCAGGGGGCAGGGCTTGGCTACACACGACACCATCGAGCGCTGACCGCGTCAGTGGTGACCCGATCGGCGAACCCGCCGCCCCGACTGGCGGGCGATCGAGGAGATCGTCGGAATCGGCAGCCTCATGGTCGTCATCGTCGCCCTTCAATACGAGACAGTGTTCAGGCTCGAACAGCTCCACGGCAACGACGACAACGACGCGCCCGCCTCAGATCGGACCTGCCACCATCGACTGGATTCTGACGGCGGGCCGCTCAACTGGACGCCCGGCTGGCCGAGTGAGACGTATCTCCGATGCCGACTGCTGCGTCGGCGAAGTACCGCACAGCGCCGCTGGCTGTGACCCGTGCGCGCCAGCCACTGGTGCGGTAGTACCCAGCATCGACCAGCGTCCGGTCGAGCCCGTCGAGGTCGACGGAGGTGTCCGGTGCCAGCCTCAGTGACCTCGACCAGCTTGTGGTAGCGCGGCCGCAGAAAGCGCCGTCGACGGCATGGCTGAAATGGACCTCGCTGGTGTACACATCGGCCGCAGCATCACCGACGTCGAGGCGGGCGATGACATACAGCTCGATCGTCATTACCGCCGCCAGAGGAGTTCGGGGGTCGAGAACTGCGTCGCCGCCCACCCTTCCGGATTCGTCTGAACCGCCGGGGGGCATCGCGGTGGTCGCCACGTCAGCATCTTCGGATCCCGGTGTGTCACGGCACGAGAGTAGGGCTAGGACGGCGTGTTTGTGGCGCCCAATTGTCGGCACATGGTCATTGATGACGGACTCGGATCCGCCGCGAAACAAAACGAGCAGTTTGGAAGTTGTCACTTGAGAACCTCACATCCTTGGGGCGCAGTGTTTCACGGCCCGATCCCACCATCGCAAATACGAGGCAAATAGAGTACAAAGTCCTTCTGAAAAGGCCTATTGGTTGCGAACAACCGGCCTGGTTGACCAACATTCTGCACGCGAGATGCGATTCCCAACTAGTGCCGTAACCGTTTCTCAGCGGTTGCTCGCAGCTGGTACCCGCAAGGTTCGGAATGGCGGCTTGCGAACTCGCGCTGCAAAGTGGGTCCATATTCCCACTGCCAGGCTCCGGGCGTAGCGCGAAAGATTCTCGGCTGAGGTGGTCACGATACTCGCGCCACGCAGTCCGGGGCGCGGTGCATGCTTCGGCCGAAGTCTCGTTTGAGGTCGCGCACCGGTACCGCTATACCACTGCGCCGAAGCCGTTCCGCCACTGCTCGAGCTACTCCGGTGGTGCGTGACGAACTGGACGCCTTCAACACCTGGCGCGATACTCGAGGCTCCCCATGCATCGGCCGAGGCCGACATCGCCGATACCGACTACGTCTCCGACCTGATCGACGTCGTAGTCGTCGGCGAGTTCGACAGCGGATGTTCGAAGCCTGCCGAACGCAACAGCGCATCCACGCTCCGATCTGGACAGCGCGCGGCATCTCACCAAACGAGGTCGCCAGAACTTGCCTCCCATGAGGTTTTCCGAACGCCTACCAACCGCCGAGGCCGGCCAGAATAGCCACCGGCGCCAACAGGATCCACTGGGGCAGACGCAACAACGGCGCACGGCCAGGCACACGCAACGCGATCACGACGAAGACGACCGAGTACGCCGCGTACCGAACGGCGGTCAGGACCGCTACCAGTTCGAACCCCACCGGCTGCCACCACGCCACCGCGAGCAGGGTCGACGCGGTCGCGACGAGATCGACACTGACCATATGCCACACCGCGTGCATGGTCCGCTTCGGAACATCGGCCATCGAGCTGGCCAGCAGCGGCCGCACCGGATCGACGTGCCCGGCGACGATGTGGATCGCCGACACCACCGCCGCGGTCAGGCCCGCGGCGAGCAGATACCAGTTCATCGCGACCCCACCCCGGCAGTGACAATCCTGGCGAGCCGATCGGCCAATTCCGCCGTTACCGGCTCCCCGAGCACACCCAGATGGAAGAAGACCGCGCCGGCGACGGTGTCGAGGACGAGCTCGACCGCGACATCCTCCCCCACCTCGCCGCGGGCCCGCGCCCGTTCGAAGATCTCGATCATCCGCAGCTTCGCCGGGGCGAGGAACGAATCACGCAGCACCGCCCGCAGCTTCGGATCGGCGGCGAAGTCGGCGAGCAGACCCGGCAGCGCAGCGGCCGCGGCGGGCGCGCTGAACTCGGCGATCAATGCCGCGACCAACACGGTCACATCGGCTTCCACCGCCCCCTCGTCGGGTACCGGACCCATATCGACGCGAGTGAACAGAGCTTCATAGATCAATTCGGGTTTCCCCGACCAGCGGCGATAGATCGTGTCCTTGCCGACCCCGGCGCGCGCCGCGATCGCGGTGACCGAGGTCGCCGAGTAGCCGATGTCGACGACGAGCTGCTCGGCGGCTTCGAGGATGGCCGCGTGGATGCGGTAATCGCGGGGGCGCCCGGCGGGAGGATGTGTACTCACAGATTTACCATACGGGTCTACCCGTATGGTAAATCGAAGGGTGACGGAGCTCGCACAATGTTCTGGCTGGATAAGTCGTGCACTCACCGCGGGGGCGATTTCGCCAATCTCCCCCGGAGCGTGCGGCATCGGAAACCTCGTCCAGGCGCAGCCATACCGCCTGCCCGGAGTGGCTGATTGGACACTCGGCCAACCGCTCTCCCACTGTGGCCTCCTCAGTGAGGACGCCGATGACCACGTCGATTACCTCGGGAGGCGTGGCTGTCCCCGCCGCTGAGTTTGAGCGCGCTCCAGGCGGGCAGGGTGCGAACGGGGTCGGTTCCACAATTCGGCAGGACCTCTCGCGTTGCACCATGGCAGAGGGGTTACCGCCCAGTCTTCTCCGCAGGTTCTCGGCGGGCACGGGACTGGTAGCGCAGAGTTGGCCGAGTGGCACAGTCGCTGCCTTCAAGACCTAGCCTGAAATGTCACGGTGACAACAGGATTTGCTTGACTGCGGGCCCGTGTCAGTAGACCCTCACGTACGGATCGGGATTGGGATCAGCGACAGTGAACGTCGCTGTCGTGGGGAACTTGTCGACCTATACCGACCGGAGCACCGGTCATCGTCGTCACCGCGAGGGTCGGTCTTCTCGAGGACGCCGACGGTCTTCCTCAATGCCAGCCGCGCCCTCAGGCGTCGTGGCCGAACGTGCACGTCGAGCAGCCACACGCCCACCCACGTGCGAGCGACCCGCCCCGGCCACGACCCGGTTCCTGGCACCAGGGGCCTGAATGGGTGTCCGCAATCGTCGGTGTCCTCGTCTCGATGCACCCCTGCGCCGCGTTGGCGTCGGGCATCGGGAGGGCACAAGGATGCATCCAGGTCCTCATCTCGAAGTACTAGGTTCGCGGTGCGAGACCGGATGCCGTCGGTGTATGAAAACCCCATCCGCGGTGGATGTTTCTCGATGCCTTGTCGATCAGGCTTGGTCGGTCGGTCTCTGGAAAGAAGGCTCCCCGCGTGTTCGAACGTCTCTCCGATCGCACCTCGTCGATCGTCTTCACCGTCCTGGTCCTCGGGATTTCTCTGTGCACCGCCAACATCGCCGAGGGGCTCGTCCTGGCGATCTCGCCACTGCTCACGGTGCTGGTCATGCTGCTCGTCATCACTCGAGAGGGCTACACGCGCGAGGGATGGCGCCGCCTGGGCATGAGCAAAGCCGGGACCCGATTCTGGCCACTGGCACTGATCACCACAGCCGGGGTATCGGCGCTTGCGTTCGCAGGCGCCGTCGTGGTCGGTGCCGCGGACTTCACTGCGCCGTCAGGTGACTGGCTCCAAGCAACGCTCGTGCTGGGTATCACCGGCCCGATCCTTGCTTTCGCCGAAGAGCTCGGTTGGCGCGGATATCTGCAGCCGCGCCTGGCCTTTCTCGGTCAACGGTGGGCGATGCTCGTTGTGGGCGTCATCTGGATCGGCTGGCACCTGCCCTACATCCTGCTCACGCCCTACTATCACGCCGAGGGTGAACGCCCTCTCGTGCTCGTCCTCTTCGGCGGTAGCGTGATCGCGTTCTCGTTCGTGTTCGGGTACCTGCGGGTGCTCTCGCGCAGTGTGTGGCCCGCTGTCCTCGCGCACTTCGCGCACAACGCGACGTTCGCGATCCTCGCGACCTACGCGATCACCACCGATCGCCCCGTCCTGGTCAACGAATACCTGGCCGGAGACACCGGCCTGTTCGTACTCCTCGGCACAGCGGTATGCGCCGTCGCCATCGCAGTGCGAACCGCGACGCTCACTCGGTGCCGTGCGCAGCCCTCGCTCGCACCGATCGCGCGAGGATGACGGCCTGCACACGATCACGGAGACCGAGCTTGCGCAGGACGGAGCCGAGGTGGGTCTTCACCGTCGACTCGGCCACGTGCAGTCGCGCGGCGATCTCGGAGTTGGTGAGGCCGAGACCGACAGCGGCGAGGATCTCGCGTTCGCGGACGGTCAGGGCGTCCAGGCTCGGATCGCCGGGGGAAGTTCCGTCCGAACCGGGGTGTGGTGCAGGCGCGGTGAGGACGAACGAGTCGACCAGTCGCCGCATCAATTTCGGTGAGATCGGCGCCTCCCCCAGGGCTGCCGCGCGGATGGCGGCAACGAGCTCCAGTGCACCTGCGTCTTTGACGAGAAAGCCCGATGCTCCGGCCCGGAGCGCCTCGACCAGCAACTCGTCGGTATCGAAGGTGGTCAGCATCAGCACCCGCGGCGGGTCGGGCTCGGCGAGGAGTCTGCGCGTGGCTTCGATGCCATCGATTCCGGGCATGGTGATGTCCATGAGAACGACATCGCAGCGGTTCTCGGGTCGTCGCAGCAGCGCGAGCGCGGACTCGCCATCGCCGGCACCGCCGACGACACTCATCCCGTTCGTCGCATCGACGATCATCGCGAACCCGGTGCGGACGAGCTCCTGGTCGTCGACGAGGAAGACGCGGACGGCTTCGGTCATGCTGTGCTCCGTTCGCCGAGCGAGGTGTTCAGCGGAATCACCACGGTGACCTCGAATCCTCGCACCGGTCGGTGCTCGGCGCGAAACTGCCCGCCCAGCTCGTGCACTCGTTCCCCCATGCCGGCCAGGCCATGTCCAGCGCCGGTGCCGGTGGCGGGTCCATCACCGCGGCGGCCTGGGCCGTCGTCGACGATGCGCAGGCACAGATCGGCGGGGGTGCACTCGATGGAAACCCGGGCGTTCACCGGCGAGCCCGCGTGTTTGAGGACATTGGTCAGCGATTCCTGAACAGCGCGCAGCACAACGAATCTCAGCCGGAGCGGCAGAGCGTCGAAGGTCGCCGGATGTTCGTCGAATGCGACCGGCACGCCCGCGGCGCGAACGGAATCCACGAGTCGGCGCAGCTCGGCGCCGGTGGCCTGACCGTCGTGGCAGGCCCCGAATACGGTGTCGACCTCGCGGGTGTCCACATCGCGGAGCACGTCGACGACGGTGCGCACCTCGGCCAGCGCCGACCGCGCCGTCGCACCGATGACATCGAGGACCTCCCGAGCCTGCGTGCGATCCCATCGGTCAGCGTTGGCAGCGGCGTAGGCGGCGCCGTCGGCTTGGACGATGACGACAGTCAGGGAATGCGCGACGATATCGTGGATCTCCCGGGCCGCCGACACCCGCTCACGCTGTGCGACGAACTGTTCGAGCCGGCGCCGTCCCTGCTCAAGTTGGACAACGGCGTGGGCGAGCTGGCGCAGATTCTCCTCACGTCCGCGAACAAGGTTCCCGATCACCCAGACGAGCGCAGCAAGAACTCCGAGTACCCCCGCTGCTGCCAGCGAATGCCGTCCGTAGTCAGGCGGTGTGCTCCATCTGAACCCGGCGAGCAGGCTGCCGGCCAGTGCTGCCACCAAGGTGCACAATCGCACGCCGAGCGACGCGACGTTCGCGGCGACGGTGTAGACGACGACCGCTTGAGCGACGTTGCCCGGCAGCGGGATCGGGATGACGATGAGCTGAAGGACCGACATCGCCAGGCTCCACGCCAAGACCCCGATCGGGTACCGGCGGCGCACAGCGAGCGGAATGATCGTGAAGGTAGCGACAACCAGACCAGGCCAACCGGCGATGAACGCGCTCGCCGAACCGAGCAGTACGAGCAGCGTACCGGCGAAGATCGAATCCAAAAGTAGCCCATGATCACGGCCCCACCGGTAGGTGGTGACGGCCAGGGCATCAGGTCGCTCCACGAGAACTCCGCTCGACCTTCCCCTGATCCGATGAATGTGAGTGATCGCAGTGTACCGACAACCGGCAGACGCAAATATTCGCTCGTACGAGACGCTGACAAGTACCGATCACCCGACATCATCGGCACAGACGACGTGATAATCCTTGCACCCGATGTGAACCTGGATCCCGACCAGGAATCGGCCGTTGAGCGAGATCACGTCGCGCTCAGCCGGCGGAGCGCCGGCCTTACTGGCGAAGAACCGGCCGAAACTCCGGAAATCGGCTACGAGGTATTATAGGAGGAGTGGGCACATTGAGAATAGTTCCAAAAGAAATTGAATTGATCTACGATCAACTCGATACGAACGCGATCAACTTCCGCGAAGCGGACGGCTATTTTTCAATTCAGACCGGGGTGTACCTGGAAGAGGACGGCCAACTCGATGAACCGCAATTCGAATTGAACGACCAGGGCAATTCGCAGTTCGGCGGACTGCGGCAGGCCCTCTTCTCCAAGGACGAGCTGACGCTGGAATTCGCCGACGACACACCATTCATCGAGAAGCACAAGACGGTGGACGTGGATCTGAGCAGCGCGGACATCCACCAGGTTGTCGACTTCTTCGCCAATCACCTGGCCATGGGTGACATCATTGCATATACTGCTGACTTCCCCGATGCCGACAAGGTTGAGCAAACCGAGAAGCGGGCACTCTTTTAGACTTCATGCCGAAGAAAAATCGTTGCTCCTCATAATCGACAGCCACAGTGATCCGAACGCCTCCGAGCACTATCGGCTCGCGGTGGAAGCCCTCTACGCCGCCTCGTACGCGGTGAAGTTCGCGCGCAAGAAGGTCATCACAATCGGACCGCTGGAGGACCGGTACGGGTTGACCGAGATGTAGTTAGCTGCCATATTACTTACATGACAACGGACGAGACCGACCACGAGTCACCCACACTGGACCAGGCCCGGCGCCAGTTGGAGCACTACGGTCTCGATGTCGACCCACAGGCGGTACTCGTCGCGGTGCGGCTGATCTCGGCGGGCGCGCGCCTCGGCCGGGCGACCGAGGCGCACTTCGCGAGATATGGGTTGTCGACCGGGCGATACCGGCTGCTCGCGGATCTGGAAGATCACGGCGGGGAGAAGTCGCCCTCGCATCTGGCGGCCCACCTCGGAGTCTCACGGGCCACGGTTACCGGACTGGTCGACGGACTGGAGCGGGAGGGCCTGGTCGCCCGGCGTCCATCCACGGAGGACGGGCGGGGAGCCGTGGTGATCCTGACCGCTCGCGGCGCGCAGCGGTTACGCGACATGGCGCCAGAGCATTTCGACCGTCTTCAGGAAATGGTGGGCGAGCTCACCGTCGACGAGCGCACGGTGTTTCTGGATCTACTCTCGCGGGTCGTTCGCGGAATCGGCGCCCTGACCGCGGAGTAGCCCGCCCGGGGATGCTCCTGCGGATCGATCCAAGGGACCGATCCGAACGAACCCGCAAGCCGCAACCGCCCGTCAGCGTCGGCGGGCGCCATCGCATAGCCTAATAGTTAGCTACCTAATCATATTCGGAGAATAGGTCCTCTCATGCCCGAACTCACCCCGCCGATCCCATCCGAAAGCGGAACAGAGGTCACCATGCCCCACGGAAAAGACACCGCGGCGGTCCCTAGCGCCGCTCGACCCTTCACCCTGTGGCGTGAGGTGCTGGTCGCCTACCTCGCTCCCGCCGTCATGGCCGGCGCCGGCGGAGTCGCCGGTGGGCAGGCCGAGCTGACGGTGGCGGCCTGGACGTCCATCGCAGGCACCTCGGCCGTGGTGGCGCTGCTGATCGGCGCCTGGCTGCAACGCCGCAGGGGGCCTCGCCCGTGGACCACGGCCCTGCCGCGTGCCGTGCTGGCCGCACTGGTCTCCGTCGGCGCCGCCGGGGCAGCCGGTCTCGTCGGGTGGTTCGCCGCTGGCTGGCTGCCGACGCACACCGGCGTGCCCGACACCTTGTGGCTCAGCCGGCTGCGGCTCGATCTGCCGATATCGGCGGCCCTGGCGGCGGGCATCGTGAGCTGGCGTTGGCGTGGGACCCAGCGAACACAGCCACCCCAGCCCTAGGCCGGCACCGCCCGCACTCCCCTACCCAGCCGCCCCTAGCCCGCACTACCCGCGCCGGGAGCAGATCCGCGGTCGGCGTACATATCGACACACTCCCCGCAGTTACCCCGGGGGAAGACCGAAAGGCACACAATGATCGTCATTTTGGGAGCGTCCGGAACCACCGGCGGCGCGTTGCTGGCCAGCCTCTCCGCCTCAGGCGTGCCGAGTAGGGCGCTGACCCGCGACCCGGACCGGCTGCGGGCTCACCTCGACGACGCGGTCGGCGACCTGGTCGAGACCGTGCCCGCCGACGCCGCCGACACCGCCTCGCTGCGCGCCGCGTTCACCGGCGCCCGGCAACTGTTCCTCGCCATGGCCAACAGCCCGGCGCAGGTCGCGCTCGAAACGCGTGTCGTCGACACGGCCGCCGACAGCGGCATCGAGCACATCGTCAAGATCTCCGCCCCGGCGGCCGAAGCCGATTCCCCTGTCGCGATCTCCCGCGGCCACCACGCCGTCGAGGAACACCTGCGCGCGTCCGGCCTCACCCACACCCTGCTGCGCCCCTACGCGTTCATGCAGAACCTGCTGCGTCTGGCTCCGGGCGTGGCCGCACAAGGGACCATCCTGGGCGCGATGGGAGACGCCCGCTGTAACTGGGTCGACTGCCGCGACATCGGTGACGTCGCCGCCGCGGTGCTCACGCGCGCCGACCTCGCGGGCGGCACCTACCTGCTCACCGGGAGCGAAACCCTCAGCTACGGTGGACTCGCCCGAACTCTGACACGCCTGCTCAGCCGCCCGGTCCGCTACGTGGACCTGACCCCGCAGCAACTGCGCGACAACCTCATCCACCACGCGCACATGCCCCCCTGGCTCGCCGAACACGTTGTGGAGATCCAGCAACTGGCCGCGTCCCGCCCGGAATCGCCCACCGACACCGTCACCCACATCTTGGGACGTGAGCCCCGGACCCTGGACGCGTTCCTGCACGAACACCTGAGCTGCTTCCGTTGATCCGGTGCCGTGCACGAGGAACTCGCTCGAGCGCCCTGCAACGATGCCTGGGACAACCCGGTGACCGAATCAAGGAAAGCGACTAGCGCTTTGGGTAATCGGCCATGGCACAGGAACTAGGCGATCGCCTCCGCCCACGGTGGTGCTCCGTGCTCGCCGCGGGCTCAGGGGAGGTTCCGCTGGGCCACCCTGTCATCGAGCCACGTCAGCCGCCGGTCGATCAGTTCGGTGCGGTCGGGATCAGCGCGGTCGCGTACCCGCCGCAGCATGTCCTGTAGGCCTGTGACGACCATCGGCGAGTTGACGGCGCACGCGATGTCGTCGACACCTGTCCGAATGAACTCCTCCCATTCCGGCAGAACAACGATCAGCCTTTCGACACCGTTGTGGTCGGTCAGGCGCAACGGATCGAGTCGTGTCGCAGCGGCCGATGCGAGCAGATCCCCCAACTCGTCGAGGGCTTGTACTGCTGTCGCCGGGTCGTTCACCGCCGGGGACAATGCGCGCAGCGCGATATCGGCCAACAGCCGAACCGCGAGCAACGGGTCCTGGTCGAAAGTCCGTTCTTTACCGACGATCAGCCCCTGCAGGACACGGGCTTCGGGCAGCGTCCCGCCGTAGATGTCGGCGACGCGACTGCTGTGATGCAGTGTGGCGCCAGGACTGTGTCGCACGACGATGACCACGTTCGCGGCCGTCGCTGCGTCGATCAGCCGGTCGACCTCGACCTGTTGCAGCACCATCGGGGGGTGCTGCCACCCGACCGACATGTGTGGGGGCGGCAGCGGGGACCGAGCCGGCGAGCTGCGCCCGGAGTACATGGCGTCGAAAGCCTTTCGCCCGCGGGCGGCGATCGCGCCGAGCGCGGGGGCCAATTGAATCGCGGTGAAGGCACGCAACTGCAAGGTTCGCAACAACGCGATCTGCACCAGCACCAGCAGCATCGCCAGGAGCGGCACGGCCGCCGAAACCTCGGGTTGTTTGCCGATGGCCAGAGCAGAGGTGACGCAGAATACCGCGATCCCGAGGGCGAAGCCGAATGCCCGCCAGATGATCGGGTCGTCGCGGAAGAGCATCAAACGCGGCGTGAAAGTGGTGGCCACCCACTGCACAACCAGGAAAAGCAGCGAGAAGATGACCGCCACCGCGCCGAGGAGACCGAGCCCGATCGCCAGCAGCGTGTCGATCACCTGGGCACTCGACACGCGAGGGCCCCAGGCGATCCGCGGGACGACGAGTCCAGCACCCAGTCCGACCGCTACGAACACGAGCTGGGCCAGGCCTGCACGCACGCGGCGGCGGATTCGGACTCCCTCGAGCACGGTAGCCACCGCTGACCTGGGTGCGGTTACTCGCGTGACAGCATCGCGGCGGCTTCGCGTTCGAGATCGATGAACGGTTCGCCGCTCACGTCGACCGCTACCCGGTGCAGCGTCCCACCGGTGAACGACCATGGTCGCGCTCCGGGGTAGTCCCCGGTAACGGCTTCGGCGCTGTCACGGCCCGCGTTGAGCCCTTCGCCGGTGAGGCTGAATTTGCCTGGCTGGGTACGGATTCGGCCCTCGCCGACCTTGCGGTCACCGTGGTAGAGGCTGAGGAGACCGCGTGCGGTGCCGGGTGGATCCTCGCTCTCCTTGTCGAAGGATGCGGCCAGGATCAGGTTCTCGCCGGTCGGCAGGTCCTCGGTCGCCACGATCCGCTGTTCCTCGCTGCCCAGGAAGTTGTACACGTAGTGCAGCCGGTTGTCCTTGATGTACAGCGCGTGCCCGCCGAAGCGGCCGCCGTGGGAGAACAGGACACCGGAGGCACCTGGTGCGGGCAGATCGACGAGCGCTCCGATCGAGTACGAGCGGTTGCGGATGTTGACCGCCACCGCCTCGGGGACCTCCGCGCCGCCGGGACGGTAGACGTAGCGGTTGCGCGGCGGCGCGAGCTGGGGACGTGGGGTGGTGAGGATTTCGACGGCGGAGCGGTCGTCGAGCGGGAACGCCTGGTTGGTACCTGCCTCGTAGAACCACAGGCCGATGAGTTCGGCCAGCCTCCCGGGCTCCTCGGCGGCGAGATCGCGCATCTCGGCGCGGTCCACCTCGGTGTGGTAGAGCTCCCAGGTGTCGTCGGGGAAGTCGCTCCATCCGCTCAGAGTGGGGTGGGTGGTGACCGCTTTCCAGCCGTCGTGCCAGATCCCGCGCCCGCCGAGCATCGAGTAGAACTGCGTGTGCTTGGCGGTCGGGATGTTGGGCGCGTCGAAGCTGTAGCGCATGCTCACGCCCTGTAGTGGCACCTGGGCGTGTCCCTTCACCATCTCGGGGAGGTCGACACCGACGCAGTCCAGCAACGTCGGCACCAGGTCGACGGCGTGATGGTACTGATCACGGGTCTCGCCGTTGGCCGAGATCCCGGCCGGCCAGGAGATCACGCACGGGTCGCAGGTGCCGCCGTTGAAGGAGTACCGCTTCCACATCTTGAAGGGGGCGTTGAAGGCCATCGCCCACCCGTTCGGATAGTGGTTGTAGGTCGTGGGACTGCCCAGCTCGTCGAGTTTGGCCATGTTCTCGGCCAGATCGTCCGGGACGCCGTTGGCGATCTTGTTCTCGTTGACCGAGCCGTCCGATCCGCCCTCACCGCTGGCCCCGTTGTCGGAGACCACCACGATGATGGTGTTGTCGAGTTCCTCGATCCGCTCCAGATAATCGAGCAGGCGCCCGATCTGGTCGTCACAGTGCGACAGGAAACCCGCGTACACCTCGGCCATGCGGGAGAACAGCCGCTGTTCATCACTGGAGAGGGAGTCCCAGGGGCGGGTGTAGTCCAGCGGCGGGAACGGCTCGCCGCCGGGTCCACTGCGGGTCTCGGGTGTGCCGATCGGGTTGAGCGGTGGCAGCTCGGTGTTCTGGGGAACCAAACCCATCTGCTTCTGCCGCGCGAGGATCTCTGCGCGCATCGCCTCGTAGCCGGCGTCGAACCTGCCCCGATAGCGGTCGGCCCATTCGCGCGGCACCTGGTGCGGAGCGTGCGCGCACCCTGGAGCGTAGTAGAGAAGAACCGGACGATCCGGGGCGATGGCTTTGACATCGTCGATGTATTCGATGGCCCGGTCGGTGATGTCGACGCTGAAGTGGTAGCCGTCCTCGGGCATCGACGGCTGCTCGACCGGATGGTTGTCGTGGATCAGATCGGGATACCACTGGTTGGTCTCCGCGCCGAGGAATCCGTAGAAACGCTCGAAACCGCGACCGATCGGCCAGTTCCGTTTGGTGGAGGCGAGGTTCATCTCGTCCTCGGCGCACAGATGCCATTTGCCGACCATCGCCGTGCTGTAGCCCTGTTCGACCAGAACCTCGGCCAGCGTGGCGCACTCCGGTGGGATATGGCCGTTGGCGCCCGGAAATCCCACCGCGCACTCGCTGATACACGCCATGCCGTTGGTGGTGTGGTTGCGGCCGGTGAGCAGGCAGGAGCGGGTCGGCGAGCACAGTGCGGTGGTATGCCACTGGCTGTAGCGCAGACCTTTCGCGGCGATCCGATCGATGTTCGGTGTCTCGATCGGGCCGCCGTAGCAACTCATCGCGCCGAACCCGACATCATCGAGCACGATGTAAACGACGTTCGGCGAGCCCGCCGCCGCCTTCGGCTGCTGATAGGGGCCCCAGTCCGGGACCGAATCGCGGATATCGAGGTTGACAACACCGCGGAATGGAATTGCCATGGGGCAGACTCCTCACAGATAGGACACCGATGCGCGGCAAGTCCCGGCGCTCCTCGCGGAGAGGAATCACGGCGAGCTACCCTGCAGGGCTTCGGATATCGTCACAATGTCGATTCCTATATCGACCACCGTCCAACCGCAGGGCGTGTGCAGGCTGAGCCTGCTCCGCACCCACCTATCCGAGCTCGCCGTGCCGGAGTCATCTTGGGGAATCAGCACCGACGGCCGGTCCAACGACCCGTTCGACATTACACCGGGTATCAGTGAATACCGCGATCATCATCGAAAGTTCACCCTTGCCGGATGAGGGATTACAGCGCCGTGACAACGAAGCTCGGAGTACCTCCCGCGATATCCGTCGGTCATCAGAAGGGCAACGATATGAACAGGATCGCCGACGAGCCGTTACCGCACATCGACCGCCCCCGGCAAGAACACCAGGTATGGATCGAAGGCGGCAGCTACACGATGGGCTCGGACAACCATTACCCGGAGGAAGCGCCGGCCCACCGGGTCGCGGTCCCCGGATTCTGGATCGACCCGCATCCGGTGACGAATACCGAATTCGCCCGCTTCGTTTCCCGCACCCGCTATGTCACCGTCGCCGAGCGCGCCCCGGCAGCGACCGACTACCCCGATGCCGCCCCCGACCAACTGGTCCCCGGCTCGTCGGTGTTCATCAAGCCCGATCACCGCGTGCGCTTGGACCAGCCCTACCGATGGTGGCATTGGGTTCCCGGAGCGAATTGGCGGCATCCACAGGGTCCTGGCACCTCCATCAAGAAGCGACCCGACCATCCGGTGGTGCACATAGCCTGGGACGACGTCGCGGCCTACGCCGAATGGGCGCGCAAGGACGTACCGACCGAGGCCGAATGGGAGTACGCCTGCCGCGGGGGGCTCGACGGCGCCGAATTCGCGTGGGGTGATGAATTCGAACCGGAAAGCACACCGATGGCGAATACTTGGCACGGCGAATTCCCCCACCACAACACGCGAATCGACCGATACGAAGGAACTTCACCGACCGGATCGTTCCCGCCCAACGGATATGGGCTTTCGGACATGATCGGCAACGTCTGGGAGTGGACCCAGGATTGGTACACGGCCCACCAGAGCCCGGCCCATGCCTGCTGTGTCCCCGAAAATCCGCGTGGCGGTACCGAAACCGACAGCCGCGATCATGCTGGATCGACCATCGGCCGCCGTGTCATCAAAGGCGGCTCACACCTGTGTGCTCCGAACTACTGCCGTCGGTACCGGCCGGCGGCGAGAATGGCCCAAGTTGTCGACACCTCGACCTCACATCTGGGATTTCGGCTGATCGTGCGACCGTAAACGACGCCGCCAGCCTGACCACGTCCGTGATATGACGAGCCAGCTTCGCTCCCTTGGTGGCAACCCATACTCGACCGCCTGGGTGCACATCGAATCCGGGACAACGGCCTCATAGCGGCAAACGGCTGGCGGGGGGACAGACGCCGTCGACGTCCGCAGAGCTCTGAACCAAACGCGCTCTGCACGCGGCGCTTCCGATGATGCGCGGAGTTCTGATAGTTCAGTTCACGGTCGCGAGTAGCTGGCCGGCTGCGACAGTCTGCGCCTCGGCCACGTCGATGGAGGCGATTGTTCCGCCGCCCTCACAAATGACCGGGATCTCCATCTTCATCGACTCCAGGATCATCACGACCCCGCCATCGTCGACGACGTCACCCACGGAGGCGAGGATTTTCCAGACGCTGGCTCCCACGTCGGCGATGATTGGTTCGGACATTGTCGTTCTCCTTGTTCTCGAGCCGGTTAGCTCGGCAGGTCGGTCATTTTTTCGTGATTCAGTAGCTGGTGGGCCAGGTCGAGAGCAGATGCTGTCCCACTCCCCCGGTCGATTTGGGTGTGAGTATCTCGATCGTCCTGATTAGGTAGCCGCGTGTCTCTCGGGGATCGATGACGTCATGAGCGCCATAGACCGATGCCAGGTCGTACGGTCCGCCGTCCTTGGACATCTCTTCGAGATGCCGGTCGAACGCCTGCGGATCGTCCCCCTGTGAGAGGCCGTGCACGATGCGTACGCCGGAGCGCGGATCCATGAATCCGACCTCGGCCGTGTACCAGGCCGCGACCGCATCGGAGGTAGCGCCGCCGCCCATGTTGACGAATGCCTGGCCGTAGCTCTTGCGCATGATCACAGTCACTTTGGGGACCGTGACGAGGGATGTCGCGTTCATCCAATTGATCACCTTGCCGGCGATGCGCTTGCGCTCCGCGTCGAGGCCCACCAGGAAACCTGGCTGGTCGACCATGAAGACGAGGGGGATGTTGTAGGAGTCGCACAGGACCAGGAAGCTGACAACCTTGTCGCAGGCATCCGCGTCGATCGCCCCGCCCTTGTAGAGCGGGTTGTTGGCCACGATTCCGACCGTGCGCCCATTCAGCCGGCACAGTGCCGTGACGAGACTTCGGGCGAAACGTGACTTGAGCTCCATCATCGAGCCGTCGTCGACGATGTTGCGAATGACCTTGCGCACGTCGTAGACGGCGTTGGGTCGGTCGGGAAGAATGTCGAAGATCGATTCTTCCTCGGTGTGCAGCATCTCGGGGGCGAGCGGGGGCGGCTCCGCGTTGTGGCTGGGCAGATAGGACAAGAACCGTCGGGTAGCAGCTAGAGCCTGGACATCATCGTCGACGACCACGTCGACGACGCCGGTCACTTCCGAGTGCAGCTTCCAACCGCCGAGCTCTTCACGGTCCACATCCTGGCCCGTTGCCATGCTGACAAGGGTTGGGCTCGACACTGCCATCACCGAGCCCTTCACCATCACCGCGAAGTCCGCGCACACCGTGTGCCAGGCTGCTGACCCGAATGCGTATCCGAAAACCGAAGAAACCCAGGGTGTCTCGCGCCGACGTAAGAAACGAGACGAGTCGTCGCCGCTTCCCATCGCCACCGCGCCCATGATGTCGGGCATCCTGACTCCGGTCGATTCCGCGAGATAGACGACCGGCATGCCCGAGTGCGCGGCCAGGTCCTTCATGTGCTGCATCTTCTTGTTGCTGACCGGGCTGCTCGAGGCACCCTTGACGGTGAAGTCGTACGACACCACCGCCGCTGGTCGTCCGTCGACGGTTCCCACTCCGCACACTTTGCCGTCGGCGGGAGTGGAGTGGCGGTCGGCCTCCCTCCGCGATGTCGTGTGCATACCCCACTCCGAGAACGACCCAGGGTCGAAAAGCAGGCTCACTCGCTCGCGAGCATTCAGCTGCCCAGCCTCTCGCCGCCTGCCGAGCTTTTCTGGGCCGCCCATAGCCAGAATCTTCTCGATCCGGGCATCGTGCTGAGCACTTCGTTCGTCGAGCGTCACAACGTATTTCCTTCCTCATGGGGCTCTTGGGTTGCGGAGATCAAGGCAGCAATCGCCCCGACTGCCTGGGCTATCTCGTCGAATACCGGAAGACCGAAAAAGCCTGCGAGAGAGCGATATTCACGAATGCGCTGCTCCGTGGCAGGTCGGCCGTCGGAGCGCAGCACGAGCCCGTGGTGCGACCGGCCGGGATAGTCCGCCCGCACCTGGCCGATCGCGGTGATGATCGACTCCACCGCGTCGGTGCCGGCGTGTCCGGTGTGGCTGGCGATGACGCCCACGTTGAGATGAGAGATCATCGCTGCCGGGGGCTGATCGCTGTTCATCACTTCTCGCAGGACGTCCTCGGCGACCTGACCATTGCGCGCCGCGATCGCAGGTGCCGGAGCGTCGATGGGGTTGACGAGACTGCTGCCGGGCTCGAGGCCCACGGCGGTGAGCTTCTCGAGCACCCCCGGCTCCAAGTCTGCAAGGCTCAGGCCCACGCGTTCCAGCGCATCGGTGGCCAGGACACTGCTGCCGCCACCATTTCCGAACAGGACGACCTCGTTGTCGACCGGGCGTACCGCCGCATCGCGGAACTGGAATGCAAGGAGTGCATTCACCAACTCGGACAGCGTGTCGACCAGAACGAATCCGGACTGGCGAGCGAGTACCGGCCACAACGTGTGATCTGTCATGAGGGCACCGGTATGCGAGCTGGCGGCACGAGCGCCGGAGGACGTACGGCCCCCGGCGAGCAGGACAATAGGCTTGCGAGCCGTTCCCTGTAGCGCGACGTCCATTACCGCTTTGGCCTCGGCCAGCGACTCGAGATACAACCCGATCACGGAGACTGCCGGATCGTCGAGATGGTGGCGCACCAGCTCTGCCGGACTGACATCGGCCCCGTTGCCGAGACTGACGACGGAGTTGAACTGCAGACCCCTGCTGCTGCCCAGGCGCAGGATGTCGATCGCAAGTCCGCCGCTCTGACTGACCACGCAGACCCCGCCCTCGACAGGATCGACCTCGTCTATGAAGGTCAGACGTCCGCGGGACGAGTGAGTGCCGACGCAGTTGGGGCCGATGATCCTTGTACCCGAACGGCGCGCGGCATCGACGAGCGCTTGTTGCTTCTCGCCGCCATCGGCGGTCTCACCGAAGCCGCTCGACACGATTTGGGCGAACTTCACGCGCCCGGCGCCTGTCTCCAGCAGGTCCGCCACCGCTGCGCCGGGTAGGGCCACGTAAAGGTAGTCCACGTCCGCCGGGAGGCTTGCGACATCCCGATAGGCGGGCAGGCCCTCGATTTCGTCAGCCGTGACGTGCAGCGGAAAGATCGACCCGTCGAAGCCGAAGTCCCGGGTGTTGCGGATGAACATGTTCGCCGCATTCGTCTTTTTCGACGACGCGCCCGCGACAGCGATGGTGCGGGGACCGAACAGCGGTTGGAAATCACTCGCGAGCTGCGGCGGACTGTCAACGGCCGAACCTGGCGCACCCACGATGAATCGCGCATCCACTGCCGTCGCTCCGGAGGCCGACACGATAACGGGGTTCAGATCGACGGCCAAGAGTTCGGCCGGGGCGTGGGACAGAAGACCCCGCGGGCCCGCGAGCTGCTCGACCACGCTGACAAGACCCTCGACGTCGACGGGCGGACGGCCCCGTGCACCCTCGAGGATTCCTTTGCCTCGCAGACTCCTGATCATCCGTCTGATCTCTGCACGTTCGAGTGGGCCGAACGCGAAGGTGACGTCACCGATGAGCTCGACGAAGATCCCGCCGATGCCTACCATGACGATCCAGCCGAGGCCGTCGCGGCGCACAGCTCCGACGACGAGTTCCTGGCCAGGTTCGGCCATCTCCTCCAGGAGGAACCCGGAGACTTCGTGTCCTGCGGCTCGGAGGTTGTCAGCCATCCGACGAGCCGCGGCGACGACCTCGTTCGCATCGTGGAGACCGACGACCACGGCACCGAGGTCACTTTTGTGCACGACCGTCGGGGATACCGCCTTCAGTACCAACGGTGTCTTCAGTTCGGCCGCGGCTACCCGCAGCTGCTCGAATGTAGTGGCCGAGCGCCCCGACGGAACCGACACGCCGGCGGCTCGCAGAACCTGCTTGGCGGAAGCCTCGTCGACCATGGTGCTTCCGTCCGCCATTGCCTGCTCGACGACGTGCGACAGTCGATCGGCCGGTGTTGACGAATCGTCGGTCAAGGTCACTTGCGCATCTCCTCGAACTCGTGGTGATTTCGAGCAAGAGTGCACCTGTGACTGGCGTGGCGGGAATACGCATTCGCCATGAACCGCGATAGTCATGGGTTATCGCAGAAGTTGGACCGGCAGCCCTCGGTGTGCGGTCGAGGGCTCGCGGACGCCGTCAGTCGCGGGGATCGACTTTCGAGGCACGTAGCAGCTGGAGGAACCCCTGCGCCGCTCGGGACGGCTGTTCGCCCACCCGCATGACCACCGACATCTGGGTCGCTGTCCACGGCACGTCGAGGGTCGCCAGGACAACACCGGGCCTGCTGAGAGTCGTCGATGCCAACGTATGTGCCAGCGCGAACCCGATCCCGGCGCGGACCAGCTGCTGCGCAGACTCCGTGGTGTTGGTGAAATAGACCGGCTGTGTCGCCACCTCTTGGGACAACCGCTCGTAGGCATCCCTGAGCAGGGTGCCCCGCTGCATGACGATCATGGGCTGCCCTTCCAGATCCTTTGCGCCGATTCTGTCTTTCTCGGCAAGAGGATGCTTCTCCGGAATTGCGAGAACGATCCGCCCCGGCCGCAGGTCTATGACCCGGAGGTCGTCTCCCTGTGATCCGTCGTCCGCAAACCTCGAGACGATACCGAGGTCGAAGTCGCCCTTGCTGACGCCCCGCTCGACCTCCATCGAGCCACACTCGTTCACCTGGAACTGCACGTTGGGATGAGTGTTCCGGAACTGAGCCACGACGTCGGGGAGCAGCCGATTGCTCGCCGCTGGAATGGTGCCGATACTGATGCGACCGGATGTCAGCCCGCTGATCGCGCTCGCCTCGGCCCGGATGGCGCTCTCCGCGCGAAGTGCGGAGCGCACATGCGGCATGATGAGCTCGGCGGCATAGGTAGGACGCACTCCATTGCTGCCCCTCGTCATCAGGACGAGTCCCAATTCCTCTTCCAGCCTTCGGATCTGGTCGCTGACCGCGGGCTGGGACAGGTCGAGACTGGCCGCCGCTCGTCGGAGCGATCCTTCCTGGACGGCGGCTACGAGATATCGCAGTTGTTCGAACCTCACCGGGCGCCTCTGTCATTCCTGGACCGAGAGTCGAAGGCTATCACTTGCCGGACCATTCCGCGCTGACCTCGCGCAGTGCGTGGATGAGCTTTCGCGCTGCGGGCGCTGGCTGAGTGTCGGTCCGCCTGATCAGGCAGACGGTCAGCCGAGGTGGGTCCCACTCCGTTGCGGGTGTGGCGATCTCGTCGGCGCCGTAGCCGCGCAGCGCATGCCGAGGCAGCATGGCGATGCCCACCTGGGCCGCGACCATGAGCAGGCTGGTGTGCGGGGTGGTCGTCTCGTAGACGATGTCTTGTGCTGGTGGTGAGAATGTGCGGTCCACCAACTCCCGGAGGGCGTAACCGTGCGCGGACACCACCCAGGGCTGGCCCTCAAGGTCGTCGATGCTGACGGTTGACTTGCCGGCCAGCGGATGATGCCGGGACACGCACAGCAGGACTTCATCGAAGATCAGGTCGGTCGAGGTGAGGCCGGCGGAGGAGGCCGGATCGTCGGTGCCCACCACCAACCCGAGATCGAGTTCGCCGCTGATCACGCTGTCGCGCACAGCCTGGGAGCCCGATTCCCACACTGAGAAGCGCACGTTGGGAAACGAGTTCCGGTAGAGCGGAACCACTCTCGGTAGCAGTATCTGGCTGGCCGTGGCGACCGCGCCCAGACGGACGCTGCCGCTGCGCAGCCCGTTGATCAGACCGGCCTCCTCGCGCAGGGCACGGTTGGCCTGCAGCACCTGCCGTATGTGTGGGAGCAGAATCCGGGCCTCGGCGCTGGGGAGGACGCCGTTGGCGCGGCGGATCAGCAGGATGACGTTGAGATCCTCCTCGAGGCGCTGAATCTGCTGGCTGAGTGTCGGCTGCCCGACGCCCACCTCCTGGGCCGCCTTGCGCAGTGAACCGTGGCGGATCGCCGCCTCCAGGTAGCGCAGCTGTTCCGATCTCATGCCGCGATGGTAGCGCGATGGTAGCCAGAGTGATCGACAATGACGATCACGGTGGTAGTCAATGACTTCTTCCTTGAATCAGTTACCTGCATCACAGTGATACGTGACTCGATCGGCCCACCACCTGAGGGCCCGAAATGAAGGGAGACGCGATGCCACGCGCCACTGAGAGCGCCGCGATGCCATGGCTGCGCCAGGCCGGCGTCGAGACGCCCGAACTGGTCGTCGTGACGGATGAGCGGCTCTTGGCGTCGGACGAGCCTGGGTTCGGGCCACCATGGGTGGTCAAGCCCGACATCGCGGGCAGCGGCAAGGGCCTGGCCGGACTCGTGCATATCTGCCGGACTCGGGGCGAGCTGTCTTCCGCCGTCGTCGCGACGCTTCGAGGTGGCGCGCCCGCGGTGGTGGAGGAGTACGTCGATGGGGAGGAGTGCTACCTCTCCATCGCCCTCGACGAGACCACGCGTGGCGCGATCGTGCGGGCCGATGCCACCGGCGGTGTCGGATTCGACGCGCGCCGAGCGGCCGCCGTCACGGTCGGCTTGACGGACGGCCTCGACGACGACACCGTGGCCGCCTTGCTCGATGAGGCGGCTGTCCACGATGCCGGGCTGCGCAGTGCGCTCACCCATGCGCTGCACGTCCTGTGGACCACCTTCTGCGCCGCGGAGGCCGCCCTCATCGAGGTGAACCCCCTCCGGTGGGACGGTAAACGACTGGTCGCCGTCGGTGTGGCGGTCGAATTCGACCCCCACGGTCATCCGGCCGCACAGGCACTTCGACCGACACCGCTGGTCGAACCCGAGGCGGCTCTCGACCGCGCGCCCACCCCGCGCGAACTGATGGTGCGCAAGGCCGACGCCGCCGAGCCGAACCGGGCCGGCATCAAGTTCTTCGAGTTGGACGGCGACGTGGCCTGCATGATCACCGGTGGTGGCGCGGGACTTCTGGCGCTGGACTACCTGACGGACCTCGGCATCCGCCCGGCCTGCTATCTCGACGCGTCGCCAGGCGCCGGTAGTGAGAAGCTGCGGACACTTTTCAGTTCCGCACTGTCTGTACCCGGGCTTCGGGGGGTGCTGTTCGGCGGCGCAGTGCTGAGTCTCGCCGATGCGCGTGACGTCGCGCTCGAGTTCGTTGCTGCGGCGGATCGGGCCGGATTCGACTCGACGCGCGTGCCCACTGTCGTCCGGCTGGCCGGCCCGCACGAAGCGGAGGCCCACGCAATCTTGAAAGAGCGCTTGCCGGCTGCGCTTGTACTCGATCGCACAGCCTCGCTCGAAGACGCCTGTGACCTACTGCTGACCGCCATGGAACGGTCACCGCGTGAACTGGAAGGACTTGTCCGATGATTCGTCGACTTCTCGAAGCTGGTCCTGGTCTTCTCGTACAAGGCATCACCGGTAAACAGGGGCAGCTCGAGACCCGCTGGATGCTCGATTCCGGTGTCAAGGTGGCGGCCGGTGTCACCCCCGGCAAGGGCGGTTCCGTGGTGCACGGTGTGCCGGTGTTCGACACGGTCGCCGCGGCCGTTGCGGCGACGGGGGCACAGGTGGCGATGAGCTACGCGCCGCCGCAGGCCGCAGCCGATGCGGTCGTGGAGGCTGCGCAGGCGGGTCTCGAACTGATCGTGGTCAGCGCGGAGAACGTTCCGCAGCATCGTTGGCTTCGGGCGCTCGAGGTCGCGCGAGCGCACAACTGCCGGGTGATCGGACCGAACTCCCAGGGCGTCGTCGTCCCGGGTGTGGGCCGAATCGGTTGTCCCGGGGGTGACGAACCGTGGCAGCGGTTCGCGGCCGGTTCGGTGGGCATCGTCTCGCGCAGCGGCGGCATGGCCTCCGAACTGGCGATGTTGATGCGGATATGGGGACTGGGCACCAGTGTGCAGATGTCCATCGGCGGCACGCCGACGGTTGGCACCACACTCACCGAAGGTGTCGAACTTGTCGCGAGTGATCCGAACACCCGCGCAGTGGTGGTCTTCGGTGAACCGTCCAGCAGCCAGGAAGTCGACTTGGCGGTCGCGGTGGCGGACGGACGAATCGAGGTTCCGGTCATCGCGATGGTGGCCGGGCGTGCGGGCGACTCCTTGCCGACAGCCCTGCCATTCGGTCACGCGCCGCGCGACGCGGATGGTGCGACTGTCCAGGAAAAGTGTGCGGCACTCGCCGACGCGGGCGTCCTCGTGGCCCTCTCGACGTATGACGTCCGTGTACACCTCGCCGAAGTAATCCCGGCTGCGGCGGTTCGCTGACCTGCATCCCTGACCAGACAGGAAACCTCACCATGACCCAGATCGAACCCCGAGCGGCTTCCCCGGCCCTGACCGTCGGCACAAGCGCCGTAGACAGCACCGGGCGGCCGTGGTTCGAAGCGGAAATGGCCAAACGCCGGAAGTTCGCCTTGGCGATGGGCGGGCCCGACAAGGTCGAGCGCCAGCACTCCCGCGGGCGTCTGACGGCGCGCGAACGCATCGAGCGACTCGTCGACACCGGATCATGGCGCGAGATCGGCATGATGACCGGCTCGGCCCGCTACGACGAACACGGGCAGCTGATCTCGGTCGAACCGTCGAATGTCATCTGCGGGCAAGCCACGATCGACGGCCGCGAGGTGATCGTGGTCGCCGAGGACTTCACCGTGCGAGGGGGGTCGTCGGAGGCGACCAACCCGGAGAAATGGCAGTACGTCGAGCGCTTGGCTCTGACCTATCGTTGGCCCGTAGTCCGGCTGGTCGAGACCGCAGGCGGCAGCGTCAACCTCCTCGAGCAGATGTCTGCCACCAAGATTCCCGGATACCCGCACTGGCCGATGGTGGAACTGCTGGGCACCGTCCCTGTCGTCGGCGTCGCGCTCGGCGCCGCCGCCGGTCTCGGCGCGGTGCGGGTGTGCGCGAGCCACCTGTCGATCATGACCGCCGAGGGTTCCTACCTTTTCGCCGGTGGACCCGCTGTCGTGAAGAAGGCCGTGGGCGAAGACGTCACCAATGCGGAACTCGGCGGCGCGGATGTGCATGCGCGCGGATCGGGCGTTGTCGACAACGAGGCAGCCGACGAGTTCGAGGCACTCGAGCAGACCGCCCATTTCTTGTCCTACCTGCCGTCGAGCGTCCATGAGCTTCCCCCGGTAAGGCCCTGCGCCGATCCGGTGTACCGCCGAGACGAGGCCTTGTCCACGACGATCCCTGCGATCAAGCAGTACTCGTATGAAATGCGCGAGTTGCTGGCCTCGGTTTTCGACCACGGCAGCTTGTTCGAGATCGGACGCTACTTCGGACAGTCGCAGATCACGATGCTCGCCCGTCTCGATGGTCATCCCGTGGCGGTCCTTGCGAATGACCCCAGGTGGCTGGGCGGCTCGTTGACTGTCGACTCCGCCGAGAAGACCATCAGGTTCGTCGACATGGCCGATACCTTCCACCTGCCGATGGTGAACCTGATCGACCAGCCCGGCACCTTTGTCGGCAGCGATGCCGAGCAGAAGGGCACCCTGCGCAAGGGCGTCAGGGCGGCGATGGCACTCGAGCAGGCACGTATCCCCTGGCTCTCGCTGTTCGTGCGGCGCGCCTACGGACTGGCCGGCGCCGCCTACGGACCGGTGGGTGGCGGCAGCATCAATCGGCGTCTAGCCTGGCCGACAGCACACTGGGGATCGATCCCCATCGAGGGCGGAGTCGAAGCCGCCTACCGGCGCACGCTCGCGGAAAGCGATGACCCGGCCGCGCTCCGCAAGGAGCTGTATGCCCGGTTCCAACCTGTGGAGAACCCCTTCCGAACCGCGGAACGGTTCGGCATCCAGGACATCATCGACCCCCGCGACACCCGTCCGATGCTGTGCGAATGGATACGTCAGGCCTACCGCATCCTGCCCGAACATCTCGGTACGACCGCGCGCACCATGCGGGCCTGACCGTACCTCCCATCGCGAAACTCACCGAGGAGTGGACCATGAATCTTCAACACGCAGACGTCCGGCGCATCCTTGAACTGCTGGATACCGCAGAGCACCTCGATTTGCTCGACCTTCGGATCGGAGATGTCGTACTGCAGGCGCGCAAGCCTGGAGCCGCACCCCTGAGCGTGCTACCAGTCGAGGCTCCGGCAGCGACTCCGATCGCAGCGACCCCGGCCGTGAAGACGCAGGCAGCCGCGCCGGCAAGTACCCCGGCTGCCGCCCCGCCTGCAACCAGTAAGCCAGCACCGGCCGAGGTCCCGGACCAGATGCTCGCGATCCGCGCGCCGATGCCCGGCACATTCTTCCGCACACCCGCCCCAGACCAGCCGCCGTTCGTGGAGCAGGGCCAGCGAGTCGATGCGTCGGCGACGCTGTGCCTGGTCGAGGTCATGAAGATGTTCAACTCGATCGCGGCGCCGGCAGCGGGACGGATCCATTCGATCCTCGTCGAGCACGGTCATGCGGTCGAGCAAGACCAGATCCTGATGATCGTCGACCCCACCGAGGCGGAGGACGCGGCATGATCGGCGACATCCCCTTCGTTCAGCACGACATCCGGAAGGTGTTCGTTGCCAATCGCGGTGAGATCGCCGTCCGCATCATCCGGGCGTGCCGTTCGCTCGGGATCGACACCGTTCTCGGTGTCTCCGAGGCGGACGTCGACAGCCTGGCCGCACGAATGGCCGACGAGGTCGTCGTCATCGGCCCGCCCCAGGCGACACGCAGCTATCTCCGGGCGGACCTGCTGGTCCGGGCCGCGCAGCGGACCCGGTGCGACGCGGTCCACCCCGGCTACGGATTCCTGTCCGAACGAGCGTCGTTCGCCCGCGCCTGCGGCGACGCGGGCCTGATCTTCATCGGTCCGACGCCGGAGTCCATCGAGAGCATGGGCGACAAGATCACGGCGGTGGGCTTGGCAGCGAAGGCCGGGGTTCCGTGCGTGCCAGGCTCAGGGGCGGTGTCCGATCCGGACGAGGCCTCGACGATCGCCACGCAGATCGGTTTTCCCGTCCTGATCAAGGCCACTGCCGGCGGCGGCGGCCGTGGCATGCGGGTCGTGGAGTCGGCCGAGAAGCTTCCTGAGGCCTTCAGATCCGCATCATCGGAGGCGCAATCGGCCTTCGGCGATGCCACGCTGTACGTCGAGAAGTTCATCGAACGAGCTCGGCACATCGAAATCCAGATCATCGGTGATCAATTCGGCAACATCGTGCATCTGGGTGAACGAGAGTGCTCGACGCAGCGCCGCCATCAGAAGCTGATCGAGGAGGCACCCTCACCGGTGCTCGGGGCCAACGAACGTGCGGCGATGGGGGAAAGCGCTGTCCGCCTCGCGCGGAATGTGGACTACGTCGGTGCGGGCACGGTCGAGTTCGTAGTCGACGACCGCGACAACAGCTACTACTTCCTGGAGATGAACACTCGAATCCAGGTCGAGCATCCCGTCACCGAGATGATCAGTGGACGAGACCTGGTGGCCGAGCAGATCCGAGTCGCATCCGGCCTGCCACTGTCCTTCACGCAGGACGACATCGTCCTGGACGGCCACGCGATCGAGTGCCGCATCAACGCCGAGGACCCTGACCGCGGGTTCTTCCCCAGTCCCGGGTTGGTCGAGGAATGGGTACCGCCGAGCGGACACGGCGTTCGCGTCGACACCCACTGTCATTCGGGGTACACGGTCTCGCCGTACTACGACTCGCTTCTGGCGAAGCTCATCGTGCACGCCCCTACCCGGGCCGAGGCGATCGAGAAGATGAGCACCGCGTTGTCCGAGTTGAGGGTCAGCGGTCCGACGACCACCGCAGCGTTCCACCACGCGGTGCTCGCCCACCCGCACTTCCGCGAGGGGTCGGTCACCACGCGGTGGGTCGAGGACACCTTTCTCCCCTCGCGAGACCAAAAACTCAGCACTCGTCAGTCCAGCAAAGAGGCGGGAGTATCGGTATGAGCAAGCTCGCATTCACCGACACGAGCCTTACTGACGGCCAAGCCGTGGTTTGGTCTGGCGCACTGGATAATCGGATGCTCCTCGCCTCGGCCGCAGCGCTGTCGTCCAGCAGGCTGGCGGCAGTCGAGGTGCTCGGTCCCGCAGTTCTGGACGAGTGCCTGGCCCGCGACGAGCACCCGTTGCAGCGGGTGGAACTCGCCTCTCGGCACTATGGCTCCGTTCCGCTGCGCGCCACCGTCAATCTGCTGACCGGGCATGGACGACCGGGCGCCGACGTCCTCGGCCCGACGGCGATCGAGGCCTGGCTGTCGGCACTGGCCGCGGCGGGCATCCAGCAGGTGGTCCTGCTGGATCCGCTTCTGGACCTGACCCGCCTGAAGGCGGCCCTGAATTCTGCCACCGCCGCCGGACTGATCGCCATTGCCGCCCTGCCCTATTCGGCCGACGACGATGTGTCGGACGACATCTACGCGCAGCGAGCGGAATCGCTCGTCACCGCAGGCGCCGCGCGGGTGATGCTCCGGGACGAGAGCGGAGTCCTGACACCGGATCGGGCTCACACCCTTTTCCCCGCACTGGTGTCGGCTCTCGGCGACACTCCGCTCGACCTTCACACGCGGTGCCACACCGCGCTCGGAACCGTCGTCGCTCTCGAGGCCGGCCAGCTCGGCGTCAGCGGTATCGACACCGCGCTGCCCTCGGTCGCCAACGGTGCCTCTCTTCCCTCGCTGCCGTCCTTGATCCGCGTCCTGCAACACGAGCAGCACTTCCAGGATCTGCCCGACCTCGACAGCCTGCTGTCCGCCGATGCGATCCTTGCCGAAATCGCCGACCAGGAAGGCTTTCCCGCTGCGGCGCCGTGGCCTTTCGATCTGGCGACCTACGTCCATCAACTGCCGGGTGAGGTGGCCGCCGACGTGCGCAGTGCCTTGCGCGGGCGCTGGGCAGACCTGCACGAGTTCGCCGCGGAATGCGCGGTCGTGCGCCGTGAGATGGGCTCACCGCCGATGGTGGCCCCGTTCGCCCGCGCGATCGCTGAGCAAGCGATGTGCCACTTCGATGGCGAGCAGCGATACGAAAGCCTGCGGCCAGTGCTGCGCAGGCTGCTGCAAGGGGTGTACGGCACGGTGGACGGTGAGCTTCGCACCGACCTCCAGGAGCGGATCGGCCTGGTGCTGTCATCCGACGCCTCCCCCATGACAGTCGAAGCCGATCTCGGAGCCGATGAGGCGGTACTGCTCGCCTGGGTGGCCGGAGTCACGGTCGCCGCCATCCCGCCGAGGGCGAACGCGGTGCGGCCGTACGAAGCGTTGACACCCTACGAAAGCCTCGCTCGCGGACTGCTCGAGCGTGCCGGCCGCTACACCACGCTGAGTGTGCAAGCGCCCGGTATCCGCATCCATCTGCAACAGGAAGGGTGAATCCAGTGCTCGCCAACCTCCGGAACCTTGTCGAGGCCGACTACGCGCGCACAGGTCGGCGCCGGACGATCGGCCTGACCGACGGCACACTCCGGGACGCTCATCAATGCCTGTGGGCGACCCGGATGCGCACCGAACACATGTTGCCCATCGCGGAAAGGATCGAACAAGCAGGCTTCGGTACCGTCGAGGCGCTCGCGATGGTGAGCTTCGACGCCGGAATCCTGTTCCTGCAACAAGATCCGTTCGAGCGGGTGCGTCTGCTGCGTGATCGGATCCCGGCAACTCCCCTCCGTGGCGCCATCCGCAGCAACTTGCTGCACGGCTTCTACCCGCGACCGACCGACATCAACGAACTCTTCGTCGAGCGGATGTTCGTCAACGGCATCCGTGACTTCGCGGTCCTCGAATCCCTCCATTGCTGGGACAACGTGGCACCCGCAGTCCACGCCGCAAAGCGGCTCGGGGCGGAGATCACGATCCCTCTCTTGTTCAACCTCGCCCCTGGCTACGACGATGCCTTCTACGTCCGGCAGGCCCGCGAGGTCATCGATCGCTTCGACCCGGACACGATCTGCCTCGCCGACGCCGGTGGCAGCCTGACCGTCGAACGCACCCGGACGCTGGTACCAGCACTACGCGCGGCGATCGGCGACATCCGGCTGGAACTGAACACACACTGCTTGACCGGGATGGGTCCGCAGGTCGCGCTCGAGGCGGCGGTGTACGGCGCGGATCAGATCCTGACCGCCATCGATCCGTTGGCCAATGGCAACTCGCTGCCTGCGGCGCAGGCGACGGCACGGGATCTGCGCGCCTTGGGGTTCTCCGTCGATATCGACGACCGAGCACTCGACGAGGTGGGCGACTACCTGGGCAAGCTCGCCGCGCAGCTGAACTACCCCGTCGGAGTCCCGGCGGAATACGACCCTGCGAACTACCAGACGCAGTACGCAGGCGGCGCCATGACGAATCTGGAGGCGCAGCTGAAGGCGGCCGGAATCGCCGACAAGCTGCCCGCGGTGATCGAGGAGATCGGCCGGGTGCGAGAAGAATTGGGCTCGCCTGTCATGGCGACGCCGTTCCCCGCCATCGTCGCCGCCCAAGCCGTGATGAATGTGCTCAACACCGAGCGCTACAGCGTGGTGCCGGACGAGGTCAAGAAGTACGTGTGCGGATACTTCGGCGCGCTGCCGCTACCCGTCGACGACAACGTCAAGGACCTCGTGATGAACAACGGCTCGCGCGATATTTCCGAGACACCGCCGCAGCTCGACCCGGTCGTGCCGGAACTGCGGAAACAGTACGGGCACCTCTCGCCGGACGAAATGATCCTGCGCTACATGTACGACGACAAGAAGATCGATGCACTCGTCCCGGTCGAGGACACCTTCAGCGTCGAGCAGACGGTCGTGGAGGTGATGGCCGGACTCAGTCGGATGCGGAGCAAGCGGAACGTGCGTCTGGTCGCACCCGGCATCGAACTACGAGCCAATGGCTGACAACGTGCTGCGTCCGGAACCGCGCCCCACCACCGAGACGGCGACGTACTGGAACGCAGCCCGCGAGGAACGCCTCGTGGTCCAGCGTTGCGAGGAGTGCGGGCGTCATCAGTTCTACCCGCGCGCTTTCTGCACGGCCTGCCTGTCAGAACACCTCGAATGGGTGGACTCGGTGGGAGCGGGGAGCATCTACACCTTCACGATCTGCCGGATTCCGGCCGATCCGTCGATGGCGGACAAGGTTCCTTATGCCGTGGCCATCATCGACCTCGACGAGGGCGTGCGCCTGCTGACCAACATCGTGGATTGCCCGATCGACCGCATCCGCGTCGGCGCCCACGTCGAAGTCCGCTTCGAACGCGTCAGCACCACCGCCGTCCTCCCCCAATTCACCCTGACAGATCTGGACTACCGATGATCACCGACTACTTCGACGCGGGCGCCGCCCGATACCCGGAGCGCGCGTTTCTGCAGTCCGACACACTGCGGCTCAGCTACCAGGACGTCGTGGTGGCCTCGCACGCGATTGCGCACGGACTGACCCAAGAAGGACTCGCGAACGGCACCATCGGCATTCTGTCCCCGAATCATCCCGACGGCTTCGTCGCGATGCTCGGGATCCTGCGTGCGGGCGCCACCTACGTACCGCTCAACGCCCGCGACCACATCGAGGACCTGATCTGGTTCATGCGATTCACGGAAATGTCGGCGCTGGTCTACCACGAGCAGTACCTCCCGCACATTGATCGCATTCGGTCCGAAGTACCCACGCTCACAGCATGTATCGTGTTCGACGATGGCACAGCGGCCGAGCACAGTACCGAGGCATGGAAGCGAGACCATCGGGGACAGTCCTGCAACACACGACGAGATATCGACAGCATAGCGTTGATCAAGGCCTCCGGGGGTACCACCGGTCGCCCCAAGGCGATCATGCAGAGCCACCGCTGCCTGCTTGCCGCCTACCGAATCGTCAATCAGTTCACCGCGCCAGCGAAGGACCCGGTGCACCTGGTGGTGGCACCGCTGACCCACGCTGCGGGCGCGACAGCAATGGGACTGTCCGCCTTCGGCACTCGCAACGTGATGGCGCCGTCGACCGATCCCGCGGTCATCCTCGAGCTGATCGAGCGGGAGCAGGTGACACACATCTTCCTGCCGCCGACGATGATCTACCGGCTCTTGGCGCACCCGGACGCCCAGACACGGGACTGTTCCTCCCTCGAGTACGTGATCTACGGCGCCGCACCGATGTCGGTGAACAAGCTCGAGGAAGGGTTGAAACTGTGGGGTCAGGTGTTCGTCCAGTTCTACGGGCAGTCCGAGGCGCCGGGAGTGATCACGTGCCTCACGCGTCAGGATCATTCCCTCAGCGATGCGGCCGTCGGGCACCTCGCGTCGGCCGGTCGGCCGACCGGGGCGTGCGAGGTGGCGCTGATGGACGACGACGGCCGCTTCGTCCCGGCCGGTGAGCGCGGGGAGATCGTCGTCCGAGGTGAGCTGGTCTGTCCCGGGTATCTCAACAATGCCGAGGCCGATGCCGAAGCGCACCGTTTCGGCTGGCACCACACCGGAGACATCGGGGTCTTCGACGAGAGCGGCTACCTCTACGTCGTCGATCGCAGCAAAGACATCGTGATCTCCGGCGGGTTCAACATTTATCCCAGTGAGATCGAACAGCTGATCTGGTCGCATCCCGCCGTGCAGGACTGCGCGGTCGTCGGCGTGCCCGACGACGACTGGGGCGAGCGGCTCACCGTCGTGGTCGAGCTGAAGCCAGAGTCCGAGGTGACCGCCGAGAGCATCATCGCGATGTGCCGGAACCGGTTCGGCAGCCTGAAGACCCCCAAGCAGGTCGAATTCTGGGAGACGTTGCCGCGCAGTTCGGTCGGCAAGGTCCTCAAGAAGGATGTCCGCGCCAAGATCATCGCCGCATCCATCGGGACGGACTGACAGATGGCGGACAAGAGCGCTCTTGCGGGGCGATACGCCATCGTCGGGGTGGGTGAAGCGGGACTGGGCAGTGCGCCCGCCGGGTCGACGGCGCTGTCGCTGCAATGCCGGGCTGCCCGCCTGGCACTGCTCGAGGCCGGGCTCGGCTTGGCCGACATCGATGGTGTCTTTGCGCACTGGGATGATCGGGCGAACGGCCTGCTTGTTGCTGAATACCTCGGCATTCACCCGCGGTATGTCGACAGCACGGTGGTGGGTGGCCAGTCCACTATCACCCATCTGGTCCATGCAATGGCGGCCATCGAGGCAGGCTTGTGCGAAGTAGCCTTGGTCACCTACGGCAGCACACAACGTTTGGACAAGAGCCGTGCGCGCAGCGGCATAGTCCAAGACCCGCGCTCACCTGTGGGTCAGTTCGCGGCGCCGTACGGGATGCTCAATCCGGTCGGGTACTACGCCATGCTGGCCCAGCTGTACTCGAGTCGATATGGTAGCGCGCCAGAGGATCTCGGCCAGGTGGCGCTCGCCGCCCGCCAGTGGGCACAGCTCAATCCGAACGCGGCGCGCCAGGATCCGCTGACCATGGCGGACTATCTCGCGTCACCGCGCGTTGCCGACCCGCTACGCAAGCTCGACATCTGCCAGATCAACGACGGCGCCGGCGCCATGATCTTGACCAGCGCCGACCGTGCCCGCGATCTGGCGCAGAAACCGGTGTCGATCAGGGGTTTCGGTGACACCTACCGGCATCACTTGACCCCACTCGGCAACGACGACTGGCTCGACAACGGCGCGCTGCGCACGATCGCCGATGACGCGCTGTCCATGGCGCAGCTCGACCGCCAAGACCTCGACGTCGTCCAGATCTACGACGCGTTCACCATCAATGTGCTGGTAGCGCTGGAAGCGCTCGGGTTCTGCGAGCCCGGCGGCGCGGGCGCATTCGTCGGCGGCGGACGAATCGCCCCGGGCGGATCGTTCCCGCTGAATACCTCCGGTGGCGGGCTCTCGTTCAACCATTCCGGCCAGTTCGGCATGCAATTGATGATCGAGGCGGTCCGCCAACTGCGCGGCGAATGCGGCCCGCGTCAGATCCCTGGCGCACGTACCTGCCTGGTACAGGCCGGAGGAATGGTCATGTCCGCGCACATGGTCATGGTCCTCGACACGATCTGAATTCTCGGCCCGGCCATCGTGGTCTCGCCCGACCGGATATCCCTCCAAGGAGGCCCCATGCAAGAAACAACTATCCCGCCGGGTGTCATGGAGACGGCCAACCTGCTCTCCCGCCTGGACCGGCTACCGATGACGAGGACAGCACTGCTGACCACCATCCTCGTGACCATCATCTGGATCGCCGAGGGGTTCGAGACCGGGGTGATCGGCCCGATCCTGCTGTTGGTCAAGGAGCCATGGGGCCTGACGGCTCAGGGCACCGCCCAGCTCGGCATCGCCTCCACCGCCGGCATCATCGTGGGCGCAGCCTTCGCGGGCCGCCTCATCGACCGCTATGGCCGCAAGGTTGTTCTGCTCTGGGGCGTCACGGTGTTTTCACTGTTCTCCGCGCTGTGCGCAGTGTCGGCGGACATCGGCTGGATCATGGCGATGCGTGTTCTCGGCGGCCTCGCGCTCGGAGCGGTCTTCCCGATTCCGTACCTCATACTCTCGGAACTGCTGGGGACCCGATCCCGCGCGAGAATGATCGCCGCGGCGTCCGGGGTGCTCGCACTGAGCTATCTCGTTCCACAGGCGGCCGCACTGGCCATGGTCGATCGTCTTCCTGTCGAACTGGCCTGGCGCATCATGTTTCTCCTCGGTGGCCTTCCGATCCTGGCGGTGCCGCTCATCTACCGGCATCTGCCCGAAAGCCCGCGTTGGCTGCTACTCAAGGACCGTGGAGCCGAAGCGCAGGCGCTGGTGGAGCGGATGGAACGCGAGGCAGGCTACGAGCACGACGACGGCCTTCTTGATTCCAGGATCACCGCCATCGTGCAGGCCGAATACGAGGCAGGCACCGGAGGGGGCAGCAAGTCTGCGGCCGTGTTTCGTCAGCCGCTCCTCGGCCGTTTCGTTCTGTGCGTGCTCATCTGCGCAGGCGCAAGTGCCGCTAGCTATGTGCTCTTGATATACGCGCCGACGATCTACGCGGACAAGGGGATGTCGGACAAGGCAGCGCTGGCTACCACCATCGGAATCGTCATCACTGGCGCGATAGGGGCGGTCGCGGTGGGGCAGTTTGCCGAGAGAATCGGCCGTAAGAAGACCTTCCTCCTCTACAGCCTCGGTGCCGGGTTCGGTTTCAGCCTGCTCGCGCTGTCGGACAACACAACGCTCGCAGTCGCTTTCGGACTCACCAGCGCGTTCTTCTCCACGGGTTTGGCGCCCTTTACCAAGCTGTTCACGGCCGAGCAATTCCCCACGCACGCACGAGGAACCGCCGCCGGGTTCGTGGAGTCTGCCGCCCGATGTTTCGGTGGAGTTCTCATCGTCGCGTCGCTTCCCTTCATGCAGTCGAATCTGGG
Source organism: Nocardia sp. NPDC127606 (assembly GCF_042671725.1). NCBI lineage: Bacteria > Bacillati > Actinomycetota > Actinomycetes > Mycobacteriales > Nocardiaceae > Nocardia > Nocardia sp. NPDC127606. The sequence continues at coordinate 1,529,455 of NZ_JBHXWQ010000001.1, read as the reverse complement.
GGCGAGTGCACCGTTCTGGTTGATCTGCGCGATCTTCCTGGTGTGCCTCGGTCCCGTCATGCTCCGCGCGCGTGAAACCCGCGGCATGAGTATCGATCGGGCGGGAGCGTCCTGAGTTCTGATGCCCCACGGGTATTCAGCGAAAGGAGCGCATCCTACGCCCACGGCGTCTCGGTGGAACAACAAATTGACCGGGTCGTCCAAGCCTCCAGCATCTGACCGTACTGAACCAGTATACCTCAGCCCAACTATCGCCTAGAACAAGGAAATCAGTGATGAGCACCACCAAAGCTGCCGCGGCAGCGGTTATTGCCGCTGCCGCGCTGAGCCTCACTGCCGGAACCGCTTCGGCTGCACCGGCTTCGGGACCACTCAGCGTCAATATCGCGCCCGCCGTGAACTACAAGGCTTACAAGGAAGGCAACGCCGCGGTCATCACCGTCGACGCCGGCAAGCTCATCGTCGACCAGGACCAATTCCAAATCCGTTCCAACACGGGTGAAATCCTCGCCGGTGTACCCCTGGAATTCAACGTCGACGACATCGCGTTCCCCATCGACGCCAAAATCGACGGGAACACCGCCACCCTCACCCCTGCGCTCGACATGGACCGCGCACATTACAAGCCCGCAGCATTGCCGTTCGAGCAGCAAGCACCGTGGAAGACGCCCTACGACCGCGAAGTCGCGGCCTGGGCACGCATGAGCCAGACCGTCATCCTCGGTGCCGGAATCGGCGCCATCGTCGGCGCGGTCGGATCCGGCACGATCGGCTGTCTGCTCGGCGGCGCCGCAGGTACCGCCCTCACCAGTCCGCTCGCCACCCTCTTCGGCGCGGGCCCGCTCGCTGGATGCCTCATCGGTGCCGCCGCGCTCGCCCCCATCGGCGTCGTCGCCGGCTCCATCTTCGTCGCCGCACCGGTCGCGATCGCGGCAGGCATCCAGTACTTCACGACCATCAATGAGCCCTTCCCGGAACCCAAGAAATAGACGGAAGAGTTGATCCGGGGAGAACAACGCTCCGGAGTCCCAACGCCCGTCGCGCGGAGGCAATCGGTTGGACGTAGATTCAGCGTTTCCGAAGATGGATCTCTGTGGTTGAGGCGTGTGTCCCTTCGGGCATAAGAACGGCCTTCAGTGCACAACTGCACTGTGAAATCCATTTTGCTGCTCCGGGTCGATCATCGGCAAAGATCATGATTGGTCCAAGCCGGCGGCGATGGCCATCCCGAAGGAAGGGTATTTGGATCTCGTGCCGGGCCGGTATTCCCCCGCACACCGGCCAATTACGGCTTCTCGATCATCGCGAAGGTCAAACCCGGTCGGGAGGCGGCGATCCGGGAGTACGGCAAGCAGTTCGAGGCCGCGGTCCGGGAAGACCCCATTGTGCTGGTGCCGCTGCGACTGCACTACCTGCGGTGGGTGCTGTTCGACATCGGCGACGGGTTGTGTTTCCAGTATCAGGGATCTTCGACGACACCGACTTCGACAAGTACGTCGAGGATGCCATCGCGCTCTTCCTGTCGACGGGTATCACGACCATCTTCGTAACCTCGAGCGGTTCCCGGAGGACTGGAAGACCAGTACCGATGCGGTCGTGAAATTCTTCCGTGAGCATCAATTCCCGAGCTTGCTGGTCGTCGCAACGCGCCACCCGAGGCATGGAAGCGGCTGAGCTGCAGCGAAGGCGCGAAAGGCCCCAGGCTGTTCGACTGGGCCGTGTCCACGCTGCCCACCGTCAGTGAAGCTGGCGCCGGGTGGCGGCGCTGGCTGCTGGCGCGTCGGTCGTTGACCCGCAGCGCGAACGGCGAACTCGAAATCGCGTACTACCTGTGCGGCGCCCCGGTGGGTACCAGCGACGAGGATCTCGTCCGTGTCGCTGGTGCCCGATGGGCGGTCGAGGACTGTTTCCAGACCGCGAAAACCGAGGTCGGGCTCGATCAATACCAGGTCCGCCGTTACGACGGCTGGTATCGGCACATCACCCTCGCGATGCTCGCCCACCCCTACCTCGCCGACGGCTGCTGTTTCCCCAAAAGTATTGGCAGCGCCCTCATTTCACTCACGCTCGGTGAAATCAAGCATCTCCTGGCACACGTGATCACCCCGATCCCGAACCTGACATCGGCACACCGCTGGTCGACCTGGCGACGAAGACACCAATACCGAGCTAAAAAAGCCCACTACCAGCGAAGACAGGCAACACATCACGAAGTGATGCTGGAATACTAGTATTCAGCGCCGGGAGTTATTGTTCAATCGAGGGGGTGCGTGAGGCCTATTTGCATGACAGCAATAGCAGTCCGACCACGTCGGCAAACTCGCCCCACCGGCTCGGAACGAAGTTCGGTGGGGCGCGTTCGCCACCCGGGCCGGGGCTGCGACACCCACATGGATGCCGGCGGAAGCACTCACCGCCGTCGCGAGATCTACCATGGACAATGCGCCGATGCTATTCGAGCCTACAAACGGACTGCGAGACTTCGACACCTTCGGCTGGCGGACAGTGGAATTGGAGAACTGGCTGGGCCGTCACTCAGGTATCGCGGGCTCCCAAGTTCCGGCTGCTCCGCTTCCGCCACTCGCGATGACGGAGACCAGCGGTCGAACCACCGACGGCGAGTGACGGCGGCTTGGTCCGAGCCTGCCGATGGATCAGCGCCTCCGCGGTACTTGCTCAATTACCGCGCCGCGATGGCCGGTCTGGTTGTGAACTCCGGCAAACTGCGGTTTCACTGTCCCGGCACTCGTTGACTGTTGGTTACCGGACCTGCTGGATGCGGTGATACCAGGACGGGGCACGAACTCCGGTGTCTCGATGCAGTGGCATCGTGGCGATCATTTTGAACCGCGAGTCGGCGATCCCGTACGGCGAGTGCTTCAACGCAGGGATCGACGATTTCAACTGCGGGTCGTCTTCTTCGTCGGATTGCCTGAACAGCCAGTCGGACATCAGAACCCAGGACGCTATGCCTGGTTGATCCTCGTGCCGCGTCCTTCACGCGCGTGCAGCGTGAAGGGTCCGAAGCAGGCCCGGAAGATCGCATAGATCAACCAGAGCAGGCACTCGCCCCAGCTTCGACTGCATGAAGGGAATCGAATCGACGACAAGAACCCCCCGAAGCATCGGCTCACGGATTCACGAACCCCACGTCGGTTCCCAGTGCGTGAGTGAAGAATTACCCGGCCGTGAACAGCCTGGCGAAGGGACCGAGCGCGTGCAGACGAACGCGCTGGCATACGCGACGGCGAAGCGTTCGAACAGCGCGCCGGGAAAACGCATTTATCGAGAGGGCGCTATTTCGTCGATCGAGAACTGCGTGGCGAGGTCATCGAGAAGTCCGGCGACCCGGCGTACGGCAGCCAGTCGCCGATGGCGCGTTGGCGGCTGTCGAAGCCTCGGTCAAGCCTGCTGCCAGATGCACGTGGGAGCGTCGGCGATCTGCTGGATCGGCGGCGGTGATGCGCTCGTCGGCGTCCGGTACCCTTCACCCTCGGTTCCTACCACTCGAAGATCACTCGAATAGGCGCTTCAGATCACGAATAATATTCGGTACTGTCGGGCCATGCGGAAGAGTGATTCACCTGCTGGCCCAGCCTCGACGGTTCCGCCGAACCGCCCCCGTCCGGGCACGCTGATCGATGACATCGACCGGATTCTGCTGGACCAGCTCGCGCGGGATGGGCGTATGACCAACAATTCGCTCGCCACCGCCGCGGGCATAGCACCGTCCACCTGTCTCGGGCGGGTGCGGGCACTGATGGAACGTGGCGTCATTCGCGGGTTCCATGCCGATATCGACATGGCCGCACTGGGCCGGAGCCTGCAGGCGATGATTGCGGTTCGGCTACATGCCGGCGCGCGACACCAGCTCGCCGAGTTCGGGACGGAGATGTCGGCGTTGGAGACGGTGCTGAACGTGTATTTCATCGCGGGTGCCCAGGACTATCTGATCCATGTCGCTACCGCGAACAGCGATGAGCTACGCATCTTCGTGCTGAACCATCTGAGCGCGCATTCCGCAGTCGCCTCGACCGAGACGATTCTCATCTTCGAGCACTTGCGCGCAAAAACCCCACACATCGCGCCCGCAGCGGACGAAAGCTCCCGGCGAAATCCCTAGGCCACCAGGCTCTGTGCCATGTATCCGTGAGCGGCAGCAACGGACTCTGACAGCAGCACTCCGCGGTGGGTGCTCAGACCGGCGGCCAATTCCGGGTCCGCGGCCACCGCATCTTGCCAGCCGTGCTCGGCGAGCGAAACCACATACGGCAGTGTGGCATTGGTGAGCGCCACGGTCGAGGTGTATGGCACTGCCCCCGGCATGTTCGCGACGCAGTAGAAGACCGAGTCGCACACCCGGTAGGTCGGTTCCGCGTGGGTGGTCGGCCGTGAATCCGCAAGGCAGCCACCCTGATCGATGGCGATGTCGACCAGCACGGAGCCCGCCTTCATCTGCGCGACAAGGTCGTTGGAGACCAAGGTCGGCGCCTTGGAACCGGGCACCAGCACCGCGCCGATCACCAGGTCCGCTTCGCGGACTGCGGCTTCCACCTCCAATCGGTTGGACATGACGGTCCGCACCCGCCCCTCGTACCGCGCGTCGATCTCGCGCAGGCGGGCGATGTTCAGATCCAGGACGGTCACGTTCGCGCGCATGCCGTGCGCGACGGCGATCGCGTTACCGCCTGCCACACCGGCGCCGATCACGACGACGTTGGCGGGTGGGACGCCCGGCACGCCACCCATCAGGACGCCCCGGCCGCCGCCGCTACGCATCAGGTGGTATGCCCCGGCCTGCGGCGCGAGCCTGCCCGCGACCTCGCTCATCGGCGCGAGGAGCGGCAGCGAGCCGTCCCTGCTGGTGACCGTCTCGTAGGCAATCGAGGTGATGCCCGAGGTCAGTAGCGCGTCCGTGCATTCCTTAGACGCTGCCAAATGCAGGTAAGTGAACAGCACCTGGCCCTCGCGCATGCGCGAATACTCCTCGGAGACCGGCTCCTTGACCTTGAGCACCACGTCCGCGGTCCCCCAGACCTCGTCAGCGGAGTCCAGCACGCGCGCCCCGGCGGCGGTGTACGCCTCGTCTTCGAACGCCGACCCGCGACCGGCCCCCGATTCGATGTACACCTCGTGTCCGCGAGACACGAGCTCATGCGCGCCCGCTGGGGTGCACGCGACCCGATACTCATGGTTCTTGACCTCGCGGGGGATTCCGATCTTCACTTGCACTCCTTAACGTCGATGGATGACACCGGAATGATCCGTATGAAGTGGATCACCGCTTCTCCGAGTATGAATATTCTGCGACAATACGTCTATACTACTGAATATAATTCTTCAGAGTGGCTACTTTTCATCCGAATTGTCTGAACTATCGCTAGTCGGGTCTACATTTCCGCAAGATATTCGACGAACCGACACCTCGATTTGCCGACCACGAAGCGGTGGAAGGCCGCCTGCCGGCGAGGCCCGATGCCTCCGGTAGAGCCACAAGAGCGGTGTCAGCGGATGTGCACCCGGGCGATAGCGCGGTCTGATCCCCGACCTCATCGACCGGGCGGACGTAGCGCCGCCGGGTTCATCGCACCTATGACGATTCCCTCGAAACCGTGTTGCACGCATGGGGGCCGAACCAGGATCACGGCGCCGGCACCACCCCACACAGGCGCGTCGAACGTGACCGCCAGTGGCGGGAGGATGATGCCCGGGTTGCCTGAGCGGGCTCATCCCTCACATGCAGAAGATTCCTCGGTTCCGAACCCAAGTCTCGCTCCTTAGCAGAATATACAGAGGAAATCGCTCGATTCTTCAGAATTATATGCAGAAATATGGCAATACTGTTGATCAAAATTCATACTACTAGAAATAGATCAACCAGTGACGCCACTCATATCAGCCATCGGCTGCGGCGCTGCCGCTCAATCCGCGATACACACGTTCAGGAGCTTGCCGTGAAGATCGGACCCCGCTTCTCCGCTGGGTCTCGCTCGCCACTGGCTCTCGCTCGCCGGCCATGACCAGAAGGCCGCGACAGCCGCAATACCTGGGCCAGCGAGCGGTCTGAGCAACCACGCTGGCGAGCTGCTGTCCGATGCCGTGGACGCCCGCGCGCGGATACGCCGCGCATCTGCGGTTGCCGTTGAGCATCGATGTCTTGTCGCATCCGCAGTTACCGAAGGAATGGACACATGACAATCCCCGACAGAAAGCACAAGATGGACCGGAATGGGAATACCGAGCCTGGTGTGTTCACAGCCACGGAGCCGGAAGGCTACGCCCGCGGACTGAGTCCGAGGACGATACAGATGATCGCGATAGGAGGGGCGATCGGCACCGGTCTCTTCTACGGCTCGGGCGGTGCGATCGCACAGGCGGGACCCGCGTTGATCCTGTCGTATCTCGTTGCGGGCCTGGCCATCTTCGTGATCATGCGGGCACTTGGCGAGTTGCTGACGTACCGGCCGGTTTCCGGCAGCTTCGCAGAGTACGCCCACGAGTTTCTCGGCCGCTTCGCTGGATTCGCCACCGGTTGGACCTACTGGGCAGTGTGGGTAAGCACCTGCATGGCCGAGATCACCGTCGCGGCCAAGTACATCGAGTACTGGTTCGACATCCAGCCGTGGATCACCGCACTGGTCGTGTTGACCGTGCTGTTCGGTGCGAACTTGATCTCGGTACGGCTGTTCGGGGAGGCCGAGTTCTGGTTCTCCGCTGTCAAGATCACCGCGATCGTCGGGATGATCCTGATCGGGATCGGGGTCTTGACAATCGGATTCGGTCACGCGGCGCACCCGTCCGTTACCAACCTGTGGGCCGACGGCGGCGTGTTCCCCCACGGCTTCGGGCAGTCCCTGATGACATTGCAGATCGTGCTGTTCGCCTATGTCGGCGTCGAACTCGTCGGCGTAACCGCAGGCGAGGCACGCGATCCCAAGAAGACGCTGCGGAAAGCGATCAACACCCTTCCGTTCCGCATCGGCCTGTTCTACATCGGTTCGCTTCTGGTGATCATGTCCGTTGCCAGTTGGCGAAACTTTCAGGCGGGAAAGAGTCCGTTCGTCGAAGTCTTCGAGCAGATCGGAATCCCCGCCGCCGCGGGCATCATCAACTTCGTACTGCTCACCGCCGCACTGTCATCATGTAATTCGGGCATCTACTCCACCGGGCGGATGCTCCGCAGCCTGTCACTGCGAAGGGAAGCACCCGCCGTGGTCGGCACACTCAGCTCCCGCTCGGTGCCGTTCGCCGGAATTTGTCTGTCCGCGGGCGTCATGGCCCTCGGCGTAGTCGTCAACGCCATCGCTCCCAACAAGGCCTTCGCCTACATCACCTCGGTCTCGACCGTCGGCATCATCTTCGTCTGGGGAACCATACTGATCTGCCACATGGTCTACCGCGCCCGAGTCAAAGCCGGAGTCCTACCGGCAAGCGACTACCGACTGCCCGCCGCGCCGGTGACCACCTGGCTCGCGCTCGGACTCCTCGGTCTTGTTGTGTTCCTGCTGTTCTTCACCGACAGCGGGCGTACCGCGGTCGCGGTCGGCGCCGTATGGGGGGTAGTCGTCAGCGCGGGATATCTCATAATGACCCGGCTGGGGCCAGGAGATCGCAATCACGACATTGCGCAAGGAACGAAACGATGAATTGCTGCTTTCTCGATCTCACCGCGATTGATGGTCGCGCAGATTCTGCGCCGTACCCAACGAGGCTGGTGCCCGATATGGATAGCCAGAAGTCTCCGCACCCGGAGGAACCGGACGTGCACCTTGCAGTGCAATTAGGCAGCGTGCGTTTCGATTTCACGGCGTGCGTCACTGCGGCATTGTTGTTCATACAAGATTGCCGTCACCGCTGCTATCCGAAGCATCTCACAGTGACCCCGGATGACACCTACAGGTATCCACGCTTGCCCAACGAACGCCTCTACCTCGAGCCCTGAACCACACCGATGATCCGAACAGCTTGCACCGACCTGGGCGTTTCTCGAGGCGTCGGGACATGACGGCGGGGTGTCCCTCGATGAATTCATCGACTGGCTGATCCGTTCCGGGCACCGAATCCAGCGGATCGACAATTACGACGAATGGTTCGACCGCCTCGCCACTGCCCTTCGTTCGCTCCCCGAGCCGCAGCGCCAAACATCCTTCCTACCGTCGGCCAACCCGATGGCTCGGCCATCGGCATTCGGTCACTATAGCGCTGTTCGATCGCCTGGCCGAGGAGTCATTCCGGTTCGGTAGGGACGTGCGGGCACACGGGTTGGAGCGAGGCGAGGTGGCCGCGGACGGTGGGATCGGGGAACCAGGACACACGGGTCTGCCACCCCGCTGCACCCACGCGACTTCGGCGTGATTGAGCATTACCCGACTCCGAGCACGCCTTCGCGGTTGAACATGTCCGTCGCGGGCAGCAGCCGCTCGGCGTCGACGTAGAGCGCTGCGGTGGTTCCGTCCCAGCGCCAACGCCACGGTTGGCTGTTGTGCAGCGACGGCGCGCGTGAGGCGTGACCGAAAACGGTACGGACAGTGTCGATGTCAGGGCTGGAATCGCTGGTCATCGGATACCTCGTCCTCGCAGGTCAACAGGTCGACCCGTCGCCGGGGCGTTTGCGGAGGGAAAACGGCGCTGGTCGGCGCCGTGCTCGACGAGCTCGGTAGTCAAGGATTGCTCGATACGGCGCCGAATGCCCGCTCATCATCGCCCCGCCCGCCACCGGGGATTTAGACTGAGACCGTCACCATGACCGCACTCGCTACCCGCCCAGCGTTCGGGGTCGACGGTTCGGAATCGGCATTGAACGGTGGAAGCGGGGCCTCGCGCACCGCGATGCTGCGCGTCGCGCCACTGCACGCCGTCCACGCGATAAGTTCGGGCTGGGACACCTGTGCGTGCTGAACACGGGACGGATCAGCGCATTGGGAGGTGAACGGACAGACTTCTGCCCACGACAGAAAGGCAAAGACTATGGGAAGCGACGACCCGAGTGTCAAGGAACTCGCTGTCAACGACTGCTGGGCGCTACTGCGTACAGAGGAGATCGGCCGCCTCGCTGTGTGGGTGGATGACCATCCAGACATCTTCCCCCTCAACTACGCGGTCGATCACGGAACCATTGTGTTTCGATCCGCGCGAGGCACCAAGATGTCCGCCGCGTTGTCGGATGCGCCCGTCGCGCTGGAAGTCGACGGCTACATCTCCGGGTCTCACGAAGCCTGGAGTGTGGTGATCAAGGGACGTGCAGATGGGATCCGGGAGATCGGTGATTTGATGGACACGGTGGATCTGCCCCTCTTTCCGTGGCAGGCCGGGGCGAAGAATTTCTTCATCCGACTCGTACCAACCATAGTGACCGGTCGCCGGTTTCCTGTTGTCGACTCGGCCGCTTGGCAGTCTCCCTTCTCGAATGTGCGACGGTCTCGTTCGGAGTAAGGCAGCTTTGCTGCGGTGATGCCCGCGCGCGGGATTGAAGATATGCACGAGCCTGAGCGAGCCCGAGCAGCGACAATCTCGCGCCTTGGCGCGCTCGCGGGTCACTCAGGCCTCGCGCGGCATCCGAAACACCCGATGCCAAGCCCGATCAGCTGGCCGTTCCTGCCTTGCTACACGCAAGCAAGCCTCTTGTTCGCCGAGGCGCTCACTCGTTGCCGTATGCGGTTGCCTCCGTCGATGTCCCACCAAGTGGTACCGCGGCATCGCCGCGTGCTGCCGGCAATTCGTACAGCAACCCGCGCAGACATAGGAAACAGAAGGGCCAAGTTCGGCCACATGGCAGCCCACGCAGACATCGGCGGCAAACGTGGAGGCTGCCCACAGTGCCCGATCTCGAACGGCGCCAGCGCCGCCCCGGTCTCTGATGTGGGAAGGGCCCTGGCTCAGGTGTGGCGATTATTGCAGGGTGATGGTCTGCAGGTCGTTGCCGATGATCACCTCGCCGGAGTATCCCTGCTGAGCCCAGCGAGTCCATTGCGCCGGGTCGACAGTCGCAGTGGGCCCGAAGTCCGCGATGTGTGAGAGAACAAGTTGGGGAACGTCGGCTTTGGAAGCGATGGTGCCGACCTGCTGCACCGCCGTGTGTGACTCGCTCATGTGCGATTGGGCCGAGGGCGACAGGTTTCCGCCCTCGGTGTTGATCGCCTCGTGGACGAGCAGTTCTGAACCGCGAGCGAGTTGGATGAGGTTCTCGGAGTTGGTGGTATCTCCGGAAAAGGTGACCGCACCGTATTCGGTGTCGAAACGGAACGCGAACGAAGGAAATACCGGGCCGTGCGGGACCAGCGTCGCGGTAACCTGCACGTGGTCGTCGCTCATGACCGGGAATGGTGCAGTCGCGGGGGCCGTGTCGGTGTAGCTGGCGCCGACCTGCGGCAGGGCAATCTCGTGGACGACCGCGATCGCCGCCGTGTCCTGCAACCCGGTGTCACGCATGAGCACGTTGTTGCTGTAGGCGAACGCCTCGTTGCATCTGCGCGTCAGCTCCGCCAGGCCAGGTGTCGGATCGCCCGGCGAGGCCACGGGTGGGTCCGCTCCGCCGAAAGCGGGTTGCAGCCCACCGGCCGAACCCGGTCCGTAGACCTGGACCGGCGCCGACACGCCGTCGGTGGTCTGGACATCGGTGGAGCCGCCCAGCATGAAGAAATTGTTGTAGTCGGCCACATGGTCGGCGTGCAGGTGGGTGATGAAGATGTTCTTCAAGGCGGCGAACTTCAACCCGGAGCGGTGGTATTGCCACACCGACGATTGGCCGCAGTCGACCAGATAGACCTGGCCGTCGACCACCAAAGCCGTCGATATCCCGGTCCGATCTCCCTGCACGTACGGCCCAGCGCGGGTACCGAGCAGGACCACACCCAGCTTCACCGGCGCCGCCAGCGCCGGTGTCGCTGTGGCGCTCGCTGGCGATATCTTATCGGCGTTGTTCGACGAACCACACGCCGCGACCGCGAACAGCGTGGCCGCCGAACCCAGTCCGGCCAACGCCGATCGGCGACTCAGACCGGAATTCCCTCGCCCGCTGACATCCCCCTCGCACGACATGCACATAAGCCGGTAGTCCTTTCAAGCACGGGCGCACAAGCCACACAACACATCGGCAGATCATCGACGGTGAGGCGGCAGACAGTCAGCGCCTGCACGGCGGCGCCACGACAACTAGGCACGATCGCTGCGGGCGAACCGCATCTCCGGAAACATGCCTGATCACAGTACCGCCCGCGCCCCCGCGAACTCCAGACTCAAATTCCACACCGCCCCACCGGGGAGCGGGTCGTGGGTTCAGCATTTCTTGGCGCGAGGAGGGCACACGGTCCATCCATTGCCGTCGGGGCGCGGGATGCGCCGCCACTTGGGTGGGCGCGTGGTGCTGGGTGCGGTGCTCGGCTCGGCGTGCGGGGTCTGATGCTTGATCGCGGTGGCGTGCGCGCGCGCTTCATGTGCCGGCCGTAGGGCGATAGTGTCGTCTGGGTCCGGGCCGGATCCGATCGATGCGGCGCCGAGTACCCCGGCCAGGGTGATCGCGAGCGCGGCGATGCGGGCTCGGGGTGTGCTGTTGCGAAACGACATAGTGTCAGTCCTGAGCAGAGTCGGAAAAGCGGTTGATATCCAGTCGACTTGGACTGGGCGGCGGTGTATTCGCGGCGCGCACGGCGCGCCGACCATGCAGCCAGGCGCTCGAGGCCGTGCACCAGATCGAATCCGCAAACACGATGCGACTGTCGCGTCGAGACGCTGGTTCAGCACTCGTTGCCTGACTCGTCGCAGGGCTTGGTTCACCGCGATACGCCGGATGCGGTTGTGTTGTAGAGGTCGGGAGGGCATCGAATCGGCCCTCACCCACAAAGAGTGCTCTGGTCGGCTTCGCCGACCCCGGCGGTCTTTTCGCACGGCGCATGCTCGACGGTGACCAGACGCAGTGCCGGGCTCATCCCGATTCTCGCGGCGAGATCGCGGAAGAAGCGCTCGGAGTCGATGATCGCCTCCGGTGGATGGACCCCTGGTTTTCGGGCGGTGCCGTCGATGAGCTGCGACAAACCCAATGCCAGGGGGATTCCGGTGGATCTGGCCATGTCGGTGAGGAACCGTGTCGTATCGGCGGTTTCGGTGAGGTAGGCGATGGTGGAGCGGTCGTGGGTGCCGGTGTTGCCGGTCGCGGCCGCGAAGAACGGCGGCAGGGTGCCATGTGAGGGGCGTGAGCGAAACCGGGTCAGGGACCGCAGAATGCGGCCCAGGCTGGGTTGGGCGATTTCGTGCGCGGCGGTTTCGTTGGTGAGTTTGCCGCGGTCGATATCGGTGCGCAGCACGTTGAGGAAGGCCGCGGTCCCCGGCGTGATGACCATGAGGTTGGCGGCCTCACCGTGCGGGGACAGGGTGCGCTGCATTGTGATCGGTTCCGGGTGCCCGACGGTGTAGGCGGCGCCGCGACGGTGGCCGGGTAGATCCAAGGTGACCGCGCGCAGCGGCGGCTCCTCTGCCAGGACGCCATCGCGGACGACGGTGATGGTGCCGCTGATCTGTTGCATCCAGTGCACCGCGGCCGCGTCTGCCACACTGCCGGGCTCCGCCGGATCCAGGGTGGCGACGGATTCGGGGACGTCGACGGGCCAGGCGGTATAGAGGTCCTCGACCCATTGCAAGCCTCGAGTGGCGGTGAGTGCCAGCAGATTACTCACCCCTGGACTTGCGCCCATCCCCACGATCGCGCACACGCCGGTCTTCTGCGCGGCGTCGTGCAGTTCGAGCATGCGCGTGGTGGGTTCGCCGTCGTCACAGATATCGAGGTAGTGGGTCCGAGTCAGGATCGCCGCCTGAAGAACCGTCGGGCCGAATCGGTAGTACGGGCCCACGGTGTTGAGCACGACATCGGCGCCGTGCAGAGCCTGGTTGAGCGCGGCGGGGTCGGTGATGTCGACCCGCAGGGCACGGACGGGGACCGCCCGCCCGGCCAGTTCGACCGCCAATGTCTGAGCCGCGGCCAGATCTCGGTCGGCCACAACAATGTCGGTCACGGTGGGCAACTTCGCTGCGGCGCGCACGGCTGCCGCCCCCATCGCCCCCGCTCCCCCAAGTGCGAGCACCCGCATACGATCAATCTCCCAAACTATAAACGTTCGTTTCGTCTACGATCGACACTAGCATGATCGAAATGAGTTCGGATTCCGCGAGGAACGACAGGACAGCCCGCTGCGCGGCCCAGCCATCCGGCGACCGCCCGAGCGCCGCCCAGCAGCGCCCGGCGCAGACGCTGGTGACGAGGGAGGCGTGGGGCGCTATCGCCTATGGCTGCCTGACATTGCCTTTCACCACTCCCGCCGCGACCGCGGTACCCGAGTGGGTGCAGCTGTTCGGGCTGGCCCTGTTGGCGGCGGCGCCGGTGCTCAGGCTCGCCTGCTGGCGCGCGATGATCGCGGCGGGATTGAGAGGATCACAGCGCGCGATGACAACGCGACTGGACGAGCAGTGCCGAGATGAACAGCGGGTTCGCCGTGGCGCCCTGCTGATCATCGGCGTGACGGTTGTGCTGCTGCCGATTCCCCCGACGTGGGTGCGGTTCTGGTTCATGCTCGGGATAACGACGACGGCGCTGGCCCTCGTCGCGTTGATCACCCAGCAGTGCGGATCGCCTGCCCGCCTGCGGTTTCGATGCCCTCGGCGCCGGCGGTCACCCGCTCGATGACATCGGCGTAGTGGTAGAACATGCGAGGCCAGTCGGGCATCGACCGCAAGGGCATCAATTGCGCCCAGCAGGCTGCCAGCGCAGACCGGGCTCGGGTACCCGGCCACGGCTGCGGGAGCAACTCCGGTGGCAGCAGCGGGTCGGGCTCGCTCGCCCGGGTGAACTCGGCGGCTAGTTCGACGAGCATGGTGAGTATCTGCGACCGCGACAGCTCCCGCGGGCCGGCCAGCCGGTCCAGGCGCGCCTGCGTCACCGCCAGCAATCGCTCATGGCCCGCGGCGATCTTGTCCAGCGGCCATAGATGCGCGGCGATTTGCCGGGGCGAGTCCAGCTCGCCGACACGCAGATCCGTGGTGGTGAGCCGAGTCAGGTGCCCGCCGATGTCGAGCCGGTCGGCCAAGTCCTCGACGTAGGGTTCCCACGAGTTCGGCGACACGTAGAGCCCACCTTGAATCGCTGCGCCGCCCAGGCCAACGATGCCGTCGCGCACGGCATCTCGGGCCTGTCGCCGGGTCTCGGGAACAGCGAAGGCGACCAGATGCCAGATTCCGTCCCACGGGGCGGCACCGCGATCCTGGTCGTACATCAAGCCGACGAACTCGATGTTGGGCTCGATCGAACCCAACATCTGCCCGCCCACACGCAACAGCGCCCGTCGACCTCGCCCCTCTTGGGTGATCTGCCCGTCGGTGACCAGGCGCCGGATATGGAGGCGCACTTGCTGATCCGACATCCCCAGCGCGGCAGCCACCGTGTACAGCTCACCGGCGTCGATGGTCGCGTCCTCGCGGATCATGCTCTCCACGAGCAATCTGGTCGGTATCTCGACCGCGTCGTTCACGTGCTCTTCAGCCATGCATCCACCATATCCCTCACATACCGTTCACTTCACAAACGATAGTTTCAACTTTGAATGTTACGGTGTAGTTATGCCGTCGCCGACCCCGCCTCCCCCTCTCCGACCTCGCCGCCGCAGGGCCCGAACCCTTGTCGCGATACTGGCGGTTCTCGCCCTCATCACTGCCACCGTCGGCGGCTGGATCGTCTACCAGAACACCTACGACCTGCGCGAAGAACGGGTCACCATCGCCGGTGCGACGCACCCGCTCCACGGGGTCCTGGCCCTGCCCGAACACGGCAACGGCCCCTTCGGCCTGGTCGTGTTCGTCCACGGCGACGGACCCAAGGACGCCACCGGTGAAACGTTCTACCGGCCGATGTGGGAATCCTTCGCCGCAGCCGGATACGCCTCGCTGTCCTGGGACAAGCCCGGAATCAACGGCGCCCCGGGAGACTGGCTCGATCAGAGCATGGATGACCGCGCCGCCGAAACCCACGCCGCCATCCGTTGGGCGCGCGCCCGACCCGACATCGATGCCTCCCGCATCGGCGTGTGGGGTGCAAGCCAAGCCGGATGGGTGCTGCCCAAGGTCGCCGCACAGGATCCAGGGCTGCAGTTCATGATTGCGGTCTCCCCCGCGATCAACTGGCTCCAGCAAGGCCGATACAACACCCTCGCGGAGTTGACCGAACAAAACGCCGACCCGGCGCAGGTCGAAGCAGCCCTTGCCCGCCGCGAAACCACCTTGGCCCTGCTCGCACGCAACGCCACCTTCGCCGAAGTCGAGGCTGCCGGGATCACCGGCATGACAGCGCGGCGCTGGCGGTTCATCCATACCAACTACACCGCCGACGCCACCGCCGATCTGGCCCAGGTGCGGATTCCGGTTCTGCTCATCCTGGCCGACCACGACCTCAACGTCGACATCGCCGATACCGAACGCACATACCGGGCCGTGTTGACCGGGCCCGGGCAATTGCAGGTCCAGCACTACCGCGATGCGCGGCACTCGCTGGTACGCAAGAGCATCGAGGACAGCACGGTCAGGTCCTATCTCGTCGCGATCGCCGCGCCGCGGCGACTGTTCGCCGACGGCTTCCTCGACAACCAGGCCCATTTCGTCGGCCAATCCGACTCACCATGACCGCCGCCTTGCCCTACACGGCCGGCATCGCCGAAATGTTCACCGTCACCGTCGATGGCACCGATGCCTTGGCTCTGGGGTTGCGCAGGTCGGATCGGCTCGACGCCGTGGCAGCCAGTCCGAGAGGATTCTCATAGACATCCAGTGTAGACACGATGTCTACACATATAGTCTACAGTGATGCAATGCGTCATTCGACAGTCCTGCTGACCATCCCTGTCGTGGTCTTGCTGACACAACCGTTGTGGGCTCCGCAGTGGGGTGCGGGGATGCTCGGTGAGGTGACGGCACTCGGTCCGCTCGGCTCCTTGCTTGCATTCGTGGTCTTCTTCGGTCTCGTCGCGCTCTACTGCCGGAGCCTGCAGCGGCTCTCCCAGCGTGTCGCCCCGCAATTCCGTGCGCGCTCGCCTCGCTCGGTCTGGTTGATGTTCGCGGTGCCGTTCAACTTCGTGGAGGACTTCGCCATCGTCGCCGACCTGGGTACCAGCCTGCGCCGGGCCGGTCAGACCAGGGCGTCGGTGGTGACCACGTGGGTCGCGCTGGGGTGGACATGGTGCGGGTTGCAAATCGCCTCGCTGCTACCCGGGACGGTCGGCGTCGCCGCTGGCGTGCTCGCCCTGCTGGCCTGGGCTGACCACTGGGTCTATACCGTCCTTATCGGGCGCCGGCTCAGAGCCGCGGCTCCCGCATAGGCTTGCAGTCGTGCCGCTTCCCCGATTCCATCGCCTCGCACCCCTGGAGCGGGCCCGCATCCTCGCGATTGCCACCCGCAATGTCGCCGATCACGGCGCCGACATGTCGATCATCGATGTCGCCGGCGAAGCCGGGTTGTCACGCTCGGGCATCTACAACTATTTCGACGGACGTGAGGACCTGCTCGTCGCAGTTCGCGCCGCGGCAGCTGATCGTGTCGCTGAGGCCCTCGGCCCATGGGAGCCTCTCCCGGACGTGGACTCGTTCTGGGCGGCGTTTCACGCCGGATCCCAACGACTCCAGTTCCTGCTGTCGGAGGCACCGGAGTTGCGCCGAGTCCTCGAAGACGCAGTCCCTGCACTGCAGAGCTGGATCAACGGCTTCTTCGAGAACGCGCTGGACCTAGGCCTGGTCACTACCGCGAACCGAGCCCTGGCCCGCGCCGCGACCGGCGCGATCCTCGCCGCGGCCGACGCCACCGAACTCGCCGCTGCAGGCAGTGTCACCCCGAAGGATGTGGCCACGGTGCTCCGCGCGATCTGGCACGCGTGAGTTCGATCAACCGATGTGATCGACACCGGGCCAGCATACTGTTTTGAGCGACCGGCACCGATGCACGATCCTCACACATCTGAACCGATGTGCCAGCCCGCTTACCGTCAGAAACCCACGACCAGCCCAAACGGCAATCGCGCGAGAAGTACGGGCCTGCCGCCTTCGGGTCCGGTGCGTTGTCTGGCTGCAGAGCTGGATTTGAAACGCCAGAACCTCGATCAGGCGAGGCTCAGGGGCACTCTTGAGCCGAGGGGAGAGCGGAGTCGAGGAAGCCGTCCCGCTTCTTGCGCGTTCGGAGGGACTCGATATGCCAGAATTCTGGTGTCTGGGCACAGAAGGTTCCGAAGTTGTGGACCGAGCCCTTACTTGCCGAATGACGCCTTGAACTCGGGGCAGTACACCTCGATGCTCAACGCGATCAACGACCCCGCATCTTCCTGACTCAGATTGGTCTTGACCTCGACTTTCTGCACTATCCTGGCTAGCTCGAACGGGTCGAGATTTGCGGGATTGTCAGTGGATGCGCCCAGGTCGGCACACGAATTCTGGGCCTGCAGCCGCGCCTGGGCCGGGTCGATGTCAAGGTTCCGCTCCGTGACCGCCTTGCCGAAGCGCTCATCGTTCAACTGGGTGTCGGCGTCCCCGGTGTCGCCGCCGCGCCAGGGAATAGCGGCCTCGCTCACGGCGATGTCCGCAGCGGGACCGGACTCACCTTGGATCCCTGGCATGTGCTGACAAACGCTCACGTGACCCAAGACATGCAGCTCGACCAGTACGTGGTCAGCTCCCGCGAAAGCCCTCCCGTGCCGCGCAGCCCCGGATGCGCGAACCGCTTGTCGATCAAGGATGTTCATGCCCATGACGCTGTCGACGTGGCGGTGATCGAGTTGAACAAAGACGCCGGAAACACTGGGCTACCGACCCTGGACGGGATAGCTTTTCGCGACCCGGCTTGGGCTGATGAAACCTTCGTCTTCGGCTATCCACCGGTGCCGACATTGAACGATGCCTACCTGACCGTCCAAAGAGGCGAGGTGGTCAACCCCTCGGCGAAAACAACCTTTCGGGAGAGTTGCTTCCTGTACTCCGCGGTGACACGTCCGGGCAACAGCGGCGGGCCTATCGTCGCCGGCGACGGCCGAGTGATCGGAATCGTTGCCCACGACGCGTTCGACAAGGCCCGAGGCGAAGAAGCTCGCTTCTTCCGCGGCATCCCCGCGAACACGGTTGTCGGCGCACTGGCCGACCTCGGAGTTGCGCACCTGACAACGCTCGAGGACTGGTCGTGATAGCGAGCGCCCGTCGACGAGTGGCTGATCGAGTGTTTCGATCCCCCTGTCTCATGCCTGCCTCCGATCACCACCGCTGAGCTGAGCACCGAGGCCGGACTGTCGTTGCGTGGCCGCCGCCGACCTGTCGGATCACTGTGGTGCGGTGGTCCGCAGGACAGCCAGCCGATCCGCGTACTCCTGGGCATCGATCCCACCGTGCGCGAAACGCTCTGCCAATACATGTTCGGCGCCAGGCGGGGGGCAGGACGCAGGACTCGGGCGCTGTCGGTTCGGAACAGGTACCGCAGTGCGAGTGCGAATCCTGTGATCGACAGCCCCCAGAACAGGACCATTCCGAAACCCATCCACGCATACCCCCCAACCACTGACGTCGTGGTCATACCAGTGCATCGCCGCCTCCTTCCTTCTTTCTGACCGCGGGGCGCGGTTTCTCTCGCCCCTGTCACCATGTCCCGAGCGGGCCTGCCGAGGAAGGGGCCGAGCGCCACCATCGGGAGTACCAAATGCCCCGCAGATGACCTTTGTCGGATCCACCCGGGACCAACGCCTCTCACAGCGGGAAACGCGGTGAGCGACAGTGATTCGACGGACCGCCGAGACATCACCGGACGCGGTCCACTCGATCCGAGGAGGAATCACCGTGAGCGACAGCACTGTCAGCGAGACGTTTCACAGCAAGCCCGGCGACAGCCTCGCCGACCCGTACAACATCCCCGGCATCTTGCTTTTCATGGCAGGAGTGGTCGGCCTCGCATCGACACTCACCGCAGCGGGCTACGGCTACGGTGGCTGGACCGCACTCGGCGCGGGAGCTACCGCTGTGTGCTTCATCGCCAGCATCACGGTGTTCGTCGTCGAACACGAAAGGCTGCGCAGACTCGCCCGGCGCCGTTGACCCCGAGAGCTGCAGGCGAAGCACACAGCTGCTCCGCCTGCAGTCGCCCGAAACCAATCCCCGTTCGACGCGAAACCGCAATCGCCGTGGATCACAGACACCCGCCGACAACCGCATGGGCTTCGCCCAGGAATCCATCGCTGCGCGCGCAGCGAATCAGGTTCGACGACAGAGGATACGAGCAGCACCTTCTGGTCGCCGAAGGGGCTGTGGCAGTTGACATCGTATGATCTCTCCTGCTTTCTACCCTGGACCCGGCAACACCGAGTAGGTCATGGCATCGAAGCCGACTCCGCTGTACCACCCGCGATCAGCTCACCGTCGCCGAGATTTCTCACATCCGTTGCCGCGCCCAGCGATGCTGTCGTGCCGTGAGCACGAGCCTGTGGCAGTTCCTTATCGTGGCCGCCGTCGTGTTCGTGGTGAACCTGATGCCGGCATTCGGCCCACCCAACGCGCTGGTGCTGGTGTTCTTCACACTGAACTGGCACCTGAACCCAGTCGCTCTCGTGGTCGTCGGCGCTTTCAGTTCCGGCGCGGGTCGCTATGTGCTCGCCGCTGCAACCCACCGGGTAGGGGACCGTCTCAGTGCGCAACGCAGGGCTAATCTGGCGGCAGCCAGTAACTACCTCACCAGTCGCCGAGGTCGCAGATTCGCCGTGCTCGGGCTATTTCTGGTGTCTCCCCTGCCGTCGGCGCAGATGTTCGAAGCGGCCGGGCTCATGGGTCTTTCACTGCTGCCGGTGACTGCCGCGCACATCTCGGGACGATTGGTCAGCTTCTCGTTCTATATGGGCGTGGCAGGGCTGGCCGAGCGGAGTCTCGGTGCAACATTGACCTCTTCGCTCACCTCACCTTTCGGGATCGCGATTCAGATCGCTTTGCTCACCGGAGTCGTCCTGCTTGCCCGGATCGACTGGACCAGATACCTGCCGGCTACCAAAGAACCCGACTGCTGAAGTCGGAGCTGCCGCCGGTCATGGCCAACCCCGCAATGCGCCCGGATGCTGTCGGGCCGGGACAGACGCGCGAAACGCGACTTCTCACTCCAGCCCTATGCCGATATGCGCTCGGGGGTCGTCGCGTTCTCTGCCGTCGCGAACGTGTCATCGATCTTGCTGTGTTGTGCCGATGGTGTCGTCGGCGATGCCGATCTCGAGAAAGCTGTCGAGTCCTCGGCGAGGAGTGCGCGGCGGCGGTTCTGCACGCGCACTGCCGATCCGCACCAGTACCTGCGGGAAACGCTGTCCGACGAGCTCGGCCACCCTGGCACGGGCCGACGGAATCTCCACGATATGGGAGACGGTACAGGTCGACAGACCTTGCACCGTGCACTCGAGCAGAACAGCCGAGAGCGCACGTCCGCAGTCGAGTAGGTCCGTCGCCGAATCTCCGGGGGTGGACAGCACCACAACCATCGCCTCATCGTCACCCTCGCCTGCCGGACCCGCTGTCCCGGAAGGAAACTCGCGCCCCAGCGGTATGTGAGATCGGTCCGGGGTCGTCGGTAGAACAGAGGCTGGCACGCCTGCTCGGCCCGCATCAGGTCCCGCGGTCCACCAGCTCAGCTCCGCTTGGTATTTGGGGTCGTAGCGACGGAATCCGGTGGTCATTGCCGAGATCTGGTGCAGTGCGCCCAACGCGGTCGGGTCGAGAAACGTCGTGGTCGTGCCGGATCGGCTGGCGAGGAACTCCAGAATCTGGCGAGTTGCCTGCCAACCCGATGGCTCGTCCATCGGCATTCGGTCGCTATAGCGCTGTTCGATCGCTTGGCCGAGTAGTCGTTCCGGTTCGGTGGGGACATGCGGGCACACGGGTTGGAGCGAGGCGAGGTGGCCGCGGACGGTGGGATCGGGGAACGAGGACACACGGGTCTGCCACCCCGCGGCACCCCACGCGACTTCGGCGTGATTGAGCATCACCCCGGCTCCGAGGACACCTTCGCGGTTGAACATGTCTGTCGCCGGCAGCAACCGCTCGGCGTCGAGGTAGAGCGCCGCGGTGGTTCCATCCCAACGCCATCGCCACGGTTGGCTGTTGTGTAGCGACGGCGCGCGTGCGGCGTGGCCGAAAACGGTGCGGACAGTGTCGATGTCAGGGCTGGAATTTCTGGTCATCGGATACCTCGTCATCGCAGATCAATAGGTCATCGACCCGTCGCCGGGGCGTGTGCGGAGGGAAATCGGCGCTGGTCGGCGCCCATCCGACACGCAGGAACGCTTGCGGATAGGCGGTGTCGGACAGCAGGTCGTTACGGATCCCCGCGCGCTCGGCAGCGACCTCGAGCGGTTCTGTGAGCAGGCAAGTAGCGAGCCCGATCCCGGTCGCGGTCAACAAGACACTGCTGATCGCCTCACCGGCGCGCAAGCGCGACAGCCGATCGTCTGCGCTGGTACCGATCACCAGCAACTCTGCGTGATCGGGTCCGCGTGCCGGATCGGTGAATTCGGCGGCGGCGAACGCTCGGGGCGGGAAGTCATCGGCCGGCCCGCCGGGCGGTACGTTGCGAGCGGGAACGCCGTCGGCGCTCCCGTGTCGGCCCGACCACATCGCGAGTTCGAACCGGTAGGACTCGTCGGCAGCGTGAATTCTGTTCGCCTGCTGGGCGGCAACTATCACTGGCTCCCGGTCGTCGACCCGGCGCACCACCGCACCCAGCGCCGCTGCCCGCTCGGTGAACAGACTGAGGTACCCGGGCGGTACCGGCCACGATGTGTAGTGACGCCGATCGGTGCGTCGCACGGTGATGGCCTTGCTCAGCTCGATGTCGAGGGAGGTGGGCCGGTGCGGTATCAGGGTCAGGGACGCCAGGTGATCGGGTTCGGCGGGGTCGGGGATCCGGCGGATCACCGGCGCCCATCCCATCGCGGTGAGAGCCACCGACAGGTGGCCCAGCGCCGCACCGCAACTGATCACGATGTCGCGGTTATCGGGATCGGTCGCGGGCAGGGCGCGCCGTGTGTCGAGGTAGAGGTGAATGCTGTGGTCAGCGACGCGCCAGCGCCAGGGCTGCACATTGTGCACGGAAGGGGCGCGCCCGGCCAGCTCCAGCGCTGCCTTCACGGTGTTGTCGTCGGGCATTCCGCGGTCCATGATGTCCGTCCTTCGTCGAATCGATCCGTACTCCTCACGATCGCAGTAGCGCAGGGGCGCAGGTAAGGGCACGACGTCCCCGTTCGGAAGGACTTCGGGTCACTGTCGCCTCTACCATGGAGCACTTCCCGGGTATGGGCCCGGGCGAGCAGGATCGGGGGTGCACGGCCAACGATTCGCTGCGCTCGGGCCTCGTGGGCACCGACGATGGTGATGCAGCTGGAGAATATGCCGCTACCGGTGTGCCGGACCGCCAGTGGATTCGGCGCGGTGATCTTCGACATGGACGGGATCGTCACCGACACCGCGTCCGTGCACGCGGCGGCGTGGAAGCAGCGCTTCGGCGGTGTCGTGACCAGGACTCAAGCGAACCGACTCCGAGCTACCCGAGTACATCAGGCGGGGATGCGTCATGGTGGCTATGTCCGTGAATTTGAGCGTCACTGGGCATAGTCACCGGGGAACCCGCTGACTATGGCTTCGTTGCTGCAGTTGATCCGATACAGACGAGGCAGCGTGGTGCGGCTTCCGTTCGGCGTTCACGCTGGTAGTGCCCAGTTCGAGCGTCGTTGGCTGCGTCCTGATCATCGAGAAGGGCATGCGGCGGCGCCAGCGGCTAGCCGTGGCTGGTCACGTTCGGTAGTGGGGTCGCCTCGCTGATGGAGGATCGAGGGTCTGACAGTGGTATCCCTGGGATCGTCTGGCCGCGAAGGCGGGCGCGGATGGCTTCTGCTGTCCAGCGGCTATACCGAGCATTGTCTTGTTCGAAGAGTTGGCCGCGTCGGCATGTGAGGTACGGGCCGATACGTTGTTCGTTCTGTAGGTACTCCAACTCGGTGCGATCGCCGAGCATTGAGCGGAGGATCTGTGTGAACAGGTCTGCGCGGGCTTGGCATTCGGTGGCGCGTTGGTCGAGTTCGCTGGCGATCTGTGCGTCATCGCGCGCGTCGTCGCCGGTGGTGAACACTTTGACCACGAGGTCGTCGCGGATGATGCTCGGCTTCGAGGCTGTGGCGATGAAGTTGGAGATTTCGTCGCGCCCGGCCTTCGTGAGGGTGTAGACCCGCTTGTTGGGGCGGTTCGTCTGCACGACCTCGCGGCCGGCGATGAGGCCGCGTGCCTCCAGTTTCGGTAACTCGGCGTAGATCTGCTGCGGTGATGAGGCCCAGAAGTTGGCCACCGAGACGTCGAAGGCTTTGACCAGCTGGTATCCCGCCGCCTCGGTTCCGAGTAGTGCGACCAGTACCGCGTGACGAAGTGTCATTAATCCTCCTAATCCGCATACCGAGGGTATCGCGAGTCTTGTGCTTACGACACCAAAGACATACTCTTGTTCCGTAATAGTCTGGTTTATGACTAATGCGGAGGTGGATCATTGTGCTCGCTCGTCGGGTACGCCTAGCGCTGTGGGGCATGGTCGCACTGACCGCTCTCGTGTATGCCCCGCTCGCGTTCGAGTACGGGTGGCATTACTTCGAGCCGGGGTCGCCGCGGCCGCGGGAGAGCCTGATCGGCGCCCTGGTGTCGCGGGACTTCGCCTTCGGTCCCGGTTCGGTGGCTGATTACCGCGCGGCCGATCACGCGCAGCTCTGGGCGCCTTCATCCCACGAAACGACCGTGATGGTGACCCT
This sequence comes from Nocardia sp. NPDC127606, assembly GCF_042671725.1. Lineage (NCBI taxonomy): Bacteria > Bacillati > Actinomycetota > Actinomycetes > Mycobacteriales > Nocardiaceae > Nocardia > Nocardia sp. NPDC127606. The sequence continues at coordinate 1,505,639 of NZ_JBHXWQ010000001.1, read as the reverse complement.
GGGTCTGCTGGTGACGATCGTGTTGATCGCAGTGTCAGCCCCGGTGATCACCGAGCCCTATGGGGTGCCGACGCTGCTGGTCATGTCCAGAGTGGCAGCAATGATGCTTGACCTACGCCGCTGCTGCGGCACGTGCCACGAGCCGCGGTGACCTGCGCCTGGCCACGCTGTAGCGGCTCCACACGTTCGCAATGGCCCTCATCCCCAATCGCGGTCAGAGCAGGGTGGCTCGCCGTATCACCCTTCATATCCACCACCGACGCCATAGCGACCAGCGCCGTAGTCCGCCGCACCGCTACCTGTTGGACCGACCATCCTTCCTCGATGTCATGACCTCAACAAAGTCCCGCCCCGCGCCCACCACCCGGCGCGCAGCCACAGTGCCAGCCACATCCTGATCAACCCCCTCACAACCACGCAAAGGCAGCAAACAATGACCACGAATCCACTGCACTTCCCTGAAGGCAACCCGTTCCTCGAAGACAACCTTCGCCCGGTAGCGAACGAGATCACCGACGTCCACCTGAAAGCCACAGGCACCATCCCGGCCTACCTCGACGGCCGATACCTACGCAACGGCCCCAACCCCGTCGCAGAGGTCGACCCAGAAACCTACGCATGGTTCGCCGGCGACGGCATGGTGCACGGCGTGCGTCTACGCGACGGCCAGGCACACTGGTACCGCAACCGCTACGTACGAAGCACGACCGTCGCCCACGCACTCGGGGAGCGCACACCTCGCAACCGATTCCGCGATGGCTTCCGAGCCATCGGCGCCAACACCAACGTGATCGGCCACGCCGGCAAGACTCTTGCCCTCGTCGAAGGCGGCGTGGCGAGCTTCGAGATGACCGACGAGCTCGACACAGTCGGAACCTGCAGCTTCGACGGCACTCTCCACGGCGGATACACCGCCCACCCCCTGCGCGACCCCGAATCCGGCGAGCTGCACGCCATCTCGTACTCCTTCGGCCGCGGCAACACCGTCCAGTACTCGGTAATAGGCCGCGACGGACGTGCCCGCCGCAACATCGACATCGAGGTCAATGGCAGCCCGATGATGCACGGCTTCGCCCTCACCAGCAACTACGTCCTGGTCTTCGACTTCCCCGTCACCTTCGACCAGGCTGCGGCCGCCTCTTTGTCCATGCCGCGCCGGCTCCGCAAGCCCGCAGAACTCGTGCTCAATGCCTTGATCGGCCGGGTCCATCTCCCCGACCCCATCACCATCGCGATCGGCAACCTCGCGCCCGGGAACAAGGGCTTTCCCTACAGCTGGGACAACGACTACCCCGCCCGCATCGGCGTCCTTCCCCGCGAGGCACCAGCCACCGCGATCCGCTGGTTCGATATCGAACCCTGCTACATCTTCCATCAGGCCAACGCCTACGAGGATGGCGACACCATCGTCCTCGACGGCGTGCGGCACCGCCGGGTCTTCGACCAAAATCGGCGCGACCCTATCGAGGGTGATCCCGCCATGCATCGATGGGTACTGAACCTCCTCACGGGTACCGTCCACGAATCGCAGATCGATGATCGCCTCCAGGAATTTCCCCGCGTCGACGAGCGTGTCGTCGGACGCCCCCACCGATACGCCTACGCCCCGATGCTCAGCGAAGAATCCGAAGGCCCGACCGGCGTCATCCTCAAACACGACCTGCACACCGGCAACACCATCGCCCGTGACCTTGGTCCGGGAAAGGAAGCCGCAGAGTTCGTCTTCGAACCCGCCTCCGCCGACGCCGCCGAAGATGACGGAGTGCTGATGGGCTACGTCTACGACCGCGCCGACGATCGCACCGACCTGACCTTCCTCGACGCCGGAACCCTCGAAACGGTCGGCCAAGTGCACCTACCCCAACGCGTTCCGCATGGCTTCCACGGCAACTGGGTTCCCACCGGCCTCTGAACACCGACCGCGCAGAGACGGGACCATTTCATGAACCGCACATTCCCCGAGAACCGTTGGGGTACACACCGCCCGTGGCTATTCCGCCCCGGAATCGCCTTGGCATCGACCCGGGTCGGCGCACTCGCAGTCCGGAAACTCACTCCACTCGACCGTGCCGTAATGCGACGCAGCAGCGGCCGGTTCACCATCCTCGGCCCGCTCGCCCTGCCGACCGTCCTTCTGACCACTACCGGACGGAAATCCGGTCTCCCGCGGTCAAGTCCACTGTTGTGCCTACACGAAGGACACAGACTCATCATTGTCGGCTCCAACTTCGGACAACAACACCACCCGGCATGGACAGCCAACCTCCTCGCCGACCCCCGCGCCACCGCTACCCTCGGCGGCGAAACCATCCCCGTGATCGCCACCCCCATCACAGAGCCCGAATACGCCCCCCTTTACGGACGCTTCATCGCTATGGCCAGCAACTACGGCGCCTACCGTCAGCGAACATCCCGACCATTACGCATGTTCGCATTGACACACGACACCGCCGCTCGCTAAACGCGTGCTCGTTCGACAACGCGGTCCTTCCCAAACCGAGGTTCCGATTCATATAGCTGTCAGCTATATGAATCGGAACCTCAGTCGTCGGTTCCGTCGGTGGGTAGGTGTTGCAGGCCTCGGGTGAGCGTGAGGACCGCCTCGGTCAGCGCGGTGATCTGCGCTTCGATGCTGGTGACGCGGTCGTGTGTCGGTTGTTCGTCGGCGCCGACATCCTCGGGCAGGTGTAGCTTGTCGGCGATGTCGCGGGATGCTCCGTAGAAGAGGCGGTACAGATCGATCGGCATGGCGGCGAAGGTTCGACCGAGCAGTCCGGGCGAGAACAACTCCTCGAGGGCGAAGGTCACCGGAGCCACGACGGCAGGGACTTCGGCGGGGTCGATTCCGGCTTCGGCGGCGAATTGCGCGAGGAGCTCGCGCAGACCGTGCCGCACGGGGACATGGCTGGGTATCCAGTTCTCGTAGTAGATGCCGCGCAGCAGTTCTGGTAGTTGCGCTGCCAGGTGCGCGGAGCTGTTGACCCCGATCCGATCGCGCACGGTGTGCAACCACGCACGCAGTGCTCGAAGAGCGAAACGGTGGTCGTCGGTGTCGAGGCTGTCGGCGACAGCGCGCAGCCACACGTGCGCGGTGTGGATTGCCGGTGCCAGTGGATCATGGTTGGTCGACATGATTTCTCCTGGTGGTCGCGTCGGGTGTCTCGATTCGACCAGGATCTGATGACCGCGACCAGAGACCACAGGCCCTGCCAGGGGTGCCGTTGGTCGCTACCAGGGCACACCGCCGTTCATGCCGCGGTGAGGACCTCGATCGCCGCGCGCAGGCGAGTGGTCGCCTCTGCGACGACCGGGTCGAGGGCGGGCTCGCCGGTGAGGTCGGCCATCAGTTCGGGGTTCATGGCCTCGACGATGACGATGTCGGCGGCGGTGGGATCGCGGCGCACGACCACGTTGCAGGGCAGCAGCAGTCCGATCTGGCGGTCGATGTCGACCGCGCGGTGGGCCAAGGCCGGATTGCAGGCACCCAGGATTCGGTAGTCCTCCATCTCCTGCCCCAATTTGGCTTTCATCGTCGCACGCATGTCGATATCGGTGAGAATGCCGAAACCTTGCGCCGCGAGTGCCTGGCGGGTGCGCTCGATCGCGTCGTCGAAGCTCGTGTGCAGGATGGTCGAGAGAGCGAGATCCATCATGGACTCCTTGTCGTTGAGGCGAGGGAGCGCCTGCGAGTTCGCAGTGCACCTGGTTGCGTGGTCGTCGGCGCAGGCACCGGGCCGGTCGACTTCCCTGGTCTCCGAAAGCAATGCCCGAGCCACATCGTCACGTAATTGTGGCTATACGCGCTGGGTGAACAACCTCATTGTCGTCCACTCGGGAGCCGTGCTGTTCATGTCTTCATCGTCGGTGCTCGACGCACACGCCAGACAGATCCGAAAGACCTCAGCGCGGCGGCTCGACGACCCCACCCGCGAGGACCACGCCACGTTCGAAACCCGCTCACCACACTCACGCTGAACGGGGAAAAGTCCACAGACCCGCGATGCGGAGAGCTGATCGGGACCAATGCCAGCACTGAACCGGGACTTTCGGCCATATCGACCGATACCGGTGCCGACGAGGCTGAGAAGTGCCATTGATGCCGAGACCGAATCGAGGACAGCAAGATGGGTGAACTCGTCACCGAGTTCAGCGAGTTGCGCCTCGAGGACGCCGACCGGGCAGGTGGCAAAGGCGCCGATCTCGGCGAACTGGTGGCCGCTGGGCTGGCGGTGCCACCAGGCTTCGTACTGCTGGCCGCCTGCTACGAGCACGCACTGACCGACTCCCCGGCAGGCGCGGAACTGGATCGGTTGCACACCCAGGCCATTGCAGCCAGCACCGATGCCGCTGCGCTCGGCGAGCTCTGCGAGAAGATGACCGCGCTCGCGGAATCCACTGAGCTCGACGAGGTGATCCGCCGGGTCGTCGCCGCGGCCGAACGGCGAATTCTGCTCGACCACGCTTTGGCTCCGTTTCGGCGCACCCTCCAGGAAAGGTTCGACCATCATGTTTGATCTGCATGGACGCAGCGTTGTTGTCACCGGCGGTGCGCGCGGTATCGGCGCGGCCGTCGCGCGCACCCTCGTCAAGTCCGGCGCCGGGGTTGTCGTCGCGGACATCCTCGAACGAGACGGCACCACCATCGCGGCCGACCTCGGACCCCAAGCGGTGTTCCGCCGTCTCGATGTCACCGACGAGGACGAGTGGCGGCGAGTGCTCGACGACGCCGAAGCGACGTTCGGACCACTGGCGGTGCTGGTGAACAACGCAGGCATCGTCGATTTCGGTGGAGTCGAGTCCGAATCACCGGCGCAGTTCCGCCACGTCCTCGATGTGAACCTCGTCGGCGCCTGGCTCGGCATGTACCTAGCCGCACCGCGGCTGCGCGCCGCCGGCGACGGGGTCATCGTGAACGTTTCCTCGACGGCGGGACTGATCGGATACTCCGGCATCGCGGGCTACGTCGCCAGCAAGTGGGGTTTGCGCGGGTTGACCAAGGCGGCCGCGCTCGAGCTCGGCAATGCGAACGTGCGGGTCTGCTCGGTGCATCCGGGACCGATCCGCACGCCGATGACCGCGGGCATGGATCCGAGTGTCGCGGCGGGACAGCCCCTTCCACGCTTCGGCGAGCCCGAGGAAGTCGCGGCGATGATCGGTTTCGTCATCAGCGAGGCCACCTTCTCGACCGGCTCGGAATTCGTCCTCGACGGCGGCGCGACGGCCGGCGCCTCACTCGTGATGCCCTCATGAACAACGCACCCGGCATCCCCGTGCCCCCAGCATCGGCTCAGGTGCACGAAACACACAGTGGCGTGGTCTTTCTCTACGGCGAGCGCGCCTACAAGGTGAAGAAGTCGCTGCGCACCGACTTCCTCGACTTCAGCACACCGCAGCTACGTGAACGCGCATGCGCGCGCGAGCTCGAACTGAATCGACGACTCGCCCCCGATGTCTACCTCGGGGTCGCCCATCTCAGCAGCCCCGAAGGTGGGCCTGTCGAGCCGGTCCTGATCATGGCCCGGATGCCGGAGAATCGGCGATTGTCGATACTGCTCACCTCGCCGAACCAGACCCCGGCGACATTGGGAACACTCGTTCGGCTCCTGGTCGGCTTCCACGACGGGGCACACCGCGGGCCCGAGATCGACCGAGCGGGTACCGACACCGCGTTACGCGCCCGCTGGCGGAGCCTGCTCGACCCGTTACACGACGGGCCCGACGATCTCGTCGATCCGGCGGTACTCGCGCGCATCGATCGGCAGGCGATGCGATACCTCGACGGCCGAACCCCACTGCTGGACAGCCGGATCGCGCAAGGTCGCATCGTCGACGGGCACGGCGACCTTCTCGCCGAGGACATCTTCGAGCTCCCCGATGGATTCCGGGTGCTGGACTGCCTCGACTTCGACGACGCATTGCGCTACGTCGACCGATTAGACGATATCGCCTTCCTCGCCATGGACTTCGAGTTCCTCGGCCAAGCCGAGCTCGCCGACCGGTTCATCGACGACTACCTTCGCGAATCCGCTGATCCCGCACCGACATCACTACGCGATCACTACATCGCCTACCGGGCGACGGTGCGAGCAAAAGTTGACCTGATCCGCGCCGGACAAGGCGACCCCACCGCCGCACAGCGCCTGCGCGCACATCTTTGCCTGGCCGCAGACCGTCTCGAACGTGGCACGGTACGCCTGACCCTGGTCGGAGGGCTACCCGGAACCGGCAAATCGACTATCGCCACCGAACTCTCGGCCCGGACCGGGGCGGTGGTGGTCTCGAGCGACCATGTCCGCAAGGAACTGGCTCAGGTCGGGACGGTGGGCGGGCCTGTCGGACAGTTCGGGGCAGGACGATACTGCGACGCCAACCGAGCCCGGGTCTACGACGAACTGCTGTGGCGTGCCGAAGTACTTCTGGGCGCCGGTGTCTCGGTGATCCTGGACGCGAGCTGGACAGATCCCGAGCAACGTCGGCGCGCCGCGGCGCTGGCGGCCGACACCGCCGCCGATCTCGTTGCCCTGCACTGTGTGTGCCCCACCGAAATCTCGCACCGCCGGATCCGGCAACGCCGCATCCACGAATCCGACGCCACCACCGATATCGCCGACACGATGGCCGCTACCACCCCCGCCTGGCCCGAGGCCGTCATCATCGACACCACGGGCGCACTCGCCGACTCCGCGACGGCGGCCTCTCGCGCCTGGCACGCCACCACCGATTCGGTGACCGAACCGATCGAATACACCGCGTGATCAGCGCACCAGCCCAGAAAGGCCGACCATGACCCAACACAGCGAAAACCCGCACCTGATATCTTCGGCGGCGGTGGTCGTGGGGACCGACGGATCGGACGGATCCCAGGCTGCCGTGCGCTGGGCCGCCCGCACCGCCGCCGCCCGCGAACGCGTGCTGCACATCGTGCACAGCACCGAACCGCTGACCGACAGAACCCCTCGCAGCGCCTACGACGCGTTCATCTACGCCACGATGCAAGACATCCGCCTCGCTGCCGAACAAGTCCTGGCCGACGCCCGCGATCAGGCGCGCGCCACCGCGCCAGGAATCACCGTGACCACCGAGCTCGCCGACGGCAATCCGGCCCGAACGCTCATCGCGGCATCAGCGCACGCACATCTGGTCGTACTCGGAGTTTCCTCCTGGGCCGGCTCGATCGCCCACCTGGGCTCGACGTTGCTCGCCGTGACTTCCCATGCGCAGGGCGCGGTCGTCATCGTGCGTGGCCCCGATCCGGACCGCCGGACCGGGCCGGTCGTCGTCGGCGTCGACGGCAGCAACGTCAGCGAACCCGCCATCGCCGCCGCGTTCGCTGAAGCTTCGCTGCGTGGAGCCGAACTGGTCGCCGTACACGGCTGGAGTGATCTGTCCAAGGGCGAATTCGGTGGATCCAGCTATCTATCGCTGCCGGTAGCCGACTTCGAGACCGCCGAAGCGGCGCTGCTGGCCGAAAGGCTCGCTGGATGGGCAGAGCAATTCCCCGATGTCATCGTGCGCCGTGAGGTCGAGATCTACGGTCCGCGCGAACGGTTGGCGCAATGGTCGCGAACTGCTCAGCTCGTGGTCGTCGGCAGCCGAGGCCGTGGCGGGTTCCGTGGTTTGCTGCTCGGTTCGACCAGCAATTGGTTGGTGCAGCACGCCGGGTGCCCCGTCATGGTCGTGCACCACGACTGACCGCTGCAATGAAGGCACTTGGTCCCCCCTGAACGGGCGCAAAGACCGTCTCGGCAAACACCTGGCAAGGACGAAACTTGCTGGTATGAGTGAACAACGAGTCCCCGAAGTCCCTGACCCTCCCACGATCCGAGCGGCAATCGGCCTCGGGTGCCGGGCGCCGTCGGTCCACAACACCCAACCGTGGCGGTGGGTCTTCGACGGCACCCGGCTACACCTGTTGCGTGACACCGATCGTCAGCTCACCGCCGCCGATCCGCGCGCACGCCAGGCGGTGATCAGCTGTGGTGCGGCACTACACCACGTGCGGACCGCGTTCGCCTCCCACGGCTGGCGCACCGACACCGTGCGGCTACCCGACCCGCCCCGCCCGGATCTACTGGCCACCCTAGAGTTCCAGCCCTGGCCGAACCCGCCGATGGGAGTCTTCCGACGCGCCGAGGCGATCTCCCGCCGCTACACCGACCGGCTACCGTTGGCCGAGCCCGTCGGGTGGGGGTCGGTCCGGCTGGCACTCGATGACCTCGTCTCCCCGCACGAGGTCACCCTCGATGTCCTTGACGAGGACGCCCGCGCCCGGCTCTCGGTCGCCTCCGAGCAGTCCGATGCCCTGCGCCACTACGACATGGACTATCAGGGCGAACTCCGGTGGTGGGCTGGTCACCCCGGTACTCCGGAGGGTGTGCCGCCCTCGGCGTTGGTCTCGGAGTCCGAACGCTCGCGGGTGGGTGTCGCCCGGAAGTTCCCGACACCGGGCCCCTCGGCCAGACGCGGCGACCTGCACGACCACGCCCGCCTGGTCGTGCTCACCTCGACCGACGAGACGCCCTCGACGTGGCTGCACACCGGGGAGGCGCTCTCGGCGGTCCTGCTCGAATGCACGGCGTCGGGGATGTCGAGCTGCGCACTGACCCACATCACCGAACTCAGCGCGGGAAGGCGGCTGCTGAGCAGCCTGATCGCCCACCCCGGCATCCCGCAGGTCGTGATCCGCATCGGCACCGCACCCGACGACCAGCAACCGCCGCCCACTCCCCGTCGGCCGCTGGTCGACATTCTCACCGTGCAATGATCCTGCTGCTCCGACACGACACATGCAAGGACGGCCACCGGATTCCGGTGGCGGTCCTCGTGTTCTGCGGAGTCACCGCTCGGTGCGAACCACGATCGTCGGGATCTCCACCGAGTGCAGCAGCGCGTTGCTCGTCGAACCGAGCAGCATGCTGGAGAATCCGCCTCTGCCGTGGCTGCCGACCACCAGCATCTGCGCCGACGCCGATTCGTCGAGCAGCGTGCGGACCGGGCGATTGGCGACCACGATCCGGCGCACCGGTACATCCGGATACTGCTCCACATAGCCGGCCAGGGCCTCGGCGAGATCGGCCTCGGCCGATTGTCTGCCCATTTCCCAGCCGAACGCGGGCAGATCCAGTGCACTGGCGTCGCTGAATGCGTGCACCGCGACCAGCTCCACCTTGCGGCGCGACGCCTCGTCGAAAGCGAGCGCGATCGCAGGCACACTGTTGGGGCTGCAGTCGACCCCGACCAGGACCGGCTGGGCCGCCGAGACCGGGTCGATCGCGGCGATACCGTGGATCACCGCCACCGGGCAATGCGCGTGCTGCGCGGCCGCCCGGCTGACCGAACCGAGCAGTCCGCGCTGAAACGCACCCAGCCCGCGACTACCGACAACCAGCATCTGCGCCGATCTCGACCGCTCGATCAACAGCGGCGCGGCCAACTCGAAACTCACCTCGGTGGTGATCGCGAGATCCTCGTCGGGTACAGCGGCGCGGGCGACCCGCTCGGCTTCGGCGACGACCCGCTCGGCGTCGACCCGCAACCATTCGAGGTCGGCCTCGCCCAGGGACATGCCGGGACCGAACCCGGTCTGGATGGCACCCGAGGTGAGAATGTGCAGCGGCAGGTGGTGCAGGGCGGCTTCGGCCGCCGCCCACGCGGCGGCCTGGTAGGAGTTGGCCGACCCGTCGACCGCGGCGAGCACCGACCGCGGACCGTGCGCGGTGATCCCCTGCTTCTTGTCGCTCATCATCGCTCCTCTCGTCGGCGCGACCGTGGGCCGACCGCGCTCTCGGATTCGAGGATCGTCCGCTCCGCCGCACGACGTCAGGGGACAAGGTCATTGCCGAACGGGGCCGATCGGCCCCGGATCGGATCGAAACGCCGCCACCGCGGTCGCCAACGTGGGGAACAACCGGTCGACGCCGATACGTTCGGTCAGCCCGCTCGCATCCAGGTCATCGCGCAGATCCTCTTTCACCCGGGCCATCGCGAAGACCACCCCGCGCGAGACCAGCTCCGCACGCAGCTGCTCCACCGCGTCGAGCGCGGTGAGATCTACCTCGACGTTGGCCTCGGCGCTGAGCACGAACCAGCGCACCGGTTCACCGCTGCGCTCGGTCCACCAGTCGACCGCGGCGAGCGCCCGCTTGCGGAAGTCCTCGGCGTTGGCGAAACACAGTGGCGCGTCGTAGCGGTAGACCACCAGTCCCGCGACAGGTTGCGCGGCAGGGTAGTCGTCTACGTCGTGCATGCCGGCGAGCCCCGGGACGAAGCCCAGGACCGCGTCGTGGGCGCGGGCGATGCGGCGCAGCAGGTCGAACACCGACAGTGCGATCGCGATGAGGACGCCGTAGAGCACTCCGAGCACCAAGACACCGAACACCGTTGTCAGCGCGAGCACCAACTCGCTACGCCGGAAGCGGGCGATGCGGCGAAACTCTGCCACGTCGATCAGCCGCAACGCCGCGTAGACAACCAACGCCCCCAGCGCGGCGGAGGGAAATTCGGCCAGCACACCACGTGCGCCGAACAGCACGACGAGCACCGAGGCGAGTGTGACCAGTGCGTAGAGCTGGGTGCGTGCGCCGAGCAGGTCGGCGATGCTGGTGCGGCTGCCGCTGCAGCTCACCGGGAATCCGTGTGTCAGCGCGGTGGCCACATTCGTCGCACCCAGGGCCGCGAGCTCGGTATTGGCCTGTACGTGGGTGCCGTGGCGGGCCGCGAACGCACGGCCGGTCAGTGCGTTGTCGGAGAATCCGACCACCGCGATACCGATGGCGGGCAGTAGCAGCGCCGCCACCTCGGCCATCCCGAAGTCAGGAAACGCCGGTGTGGGCAGACCCGCGGGAACCTCACCGACGACCGCGAGTCCGAGCCGTTGCGAGGACAGCATTGCGACCACCGCTGTCGCGACCAGCACCGCGATCAACGGGCCCGGCGCGCGCGGCACCCATTTCGCCATGGCCAGCAGTCCGATCAGCACCGAACCCGCCAGTACAGCGGTCCCTGGATGCCACTGATCGATGTCGGCCACGAACGAGCGCAATTGCGCGATCACGGTCGTTCCCTCGACCGGCACGCCCGTGACCTTGCCCAACTGGCTCACGATCATCAGACCGGCGGTTCCGGCCAGATACCCGACCAGCACCGGATGCGACAGAAGGTCTGCGAGCACCCCGAGCCGCATCAGCGCTCCCAGCAGGCACCACAACCCGACCAACAGCGCCAGGATCGCGGCGAGCGCGGCGTATCGCTGCGGGTCACCCGCGGCCAACGGCGCCAGCGTGACCGCGGTCATCAGGGCGGTGGTCGACTCGGGTCCGACCGAGAGCTGTCGCGAGGTCGCCAGCAGCGCGTACACCGCCAGCGGTGCGAGCGCGGCCCACAGTCCGACCACCGGCGGCAGTCCGGCGACTGTCGCATAGGCCATCACTTGCGGGATGAGATACGCGGCTACGGTCACGCCCGCCATCACGTCCGAGCGCAGCCACGCCCGTCGATAGCCCTGGAGTTGCCGTAGACCCGGCAGTACACGCGTCAACACTGTTCCAGCATTGTGCGCCGAAACCGCTTCGGGGACGGCCCAACGTCACCGGATCGGGACGCGAGTCCCTGGCCCACGGGACCTTCGGCCCTGCCGGTGACCGGTGCGAACGGGCGAGGCTTTACCCATGATGACCACCTACCTGCGGCGATTGGACCCCCGCCGATCGGTGCTGTGCCTGATCACCGGCATCGTGGCGATCTGGGCGTTCGCGGGGTCACTCGCCCTCATCACCGGAACCCTGTCACTAGGTCCAGAAGCCGAGAGCCGCCTGCCGTGGCAGAGCCCGATCCTGGCCGGGGTCATGCTGGCCCTCGTGGTCGGTCTGCCGATGACGGTCGTCGCCCTCACCACCACCAATGATGACACGCACCCATCACAGACATCGATGGTCGCGGCCTGCGCGCTGATCGGCTGGATTCTGTTGCAGCTGTTGATATTGCGGGAATTCAGCTGGCTGCAGCCGGTGTGTGTTGTCTCAGCTGTCACGGTCGCCGCGCTCGGCGCTCCGCCGCTCACCCACCGCACCCCATCGCACCACTGAAGACCACCTGCTGAAGGGAACATCATGCGCGCACTGATCGTCTACGAGTCCATGTTCGGCAATACCGCCGTGGTGGCCGAGGCCATCGCCGACGGTCTTCGCCCGTCCTGCGAGGTGGAGCTGTGCCCGATCGCCGATGCGGTGAATCGGCCCCCGCCGCAGGTGGACCTGTTGATCGTCGGTGGGCCGACGCACGCGTTCGGCCTCAGCCGTCTCGCGACCCGCCAGGACGCCGCACACCGGACACAAACCTCGATCGAAACCGAGATCGGGATCCGCGAGTGGCTCGACGCCGCCCTGCCGATCCCCACACCACGGCGAGCCGCCGCCTTCGGCACCAAGGTCGCCCGTCCGCCGTGGCTGCCGGGTTCCGCCGCGAAAGGCATTGGAAAACGCCTACGCGCGCTGGGCTATCAGCTCGCTGCCGCACCCGCCGACTTCCATGTCACCGCCATGACCGGCCCGCTCGCACCGGGAGAACGCGACCGGGCAACCGCCTGGGCGACACAACTGGCCACGACACACCCCGACCTACCGAAGACCGCGCAGTGATCGTGGCGCCGCTCGAGACACGAAATGTTCCATCGGTCGCCGCGTCGGCGCAAGATGGGGTGCAACGGCCCAACCGACGCGAGAGAGAGTCACCGATGATCAAGGTGTTCCTGGTCGACGACCACGAGATCGTCCGGCGCGGAGTCGGCGACCTGATCGAGCTCGAACCCGACCTCGAGGTGATCGGCGAGGCAGGGTCGTGCTCGCAGGCCCTGGCACGGATCCCGGCATTGCGCCCCGATGTGGTGGTACTCGATGTCCGGTTGCCCGATGGCAACGGCATCGAACTGTGCCGTGAGCTGCTCTCGGCCGAACCCGAATTGCGCTGTTTGATCCTGACCTCGTTCACCGACGAGCAGGCCATGCTCGATGCCATCCTCGCGGGCGCGAGCGGCTATGTCGTCAAAGACATCAGGAGCCTGGAACTGATCAACGCCGTGCGCGAGGTCGGCGAGGGCAAATCGTTGCTCGACAATCGGGCAGCTGCCGCCCTGATGGCCAAGCTGCGCTCGGAAGCCGAGGAGAAAACCGGCCCACTGGCGGCACTGACCGAACAGGAACGCACGCTGCTCTCGCTGCTGGGCGAGGGCCTGACCAACCGGCAGATCGCCGCGCGCATGTTCCTGGCCGAGAAGACCGTCAAGAACTATGTGTCGAGGTTGCTGACCAAACTGGGTGTCGAGCGCCGGACCCAGGCCGCGGTCATGGCAGCCGACCTGAATCGGGAACAACGCAGGTAACAAACCGCCTCCACGGCAGCATGGAAGAATGCGCCCTATGGACAACACGTCTGGCGCGAATGGTCGGGCGCCGGTGACCGAGACCCTGTCCCAGCTGCGGTTACGTGAACTGCTCGCCGAGGTACAGGACCGGATCACCCAGATCGTGGACGTGCGTGACCGGATGGACCGGCTCATGGAAGCCATGCTCGTGGTCACCGCGGGCCTGGATCTGGACAACACCCTGCGCACCATCGTGCACACCGCGATCGAACTTGTCGACGCCGGCTACGGCGCGCTCGGCGTCCGCGAAACCGACAAGACCAGCAATCAGCTCGCCGAGTTCGTCTACGAGGGAATCGACGACCGCACCCGGGTGCTCATAGGGGATCTGCCCCGCGGACACGGGGTCCTCGGGGTACTGATCGCCGACCCGAAACCCATTCGGCTGTCCAATCTTTCCGACCACCCATCCTCGGTGGGCTTTCCCGCGAACCACCCGCCGATGCGAACGTTTCTCGGCGTGCCGGTCAAGGTGCGCGACGAGGTGTTCGGCAACCTGTATCTGACCGAAAAATCGGGCGGTCTGGAATTCACCGAAGACGACGAAGTGGTCGTCCAAGCGCTCGCCGCGGCCGCCGGCATCGCGATCGAGAACGCCCGCCTCTACGAACAATCACGGGTGCGCCAGCAATGGCTCGAAGCCATCCGCGACGTGGCCACCGAGCTGCTGGCAGGCAGCCCGTCCAAAGACGTCCTCGGCCTCGTCGCCGAACGCGGACGCTCCTTGACCAACTCCGCCTGCACGTTCCTTGCGCTGCCCGAAGACCCGGATGTCCCCCCTGACGAGATCACCGAATTGGTGGTGGTCGCCGCGGCCGGTGTCGACGCCGACAGCCTGATCGGCCGCCACATCCCGCTCGAGGATTCACACTCGGCGCAGGCCTTCCGGTCCGGTCAGGTAGTCGCCGCAGCCTCCCCCACACAGACCACGATCTTCGACTCGATCGTCGATTTCGGGCCGGTTCTCACCTTGCCCTTGCGCGCGAACGGGTCGGTCACCGGCGTGTTGACATCGGTGTTCTCCGCCGGTGCACCCCAGCTCAGCGCAGCGGACCAGGCACTGATGACCACCTACGCCGACCAGGCAGCAGTCGCGCTGCAACTGGCCGACACCCAGCGTCGGATGCGTGAACTCGACGTCTACGCCGACCGCGACCGCATCGCCCGGGGCCTGCACGATCACGTCATCCAACGCCTGTTCGCGGTCGGGCTGTCGTTGCAGGGCACGATGCAGCGGGCCAGATCCACCGAAGTGCGCGGGCGCCTCGACGAAACCATCGACGATATTCAAGCGATCGTCCAAGACATTCGCTTCTCGATCTTCGATCTGCAGAGCAACACCGCCACCGACTCCTCGACCTATCGCAAACGCCTGCACGACATCATCACCGACATGACCGACGACACCGGCCTGCGCACCACCGTCCGGCTGGCCGGGCCGGTCACCGTGCTCGAACCACCACTGTCCGATCATGTCGAAGCCGTCCTGCGCGAGGCGGTCAGCAACGTGGTGCGGCACGCGAAGGCCAGTACCGTCGGGGTGGAACTCGTGGTGCGCGACGAGGTGTCGATCGAGGTCACCGACGACGGGACCGGCATCGACCCCGAGACCGCCCGCCGCAGCGGCCTGGCCAACCTCGCGGCCCGCGCCGCGCAGATGGGCGGCACCTTCACCATCGCACCCAGGCCCCAAGGTGGCACCACAATGCGATGGACAGCACCGCTGGACTGAGTTGTTCAGCTCTTCGCGTGCACGTCCTCCATCACCCGGGCATCACGCAGTGATCGCCAGTAGGCCGACGGCAATGCCTCCGAACACTGTGTGGTCCGGTCGATTTCGCGCTGCAACAGCAACCCGTAGGTGAACGTCGACTCCTGCGCGTTCTCGGCTTCCCGGGTGATCTGGATCAGGTGATGTTTGGCCACCACCGCGTCCTGATGCTCACCGAGCAGATCTTGTAGAGCAGTCATGCCCTCGCACGCCTGCGCGGTGCGCGCCGGAGCGAGATCGTGCACGCTTTCGAGGTAGTAGCGGGTGCGACGAATCGCTTTACGCAACGCGTGGACCGCCGCGTCGCGTGCGTCTTCCTCCCGCGCCGACTCGACCGCGCGCATGCGCGACCTGACCCGATCGAGGAGCGCGCTCAGCACGACCGTGTTGTCGACGTCGTCGATGCCCGCCACGATGCCGCCGCGCAGCAATCGTTCTTCGGCCTTCAGGTCCTTGATCATCGCGGGAAATCGGGGCGATCCGAGCAGGTCACGCGCGGCGACCCACGCCAGTCTGGTTCGTTCCCCGAAATATTCGGTGATCCTGTCTCTCACCGGACCGCGGACATAGCGCGGACGCAGCACATCAACGGCGGCGTGCAATCGCGCCGACTGGGTCCGCATCTCGTGGGCCGCGCCGACGCTGATACCGAACCAGCGCAGCTCCTCGATCAGCCTGCGCACTTCGGGCTCGGTATGAACCGTTCGCCGGTGCGCGCTCAGCACGCTACGAGCCCGCCGCGACGCGATCACCATCTCGGGCACCGAGTCCGGATCGTCGTGTGTCTCGACGGTGATCCTCCCGTCCAGCATCGTCTCACGTTGGGTGTGCAGGTATTGAGCCAGCAAGACACTCGCCGATGCGGTAGTCGCCGGAGCACCGGCACCGGGGGTGTTCGTGGGGATCTCGATGCTCATCGCAGGACCTACCTCGGTGAAGGGGGAACAGTTATGCCTCCACCCTGCGCTGCGCGCACCGCCGACCACAGGGCCATTCGCCCTGATCGGTCCTCGATCCGCGTCGTGGTCGGCGACGACCTTGTGCCCATCGCAGCGTGCCATCCGACCCTGCCGCACACCGCGGCTCCCCGCGCACAGTGAAAGAAACAGAAAGGCACACACCATGTCCATTTCCCCGAATCCGAGCAAACCGGTCGTGGTAGGCGTCGACGGATCGCAACAGTCACACATCGCCCTGCGCTGGGCCGCGGAGTACGCCGCGCACCACCACGCTCCACTGCAGCTCGTCTACGCCCTCGAGGCTCCGGTCGACTACGGGCCTGGTCTGGTCGCCCCGATCTTCGATCTCGAGGCGCTGCGCCACCACGGCGAGTCCGTGATCGCCGCCGCGGCAGCGGCGGCCGCCGAGATCACCGCACCCCTGTCCGAGGTCACGATCTCGACCGAGGCGGTGCAGGGTTCCGCGGTGGCAGTGCTGCGCAGCCGCAGCAAGTCGGCACGGCTGCTCGTGGTCGGTAGCCGGGGCTTGGGAGCGCTGCGCCGCACACTGCTCGGCTCGGTCAGCACATCGCTGGCCCGCCACGCCGCGTGCCCGGTCGCGGTGATCCCGGAAACCGAGTTCGACACCAGCGCGCCGGTCGTGGTCGGTGTCGACGGCTCCGCGTGCAGCGCGGATGCGATCGCCCTCGCTTTCGACGAGGCCTCCCGTCGAGGTGTAGGCCTGATCGCGGTCAATGCCTGGTCGGAGTTCTACCGCTACGACGCACGCGCCACGATGCAGATTGAAGCCGAAGCGGTGCTCGCGGAAAGCCTCGCGGGATATGCCGAGAAGTATCCCGAGGTGCTCGTCGATCGCGTCGTCGTCGAGGACCGCCCGGCCAGGGCCATCCTCACCGCCTCGGCGAGGGCCCAACTGATCGTGGTCGGCAGCCACGGTCGTGGCGGATTCGCCGGCATGACGCTGGGCTCGGTCGCTCAGGCCGTGCTGCACGGCGCCGAATGCCCACTGATCATCGCCAGGCCCGAGGCTGGGAACTGACCGGCTCACCGGCCGGGGCGGCATGTCATGGGATGAGCACTGCCGCCCCGTCGAACCGACCCAGCGCCAGATCCTGCAATGCCCGATCAGCGCGATCGAGGGGGTATCGGTGGGTCGAGACCGACAACCGATGCTGTTGTGCCAGGGCGAGAAACTCCCGGGCCTGCACCCGTGTATTGGATGTCACGCTGCGAATCTGGCGTTCCCGGAACAGATGCCGCTGGTAGTTCAGCGCGGGGATATCGCTGAGGTGGATGCCCGCCAGCGCCAAGGTTCCGCCACCGTCGAGCGCCTCGAGCGCCGGCAGCACCAGTTCGCCGACCGGGGCGAACAGGATCGCCGAATCCAACGGCTCAGGAGGAACAGCTGCGGCCTCCTGAACCGAATCCGCACCGAGCGCGAGCGCCAACTCCCTGGCCGCCGCACCACGAGTCATCACATGCACCCGCACACCCTGGGCGATCGCGACTTGCGCGGTGAGATGGGCGCTACCACCGAATCCATAGATGCCCAGCACCCCACCCGATCGAACCTCGGCACGAACAAGTGCGTGATAGCCGATGATCCCCGCGCACAGCAGCGGCGCCAACTCCTCATCGCTGTACCCCTGCGGTAACGGCAAAGCGAAATTGACAGGGACGGTGGCGAAGTCGGCGTAGCCGCCGTCGTCGTCCCAGCCGGTGTAGCGCGACTGCAGACACAGGTTTTCGGCGCCACGCGCACAATAGCGACACACACCGCAGGTATAGCGTAGCCACGCAACACCGACCCGATCCCCGACCGCGATATCGGTGCACCCGTCCGGAACCGAGACCACCTCGGCGACCACCTCATGCCCCGGCGTCACCCTCGGCCGATGAACGGGCAGATCGCCTTCGGCCACGTGCAGGTCGGTGCGGCACACTCCACACGAGAGCACCCGCACCAGCAGTTCACCGGGCGCGGGCGTCGGGATCGGTTCGTATCCCATCCGTAGGGGTCTCGTCGCGACCGGACCCGGTCGGTGCACTCGCCAGACTCGCATCATCTCAACGCTCCAAGGCCCTGTTCCCCGATGCCGGTGTCCATCCTGGCATGCACAGGTCACGTCCTCATGTCACCGGGCTCAGAGCCGACCTTCCCCCGCCCCGAACGGTAAATTTCAGCGCATCAACTACGAGTACGAGGTCCTGGGCAACTTGTGGCCACACCTGCTACCAGTGGGAACCCGACCACCTCCGAGTAGGCCCGGTCGCCCTCTACGGATCTGACCGAGAGGCTCCCCAACACCGGCTCGGTGCCAGGCACGACCCGTTGGGGTCCGCCATATCGGCTGCACCGCAGGAAGTTGTCGCTGAGGACTGAAAGGGCCAGCGCCGGTTGCCACTGTCCAGAAATCGCGCGCGCCGACGTTCTCGGAAGAACGATTCCGCCCCTCGAAATTTCGGGTAAGTGGCCCGCAGCGAACAACGCCCGACTCCAGCAGCGCACCTCGACCTGCTCAAAGTAGGCAATCCCTACCAGCCGGTGACACCGAATAGCTGTCACCGGTGAGAGAGCCTCGTCGGCACCAGGTGCCGTCGGCGGCATGTTTAGGCGAGTCGAACCAGCAGGGCCCGGACTTGACCGGCACGCGAGCCAGCTCCTGCAGATCGATCCGGCGCGAGGCGCGTGCCTTCAGCCATAGATCTGTTTCGAGATCCTGCTTCCGCAGGATTGCGTACCACGCCCCAGTTCAGTCTCGAGAACTGCTGTTCTACGGCGTTCTGACCGATGTTGCCGGCGGAACCCGCATGCCGACATCCACCGGTACACCTCCACCCGATGGGCACACCCGGGCTCAGGCAGCTTGGTTGCTTCCTTGGGCCACATCCGGCGGAGCGATCACGGCAGCTCGGACGCCTCGGCCGGTTCGTTACTGCGAACCAGACGGCCGGCCTGGAAATCACCCATGAGATCGGCGTCGGCCGCCTGCTTGGCGAGTTCTTCGATGCGGCGTTCCACATCGAACTCGGTGGACGGCCCGCTGTCCTCGCCACCCGCGAGGGCAGCCCGCAGCGCCTCCAGTTTGGACGGGTTCCTCTCCATCACCCGAGACTACCAATTCCTGCTCCTACTGACCGCTCTGACCTGGACAGACAGCGAATAGCTCGTCCGATCGATCACGGCCGACCGACCTCGCCGCAGGATGGCTCGAACCTCCTAGGACGCGATTCTTCGGCTGCGATTGGAGGACTTCTGGCCCCCGGGCGCTGAAGACCGCACTCGACACCTTCGCTGCTCGATCGGAGTCGAGCCCGCAACAGAACTGGTTCGACTATATGATCGCCGCTCTGCTGCCCACTCCAAAGGTGACACCGACGGACCCAGATGTCGTTGACACCCTGGCACAGTGCCGCCGAAGCTGGCTACAACCCAGCGCCCTCCGCAGGCTCACCGACCGATGGCTGCGCATGGCCCGTCGGCAGCCAAAGACAGTCGACACCGTCGTGAAGTTCGCGCGAGGCACGATCATCGAGTGGCAGGTGACAGGTGCCCTAGGATGAGATCGAAACAATCATCGACGGACAGTTAGATCTGATCGCCAACCACCTTTGGTACCTCACACAGTGGCTGGCTGAACTCCGCGACGCCGGCGTGATCGTAGACGGATCCGGAAGCCGGTACCATCGAATCGTCTGACGGACTGGCCGCCGCAGGTGATCGAGCTGCAGTCGGACTCCAACAGCTCTAGGAGTAGCCGATTCCGCTACGACGTCCCGCGACCGTTCCAGCGGGAAGGTCACCGACAGCCTGCCGGTGACAACGGAAGCAACGCCCACGCGAGCGATTTCCGGACATGCCACCATGATCGACGAGCACCCGCCAGTTCAGGCAGTCTGTTCGCTAGGGAACGACCACCCTCGTCGAGGACTCACTCACCACCACGCTCGTGGCTACCTACCGGGGCCAACCCTACGAATCAGACCTCTCGGAGGCAGCTCTGGTCGCCGTAGCTGTAGCCGTTAACGACCCGTTCCGGAAAAAGTTGGTAGCAGTTCGGGAAGAGTTGGCAATGTCCGGATGTGGGTTCCTTTCCGGTGAAGGTGGTTGTTGGTCAACTGCTTCTGCCGCTTTCTGCAAATTTCTGCAACTTTCGTAGTGTCACGCTGACGTAAGTTACTTGTGGCTGATATGTCGTTTCCGGCACTGTCAGGTCTTTCCAGACGCGGTGTGGTGTGGGTGTGTCGGTCTGCGGTGCCGCGCCCTGCCACGACGCACCCGGTCGATGGACGTTCTTTCTGAGGTGGGCCGAATGTGCCGAGGATTTATGGGTTCATGGTGCACACTTGCGTGAGTTGATCTCGGTTACCGGATAAGAAAGAGGTGAGGAAAATGGCAGCACTCGGGCAAGTCACCGTCCCGTACCGTCACGGATACGACATCGGTGTCGGTGCAGACCTTGCCTCCGGCAGTCCGATGGGTTTCGCGGTTGTTGCCGAGGCAAGCCCTGTCGATGACGCCAAGGGTGCTGCTGTGACGATCAATTTGAGCCGTGCGACCTCGACCGAGGATGTCGAGGATGCACTGGGGATCAATGTTGCAGCCAGCTATGGGTGCGCGTCCTTCGGTGCAGGAGCGTCGGCTCGGTTCGACTTCGCCAGACAATCGAAGGTCCACACCAGTGCCCTTTTCATGATGGTTTCAATTACCGTCGAATTGGCGTTCTTGTCGGTCGACGCGCCGCGGTTGACAGAGGTCGCTTCGAAGTATGTCGACAACGCCACGGTCTTCGAGACGCGATACGGCAATATGTTCGTGCGGGGGCTGGGCCGCGGTGGCGTCTTCTTGGGTGTGATGCGTATCGAGACCCGATCAGAGGATGAGGCGTCGGACGTCGCTGCGAACTTGGCCGGATCGTATGGGTTGTTCTCGCTGGATGCGAAGATGAAGCTGTCGAATGTACAGCAGAAATTTCAGAGCGAGATCAGCATTCTGATGTACCACGAGGGCGGGCCGGTGGATCTGGCCATCAGCAACCCTGCCGATCCACTGGAGTTGCTGGACAACGCGAACAAGTTCCTGAAAAGCTTCACCGACGACCCCGTCAAGTATTCGCGACCGTACTTCGTGACGCTGGCACCGATAGCGATTGCCGAGGGCCCGCTGCCTCCTAGCGTCGAGGAACTTCAAAACGTCCAGGATGTCCTGGTCTATTGCGCGAAACGTCGCAGCGCTCTGCTGGACCAGTTGAATCTGCTGGACTATATCGCCGACCATCCGAATAACTACGACTTCTCCAAGAGCGCCACGCTCGACGAGGTCCGTACGCAAGCTCGTCTCACACAACAAGATCTGGATCTGCTGTCGCAGTGTGCGATCAAGGCGATCAACAACCCCAAAGGCGCGGTGCGACCCGCCGTCTTCGCTGTAGGAGAGGGCGAAGAGTATCCCGTCTCGGCCCTGCCCAACCCGATGCCCCTGCCTGTCGCAGGCGCAAAGCCGGTGACGGTGCCAGATTTTCGGGGCTGCGCCACCTTCGCTGCGTGCCAGGAGTTGGCCGAACGATCAGGGCTCGGAATCGCCTACGAAGACTTCGGCGAACCGAAAGCCTTCCAAGTCATCGACTTCCGCCCTCCCAGGGACAGCATCCAGCCGGAGGGGACGGTCATTACAATCGTCTGCCCTCCCTCTCCCCCGATCGTCTGGACACCCACCCACAGCAGCAGCCCCCGAGACAGACCATGGCTCAAACGGCTCCCATGACCGAAACACCGAGAACTCGCCCCGCTCGCGCAGTGCCCGAGGAATGCGAGCGAGCTCTCAGGCCGGATACCGGCCTGGCGCCGCACTGGTCATCCACAGTCAGCACCGAGAGACAGCAGGGAATGCTGCGGCTGATAGCGCTGCTCGCCGAAGATGGGCACCTGGTGGCGGTTCCCGGCTGCGCACGATGCGGTAGGCAGGTCCGTTGCAGGGGCGGATCGACGCCGGCCGCGGATGCTCGCGGTGCCTTCATGCGAGCAGGCGTGCGCTCCGCGCGCGGTGCGGGAAGGATCGCTGCATCGCCGGTCGCGACGAGTTCGGCCGTCCTTGCTGCGGCTATTGCCGCACCCGCCGCGCCGAAACCTGTGCGACCTGTGCCCAGCAGCGTCCCGTCCACAGGCGCCTGCCCGACGGCTCGCCACAATGCCATCGCTGCTACCGGCGGCCCGAACGTCGTTGCAGCAAGTGCGGCGAGCTGAGGCATATCACGGCGAACACCTCGACCGGACCCGTGTGCGAGCGGTGCTACCAACGTCCGAAACGCCGCTGCGGCGCCTGCGGCCGCCACGAAACGATCCGGCCGTCTGTCCACCGCGAACAGACCCGAGCTGTGTGGGCGGTGCGCTCATCGGGAACTGCGCCCATGCACAACCGCCTACTCAGCGCACCCCAACGCCCAGAAGTCCGTGTGCCTGCCCTGCCGCGACGCCGGACACATCACCGAACCCGACCTGGTCGAGGCGCCTCCCATCCGTCGTCGCCCGCACGGGACTACGGTGCGCGATCTGCTCCGTAGTAGGGTCCATGAACTGATCGGTCATCCCGTACACGGTCTTGCACCGGCACTCATGCCGCTCGTCGAGGTTCTGGTCGCGGCCCCGAATCCACCTACAGTGCTCACCCGGATCAGCCGTAACAACGGCGCGGCGCTGCTACGTGAACTCGCGGTGCGTGCCCACACCGAACCGCTCACGCACGCCCTTGTCAACAGTCTCGGACGTGGCTACGCCGTTCAGCGGCTGCGTGAGCTCCTTGTCCATGCCGAGATCCTGCCTGCCCGGGAGGAACTGCTCGACCGGGTCGAACGCTGGCTCGATGACACCCTCGTACACCAGTCCGACCACATCACCACTCTGGTGCGCCCGTATGCAACCTGGCACGTTCTGCGCCGCGTCCGTCAACGCGCCCGCCGTCGCCCGGTCACCACCAACTCCGCGACTTACAACCGCTCGCAGATCCAGATCGCCATCAACCTGCTCACCTGGCTCGATCATCGGGACGCGACACTCGCCGAGTTGACCCAGCCCGACCTCGAACAGTGGTTGCTCGAAAGCCCCCGGTACCACTCCTTTATTGCCGGGTTCATCGGCTGGGCCCGAGCCCGCAAGTTGTGCGGACCACTACTCGTTCCGTCGTCGCGCTCTGCCGACCCCGACCTGGGGCTTCCCGAGCATCAACGTTGGGCCGAGCTCGAGCGCTGTATCCGCGACCCCGCCTTGCCGCACGATGTCCGCGCCGCGGGCATACTCGTTCTGCTCTACCGCCGTGCGCTCACCGAATGTGCCGAACTGACCACCGATGCCATCGAACAGCGCGGTGACACAACGAACCTGCGCCTCCCCGAAATCAGCGTCGAGATGCCACCAACCGTCGCTGCTGTCTTCGCCGCGCTGATCGAGTCGAGTGCGGCGAGACCGTTCCAGCGATCCGGGAACGCCCCGTACCTGTTTCCCAGCGAGATGCCCGGCCAACCGACGCGCGGATTCGTGCTTGCCAGAAAACTGCGCGCGCACGGAATCAACGCCCTGCCGGCGCGGCATGCGGCTCGGGCGGCCTAGTCCACCGAAATCCTGAACCCGATCGCCGCTGACCTTCTCGGCATCAACATCACCACCGCAACCCAGTGGGCCGCCAGGTCCAAACGAGACTGGACCGACTATCTCGCTGCCCGCACCGAGGCAGGAGGCCAATAACCCGCCTCGACGAGGCGGCGAATGCTGCGCCATTCGAACACCGACACGTCACCAGGCAACCGGGTTCGGCGGCCTTGAGCGCGTCGAGCTGGGCCAGCGGGGCAGAATGGCCCTGGGTCATCGCGTAGAACTCCTTGTGGGTGAGTCACTTTGGTCGGTAACTCGTTCACCACTACGCAATGGCCCACCTCACGGCGGTATCGACAACACGCCCGGATCGGGGCGGGGTTGACTGATTCAAATCCCCACCTCAAGGGACTTACCGCTCAATTTTCCAGATGCATGATCTGCGCCTTCAGAGAATACACAACGACTATACTAACCAGCGGGGTGCCGCGGGATCGAGACCCCTCTCGCACTGAAGCCCAGTCAACCACCACCCATCCAGGTCAGTGCCAGGCTGTTAGCTAAGAACGGAGGACCGATGCCTACAGGGCTATTCCCCGTAAGGTTGGAAACGGACACAATCGATCAGAATGGCAACCGGGCAACAAGGGTGACCTTCATCCTCTTCGATGATCGAGGCGATCCCGTGCGGGAGTATCGTTTCGATCATATTCAAGGCGATGGAGTCCCCGGCGTCGTCACTTCGGTTGACACTCAGGGTCTGAACGGTTTAATAGTCGGCGATCAGGGCGCATCATCACTGCTCGACCTGGCCGATGCCAGGTTATTCACGTTGTCAAACCAAGAGGCGCCTCCCACTATTCCACAGCCAGATTGGCCAATCAGGCTCGTATTGGGTGGATTTGTATTTGGACAGTGGACAGTGCGTTTCGAATCTCCGGTCGATTCTTTCGATATCGACGGTCGATGGGGGCTTCCTCCGCAGCCATGACAGATGTACATCGCAGATGTTCGCCATGTGCATCATTCTCCCAAGCCTTGGCCGGCTAGCGATCGTTGCATTACCTGACAAAAGAAGGATCGGTATGATTTCCTTCCGAGAAAGCAGGGGGTTGTTGCTGCGACGTTCCCAATCGAGATCAAGCTCAATATCGACAGCGGCATCAGCGCCGCGCTGACGACCTTGGATCCGCGGGTAGCGATGCGCAAGCGGCAAATCTGGTTCGCTGAGGATCCTCAGGGAATTGCCGAAGCTCGCCTATCACTATTGGAGGAGGGCGTCATCATCAGGCTATGTCACCAGTCGATGGTGGAGTTGTTCTCCTGGCTGCGGGCAGCCGTTCGCTCGCCTGATCACCCAACTGCGGCGATGCGGCAGCTCGCGGCAGTGTTCGGGCTTGACGTGCGCATCTTCCAGCAGATAGCCGTCTGTGGACGTTTCGGCTTGACCCGTTCCGCTCGGCGTGCAGCCGATGGAGATCGCCGCCGATTGGACGACGGTCCGGCGCAAGGATGTCTGGCAGGTGCCCGCGCGGCTACTGGTCACCGGTTCGTGGGGGACGATCGACCTGAACTTCGCCAGCGCCGAGTTCCTCGGGCCGAGCGTCGATATCGAAATTCAGATGGCGGTGTCGACGGTCAAGTTGATGCTCGGCCCCGATCATGAGATCGAGTACAGCGGTGTCGACGCGATCGGTTGGTCGAGCGTGAAGGACAAAGCGGGATCGCCAAAACGTCCTAGTGGGCAGGTGATCCGGTTGGTCGGGGCGATCTCAGGGATGAGCGGAATCGCCATCCGACTGCGTTGACGCTCAGCTCGGTGGGTACTCGAACTCGACCACTACGCGATCTACCTGCACGACTACGGATCCCAGTTCGGCTCTGGCTGGCGATGTCGGCGCCGGAGACTGTGACCGCGCTGATCATCAGCAACGGCGATATCTACCCGGATGAGCACGGACCGAAAGATGAACCCCGGCACCGATTCTGGGAAAACCCGACCGAGCAAGGCTGCCGAGCCCTCGGCGGAGCGGTCACCGAGGGGTTTCGCCGACGAATTCGTCGGCGAGATCGACGACGATCTTGTCGAGCGCGTCAGCCCTGACCCCTGGACGCTGTCCTGGGCACTACTGGGAACGCGCAGGCACCGCGAGAACCTCACGAATCTGTTCGCCGATCAGCGCACCACCATGGACTGGTTCGCCGATGAGCGAGCCCATCTTCGCCAACACCGCCCAGGCTGATCGTCTTGGGTTCGCAGGACCGCTACATGCCCGCCGCCCCACACCACTCCGGCAGGACTTAGCATGACCTAACTCAAATCGTTGCTCGGGAGGGCTCATGCCAGACCACACCGCCACCTTCGACCATCTCATCCATTGGGTGAGCGCTCTCGACGACGCCATGGCGTCCTACGACGCGCTCGGGCTGCCGACCCATGCGGCACTGACGATGCCCGGTTTCCGCAATGCCGCATGGGGCGTCGACGACGAGCGCTACGTCGAACTGGCCGTAGTAGACGATTGGGACGCGGTGACCACCTCCAAGTACGCGGACAGCCTGGAGATCCTCAAACCCGCCATCGGCGCGCTCCGCGGACCTGGCCTGCTGACCTTCGCGGTCGACGTGCCAAACGCGCGGGCGACCGCGGCGCGATTGCGTGCAGCCGGACACGACGTGGACGACATCGAGGTGCGCTTCGAGGAGCGGAACGCGGGATTCGTCGAGGTGTTCGTCCGCGACGTGCCCACGTACTTTCCCTTCTTCATCACCTATGACCCGCCACGCGCCGAGATCGCCCGTCTGCGCGCCGAGCGCCGGGCGGCCCAGGGCATCAGCCTCGACGGGCGTCCCGACCTGGTCGCCCTGCTCATCCGCAGCGCCGAGCCCGAAGCCGACGCGCGCCTGCTCGCCGACCTGGTCGGTTGCCCCGCCGACGGGTCGACGGTCGCCCTTCCCGGTGCCGAGGTGCGCTTCGAGCAAGGCGCCCCGAACGGCTTGTACGGCATCGTCGTGCGTGGACTCGACCCGGCGGCAGCGCCGACCGAGGTACTCGGCATGACGGTGGTCGCCGAAAGCTGATCGGGAGCCTGACAGCCTGCACGAAAGGCCGAACGCCGTGCCCGTCCCCCATCCATGTTCGGCCCACACCGACCGGCCGACTATCGACACCTCCACTGCCTGCAATGCCGCCTGTTCGCAGATCTCATGGCTAAACTGCGTCCATTCCAGTGTGGAGCAGCGAATGGCGGAGGTGTCATGAGCAGCGTCGCTGACGAAGCGATCATCTCTCGGCTCGTCACCGAGGACGGCCGGACCCTGGTCGTCGACGTATATCGACCGAAGCTCGTCGACGGCCACGCCGAGTGCACCTATCGGCTCGCAGATACGCGACGCGCCACACAGGGCGCCGACGAACTGGCAGCGCTCTATCGCGCGCTCACCGAAATAGGCGACCTTCTGGCGCAGGCCAACAACAAGCCACGGGCCCGATTCCTCGTCCCCGCCCACCTCGGCTTCCCGACATCTCCAGTCGACCACACGACTCTTCACCCCGCTGCTGACGCCGTGGCAAGGCAAACGATCACACATAACGGCGAACGCCACACCATCACCATCGGCCGACCATTCCACGATCCCGGCCAGGGCTACATCCTGTGTCCGTTTCGTGTCGACGACCGAGACCCCGCAGTGGCGTCAGGCTGGGACAGCATCGACGCTCTGCTCAACGCGGTTGCAATGATCGGCGGATGGCTACGGCTGCCCAGGGGCTGGCCACTCGCCACCTAGGCATCGATGCCGAGCGGCCGCACTGGTCAGTGAAATCCTCGGATGCCCCGCCACCGTAGCCGGGGCATTGCGCGCAACGACGGCGGGGAACCGATCGTCGGCACAGCTGAATTGGTGTGCCGCAAAACCATCTACCGCCACTCTGAACGCGACACCTCGCCGCGGCGTCACCAGAAATTAGCTGGCACGAACGACCCTGAGACCGGGTTCGAAAAGCCTCGCCTATCAGCTGCTTACGCCATATCCGCCAGATTTTCGGCGGAAACTACGGCGACCCCAATATGTAAGTCCGAGGTCCCGATGATACCGGGACATCGGTGTCAGGCGTCAGGCACCTTGTGCCGCCCTGCCGCGCGTATGACCGCTACGAACCTCGCGGACCGGGCGGTAGCTCTCCGAACAGACTTTTGGCTGCTGCGGGATTTGTCAGCATTGTGACGACTTTGCGGGGATCCTGGCCTTGTAGCTGGAAGGCCCTAAGCTGAGGAATGAGCTGGTCAAGGGAAATTTCATGCCGTTTTGCAACCTTGGCGTGAGCCTCGAACTCCCGGACGGAGAATCCCAACTTCGGCGCCCAACGAGTAACTGTGCTGCGCTCTGAATCGGTTAGCGCGGATCCCTGGTCTCCGCCGAGCAGACGTTTGAACAACCCCATGGAACAACGATACCGCTCAAGCCCACGAGAGTGGTTGGTAATCGGGATGTGAGGAACTAAGTGCCTCATCCGGCGTTGCCGCGCATAGTTTCTGGAATCGACCCACCATAGACCAGTCAAAACACCAGGTCGCCATCTGCGTTATCGCGCAAAGCCAGTGGCTATGTGTCGTCCCGTGAGGAACTCGCTAGCGCCGGAAGGGGCACTTTGCTCCTCGCGCCCTGATTCAGCTGGCTTCCGAGGCCTGCGCGCGGCCGCCGACACCCTCATACGTCCTCGACCGAGGTGGTCGGCGTCATGTCATACGCGGTTTGGAGGGACTCGTCGCGCCCGGAACGTGCTGGAAGCGGTCCACAGCGCGTCCATCGGCTCGAGTCGGTCACTTTTGATCTCGGCTGGTAACACGTTGCGATAGAGGGTCTTTCGGCCGATGAGTACCTCGAGTGTGGTCTCGATCAGCGGTTCGGGATCGCAACCGGGGAATGGCAAGTTGAGCGACAGGCCGCCAGCACCACCAGATCCTCATAGCCCTCACGTATTTCCGCGAGATGTTCCGGTTCGGTGAGGCTGGACGGCATCCTCGATGTTGTGAGTGCCCAATGAGCACACGCGCAGGCTTCGGCGACCTGCGGCGACCACCCCGCCCACAGAATCGGTTCCCCGGGGCGTCCCGGCCCGCGGGCGCGGAAGCTGCGCGGCGATCCACACATCGATCTCGCGGACAACCTGCGCAATCTGCTGGCCGACCTTACAAGCGGACTGGTCGCCGAGCCAGACGCGATACAGCGATCCGAGCTTCGGCACCCAATCCGCTAGCGGCCGATCACAGTTCGGGGATCCACTGATCGCACAGAAATTCTGCGGTGACAGAAACGGACCGTACTGCGGTGGCACACGGGTCGAGTTGGTAGCTGGTCAGTGTGTTGTCGATGGCCGCGCGCGCCTGCCCGGTGGCGGCGTCGCGATGGGCGCGATCCGGAGGGCGAGGATCGGATCTTCGGCTAGCGCGGCCGACATCAAGGTCTCCGCTTCTGCGACAACGGATGTTCACCCGACAGCATCGAGTGAATCGGTCGCTGCGTAGCTTCGCTTTCGACACCGCCCTGGGCACCGAAACACCATGAAACCTGAACCCACAAGCACAGAGTCGATCCCGAAACGCTACTCGTCGCGGTCTCCGCCACGCCGAACCCAGCCGTGGTCCTGGTCGACCCGCTCGACGAATTCCACGATCAGGTTCTGATCCGATGACTGTGCGACCAAGGCTCGAAGTTCGAGATGGAAATCCTCGCCGAAGTCGTAGACTCCCACCACTGCCAGGCACGTCGCCAACATCTCGAAACCACCTCGCACAGCTGCGGCCACAGCCAGGGCCCAGGGTTCGGGTCGCCGGTCAGCGAGGGCAGCGACGGTGAGCGGCGCTGCAGCACGTCCAGGATCGTCTACGTGGAGGTCATAGAGGCCAAGCTCTGACCACGCCGCACGGTGGAGTGGATCGTGTCCGGCAGCGCGCAGGCATCGCCGCCGAGTCTGATGAGGAGTCTCCGAACCTCCGCGGTCGGCGAGCACTCTGTCGGCTGCATCGGGATCGCGGATGCCGTCGGTCATTCCTGTTCGCAACAGGAACCCGATCACCTCGGACTTGAGGCACCATATTGCCTCTGGATCCTCGGTCATGCGCTCGAAATACTGTCCGAACAGCGACGCCGCATCTGTCAGGCGGCCCTGCTGCAACAGCGAGTCTGCCCTGCGGGCGAGCAGCCGGGTGTCGTCAGGGCACAGTTCGATGGCGCTCGCGTACACCTGCGCTGCCCGGATGTAGTCGCCTGCTTCGTGGGCAGCGCCTGCAACCTCGGCGAGAGTTTCACTTTGGCGCGCGATCGAGGGGTCGAGCTTCACAGCATGGGTGAAGCACAAATCCGCAGTTTTCCAATCCCCGGTCTTGTGGAAGTGGCATCGTGCCGCGGCCAGAAAGGCACTCGCAGCGACCATCTCGCGACGGCCAGACTTCAGGGTCAGTGACTTTTCCGCGATATCTTTCAGCATCGCGCCTGCTGCTATCAGCTGGCCCGTCTCGGCGCGACCCACCCCCGCACACGCCGAGTGCAGAGTCAGTATGGCCGGGGCGAGCTCGTCTGCGGTGCTGGCCCGGTCGAGCCAGTGCTGCGCGACCCGCAGGGCACAATCAGCGCGGTTGGCGTGGGAGAAATAGGTCCCGGATTTTTCAGCGAGGTCGGCATTGACAGGTGCTTCACACAGGAAGGCCTCGAGCAGAGGTGCGGCCTTGTCGCCGAGACCGATGTTGCCCAGCACAAGTGCCGCGCCCAAGACGATACGCCAGGCAACCACAGCGCGGGATTCGGTGTCGGTCCAGCCTGGTGGACCATCAGTGGTGTGGCTGGCGGTCGTCGCGGCGACGCGGACTGTGTCGCTGCCGACGGTGGCCTCCAACGTCGGCTGCTCGGGCGGACCGGGTTGTTTGGTCAGAGCGAGCACGCTGTTGGTTCCGATAGCTTCGTGCACGGCCAGTTCGAGGTCGCGGGCGGTGTGGGCACCTGTCGCGGTCACGCGAAGGCGAACCGGCCAGCGCATCGTGGGCCGATTCCACACACGAAGGGCCTGAACTTCAGTTCTCAACTCGGCGGCGGAAAGCGGGGTCAGTTCAGCGTCTGGCATAAACCGGATCGTCTGGCTGACTGTGCGCGGATAGGGGTCGAACCGGTGAAACCACTGCACATATGTGCGCTTGGTCGTGGAGTGGTATCGGGCGAGCAGGACCGGTAGGTCCAGGGAGTGGAAGTAGTTTTGGTGCGCAAGCCCCAGCCGCATCGTCACTGTCGGCTCGGGCTCGTCGGTGCCCTTGGATTGGACATAGAACTTCAGGCCGGTGGCCTGGCCGGCGTGGAAGATCTCGACCTCGTCGTCGATGCCGTAGTCCTTGCTGTCGACCGGACGCACGACCCAGCCCAGTGGCAGGATCACAGCACCGAACGCGGCGCGGGCTTCATCCTCGAGGACATGCGGACGCGGCCTTTGCGGCATCTCCACCATGCCGAGAGAATCTCACACGACCATCGACGGCGACAGATCTTTCGACGTCGGGCTGATCCGCCCCGACCGGGAAACCACACCGACTCCCCCAGTCGGCCCCGCCGGAATACCTCGCGGCACTCACCAGAGCAGCTCCGCAGGCTGCATAGGAGGCGGGCGGAGTCTGATCTGGTGGCGATGACGCGCCAAGTGTGCCCGCGAGGACTGTCAACGAGCTGAACCTTCCTACGACAAGTCACAGCGCCCAGCAAGTCATGTCGGCGGTGTGACTTCGTAGGCGGCTGCGGCACTCGTAGCGTCATCGACGAGCCTGCGGCCGACTGACACACGGCCCGGTAACCAGACGGTTGCGTAGAGATTGTCGTGGTGGCGCGATGCCGCCGGATCGTTTCCTTGCTCCACCGGCAAGGCGCCGATAATTGACAGCACAGGACACAATCGCTCGAAGAAGACAGCAAAATGCGCTGCTGCCTCCTGGAGAGGAATCGCGATGACCGTCAGCATCGAAGAACTCGACGAGATCGAGCAATCCGGACCCGACGGCGGCCGCGGCGAAGGGTTGCCCCGCGTGGCCATCAGTACTGCGGTGCAGACCCTTGTGGCTGCCTATCAGGACGGAATGAACCCCTCGCTGTCGCAGGTCGCAGCTCGGCTGGGCCAGACGGTGAACTCCGGTGCCTTCCGAAACCGGATGGCCTCGTGCAACCACTACGGCATGACCGAGCGGGCGGGGTCTGGGTCGATCCGCATCACCGAACTCGGCCGGCGCCTGCTCGACGAACCCACACGCGACAAAGCAATGGTGGAGGCGTGGATGCGGATCCACGTGTTCGCCGCGATCTTCCGGCTCTATGACGGCACCAAACTCCCCGCCAGCAGTGCCCTCGACGCCGACCTGACCCGGATGGGTGTTCCCACCAAACAGGTCGTCACGGTGCGACGGCTGTTGATGTCGGGCGCGGAGACTGCAGGGCTGCTCAACCCTGCGCGTGAGCGCATGGTGATGCCGAGCTTTCCCGACGCCGAGCCCGATGAGCAGGCCCCACAGTCGGCACCGGTGCGCGACGCGGGAGCGGCGCTGTCGAAGACTGCTGTGCTCGCCGATCTGGGCAGGATCACCCTCAGCGTCGAGCTGCGGTGGCTGGAGCTGCCGGAGCTGATTCGGGAGAAGGTCTTCGCCATGGTCGATCAGCTCACCGACCTCGAGAAGTTGGCCGAATCCACCGAGCGCCGTAGCGGCCCGCGTGATCGCGTTCGCGGCGATGCACCGATTCTGGTGGCCGACGCGGCCGAGCAACCCAGCGACGACGCCCCATCACACCGGTGAGCGAGTGGTATGTCTGAAGGAGGCGGCCATGGCCGCGCCGACCAATCGGGAACTGTGGTTCAACCATTGCGAGGAGATGGCCAAACCACCCGCGCTACGCCCGCGGGCGAGCTTTGCGGAATTGTCGGTCATGGGCCCGGCGGCACGAGCGCGGTTCGACCGATCCCGCATCGATTACCTGCTGCGCGACCGTGTCTATCTCACCGACAACGTCGTCTGGATCGACAAGACGCTGACGCGGATGCTGACCAAGTCCCGCTCCTACACCGCGGTCGCCCGCCCGGCTTTGCGGGTGTCGGGACCTTCTGGCACCGGGAAATCGACCGCGCTGCTGTGGGCGGGCGCGCGCATCGATCTTCGGCTTCGCCGACGGAATCTGGGCCTGGGCGATCGCACCTACCTGCCGGTCATCTACGTCAGCATCGGCGACGTCACCTCGGTCAACACCTTGTTGGCATGTTTCGGGCAGTTCCTCGGCGTCGGCCCGCTCGCGCGAGGAACTGCCGAGGATCGCCTGTGTGCCCTGGCTCGGCTGGTTCGTGAAATGGGGACACGGTTCGTCGTTGTCGATGAGGTGCAGAATCTGGCGACCCACCGAATCCAGGGAGCCGAGGCCGCTCACGCGCTCAAACGTTTCGCCGAGCAAACCGACGCGACCATGGTCTATGTCGGGATTGATCTGGACACCGCTCCGCTGTTCAGCGCCGGCACCGGTGCCCAATGGCGTGCGCACAGTTGCGGATACGCCATGCGCACCTACACCACCGTCACCAGCGCGCGAGCACTACCGTGGATCGAACTGATCGACACCTTCGAGCGGGATCTGCCGTTGTGCCGACACGAACCCGGCAGCCTGGCAGTGCTGTACCGCTACCTGTTCGACCGCACCGGCGGCAAGATCGGATCGCTCAAGCACCTGCTGCTCGACGCGGCACTCGATGCCATCGAAGGCGGCCGCGAACAGATCACGCGCGAACTGCTCGATCAGATCGATACCGATGTCCAACTCGCACCGCGCACACCCCGAATCATCACCTCGGCATGAGCGCGGCCGGCCTGATCGTGTTGCCGTTGCCGGTCCGTCCGCTCGGCGGGGAAACGGTGAGCAGCTACCTACACCGGCTCGCGATGCGCAACGGGGTCTCCCCCGATCGGCTTGCCCGCATGGTCGGGGCCCACCCCGACACCACCGAGGCGATCGCCGCCCTGAGCGGACTCGACCCGCGAACCCTGCCGTCGGCGCTACCACAACTACGCCCCGGGTTCCCCGACGACGCCGACCGTGCGTCTCGGCGTTGTCCAGCATGCACCTGGTGTGCCTTGGCAGCCCGCGCCGGCCCGGCCACCGTCCTGGCTGCTCCCGATCGCGTCGTGTGTCGACGGCATCGGCGCTGGATCGGTGGGCCGGTGCTGGCGTGCCGGGCAGACCAGCAGTTCGACTGCGCCTCGATTCCGGCGATGATGGCGGCAGGATCGCGCCACCATGGCCTGGCCGCACAGTGGGGCCTGCCCGGCTATGGCGCCGCGTTTGCCGAGTCGATCCACACATTGGGTCGAGCCCAGGCCCGAGGCCTGCTCGTCGGGCACGGCGACCAGGCCATCAACGACCGCCGCCGCTTGCTGGCGTCGGCGGCGCCCAACTTGTCGGGCACAGCGCTCGACATCCTGGCGTGGTATCCGGCCACCGTGGCCCACACCGCCGCGATCCTTCGCCGCCGACACAGCCCCAAGGCCACACCCACCCCGACCCGAGACGGCCTCGAATACCTCACGCATGTGACGTGACCTGCCTGAACACGTCCCCGGTAACTCGGGTGGGTGCTTGCCGCTCGCCACAGCACAGAGCTATCGTCACAAGATCGGGACTGCGCACAGCTGACCGCGCATCGCCGGGGTCGGTTCGCCGCCGCGGTCTCCTCGTCCCAGCCGTCGACACGCGCCGACGGTCTGCGGCGACGCCGAAGGGAGACCACATGATCGGCTGACAGAAAAAAGCCGGGCCCGCAGCCCGGCAGTTCCTTCGTTCGACGGTTGGCGCCGTCGTCCTAGCACCTATTCCAACCCCTTGGGGGTTCGATCATGTCTATTGCACCCCTGTCGCGCCGCGATGTCAATACCGGTATGTCCACAGCAGCTGCCGCCACCGAAACCCGTCGACCGCGCCCCGGGAACCCGAGGGCGGCCCGGGCTAGGAGGTCGACGATCTCGATACCCGGGTTGGGCGCCACACCACGAATGCCGTTCACCCGCATCGCCTACCGAAACCCCGACAACGCCATCGTGATCCGCCGCGTCACCCCCGTGGTTGCGACGTTGCCGCTCGAACTGTCACCGCCGGTTCGCGCTCTACCGGCATGGCCCGGCCGCAGCAGCCACCAGGGACGATACTGGCATTCGCGGTCCGGGCACTACGTCAAACTCGAATCGCGATTCGAAGCAGCGGCCGTGCTGCTGATCGATTTTCAGCAGCAACTCAGATCCCTTGCCGCGCAACCATTCTGGATCCTGTGGCCCGACCCGAGCACCACTGCACGGCATGCACCGGACTTCTTCGGCCGTGACGGTCGCGGTCGCGGATGGGTGATCGATGTCCATCCACGCCCCCGCTTGGACAGACGCAACCGCGAGCAGTTCCAGGCCACCGAAGCCTTGTGTCAGAGGTTGGGTTGGCGGTTCGTCCTGGTCGATGCCATCGACGAGACCCTGCGCCGCAACGTCGAGGTGCTGGCCGCCTACCGGCATCCACGCTACGCACCCGACCCCACCACCGCCCGGGCACTGCGCCGCATCGCCGCCGAGCAGCCGATCTGCCTCGACGATCTGGCGACCCGCATCGCCGCCGAGCGTGGCCTGACCCGTTCGGTAGCGCTGAGCGCGATCTACCACCTCGCCTGGAATCGACGCCTGCACATGGACCTGTCGCGGCCACTGGCAATGTCGCGGAGGGTCCGGCGATGATCAGCCTCGAACCCGGCGACCTGATCGTCTACCGCGCCCGCCCCTGGCAGGTTCTCACCTGCGATGGCCAACACGTCGAACTGGCCGGCCTCGACACCGACCACCAGAATCTGGTCGTGGCCACCGCCACCGTGCTCTCGGACCCCGATGTGCGCAACCACGAAGCCACCACCGCGATCGCCGAGCACCATCTGCTGACCTCGATGACCCCCAGTCAACGCGACCGCGTGCACTTCTGGTTCGAGGAAATGTATGAGGTTGCCTACGGATGTCGGCCCCGCCAGCGCCGCGTACTGCCCACACCGCCGCCCCTACCCTCGGGTACCGTCGCCGCCCGGTTGGCCGCCCAGCGTGACCGCCTCGCTAAGAAGAACATCGAGGTGTCGATGTCGACGCTGTGGCGGCACTGGTCACAGTTCAACGCCGAGGGTCTGGTCGGGTTGGCCGACAAACGGGGGTTACCCGGCCACACCCGGCGACCCAGCTACGACTACCGGCTCCACGGCCTCATCGACGAGATCCTCGACCTGTTCACCCTCAAGGCCACCCCGTCGAAGAAGCAGTGCATCGAACTGCTGCGTCGCCGCGCCGCCGAGGTCGGGATGCCGGTTCCCGGTCGCAGCAGGCTCTACGAGCTCTTCGACGACCTCGACCGCGGTCGCCACACCTTCGGACCAGCGACCAGACGCCGATCCCAGAACAAGAGCCCCCAGCGCGCGTTCAGGCTCGCCGTCGCGGACTACCCCGGCCAGGAAGTCCAACTCGACACCACACCACTGGACTGCATGATCATCACCGACACCGGTGAACAACTACCCGTCGAACTCGGTATCGCTGTGGACGTGGCCACCCGCACGATCGCCGCAGCCATTCTGCGCGCGGTCGCCCCCATCCGGATGGACGCGGTCGAGTTGGTCACCCGCAGCCTGGTCCCGTTGCCGATGCTGCCCGGCTGGGACGCCGCGTGGAGCGCGTCGCGATCGTATCTGCCCAGTGAACTGCTCGTGCCCGACGGTGAGGTGGCCGCCCACATCGCCGCGAAACCGGTTCTCGACATCCGTGGCATCGTGTTGGACCGGGCACAGATCTTCATGTCGCACACCTTCGAAGAGGCTCTCAAGACGCTGGGAATCGACACCCGCTACGCCGGAGCGGGTGAACCGACCGCGAAACCGATCGTGGAACGCCACCTCCGCACCATCGCTGAGGATTTCGTCCGCTGGGTCAAAAGCTACAAGGGCTCCTCGGTCGCCTACCGTGGCCTGCACCCCGAATACGATGCCGTGTGGCCGTTGCCGGGTCTGCAGGCACTACTCGATCAGTGGATCGTCACGGTGTACCAGAATCGCACCCACGCCGGGGTCGTCCACCCACTCATGCCACGCAAGCGGCTCACACCCAACGACATGTACCGGGCGATGAGCGCGGTAACACCCGGGGCGGTGCGCAGCCTCTCGCGCGACGACTGGATTTCCTTACAACCGGCCACCACCTGTGTGCTGGGGCGCAGGGGAATCCAACTCAACCGGCTCCACTACGACGCCTCCGCGGCACTGACGGGCAACGGGCGGCCCAGCCCCGGCGTCGTGTCCGACCGGCGAGCGACCGTGCACTACGACCCGACCAACTTGATGGCGGTCTGGGTGCGCGACTACGACAACAACACCTGGATCGAATGCCCCTGGTACCTGGCCGGACAGGTCAGCGCACCGTTCGGTCTCGACGTCTTGAACGCCATCCGCGAAGGGTTCGACGACCCGGCCCGGGTGCCCGAGAAGGAAGTGGCCCGCCGCACCGAGGAACTGCACCACCGGTTGTGGCAGGGCCCCGACCCCGAGCACCCCGCCGTCCTGCGCGCCAGCCGCAAGGAACGCCGCGCGAGCACCCGCAACCTGACTCTGCAGCAGCTGCCCGCCCCGACCGGGCGAGACGACCGCGACCCCACAACGCCACCGCCTGCCCCCACAGATCCAGACGAGACAACCGAGGACGACGAACAGCCCAGAGTCCGCACACCGCTGCCCGTGGCGCGCCGCGACCGAGGGTGGTGACAAGGATGGCTGCGCCGACGACGAAGGAGACCTGGATCGAGCATTGCCTCTACGAGCCGACACCGGCCGAGCGGCGTCCGCACCTGACCCGGGCACAGCGCGCCGCGTTGCCCGCACCCGAGCAGGCCCGATTCGATGCCTCCCGCCGGTCCTACATCGTGGAGAACCGGGTCTATGAGACCCGCAATGTCGTTACCATCGGCAAACGTTGCCGCCGACTGCTGGAACGGACCACACAGCCCTCACCGGTGGTTCGTCGCGGCCTGCGCGTGGCCGGTGTGTCCGGGTCGGGGAAGTCGACCACGATCCTGGACGCGGGCCGCGAGCTCGACGTCGGCCTGCGCCGCAGAAACAACCGGGCCGTCGACGACCTCAGCTACCTGCCCGTCATCTATGTCACCATCGGCGATGTCAACTCCGACAACAAGCTGTGGGCAGCGTTCGCCGAGTTCGTCGGTCTGCCCCTGTCCGCGCGCGGCAACGCCGATACCCGCCTCTACCGGCTGACCGCGATCCTGCGCGAACTGGGCACCAGGTTCGTGATCGTCGACGAAGTCCAGCATCTGCAGACCCACAAGACCAACGGCGCCCAGGCGGCCAACGCGCTCAAACGTTTCGCCGAGCACATCGACGCCACCATGATCTATGTCGGCGTCGACCTCGACCACGCTCCGCTGTTCACTGGTGAGGCCGGCAAACAATGGCGTGCTCGCACGATTCCCTACGAGATGAGTACCTACCACATCGAACGCGCCAGCGACCGCCGCGAATGGGTCGATCTCATCGACGCTTTCGACAACGACCTGCCCCTGTGCAATCAAGTCGCCGGTGCCCTCGCCCGTCAGGATCAATATCTGTTCCACCGCACCGCAGGCTCGATCGGCTCGCTCAAACAACTGCTCACCGACGCCGCGCTCGATGCGATCGACGACGGCCGCGAACGCATCACCCGAGCCCACCTCGACGCGGTCGTTCTCGACAGCGCCGCCGACGACTACGCCGCCGGCCACCGCCCACCCGTTCGTAGCGATCGCCGCAGGAGGTAGACGATGGAGCCCACACCGCCACGGCGGCTGCCGCTGCGGGTCGTCCCGCTCACCGGAGAAACACTGGATGGGTACCTGCGCCGGTTGGCACGACACAACGGCACCCCCTACTCCCCGCTACGCATCATGGTCCGCGACCACCCCGTCCCGGCAGCTGCACTGTCCGGACTCACCGGATTGACACCGACGAACCTGTGTAGAGCGCTACCCGAACTGTGCACCGCCGACGAACCCGTCGTCGGCGGTGAGGGCCATCGACCCGCGCGCTGGCGAAGCCCGGCCTGCACCCACTGCGCGGCAGCACGCGGAGCAGACACCACGACAACCGTGTTCGCCTGTGCCGAGCGGGCCGTGTGCCGCAAACATCAACGCTGGATCGGCGGCCCACACCTGCCCTGCACAGCCAACCAACAATTCAGCTGCGCGGCCGCACCCGCCCTGACCGCGGCGGCCACCCGCCACCACCGGCTGGCCGGTATCTGGGGCACACCGCTGACCCGCGACGCCTTCGACGACGCACTCGTGGTTTTCAATTACTGGCGCAAGAACGGAATACTGTTCGGCTCCACCGATCCCGGCTTGAGGACCCGACGCGCGAGCCTGGGCTGGGTCGCCGATACCTATATTCCCGAACCGATCATCGACGCGTGCTGCTACCCCGGCACGGTGACCCTGACCGGGGTCATCTTGCGACTGCGCGCACGAATCGCGCACGGCGCTGACACCCGCACCAGCGTGAACAACGCACACGCGGAGATCGCACGCACCGTACTCATCGGCGCCCGACCCGGCGGAGCCGGTGACCCGCTGCACTACCTCACCAGCTCGCTGCTGTGGCCATCGCCGCAAACCACGTCGCACCATGACGAGATCGCGAACAGCGCAACAGAGCACAGCACCTAGCGCCCCACACGGGGAACGTATCGGCAGCCCGCCACCGATGACTCCACCGCGGCGAGACCGGCCGCCGTCGTAGGCACCCATTTTGACGTCGCAGTGCGTACGGAGCGGGACGTGGCCGGGTCAGAACCCTCGTGCCATACCGGCATTGGCGAAGGCGTAGATGAACACCACGACCATCCAGGTCATCGCTAGCAGGTCCTGGTCCTCGTGGTTGTCGAAGATCGCCGAGCGTGGTGTGATCTGCTCGCCGTCGGCGAGAACCTTGTTCAGCAATTCGACGGCCAGGTCGTGGGATTCGCGGGTGTAGTGAAACTGGTGGCTACCGGCAGTGTTGAGGTCGAAGTCTGGATGGATGCCCCGCGACGCTCTCGCCTCGCCGAATCGGGCAGCCAGCAGGGCTGCAACCCCGTCGAGGGTCTCGCAGATCATGACCGCCCCGAATCCGCCGACGTAGAACATCATCGCCACTTCTTCCTCGGAGATGAGGTCGGTGAGCGACCACTCCTGGAAGGGGTCCTCGTCGAGTTTGTCGAGCCCGTAGCGAATGTTTGCCAGTACTTGGGTGACGTCCACGGCGATCCGCCCGTCGCTGGGAATGGTGGCTGCCGTGCCACCCACCGTGGCAAGGCCGAGCAGGGCATGGGTGGCACCGCCTTCGGGGTCGGTGACGTCGCCAAGGTGGGCTTTGAGGGCGTTGATCACGTGGATGTCTTGTTGGATCTCGCGATGTCCGGGCTCGAAGATCTCACTGTCGATGGTGAATGCCTCGGTTGCGTGCTCGAGTGCGATCTCGTTCATCCCGAGCCCGGACATGGTCAGAGCCAGATGAACCAGCGGTGCCGACAGCCGTGGCCGAAACCCTGAGGGCATCGCCCGCACCACGGCGATCCCCTCCTCGAGGCAGCCGCGTGCCTGTTCGGAGCGCCCTTCGACCAAAAACAGCCGCCCCTCGGTGATCAGGTTGTCGGCCCGCATCAACGACCCGTCGCCGAAGCCGTGCTCGGTCACGGCCTGGGCTGCCCGGTCGATCAGCGCCCGGGCCTGTTCGTAGCGGCCGGCACCGATCGCGGCATCGGCGGCGGCGTGCAGGTTGATGATCGCGGCGACCGGGGTGATCGACGGCGCGTTGTCTTCGCTGTCCTGGATCGCGATAACGGCGAGCGCGTACTTCATCGATGCCAGGTCATCGCGGTTGTCTCGGGCGATGACCGACGCCGCGGCGTATGCCTTCATCGCCAATTTCGGATCCGTGTCCGGATGTGCGGTGACGAGGTCGATAGCGGTCCGGCACACCGTGATCGCTTCGGCGCTGCGCCCGAGCATCCGCAGCAGATTCGCCTGGACAACCGTGACCGACGCCGCGTGGTCACTGGGTATTTCCGCATCGACGAACTCGCCGATCATCGCGAGGAGATGTCCGGCTTCCTCGAGGCCGCCGTGGGTGGTGACGATTGCTTCCGCGGTCGCGACAGCCTCGATGACAACGCCGGGGCTGCCGATTTCGAGACCGTAATCCATGACCGTTTCGGTGGTGTGCAGTGCATCGGCGCCGCGACCGGACAGCGAATAGGCCTGAGCCAAGACGAGTTGGGCACGCGCGGCCGCCAGCTTCCACATGGTGGTCGCGGTCCGGGCCGCATTGGCCGCCGCCGCGGCGGCGGCGCGTTCACCGAAGTCGACGGCGGTCCAGCCGTGGGGAAGGGCGGCCGCGTGTGGTCCGATGAGCATGAGCCGGTGACACACCCGCATGGCGAGAAAGACCGGTGCCGCGCCCTCGAGGCCTCGGCTGAGCGCACCGACGGCGGCATGGGCTGCCGAGCTGAGGTTGTCGTCGAGTACCGGGATCGGCGCGGTGAGCGAACTGCCTTCGGGAACGAACAGCCCGACCCCGGCTTGAATCCACGGGACCGGGTCCTGCTCGATCCGGTCGGTCACGACCAGCGCGATCAGGGGATGCACCGACAGATACCCGGCGTTGGCACCGATCAGTGAGAGCCGGGCCAGCTTTTCCACCGCTGCGTCGCGAAGACTGCTGTCATGCAGGTGCTTTCGAATCGCCATCGCGCGGCTCGCGACCAGACGCGCTGCGGTCGGGTCGGTGTAGGGCCGGCCCCGCAACCGCGACCACCACGGGCCGAGCCGACTGCTGAGTCCGGTGATCGGCTTCGGGGTTTCGACCACCGCGACACCGACCGGCTGCCCGAGGACCGACTCGTGGATCGGGGCAGGCCCCAATACCGACAGCACCGACAGCAACATGAGCGCGTCGGGATCACTGGCGTGGACGGCCTCGATGTTGAGTCGGATCGATTCGATGATCGAGACCGGGTGTCCACTGGCCTGTCCGAGCTGCAACGTGTGTGCGGGTGCCTCGTGCAACCGGGCCACATAGTCGGTGACGAGCCGGCCCGTGACCCGGCAGTGATCCACCGCCTGCACCAGTGCCAAGGGATGGTCGTGCAGGACCTCACGAAGTCGATCGCAGTCTGCGGGTTGGGAGCCGGGCAGGTGATCACGCAGGAACTGCGTGCTCTCCTGCGGACTCCACGATGTCAGCACTATCTCTTGGTAGCCGCTGTCGAGGTTGGCGACCGTCGTGGTGATCAACACCCGACACAGCGACCTACGCGGGATCAACCCACGAACAGCGTCGAGGTCGGTGACGTTGTCCAAGATCAGCAACAAGCCCGTGGTCGCAGGCAGTGCACCGGTGACCGGCGTGCGAGCCTCGGCGGCTCCCCCACCACGGGTGTCGGCACCGAGTTGCTGCAATGCCACGATCACTTCGGCGCGGCTGTGTGCGCTGATGAACACCGGTCGCACCACATCCGAATGTGTGGCAGCGAACTGCATTGCCACACTGGTCTTTCCGCTGCCGGTCATTCCGCGCAGGACAACCGGCGACACCGGATCGACTCCGCCGGGCTGTAGTAACCCGATCAACTGCGCCAACACCCCGCCACGACCAACGAACCGATCATCGGGTTCCCAGCCGAACCCCGGGTCCGGCACGGTGCTCGCCGACCGCAGATCATGAGCCCGCAAGACGATGGCCTGGGCCTCGTCGACCGGTAACGTCCGTGACGCCAGCGCCGCGGCATCACCGCAATCCAGTACCGGATACAGATTTCGGATCATCTCGAGACGGGCATCGTCGGCGGGCGGGATCGGCGTCGCGGCACTGAGCTCTTCGACGCGCTCGGTCAGCGCATCGAAGCACTGCCGAGCGAACAGGAGGTGGCCATGACGGCCGTGGTGTCGAAGCAACTGCCCCGCCAACTCCGCACCGACCGCTTCGATCTCCGTGCGCCGCGGAAGGGGTTCATCGAGCAACTCCAGTTCGTGGAGGAACCCAGCGGCGTCTGCGGCCGGTATGGCGACAGTCTTGATCGCCCACTGCAGGGTCTTGGCCGGCGGTGCGGCGCCGCGCATCCGCTGCTCATGAAACCGACGCAGGTCCCCGATGAAGCCCGCGTTGGACCAGAACGCAGGCCGGCAGGCGCGCTGCGCCTCGACCCACTGCCGATACAGATCGGCCAAGACCTTCGAAAACTGCGACTGCCCCCACCCGCTGTCACCGCTTTTCTGGTGCGGTTCGCGATGTTTGATCGACACCAGCCGCGGCCTGCGATCACGATGCAGAACGAGAAGATCTGACGAGTGCTGCACAGCGATCGCTTCGACGTCACCAGCCTCGAGCAACATGCGCAGCAGCGCCAACGCCACGACCTGCTTCTCGTACCTGATCCACGACTCGGTCACCGGCCCGGTATTCACACCGTCAACGGGCATCCTCTGCACAACACCGACTGACTCCCCCTGGTCGTCCATGCGATCCAGGCTACATTCACGTCATTGATTGTGTTGCGCCACAGCAACTCTCGAGACAACAGCACAGCAACGCCCTGCGGCGTTGCGGTATTGGATGCCATGCCCACAGAGCGAGGTACACGCAGGCCACCGCTCACACCCGAGATCACGGCCGATGTCGTTGTCCCGGAGCAGCTGAGCGGGCACGAAGGTCATCCCAGCGGGTATTCGCAATGCTGGCACTCGCGGCCCGCGAGCGCCAATAGTTGTCGGTGGGTGGCGGTATGCTCTGTGAGGAGGTCCAGCCGACCTCCAAGAGTCCGGACAAGACGTAGGCCCCGAGTCGACGTGATGTCTGATCTCAGGGCCTACGTGGTACTGCTTGGTCGCTTACCAGCATAGGGTGCATTCCGTGTGCGCGCACAATTTCGCGCCCACGGACTGTTGCCGTGCGTTCCTAGGTCGAGGTCGGTCTCGTCGGCTCCTGTGTCGAGTTCGCTGCGAGCCGCTCATCGACCCAAGGAGATCAGTGCACACGCATGTGAGTCATGCCGACCTGGCGAAATACGCCCAAGACAAGGTCAACGTCCCGAGTGACAAAGCGAAGGCGAGGCGGACCCAGGTCGCGCACCTGCGCTCGCGCTTGGAGAACTACATCGCCGAGCACCCCGACTACGACTTGGTGAAGATGCGCGCATCGGGCAGCGTCGCCAAGCACACCGCGATCCGTGCCGGCTCAGACACCGATATCGCCGCCTATGTCCGCGCATCCGCGATCGGTGGGGTCGACCCCGAGGAGTCGAAGCTGCTGGAATGGCTGCGTGACCGGTGCATCGAGGTCTACGGCGCCACAAAGGACGCCGACGATTTCCAAATCTCCCACCACGCCGTCGGAATCACGATGCACGGCAGCGGCTTGAAGATCGACGTCGCAGCCGTGCTGTACGAAGGGGAGGCCAATGACCGCGGCCACCTGATCACCCCGTCCGGCGAGAAGGTCCTCACCTCGGTGACTCAGCACTTGGAGTTCCTGAACAAGCGCAAGAACCAGGTGGGTTCGGAGTACAAGGAGTTCATCCGGCTGGTGAAGCAGTTCATCAGCCGCGCCAAGAAGGAGGCCGAGGCCGTCGGACCGGAGCTGCGGTTCAAGAGTTTCCTCGCTGAACTCATCGTCGCGCACTTGTGGGACAACGGCTGGAACGGTGAGGGTTTCGCCGTCAAGGACTACCCGCGAGCGTTCGAGCAGTTTTTCGGCTACATCGTCACGACCGAGTTGAGGCAGCCGATCGTGTTCGCCGACTACTACTCCGTCGGCGACGTCGACCAGTCCGACGAGCCGGTGCAGGTGTGGGATCCGGTGAACCCCCTCAACAACGTCACCAAGTCCTACACCGACGCCGATCGGCAGCGGCTGGTCGAGCGGTGTTCGCAGGCGTTGGACCAGATCACCTGGGCGGGAACGGCACCGTTCAAAGGCGACGCGGTCGATGCCTGGCGCACGGTGTTCGGCCCGACCTTCTCGGTGGCCTGACATGACCACTTCGATCACTCGCAGCTCCAGCTTCACGATCACCGACGCC
Organism: Nocardia sp. NPDC127606; assembly: GCF_042671725.1. Taxonomy (NCBI): domain Bacteria; kingdom Bacillati; phylum Actinomycetota; class Actinomycetes; order Mycobacteriales; family Nocardiaceae; genus Nocardia; species Nocardia sp. NPDC127606. The sequence goes on along the minus strand of NZ_JBHXWQ010000001.1, from coordinate 1,460,738 downwards.
CGCTACGTCGCAAGCAAACTCGGCGCCAACCTCCGTAACCTCAACGCCCGCTACGGCAAGCCGGAACTGTCCATGATCGACAAGTACATCGAGGAGACCGCCCAGTACCTGAAGGCCGGCTACCTCGACACGGTCGACTTCGGCTTCAAGGACGACGACCGATGGATCCTGCGGTTACGGTACACCGCAGCCGCAGGTGGCCAGCTTCGCGATGAGCCCCCAGGCGGCCTGCCGAGCGCGGTCGACGTGGCCGGCTACAGTTTCTGCAGCTATTTGAAGCGGAATGATAAATTCGCCGCGCTGACATCTGCCGAGCAGGATGAATTCAAAAAGAAGCTGCCATTCCAGCGCTCGGGGGCACCAGAACCGTCGGCGACCGCGGGCAGCTACGGGAACAGCTCACAGTATTCCCGCAACGGTGTCGGCCTCAGTCGCGACATCTACTGCGCCATCTGACCATATCAACCTATCCATTTCGGCGTCGTGCACATCGGTAGGCGCCATTTCCGACTTTTGGAGAACGATCAGTGTCAAGCGACAACGAGTTGTTCCATCCCGTGATCACGCTGCCCGACGAGATCCGCAAGGGCCGCTACGCACGTCTTGTCGGCCTCGACGAGGTCAAGACCCGACTCCGCAAAGAAGCAGCCGTACTCGCCGATCCGTCGGTGCTGGCCCGCTGGGCGTCCAGACATCACCCGAACGTCGCCGCCGATGACCAAGCATTCACATTGTTGCGCGACCGCGCACCGTTGATCCTGTTCGCCGGCGACGTCGGGTCCGGAAAGTCGGCGCTGGCGGAGAGCTTCGGATGCGACCTGGCCGAAGTACTGGACATCGAGGTCACCCTGTTCCGGCTCAAGCTGACCACGCGTGGCACCGGTCACGTCGGCGAGATGACGGCCCTCGTCGGGGACGCATTTGCCACGGTCATCGCAGAAGCGAAGCTCGGCCGCTCTTCCAGCGGAAAGCTGCGCGGTGTCACCGTCCTGGTTATTGACGAGGCCGATGCGCTCGTGCAGTCGCGTGAGGCGACCCAGATGCATCACGAAGACCGCGCGGGTGTGAATGCATTTCTGGCAGGTATCGATGACATCGCGGGTTCCGGTATTCCGCTGCTGGTGGTGATGTGCACCAACCGCCTTGCGGCGTTGGACCCAGCGGTAAAACGTCGCGCTGCCGCGATTTTCGAGTTCGGCCGCCCGAACGATGGACAGCGCCGAAAGGTGCTCCAGAATGCGTTCGCCGGATTCGACCTCACGGATGAAACGATCGACAAATTGGTCCTCGCGACCGGCGGGCGAGCAGATGGTCGGCCGGGATACACCTATTCCGACATCACCCAACGCTTGGTCCCGTCAGTCATTTTGGCCGCCTACCCCGACACCGCGATCACAGCAGACCTGCTGCTCGCCGTCGCCGAGGACCTGCAGCCGACGCCTCCGTTCGATGATCGAGCCGCGGCATGACGACGATGCCCGCCCGAGGCGCCGCCATCCGCGGAGACGACTATCAGCACATCGTCGGCCTGTTCCACGCCGGCCGCATACTGACCGACCCGGAACTCGAATCAGTCAGCATCGAGGACTCCGACGGCGGCGCGTTTGACGACATCGTCGTGCGCTCGACAGCAACTTCGGGCCGCCCGCACCTCTATATTCAAGTGAAGTCAGGCGTCGACCGCGGAGCGGTCATCGACGCCGACTGGCTCGTGACGGCACGAACACCGAAAGGCAAGAGCCCCCTCCAGCACTTCCATCGCACCTGGGTGGATGTGACCGCCAAGGGGGAGCCGTTCGTGTTGCAGCTTCTCTCGAACAAGAACTACGACCACAATGACCCCGTCCTCAAGCTCATCGACAATCTCACGGACAAAATCGCCCGGACGAAGCTCGACGCGCTTACACCGCGGAGCAAAGGCGGAGTTCAACTGTCTGCCTGGGCAGACCATCTAGGCGTGACGCAGGACGACCTCAAGGGTTTCCTTACGGCGGTCGAATTCGTTCGCGGAGAGTCTGACGCTTCGTGGGCAGCGAGGGCGGCTACGCTGATGCGAAACGCGGGTCTTCGTGATGACGACGACGCCGTGTCCCGTGCTCGCGAGATGGTCCGCGGCTGGGTCACCTCGGGCGCTGGCGTTCGCACGACGAACGACATCCGGGCTGAAGTCGCCGCCAAGGGCCTACTCGCCCGCGGCAGCGAGCTTGTCCTCGCCATCCACGCGATCGATCGCGCTACCTTGCCGCACCGACCAAACGCCGAAGTCGACATCATCGACCTCTACCCGGATGTAGACCCATTCCAGCGGCGGGAGTTGTTGGACTCCGCCGCGTGGGAGGGCGTGGTCATGCCGAAGTTGAAGGCGGCCAAGAAGGACCTCGAAGGTTTCAAGAGTCGCAAGCTCTATATCACCGCACACATGCGGCTACCGTTGTACTTCGCCGTGGGCCGGACATTTCCAGATGTCGGAGGCTGGGTGCTGTCGACCGACCAGCGAGATGTCATTTGGACGACCGATGTGGGAAGGGCAACTGCCGCTGTCGAGGTCGTGATCGACCGGCGCGTGGGCGACGGTCCCGATCTTGCGGTTGCGATCGCGCTCACATACGACCCGACAGATGACGTCTGTGATTACATCGAATCCTCGGGCATCCCGATCGGACGAATCCTGTCGCTATCCACGTCCGGTGGCCCCAGCAAAACGTCGGTGCCTGGGCCGGGATGGTCTGCTGACTGGGTCCGGCGTGCTCGCGACCACATCCGAGCCGCGGCCAAAGAGATGCGCGCGGAGCGGGTACACCTGTTTGTATCGTCGCCCGCTGGCATCGCTCTGTTCCTCGGGCACGACTGGAATCTATTGCCGACCACCATCGTGTACGACCACCTGGGCATTACTGGGTACTCCCCCACCATCACACTGCCTGGGTAACAACCCACTGCGGAATCGTGAGTGGCGCGAGCACTTCGGTCACGTCGGCATCGGATACGCCGCCGGAGCAGCCGACAAGTTTCTCTCGCCTGGAGGATCGCCGACCAGCGCGACCCCGAACCAGGCTCGCTACTCTCAGGTTCTTCCGGATTATGCGGCTTACTCTCAGCTCATTCCGGAAGTGCTGTGCGAGATCTTTCCGGAACTACTTGAGAATGCCCAGGTAGAAGACTCAGCCGACTCTCAGATCTTTCTGGATCGCACATTTGCAGTGTTGTCCAATTCGGAAAAGGTCGAGCCTGTTCCGGTAAATGCTGGCACCAGCTCGAATCGCCGGGAAAGTTGAGAGTATGTGCGCATACCGCTGCTCTGGGTGAACATCCATGCATCCATCAATGTGTCACAGTGACGAAACGCTATAGACGAGGCTGATGTGCGTGCCTGCCGTGAATGCGCCGGACTTCTTCGGTCGTGACGGACACGGCTGTGGGTGGGTGATCGCTATCCGCCCACGAGCATGCCGGCCCGAACAATCCGATGCGACGAGGTGGAGAGCATTGTGCCCGTCGAACCCCCGATGTTGAGACCAATCGACTGCAGGATCAGCAGGGCAGAATTGAGGGGCACTGCGGATGTCGCCAACCCGCATGGCACACCGAATCCGTGCGCGCGAAGCCGATGTCACTCCGCACACACGACGGACAACTCGCGGAATACGGCAGACAGCGGACTGCTGGGTATCGGTGTGTTGAGCACGGACATTCCGGCCGTCGCCTCGCCGACGAGCTGAGCCGACCCCGGTAACGCTTCCCATTGCCGTGCACCGGCGGTTCGCCACTCCCCTGTGATCGCCGAACCGTTTCGTTGCAGACGTAGATCGACCGCATCTGCCGACGTCCGTATTACCGCACCCGAACCCGGCTCATTCGCAAAGGGAGTCGTCAGCTTGACGTGTTCGCCGTTAGTCGAGAACTCGAAGGCGATCGCGTCGAACGTGCCGTGGCCGCGTTCGAGACGAACATAATTGAGCTGATCGACCATGATCAGCAATCCGGCGGCTTGGTAACTTTTCGTCGGATCTACGGTCACACTGGTCTCCAACGTGAAATCGCCCCGCACGGGAATGCTTACGAACGCAGCCGTCACCGAGCCTTGAAAATCGGTTCGCACATCCGAACCAGGCGCACCCACAACGACAAGGCCGTCCCGTGTGTACTCCGGTTCCGTCGGCATGTGAGCGGTAGCGAATTGCGGATACTTCGACCCGTTCGTGAAATCGGCATCCAGCGCGCCGCATGAACTGTTCGTCTGGTCGCCCCCACCCTCAGCCACGAATTTCACGAGCACAACGCCACCGACGACCGCGGCAGACGCGAGGAGCGCTGCAATCACCAAGAGCCGCGACCGTCGGGGTCGCGGCTCGCTCCGATGTACCGGTTCGAACGACGCGGCACGGGTGAATTCGGGCGTTCGCGCCGGCAGTGCGGATGGTTGGGTTACCTGCCTTTGGTGGGGTTCGACGGAGGACGTGTCGGTTTGACTCACATCGTCGGCGGGGTCGCGGAAGGCGTTGGGGACTCGGCCCCCGGTCGGGCGCTGGTGGGCTGGCGTTGCGCTCCCGTCGAGCAGCCTCGTCAAGCGGTCGAGCAGCCTGTTCACGTCTGAACGGAAGGACTCGTGCGATAGGCGGATGGCGTTGCGCACGGCCAGAGACTCGATGGACGGCGGGAGTTCTGAGCTGCGCGGCATGTCAGCGCCGTCCACGAGCACGGGGATGACGCGGATGCCGCGTGCGAGCGCCGTCGCGATCTCTAATACGACGAAGTCACCAGATCTGTCCAGTCTGCGTTGGCCCTGCTCGTCCACGACCGACACCCAGCGCCGCCCGATCAGCGCGAGAAATACGTCGCTGACGCTGACGGCATCGACGATCGCCTTCGTGAAGTCGACTCCTATCTCGATCGAGTCGATGTCCATGAACACCCGATCGGCGCCGAGTCGGTCAACGAGGCGTTCGCGAAGGTGGCGGGCGGTGCCCTGGGTGTCCTCGCGCCGATAGCTGAGGAATACCCGACCGGACGCCTGTTGCATGGATGCCATACTCCGCTCCTGTGATGCCGTCCCGAACGCCCGCCCTGAACTGCTATGGCCCAGTTTATGCCGGAGGCTCACCGTTTAGAGAGTCATCCTTCGCAGAACCCGGCGACGTCGGACTATCCAGTCCCGGCGTGTCGGGTTGTCCCCTTTATCGCATCGATGTGGCGGTATTGTGCTGGGCCATCCGGATTGCGGCCCAACCGATGGCGGCGGTGAAGAGTTCACCCTCATGGTGGGCGCGCACCTCCAGACACCGATCCAGCCGCATGGTGGGTGACACTCCCCCTCCCAACTTCCCCTGCCCTAATTCGTCACTGTGACACAACGAGGGGCTGGGTCGGGCATGCTGATTCATTGGACCGATTTCGCTCCAGTTGCATTCGTACCCATTCCGGAGTCAGCGCGGGCCCGTACCGAGCCCTGCCGCGACCGCGGCGAATTGGTTGGCCGCATCGACCATCCAGTTGAAGACATCGATCGGCACAACGGTCCCGTTGCACGTCAAGATGTTGCAGTTTCCGGGCGCGTAGGGGCCTACGCCGAGGAGTGTGCCGAGGACATTCTGCGGGTCGGCCCAGTAAGCGAGGTCTTCGACGCCGGTGATCAACGGGCCTGTGCTGTCGTCGTAGTGGTAGGGGTTTGTCGGGCTGAACGTCAGGGACGTCGTCGACGGCGGCGGTGATCAGACGGATAAGTTCTTGATTGTCGGGGTTGCCGGTGCCGGTCAGATTGGCGCTGAGGTTGTTCGGGTCGATGCGGGTAGGGATGCCGTTGCGGACGATGACCATATCGAGGCTGGGGACTACGACAGCCAATTGCCCGAGAGCACCGGAGAACGCGTAGGTATCGCGCGGCGATCCGGGCAGGATGGGACGTTCGTGCAGGCGAGCACGGGGCCCGGAGAACGATCCCCAATGGGTGTCACCGGCATTGGTCCAGAGCAGGAATCCGTAGCCGCCGTTGGCTGAGGTGGGCTCGGCGGCCTGGCGTACATAGTCGGGATCGATGAGATTTCGGCCCTGCCAGGTGCCGTTCTGCAGCATGAGGCGGCCGTACCTGGCGAAGTCATCGGGGCGCATCGCCAGACCGCCTGATGCGATGGAGTTGCCGGAACGATCCCGCAGCCAGAACCAGTTCTGTCGGTTGATGCCCAGCGGGTCCATGAGTTCGCGTTGCATGAAGTCCTGAAAGTCCAGCTGACCGGCGATTTCGACGATCTCCGCGAGCAGGGTCAGAACGCCTTGCGCGTATTGGAAGGTCGTGCCCGGATCGTGTTCGACCGGCAAGTTGAGGCCCTGTTGCACGGGATCGGTGTAGTAGCCGGTGATGTCGTTGATCCAGCTGAAGTGCAGGCCGGAGGTCTGGGTCAGGATCTGGCGCACGGTGATCGCGGCGTGGGCGGGGTCGGCCTGGGGGAAGAACCTGCCGATCGGGTCGTCGAGGCCGAAGTATCCGAGCGTGATCGCCCGGCCGACGGCTACCGAAAGGACACCCTTCGTTCCGCTCGCCAGTGGCATCGGCAAGTTCCACGAGTTGGTGCGGTCGCCGATCAGACAGCCGTGCCGGTAGACCTGCAACGCGATGGCGCCCTTGGCGGCGCCGAAATCCATCGCGGCGTTCAACGCCGCAGGGTCGAAGCCCGCTGCTCGAGCATCGCGCCGTTCGGCGATCTGGTCCGGCGCGGGCTCGGCGCAGCTGTTCTGGGCCGGCGGCGTCGCTGTCGGCTCGGCCGCCACCAACGCTGCGGGCGCGGTGCTGACGAGGATGGTTGCGGCCGTGGCGGTCAGGACCGTTCGTCTCAGTGCGGCGAACTTCATGTTGCTGGTTGCTCCCCTTGGCTGGTGCACGAGGTAATCGCCGCGCACAATGTTGGACGCTCGTGTCCAAGTGTTCGCACAGTATTCCACTGTGCGGTGAAACACAATCCCGAATCCATCAACCGAACCAGCGCAATCCTGCGGTGGGCAACCAGTGCGTGCCCCTCCCCCGTCGCCGGAGCTCGTCGCCGTGGAAGTTGTGCCCCACGCCACATCCGGGTACCGTCCCGGAAACATGGACGACGGTGTCCAACATTAATTCCAGGGGAGCGAATGTTCAGATCGACGGTGTTGCGGATCATGACGGTCGGGATGGCGGTAGCGATGTGTTCGGGGGTCGCCACCGCGCAGCCGACCGATCACGAGGAGCCGCCGACATCCACCGGTCCTTTCGGCGTGTGGCCGAAGACGGTACAGGGCGAGATCCATCGAGAGTTCGCGCGAACGGGTGAGCACGAGGTCGCGGTGTCGCAGGAGCTGCATCCCTGTGACGACCTCTACGGCACGATGCAGCGTGTCGGGTTCTGGCTGGCCGGTGGCAACGACATGGACAAGATGCGGTGCACGTACGCGTTTCCGCACGGCCTGGATTCCCCGATCGGAATGCTCTACTACTCCCCGCGCGACCTACAGACCATGGACGCCGCACCGGTGCTGGTGTGGTTGCCTGGACTCGACGGTGACGCGGGGCAGTACGATGCCATCGCGCGCCTGTGGGCGAGCCGTGGATTCGTCGTCGCAATACCGTACAACTTCGTGAATTCCTTCCCCACGGACGATATCTGGGGTATCCAGGCGCTGCTGGCGGAGGAAGCGCGACCGGAGTCCCCTTTGCACGGCAAAGTCGACTTCGCCCGGACGATGCTGGGCGGCCATTCCGGCGGTGCGGGAGCGACGTTCTGGGCGGCGAGCTATCTGCCGGGCAACGTGCATCTGCTCGACCCGCGGCTGCGGATCATCGGGGCACTCAGTGTGGCTACCGGCATCCAGGCGCCCACCGGGCTCAATGTCACCGTGCCGACGCTGACCATCACCGGCAACCTCGACATCATCACCCCGGATATGCTCTGGCCCCGATGGGTCGACTACAAGACGATCTTCCAGGCTCCGGCCTACATCGCGACTGCCATCAACGCGACGCATTTCGCGGTCAACGGCGACCTGCCGAACAATCCCGTCGCCGGGCTGTCGACGGCCTGGTTGGAACATCTCGCCGGTACCAACCCGGCTGCGGACCAGGTGTTCGTCGGGCCGGACTGGTCACTACCCCACGATGGCGCGTTCATGGCCGTCGAGCGCAACGCACCGGCTGAACAGGTGCGATGAGCCCAGCTCGAGTAGCCAGGGTCGGCGGTAGTCGCCCGACGTGCGTCGACTTTCCGGTTACATCACGCTGACGAGGAAGTGGGTGAGGACCTCGACCAGGTCCTCGAGTTCGGCGGGCGATCCGCCCATGCTCCACTGATGCACCAGTGCCATCAGTGCGCCGATGAATCCGGTTGCCGCGGCACGAAATCCGCCGGCGGGGACGAAGTCGGCGCCGCGTGTCTGCTTCAGTTCCCAGGTGACGAACTCCACCCAGATCTCGCGCTGTTCGACGCGATGCTTCTCGACTTCGGCGCTCACGCCGACGATTTCGACGAACGACACCCGTGCGCGATTGGGGTCCTTGCCGATCGATTCGGCGTACGCACGTACCGCGATGGATGCGCGGGTGGCCGGGTCGGCACCGACGACGGCTGAGAGCGCCTCGATGAGCGCTTGTCGCGCATCGGCTTGGATCATGTCGTAGACCGCGAGGAGCAGTTCCTCGCGGTTGCCGAAGTGTTCGTAGAACTGGGCCCGCGCCAACCCGGCGGCCTTGCATACAGCGGTGATCGAGCTGCTCTGATAGCCCTGGTCGCCGAACACGGCGAGCCCGGCGGCGATGAACTGTTCGCGTCGCTCTGCCCGGCGATCCTCGACCGGGCGACCGTCATAGACCCGTGGAGAACCGCTCGCCGTCACATCATCAACCCTAACGGCGCGGGGACGTCATCGGCTCGCGGGTCGCCGATCCACCCCGGTGCGGCCGGCCCTCGGTCGTGGCACTGGTGAGATGCAGCAGCCACGACCGAGGTCGCTGACAGTCCGTCAGACTGGAACAGGGGTGAGGCGGCGGGATTCGGTGGCCTTTTCGGAGCTGGTCTCCGGGGCGTTGTCCGCGTCGGCGGTGAGGTACTGATCGGGCAACGACAGTTTCGCGATGGTGCGCAGTGTCAGACCATATTGCCGGACCAGGCTGCCAGTGGTATACGGCAGGCGATATTCGGCCGCCAGTTTGCGTACTTCACGTTGGATTTCGGGGAGCCGGTTGCTCGGTAGATCCGGGAACAGGTGGTGTTCGATTTGATGGCTGAGCGTGCCCGACAGAATGCGCATCACGGGGCCGACTTCGATATTGGCGCTGCCCAGGTATTGGCGTAGGTACCATTCGCCGCGAGTCTCGCCCTCGATGTCGCGTTTGGTGAACTTCTCCGCGCCGTCGGGGAAATGCCCGCAGAAGGTGATGATCTGCTCCCACACGTTCTTGGTGAGGTTGGCGGTGATGTTCGCGCGGATCGTCGATTTCCAGTTTCGCCCGGTCATCGCCGGGAAGATGACGTAGTCCTTGAGCAGCTGCTTTCCTGCCTTCTGGACGATTTCGTCACGCGCCTGCCGGAACTTCTTCTTGTCCTTCTTGCCCGCCAGCACGCGCGGGATCTCCAGGTGGTACACGCACATGCCCAGTTCATAGAGCAGCGAGACCGGGACGAGGTAGACGAAGTTGCCGAGATGATAAGGGCGCCAGCGACGGTCGCGCGTGATGCGGAGGAGACCGTAGCCTTCGTCGGGGTCCAGCCCGAGCACGTTGGTGAAAACGTGGTGGCGGTAGTTGTGCGCTTCTTTCCAATGCGCGGCGGGCATGGAATGGTCCCATTCCCAGGTGGTGGAGTGGATTTCCGGGTCGTTCATCCAGTCCCACTGGCCGTGCATGACGTTGTGCCCGATCTCCATGTTCTCGAGCACCTTCGACAGGGTGAGCAGGCCTGTCCCCCACCACCAACTGCTTTTCCGACCCGAGTCGATCAGCACGAGTCGAGCGGCTATCTCGCACGCTCGCTGAACGCGGATGACTGTCTTGATGTATTTCGCATCGCGTTCACCCAGGCTGGATTCGATCTGCCTGCGCAACGCATCCAGGCGTTGCCCGAACTCTTCGATGTCGGTCGGCGTGAGATGTGTGTACGCCTCGACGTCAGATATAGCCATCTGCTGTGTTCAACCCCTGTTCCGGTGCCGCGCGCCGGGCGCGGTCCAGGTGAGAATACGAACTCGAGGGGTTTGTTCGGTGCTGTGCGCGGTATTTAGTTAGACGTAACAGCCAGGAGTCCTGGATTGGGTGTCAGTGACTACTATCGGCGGCGGGTTCGTAGATCTTGTCCACCTCGGGGGCGTACTTCTTCATGACTTCCGCTCGCTTGAGCGACATCTTCGGCGTCAGTTCGCCGGTGGCCTCGGTCCAGTCGACGGGCAGAATGCGGACCTTCTTGATCGCCTCGGCATGGGACACTTTCTTGTTGGTGTCGGCCACGGCTGCATCGATCTCCGCGATGAGATCCGGGTTGTCGATCAGGGCCTCGTTCGGAGTGTCGGCGGGCAGGCTGTGGCTGTGCTTCCACGCCGGGAGTACTTCGGGGTCGAGGGTGATCAGCGCGCCGACGAACGGACGGCCGTCACCGACCACCATCGCCTGACTGATCAGCGGGTGGGCGCGCAGCGAGTCTTCCATCAGTCCCGGGGAGACGTTCTTTCCGCCCGCGGTGACGATGATTTCCTTCTTGCGGCCGGTGATGGTGAGGTAGCCGTCGCGGTCGATGCTGCCGAGGTCGCCGGTCTGGAACCAGCCGTCGGCGAAGGCGTCGTCGGTGGCCTGGGGGTTGCCCCAGTATTCGTGGAACACGACAGGGCCGCGTAGCAGCAGCTCGCCGTCGTCGGCGATCTTGACGGCGTGGCCTTCGGTCGGGCGTCCGACGGTGCCGACTCGGGTATCGGTCGGGGTGTTCACGGTGATCGCCGCGGTGGTCTCGGTGAGTCCGTAGCCCTCGTAGATGGGGATGCCGACGCCGCGGAAGAAGTGACCGAGCCGCGCGCCGAGTGGTCCACCACCGGATACCGCGGCCTCGCAGCGTCCGCCGAGCGCGCGACGCAGTGTGCGGTATACGAGTTTGTCGAACAGGGCGTGGCGCAGTCTGAGGACGATTCCGGGGCCGCCGGTGTCGCGGGACTCGCTCCAGGCGATGGCGGTCTCGGTGGCCAGGTCGAAGATCTTTCCCTTACCGCCGGCGTGCGCCTTCTGCTTGGCGCCGTTGAAGACCTTTTCGAAGACCCGTGGCACCGCCAGGATGAAATGCGGACGGAAGCTGCCGAACTGGTCGACCAGCGTGGACCAGTCGGAGCTGAACGCGACGACCACCTTGGCGTCGAGCGCGGCCAGCGTCACCGCGCGCGCGAAGACGTGGGCGAGCGGCAGGAACATCAGTGTCTTGTTGCCCTCGGTGACGAACTCCCCCAGCGCGATTCGGTCGGATTTCGACTCGGCGTAGAGGTTCCCGTGGGTGAGGATCACGCCTTTGGGGCGGCCGGTGGTGCCCGAGGTGTAGATCAGGGTGGCCGGGGAGCTCGCGCCGACCTCGGCTCGGCGGGTGTGCACGGCCGCGTCGTCGAGATGGGCGCCGCGCGTGGTCAATTCCTCGACGACGCCCTTGTCGATCTGCAGGATTTCTCGCAGCTCGGGCAGTGCGCGGTCGTCGATCTCCTCGATGATCCTGCGGTGTTCGTCGCTGTCGACGATGAGCAGTTTCGTCGCGGAGTCCTGCAGGATCCATGTGGCCTGCTCGGCGGCGGAGCTGTCGTAGATGGCGACGGTGCAACCGCCGGTGGCCCAGATCGCGTGGTCGAGCACGACCCACTCGTAGCGGGTGGGGGCCATGATGGCCACTCGGTCACCGGGTCCGATGCCCGAGGCGATGAGGCCCTTGGCCACGTCGGTGACCGTTCGGGCGAACTCGGCCGCGGTGACGTCGGTGAGTTCGCCGCCACCGTTGGAGACGTTGAACAACACCGTGTGGGGCGAGTGCTCGGCGTGCAGGAACACACTGTCGGAATTGTTCGCGTGCTCGGGAATCGTGTAGGAAGCCAGGGCTTCGAACTCGTGCATCACAGGGGCCTTCCACATGGATTGATCAGTTACTGCGCGGGCGCGTGCTCGATACCGAGTCGCAGCATGCCGCGCAGGTCGTAGGTGTTGGTGGCGACCGCGCCGACGATCAGGCCGATCGCCAGTCCCGCGCAGGTCATCCAGAGACCCTGCGCCATGCCTGCTTCGAGGTGTCCGTCGAAGAACAGGATGGCGCGCACAGCCAGGTAGATCTGGTGCATGGGTTCGAACGTGGCCATGTCGGCGATCCAGCGCGGTGTCGCCTCGAGCGGGATGGTGCCGGAGGACGACGGGATTCCGAGCACCACGAACACGATGAGGTTGATCATCAGGCCTGCCGTGCCGAAGGCGGCCATCACCGACAGGGCGGTGACCGCGATGGCGGCGATGGCCAGTGTGCCATAGAGGAACAGCATCAGTGGTCTCTCGATCGCCATGTTCAGCAGGGTTCCGATGCCGAGGAACACACCGGAGGCCAGCGGGGCGCTGATCGTGGCGATCCCCCATTTGACGAGCAGCGTGCGCCACCGGCTGATCGGGGCCGGGGTGGTGGCCTTGTGCCAGGGGCCGTATTCGGCGGGGACATAGCCCAGTGAGGCGTCGACGAGAGAATTGATCATCATCGCGCCGCTGAATCCGACGATCAGCAGGACCAGGGTGTAGAAGAAGGCCGCCAAGCCCTGGCCGGTGCCTTCGGGCAGCGGGTGGTAGGCGGTGACGACGACGTCGATCGGCTCGGCGAGTTGGAGTTGTGCCGCACCGCTGAGTGGTGTGGCCCCGGCCGCGGAGCGGACCTGTTCGGCGAGCTGGGTGCCGATGGTGCTGTTGACCTGTGTCATGGCCTGGTCGGCGACGGTGTTCATGATCTGTGCGGCGAGGGTGCCCGCCCTCGGGTTGGTGAGCACGGAGATGATGGGCTGCTCGACCTGGCCTGGGACGATCGAGGCGGCGCCGAGGATGGCGACGCGCTTGGTGAAGTCGCCGGGGATGACGATGGCGCCGTAGACCTCGCCGTTCTGCAGCTGTTGCTGGGCTTCGTTGATGCCGAGTGGGCGCAGGTCGATCTTGTCGGCGGGGATGTTGTCGCTCAGCGCCGTGGTGATCTGTGCGCCGATGTTGGCGGGCTTGCCACCGACGGTGTCGCCGACATCCTGGTTGACCAGGGCGATCGGGAAGTCGTGGAGGTGCTTTTCGGGGTCGGCGGTGTAGCCGAGGTACATGGTGCCCAGGAGCGCCGCCAGGATGGTGACCAGGGTGATCGGGGCCAGCCATTCGCGGATCGGCATGGTGCGCTGCTTGCGGGTGGGCGCGGTGTTGTCAGTCATGGCAATCGTCAATGTAGTCAGCGACAACAAAGTAGTCAACGCAAACATTGGGTGGCTGTCGGATATCCTGCTCGTACCATGTCCCTGCACACCCCGTACCACCACGGAGACCTCCGCGCCGCGCTGCTGACGCGCGCCGAGGCGACACTGCGCGAGGCCGGCGTGGACGGGCTGTCCCTGCGTCAACTGGCTCGCGACACCGGCGTCAGCCATGCGGCGCCGAGTCGTCATTTCCGCGACAAGCAGGCACTCCTCGACGCACTCGCCGTCACCGGGCTCGAACGCCTCGGCTCCTGCTTCGAACAAGCCGTGATCGAAGGACCCATCACGGCACGCCTACAAACCGTCGCCTACGCCTACCTGCGATTCGCCGTCGACAACCTCGAGCTCTTGCCGCTGATGTTCGCGCGCCGAAACACCTCGACCTCTGCCGATATCCAGCAGGCCGCCGACCGGGCGTTCGCGGTGCCGATCACCCTCATCGCCGAAGGTCAGGCCGCCGGCGAGATCGTGGCGGGCGACCCGAAACGACTCGGTGTCACCGCCCTGGCCGCTCTTCAGGGGTTGGCCACCTTCGTCGGCTCCGGCTATACGGCCGACTACGACTCCGAACAGCTGCTCGACGACCTGGTCCGCCACCTCACCCTCGGCCTGCTCCCCCGGTCCTCCCCCGGCTGACAATCGCAGAACGCGCCATGCGCGCCCCTCGACACTGCTCAGTTGGATCCGGCCAGGACCACCGGCCGACCGTTGCGCGGTTGGGTGGGTCTGTTGCTGTGCGGGAACAGCGCACGGTAATTGTCGACATCGGGGGCTGCGACCGGCGCAGGGTGGCGCAGCACGATCCACTCGACGCCTTCGGTGCACGGTGGCGTGGTCAGGGAGCCCTGGTAGCGGAACTGGGCGAGGTCGGCCGGGAGGAATTCGCGTGGGTCGACGGTAGTGACAGCGCGGGTGAGCCCTGAGCGGTTCGGGGTGGCGGTGAGTATGCGACTCAGCGGGGTGGGGTCGGTGTGCGCGTTCAGCAGGACGGCGAGAACGGCCAGCCGGCCCGATTGGGCGGTGTGGACGAAATGCAGTTCCATGGCGGTCTCGGCGCCGTCGACTGTGTGCTCGCTGGGGAGATGGAAGTGGAATTGGGTCAGGGTGAACGGCGTTCCGTCGACGACGATGCGGTTGCCGGAGTCCGCTGGGGCGCTCGCCTGAACGGTGTGTCCGTTGTTGAGCAGGTTCACAGACGGAATGGGGCGGTAGTCGATCTCGATGTGGTCGGACGGGTGTAGTTCGGTGGGGCTGTCCAGGTCGATCGGCGATTGGGCGTGGCCGACGCGGCAGGCCGAGTAGCCGCGGTCGAGGTCGGCCCAGTGCTCGGGGCCCTCGGCGTCGTAGTCCCAGTGCGGTTTGCCCGTGCTGGCCGCGACCGAACCGCCGCAACCGGCGGCAGCGAGCAGTGCCAGTGCGGCGAGTGCGCCGCGGCGGGTGATGACGGGGCTGAGGTCATTGTGACGAACCGGCACCGGTGTAGCTCCTTGCCACGATTCTGCCGTCGGCCCGGATGTACACGTTCCGGGACGGCAGTGTGCGCGTGTCGAGATCAGCGTTCTCCACCGAACCGATAATGTCCGTTTTGCGCCGAATAGCGTTCTATTGCAGTCGATTTCGACCCTGCGCGGGATCTCAGGCTATGCCGGTCGTCATCGCGCAGACCAGACTCGAGGGCGGCGAGATGCGTCACATCGCCGGTGGCCGCGGTTCGAGGTGGACACCTAGGGGTCGGATCATGATCGAGATCCCAGAGGTCTTCGACCGCGAAACGATCAGTCGCGAAGGCGAACCCGGGCGGGCATGGATCGCGGCACTGCCCCGACTGGCGGATGAGTTACTGCAACGGTGGTCGTGCACTCCCGACGGGCCGCTCATGCACGGCCACGTCGGGATCGTCATTCCGGTGCTGCGCCCGGATCCGCTTGGCTGTCGACGCCCCTGCCGGGCTGCCGCGGTTGAGCGACCTGGTCGCCGACTGGACAGACGAGATGCGAGGCAGCGGGGATCGACCGTGATCGCGCCCAACGCTGGGCGCAGGTGCGTGCGGTGAAAGCAGCGCTCTGGGGCCGACGTCATGGGGATCCCGATTGGTTGATCCGAGCGACCGATCGACTGACCGAGATCCTGAGGTGATGCCACGATCGGCGGCGGGGAGCAGTCCGTGCCCGAGTAGGAGTACCGCGCGCAGAGCACCAGACCCGATGGCGGAGGCACCTCCGGTGATGGCGATGGTCTTCATGGCAGTTCTTACGGCGCGGGAGTAGGGCGCATCCACAGGGCGATGATCAGTGCGGCGACGGCGACGAGGGCCATCGCGAGGAAGGCATCGGAGAATGCCGCGCCGGCCACCGTGTCGTGCAAGGGGTTGAGGGCGTCGGTACCGGCTTGGCGTCGTGCGCTGACCAAGACGCCGAAGACCGCCGGACCCGCGCTGGCGCCGAGGAATTGGGCGCCCTGGAGGATCCCGAGCCCGATGCCGGCCTGTTCGGGAGCCAGAGCGCCGGCCGCGGCGCTGATGATCGGCGTCATGACGAAAATGAAGCCGACGCACAGTGTGGTGATCCCGATCGCGGTGAGGACCAGCGAACCGCTTCCGGCCACAGCGGACAGGAATACCGCGGAAAGTCCCATCACAACCAGGCCGGACAGCGCAGGGGTGCGGGCACCGATGCGATCGGCCAGCCGTCCGCTCAGCGGGGAGAGTACCGCGACGGCGAGGCCGGCCGGGATCATCACCAGGGCGCCGGTGCCCGGATCGAGGCCATCGACGTCGACGAGCACAATCGGCACGAACACCAGCGCGCCGAGGTTGATGCTCATCGCCAGCGACGCGACGATCACAGCGATCCGGAAGACCGGGCTGCCGAACAGTGCGGGCGGGACGAACGGCCGGTCGACGCGCCGATTGCGACCGGCGAACACAATGAGCGTGACCAGACCGATCACAAGGCATCCCAACGCCGAGGGCGCCGTGAATCCGGCGACCTGGGCCTGGGTGATTCCGAACAGCAGCAGTCCGGCGCCTGCGCCGAGCAGGATGCCGCCGGTGAGGTCGAAGCGTTCGGCGGTGGTCGGTGAGTCGGCGGGCAGGACCCGCCAGATCAACGGCAGCAGCACGAGCGCGATGGCGACCATCAGCCAGAAGGGGGCGTGCCAGCCGAGCAGCTGTCCGATGCCCCCACCGAGGGCAGGTCCGGCCGCGGTGCCGATTCCCGCCGCGGCGGAGATGACCCCGATTCCCATCCCGCGCTTTTCCGTCGGCAGCAGCCGGGTCACGGCCAGGATCGTGAGCACCGGGATCCCGGCCGCGCCGATGCCCATCACGATGCGACCCGCCACCAGCGCGAGCAGGGTCGGGGCGAGCGCGCTGACCAGGCTGCCCGCGGCATAGGTCGTCAGGCAGACCACGAACAGGTTTCGCAGGCTCACCCGGTCCGACAGGCGTCCGTAGAAGGGAATGCCGACGGAGAACATCAGCAGGAATCCGGTGACGACCCATGCCAATTCGGCTTCCGAGGCGTCGAACTCGGTGCCTATCGCCGGCAGCAGCAGATTGACCATGTCGCTGGCGATGACCGTCGCCAGCATCGCCGGCATGAGCACCGCCAGCAATGCCAGGGCTGAACCGGCACGGTCGGCGCTGAGTCTTGTCGAAGTCATGGGTTCCTCCCCACGGTTTTACCGCAACCATCGCGGTTGCAGTTACGGTAAAAAAGAACGGCGGTTTCCCGCCGTTGAACGGTCAGCGCGTCTGTGCCGCCGCTTCGATGTCGAATACCTTTTGGAGCAGGTGCGCGATGGTCGTCCGACCCAACTGCTCTTCCATCGCTTGCTCGGCGTTGCGGAACTCCTCGTCGACAATCGCCTGCATATGTCGCCCGACCTCGCACTCGGCACTGGGGGGGTGGGCATGTCGAGACAGCACCGGCGAACCCTCGACGGCGCGGTAGGCATCGAAGAGCGTGATGTCGCGAGCAGGGCGAGCGAGCGTCCAGCCGCCACCGCGACCCTCCGTGGACAGCACCAGATCAGCGTCACGCAGGTTGCCGAGGATGCGCCGAACCAGCACCGGATTACTCGCCAGACTTTCCGCGATCTCCACCGACGTCAGCGAAGTCTCGCCGCCTTGCGCCAGTTTCGTCAACGCGTGAATGGCGACCGCGCTTCTGCTGCTGACGCTCATGCATCCTCCCGGTGCGGTTGACCTTCGAAACTGAAACTAACACGGTTGCGGTTGCCGTGCATGGCGAACGGGCACCGGTCGTGGTTCAAGCCGGGTTGGCAGGCCAGTTCTTTTCCATCCAGTGGTCCGGCTTGGGGTGGGCAGTGAAGCCGTAGGGGCGGTACATGTCGTGGGCATCGCCGGTGGCCAGGGCCATGCGGCGCAGTCCCCAGCCGTCGGCGTCGGCCATGATCCGGTCGAGCAGGAGTTTGCCGACGCCTTTTCCGCGCTGCGAACGGTCTACGTAGACATCGGAAAGCCAGGCGAAAGTGGTGCGGTCGGTGACCAGGCGAGCGAAGGCGATCTGGGAACCGTCGCGCAACACGCTGTAGGGCAAGGAATTCTCGACGATGCGGCGGACACGCTCACGGCTGCGACCGAGTGCCCAGTAGGCGTCGGTGGACAGCCGGTGGTGGAGCCAATCGAGGTCGACGGCGGCGGGATCGGTGGAGATCTCGAGCATCGGTCCAGGATAGGACTTGTGCAGGCTGGTGAGTCTGGCTGGATTCGCCTCGGTGCTGCTTTTCGTCCTACCTGGCGAAAAGGACATCAAGACCGTTGCCTCGGAGATGCAGCTGCCGAATCGCCGCGGCGCATGCCAGGTTCCGTCACGCTGCGCTTCCCTGGAGAGTCACCCCAGGGAAGCGCAGCCGGGGTGTTCAGGCGCCGACGTAGGTGGCCAGGTGTTCGCCGGTGAGGGTGGAGCGGGCTTCGACGAGTTCGGCGGGGGTGCCTTCGAAGACGATGTGGCCGCCGTCGTGGCCCGCGCCGGGGCCGAGGTCGATGATCCAGTCGGCGTGGGCCATCACCGCCTGGTGGTGTTCGACGACGATGACGGACTTGCCGGATTCGACGAGGCGGTCGAGCAGGCCGAGGAGTTGTTCGACGTCGGCCAGGTGCAGGCCGGTGGTCGGTTCGTCGAGGATGTAGACCCCGCCCTTGTCGGACATGTGGGTGGCGAGCTTGAGGCGCTGGCGTTCGCCGCCGGACAGGGTGGTCAGTGGCTGGCCGATGGTGAGGTAGCCGAGGCCGACTTCGGTGAGGTGGGTGAGAATCTTGTGGGCGGCGGGGGTGCGGGCTTCGCCGTCGCCGAAGAACTCACGCGCTTCGTCGACGGGCATCGAAAGCACTTCGCTGATGTTCTTGCCCGCGAAGGTGTATTCGAGGACTTCGGCCATGAAGCGTTTGCCCTCACACACCTCACACATGGTCGAGACACCGGCCATCATCGCCAGATCGGTGTAGACCACCCCGGCGCCGTTGCAGTTCGGGCAGGCGCCCTCGGAATTGGCGCTGAACAGGGCTGGTTTGGCGCCGGTGGCCTTGGCGAACGCTTTGCGGATGTGGTCGAGCAGGCCGGTGTAGGTGGCGGGGTTGCTGCGGCGCGAGCCCTTGATCGGGGTCTGGTCGATGGAGATGACGCCCTCGTCGATCGGGATCGAGCCGTGCACGAGCGAGCTCTTGCCCGAGCCCGCGACGCCGGTGATCGCCACCAGAATGCCGAGGGGGATGTCGACGTCGACTTTGTCGAGGTTGTTGGCGGTGGCGCCACGAATCTGCAAGGCGCTGGTCGACTTTCGCACCGAGTCCTTGACCGAGGCGCGGTCGTCGAAGTGGCGGCCGGTGACGGTGTCGCTGGCGCGCAGCCCGTCGACGGTGCCTTCGAAGCAGATGGTGCCGCCCTTGGAGCCGGCGGCGGGGCCGAGGTCGACGATGTGGTCGGCGATGACGATCGTTTCGGGCTTGTGCTCGACGACGAGCACAGTGTTGCCCTTGTCACGCAGGCGCAGCAGCAGGTCGTTCATCCGCTGGATGTCGTGCGGGTGCAGGCCCGCGGTGGGCTCGTCGAAGACGTAGGTGACGTCGGTGAGCGAGGAGCCGAGGTGGCGAATCATCTTGACGCGCTGAGCTTCACCGCCCGACAGGGTGCCCGAGGGGCGCGACAGCGACAGGTAGCCGAGGCCGATCTCGACGAACGAGTCCAGGGTCTGGCGCAGCGACTCGAGCAGCGGCGCCACCGACGGGTCGTCGACTTCCTTGACCCAGTCGGCGAGATCGGTGATCTGCATGGCGCAGGCGTCGGCGATGCTGATGCCGTTGATCTTCGACGAGCGGGCCGCGGCGGACAGCCGGGTGCCCGCACAGTCGGGGCAGGTACCGAAGGTGACGGCGCGTTCGACGAAGGCGCGCACATGCGGTTGCAGCGAATCGATGTCCTTGGACAACATCGACTTGCGCAGTTTGGGGATGAGTCCTTCGTAGGTGAGGTTGATGCCCTCGACCTTGACCTTCGTCGGCTCTTTGTACAGCAGGTCGGCGAGCTGTTTTTTGGTGTACTTCTTGATCGGCTTGGCCGGGTCGAAGAAGCCGGAACCCTTGAAGATGCGGCCCATCCAGCCGTCCATGCTGTAGCCGGGGATCTTGAACGGGCCGTCGTCGAGGGAGAGATTCTCGTCGTAGAGCTCGGTGAGGTTGATGTCGTTGATCTGGCCTTTGCCCTCACAGGTGGGACACATGCCGCCGGTGATGGCGAAGCTGCGGCGTTCCTTGACGGTGACACCGTTCTTCTCGACCTCGACCGCACCGGCGCCGCTGATCGAGGCGACATTGAACGAGAACGCCTGCGACGACCCGATGTGCGGGTCGCCGAGGCGGCTGAACAGGATCCGCAGCATCGCGTTGGCGTCGGTGACAGTGCCGACGGTGGAACGCGGGTCGGCGCCCAGCCGGGACTGGTCGACGAGGATGGCGGTGGTCAGGCCCTCGAGCACGTCGACGTCGGGGCGGGCCTGGCTGGGCATGAAGCCCTGCACGAACGCGCTGTAGGTCTCGTTGATCAGGCGCTGTGATTCGGCGGCGATGGTGCCGAAGACCAGGGAGCTCTTGCCGGATCCGGACACGCCCGTGAAGACCGTCAGCCTGCGCTTGGGGATCTCGATGCTCACATCGCGCAGGTTGTTGACCCGCGCGCCGTGGACGCGGATCAAATCGTGGCTGTCGGCCGGCTCTATGGTGGTGCCGGTCTTCTTGGCCGTGCTCATGGGTCTCCCTCGATCAGTCGAC
This sequence comes from Nocardia sp. NPDC127606, assembly GCF_042671725.1. Classification (NCBI taxonomy): domain Bacteria; kingdom Bacillati; phylum Actinomycetota; class Actinomycetes; order Mycobacteriales; family Nocardiaceae; genus Nocardia; species Nocardia sp. NPDC127606. The sequence goes on along the minus strand of NZ_JBHXWQ010000001.1, from coordinate 1,440,001 downwards.
ATCGCCGGATATCGAATCTACCGGCGCGGTGGCCTACTTGGCCTGCTGGATGCGGACCATATTTCCGGCGGGGTCGCGGAAGGCGCAGTCGCGGACGCCGTAGGGCTGATCGGTGGGTTCCTGGACGACCTCGATCTCGCCGGCCTGCAGCTTTTCGAACAGGCCGTCGAGGTCGTCGGTGGCGAGGTTGATGCCGGCGTAGGTGCCCTTGGCCATCATTTCGCTGATCACGCGACGTTCGTCGTCGGTGAGGCCGGGATCGGCGGCCGGTGGGTGCAGCACGATGGAGGTATCGGGTTGGCCGGTGGGGCCGACGGTGATCCAGCGCATCCCGTTGTAGCCCACATCGTTGCGCACCTCGAAGCCGAGCGCGTCGCGGTAGAAGGCGAGCGCGGCGTCGGGGTCGTCTTGGGGCAGGTAGCTCTGGTGAATGGTGAGGTTCATGCCGACCACGCTAATTGTCGGCCGGAGCGGAAGCTTCTCGATTCCTGATCGGTCTGGTCACCTTCTTGACCACGCACGACGGCATGCCCGCGGTCTGTTCGTCCTGCTGCTGTTTGTAGACGCTGGGCGGTACGCCGACGAGTTCGGTGAAGCGGGTGCTGAAGGTGCCCAGCGAGGACGAGCCGACCGCGAAACACACCTCGGTGACGCTCAGGTCGCCGCGGCGCAGCAGCGCCATGGCGCGTTCGATGCGGCGGGTCATCAGGTAGGAGTACGGCGATTCCCCGTAGGCGAGGCGGAATTGCCGGCTGAGGTGTCCGGCCGACATGTGGACGCCGCGGGCGAGCGCTTCGACGTCGAGTGGCTGGGCGTATTCGCGGTCGATGCGGTCGCGCACACGACGCAGCAGCGCGAGGTCGCGCAGGTGCTGTGGTTTCGCGGGTGTGGCGGTCACATGGCCGATCGTCCCACGTCGGGCGGTGTTCTCGACACCGGCGGGTCGGTGCGGGTGTCGAGAACCCCGGCGAGTTCGGCGCGGAAGTGGGGGCAGGTGCGGAAGTCCTCGGCGTCACAGTCCAGGACGTGGGTGACGGCGTCGAGGGCGGCGCGGGTGCGGGCGATCTGGTCGGCGAGGCGGTCGCGATGGGCCTCGAGTACTTCGCGGCGGGTGCGGCGATCGGGGGAACGCAGGAACAGGATGCCGAGATCGTCGAGTGACAAGCCGGCTTTCTTGCCCAGGATGATCATCGCGATGGTGTCGATATCGGTGCCGCGGTAGTGGCGGCGACCGGCCGAGTCACGGGGTGGGGCGAGCAGTCCGCGGTCTTCCCAGTGGCGCAGCACGTGGGTCGCGAGCCCGAACTGTGCCGCCACCGCACCGATCGTGGTGTGTTCCTCGGCCATCCGCCGAGCCTATGCGGTGACGCGGTAGCAGGTGATCACGGCGACGGGATGCCAGGGCAGACGCACTGTTTCGGTGTCGACCGAGCCGAATGCGGTGGTGAGCGCGCGGCGGATCTCGCGGGTTCGGGTGAAGCGGAAGTCAAAGATCGCGGCAGCGCCGCCGGGGCGGAGCACTCGACGCAGTTCGGTGACGGCGGCGGGCAGGTCCGGCCATTCGTGCATGCTCAGGCTCGACACGGCGAAGTCGACGCTCCCGTCGGGGTAGGGCAGCTCGGCGACGTCGGCGACAGCCAGTTCGATCGTCTGCCCCACGGCGCGGCGGGCGATCTCGATCATGTGCGGAGACAGGTCGATCCCGTGCAGGTGCAGGTCGGGGCGACGAGTTGCCACGTGGGACAACAACTTTCCCGGACCTGTGCCGAGATCGACGACGGTGGCCGAGTCGGTGGTGCGGGTGTCGATGTCGGCGGCGATCCGGCGGTACAGGCCGGTGAGGAGTCGGGTGGCGCGCCGGTCGTAGCCGAGGCTTTGTTCGTATCCGAAAGTGGTCATGAGACCACCGTGGTTGTTCAGGTCGACCTGAAGTCAAGCTCGTCGGTCGGGCGCACGGCCGCGGTGCGACCGGGCGCTTGCTGGAATCGCCAGTACAGGTTGGTGTGGGCGATGACGTCTTCGGGTTTCGGTGCGCCCCACCGGGTCTTGTCGCCGGTGGTGTGGGCGTCGGCGACGAGAGTGACGTCGTAACCGCGCACGAACGCACCGTGGATGGTCGAGCGAACGCAGGCGTCGGATTCGGCGCCCGTGACGACCAGGTGGCCGGCGCCCACCGCCGCGAGCAGTCCCTCGAGTTCGGTGTCCTCGAAGGAGTCCCCGTAGTGCTTGTGGACCAGCGGTTCGGTGTCGGTGCGGATGAGTTCGGGGACGTAGTGCCAGAGATCGCTGTGTTCGACCAGGTCCTCGGAGGAGTGCTGGATCCAGATGATCGGGACATCGGCGATGCGGGCACGGTCGACGAGGGCGTTGATGTTCGCGACGACCTCGTCGCGGCGGGGTGCTTCGTCGACGACGCCGTTCTGCACGTCGACGACGAGCAGTGCGGTGTTCGGGCGGTCGGGCAGCGTGGTCATGGCGAATCCTCGGCAGCGGTCAGAGTGGGCGAAGGACGACGACGCCCGGGACGGTCTGGAGATACTCGGTCAAGGGGGTGTCGACGACCTGGTTGTTCGCCGCGAGCGAGGAGGCGTTGCGGAAGACCGGGCCGGTGGGAGTTTGGACGATGATGCCGACGTGGGTCACGTCGAGACCGGCGTCGGGTGTGTAAGCGCCGAGGAAGTCGCCGGTGCGAAGGGCGGCTTGGACTCCCCCGTCGACGGCGGCCGCGGGAATGTGGGTGACGGCACGGTCGACCACGGCGACACCCGGCAGGTAGGTACTGCCGTCAGCTTTCGCGTTGAGGTGCTTGGTGGTGGTCACGGCGGCGGGACTCAGACTCGCGGTGACGTCGGTGGCGGCGAGCCGTTCCCGGCCGGCCCAGTCGGTGAAGAAGTGCTTGCGCTGGGCGAATTCGACGCGACCGTCGATGTAGCGGGTGTTGACCAGGTTGGTGAAGAACTCGTCGCGGGTGCTGGAGCGAGAGGCGGCGTCGATGTAGTCGAGGTAGGTGAAGCAGTCGACCCGGCGCAGATCCGCGACCAGCCGTTCGGGCTCGGTGGCCGATCCGATCAGCATGTTCGCGCCGTACGGGGTGCCGAGCAGACGCGCGGAGAGCCGTTCGATGAGTTCGCCACGGCTCAGACCGCCCGATTCGGCGCGCACGGTGAGGAGTTCGTCGATCTTGCGCGCGGAGGCGTCATCGACCGACGGTGCGGCCGAGGCCGGTGCGAGCGCGCACACGAGTGCGGCGAGCACGAGCATGATCCGGACGATGATGCGCAAGACGCCTCCAGCTGGCCACGGGTCGATCGGTGCGAGCGCTGTCCACCGTAGCCGAGGCGGCGGACAGGATCGGCACCTCAGGGTTCCCGGCACCGCGATGATCGACGAGTGTGACGTTCGGCCATAGGCGATGCCGATTGTTCGCGAATGGTCTCGTATCGACCGATGAATGGGTTGTTCGCGTACCGTTGTCGCAGGTAGTCCGTGTTCGCGGCGAGTTCGCGATGGGGTTGCTCCCCGGGTGTCGTGGATGTGGTTCGTGCAGACGTCGACCATTGGCCCGTCCGGGCGGAAGGGATGCCGAAATGCGTGCGTTGACAGTGGTTCCCATGCAGAAGCAATCGTTGCGGGTGGAGGATGTGCCCGACCCGGTCGTCGGTCCCGGCGAACTGCTCGTCGACGGGATCTCGCTGGGCATCTGCGGCACCGACCGCGATATCGCGCAGGGCAACTACGGCTGGCTGCCACCGGGCAAGTCACAGATGGTGCTCGGGCACGAATCTCTGGGCCGGGTGAAGACCGCGCCCGCGGGCAGCGCATTCGCCCCCGGCGACCTCGTCGTCGGGATCGTGCGCAGGCCGGATCCGGTGCCGTGCGGGGCGTGCGCGCGCGGCCAATGGGACATGTGCCGCAACGGGATGTACGTCGAACGCGGGATCAAGGAGATCGACGGGTACGGGTCGACATCCTGGGTGGTGCGCGAGGACTTCGCGGTGCGACTCGATCCGGCCCTGGAGAAGGTCGGGGTGCTGCTCGAGCCGACGACCGTGGTCGCCAAGGCCTGGGATCAGATCGAGAAGATCAACAACCGCGCCTGGTTCGATCCGCGCACGGTCCTGGTCACCGGCGCCGGGCCGATCGGTCTGCTCGCGGCTCTGCTCGGGCAGCAGCGCGGCCTCGACGTACACGTCCTCGACCGGACCAGCGGCGGGACGAAAGAAGAGCTGGTCGAGGCGTTGGGCGGCACGTTCCACACAGGGACGGCGGCCGCCGCCGCCAAAGAGATCCGCCCCGACATCGTGATCGAGGCGACCGGCGCGCCCGCGGTGGCGTTGCAGGCGATGGAGATCGACAACCCCGGCGTGATCGTTTGTCTGACCGGGGTGTCGACACCCGGTGTCGACACCGATGTCGATGTGGGCGGATTGAACCGCAATATCGTGCTCGACAACGCGCTGGTGTTCGGTTCGGTGAACGCGAACCGCCACCACTACGAGCAGGGCGCCGAGGCGCTGGCCAAAGCCGACGAGGCGTGGCTGGCACGCCTCATCACCCGGCGGCTGCCGCTGGAGAAGGCGCTCGAGGCGTTCGCCCCGGGCGGGTCCGATATCAAGGTCGTCATCGACCTGGTCTGACTCGCCGATGCGAGGTCCGCGGTGGTCAGTCGGCCACCGCGGACTCGGCGGTGGGGACCGCGCAGCCGTCGGGGCCGCAGCTGTCGCCGTCGGCGATGAGCTGGGGGGCGGGTCGATCGTTCCAGGCGGTGTTCAGCGCCCGGGTGAACGTTTCGGGAGGTTGGGCGCCGGAGACCGCGTACTTGCCGTCGAAGACGAAGAACGGGACACCGGTGGCGCCGAGCGCGGCGGCTTCGGCTTCGTCGCGGCGGACCGCGTCGGCGTAGGCATCGGGGTCGGCCAGCACCGCGCGCACCGAGTTCTCGTCCAGGCCCGCGCGCACAGCCAAGGCCACCAGGCGTTCGGTGTCGCCGAAGACGGGCTCGGACTCGGCGAAGTTGCCCGCGTAGAGAGCGTCGAGCATGGCCTCCTGCTCGCCCTGGTCGAGGGCGTAGTGCAGGAGCCGGTGCATATCGAAGCTGTTGCCGGAGTCGCGGCCCGCGGTCTGGTAGGGCAGACCCATGGCCGCGGCCTGGGCGCCGATGCCGCGTTCGTTGGCGGCGGCCTGGTCGACGGTGATGCCGTACTTCTCGGCGATCGCCGGGATGACCGGGCGCGTGGAACCGGCGGGCAGCGTCGGATCGAGCTCGAAGGACCGGTGCACCACCTCGACGTCGTCACGGTGCGCGAAGTCGGCCAGCGCTTCTTCGAAGCGGGCTTTGCCCAGGTAGCAGAACGGGCAATTGATGTCGGTCCAGATCTCTACTCTGGTGGACAAGCGGGCCTCCTGCGGCGCATCGAGGGGTGCGGCGGTGGTCCGCCGAACAGTTCTGGACAGGCGTTCGAATTCGGGGAATGTAACGCCGGCAACGAGGCCGCTATTCCCTGGCGCGTCCGGGCACGACGGGACGAGCACGAGGGGCATCGATGGAGTTCGAGCGGCGGAGGGGGTGGGTGCAGGTGCCCGAAGGATTGGTGGTGCCGCGCGCGCTGGGTGGATTGTGGGCGGTGCGGCACGCGCAGAGTGAGGCCAATGTGTGGTTCGCCGACCCGGCGACCGAGCAGCGGCCGATGCGGGGCACCGATTCCGCGGTGGAGCTGACCGCCCACGGGCAGTGGCAGGCACAATGTCTCGGCGACTGGCTGGCCGGGTTGGCGGGCATGCAGCGACCCACGCTGGTGGTCTGCTCCCCCTACCTGCGCACCAGGGTCACGTGGGCGGTGATGGCCGAGGCCGCCGCCGCCCGCAACCGGCACCTGCACCCGATCCGCACCCTGGTCGACGAACGGTTGCGCGACCGGGAGATGGGGGTGTTCGAACTGCATCCGTATCGGGCGATCCGGCGACGCGCACCCGAGGAGGGGCTGCGTCGTGAACTGGTCGGCAACTGGGTGTATCGGCCGCCGGGCGGGGAATCGCTGGCCGATGTGGCGTTGCGGGTGCGCAGTTTCCTCGACGAGCTCGATGTGGCGGCGGCGGGCGAGCAGGTGCTGGTGGTGACGCACGACGCGGTGGTGATGGCGTTGCGCTACGTCCTCGACGGACTCGGTGCGCCGGTACCGGATTCGCTCGAGCCGGTGCCCAACGCGTCGGTGTCGCAGTGGCGGCGTGAGGGCCCACGACTGGCATTGCGTGTGTGGGGCTCGGTCGACCACCTCGCGATGGACGCGGAAACGGGATAGGACTCGCTGGCAGCGGGGCTGTTCGAGGCGTCGTGCGTGTCTGCGGGCAGCCTCGGTGACGGCCATTACGTTGGCGCTATGTCGAACCACGCGGGTCGAACCACAGCGGATCGAACCAGGGCGGGTCGAACCACAGCGGATCGAAGGTGGATCGCTGCGACGACGACACCGATGACCGGCGGGTCGAAGCGGCGCTGACGTTCCTGACCGAATTGGGTACCTCGACACTGGAATCCGGCTACGCCACCGAAGCGATGATGCTGATGGTGAACACCTGCGCCGCGGCGTGGGGACTGCGCGATGTGACGGTGTGCGGGGTGGGCCGGTGGTGATCGTGCAGTGCAGCGACGACAACGGCCACACCGTCTCCCGACTCGCCGAGGCCTCGACACTGGACTGCTTAGACTGCGATCGGATGCGTCGCGTCAAAAACGTTGCCAGACAGACAGTTACCGACAACCTCGACCCAGCCGTCGCGTGCGAGCGGTTGACGGCGGCCAACGCTGGGCCGCAACCGTTTCCGTGGTGGTCGGTGCAGGCGGGCGGAATGCTGCTGGCGTTCTGTATCTGCCTGCAGATCGGCGGTAACGCGGCGGCCGCGCTGCTGGCGGCGACCACCCAGCTGGTGGTGAACCTCAGCGGGCGCGGATTCGGGGCGCACCGAGTGCCGAAGTTCGTCGGTGTGGCGGTGCAGGCGGCACTGGCGGGCGCGTTCGGTGGCGCATTCCATCTGCTCGGCTGGCTCACGGTCGCGCAGGCGGCGACGGTGATCGCGACGACGTGGGTCCTGATCGCGCCACTGCCGCAGTTGATGTTGACGGCGATCGATGTGGTCAGCGCCGACAGTTTGACCGCGCCGGCGCGGGCGTTGGGCGCGGCGTTGATCATCGGCGGGATCGTGCTCGGTGGACTGCTGATGCTGGCACTGTCGTGGCGTTTCGATCTCGGGATCGCCGGTGACGCGGTGCTTCCGGTGTTGCCGGTCTGGTTGGGCATCATCTTCGCGATCCTGGGTGCGATCGGCAACGCGCTGTTCAACGTGGGTGGGCGCGGCCTGTTGTTGCCTGCCGCGGTGGCAGGGTTGGTGACGGCGTCGGTGAACCAGACCCTGATCCATGTCGGGCACATGCCCTCGGCGTGGGCGGGTCCGCTCGCGGCGGTCGTGCTCGGGGTGCTGGCCGCGGCGTCGGCGGACCGGTTGCGGTTGCCGGTGTCGGCGTTGACGCTTGTCGGAACCACCGGCGCGTTGCTCCCGGGTTTGATCGTGTGCCAGGGGCTGATCCTGTCGGTGTACCAGGTGTCGGGGATCGGGTATTTCGTGCAGGCGGCGGCGGTGTGTGTGGCGTTGGGCCTGGGCGCGAGCTTCGGCGTGTACCTGTGGTCGGTGCCGGCGCGGCTGTCGTGGGCGGCATCGACGGACTGATGGGTCCGTAGGTGGGACAATGCGCGAGTGGATGTCGCGATCGGTCTGGTTGTCCTCATCGGCTCGGCGACCGCGCTGGCGGCGCTGGCGCGGCGATTCGGGGTGTCGGAACCGCTGGTGCTGACGTTGGCCGGGGTGGCCGCGTCGTATCTGCCGATGGTGCCGCAGGTGCACCTCGAGCCGGAGGTGGTGCTGCTGGGGTTGCTGCCGCCGCTGCTCTACACCGCCGCGCTGCGCACCTCGCTGGTCGATTTCAAGGACAACCTGCGCACCATCGCGTCGCTGTCGGTGGGGTTGGTGCTGTTCAGCACGTTCGCGGTGGCGTTGGTGGTGTGGTGGTTGCTGCCGGTGCCGTTCGCGGCGGCGGTCGCGTTGGGTGCGGTGGTCGCTCCCCCGGATGCCGTGGCAGCGACCGCGGTGGCCCGGCGCACGGGGATGCCGCGCAGCATCGTGACGGTGCTCGAGGACGAGTCGCTGTTCAACGACGCGACCGCGCTGGTGGCGTTGCGTTCGGCGATCGCGGCGATGGCCGGTGCGGTGACCGCGTGGCAGATCGGGGGCGATTTCCTGCTCGCGGCCGTCGGTGGCGGTGTCATCGGGGCCGTGGTGGCGGCGGCATTGGCGATGGTGCGCAGGCGGATCACCGATCCGGTGCTGGATACCTCGGTGTCGCTGCTCGCCCCGTTCGTGGCGTATCTGCCCGCCGAGCACTTCCACGCCTCGGGCGTGATCGCGGTCGTGACGTGCGGGATGATCCTGGGCCACGGCGCGCAACGGTGGCAGGGCGCGGCCTCGCGGGTCGCCGAGACCACGAATTGGCGCACCATCCAGTTCATTCTGGAGAGCGCGGTGTTCTTGATCATCGGGTTGCAGGTGCGCTGGATCGTCGAGGCCGCCTGGCACAGCGGGTTGGATCGCGGCACGCTCGTCGTCGCGGCGGTGGGTGTGCTCGCCGCGGTGATGCTGGCGCGCCCGGTGTGGGTGTTCACGCCGGTGTTGGTGGCCAGGCTGTTCGGGCGCGCGACCGAACCGTTGAGTCATGCGGCGGTGGTGTCGTGGGCGGGAATGCGCGGGGTGGTGACATTGGCGGCGGTGTTGTTGCTGCCCGACTCGACGCCGCAGTTGCCGGTGCTGGAACTGCTCGCCCTGGTGGTGGTCGGCGGCACGCTGCTGGTGCAGGGCAGTTCGTTGCCGTGGCTGGTGCGGTTGCTGCGGTTGCGTGGACCCAGTCGCGAGGAGGACGCGCTCGCGAAAGCCGATCTGCTGCAACAGGCTTCGACCGCCGGCCTGGCCGAACTCGATCGCAGGATCGGACCGGACACCCCCGAGCCGGTGATCGAATCGCTGCGGCAGCGGCTGATCTGGCGCTCCAACGCCGCCTGGGAGCGGTTGGGCCGCCCGGAGGCCGAACTGGTGACACCGACCGCGGAGTACCGCCGGCTACGGGTGGCGATGCTGGGCGCCGAACGCGATGCGGTGCTGAAGGTTCGCGACGCGGGGGCGGTGGATTACGAAGTGCTCCAACATGTGCTGGCCCGGCTCGATCTCGAGGAGTCGATGATCGACCGCTTCGACGAGAGCGACGACGAGCGCCGCGCCGAACCGCTGTCGACCGCCGCCGGGGCGGTGGGGTGCGCCCATCTGGACGAGGCGCCGCTACCGGCGGAGCCACCCGCTGGTGAGCTGGTATGCCAGACGTGTCTGGACGAGGGTCTGCGCTGGGTGCATCTGCGAATGTGCACCGCCTGCGGCAATATCGGCTGCTGCGAGTCCTCGATCGGCGACCACGCGAGTGCCCATTTCCGGGACTCGGCGCATCCGGTGATGCGCAGTGTGGAGCCTGGGGAAGCCTGGCGATGGTGCTTCGTGGACCAACTCCTCGGCTAGGTCACCGAGGAGGTCTCACCGACGTGGTCGTCAGCCGCGGTGGGAGTAGATCAGACGCGCGTATTCGGCGAGCAGGTGGTCGAGTTCGGTGGATTCGCCTGCGGCAGCGAGCTGTTGGTAGCCGATGATCATCGCCATACCGAATTCGGTGACGACGGTGGCAGTGTCGGTGTCGTCGACGACGCCGTCGATGACGCGGTGCACGGTGCGCCGTCGCGACTCGTCGACCCGCTTGACGGTGACGTGTACCGATTCGTCGTTGGCGGCCCAGGCGCGCAGCGCGGCTTCGGCGCCGTGTTCGAGTCCGCTGGCGAGCACCGACATGGCGCGCACGTCGGCGTCGGCGTCACCGTGGCCGACGTCGAGCGCGCGTAGCTCGACCATCTGACGGTTCTCCCAGTGTTCGAGCAGGGTGTCGACGAAGCCCTGCCAGGAGCCGAAGTGGTGATAGAACGAGCCACTGGTGACACCGAGGCGACGGCACAGCACCCCGATGTTGAGACCTTTGAAACCGAACTCGGCGAGCACCGCCACCGCGGTGTCGAAGTACTGCTCCTTGGTGACCACTCGGGACATCGCGATGCCGTTCTGTTCGTGCGGGCAGGGCCGAAGAATCCGAACAGTACCCCATCGTATCGAGCCCTCGCGCATACGTAACGTTGTCTACGCTGCGCTTCATCGAGCCCAAGGAACGACGAAATGCCAAGTGGTGGAACGAAATACGTGCACAAGTGCCCAAAAGCGCATCCGAATGGAATAGCAGAGCGAACGCTCTGTAAACTTTTGTTCATGCCGAGACCGCGTACCCACGACCCGGAGACCGTTCTGGACGCCGCCGAAAAGCTGGCGGCCGACTTCGGACCCGCCGCTGTCACGGTGCGCGCGGTCGCCGCCGCTACCGGAGTATCCAATGGCGCGCTCTATCACACATTTCAGTCCCGGCAGGTTGTCTTGGCGCGCACGTGGTTACGCGCCGCGCACCGATTCCTCGCCCTGCAGTCGGCCGATATCGACCGCGCCGTCACCGCGCCGGACCCCCAGACGCGCATCGACGCGGTCCTCGACGCCGCCGAGGCGCCGGCGCGACTGGCCCAACATCATCCCGACTCCGCGCGTCTGCTGTTGATCGTCGACCGGGCCGAACTGCTCGCCGGCGACATCGCACCCGCCCTGGCACAGGAGATCGCCGACACCGAGAAGGCGCTCGTCGCCGCGCTCAACCGGCTCGCGCGCGCCCTGTGGGGTCGCGCCGACCGGCGCGGCGTCGCCACCGTCACCACCTGCCTGGTAGATCTGCCCACCGCGCTGCTGCTGCGCCGCGACCGGCTCACCGATCCCCTGGCCCGCGCTCAGCTGCGTGCTGCCGTGCGTGCCGTCCTCGACCTCGGTCCCCACTGAAAAGGAAACCCCATGCCCACACTGCGCCACCACGATTCGATCGCCGTGCTCGACCTCGGTGACGGCGAGAACCGCTTCTCCCCCGACTTCCTCGACGAGATGAACACCCACCTCGACGCGGTCGTCGCCGAGGGCGCGTCCGCGCTGGTGACCACCGCGACCGGCAAGATCTACTCCAACGGTCTCGACCTGGACTGGCTCTCGGCCAACGGTGACCGGGCCGCCGAATACGTCGCAGCGGTGCACACCCTGTTCGCCCGGGTCCTCACCCTGCCCATGCCGACGGCCGCCGCGATCGGCGGACACGCCTTCGGAGCGGGTGCGATGGTGGCGATGGCGCACGACTACCGGGTGATGCGCGCCGACCGCGGCTACTTCTGCTTCCCCGAGGCCGACATCCGCATCCCGTTCACCAACGGCATGGCCGCGCTCATCCAAGCCAAGACGACCCCCAAGACCGCCGTCGCCAGCATGACCACGGCCCGCCGCTTCGGTGGCCCCGACGCACTGGCACTGGATCTGGTCGACGCCACCGCCGCCGAAGGCGAAGTCCTCGATACCGCACTGGCTTTGGTAGCACCGCTGGGCGGCAAGGACCAGACCACGATGACCGCGATCAAATCCGTGATGTTCGCCGGGGTCCTCGACGCGCTGCGCAACCGGGACTGAACCGATCAGGGCAACCGGGGGCCCTTGCCCAGGTAGATGTCGCCACGGTCATCGCCTGTCCAACCGCCCCCGGTGTAGTCGCCCAGCACGAAACACGCGTCGCAGAACTGCTTTCCGAAAACCGTCAGGTAGATGCTGCGGTAGGAGCTGATGGCCCGCATCTTCACCGACTTGTAGGCCGCCTGTGCCGGTGGTTGCGCTTCCAGGAACGCGTAGCGGCGAAAGTCGGCGACCGGTTCGGTGGAGAAGCGGACCAGCCCGAGACGACTCAGGTTCCCCAGGTAGTGGTGGTCACGGTCGGGCAGCGCGCACCCGGCCATGGCGGCGATCATGTTGATACCGTCGGCCAGCCGCTGCGAGCCGATCCCGAACGGCGCCTTGGTGCGGATGTCGATCGCGGGCTGCGGTCCGGCGACGGCCAGGAAGCGCAGGATCCGGGCTTCGTCGGGTGTCAGGTCGTGCAGGATCGGCACGAACGAGGGGTGCAGCTCCCGCGGTTGCTGCGCGGAGTCCCAGCCCTCGGTGATCATCGCATCACCCATCGCCTTGAGATCCTCGGCGTCGATCTTGGTCTCGACCGGGCCGTAGACGCCGGTGGCGGTGCTGGTCAGGCCGAGCGCGCTCAACGCGGCGCGACGAAACAGATCCATGCGTTCGTCGAAGATCTGCGATATCGGTTCGCCGGAGCGGATGTCGTCGACGAGATCGGTGGCGGTGTGCACCGCGCCCTTGGTCACCGCGCCGACGATGTGGCGCAACGACTGTCCCGCGATCCGCGCCAAACCGAGCAGATCGGTGGGGATCCCGGGTTCGCGATCAGGGTTGGGCTCCATTGCTCACGCTCCGAAGATCAGCAGGTGTAGCGCACCGATGAAGGCACCGAGCACGCCGCCGTGCAGATACAGCAGCCAGGCATCCTGTTCGATGGCGGTGTAGAGCATTTCGACGAACTCCTCCGGCGGCAGTTCGCGCAGTTTCTCGGTGGCGAGCCGGTCGACGCTGGCCGCGGTGGTCTGAGAGAACTCGACGTCCTCGACCAACCACGGCTTCATCTCGGTGGCCAGGTTCGCCCCGGCGGTGGCCTGGATGGCGTCGAAGTGGCGTGGCCCGATCGCGAGCCGGGTCACCGAGCGCAGCGGGCCCAGGATCCGGTCGATCTCGGCCTCGAGGAAATGGGCGATGACCGCGCGGGTCTTGTCACCACTCGGCCCGTCGAGCAGTTGCTCGGTGACGACATCGAGGGTGACGATCTGATACCCGATCGCATGGCCCAGATCCGCCGCCGCCTGGTACTGCCGTTTCGCGAATTTCGCTACCCGCCACGGATATCGGTAGCGCGGCCGTGGCACGGCGGGCTCGAACACCACCTTGATCGCGATGATGTTGACCAGCACACCTACCATCGCGCCACCGGCGAGCACCCACGCCCACGCGGGCAGGAAGTGCAGGATCTCGTAGAGCCAGCCGGGCAGCGAGATCACCGCGGGGGCGTCACCGTGGGGAGTGCTGTAGTGCAGCAACGACAACCACAGCGCCACGATCACCCCGAACGGGAACCCCAGCACCCCGCTGCGGATCATGAACCGCAATTCCGGGGCGCCGAGCCCGTAGATCACGTCCTTGAGCAGTTCGGGCCTGCGCCGTAGGTAGCCCACGACCATCAGCTTCACATCGAGGAGCTGGTCGATGTTCTCGCCGATGAAGTCGAACGCGCGATCGGTGATCGCGGGCAGCTCGGCCTCGACCCGCGTGTAGATGGCTTCGCGTGCGCGCGGCGGCATGTCGGCCCACAGGCGCGGGTGCTCGGCGACCATGATCGAGTCGACCATCGAGCGCACGTTCGGCATCGCCACCAGCGCGACCTGCGCGGAGATCTTGCGCGGATCCATCTGGTCGAAGAAGTCCTTGGCGGTGCCGATCTTGGCGACCGCGTTGTCGACCATCAGGCTGGCCATCTTCTCCGAGCGGGCCGGAATGAAGCCTTGGAAGCCGAGGATGCCGCCGGGGGCGAAGGTCGGCAGGATCTGCACCTTGCGCGGCAGCAGCGGGAAGATCGTTTTCAGACCCGGCACGTAGAAGCCGGTGAACCGCACGGGCGCGAAGAGCATGATCACCCCGGTCCAGTTGGTGATCAGACCGGCCATGGCACTGAAAATCGGGATGGTGATCATGTCGACCCAGAACTTGCTCAGACCGGTCGTCTTCTCCCAGTCCAGCAGGCCGAAGAACCCCGCCGCCTCGATCCCAGCATTCATCCGGCGTCCACTCCGTTGTGTGGCGAACATCGCGCGTACGGTCATCATAGGCGACCGAACTCCCCGGTCCGGGCAAGTTCCGCGGTTACCCGCTAAACCGGAGCAAACACCGGATCACGACCAGACGCGGCGCTCTCGCCAGGCCCGTTCGAACGGCAATCGCCACGAACGTGGCGTCACCAGTTGGTGGATGGCGTTGGGGCCCCACGAGCCGGTGTCGTAGTTGCGCACCGGTGGTGGGTCGTTGAGCAGCGGCGCCGAGATCTCCCACAGCCGTTCGATGCCCTCGGCGGTGGTGAACAGCGTGTGGTCGTTGCGCATCGCGTCGAGGATGAGGCGCTCGTAGGCTTCGAGCACGTCACCGGCGCGGTCGGTCTCCTCGAGCGCGAACTGCAGGCTGAGCTTGTCGAGCTTCATGCCGACCCCGGGACGCTTGCCGTAGAACGACAACGACACCTTCGACGAATCGGCCAGGTCGAACGTGAGGTGGTCGGGACCGTGCGCGCCGACCCCGGAACCGGCCGGGAACATGCTCTGCGGCGGTTCCCGGAAGGCGATCGAGATGATGCGTTGCCCCTGCGCCAGATACTTGCCGGTGCGCAGGTAGAACGGCACATCCGCCCAGCGCCAGTTATCGATCCCGCAGGCCAGCGCCACGAAAGTCTCGGTGTCGGAATCGGGGTCGACGCCGGGTTCGTCGTGATAGCCGCGCACCTGCCCGCGCACCACCTTGCGCGGGTCCAGCGGCAGCATCGACCGGAAGACCTTGTTCTTCTCGATCGTGATCGCCTGGGAGTCCAGGGCGGTCGGCGGTTCCATCGCGACGAACGCCAGGATCTGGAACAGGTGGGTCACCACCATGTCGCGGAACGCGCCGGTCGCGTCGTAGAACTCCGAACGTCCTTCGAGACTGAGCTTTTCGGGGACATCGATCTGGATGTGGTCGATGAAGTTGCGGTTCCAGATCGGCTCGAACAGCCCGTTGGCGAAGCGGAACGCCAGGATGTTGAGCGCGGATTCCTTGCCGAGGAAGTGGTCGATGCGAAAGATCTGGGATTCGTCGAAGACCTCGTGGATGGCGGCGTTGAGGGTGCGGGCGCTGTCGAGATCGACTCCGAACGGCTTTTCCATCACCACCCGCGCGTCCTCGGTCAGACCCGCCTCGGCGAGCAGGGCGATCACCGCCGGTGCGGCTTTCGGCGGTACCGACAGATACGCCAGGACCTGGGTGTCCGGCCCCAGCGCGGCGCGTTGGACGTCGACGGCGTGGCGCAGGGCCTCGGGGCCCGCGGTGAGCGGAACGTAGGTCAGCGTTTGCGCGAACTCGCCCCAATCCTCGAGTACCCCACGGCGCGAGGACGCTTCGCAGGCGGTGTGGGCGAGGGCGCGGAAGGACTCGTCGTCGAGGTCGTCGAGGGATACCCCGATGATGCGCAGGTCCGGCGCCAGGTGCGACCGTGACAGATGCAGCAGGCCGGGCAGGAGTTTACGGCGGGCGAGATCGCCGGTGGCGCCGAACAAGACGACGACGTGCGGTGCGGTTTCCGAGCCTGTGGCCGACACCTCACCAAGGCTGCTGCGCGCGACGTGGATTCGTCGGCCGAGGAGTCAGTGCGTGGTGTTGACCAGCAGCAGGTTGGTGTCGATGTCGTGGGTCACCTTGTTGGCCACCGAGCCCAAAAGGCGTGCGGGGCCGCTCATTCCACGGTTGCCGATCACGACGAGGTCGTATTTCCAGGCCGAGTTGCAGATCGCCTCGGCCGGGGGGACCCCGGTGAGGATGTCGCGTCCGAACAGTTCCGGGTCCTCGACCGCGATCTGACCTTCGACGTCGATCAGGATGTCGGCGCCGTCGTCGTCGGTCTTGGCGGAGGTCACCAGGAACGGGCGCGCGCTCAGGGCCACGGCGAGCTCGTAGCCGCGTCGGACCGCGGTCAGCGAACTCGCCGATCCGTCGGTGGTTAGCCCGATGGTGGTCCAGCGTTTGGGCACCTTGTTGGTGAACACGACGTCGGTCTGACTGTGGTGGGACACGTGATTGGCTGTCGAGCCGAGCAGGCGCGCCTTGGAACTGCCCAGGCTGCCGCCACCGATCACGAGCAAGGTCTGGGGTTCGCGTTCGGCGATCTCGAGCAGCAACGCGCCCGCTGTGCCGTCGAGTTCGGTGCGGGCGACCTCGGCCACGCCGGCTTCGAGCAGGGCTTCGGCGGCCGCACGAGTATTGGCTTGGGCCCATTCGGCGTCGGTGGCCGATTTACGCCCCGCGTCCTTCCACACACTCACCGCGGTGACCGCGACACCGAGGCGCACCGCGAACTCCCCCGCCACCGCTACCGCCGTCTGCGCGGCCTCCGAGCCGTTGGTTCCCACCACGATGCGCTGATAGCACCCCATGTGACGCTCTCCGATCGACGGCAGGTCAGCTGCGCTGTGGCCCACAGTATAAGCGCAGCACACTGTGGGCAACCGGTGCGGCGGTGCTCGTCCACGAGGGTGCGGGCCACGTTGGGCTGGGTCGGGCCTCACGTGTGCCGTGGTGCGGAGGGCAACGACAGGCGTTTGAGGTGTAAAGCGTTGAGGGCGACGATCAGGCTCGACCCCGACATCGCCATCGCGGCGATCTCCGGGCGCATGGTCAACCCCCACGGGGCGAAGACACCGGCCGCGACGGGCAGGGCGATGCCGTTGTAACCGACTGCCCAACCCAGGTTCTGGTGTTCCTTGCGGACAGTGCCGCGGCCGATGCGCAGGGCCGTCGACACCGCGTACGGGTCCGAGCGCATGAGCACCACGTCGGCGGTTTGGATGGCCACGTCCGTGCCCGCGCCGATGGCGATGCCGAGATCGGCGCGGGCCAGAGCGGGCGCGTCGTTCACACCGTCGCCGACCATCGCGACCTTCTTACCGGTGCGTTGCAGATCGGCGATCCGGTCGGCCTTGTCCTTGGGCAGGACATCGGCGATCACGGTGTCGATGCCGAGATCGTGGGCGATGCGTTCGGCGGTGCCTGTGTTGTCACCGGTCAGCATGACCACCCCGACACCGAGATCGTGCAGTGCCCGCACCGCGGCGGCGGAGGTCGGGCGTGGGGCATCGGCCAACGCGATCACCGCGTGCGCGTGACCGTCGACGGCGACCAGGACGGCGGTGTGGCCCGAGGCCGCCAGTTCGTCACGGTGCTTCGCCAACTCGCCCAGCTCGATGTGGTCGGCGTCGAGCAGCCCGCGGTTGCCCACGATCACGCGCTGCCCATCGACAGTGGCCGTCGCGCCGCGGCCGGCCACATTCTGGAAATCGATGGCCGAAAGGGTCGCCGCACCATGGGTTTTCGCGTAGTCGACGATGGCTTCGGCGAGGGGATGCTCGGATTCGAGTTCCACCGCCGCGGCCAGTGCCAGCACCCGGTCGGTGTCCACGCCGGGCGCGGTGATCACGTCGGTGACTTCGGGTGCGCCCGTGGTGAGGGTGCCGGTCTTGTCCATCACCACCACGTCGATGCGCGCCGCGTCCTCCAGTGCCGTCGCGTTCTTGAACAGCACACCGCGTTCGGCGCCGAGACCGGTGCCGACCATGATCGCCGTGGGCGTCGCCAAGCCGAGCGCGTCCGGACAGGTCACCACCACCACAGTGATCGCGAACAGCAGCGCCTTGCTCAGCGACGCCCCGACGAGCAACCACACCGCCAGTGTGGTCAGGCTGCCCACCAGCGCGACCAGGGTGAGCCAGAAAGCGGCCCGATCGGCCAGCCGCTGCCCCGGCGCCTTCGAATTCTGTGCCTGCTGCACCAATTCGACAATCTGGGCCAGGGCGGTGTCGGACCCGACCTTGGTGGCCCGCACTCGCAGGCTGCCGGTGATGTTGATGGTCGCGCCGATCACCGCCGAACCCGGCTCCTTGCGCACCGGCATGCTCTCACCGGTCACCATCGACTCGTCGACCTCGCTCGACCCGTCCAGCACGGTGCCGTCGACGGCGATCTTCGCGCCGGGCCGCACCAGCAGCACCTCACCCACCCGCACATCGGCGGTCGGCACCCGCATTTCCTGACCGGCGCGCAGCACAACGGCTTTCGGCGGCGACAGATCCAGCAGACTCGTCACCGCGTCGCCGGCACCGCTGCGCGCCCGCATCTCGAACCAGTGGCCCAGCAGCACGAACGTCGCCAGCATCGTGGAGGCCTCGTAGAACACCTCACCGCCGCCGGTGAACGTCACATACAGCGAATACAGCCATCCGGTCCCGATACCCACCGAGACCAGCACCATCATGTCGAGGGTGTGGGCCTTCAGCGCCGCCCACGCCCCGGTGAAGAAGATCGTCGAGGAGTAGAAGATCACCGGCAAGCTCAGGACGAGCATCCAGATGTCGGCGCGCATCCCGAACGGGACGGGCAGATGCAGGCCGAGCATGTGGGTGGCCATCGGCGACCAGAGCATCACCAGGGTGGAGAAGACCAGCGCGACGAGGAACCGGTTCCGCATGTCGCGAGCCATGTCGTCCATCGACATCGACGCGTGCCCGCCGTGCATGTGCCCGCCACCGTGCTCGACGTGCGGCTGATCGTGCGTCGGCGCGCGATGGCTCGAGGACTCGCCGTGCGTGGCGGGCCGAGCGTGGGTGGTCGGCTCGCTCGTCGGGTCGCAGACGTGGGCCGGGACGGAGCGCCCCGCGCAGTGATAGCCACAGTCGCGGACCCAGGTGCGCAGGTCGGCGACCGATGTTCGGGTGGGATCGTAGGTGACAGTGGCGGTTTGGGCGACCGGATTCGGGTCGACAGCGATGACGCCGGGCCGGTGACGCAACCCGTTGGTCAGTATCCCGTGGGAGCTGGCGCGCAGTTGCCCGCCCACGTGCAGGACGGTCGTGGCGGAGGCCGGTTGGTCCTGCGGGTCGGGCATCGCCGCTCCTGTCGCCGGTCGTGCGCACGACGCGACAGCGCCCCGCGCCTCACTTCTCGGCGACTCTACCGGCGGCGGGTCACAGGTCGGCGCAGGTCACCGCGGCGTCAGGAAGACCGTCGCCGCGGTGACCTGCGATCGCGTCAGAGGCTGACGCCGAGGAGCGCGTCGACGGCGGTGCGGATCAGGGCGGGGGCTTCGGTGTCGGCGCCGCCGTAGGCGATGGCCTGTTCGGCCCAGTTGTCGATCGCGTCGAGGGCCTTGGGGGTATCGAGGTCGTCGGCCAGGTGCTGACGCAACCGGGCGACCGTGTCGGTGGCCGAGGGGCCCGAGGCCAGCGACACGGCTTCACGCCAGCGGTCGAGGCGGTGCTGCGCGGCGGTGAGCACCTCGTCGGTCCACATGCGGTCGGCGCGGTAGTGACCGGCGAGCAGGCCGAGGCGGATCGCGGCGGGGTCGACACCGTCGCGGCGCAGTTTCGACACGAGGACGAGGTTGCCCCGCGACTTCGACATCTTCTCGCCGTCCAGGCCGATCAGGCCGGCGTGCACGTAGTGGCGGGCGAAGCGGCGGGCGCCGGTGATCGCCTCGGCGTGTGCGGCGGAGTACTCGTGGTGGGGGTACATCAGGTCCGAGCCGCCACCCTGGATGTCGAACTCGGCGCCGATGCGGTTGAGCGCGATCGCCGCACACTCGATGTGCCAGCCGGGCCTGCCTGCGCCGAAGGGCGCTTCCCATGCCGGTTCACCGGGACGCTCGGCCCGCCAGAGCAGGGCGTCGATGGTGTCGCGCTTGCCCGGCCGGTCCGGGTCGCCGCCGCGTTCGGCGAACAGCGTCTCCATGGTGGCGCGGTCGTAGCCGGATTCGTAGCCGAACTGCTCGGTGGCGTCGGTGCGGAAGTAGATGTCGGGGTATTCGGCGTCGTCGACGATGTAGGCGGCGCCGGCGGCGAGCAACTTCTGCACCAGCTCCACCACCTCCTCCACCGATTCGATGGCACCGATGTAGTGCCGCGGCGGCAGCACCTGGAGTGCGGCCATGTCCTCGCGGAACAGGTCGATCTCGCGGCTGCCGAGATCGCGCCAGTCGATGCCGTCGCGGTCAGCGCGCTCGAACAGCGGGTCGTCGACGTCGGTGACGTTCTGCACGTAGTGCACGTCGTGGCCCGCGTCGCGCCAGATCCGGTTGACCAGGTCGAACGTGAGGTAGGTGGCGGCGTGACCGAGGTGGGTGGCGTCGTAGGGCGTGATGCCGCAGACGTACATCTTCGCGGTCTCGCCGGGGGTGACCGGGCGGATCTGACGGTCGGCGGTGTCGTACAAACGCAACGGCGGCCCTGTTCCGGGGACTGTCGGCAGGGCGATATCGGACCAGGACTGCATGTCTTCGAGGGTAGAGCCCCTGTCGAGGTGCTCGGCTCGCGGCCCGGCCCATGGGGTTGCTCGCGGCGTCGCGGCACGGCCCGCTACCTGCACACAAACGTGTCCCGGCGCCCGCGTCAAGGTTTGCGCTCGAGCAGATCCCCTGGTCACGGGGGTAACGGGGCGAATCGGGCGTGTCGTGCCCAGTGTGCGGTCCCACCTGGGCGAACGGTTGCCATCGCGATCATTGTCACAGTCCACAACTCACCAAACATCCCTACTGCTCCCTATATATACCTTCGTTTACGGTTGTTTCATGACGGATCGTCTCTATTCGGTGGAGCAGGTCGCCGAACTGCTCGGACTGCATGTCCGCACCGTGCGCAGTTATGTGCGCGACGGCAAACTCCCCGCCGCGCGCATCGGCAAGCAGTACCGCATCACCCACGAAGACCTCGAGACGTTCACCGGACTGCCGATCACCACCCCGCAGACGGCACCGCGTCGACATGCCGAGTCCTCGTGCATCGTCGAGATCGACGACATCGACCGCCCCACCGTCGACCGGATCACCACCCTGCTCACCGCCACCGCCGGGACCCGCGGCGGCGGCGGTCAGCGGATGCGCGTGGAAACCAGCTACGACCCCGCCCGGCACCGCCTCAAAGTGATCCTGCTCGGCAGCCTCGCCGACAGTTCCCGCCTGCTCGACTACCTGGACGGAATCCTGCAGTCATGATCTACAAGTCCGACGAAGGCCGACGGCTCGTCGAACAGCGCTATCGCGAACACCTCGACGCCTGGCCGGTTCCACGCGAGGAACTGCGGATCGACACCGGCATCGGCGAAACGTTCGTCGTGGTCTCCGGACCGGTGGACGCACCGCCGCTGGTCGTGCTGCACGGCTCGGGAGCCAACGCGAGCACCTGGCGCGCCGACATCGCGGACTGGTCGAGAAGTTTCCGCGTGTACGCGGTGGATCTGCCCGGCGAACCGGGATTCAGCGCCCCCACCCGGCTGGCATTGGACAGCGACGCGACCGCGAGCTGGCTCGACGAGGTCGTCGACGGACTCGGCCTCGACACCGTGGCACTGATAGGCATGTCGCTGGGTGGGTGGACCGCACTCGATTACGTCCTGCGCAGGCCGGGTCGGGTCACGACATTGGTCCTGCTGTGCCCGGGAGGACTGGGCAAGCACCGCTACGGCTGGCTCGTGAAGGCGATCGGGCTGCGGATGATCGGCAGGCACAGCGTGCGCGACATGGCACGGCTGGGTCTGGGCCTGGATGGGGCGCAAGCGGATCCGATCATCGATGACATCGAATTGACGTTCACCCATTTCTCGCCCCGCCCCGGAAACCTGCCCATTTTCCGCGACGAACAACTACGCGAAGTGGACATCCCGGTCCTGATAATCGTCGGCGAACGCGACGCCCTGTTCGACTCCGCGCGCACCGCCGAACGGGCCCGCGCCTTCACTCGAGGCGAGGTGCGGCTACTGCCCGGAGTCGGGCACGCACTGCTGAATCAGACTGCTGCGGTAGGCGAATTCGTGCTCTCACACGCAGGATGAGACTTCGGTGCCACCGCTCCCCGACGTGCGGCGACACCGAACATGATCAGATCACAGTTCGCGGCACTGCATCTGCGCCGCGTCCGGGCCGAGCTGTTGCGTCGCGTAGTACGCCGCACCAACCTCGTTGCCCGCCTTCACCGTCACGTCGGGCAGCGGCGCACCGGCCTGGTTGGTGGAGGAACACACGTAGGTCTTCTCAGCCCACCACCCGGCGGGAAACGCCTGCGCGGGCGCGGCAACAGCAGCGGCCGCACCGGTGAGCAGCAACGCGGCTGCGGAGGCGGTGACGATAGAACGGGTCGACATAGGTTTCCTCAGATCTCACGGGGATAACGAAAGTGCTTGGAGCACACTAGCACCGGCGCTGACCAGGCAACAGAGCCTTGGCCACCGTGAGAAACCGCAGCTACAGCCGCGGTGAGCGGACCTCAGTCGACCTGATAGCGCAGCAGCATCACCGTTTCGAAGCGCCGCGTCTCGACCAATCGCAGCCCGATCCGCTGGTCCAGTGCCGGGAACATCGGTGTGCCACCGCCGAGCACAATCGGCGAGACGTACAGTTGGTACTCGTCGATGAGCCCGTGTGGCATCAGCGCGGACGCGAGGCTCGCGCCACCGACCTCCATGACGCCGTCGCCTTCGGCCTTGATCCTGCGGACCTCTTCCACCGCGTTCTCGCTGACCAGGGTGCTGTTCCAGTGGACCTCGGTGAGCGTGCGGGAGAAGACGACCTTGGGCGTGCGGGTCCAGAGCTCACCGAACTCACGCTGGATGGGCGGTGCGTCCGCGGGCACGTGCGGCCAGTACTCGGCCATCAGCTCGTAGAGGCGGCGACCGTTCAACGCGACCTCGAGCCCGCGGAATCTGTCGTTGTGGTACTGGTGCAGCTCGTCGTCGGGATCGGTCCAGTCGATCTTGCCGTCGCGGTCGTTGACGTAACCGTCGAGGGACACGCCGAATCCGTAGATCAGTTTCCTCATGACCGTGTAGACCTCCTGCGCACTCGAAACTCATCGGATCTCACCTGAACGTCTCGGAAACTACGGGAATGTGTTCGAGACGATGACGATTTTCGTGTCCTGGGCGACGTGGAGATCCCGAGGCCGGCGGCCAGCTCGGCGGCGCCGGTGTGTCCGGCGGGCTCGTCGACGATCGCGTTCATCACCGCGGTGCGCTCGCTCCGGTGAGCGTGGGCGCCCGAGTCGACCGTCATGGTCGAGATCATCGCAGCAGACGCGTCGTACACGGGGAGCTCAGGCGACACCGAGCACGAGCGCGGCGCCCCCGAGTTCGATCAGGCAGTAGAACCAGTTCGGATAGAAGCGCGTCCCGCTGTCGACCAGTCGCGAGATGATGCGACCACCCGCCATCCCGGCCAGCGCGAAACCCACGGTCAGCGCAGCCCCGGACCGTAGATCGTCGGCACCGAACGCCGACCAGAACAGCACCCCGGCGACGGCCAGCCCGAAACCGCCGTACACCGCGCGAATCTCGGCCCGGCTCACCGCCGTCGCCACCGACATCCCGAACGGGCGTGCCAGCGCGGCAGGGACGGCCAGCGCGTACAACCCCATCCCCGCGAACAGCACCGCGACAAGACTCAGCACGACGGTTCTCATCGGCTTCCCCCGACCAGGCACCCCTGCGCACCCGGCCGAGCCGGACCAGCATGTTGTCGCATCTCTTCTCCTCACATCGATGTCCGGCGATCCTCACACCCGGTCCGACCCTTGCGCTTCCGAAAACCTGCTACCGCCGAGAAAGATCGAGAGTCTCGCTCAACCGACCCCGGCTTCGGTGGTCAGATACACCACGAGATCGCGGGGCAGACCGTGCGTGTCGTGCAGGTAGTGGTAGTCGACGTCCGTCAAGGGTCCGCTGAAACGGCGATGGGACAAGATCTTTCGCCCGCGCTGGAGCAGCAGATCGAATTTGTGTTCCTCCTCGACCAGCAGGGTGCGCACGTCCTGGGAGCGCACGGATTGCCGGAAGTGCCCGAGGGTGTGGTCCACCAGCTCGATCGGCAGGTCGGTCAGGGTGCGGGTCGGATCCTCGCGCCACAACGTGGTGAGGGTGCGGCGGATCAAACGCCGCAGGATGTGACCACGGCCGGACGGGGACGGCGTGACCCGGTCGCCGAGGATGACGATGCTCGATCGCAGATGGTCCGACAGCACTCGCAGCGACCGATCGTCGAGCGGGCCCCAGATTCGGGGCAGGGTGCTCAGCCAGGGCTCGAACAGGTCGATCTCGAAGACGGACTGTGTGTTGCGCAGGATTCGCACCAGCCGTTCCAACCCCAGACCGGTGTCGACGCAGGGCCGTCGCATCGATTCGAGGCTGCCGTCGGGGTGGCGCAGGTAGCGCATCATGACGTGATTCCACACCTCCACCCACCGGTCATCGGTCATCGGTGTGCCCTGCGGCATGTCGCCGCCGGTCCAGACGAAGATCTCGGAGTCGGGCCCGCACAGTCCGGTCGGGCCGTTGGACCACCAGTTCTCGTCGGTGGTCGGTTCGACCGGCAGACCCAGCTCGTCCCAGGTGCGCCACGATTCGTGGTCGGGCTCGACGTGGTCGTCACCGCCGAACACCGTGACGTGCATCCGGTTCGGGTCGATGCCGAAGCCGTCGCGCAGCAGTTCCACACCCCACCGCAGGCTCTGCGGGCCGCTGTAGTCGCCCAGTGACCACGATCCGAGCATCTCGAACACGGTGAGATGGGTGTCGTCACCGACCTCGTCGAGATCGGTGGTGCGCAAGCAGCGTTGCGAGCCGGTGAGTCGCCGACCCAGCGGGTGGGGCCGACCCATCAGATGCGGGGTCAACGGGTGCATCCCGGAGCTGGTGAACAGCACCGGATCCCCCGGCGAGGGTATGAGTGAACCGTCCGGTGTGAGTTCGTGCCCGCGTTCGCGGAAGTAGTCGAGGAAGGTCTGAACGGTCTGGTCTGTGGTGATCATGGTGGTTGCTCCATCGATGTGACATCGACCGGAAGCGGCCACCATGACGAACGGCGACAGGACCGACGCACGCCAGCGGACCGTTTCCGGTCGCCGGCGTGGGAGAGAAGGTCAGGCGGCAGCGACCGGCGAGCTGAGAGCTCGTGCGGTCGCGGCAGCGATTCGTGAATCGACCTTCATGGCGGCAACGGTAGCAACCGGGCCGGGCGGAGCACGACCGATTATCGGCGCCGGACCTGCTGTCAGAACGCGGGCCAGGGGATCGGGCGCGAGGAGTTGGGGATCGGCATCACCGGGTGGTCCAGCAACGCCTTCGCCCGTTCGGTGAGGGCGGTGATCTCGGCGTCGGTGATGTGGATGGCCAGCGAATCGGCCACGGCGCCGGGCAGATTCGCGGCGAAGGTGGTGATGTCGGGGATCAGTGACTCGTGCACCGGTCGCCCCGCCCAGCCCCACAGCACGGTGCGCAGTTTCGGTTCGGTGTGCAGGCAGATGCCGTGGTCGACGCCGTAGACCTGCCCGTCGACACCTTCGAGCGCGTGCCCGCCTTTGCGATCGGCGTTGTTGAGCAACAGATCCAGCACCGCCATCCGTTGCAGGCGCGGGTCGTCGGCGTGGATGAGCGAGACCTCGTTGCCCTGCTCGTCGAGCGCGCGCAGCACTTCGCAGAATCCCTCGGGCACGGTTCCCGGCGTGCACAGGTCGACCAGGTCGAGGCGCTGACGGGCGTCGGTGCGGTTGTCGACCGAGGTGACCCAGCGCTGCACCATGCCCGGGCCCAACGGCCCGTCGCGCAGCACCGTTTCGGGGATCACACCCCAGCCGAGGTGTTCGGAGATCAGATACGACGCGACTTCGCGGCCCGCGAGGGTGCCGTCGGGAAAGTCCCACAGCGGCCGTTCACCCCGCACCGGCTTGTACACCACCCGCAGCGGGGCACCGTCGGGTTCGGGTGCGGCGATCTCACACACCAGCGTGAGGTTGCTGGCGACGCCGATCTGCCCGACGATGTCGAGGTCACCTTCGGTGAGCACCGGCACAGGAGATCACTCCTCTTCGAGCTCGGCAGCGCCGAAGATCTCGCCGCGCTTGTACCCGTTGGTGCGCACACACATGTGCCCGCGCGAGGACAGCGGTTCTCCGCACAGCGGGCACGGAGGACGGCCCGCCGCGATCACCCGCGCCGACCGCAACGCGAACTCGCGTGCCTGGATGGGGGTCAGGAACACCCGCACCGCGTCGGGGCCCTCGTCGGTGTCGTCGAGCACCACCGATTCGTCGACCTCGGTCTCGGTGATCGCGAGCAACTCGACCACCACGGCGTTGGCATCGGAATCCCAGCCCAGACCCATGGTGCCGACCCGGAATTCGGTGTCGATGGGGGTGACCAGCGGCGCGACATCGCGCACGTCCTCCCCTTCGGGTGGTACCTCGGCGCCGAAGCGGCGCGCTACCTCGTCGAGCAGCAGACCCATCCGGTCGGCGAGCACCTTCACCTGCTGCTTCTCCAGCAGCACACTCACCACCAGCGGCTCCTGCACAGCCTGCAGGTAGAACGAACGATCGCCCGGTTCACCGACGGTCCCGGCGACGAAACGATCGGGGGTGCGAAATACATGGATTGCGCGTGACACATGCACCTCCTGATACGTGACCCTGATCGACACTCACGAACACACTCCTCTAAGGAGAATCGCGGTGCCCCGCGTTCCCATTATCCGCGTTCGTGGCCGTCGGCACCTCTCCACCGGGTGTCGGTGTCGTCGGTGCGGCCGCGGCCAGCGCGGAAAGATCGGCGCCGGTGTCGTTGAACTTCCACACCGACGGCCCGTGCGGGCTGTAGCGGACGACGCTGATCGAGGCCGGTTCCACCGCGATCCGCTGAAAGCTGTCCAGGTGCAGGCCCAGAGCGTCGGCCAGGATCGATTTGATGACGTCGCCGTGCGCGCACGCCACCCACAGCACATCCCGGCCCGCTTTCTCGGCCAGGGTGCGTTCGATATCGCGGATCGCGGCGACCGCGCGCTGCTGGACCTGGGCCAGTCCTTCCCCACCGGGGAACACCGCGCCCGAGGCGTGGCCCTGCACGACCCGCCACAGCGGTTCGGTGACCAGTTCGGCGATCGGGCGCCCGGTCCAGTCGCCGTAGTCGACCTCGATGAGGCGTTCGTCGTGGTCGGGTTCGAGACCGAGTTTCTCGGCCAGCGGCGCCACGGTGCGCTGACAGCGCAGCAGCGGGGAGCTGGCGATGTGTTCGATCGGCAGCATCGCGAGCCGGTCGGCCACCGCGGCGGCCTGTTCGGTGCCGCGCTCGGTGAGTTCGACACCGGGGGCGCGGCCCGCGAGGGTGCGCGCGGTGTTGGAGGTGGACACTCCGTGCCGGAGCAGGATCACCGTCATGGGACCAGCCTAACCATGGGTCGGTGTCGGGATCAGGTGGCGGAGACGACGCCGGCGGCCAGCAGGCCCAGCATCGTGACACCGAGGATGATCCGGTAGCCGACGAACCAGTAGAACGAATGCTTGCCGACGAACTTCAGCAACCACGCCACCGAGGCGTACCCGACGACGAACGCCACCACGGTGGCGACCAGCAACTGCGCCCCACTGGCATTGAGGCCCTCACCTGCCGGTTCGAACGCGTCGGGCAGGCTGAACAGGCCCGACGCCGTCACCGCCGGGATGGCCAGCAGGAACGAGAACCGCACGGCCGCTTCACGCTCCAGGCCCAGGAACAGACCCGCGGTGGAGGTGGCGCCGGAGCGGGACACGCCGGGAATCAGCGCGAGGCATTGCGCCAGGCCCATGAGGATGCCGTCACGGGTCGTGAGCTGTTCGATCGGACGTTCCTTCTTGCCGAAGTACTCGCCCGCGGCGATCACCAGCGCGAACGCGACCAGCATGAACGAGACCAACCACAAGTTGCGGGCCCCGGTGCGGATCTCGTCCTTGAACAGGTAACCCAACACCCCGATCGGGATGGTGGCGATGATCACGTACCAGCCGATGCGGTAGTCGAGTTCGCGCTGGGTGTCGCGTTCGTGCGCGTCACGGGCACTGCGGTCCATCACCGGCAGCTTCGTGGTGACCCGGTCGCCCACCGCGACCTCGCGCTGGGACCGTTCGCGCCAGCGCATCCCGAGCGTGGTGAACCAGGCGACGAGGATGCGCCAGATGTCCTTGGCGAAGTACACCAGCACCGCTGCCTCGGTGCCGAGCTGGGTGACCGCGGTGAACGACGCGCCCGCGTCGTCACCGAAGAACACGCCCGACACGATGCGCAGGTGCGCCGAGGACGAGATCGGCAGGAACTCGGTGAGTCCCTGCACCAATCCGAGTACCAATGCCTGGAACCAGGTCATCGACTCGCCCAACACGTCCTCCTGCTGACTCGCGCCCGAAAGACGGCGTCCTCCTGGGCTTTTCCTTCACCTGTGGCTCTGACCGCCACGATCTCGCAGCGACCCTACCCGTCGGCGCGGTCGGTCGTCGCCCGCCCGTCGCCGAGATCGAGTTCTGCCGCGC
Source organism: Nocardia sp. NPDC127606 (assembly GCF_042671725.1). Lineage (NCBI taxonomy): Bacteria > Bacillati > Actinomycetota > Actinomycetes > Mycobacteriales > Nocardiaceae > Nocardia > Nocardia sp. NPDC127606. Next base: position 1,411,745 of record NZ_JBHXWQ010000001.1, on the reverse strand, counting down.
CGTGGCACGGGTCGCCGAGCGAGGCAGCGGTGGTGCGCGCATTAGGCTGTCGCCGTGACGAATGCGCGGGCGCGGTGATGGAACAGCGAACGGTGGGACGCAGCGGACTTCGGGTGTCGCGAATCGGGTTGGCGACCCATACCTGGGGGACACATACCGATGCCGACGAGGCATCGGTGCAGTTGGCGGCGTTCACCGAGGCCGGTGGCACGCTCGTCGACCTCTCGCCCGTCTACGGCGAGGGGGCGGCGCAGCGGATCCTGGCGGACCTGCTCGGCGACTTGGTGTCGCGTGACGAATTGGTGCTCAGCGGCAGCGCGGGTGTGGTGATGCACGCACCCGGCGCCGGAGTCGGCGACTCGGTGCCCGCCCCCGCGGCGATGGGCCCGGTGGTCGATGCGTCGCGACGCACGCTGCTCAAACAACTCGATCGGACCCTGCTCGAACTGGGCACCGACCATCTCGACATCTGGAGCATCGCCGCCTGGGATCCGTACACCCCGCTCGATGAGGTCGCGGCGACCCTCGAGACCGCGGTGCGGACCGGCCGCACCCGGTACGCGGGGGTGCGTGGCTTCGCGGCGTGGCAGTTGGCGAGTCTGGCCGCGATCGCGCCGATCAGCGCCGCGCAGACGCCGTATTCGCTGCTCGCGCGTGGCACCGAGAACGATGTGATTCCCGCCGCCCGCCACCACGGGGTCGGCGTCATCGCGTCGGCGCCGCTGGCGGGTGGAATCCTGACCGGCAAGTATCGCGACGGTGTCCCCGCGGATTCGCGAGGTGCCGACGAGGCGACCGCGGCCGAGATCCGGCGCAGGCTCGACGACGATCGCGCGACCAGAGTGGTCGACGCGCTGGTCACCGCCGCCGACGGGCTGGGCACGTCACCGTTGGCGGTGGCGCTGGCCTGGATCCGGGACCGGCCGGGCATCGCGAGCATGATCGTCGGTGCCCGCGATATCGGTCAGCTCACCGGTGTGCTGGCCGCCGAAACCCTCGAGTTGCCGCGGGCGATCGCGGCGGCACTGGACGATGTGAGCGCCCGTTCCGAATGATGGCTAGCCTTACCTACATGAAACTGCGTGGTGTGCTGACGGCGATGCTCGCGGCGACGGTGCTGACCGGCGCCGTCGCTTGCACCGGAAGCAATTCTGCATCGACTGCCAATTCCGGTGGGCCGGTGACAGCCCAGCTCGCCGACCTCGACCCCGTGCCGATCGGACCCGCGCCGAGTCCGCGGTTGCCGGTGACGGTGAAGTCCCATGACGGCACCGACGTGACGATCGCCGACACCTCGCGGATCATCGCCGTCGACCGGTACGGCACCCTCGCCCAAACCGTGTGGGCCCTCGGCCTGGGCGCGAACCTCGTCGGTCGCAGCACCTCGGCGTCGTTCCCCGCCGTCGCGTCCGTGCCCAATGTGGCCGGTGGCAACGGCAGCCTCAGCGTCGAAGCGGTCCTGAACCTGCGCCCGTCGGTGTTCCTCACCGACACCACCAGCGCGGCCCCGGCCGTGCGTGAGCAGCTCCGCGCGGCCGGAGTGACCGTCGTCTACTTCGACCCCGATCGCAGCATGGACGGTGTCGTCCCGCAGATCGAGGCGGTGGCCACCGCGCTGGGCGTTCCCGAAGCGGGCAAGCAGCTCGGCGCGCGCACCCACGACGAGATCACCGCCGCGACCGCCCGCGTGCCCCAGCAGGATCCACAGCCCAAGATCGCCTTCCTGTACCTGCGCAGCGCCGCGATCACCATGATCGCCGGGCGCGGCTCGGGCGCTGATTCGCTGATTTCCGCAATCGGTGGCGTGGACGCGGGCACCGCCTCCGGGGTGAACGAACCGTTCGTGTCCATCACCAGCGAGGCGATGATCGCCGCCGCCCCCGATGTGTTGCTGGTGATGTCGGACGGGCTGAAATCGCTGGGCGGGGTCGAGGGACTGGAGAAGGTGCCCGGCATCGCCCAGACTCCGGCGGGCCGCAATCGACGCGTGGTCGACATGTCCGACGCGGTGATCCTCAGTTTCGGTCCCAACACCGGCCGCGTGGTCTCCGCGCTGTCCGACGCCGTCTACGGCAAATCGGCATGAGCGCTCAGCAGTCGTGCCGGGCGGACCCCGCATGAGCGAAGTTCCCGACCTGACCAAAGCCGCGGACACCCCGCGGATCACCGACGCCACCCCCGATCCCCTGCCGCCCACGGGGCACCGGGGCACGCGCGTGACCGTTGTGTTCGCGGTGGCGTTGCTCGCCCTGCTCGTGCTGGCGCTGGTCTCGGCGGTGCTCGGGCAGGTCCCCACGACCGCCGCCGAGGTGCTCGGCAGTGTGGCGCACCGGATCGGCCTGGACATCGGGCCCGTGCCCGCGCATCCGGCCGGTGAGGTGACGCTGTGGGAGGTGCGGTTTCCTCGGGTGGCCCTCGCCGTCCTGGTCGGGGCTTGCCTGGCGACAGCGGGTGCGTTGTTGCAGGGGGTGTTCGCCAATCCGCTCGCCGAACCCGGCGTCATCGGGGTCTCGGCCGGTGCGGCGGTCGGAGCGGGCACGGTGATCGTGGTCGGCGGCGCGTTCGTCGCCGCGTGGTCGGTGGCGGCCGCCGCCTTCGTCGCCGGGTTGATCACCACCGCCCTGGTCTATGTGCTGTCGAGATCGAACGGGCGCACCGAGGTGGTGACGCTGATCCTCACCGGCGTCGCGATCAACGCCTTCGCCGGCGGGTTGATCGCGCTGCTGCTGTTCGTCGCCAGCCCCGCCGCGCGGGATCAGATCGTGTTCTGGCAGCTCGGCAGCCTCAACGGCGCCACCTGGCAATCGGTGGCGATTGTGGCGGCGCTGGCCTCGGTCGGCATCCTCGCCGCGATCCTCATCGCACCACGCCTGGATCTGCTCGCGCTCGGCGATTCCGCGGCCCGCCACCTCGGTGTCGACGTGGAGCGGCTGCGCAGGCAGGTGATCGTGGTGGTCGCCGTGCTCACCGCGGCAGGCGTCGCGTTCAGCGGCATCATCTTGTTCGTGGGGCTGATCGTGCCGCACCTGGTGCGCATGATGGTCGGCCCCGGCCACCGGGTGCTCGTCCCGCTCAGCGCGATCGTGGGCGCGGTGGTGCTGCTCGGCGCCGACGTCGCCGCCCGCACGCTGGTCCACAACGCGGACCTGCCACTGGGCATGCTCACCTCCCTGATCGGCGGCCCGTTCTTCTTCTGGCTGCTGCGCCGCACCCGTGCCCGCGCGGGAGGCTGGGGATGACCGACACCACCCGCGAACGCCGCGCCTCCTGGCGTTCGCTGTTCGCACGAACCCCCGACGTGCCCGCGCGCCCGGAGCTCGGCACCGTCACCCTGCGCGCCACCGGGCTCACCGTCCAGCGGGGCACCCGTACCGTCCTCGAAGAGGTCGACTTCCAGGTCGCGGCCGGGGAAATCGTCGCGCTCGTCGGCCCGAACGGTGCGGGCAAATCCAGCCTGCTCGCCGCCCTCGCCGGCGAACTGGACCCCAGCGCCGGCGCGGTGAAACTCGAAGGCCACGCGCTCTCGCACTGGACCCCCGCCGATATGGCCCGCCGCCGCGCCGTCCTGCCCCAATCCCACGCCGTCGGCTTCCCGTTCACCGCCCGTGAGGTCGTCGCCATGGGCCGTGCCCCGTGGCTGCACACTCCGGCCGCCGACAACGACGACGCCCTCATCACCGCGGCACTGGCCGCCACCGACGTCACCCACCTCGCCACGCGCGTGTTCCCGTCGTTGTCGGGCGGCGAGCGCGCCCGGGTGGCCCTGGCTCGCGTTCTGGCTCAGGACACCGCCACCCTGCTGCTGGACGAACCGACCGCCGCCCTCGACCTCGGTCACCAGGAAGCCGTCCTGCGCTTGGCGGCCACTCGTGCCGCCGACGGCGCCGCCGTGGTCGTCGTGGTCCACGACCTCGGGGTGGCCGCCGCCTACGCCGACCGGGTCACGGTCCTGGACGGGGGCCGCGTCGCCGCCGACGGCCACCCACGCGAGATCCTCACCCGCGAACTGCTCACCACCGTCTACCACCACCCCGTCGACGTCTTCGATCACCCGAGCACCGGCGCCCAACTGGTCTTGCCCGAACGCGGACGCACCTGAGGCAACCGTTGCGCAAACACTCCTCGACACGCGGGCTTCGGCGGCGACGGAGGGCCGAGCGGGGCTGAGTAGGCTGGGCGCCGAGGTCATTCGTCCATCGCGGTCACCATCGCAACGACGATCGGTCCACTCGTCGCTCGCGAACGTGGCTCGCTCCTATCGCAAGAGGAGATCCGATGAGCCCCACCATCGCCAGCGTCGTCATCCCCGTATCCGATCTGGCCGCGACGAAAGCCGTCTACACCACCCTCTACGGCGAACCCCACACCGACGAGCCGTACTACGTCGGCTGGGCAGTCGGCGACGTCCAGATCGGCCTCGACCCCAGCGGTGACGTCGCGGCGGGCCCGGTGGCCTTCGCCGGAGTCGACGATGTCGACAAGGCCAGAGCGGCGGCGATCGCCGCGGGCGCGACCGAACGGACCGCCCCGCGCGAGGTCAGCCCCGGCGCCCGCATCTGCGTCCTGGAAGACACCGACGGCAACGCTTTCGGCATCATCGGCAAGTAGCGCACGAGATCGTGGCACGCGCGGCCACGGTCTTTCGCCCGAGTTATTGACCTACAGGTATAGAACGTCTACCGTCGAGACATGGCCAGGCCCCAGAACTTCGACACCGACACGGTCCTGGACCGCGCGATGGACCAGTTCTGGACCCACGGCTACGCCAACACCTCCCCCGCACAGCTCGCCGAAGCAACCGGCATCGGAAAAGGCAGCCTGTACAACACCTTCGGCAGCAAACGCGCGCTGTTCGACGTCGTTCTCGACCGCTACGGCCGACTCGGCGTGGCCATGGCCGAGGACTACATGTCCCGGCCGGGAACCACCCGGGAGTGCCTGCGCGAATACCTGCGCGCCGCAGTCGATCTCGACATGGCCTCCCCGACCCGACGCGGCTGCCTCGCCGTCAACACCGCGGCAGAACTCGGCGGCCACGACGCGGCGGCCACCACAACGTTGCGCGGGATCGAACAACGCATCGTCGCCACGCTGGCCGCCCGGATCGACCAGGGCCGCCGCGACGGCGACGTCGACCGCGAGGTGGACCCGAATTCGATTGCGGCCCTGTTGTTCACCACCAGCGCGGGCCTGCGCCTCATGGCGAAGACCAACGATGCCCCCCAGCTCTACCGCCTCATCGACGTAGCACTGACCACCCTGTGAAACCCCTACTCCCGCACGCATTTTCCGCATGCCCTAATTATTGACCTGCAGTTCAAGAAAGGTACGAGCATGGATCTCGAACTCACCGGAAAGACCGCCGTCGTCACCGGAGCCTCCCGCGGCATCGGTCTCGCCGTCGCCGAAACACTCGCCGCGGAGGGCGTGCGCGTCGTCGGCGCCGCACGCACGATCACTCCCGAGCTCGACAAGGTCGCGGCCGCGACGGTCGCCGCCGATCTGGGGACTGCGCAGGGCGTCACCACGGTCATCGACACCGCGCTGGAGGAACTCGGCGGCATCGACATCCTGGTCAACAATGTCGGCGGCGGCGACCCTGATCGGCTCACGCTGGCCGGATTCCTCGACACCACCGACGACCAATGGCACCACTTCCTCGATATCAACCTGTTCAGCGCGATCCGGGCCACCCGCGCGGCACTGCCCAGCCTGCTCGATCGCCGCGGCACCATCATCAACGTCTCGTCCATCAACGCGCACCTGCCCGCGGTGGGCCCCACCGGCTACAGCGAAGCCAAAGCCGCACTCACCTCCCTCGGCAAACGACTCAGCGAGGAGTTCGGTCCGCAGGGCGTGCGGGTCAACACCGTCTCCCCCGGCCCCGTCGGCACCAGGATCTGGCGCGACGAACACCGCATCGGTGCGAAACTGGCTGCCGCCCAGGGCATTTCCCGCGAGCAGCTACTCGAGGCGCTGCCCGAACAGTTCGACATCGCCTCGCGCCGGATCTCCGAGGCCGACGAGGTCGCCGCGCTGATCGCGTTCCTCGCCTCGGCCAAGGCCGCCAACATCCTCGGCGCCGACGTGGTGATCGATGGCGGCATCATCAAGACGATCTGATCTCGCTCGCGCAGTACCTCGGTATCGGATCGAGGTACCGCGCGGGAGTGATGTGGTCGGGCATGTGCCGTTCCTAGCGTGAGCGACATGCCCACAGTCTCGAAAATCGCCGCCACGATCGCGCTCGCCGGAACCGTCGCCGGTGCCGGAATCGGTGTCGGCTCAGCGGACCCCACACCGGCGGGTGCCGCGCAGCGAGTCGCGGTGATCGGCCTCGGCGGCACCATCGCAGGCACCTCCGACCGGCGCACCGACCTCGAAACCTATCGGCCGGGCACACGCCCGATCGCCGAACTCGTCGACTCGCTGCGCCCCGAAATCGCGGATGTCGCCGCCGTGTCGACCGAGGACTTCGGGCAGAAGGGATCCGGCGAGTACACCGTCACCGACCTCTACGACTTGGCGCAGCTGGTCGAACGCCGCCTCCGAGACCATGATTCGGTCGTGGTCAGCACCGGTTCGGCCACCATGGAGGAGCTGAGCTACTTCCTCGACCTCACCGTGCGCAGCACGAAACCGGTGGTGGTGACCGGGGCGATGCGACCGTGGACCGCGATCGGCAGCGACGGACCGATCAACCTCTACAACGCGATCCGCCTCGCGGCGAGCAACCGCACCACCTGCTTCGGCACGGTCATCGCCCTCAACGAACAGATCCTGCCCGCCCGCGACGCCACCAAATCCGACTCGACCCGCGTGCACACCTTCACCACCCACGAATACGGCGACCTCGGCACCATCGACCAGGCGGGCATCCGCCTGCAACGCGCCCCGGCCCGCGTGCGACGCTGCGACGACCCCGCCCGCTGGACGACCCCGTTCGACCTGACCACGATCCCCCGCGACACCCTCCCGCGTGTCGACATCGCCCACAGCTACCTCGACGCCCCCGCCGAGCCCATCACCGCCGCCGTCGCCGCGGGCGCCAAGGGCATCGTCTTCGCGGGCACTCCGTCTCCGAGCCAGGCGAACGCGGCGATGGCGACCAAGGGCGTCGCCCTGGTCGCCACCAACGGCTACGGCTCGGGCGCGATCACCGTCGACCCGAAGATGGGCGTCGTCAGCGGCGGCGACCTCGCGCCCAAGAAGGCACGCCTGCTGCTCCTGCTGGCACTGGCCGCAACCGCCGACCACGACCAGATCGTGGCCTGGTTCCGCGATTACGGCAACCAGCAGTTCTGAGTCTGCTATTTCCAGATGATCTTCAGCAGGGCCGGGGTGAGCACCATCCGGATGATCGTGGCGTCGATGATCAGGGCGACGATCATCCCGTAGGCGATGTATTTCATCAGCACCAGATCCGAGAACCCGAACGCGCCGGTCACCACGATCAAGATCGCGGCCGCCGACGTGATCACCCCGCCGGTGTGCGCCACGCCGTAGCGGATGGACTCCGTGGCGTCGGCGCCCGCGGCCCGTTTCTCGGCGATCCGCGACAGCAGGAACACCTCGTAGTCGGTGGACAATCCGAAGATCACCGTCACGATCAACGCCACCACCGCGAACATCAGCGGTCCCGGCGTGAACTGGAATGCCCCGGACCCGTGCCCTTCCACGAAGATCCAGGTCAGCACACCCAGGGTCGAGACCAGGCTGAGCGCGCTCATCGCGACGGCTTTCACCGCGAGAACCACCGACCGGAACGCCACGATCATCAACGCCAGCGCCGCCGCGATCAGGATCGCCAACAGCAGCGGTAGCCCGTCGATCAACCCGTTGATGCTGTCGCGTTCGAGCGCGGGGATACCGGCGACCATCACCTGCACGCCCGGTGGGGCGGGTAGCGCACGCAGCGCGTCGATCACGCGGTCGGCGTCGCGTTTGTCACCGAGCCCGGCGGAGAGCACGTTGACGTTGTCCTTGGTCGCCGCCGCGGGTTCGAACCGCCCGGTCAGTCCCGGAACCTGATTGGCCTCGAAGCGGATATCGCTCAACTGCTCGGGTGAGGCGCCGACCACGATCAGTTTCAGCGGTTCGGTGCGAAAACCGGGAAACAGGTGATCGAAGTCCTCCTGGGCCACCCGCGCCGGGTTGTCGGCAGCCAGATACTTCTCACTGATCCCACCGAACTCGATGTGGCGCAACGGAATACTCAGCGCCAGCAGTCCGAGCACGATCGGGATGACCACCGCCCACGGCCGTCGCATCGCCCACTGCGCCAGCCGGGAGAAGAACCCGGCATCGATCTCGGCTTCGGTCTTGCTGCGCGAGAAGCGTTTCCAGCCCAGCCAGTCGATCCGGTGGCCGGCGATACTCAACGCGGCGGGCAGCGCGGTGACCGACAACAGGGCCGCCAGCATCACCGCGGAGATGCCGCCGTAGGGCACCGAGCGCAGCACCCCGTTCGGGAAGATGAACAGCGCGCCGAGGCTCAAGGCGATGATCGCCGCGGAGAACAGCACCGTGCGCCCCGCGGTGGCGACAGTCCGCGCGGTCGCGTCCTCGACCGAGCGCCCGGCCGAGAGTTCCTCCCGGAACCGGGTCACCGTGAACAGTCCGTAGTCGATCGCCAACCCGAGCGCGACCAACGTCATCACCGCGCTGGCGAACACGTTGACCTCGATCTGGGCGGTGAGCACCCGCAAGATCCCGGAGGTGCCGAGGATGGTGAGTCCACCGATCAGCACCGGCAGCAGTGCGCCGATCACCCCGCCGAACACGAAGTACAGCAGGATCGCCACGATCGGCAGGGCGATGATCTCGGCGCGCTTGATGTCGTGCTGCATCCCGATATTGATGCCCTCGACCACCGGCTGCAGCCCCGCCAGCTGCACGGTCGTCCCGCCGGGGCCGGCGCCGGGGACATCGGCGTGCAGGTGCGGTTTCAACGCGAGGTAGTTGTTGACCGTCGCGGTCCCGCCGCCCCCGGCCAGCCCGATGCTGGCGAACGCGTGCTGTTTGGTCGGGTCGGAGGCATTGGCCGAGAACGGGCTGTCCCAGTAGCTGTCGATCTTGTGGATGCACTCACCGTACTGCTTACGCAGGTCGGCCAGTGCCGCCGTCACCGGTCCGCGGACAGCGGGATCGTCGACGGTGGTGCCGGGCGGGGCGGTGTAGATGACGATCAGATCGCCGTCGGTGTCGCGGCCGAAGGTGTCGTCGGCCAGCTTGGACGCCGCCACCGACTGGCTCGACTCGTCGAACCAGCCCTCCTGGGTGTAGCGGTCGGCGAGGTCGCGACCGAACCATCCCGAGATCAGCACGGTCAGCACGAAGAAGCCGAGCACGAGGAATCGGTGGCGGTAGACGAACCTGCCCCACCGCATGGATCGAGATTCGCGCATCTCAGCCGCAGGCGGCGGTGCGGTAGTCGGCCGAGCGCAGGATGCCACACAGGTCGGTGCGCGAGATCTTCCACTTACCGTCGAGCAGCACGAAGTGCACGATGGTGGTGCGCACGTTGGTGCCCGAACCGTCCTTGTCCAGGCGCATGGTCGCGGTGAGTGTGCCGTCACGGTTGTCGAACACCGGGTCGACGACGCCGTACACCGCGTGAGGGTTGTCGCGTAGCGCCTTGTACATGTCGGGGATGGCGTCGGAGAACGCGGCACCGTCCTCGATCAGTTCGGTGCGTTCGACATCGGGCAGGCTCGGGTCGAGCGCGCGTTTGATCTGTGCGTCGAGCTGTTGGGCGTTCGGCAGCGGCACAGTGGCCTTGCTGGCCGAGATCGCGACGGAGGAAGCGAGGGAGGCGTTGGCCGAAGACCGTGCGGCGTCGACCGAGGCCTCGTCGGTGGTTCCCGCGCAACCGGCGAGGGCGACGAGGGCCGTGAGGCAGGCGGTGGCCGCAGCGGCCCTGGCGGAAAGTGTGGAAGACATCACCATCTACATACCATCAATGACGGCACTGATCCGTCCCAGGATGGCGCGAACTGTGGAGATGTCACTGGTTGTGGCCGCCTCGACAGGGTCGGCGTCGAGGAGCAGATCGCGCACGAAGGCGCTGACGCTGCGTTCGTCACCGAGGTCGATGTCGGTCACCTGGGCCTGGGCCTGGGCCACCACGTCGTCGGATCCGGGCACCGTGTCGCCCAGGTCGGCGCGATAGATCTGCACCGTGAGGGTGGCGCGGTGGGTGCGGAAGGCGAAGGGTCGACCGTCGTCGGTGGTGCCGAAGCCGTGGGCGAACGGTCCGACGGAGATGTCATCGATGCCGAAACCCGCTGGTGTCCGGTCGGTCATCGTAAGGATCTCCTGCCGCTGCATGGCAATCAATTACTCGACACGTCAACAGTAACGCGCGTCACCGACAGCTCCGACGCCAGATACCCGGTCGGAGCTACTGGTGAGTCATCATGGTCAGATGGTGATCAAGGCAGTCACCTCGTGCGGATTGAAGGAGTTCGGTGCATGCGCCCTCGTGGCTCGGTCGCCTCTGCGTTGGTCGGCGCGGCGGTTCTGGTGGTACTGACCGGGTGCAGTGGTGAAGACGGCGGTCGCGATGTGCCGACCAGAGCGCCGGCGACCGCGGCGGTGTCGCCCGCCGCGGCGAATCCCGCCGGGCAGGTCTTTGCCGCGACCGCGACCACAGCGCTGCTCGCCGAACGCTCGACGGGTCTGCTCGCCGCTCTCGATACCGCGGGCACCACGCTGTCGCTGACCGACCCCGCCGCACCGGCAACCTCCCGCGCGGTCACCCTGCCTGCCCCCGGCGCGTCACTGGCCCAGGGCAAGCCGGGAGAAGTCCTCGTCGCCGCCCCCAACCGGGTTCTGCGGGTAGACGCAGGCACGGGCGCGCTCACCGAGACCGCTGTCGACGGCGACGTGCACAGCGTGCACACCCGCGCCGACGGCACACTCGTCGTCGGCACCGCCGACGGCACCGTGCGCGAACTGAATGCCGACGGCACCGTCACCCGCACGATCACCGGCCTCGTCTCGGCCGACGCGATCGCGGTGACCGGCGAGAACATCACCGTGCTCGACCGCAAGCAAACCGCCGTCGTCGCGGTGCGCGAGGACGCGCTCGGCCTGATGCTGCGCGCGGGCGACGGCGCCACCAACGCCATCACCGACCCGCACGGGCGCATCATCGTGGCCGACACCGCGGGCGGTGAACTGCTGGTCTACTCGGCCGGTCCGCTCGTACTGCGCCAGCGTTTCCCGGTATCATCATCGCCTTACGCGCTCGCTTACGACTCGCGGTCGGAGCTGGTCTGGGTGAGCGCAACGCTGAGCAACGAGGTCGTCGGCTACGACCTGTCGACCGGCATCGGTGTCGAGGTGGCCCGGCTCGCGACAGTGCGCCAGCCCGACGCGATCGCCGTCGACGAACGCACCGGCGACCTGTTCGTCGCCTCGGCCGCGGGCGATGGCCTGCAGCGGATCGGCGTGCAAGAGCGGAAGAGAGGGCAGTGATGGCCACACCTCGCAGAGCGCGCTCGGCGATACCGCCGAGCTGGGAAACCAGCAACGACGACTACGAATACGTGCCGCTGCGGCTGCCGCCGGAGGTCAACCGGGTCACCGCCTCGATGCGACTGGCCATCCAGGCCGAATTCGGCGGCTGGGAGTTGTCCCGGGTGCGCGCCTACACCGACGGCAGCCGCCGGGTGCTGTTGCGCCGCCGCAAAAACGCCGTCCTGCCTGTGCCCGAACCCGGATTGTGAGCCGACCATGTACGCCCTCCTGTTACGCCTGATGTTCCTGATCCCGCCGGAGCGGGTGCATCACCTGGTGTTCGCCGCGCTGCGTTTCGCCACCTGGTTCCCGCCGACGCGCTGGCTGGCCCGCAAGCTCACCGTGGTGGCGGACCCGATCCTGGCCACCACCGCGTTCGGTGTCGACTTCCCCGCGCCGCTGGGCCTGGCCGCCGGTTTCGACAAGAACGCCGACGGCGCGAACGCCTGGGGCGCACTGGGTTTCGGTTTCGCCGAGATCGGCACGGTCACCGCGCACGCTCAGCCCGGCAACCCCGCGCCGCGACTGTTCCGGCTGCCCGCCGACCACGCCCTGATCAACCGGATGGGTTTCAACAACCACGGTGCCGCCGCCGCGGCCGCTCGCCTGCACGGCGCGCGCCCCACTGTCCCGATCGGCGCGAACATCGGCAAGACCAAGGTCACCGAACCCGATGCCGCCGCCGGCGATTACGCGACCAGCGCCCGATTACTCGGCCCGCTCGCGGACTTCGTCGTTGTCAACGTGTCCTCCCCCAACACCCCCGGCCTGCGTGACCTGCAGGCCGTCGAGTCGCTGCGCCCGATCCTGCAGGCCGTGCTCGACAGCGTCTCGGTGCCGGTCCTGGTGAAGATCGCCCCCGACCTGTCCGACGACGACATCGACGCCGTCGCCGACCTCGCCGTCGAGCTGGGTCTGGCGGGCATCGTCGCCACCAACACCACCATCCGCCGCGACGGCCTGGCCACCCCGACCGCCGAAGTCGAAGCCATGGGCGCGGGCGGGCTGTCCGGCGCCCCCGTGGCCGATCGCTCCCTGGAGGTCCTGCGCCGCCTCTACACCCGCGTCGGCGATCGGGTGGTCTTGATCTCGGTGGGCGGCATCGAAACCCCCGAGCAGGCCTGGGCCCGCATCCTCGCCGGCGCCACCCTGCTGCAGGGCTACACCGGGTTCATCTACGGCGGCCCCTTCTGGACCACCCGCGTCCACCGCGGGATCGCCGCCAACCTGCGCGCGGGTGGCTACGCCCGCCTGTCCGACGCCGTCGGCGCCGAACACCGCACCCACTCGGTCTGAGTTCTCAGCCGTAGTACGCCTGGGGCGCCCGGTCGTCGTGCATCGATCGCGCCGGGCGTAGCCGGGACAGTCGCGCCGGTGGGTCGTGGAACGACTCCCCCGCTGCCGGGTCGTCGCCGTGCCCGCGAGCGTCGATGCGCTTGGCGAGCTTGATCAGAGCCTGCTGCCAGATGATGCCGAGCAGGTCGGCGCGGGCGCTGATCTCGGCGTGCGCGAGCCGGTCGTGCACGCCGGCGAGATCGCTGACGAGTTCGTCGAGCTCCATGCCCGCCCAGGCCTGCTCACGGGTCAGGGTGTACTCGGGCAACCAGCTCAATCGCCAGCCGCCGGTGTCGTTTCGTTGGGCGAATTCCGGCGTGCGGTCGCTGCGTAACGTGTCGTCGGTGCCATGAATAACCATCGCGGACCTGCCTTCCCCGGCGGGGCGCTGCGCCCTCCCCGAGCGTCTGGCGGGGCATCCACTCCCCGTAATCCAGTGTGGCATTTGCCAATTGTCTTGGTCAATTGCCATTGTTAGTAGGTAATTGCCGGATTTCGGGCGTGGCAAACCCGGCATTGTGGCGATCGCAGTGCGGCGTCCGCCCTGATCGGGTGCGCGCCGGCCTCGACAAGTGGACGGGAGGCAGCATGCCGATGGTTCCCCAGGACGCCCGCGTCGCCGCGATCCGCAGCATCCTGGCCAGGCTGGGCAAGTACGCGGGCTTGAACGCAGAACGCCTGCGCCACACCGAGATCGACGCTGCGCCCCTGCTAGAGCTGCTGTCGGTGCGCAGGCACGCGCGGCGTACCGGGGCCAGTGTCGAGGCCTCGATCCTGCCCGTGGTGCGCGAGGTCACGCAGTGGCTGTCGCCGACGGACCGGCTGATCGTGGACGCGGCACTCTCACTCGGGCTGTTCCGCGACCGCTCCGGCGTGGGTGTCGATGTCGAACGCCTGTATGCAGACAACCTCGGGGAACGTCGAGAGGCCTTGACCGAGCAGTGGGTCGCGCTGCACACCCTGCTCGACGTCGACCCCGTTCCCGAGGCGCCCACCGTCAAACGGTTGCGTACGGTCTCCGAACACAACGCCTTCACCGCGCTCGCCGGGCTGCTCGCCACCGATTCCGGCTATCCGATGGCCGGGCCCTCGCTCACCCCACCCACCACCACCGCGCCCGCCCGGCGCGGTGTCGTCACGGTCTTCGGTGACGCTGTCATCGATCACCTCTACCGGGTCGACGCCTTCCCCGCCGCCGACAACGCGGCCAGCGGTAGCTTTACCGGGCACCCCGGCGGCAAAGGGCTGAACCGGGCGGTCGCCGCAGCCCGTCTCGGCATCGGCGTGCATCTGGTTTGTGCCGTCGGCGGCGACGAATACGGCCGTCGCATCCTCGAATTCATCGAATCCGAACGCGTCCACCTCGATCTGGTCAAGGTCGTCCCGTTCGCGACGTCGCTGGTCACCGCCGTGGTGATCACCCCCAACGGTGAGAGCCGCATCATCGGCTGCCGTGACAATCGCGTCCAACTACAGGACGACGATCTACACCGCCCCGAACTACGTGCCGCCCTGGAAGCCTCGGATGCGGTGATCCTGAGTTTCGAACCGCCGCCTTCGGTGATCGAGCAGGTGCTGTCGATGGTGTCGCAGATGCGGCCCAAACCACCCGTGATCGTGTGTCCGACACCAGCCATGCCGGTGCCGCAGAGCCTGTATCGACATCTGGGCGCGGTCGACTACCTCGTCGGCGCAGCCGCGGATCTCGACGCGCTGCTGCCCGATGTACCCGCGGAATCCGCTGCCGATATCGCCAGGCTGCTGCGTGGCCTCGGCGTCGGTACCGTGTGCACAGTCGAGAACTTCCGGTGTGTGGTGGCCTCCGACACGATCGAGACAGTCATCGACCATTTCCCGCAGGTACTCAAGGCCTCGGTCGGCGCTGCCGCCGCCTTCACCGGTGCCCTGGCCTATCGTCTCGTCAATTCCGGAACTCCGCTCACCGCAACTGATTTCGTGTGGGCGACCGCGGCGATGATTCCGACCCAGAATCTGGGTGCGGTGGCGGTGTCGATGCCGAGTGCCGAGGAGATCGACCGCATCGTGCGCCTGTACGCGCCACCGGCGTGATCCGGGGGTAAGGTCGCGACATTCAGCTCACGCCTGTCCGGCATCGGCGCCTTGCCGCCCTGTCCACGCACGGAGGATCGTTGACCATTCTGTCGTTCGGCGGTGCCAGGACCGGGGAAGCCGGTGCCGATACCGCACACCGACTGGGTCGCCAGGGCAAGCAGCTACCGATTCGGGTCATCGAGATCCCGGACCGCGACGACGGCGGGCACCTTTTCCTCTTCGGTGAGCCCCGCGACGGCTGCCTGGTGCGGGTGCATTCGCGCTGCCTCTACGGCGAGGGCCTCGGTTCCGACGACTGCGACTGCGGCGGGGAGCTCACCGAGTCGATGGACCGCATCCAGGCCGAGGGCGCGGGCGTACTCGTCTATCTCGAACAGGAAGGTCGCGGGGCGGGCCTGATCTGGAAGGCCCGCGGCTACCGGGAGAGCGAACAGTCCGGGGCCGACACCTTCGACAGCTATCGGCGCCTCGGCCTCGACGCCGACACCCGCCGCTACGACCCCGCCGCGCAGGCCCTGCGCGACCTAGAACTCACCCGGGTCCGGCTGCTCACCAACAACCCCGACAAGTGCCGGGCGCTGACCGAGGCGGGGATCACCGTCGAGCCCGTCGCCCTCACCATCGCGTTGCACTCCTCGCGGGGCAGGCAATATCTGCAGGCCAAACGGCGCCACCGCCAGCACACCATCCCCGCCGATCCGCTCGCCGACGAGCCGCGATCGGAGCGGGCGCGGTCGTGGTGGCGACCACGAGGTCGCCGGTAACCCTCCTCGCAATCCCGTATGTCCGGTTACGATAAGTGAGCCACGCCACTGCTGCCGTCCCTGTCTCGAGACAACGAGGCAGTTCCACTCGCATTGGCTCGGCGTCCAGCTCGGCCTATGGGAACAGGGATATGACAGACATCGGTTTCGCGCACGCATCCGGGGTCACGGTGCACACCGTGCCCGCCGCCTTCCAGCAGACCGCCACGTTGCGGCCCGACCAGATCGCCTTGCGCACGGTCGGTGGCACCCAGGAGATCACCTGGGCCGAATATGCGACGAGGGTGCGCGCACTGGCCGCCGGGTTGGCGAAGCTCGGTGTGCGTCACGGTGACGCGGTCGGCATCATGCTCACCAACCGACCCGAGTTCAACCTGATCGACACCGCCGCCCTGCACCTGGGTGCCATCCCGTTCTCGGTGTACAACACCAGCTCCACCGAACAGATCGCGCACGTGTTCGCCAACGCGGGCAACAAGGTGGTCATCACCGAGCAGGCGTTCCTCGACACCATCCGCGCTTCGGGCGCCGAGATCGAGCACACGGTCGTTGTCGACGGCATCGCCGAGGGCACCGTCACGTTGGCCGAGCTCGAATCCGATCCCGCACCGGACTTCGATTTCGACGCGACCTGGCAGGCGGTCGAGCCCGGCGATCTGGCCACCCTGATCTACACCTCCGGCACCACCGGCCCGTCCAAGGGCGTCGAGCTCACCCAGAGCAATGTGATCGCCCAGGTCGTCGGCCTGGTCTCAGGTCCGCTGCCGGTCGGTTTCGACGACCGCGCCGTGTCGTATCTGCCCGCCGCACACGTCGCCGACCGCATCTCCGCGCACGCGATGAGCCTGCTCACCGGCATCCAGATCACCACCGTCACCGATCCGCGCGAGATCGCCGCCGCCCTGCCCGATGCCCGCCCCACGGTGTTCTTCGGTGTCCCCCGGGTGTGGCAGAAGATCAAGGCCGGCATCGAGAACAAGCTCGCGGTCGAGCCGAGCCCGGTCAAGAAGGCACTGGCCAACTGGGCGATCGGGGTCGGCGTCGCGCAGGCCAGGGCGAACCTGGCCGGTGAGAGCTCGCTGGTGCTGGGCGTGCAGCACAAGATCGCCGACACCCTCGTGCTGGCGAAGCTGCGCGAAGCGCTCGGGTTCGCCGAGCTGAAGGTCGCCGCGTCCGGTGCCGCGCCGGTGCCGCCGGAAACCCTCGAGTACTTCCTCGGCCTGGGCTTCGCGGTCAGCGAGGTGTGGGGGATGTCGGAAACCGCGGGCGTGGGCACCTACACCGAGATCGACAAGCCGCGCCCCGGCTCGGTCGGACGCGTCATGGACGGTGTGGAGCTGCGGCTCGACGCCGACGGCGAGGTCCTCATCCGTGGCCCGATCATCACCCCCGGCTACCGCAACATGCCCGACAAGACCGCCGAGGCGATCGACGACGCGGGCTGGCTGCACACCGGCGACATCGGCACCCTCGACGCCGACGGCTACCTGCGCATCGTAGACCGCAAGAAGGAACTCATCATCAGCGAAGCGGGCAAGAACATCGCCCCCTCCAATATCGAGAACGCCATGAAGGCGGCCTCGTCGATGATCGGCCAGGCCGTCGCGATCGGCGAGGCCCGCGCCTACATCACCGCCCTGATCATGCTCGATCCCGACGTCGCGGCATTGCGCGCCAAGGACTTCGGCGCCACCGATGCCACCCACGCGGAACTGGCGCGGCGACAGGAGATCGTCGACGAGGTCAGGGAAGCGGTCCTCGCGGGCAACCGCAAGCTCTCGCGAGTGGAGCAGATCAAGCGTTTCGTGATCGTCGAGAACCTGTGGGAGCCCGGCGGTGACGAGCTGACTCCGAAGATGTCGCTCAAGCGGACCCCGATCTCGAACAAGTACGCCGAGACCATCGAGCAGCTCTACGCCGCGACCCCGCCCGAGCATGTCGTCAACGTGAAGTAGTTGCGAAAACGGCGGTGGCCCTGGAATTCTCAGGGCCACCGCCGTTGTACGTTCTCAGTTCTGTTCGTAGGTGCCGATCAGGGTGGCCCTGGCCAGCGTGTGGAAGAACAGGTTGAACCCCAGGTAGGCGGGCGTGGCGTCCGCTCCGACCTCGAGTTCGGGCACATCGACGGCGTGTACTACCACGAAATACCGGTGTGGGCCATGGCCTTTCGGCGGTCCGGCACCGACGAAGCCGGGAAAACCACCGTCGTTGCGCAAGCTCACCGCACCGGCGGGCAGGCTCCCGCCTTCGCTGCCCGCACCGGCATCGAGGGTGGTGACCGATGCCGGAATATTGGCCACGGCCCAGTGCCAGAACCCCGACGCGGTCGGTGCGTCGGGGTCGTACACGGTCACCGCGAAACTCTGCGTGCCCTCGGGGAATCCCGACCAGCTCAGCTGCGGCGAGATGTCCTTGCCGCCGGCGCCGAACACTCCCGACACCTGATCATCGGCCAAGGGCTGACCGTCGGTGATGTCGGCGGAGGTAACGGTGAACGAGGGCACCTGCGGCAACGCGTCATAGGGGTTGTCAGTCATCGAGGACCTTTCCAGTCGAGGTCAGCTGTGCAGAAGGAAGTGTTCCAGCACCCGGGTGCCGAATTCCAGTGATGCCACCGGCACCCGTTCGTCCACCCCGTGGAACAGGGCGGTGAAGTCCAGCTCGGGAGGCAGCTGCAGCGGTGCGAAACCGAAGCAGCGAATCCCCAGGCGGGCGAACGCTTTCGCGTCGGTGCCGCCCGAGAGCATGTAGGGCACGGTGCGGCCCTGGGCGTCGTGGGCCAGGACCGCGTCGTTCATGGCGTCGACGAGGTGGCCGTCGAAGGTGGTCTCGTAGGAGTCGAGCTTGGTGATCCATTCTCGCTCCACGTCGGGTCCGATCAGCTCGTCGACCTCGCGTTCGAACGCCGCCTGCCGTCCCGGCACCACCCGGCAGTCGACCACGGCTTCCGCGGTCTGCGGGATGACGTTGGCTTTGTACCCGGCCTGCAGCATCGTCGGATTCGCGGTATCGCGCAGCGTGGCGCCGATGATGCGCGAGATGGTACCCAGCTTGGCCAGCTGACCTTCGATATCGGGTCCGTGCGGGTCGAACGCCAGCCCGCTCTCCTCGCTGACCGCGGCGAGGAACTCGGCCACCGAATCCGACAGCACCACCGGGAAGGTGTGGCGGCCCAGGCGCGCGACGGCTTCGGCGAGGATGGTGACGGCGTTGTCCTCGTGCAGGAACGACCCGTGTCCGGCGCGGGCCTTGGCACGCAACCGCATCCAGCCCAGACCCTTCTCCGCGGTCTCCACCAGGTAGAGCCTGCGTTCGGTGCCGTCGGGACGGGGCACGGTCAGCGAGAACCCGCCGACCTCACCGACGGCCTCGGTGACACCGTCGAACAGGTCGGGCCGGTGCTCGACCAGCCACTGCGAGCCCCATTTGCCGCCGTTCTCCTCGTCGGCCAGGAACGCGAACACCAGATCCCGCGGCGGGACCGTGCCCTCGGCTTTGAACTGGCGGGCCAGCGCGAGGGTCATCCCGACCATGTCCTTCATGTCGATCGCGCCGCGCCCCCACACGTAGCCGTCGCGTACCGCACCCGAGAACGGGTGCACGCTCCAGTCGGCGGCCTCGGCGGGCACCACATCGAGGTGCCCGTGGATCATCAGCGCCCCGCGACCGGAATCGGCGCCCTTCAACCGCGCGAACACGTTCCCGCGCCCGGGCGCACCGGATTCGACGTACTCGGTCTCGTAACCGACCTCGTGCAACTGCTGGGCCACCCACTCGGCGCATTGCCGCTCGCCCTTGGTGGTGGACAGCTCGCCGGTGTTGGAGGTGTCGAACTGGATCAGCTTGCTGACCAGCTCCACCACCTCGTCTTCCGCGCGGGACCGCCCGTTCGAACCAGAATTCTCGCCAGATGCCGACACGCCCCCTTTCCTACCACCATTCGCGCACCCCTCGCGCCACCTGCGGCCCTCGGGACCCTTGCGCCGCTGCTCGCGCGCCGGACTCGGCGTGAGCAGAACTACGAATTCGCCTCCGTCCCGGTGGCGTGCTTGGCTGACACGATGAGAGCGCGGGTTGTCCGAGTCGGTGTCCGGGTGCTGGCCGGGGCCGCGACCGCGATCGGCGCTGCCGGGGTCGCGTTGCATTTCACCCGCTGGCCGCTGGAGCCGCTCGTCCTCGCGGCTTCGGGGGCGCCCTACCTGATGAGCGGTGCGGTGCTCGGGGTCGCCGGTTTCGCGGCGACCAGGCAGTGGATCGCGACCGGTGTGGCAGTGGTGGTGGCGGGCGCGGGGATCGCGACCCAGGCGCCGCTGTATGTGGCGCACAACGGTGGTGCCGGACACCCGATCGTGGCGATGCAGGCCAATCTGCTCTTCGACGGCGCCGATCCGCGCGCGCTCGTCGACCAGGTGCGTGCGCGCGACATCGCGATTCTGACCGTCAACGAGCTCACCCGCGCGGCTGTACAGAGCCTGTCGCAAGCCGGCCTCGACGAGCTGCTGCCCCATCGCTATCTCGCCCCGGGTCAGACGGCCAGCGGTACCGGTATCTGGAGCCGATTCCCGTTGTCCGACACCGTCGAATACGACGGTTACGTCCTCAATCAGATCTCGGCCACCGCCGCGGTCCCCGAGCTCGGCCCGGTCGCGATCTATGCCTTTCACCCCGTCCCGCCCGTCTACGACACCGGGGTCTGGGCCGACGAGCTCGCCCGCTTGCACGAGATCCTGCGCCGGTCCCCCACCGATCGTCCTGTGATCGCCGGCGGCGATTTCAACGCCACCTACGACCATGCCCGCTTCCGCGCCCTGGCATCGGGGCGTTTCGCCGACGCCGCGGTCCAAGCGGGCGCGGGTCATCTGGTCACCTACCCGACCGACAAGGCCATCCCACCGCTGGTGGGCATCGACCATTTCCTGCTCGCGAGTGCGCACGCCACCAGCGTCGAAACTGTCGCCGTACCCGGCGCCGATCATCGAGCGCTGGTGGCGCGGATAGTGCTCACAGCTCAGGGTTAGACCCCGGTATTCAGCTGTTGCAGAACGTGTTTCGGTGCACCGGAGACGATCCGGTGGCGGGTCGGCGATGCACGGGGTCGTGCGATCGCTATTCGCGTTCGGCGCTGCGTTCGGCCAGGCGCGCTCGCCACTGCTCCATGGCCTGGCGCAGGGCCGCGCCGACGATGGCGACGAACTCGGCGGATTGTTCGAAGCGAGCGCCGGCCGGGGTGTCGGGGCCGAGGATCTCGACACCGCGCCGGGTCATGGCGGACAACGAGTTCTGCATCTGCACCGAGGCGACGAGGTTGCGCAGCCAGATGTCGTCGTCGACGAGGTAGCGCTCGCGCCGTTCACCGGGAACCAGTTCTCGGCGCAGCATGCCCTGCTGTTCGAGGAAAGCGACCGCGTTGGAGATCGAGGCCGGGCTCACGCGTAGGCGCGCGACCAACTCGGCGGCAGTGAGCGCCCCGGAGTCGGTGATCTGCAGGCAGGCGAGCACTCTGGCTTCCATCCGGGGCAGACCCTGTTCGATGAGCAGAGCGGTGAACGATTCGGTGAAGTCGGCGACCGCGCGGGGGTCGCGCCCGTAGCCATCGTCGGGAATCGGTGGCGGGGCGGGGTCGGCCTGCTTGTGGCGGCGTGCGCGCTGCTGGGTGGCGGCCTGCGCGCGTTCGGCCCGGTAGTCGTCGGGGCCGCCGTTGCGGGTGACCTCGCGCATGATCGTCGAGGCGGGCCGTCCGAGCGTGCGCCCGATCTCGGCGTAGCCGAGTCCGTCCGCGAGCCCCGCGGCGATGTGCTGACGGTCCGCGTCGGTGAGTCTGCCTCCGGGCATCGCTGCTGGTCACCTCTCTGTCGACCGGTACGAAGCGGGTGTCTCGTACCACGCCCAGTATGCATTCACTCTCATTTCATTGCAAAGCGCAACGCCAAAGCCCGTTGCATTCACACTCATTGTCATTGCACTATCGGCGACTAATGCAGCTTTAACAAGGCTTTTCACCGAAGTTGACTGTTGACAGATGAGTGAACGCAATCTACCTTTTAGTCATCAGTAAATATCGAACACCGCAACGCAAGGACACGACAATGACTTCCTCGAACCCCACCGGCACCGTCGCCCCCTGGACCGGCATGGTGACGATCGACGACACCGAACTGGCTGTCACCGACACCGGCGGCACCGGAACCCCGGTGGTCTACCTCAACGGCCAGTTCGCCACCCAGGGTTACTGGCGCCGGGTCATCGCCGATCTCGGCCCCGGCTACCGGCACATCACCTTCGACGAGCGGGCCCGCGGCAAGTCGAAGAAGTCGGCCGACTACTCCTTCGACACCTGCGTGCGCGATATCGACGCGATCCTGGCGGCCAGGGGTGTCACCGAGAAGCCGATCCTGGTCGGCTGGTCCTACGGGGCCTATCTCGGGGCGCACTGGACCAGCCGCAACCCGGCCGGTGCGCTCGGCGCGGTCCTCGTCGACGGCGCGTTCCCCTACGACTGGCTCGACGAGGCGATGGAGCTGCGTATCCGCACGCTGTTCAAGCGTCTGAGCTGGGTGCTGCCGCTGGCTCGCCCGACCGGGCTGGCGCCCCGTTTGACCGCACAGCAGCAGGCCGACAGCAATATCGAGCTCGGCAAGCTCTCCAGCGTCGACGCGCTGGGCCCGGTGCTCGATGCCATCACTGTCCCGGTGCGGTATGTGGTCGCCTCGGGAACCTCGTTCGGTAGCCGTGGCGACGAGCAGGAGAAGATCCGCGCCGGCCTGGACGCGGCGCTCGACCGCAACCCCAACATCCGCATCAGCGCCAAGGTCGCCAGCAACCACGGTGCGATCCTGCGCAAGGACTTCCGCGCCATCACCGACGCCGTCCGCGAGGTCGAGACCATCTCCTCGCCCACCCGCTGACTCGGTACCGATCCTCTTCCCGCACAACAGAACCCAAGGAGATAACCACCATGTCCGTCACCCTCACCACCCAGGAAAAGGCCACTGTGCGGACCGCCGCGTACGGTGCGGTTTCCCTGCTCGCCGCCGCGGGCGGGGCCACCGGCAAGCCGCACAAGATCGCCACCACCGGCAGCATCGCGCTGTCGTCGGCGACCGGTGTGGTCGGACACGTCCTGGCCGAGAAGTCCGGGCGCATCGCACTGAGCGGCTCCTCGGTCGCCGAACTCGCCGATCAGGTGCTGCCCGCCCTCACCGCGGCGATGAGCCTGCTCGGTCGGCACGACCCGGTGGAGGCCGAGAACTTCCGCAACACGATCGCCGTCGCCATCGACACCGCCCAGCTCTACCAGACTCGGCCCAACCCGACGATGGTCGACATGACCCGCAAGATCACCGGAGCACTCGCCGGCGCGTGATGAGACATCCACTCGCGCAACCACAGCCGTGTCACAGGGCCCGTGACACGGCCACCGTGGTGTGCCGGGTGATCACCGATCGACGACAGCTCCCGCGCGCGCGGCGAGCACCATATCCACCCGCGCCGCCATCGCCCGACCGGCCGCGCGCAACGGTTCGGCCGAACGTAGCGTGCGGCCCAGAATGAATGCCCCTTCCAGTGCGGACAGCATCGCCAGGATCAGCTCGCGTGCCGCGCCTTCCCCGGCGCCGCGTTCGACGAAATACCGTGTGCCCTGGTCGATCCAGTCCCCCACGACCTCGGCCGCCACCTCCCGCAAGACCGGTTCGCTGTCGGCGATCTCGCCCGCGACGGTCCCGACGGGACACATGTTCATCCACCCCGACTCCTCGAGCGTGCGCGCGGCGTCGTCGAACGCGGCGGGCACCGCCACCCGCAGATCCTCGTGTGGGTCCATCAGCAGCGGCAGCAGCTGGATGTAGGCCGCGCCGGTGCTGCGCAACGCCTCGGCCGCGATCTGCACTTTGCCCTGCGGAAAGTGGTGGTAGAGCGACCCCATCGGCGCCCCGGCGGCGGCGGTGATCTGTTTGACGGTGATCGCGCTGTACCCGTGGACACGCATCAATTCCGCGACCGCGCTCACCAGTCGCTCGCGGGTGCTCGTTGACATCTGCTCGCTCACTCCACCAGACTAGAGCAAACACACTAGAGCGAACGCTCTAGCCGTGGAGGCAAGGGAGGATGTCATGGCGATCGTCGAACTCGATGCGGGCCGGATCCACTACCGCGAACGCGGCGAAGGCCCCCCGGTGGTCCTGCTGCACGGACTGTTGATGAACCACACGGTCTGGGACTCGGTCCTCGACCACCTGCCCACCGGCTTCCGCTACGTTCTGCCCGACCTACCGCTGGGCGCCCATCCCGAACCCCTGCGCCCAGGCACCGACCTGAGCTTGCGCGGCCTCAATCAGCTCGTCGCCGACTTCCTCGCCGCACTGGACCTGCACGATGTCACCCTCGTGCACTCCGACTGGGGCGGTGCCCTGTTCCTCACCGCCTACGGCCTCGACGACCGGGTCGGCCGCCTGATCATCTTCCCCAGCGAAGCCTTCGACAACTTCCCACCCGGCCTCCCGGGCAAAACCGCCACGCTCGCATCGGCTCTGCCCGGCGGGGTGACCCTGGCCTTGCGTCAGATGCGCATCGGCTGGCTGCGCCGCAGCCCCGTGATGTTCGGCTGGATGGCGAAAACTCCCCTCCCCGACGCCCTGGTCCACGCCTGGACCGAACCGGGCCTGCGCGACCCCCGCATCCGCGCCGACCTGCTCGCCTACACCCGCTCCGGCTTCGACAAGCGCGAACTCGTCACCAACACCGAAGCCCTGCAACACTTCTCCGGCGAAACCCTCATCCTGTGGTCGTCGGCGGGCAAAGTCATGCCCCGCTCCCACGGCCCCCGCCTGGCCGCCCTGATACCCCGTTCACGCCTGGTCGAAATCGACGACGCCTACGTCTTGTCGATGCTCGACCAGCCCGCCGTCGTCGCCACCGCGATCACCGAATTCCTCGCGACCTCACGCGCCACCCGAGCGTGACCCACATCACTGATTGATCCTGTCAGGATTCCGGCGGCTGTCTCGTTCAGGGTGCACGCGAACCAGACAGGAGCGAATCATGAAGCACCGCATCGTCGTCCTCGGGGCCGGATACGCCGGAACCTTCTCCGCCGGGGTACTGGCCCGCCGACTCCATTCCGACGACTTCGAGATCACCGTCGTCAACGCCGAACCCGATTTCGCCGAGCGGCTGCGCAACCATCAACTCGCCGCCGGGCAGAACCTGCGCCACCTGCCGCTGGCGGAGGTGTTCGCGGGCACCGGCATCCGGCTTCGGGTGGCGCGGGTGAGCGGCGTCGATGTCGACCGCCGGACGGTCACGATCGCCGACGGCGACGACATCGACAGGCTCGAATACGACACCCTGCTCTACTCGCTCGGCAGTACCGCCGACGTCCACAGCGTCGACGGCGCCGCCGAGCACGCCTTCCACGTGGCGTCGCGCCCGGCCGCGCTGCGACTGCGCACCCGCCTGGCCGAGCTGGGCGCGAACGGGAAGGTCCTGGTGGTCGGCGGCAACCTGACCGCGATCGAGGCCGCCACCGAGATCGCCGAATCCCATCCAGAGCTTCAGGTTGCCCTGGCCACCCGCGGCGAACTCGGCGGGTGGCTGGGCGGCAAGGCCCGCCGCCACCTGTTCGACGCCTTCGACCGGCTCGCCATCACAGTCCACGAGAACACCACCATCGCCCGCGTCGAGGCGGCGGGCGCGGTGGCCGCCGACGGCACCGCCTTCGCCGCGGCGGCGACGGTGTGGGCAGCCGGGTTCGCCGTGCATCCGATCGCCGCGACCAGCGGCCTCGCGGTGCAACCCAACGGGCAGATCACCGTCGACCGGCAGATGCGGTCGGTCTCGCACCCGGATGTCTACGTCGCCGGTGACAGCGCCTTCGTCATCGGCGACAACGGTTTACCGTTGCCGATGTCGTGCGCGTCCGCGGGATTCACCGGCATGCAGGCCACGGCCACGATCGTCGGGGACCGGACCGGGCGCAAGATCTCGACGACCTCGCTGTCGTATGTGGGCAACCACATCAGCCTCGGCCGTAAGGACGGGATCTTCCAGGTGGTCGACGGTGCCGCGCGATCGAAGTCGTGGGCCCTGCGTGGACGAACGGCCGCGCGCGTCAAAGCGGTGATCCTCGGGGTCAACCCGTGGAGCCTGAGCCATCCCACCTTCGGCATGCCCAGCCGCCGGTACCGCGCGGCCACCGATCGACCCCACGCCGTGGTCGCGACCTAGAGTCGTGCTCATGGACACTGCCACCGTGGCGCGTTTCGAGGCCAGCCGCAACCGGCTGGCCTCGATCGCCTACCGCCTGCTCGGCTCGGCCGCCGACGCCGAGGACACAGTCCAGGACGCGTTCCTGCGGTGGCAGGCCGCCGACCGCGACTACGTCGAGGTGCCGGAGGCGTGGCTGACCAAGATCGTCACCAATCTGGCGCTGGACCGGCTCCGCTCGGCGAAGGCGCGCCACGAACGCGCGGTCGGCGCCTGGATGCCCGAACCGCTGCTCGACGGCGACCCGATGCTCGGGCCCGCCGACACCGTCGAGCAGCGCGAATCGGTGACCCTGGCGGTGCTGACACTCATGGAACGGTTGTCCCCGACCGAACGCGCCGTGTACGTGCTGCACGAGGCCTTCGCGTACCGGCATGCCGAGATCGCCGACATCCTCGACATCACCGTGTCGGCGAGTCAGCAACACCTCCACCGTGCCCGTGGGCGGATCACCGTCGCGCGCACCACCATCGACATCGACCACGGCGCCGCGCGCCGAGTCGTCGAGGCGTTCATCGATGCCGCCACCTCGGGTCGCACCGATCGGCTGATCGCGCTGCTGACCGATGACGCGACCGGCATCTCCGACGGCTTCGGGGGCCTGGCCGCGAAGCTGATCCGGTACGCGACCCCGCAACGCCTCGCCACCGCGGTGCGGGCCGGTTTCACACCGAGTCCGGCCAAGCGCCGCCTCGCCGGTGGCTCACCGTCGATCTACGCCGTCGTGGCCAACGGCTGCCCGGCCGTGCTCGTCACGCTCGGCGATCGAGTCCTCGGCGTCGCGATCCTGGAGATGCGCGCGGACAAGATCGCCGGCATGCGCAGTATCGCCGCACCGCACCGGCTGGGACGGGTCACCGCCGAATGGCAGCGGCGCGACCATGACGCCCCGCTGGTCCCAGCATGGTGATCGGCCGTTTCAGCGACCTCGCGCGACGCCGAGAGACAACGCCGCCAACGCTTTCGGGGCGCCCGGCTGGTAGAACCGGTCGAGTTCGGCGATCTCGAAACCCGCTTCGGTGATCAATCCCGCGATGTCGCGCGAGAGATGACAGCCGCCGGCGATCTTCTGCTGGATCGGGTCGAGACGATGCTGCCAGGTCTGCACCGACTCCTCCGGCGCGAGTCCGTGTTCGACGAAGTGCAGGGTGCCGCCGGGGCGCAGTACCCGGCGGATCTCGGCGAGTGCGGCCGCGACGTCGGGGATGGTGCACAGGGTGAAGGTGGACAGGGCGGTGTCGAAGGTGGCGTCGGGAAACGGCAGCGACTGACCGTCCAGGCCCGCGCGTTCGATCGGAGTAGAGCTGCCCGCAACACGTTTCGCGGCGATCTTCCACGCGGTGTCCGCGGGCTCGA
The DNA here is from genome assembly GCF_042671725.1 of Nocardia sp. NPDC127606. Taxonomy (NCBI): domain Bacteria; kingdom Bacillati; phylum Actinomycetota; class Actinomycetes; order Mycobacteriales; family Nocardiaceae; genus Nocardia; species Nocardia sp. NPDC127606. Next base: position 1,384,431 of record NZ_JBHXWQ010000001.1, on the reverse strand, counting down.
CCCCGCTGACCCGCTCGACCGCGGCCGGATAGAACCCGATGTTGTTGCCCGACCCGAACCCGACTTCGAGCACCGCGCCGTGTAATCCGGCGCAGGTTCGCTCGCGCAGCGGCCCGTTCTGGGCGAGGCCGCAGACTTTGTCGGTGATGTGCGGGAGGATCCGGTCGGTGTAGAAGCCCATCCACCGATCATCCTCCCGCCACCGCGCTTTCTACACCCGGTCGTGCTCAGCCGAGTCGTCGGTCGAAGACCTCGGTGCTCGCGCCCGAGGCCGGGTCGACAGTGAGCACTGTGAGATTCACCGAGTCCGCGGTGAGGTCCAAGACCATGAACCCCAGTTCGTGCTGGGTTTCGAACAGCGCGCTGTGGCCACCGGCCGTCAGCCGGGGCTGACCGCCCGCGGTTTTGCCCGCCGCGCCCGACACGATCTGGCGGGTGCCCTTGGTCGCCGGCGTCGGTTCGAGCACCTGCAGGGTGTGGTCGTGGCCCGACAGCAGAAACGACACCTTGCCCAGCACGTGGTCTTCGAAGAAGCGCTTGGCGTGCACGCCGTTGATCGGTTCGACCGGCAGGCCCTCGTAGTTGCCCGCGTCGCCGTGCGGGCCGTTGCTGATGTAGGCCTGATGGGTGCAGGCGATCTTCCACGGCGCGGTGGACTCGGCGAGCGCGGTGTCGAGCCAGGCGCGCTGTTCGTTCATGTAGGGCCCGTCGACGGCCCAGTACGGATCGAGGAACGGCGGGATGTAGGCCGCGAGGGGATTGATGTCGAGCACGAAGAACTCCACGACCGGGTTCTGTTCGGGTACGCGCACCGAGTAGTAGCGGCTCGGCATCCACCAGCGCTGCGACTTCGCGTGGTAGGCCACCTCGAAGTTGCCGCGTGCCAGCCAGCCGCCGTCACCGGGGAACACCGAGCTGGTGTCGTGGTTGCCGAGCACCATGGCCCACGGAATGTCCAGTCCCGCATTGGGATTCTCGAATTTGGTGGCGAACTGTTCGTCGTCGGGCCCGTCGGGTCCGGTGTCGTAGATGTTGTCGCCCAGACCCAGCGCGAGCGAGAACGGCCGGCGTGCGTGGAATTCGCGTGCCGCGTCGGCCACCGCCCACTGGGTGCGGGTGCCGGTGCCCGCGTCGCCGGTGACCAGCACTCGCACGCTACGCCCGGCCTGCGGGGTGAACTTGGGCACCTCGGCGGGCACCGCCGCGGCGGGGGTGAGTCCCACCAGTGACAGGCCCGCGACGACACCGGCGGCGCCCGCCAGAACTTCACGACGGCCGATTCCGGACGAGAACTGATCCTGCATGGTCACCTTCTGGGTAGTGGCTCTGTTGGACAACTGACCTGATCGAAGCACAGTGGCATGATCGCGACGCCGCCGCAGCCTAACGGGCGCGGTCGCGAATCGTTCGCCGGCCTCGCGCGCATGTCGCGAAGCGAAACCGGGACTACACCGCGCACATCGATTGGATGACACCGCGCACGATCGGCGCACCGTAGTCGGTCGGCGCGAACACCAGTTTCTGCACGATCGACAGCGGCGTGGTGACAGTCTCGGTGATTCCGGCGAATCCGGCGACGGTGGTGCCCGCCGAGAACAGCAAGCTGGTGATGTCGAGGGTGAGCGTCGCCAGATCGAAGGCGTTCTCGACCTGGACCTGCGCCAACGGCACCGTGTCGAGCGCTTTGCCTTCGGCGAGGTCGGCGCCGAGGTTGGCCAGGAAGGTCAGCGGGCCCAGGTCGAGGGCCTCGACCAGCGGGCCGAGGTCGTCGGCGCGGCGCATCAGCATCACCTTGGCGACCCGGTTGCTCGCCAGGAATTCCTGGAGGGCGTCGGCGACCTGGTGCATCGCGACCCGGTCCACCGCCACGGCCCCACTGTCGAGGAAGGCGCGGGCGCGCTCCACGACGGTGGCCAGGGTCAGTTCCGCGACGGGCGTGCAGGTGCCGTCGGCGTTCATGACCAGCGCGGCCAGATCCTCGATGGGCTGGGGAACCTGCACGGGCTCGATGACGGCGTCGCCGAGTTCGAGCGGCGGGTACACGTTCGGCGCCACACAGCCGGCGTCGATCGAGTCCTGCACCGCGCGGGCCAGCGCCTTGGTTCCGGTGAACATCGCGCCCACCACCGGCTTGAGGAACATTCCGACGGTGGGCACCATGCCCGCGACGAGCTTGGCCGGGATCTTGACGATGCCGGTCGCCAGGATGAACACCTCGATAGCATCGTTGACGGTCAGCTGCGAGACCGACATCGTCTCGTCGATGCGCCCGGTGCGCACCGCGTCCAGACCGTTCACGAGGTAGGTGACGATCGGATCGTCGAGTTCGGCCGGCCGTACGCCGACCTGTTCCGGGCGCAGCGGCAGCCCGTCGCGGTGCACCCGCAGCGCGGCGATCCCGGCCCGGAAATCGGCGACCTGCTGGTCATAGGCGAGCAACTGCGCGGGCCCGACGGTGCCGCGCAGCACCGAGGCGGCGGCGGTCACCACGTCATCGAAAGTCGGTGCGCCGCGGGTGCACACGGCGTCGGCATCGCTGATGGGCGTCGTGGCCAGAGTCGGGGAAACGTCGGCCGATGCGATGCCGGGCGCAAGCATCATGCCCGTGACAAGGGTCAATGCGGTGAGGGAGCCGACGCAGGGCGCGGCACGGCGGGGCAGGGGCATTCGCATGCGTGGTGATCTCCGACCAGGGGGGCGACAGGGTGAATCGTTCGATCCGAACCTATTGCCGCCTGGTTTCCGAAACAGCCTCGTTCATATGAACACTTGCCCAACTTGGACGCACGTTCAGTTTACGTCGAATAACTCAGATCTCTCTCGACGCGGCAGACCTGCGCCGATCCACGAGCAGATCCGCCAAGTCACTGACGACGACATCGGCACCGGCGGCCCACAACGCCGAGGCGCCGGTCCCCCGGTCGACCCCGATCACCCGGAATCCGCCCCGACGCCCCGCTTCGACCCCCGACACCGCGTCCTCGATCACCACCGTGCGCACCGGGTCCACACCCAAACCCTGTGCGGCCGAGAGGAACATGTCGGGCGCCGGTTTGCTCGCCAGACGCTCGTCGTGGGCGACCACACCGTCGATCACCACCACGAACCTGTTCAGCAGACCGACGGTGTCGAGCACGAGCACCGCGTTGCGTGAGCTCGACACCACCGCCATCGGGATATCGGCGGCCGCGAGCGCGTCGACCAGAAGCAACGACCCGTCGAACACCTCGACACCGTCGCCACGGATGATCTCGGTGAAGCGGACGTTCTTGCGGTTGCCCAGCCCGTGCACCGTCTGCGCGCCGGGTGGGTCGTCGAGCTCGCCGTCGGGCATGCTCACCCCGCGCGAGGCGAGCACCGACCGCACACCCGCCGCGCGCGCCTTGCCGTCCACCAGCGCGAAGTAGTCGGCATCGGTGTAGGGGGCGGCATCGGGGGCGACGGCGGGCAGGAACTCGGTGAACAGCGCCGACCACGCCCGCCGATGCACCGCCGCGGTGTCGGTGAGGACACCGTCGAGATCGAACAGCACTGCCTGCGCGTCGAAGACGCCCGTCACGGCGCCCCGACCTCGACCACGACACCGGGTTCGAGTGTCACCGGCCGACCCCACACGGTGATCTGTACCGGTGGCCCCGCGCCCACCAGCTCGAAGCGCGCGTCGCGCTGCCCGAGATCGGCCCGCACCGGCCGTCCCCGCCAGTGCACCGAGTACCGCAAGCGTTGCCAGGACGCCGGGAGCGCGGGTGCGAAACGCAAACCCTCGGCGTCGGCGCGCACGCCGCCGAAGCCGTGCGTGGCGACTTGCCAGGTGCCGGCTGCCGACGCGATGTGGATTCCCTCTTCGGTATTGCCCTGGTTGTCGTCGAGATCGACGAACGCCGACCGCTCGAAATACCGTTGCGCCGTGCGGGAATCGCCCACCTGCAATCCCACGATCGCGTGGATCGACGGGCTCAGTGAGGACTTGTGCATCGTGCGCTGCTCATAGAACTCGTAGTTCAGCCGCCGGGTCGCCGGCGAGTATTCGTCGGGCAGCATGTGCAGCAGCATCACCACGTCGGGTTGTTTGAGCAGCGAGGTGGTCTCGCAGTCGAACGGGCTGTAGCCGTCCGGAAGTCGCGGCATGCCGTTGTCGTCCCAGTCGACGATGGGCACCACCGTGCGATCGAAATAGCCGTCGAACTGTTCGATGACACCGCAGTCGGGATCGGTCGGTGCCCGCAGCCGGTCCGCGGTGGCCAGCCACTGGGCCGGTTCGCCCGGGTCCAGCCCGATCGAGGCCATGAGATCGCGTAAACGTTCGGGCCGTTCCCGCGACATCCGTTCGTACACCCCTGCCGCCTGCCGCAGATGCCAGTGCACCAGTTTGTTGGTGAACGCGTTGTTGTCGACGTGGGAATGAAACTCGTCCGGTCCCATCACTGTCCGGATGACGAGCCGATCACCTTCCTCGACGCACCGCTGCACCCAGAATCGGGCGGTCTCGAACAGGATCTCGGCGCCTTCCCCGAACAGGTAGTCGTCATCGCCGGTGACGGCGGCGTAGCGGATGATCGCGTAGGCGATGTCGGCGGTGATGTGAAGTTCTTCCTCGCGCGTGTAGAAACGCTCTTTCCCGTCCGGGGTGTATTGCGGACATTCCTCGCGGCCGGTATCGGCCGACTCCCACGGATAGCGCGCGCCGCCGGTCCCGTTGTCGGCAGCCACTTCCCGTGCGCCGGGCAGGGTGTGATGGCGGTAGCCCAGCAGCGCGCGGGCCGCGCGCGGCTGGGTGAACAGGAAGAACGGCAGCAGCATCACCTCCGTATCCCAGAACACATGCCCCCGATACCCTTCGCCGGACAGCGCTTTCGCGCCGATGCTCACGGTCGGATCCTCGGGGTCCGCGGCGATGAGCAGGTGATAGATCGCGAACCGCAGCGCCTGGGTCACCCGATCGTCGCCGACCACTTCGCAGTCGGCGTCGGCCCACAGCCCGTCCCACGCCGCCCGGTTCGCCGCTGCGGCGGCATCGAACGAGACTGCGCGCGCGACGGTGTCGAGTGCGCGCTGCCGAGGTGGGCGCACCATTTGATAGTCGCGGCTGGTGGCGATGCCGACGAGCTTGTCGACCCGCACGGTTTCTGCCGCACCCACATCGAAGTGCCACTCCACCTCGATGCCGTCGTGGCGGGAACGCTGGTGAGCCCACCCGCTGTCGGCCGAGCAGGTGAGGGCATAGGCCAGGTCGACCCCGCTGTCGATGGTGCGGCTTTCGATGACACCGATTTCACCGTCGAATCCCGCACTCACCGACATCAGGTGCGTGGACTTGGCCCACTTGTCCCACTTGCGTTCGTAGCCGAATACCGTCTGTTCGCGGTAGGTCGGCAACCGTTCGAGGTTGCGCCGGTTCGCGTCGATACCGGTGCGCACCGTGACTGCCCCCGCCTGGTCCAGGCACGTCACTTCGATCCGCAAACAGCACAGATCTCGATCGGCGGTACTGGCGAACCGTTCGGTCCGCAGCCTGGTTCGCGCGCCGCCGGGCAGCCGGAACACCGTGTCGCGGTGCAGGACTCCGCTGCGCAGATCCAGTGCACGACGGTGCTCGACGACCTGCGCGGACTCGGTGTCCAGGCGCATACCGTCGACGAAGACCTCGCTGTCGAGCCAGTCCGGCGCGTTCACCAGATCGATGACCGGGGCGTCATAGGCGTCGTAGACACCGGCGATGAATGTGCCCGGCAACGCCCCTGTGTGCCGTTCCTCGAGCGAGCCACGGGTACCCAGGCGCCCGTTGCCGACGGTGAACATCGTCTCGAAGTAGTTGGCGCGCTGCGGGTTCCAGCCGTCCTCGACCACCGTCCACGAGGTGGTCTCGCTCGCGTGGGTCCGGGCGTTCACAGTCTCACCGTCGCAACTCGCGCGCGATGCTCGGTTCGTCTGCGCCGGGTAGCCGTAGGCCGAATGCATCACGCAGCCTTCCTCGTCGAGGGATGAGAGCTGTCTGTGTCGATGACCGCACCCCGATGGTGACGATCTGGTGCGGCCTCGGGCCGGGTCAGGCGCTGGCGGTGGGATGTTCGTAGCCGGCGGCCTCGTCCATGTCCTCGAGCGACATCCCCTTGGTCTCGGGCACGAACTTGGCGACGAAGCCCAGCGACAGCAGCGCGAACACCGCGTACATCCCGTAGGCGAAGCCGAGCGAGAAGGTCTTCAGGCTGGGGAACGAGACGGTGATCGCCCAGTTCGCCGCCCACTGGCCCGCCGCGGCGAGCGACAGCGCGGCGCCACGGATCCGGTTGGGGAACATCTCCCCGAGCAGCACCCACACCACCGGGCCCCAGCTCATGCCGAAGAAGACGACGAACAGGTTGGCCGCGACCAGCGCGATCGGGCCGAGCGCACCGGTCAGATGCGGCTCCATGACGCCCTCGGCATCAGGCACCTGGTCGGCGCCGCCGAAGCAGATCGCCATCGTGGCCAGCGTGACGGTCATGCCGATCGAACCGGTCAGCAGCAGCGGTTTGCGGCCCACCTTGTCGATGAGCGCGATCGCCACGATCGTGGTGGCGATGTTGACCACCGAGGTGAACACGCTGATCTGGAACGACCGGGATTCCTCGAAGCCGACCGCCTCCCACAGCACGTTCGAGTAGTAGAAGATCACGTTGATGCCCACCGCCTGCTGGAACACCGACAGCATCAGCCCCACCCACACCACGGGATAGAGCCCACCCGTCGGACGGCGCAGGTCCTTCCAGGACGGCTTGGTGTCGCTGCGCAGGCTCTCCTCGATACGGCCGATGGTGAGCTCGAGGTTCTTCTCACCGAACAGCATCGACAGCACGCGCCGTGCCTCGGGGATCTTGTGCGTGGCGACCAGGTAGCGCGGCGACTCCGGGATCGTGGAGGCCAGCACGCCGTAGACCACCGCGGGCACCACCATGGACAAGAACATCCAGCGCCAGGCTTCGAGCCCGAACCACAAGACCTCACTCGCGCCACCCGCGAGGTGGGCGAGCACATAGTCCACCAGCAGTGCCAGGAAAATGCCCAGCACGATGGCCAGCTGTTGCAGCGATCCGAGCCTGCCACGGATCCGCGCGGGCGAGGTCTCGGCGATGTAGGCCGGGGCGATGACCGAGGCCACACCGACACCGACACCACCGATCACCCGGCCGACGACCAGAATCCAGACATCGGGTGCGAAAGCGGTGACCACCGCACTGACGAAGAACAGGATCGCGGCGATCTTCATCACCTTGAGCCTGCCGATGCGGTCGGCGATCCGCCCCGCGGTCATGGCGCCCGCGGCGGCGCCGAGCAGCGCCGAGGCCACGGCGAAGCCGAGAACGGCGTCGGCGACATCGAATTCGGATTGGATCGCCGAGACCGCCCCGTTGATCACGGCGCTGTCGAAACCGAACAACAATCCGCCCAGCGCCGCGACGGACGCGATCCGGATCACGCGGCTGCCCGAGGCCGGCTCGCCGTCGGGGAGAGCGGACCGGTCGGTGAAGGAGCCTCCATCATGCATCGGCGTCGTCCTCTCCACGGCGGGCAGCATTGCCTCGCGAGTAGCGGCGTGAGACCACAGTCTGCCCCGAACAAGGTGCTATCTGCAGGAATTGACGATAGCGAGCCCACATCGCCGTGTTGTCGTCGAGGAAATGAACACGCGCGCCGTGCCCGTTCGCAGTGCGGCGGGGTCGGCGTGGCTTCGCTGCGCTGGGCACCGCATGTTCATCTTCGCGACACGCACACCATTTAGCGTCACAGGGATGACCGATGTCGAGATTCGTCCGATCCCCCGTGATGTCAGCGAGATCGCCGATCTCGCGAGCGTCGTGAACCTGGCCGACACCACCGGATTCACCGTCGACGACAGCGACGACGACGATCCGATCCTGCTCACCGAACCCGGCGGTCTGGTCGTCGACACCTGGCGCGAGGGCTACCCCTACGACGAGCGCCTCTCGCGCCTGCAATACGACCTCGACAAGCGGTTACTGCAGATCGAACTGCTGAAACTGCAGAACTGGGTCAAGGCGACCGGTCGCCGCGTCGTCATCGTGTTCGAGGGTCGCGACGCCGCGGGCAAGGGCGGCACCATCAAACGCTTCATGGAGCACCTGAATCCGCGCGGGGCCCGGGTCGTGGCACTGGAAAAGCCCTCCGCGCGCGAATCCACCCAGTGGTATTTCCAGCGCTATGTCGAGCATCTGCCCGCCGCGGGCGAGATCGTGCTGTTCGACCGTTCCTGGTACAACCGCGCCGGTGTCGAACGGGTGATGGGTTTCTGCACGCCCGAACAGCATCGACGGTTCCTGTCGCAGGTGCCGCTGTTCGAACGGATGCTCGTCGACGACGGTGTCGACCTGGTCAAGTTCTGGTTCTCGGTCTCGCCGCTGGAGCAGCGCACCCGCTTCGCCATCCGCCAGGTCGACCCGGTGCGGCACTGGAAGCTCTCGCCGATGGATTTGGCCTCGCTCGACAAATGGGACGACTACACCGCGGCCAAGGAAGAGAACTTCGAGCACACCGACACCGACCACGCCCCGTGGATCGTGGTCAAGAGCAACGACAAGAAGCGCGCCAGGCTCAACGCGATGCGGCACGTGTTGAGCGGATTCGATTACGACAACAAGGATGTCGAGATCGTCGGCACCGCCGACCCACTGATCGTGGGCCGCGGGCGCGAGGTCATCGGTTCCTGAATGTGCTAGCGAGTCAAGGCGACTCGGTGCGCGTCGAGCATCAGCGTGGCGAGCTCGTCGCGCTCCGCGTCGTCGAGGACGTCGAAGCAGGGTGCGATCAGTTCGTCGGTCAGCTTCTCGGCCGCGTCCCAGCGCACCCGCACATCGTCGGTGACCGTCTCGAACGGTTCGGTCCAGCCGAGGAATTTCGCGTGGCCGGGTCCGTCGAGGATCGGGGAGCCCGCGACCAGGATCGCCTGCAGTGGGGTGAGGCCGTTGGCCATCACCGCGACCAGGTGCAGTCCGCCGCGAAGCTCGCGCAGCACATGGGTCAGCTGCAGCACCGCGGCCCGCCCGTCCTCGGGCACCGGCATCGCCCGCCAACCGGCGAACAGGGGCAATCCGGTCGAGGGTGCGGCATCGACCACGCGGCCCAGCAGGTACGCGAGCCGCTCGGCCTGCTCGAACGCGGCCAGTTTGCGTTGCCCGAAATCGCGACACGCGAGCATGTATTCCGCCGCGGCGTCGGCGGCGGGCATCGGCACCGATTCCCAGGCGGCACGCACGCATCCGGGTTCGAAGAAGCCGAAGGCGGCGGTCACCACGTCGGCGTCGACGTCACCGAGCACCCCGCCACGTCCTCGGGTGTAGGCGCCGTGGAACCCGGCCACCCCGGTCGTCTCCCCGAACGCCCTGGCCTCGCGCGAGATCATGAACGCCCCACCGAGTTCGAGTACCTGCCGTTTGACCGTTGCCGACGTCATTCGTCTGCCACCTTCCGCTGTTGTCCACTCCTGGCAGACTTTAGCGTTCCATAGCCAGATGGGGTAGCCCTTCGCGAGGACAACGACCGGAATCCCGTCGACCGCACCGCTCGACCGGCCCTAGTCTGGATCCCATGACCAACCAGCTCGTGGCGATCCTGTCCGGCGCCGGTGTCTCCACCGACAGCGGAATCCCGGACTACCGTGGCCCGGCGGGCCTGTGGCAGCGCGACCCCGACGCCCAGAAACTGGTCACCTACGACTACTACATGGCCGATCCCGACATCCGCCGCCGATCTTGGCTCATGCGCGGCGAACACCCCGCCTGGCGCGCTCAGTCCAACCCCGCCCACCAGGCCGTCACCGCGCTCGCCGCCACCGGGACGGCGGTGCGCGTGATCACCCAGAACGTCGACGGGCTGCACCAGCTCGCCGGCCTGCCCGACCGCAAAGTCCTCGAACTGCACGGCAACGCCCGTACGGTGCTGTGCACGTCCTGCGACGACCGCACCACCACCGAGCAAGCCCTCGACCGCGTCAGCGCGGGCGAACCCGACCCCGCCTGCCTGCGCTGCGGCGGCATCCTCAAAACCGCGACGGTCATGTTCGGCCAAGCACTCGACCCCGAGTGCTCAGCCACGCCATGGCGATCGCCCAGGCCTGCACCGTGTTCATCGCCGTCGGCACCAGCCTGCAGGTCCAACCCGCCGCATCGCTGGCCGGTGTCGCCGCCGACCACGGCGCCCGCCTGATCATCGTCAACGCCGAACCCACCCCCTATGACGAGCTCGCCGACGAGGTCATCCGCGAACCCATCGGCACCGCCTTGCCCGCTCTGCTGGCAACGTTGGCCGCGACGAAGGCCGAGCACAGCGGCTAATCTCGGCAGATGACCGTCGACACCGGCCGCACCAGCCGGAAGACCTGGCTCACAGTCGAATTCGTCGCCCTCTTCTTCGGCCTGACCGGATCGTTCGCGGTGTTGCTGCGCGGTGTGAGCCCGCTGCCGTTCCTTGTGGTGATCACCGTCGGCATCGTGATCTATCTGCGCCGCACCGGATTCGACCGCCGCAGCTTCTGGCGAGCCGACGCACTGCGCCCCGCCCTGCCCGGCATCCTCGCGCTCTGGGCGATCTCGGCCCTCGCCCTCGCCGCCGCGGTAGCCGTGCTCCGGCCCGACTCGCTGTTCGATCTACCGCGCGAACGTCCCCTGATCTGGGTCCTGGTCCTGGTGTTCTACCCCCTGGTCAGCGTCTATCCGCAGGAACTGCTCTTCCGCGCGTTCCTGTTCCACCGCTACGCCCCGATCTTCGGCGACGGTCCGCGCATGATCGCCGCCAGCGCCCTCGCGTTCGGTTTCGCCCACTTCATCGTCGGCAACTGGATCTCGGTTCTGCTGAGCACGGCGGCCGGGGTACTCTTCGCTACCCGATATCGGCGGACCCGCTCGCTGCTCACCACCTCGGTGGAGCACGCTCTCTATGGCATCCTCGTCTTCACCGTCGGCCTCGGCGACCTGTTCTATCACGGGGCAGCGACTGCGTAGCGCTGCTCTCGATGCGACCAGGGCCGAGGTGAACTATCGGTGGCGTTGCGTCGTAGTGCTGCAGGGTGGGGGTCGAGACCGCGGCCGCCGAGGACGATGACGGAGACCGGATGCGAGTGCTGTTCGTGGCGATGCCGCTGATCGGGCATCTGTTCCCGATGATGCCGCTCGCCGAAACTCTGCGCGAGCGCGGGCACGACGTCATGGTGGCCACCGGTGGGGACGCGGCCGCGGTGGTGCGGGCGCAACTTCCCGTCGCCGATGTCGCCCCGCCGATCGACTATCTGCGTGCCGCGGTGCGGGGGCTGGGCAGGCATCCGGTGCTGGCGTTGCGGTCGGGGCAAGGGATGGCGGACGCGCGCGGCGGTGCCCACGTCTTCGCGGTCACCAATCGGCCGATGATCGAGCCGCTGCTGCGTGCCGCCACCGAGTTCGGGCCGCAGGTGATCGTGCACGAGCCGTTCGCGTCCGCGGCGGCGATCGTGGCCGACCGACTCGGAGTACCCACGGTCCTGCACAACATCGCCCTCGACAACGGCACCGTCATCCGCCGCGAACTGCTGCGATTGCTCACCGACGCCGCCCTGCCCGCACCGGCGAGCACCCTGTCCATCGCCCCACCCAGCATCGTCCGGGTCGACGGGCGGCCGTTGCGCTACACCCCGTACTCCACCCCGGGCGCGGACACACCCGCGTTCCTGCGCGAACCGTCCACGCGCCGACGCATTCTCGTTACCCGCTCGACCATGCTCGGCGACGGTCCGGACACGATGCTGCGTGCGATCGTGCGCGCCGCCCCGTATGTCGATGCCGACATCGTCATCGTGCGACCCGATCGAAAGACAGTGCGCAACACCGCACTTCCCGCCAACATCCGCACGACCGGGTGGATCGCCCTGCACGAAGCTCTGCCCCACTGCACTGCCATGGTCAACCACGCGGGAGCCGGTTCGGTCTATGCCGCCCTCCTCACCGGGGTCCCCCAGATCTCCACCCCCGCACCAGGCGACCGAGCGTGGAACGCGCTCTCGGTGCAGCGACGCGGCGCCGGACTGTCGGTGCCTGCCCGTTCGATCACCGCCGCCCACCTCAACGCCCTGATCTCTGATCCCGACCTGACGGCCAACGCGCGTGCGGTCGCCGCCGAGATCGCCGCGATGCCCAGCGTCATCGACATCGCCGACGAGGTGACCCGATCGGCAGGCACCCGTTGACCTACGGCGCTTGCACCAGCGTCAGCGTCGACTTCTTCCGCACGGTGAATCCCAGCGTCTCGTACAAACTGATCGCCGTCGTGTTGTGTGCGACCGCGTGCAGAAACGGCGTCTCACCCCGCGCGCGGATTCCGGCCCCGACCGCCCGAATCAGCCGCGAGGCGATCCCCCTGCCCCGGAATTCGACATCGGTGCACACCGCGCTGATCTCGGTCCACCCCGGAGGATGCAGCCGCTCCCCCGCCATCGCCACCAACCGACCGTCGACCCGCAGCCCGAGATAGGTGCCCATTTCGATGGTGCGCGGCGCGTACGGGCCCGGTTCGGTCCGCGCGATCAGCTCCAAGATCTCGGGAACATCAGCGGCAGTGAGCCTTTCGAGCTCAGGATCGAGGGCAACCCGCAATCCCGCACCGTCCATCTGCACGGTGTCGAACTCGGCGAGCACCGCCCAGTCCGCCGGCACCACATGCCCGATCCCGCGGATTCCAGCACTGCCGCCCGACCCGAGCGCAGCGCCCAGATCAGCCCAATCCTGCTCATCCAGCACCGCCGGATGCCCGACGAATCGCGCCACCTCCGGCTCATAGCGCCCGATCCGGCCCGTCCACCGCGCGAAACGACTGTGCTCGCCCCGCAACGAAGCCCGCACCGGATCATCGAGCGGATGCACCGCGATATCGACGTCGACGGTCAACACACTCTCCTCACCAGGCAACCCGACCGGCAAAACGTTAGCCGAGCACACAACCACCGGTCACCGTTTGCACTCACCACGATTCCGACCCTCGGCCTCGAGCACATCCCGCAGCGAGCGGACCGAGTCAGTGTTCGGCGAGCGAAAGCTGGATATCCAGTTCCAGCAGGTATTCCCTCGTGAGATAGCGGCCCACACACAACTTCTGGCCGACCTGAACCATGAACGCTCGACAGTGCTGCAGAGCTTGGACCGCCTCGCCCGAAGCCTCGAATCTCGAAGCAGCCGTTCAGAGCGAGCCCGAACACGACTTGGGCTGACGCCATGTGTACTCGATCACTTCGCCTGGGGAAACGGCTCAGATCCTACGTCCAACCTGGTCGCTCGAATTAGCGTCTGATCATGACCGGGCCATCGCCGACCTCATCGCCACGGAATCCGCACTACACCCTCCCCAATGAGTGGGATTGCGCGAACGAACGCCTCGCGCTGCTCGGCGCGGCCTATGACGCTGAGAGCATCGCGCTTGCGCGGCGACTGGGCGTAGGTCCGGGATGGCGATGTCTGGAAGCCGGGGCCGGTGGCGGCTCGTTCGCGCGATGGCTATGCGATGCCACATTGCCAGGTGGTCGAGTCCTCGCGGTAGACACCGACCCACGCCACCTGACCGACCTTCCCCACCGCGGCGGCGAAGTCGCCCGGATGGACCTCGTCACCGACGAACTCCCCGAAGGCGCATTCGATTTCGTCCACACACGATTCGTGCTGCTCCACATTGCCCAACGAGACATTGTTCTGCAGCGACTGACCCGGGCACTGGCACCAGGCGGCGTTCTCCTGCTCGAGGAAGGCGACGGCCTCGGTGTCCTCCACGAAATGCCCGGCGCATTCGGAGAGGTCTGGCGTGCCTTCGCGCGCTCGACCGAGACCGCAGGCGCGAACCAGGCCTGGGCTCGGAACCTGCCCGCACAACTCGAGGCTGCGGGGCTCATCGACGTTCGGGCAGAGGCGGAGATTCCGATGTTTCGCGGCGGTTCACCGATGGCGCGCATGTGGAACCTCACCTGGGCGCAGATCCACGAAACCTCGGTAGCACTCGATGTCTCACCCGAGGTCATTGCCGCCGCGCAGACCGAAGTTGTCGGATGAGCGGCGATGGTTCTATGCCCCAGCCACGGTCCGCGCATGGGGCCGAGCTCGCTAACGGCGCGCCCGGACAGCCTCACCGATCAACTCACGGGCACCGACACCGAACACAGCCTGGTCGTTCAACACCGCGAACATCCGCTCGTACAGGGCGATCTCACGCGGCTGCGTCACTGACAGCTCCGCGGTGACCGTCTCGACCTGAACGAGCCGCTGATCGAAGATCGCGAACCCGTTCGTCGCTGGACCCTCGTACGTTGAGTTCATCGGCACCACACCCACCACGACACGTGGCAGTGACATCAACGTCAGCAACCGATCCAATTGCCCCAGCATCACCTGATCGTCAACGACTGTCGTGTGAAGCACCTGCTCGGCGATGATGAACGAAAACCGGCGGTCACCGCGGTACAGCACCCGTTGACGTTCGACCCGCGCTGCGACACCGTCGGCGAGATCATCGGGGATGCCGTAGAAGCTGATGATCTTCGACAGGATCCCTTCGGCGTACTCGGCGGTTTGCAACAGGCCGGGCACGATCGTCGGCTCGTACCAGCGCATCGACCGGGTGTCGCCTTCGAGTTTCACCGACATCTTCTGACGGCGTCGCGTCCCGGCGCCGAGCAGGCGTTTCCACTCCATGTAGGCCGCTTCGATATTGCGCACAGTCGCGATGAGGTCGGGGAGTTGATCGGGACGACCGGTGTGTTCGCACCAGGCTTGCAGGTCAGACTCGGACGGAGTTTGTTTGCCGTACTCGGTGCGCGAAACTTTGGATTCGTGCCATCCGGCGAGCTGTGCGAGCAGGCGGGCTGTGATGCCGGCGTCGCGACGAAGCTCCCGGAGTCGAAGTCCGAGAGCTTCGCGCGCTTCATCGACCGAGTTGGTCACCGCGCACCGAGGGTGAGGTAGTCGGAGTGCGGCACCGATGCTTCCCAGACGAGGTCCCGCACCCGCACGCAGTACGCCACGATTCGCGGGTCGGTGGTCAACGCGCCGCCACGCCATCGCCCGTCCGGTTCGAATACGGTGAACGCCACCGAGTTCCGGTCGAACAGCCACCAGTCGTCGACGGTCAGTTGCTGGGTGTCTATCTCGTGGCGGGACAGGTACCGAATCTGTTCGCCCGCGGCGGCGTTCTGGTGGGAGACCTCGAGAAGCCAGCGGGTGTAGTCGGTGTGCGGGACCGTGACCACGCGCGCCCGCCGAACGGCCACCCCACGCGCCGTGGTCTCCTCGACCAGGTCCAGCCATCCCCGCAGCCACGAATAGTTGTCAGCGGGACCGCCGTTGAGGAAGTCGCGGAACGGTTGCGTCTCGTCGGGGGTGTTGTAGGTGTCTTGCACCTCCAAATGAAATGCCTCCTGGCGGGCGGACCTGAGGAGGTTGTCGAACGCTTCACCTTCCAGCAGAAGCACCGTAGAACTTCCTCTCGCACTTCGGGACCTCGATCGCTGTCTCTCCTGGCGCGAGATCCAATTGATCCAGCGTGGCACGGTCGATCACCGGTCGGCCGGTCAGGGTGAAGGTTCCCCGTCCGGTGTCGGTCATCGTCGCGCCGACGAAGGTGTCCGGCTCGGCGAATCCGAGGAGCAGGTGCGGAATCTCGATGACGGCCGAGTCGCTGGTCTCCCACCCTTGCACGATGTAGGCGCCCGTGTCCGTCGCGAGCAGCGCGGGGCACCCGCCACCGCCGCTTCCACCATTGCCGAGGAACTTCAACTGCATGACGTACCGTCCTGTCGAGTCGAGTCGAGTCGAGTCGAGTCGTGTGCACAAACTTGCGCACCATCGCTTCAGCATCCCTGGACTGGTCATTAGATGCTAGCCATTGAAGTATTTGGCGCAAGTTCACGCAAGTTTGTGGTGCCATTGTCCCGTTGCTTCGTAGCTTTGAGCCACCCCGCTCCGAGACATCCGAGGTGGCCCTTGAGTATCACGCCCGAAACCGAGATCTTGGCCGCGCTGAAACCAAGCGGCGCAATGAGGTTGCAGTGCAAGGACTCCGCGTTCAAGAGCCCACGCAACGACTGGCAGTTCACACCCCCCGGCCGGACGGCGGCGGCCCGGTGAACGCTTTCCTGCTGTGCGGTCGTGACCCCGGCCCACTCACCGCTGTGCAGGCCCATCGGGCGATGCAGGTCCATTTGGAATGCGCGGTCGACACGTGCCGGTGTCGGCGGCGTGCCCGAACCACCCTGGTCGAGCAGAAGCGGATGGTCCTCGATGAACGCGCACAACAGATCAGGGGCTCGTGATGAGCGAGGATCACCTGACTCACTGCCAGGACTGGATTTTGACCAGCTTGTGCCAATTCTCCCCGACAGCGCCGATCACGACTCCTGACCTTGCCTCGAAGTTGAGCCACTCGGTAGGGCGCACCGAGGTGTACCTCGAACAGTTGGTCGCGATGGGATTGGTTCGTGTGCACGAGGTTTCGGGCGAACCAGCTTGGCGTCCATCATCTGACGGTCTTGCGATCGGCACCGTCGAGTAGATCGCCGGTGACCGCAAGTGCGGGCGCTGAGCCCTTCTAAGGCGTGTAGACCATATGGATTCGGGAAGCGGACCGTAGCCGGGCAGATCACTGTTCACTGATAGCTCCTCCGTATCAGGCCCCATCCTGGTGAAAGTCCCACGAGATGTCCGCGAGCAGAGACAAGTCCGAGCGTGACGATGAAGACACTGCTGTAACAACGGTTTTCAACGCGCCACCGCTGTTTGACCCGTCGCGACGCGGGCATTCGCACTGAGCAAGGACAAACCTCTATTGGAGGGACAGTGTCGTGTTCACACATCTACGAGGGGCCGTGTTGGTCGGGCTGCTGGTTGTCGCCGGCTGCGCTACCAGCACCGAGGCACCTGATCCCGGTTTGCCACCGTCGACCGAGGGCGCGCCTGAAATCTCCGATGAGGCTGCCGCGCACCTGTGCCAGATGATGGCCCCGGATCTCGACAATTGGCGTGCGCAGGGGGTCACGGTGGCGCGCGTGTCGTTCAACGCCACGGTGCAGAACTGGGCGGTGCGCAGCGGTGGCATCAATGTCGCGGTGGCTCGCAATCGCGAGGTGATCGATGCCGTCACCCAGCAGCACTGCGCTGATGTGCGTCAGCAGGCCGTGCAGGCCCTGGATGTGCCGGATCTGGCCTCAGCGCTCGCCGGAGTCTGAGACGCCTGCGTCGGAAATCGCGGCGGGCGAGGTGTCCTCAGGCCCACGGCGTCGGTCACGCAAGACCAGCACGCCCGCCGCGACCGCCCAGATCACCGCGAACGCGACCGCACGCATCAGACTCCAGTTGACCATCAGCATCACAAGGGCGACGCCGCCGAACAGCGTCAACAGCCGGGCGGTACTCGTCTGACCTTTCATCGCCAGATCATCGCACGGTCCCAGCGTCCTGCCACGACGAGCTGTCACCACAGCTCGGTCAGCTCTCGACCCGCACGACCTCGTCGCGAACCGCAGGCCGACGGGTGGCCCAAGCCAGCGCGGGCACGATCAGCAGCGCGATCCCCGCACCGAGGAACGCCAGGCCGGGGTAGTCGGCGAATGCCACGATGACTCCGGATCCCAGCCCACCACCGGCGCCCGCGACAGCGATCCCCACATCGACGGTGCCCTGTGTCCGCGCACGGGTGGCGACCGGCGTCGCATCGGCGATCATCGATGTCCCCGCGACCAACCCCAGATTCCAGCCCACCCCGAGCAGCCCGAGCGCCACCGCCAGCGCCCCGACCGAACTCGGCGGGGCGAGCGCGGCCGCCAAACCAGCCGCGACCAAGGTGGCCGCGGCCGCCACGGCCACCAGGCCCGGCCCGAACCGATCCACGAGCATCCCCGACAGCAACGACGGCAGATACATCCCCGCGACATGCACCGCGATCACGAATCCCGCCGCGCCGACCCCATGCCCGTGATGCTGCATATGGATCGGCGTCATCGTCATGACCGCGGCCATCACCAGCTGCGTCACCACCATCACCGTCGTCCCGGCCACGATCGGCGCCGACCACCGTGTCGGAGCGTCCGTCACGACCACCTCGCCGGGCGGTTCGGCGATCGCGCGGGCGAGCACGAGCGGGTCCGGCCGCAACATCACCCACAGCACCACAGCCGCGAGCACATACGCCACCCCGGACAGCACGAACGGACCGGAAAGCGCGGGAATACCCCAGCTCACAGCCATATTCGACATCGGTGTCGTCAGGTTCGGCCCGACCACCGCACCGACCGTCGTCGCCACCAGCACCGTGCTGATGGCGCGCGCCCGATGGGCGGGCTGCGCCAGATCGGCGCCGGCGTAACGCGCTTGCAGACTCGTCGCGGTGCCCGCCCCGTACACGATCAGCGACACGAACAGCAGCGCCAAGCTCTCGGTCACCGCGGCCGCCACCACCCCGAAACTTCCCAGCGCACCGGTCAGATAGCCCAGGGTGAGGCCCGCCCGTCGACCCGCCCGCTGCGAAATCCGACCCACCCCGACCGCCGCCGCGGCCGACCCGACCGTGAACATCGCCGCGGGCAACCCCGCCAGCCCGGTCGACCCGAGCATGTCGCGCGCCAGCAACGCCCCGACGGTGATGCCCGCGGCAAGCCCCGCGCCACTGAAGATCTGCGCCGCGACCAACACGGCCAGCGTGCGTCGTTGCGCGGGGTGCTCGCTCATGGGCGTCATCATCGCGGCAAAGATGGACGCCGGTCCAGTCGTTAGCCACAGAAAGGTCCAGCGACGACGAACCGGCCTCTTCCAGACACGCCGCTAGCGCAAGTACGGCCCCAGCTTGATAGTCACCTCGGACCCGACATCCTCGATCGAAGTGATCGGCCACACCCGCCCGGGCAGCATCGTGCCCGCGGCCGTGGCATAACCGACCACGTCGAGGGCCGCGGCCCCGTCCTCGTCCTGCAGAATGCCGGCCTCGGTGCGCACCCCATCGGAGAACACCACATCGAACTCGTCGGCCATGCGGTCGGCGCGCACCACCACACCGGGGAACAGATGCGAATAGTCGACGATGATCCGTCCCGGCTCAGCGCGTTCGTTCATCGACGTCCTTTCCGAGATCTGACCTCAGTGACCACACGGATCGGTGAGGTGCAGCCCCTCGCTGACCTTGATCCGGCGATGCTCGGCGAGCACGATCCCCACCCCGAACAGCAAGCACACACCGGTGAGGATTCCGGCGATCACCGCCCATCCGACGAAGCCGGAACCGGCGGCCGTCAAGGTGGCCGCGAGCATCACGATGCCGACTCCGACGAGGAACAGCCCCGGCCAATTGAGCGAGTCCTGAATCGACTCACCCGCGTGTGAACGCGTCGTGCGCTCAGTATCGGGAAACTTGTGTTGATGGGGATCGATGTAGTCGGTCATGGCACGGCCTCCTTCCGACGAGAGCTCTCCGTCTTCGGCGCGTACCCCCGATTCAATCGGGCAAACGGCCAGAATCACTCGAGTTTTCCCGGACGAGCACAAAGAAGTACGGCTCGGGGAAATTGCGGTAGTCCATCAGGCCCAACACGGTGTCGTCGTCGATCCGGCGGAACACATCGATGATCGGCAGATGGTCGTAGACCATCGCGGTGGTGACAACCCCACGGTGCTCGACCGCCCGCAACCGCGCCCGGTAACCGCGAGCGCGCAACGCCGGTTTCAGCACCCCGAGCAGCCCCCGACCCCGGTCCACGACCTTGCTCGGCACCTTCCCGACCAGGCCCAACGGCACCCGTTGCGGATCGACGGCGAAAATATCGCCCGACGGGCCGCGAAACAGCAGCGGATGCACACTGTCGGGACCGTCGAACTGCTTGCCGTACCACCCCGACGCGACGAGCAAGCCGTCCATCGGGTGTCCGGTGCCCAGCTCGCGACCACTCCATCGGCCGCTGAGCTGGTCCGCGGGCACCGGCTCGAGACTGTCGAACAGAGCCAGCGCGTCCTGTCTGGAACAGGCGGGTTCGAGTGCGGTAAGTCGGTCGATCGTCATGAAGATCCTCTCGCCTCAGGCGGGCAGTCGCAGCGCGCCGGGCGCGGAAGCGGGCACAGCGGGCTGTTCCGGGACAACCGGACTGATCCGCTCGTACGCGGCACCGAGATCCGGACGCGGATCCGGCTCACCCTTGTTCGGCCAGAACGCCATCGCACGCTCGGCCTGCGCGGTGATGGTCAGCGACGGGTTGACGCCCAGATTGGCGGTGATCGCACTGCCGTCGGCGATGTGCAGTCCCGGATGGCCGTAGACACGCTGATACGGGTCGATCACGCCGGTCTCGCGGGAGTCACCGATCGTGCAGCCGCCGATGTAGTGCGCGGTCGCGGGGATATTGAAGATATCGGTGGCGATGTTGCCGGTGATGCCGTCGGACTCGGCCGCGTAGCGGCGGGCGATGTCGTGCGCCATCGGAATCCACTCCGGGTTCGGCTCCCCGCTGCCCTGCTTCGTCACCAACCGCTTGCCCTTCAGATACGAGGTCAGCGAATTGTCCAGCGACTGCATGACCAGCAGGATCACCGACCGCTCCGACGCACCGTGCGCATTCTGCGAACGCAGGAACTGCACCGGATGCAACACCATCGACAGCAACAACCGCAGGAACCGGAAGGCGCCACCGTCGATCATCGGCACCGTCTGCAAGAACAGCGCGTTCTGCCCCTTGCCGTAGGTGCACACCTCCACATGCGTCTGCGGTTCCGGATGAATGGAGGACGTGATCGCCACACCCTGGGCGAAATCCCGCCGGGACTTGCTGGTGACCCCGATGATCGCCTCGGAATTACTGCGCGTCAGCTCACCGACCCGCGCGGACAACTCCGGCAGCGTGCCGTCGCTACGCAACTTGTGCAGCAACTTCTGGGTTCCCAGCGCCGCCGCCGCGAACACCACCTGCTGGGCGGTGAACGTGCGACGCTGCTTGCGCACCCAACCGTTGGACTGCACCGTCTCGACGCGATAACCGCCCGCACCGTCGGGCGCGACCGAGGTCACCGTGGTCAACGGATGCACCTGCGCGCCGTTGCTCTCGGCCAGGTGCAGGTAGTTGAGCGTGGTGGTGTTCTTGGCGTTGTGCTTGCAGCCGGTGAAGCACTCCGAGCAGTGGATACAGCCCGCCCGGCGCGGACCCGCGCCCCCGAAGTACGGGTCATCGACCTCGACGCCTTCGGAACCCTCGTTGAAGAACACACCCACATGGGTGCGATGGAAGGTATCGGCGACCTTCAGATCCCGCGCGACCTGCAACAGCACGTCGTCCTTCGGCCCGATCCGCGGGTTCTCGACCACGCCCAGCATCCGCGCGGCCTGGTCGTAGTACGGCGCGAGCTCGGACTTCCAGTCGGTGATGTGCGCCCACGCACGATCGCGATAGAACTCCGGCAGCGGTTCGTAGAGCGTGTTGCCGTAGATCAGCGACCCGCCGCCCACACCCGAACCGCTGAAGACCAGGCACTTACCCAGCGCGCTGATCCGCTGCGGCCCGGTCAAGCCAAGGCGCGGCGCCCAGATCGCCTTGGGAATGTTCCAGTTCGTCTTCGGAAAGTCCTCGGCATTCCAGCGCCTACCGGATTCGAGAACACCCACCCGGTAACCCTTCTCGGTCAGCCGCAGCGCGCTCACGCTGCCACCGAAACCGGAACCGACGACGATCACGTCGTAGTCGTAGTCACTCATCGCGACACCACCTCATAGTCGGCGGGATCGAACCGCGCCTGCTTCTTGTATTGGATTCCCAGTAGTGGCCAGTTGGTTGTGATCCGGCCGTCGGCCTGGCGATACCACGACGAGCAGCGACTCCACACGCTGCCGCCGAGCTGCGCCTGGATCCGGTCGTCGTAGGCCTGCTCCACGTCCGGACGGACGGTCAGCGCCCGCCCGGACGCCGCGAGATGAGCGACGTAGTCGGCGAGGTACTTCGCCTGCGCCTCGAGGAAGTAGATGATCGAGCCGCCACCGGTATTGGTGTTGGGCCCGTACATGATGAACAGGTTCGGAAACCGCGGCACGGTCATGCCGTAGTAGGCGTGCGCGCCGCTGTCCCACTCCTGCGTCAGCTCCCGGCCCTGCGCGCCGGTGATCGTCATCGGCGCCAGGAATTCGGTGCTGGTGAAACCGGTCCCCCAGATGATGACGTCGACCTCGTGATCACGCCCGTCCGCGGTGCGCACACCCGAGGAGGTGATCTCGGCGATCCGCTCGGTGGTCACCTCCACATTCGGTTCGGTCAGCGCCGGAAGATAGTTGTCGGAGAACAGAATTCGCTTACACCCGACCGGATAGTCCGGCCACACCTTCTCGAACAGCCCCGGTTTGGCCTTGGTCTGTCTGCGCATGTGCCACTTCGAGACAGCCTTGATCGCGGCGGACAGCGGCTTGGAGTACACCCAGGCGACGCTGAGCCCTTCGACGACGCCGTACCAGGTGCCACGTTCGGCGAGCTCGGTCACCGGCAACTTCTCGAACACCCGGTGATGGCGCGCCGAGAACTCGCGATCGGGGCGCGGGATGATGTAGGGCGCGGTCCGCTGGAACAGCGTCAGCTTCTCGGCCTGCTGCTGGACCTCGGGAACGAACTGGATCGCACTCGCCCCGGTACCGATCACAGCGACGCGCTTACCCGTCAGATCCACCTCGTGATCCCACTCGGCGGAATGGAAACTGGTGCCTGCGAAGCTGTCGCGCCCCTCGATCGCGGGCACCGAAGGCCGGGAGAGCTGGCCCACCGCCGACACCAGCACATCGACCACCACGGTGTCCCCGCCGCCGAGCCGGACCGTCCACTTGCCGGTCGCGTCGTCGAACGCGGCGCCGAGCACTTCGGTGCCGAAGCGGATGTGGCGGCGGACATCGTATTTCTCGGCGACGTGCCTGATGTAGTCGAGGATCGCGGGTTGCCGCGAGAATCGGTGCGGCCATCGTGGATTCGGCTCGAAGGAGTACGAGTAGAACGGGGACGGCACATCGCAGGCCGCACCGGGGTAGGTGTTCTCTCGCCAGACGCCGCCGACATCGTCGGCCTTCTCGAACACGACGATGTCGTCGAAGCCGCGCTTCTTCAGTGCGATGACGGCCGCCAGGCCGCCGAACCCGCTGCCGATAACTGCGATGGACGGGGTCATGGGGTTCCTTCGAGAACGAGACGAGCGCAGGTTTCGGGGTCATCGCTGAACGGGAGGTGCCCGCAGCCGGGAAGGTCGACGTGCTGCGCGAACGGCAGCACCACCCGGGCACGGGCGCTCTGGGTGCGGTGCACAAGCACGACATCGCGGGTGCCCCACGCGATGGTCACCGGAATCTCGCCCAGCGAGCCACGGTCGTCGCCGGGGTCGAGCACATAGTTGCCGAAGTCGTCGCGGGCGGCGGCGAAGGACATGGCGCCCGCCAGCCCGGCCAAATCGGTGCGAGCGGCCTCGGGATCGACGCGAACCGGGCGGCCGAACATGGACGAGAGCAGGACAACGCGACCGGCGGGATGCTCGACCAGCCGATCCAGCGCCGGTCCGGCGACCCGAGCGGCGCCACGCATGCTGGTGAGCAGGCCCTGCGTCCACCGCCGTCCGATCGGCCCGTAGAAGCCCACCGGCGAGAACGCGGTGACCCCGGACGCGACCCCGGCGCGGCCCAGTTCGAGGGCGATCCCGCCGCCCATCGAGCTGCCGACCACGTGGGGGCGTCGAATCTCGTTGTCCGCCAACCATTGTGCGAGCCAGGTGGCATAGCCACGCGGACCCGGTCGCACAGTGTCCAGCGCGGGTGAGTCACCGAAGCCCGGGAGATCGATCGCGATGACCTCGTGCTGCTCGGCGAGCAGATCGATGATCGGTGCGAAAACCTGCCAGCGGCTGCCGAGACCGTGCACCAGCACAATCGGCGTACCACTGCCCCGGCGGAGGTGGGAGATCTGCGTCATCGCAGCCCTTCGTCGAATAAACAGTTACTGCGTACGGTTTCTTGATTGCACCAGCTCCATCGGCCGTCGTCAAGAGGTGACGGCCGACACTTTTCACTCAATCTACCGAATCTTGTCGGCAGCACGTACGATTTCTCAGGTGACCGTGCAACCTCCACGCCGCACCCAGGCCGAACGTCGGGCATCCACCCGCGCCAGAATCCTGGCCTGCACCGCCGAATGCCTGCTAGAACGCGGCTACGCGGCCACCACCGTGAGCGCGGTCCAGGAACGCGCCGGCCTCGCCCGCGGCACCGTGCAGCACCACTTCCCCACCAGAGCCGAACTGCTCATCGCCGCCACCACCCAGGTCGTCGACACCCGGCTCGAGAAATTCCGGCGCGAAGCAGAACTTCTCGCGCCCGGTCGCGACCGCCTGCAATCCGTCGTCGACCTCGCCTGGCGCGACCTCAACAGTCCCGCCTTCTTCACCGCACTCGACCTCTGGGTCGCCGCGCGCACCGACACCGAACTCCGCGACCAGCTCGTCATCGAGGAACGTCGCGTCTTCACCGAAATGCGCAGGCTCTACCTGCAGGTGCTCGGCGAACCGTACGCCTCGGATCCGCGGGCCGAGGTCCTCGTCGAATTCACCATCGACCTGCTCACCGGGCTCTCGATGACCGCCATGCTCACCGGCACACTCGGCGAACGCGAGGCGGTACTGCGCCGATGGAAGCGGGCGCTCGCCGTACTCATCGGCCAGCTTCCCAGCGAGGAACTGCTCGACGGAAGTCCACTGCCGGCAGTGTTGCACTGAGCGCTCGCGCTCCGCGTGAAAGGCGTTGCGACCCCTAGTCGCCCGTCGTCTCGACCCCGGACAACCCGTTCCAGCACAACGAGACAACGGTGTCGACCGCATCACCCTTCGGAATCGGACGACCCGTGTCCAGCCACTGCCGCGCCGCGAGGTGGCTGGCGCCCACCACGCCGAACGCACACGCGTAGGCACGGACATCGTCCATCCCCGCCGCACGCAGCTCAGCGCTGACCAGCACCGCGCACTCGCCCATGGCATTGCGCACCCGCCACCGCACACACGGCTCGCTCGGCACCGGTGACTCGAAGACCAACGTGTGCCCGCCGGCGTCCTCGTCGACGAAGTCGAAATAGGCCAGCACCGCGCGACGCACCTTGTCCTCTTGACCGTTCGCGTCGGCCAGCGCGTCGCGGATACCGTCGACCATCCGGTCCAGATAGCCCTGCAACACCGACAGATACAGATCGAGCTTGCTCGCGTAGTGCGTGTACAGCACCGGCTTGCTCATCCCGGCCCGCACACCGATGTCGTCCATGCTCGCACCGTGATACCCGTGGGCGACGAAGACCGCACGCGCGGCATTGAGCACCGTGAGCCGACGCTGGGTGCGGGCCGCCGTCTCGGCGCCCTCATCATCGGTCTGGATGTCGTTGAAGAGAAGTGTCATGGCGCGTCCGGGGATTCGAGGGTGTTCACCATGTGAGCACCGGCTTGACGACAGTGCCCGCACGCTGATCGGCCAGCGCGGCGCCGACCTCGGCATGCGGATACCGGGCGATGAGACGCTCGGCCGGGAACCGACCGGCCGCGTACAGATCGAGCAGGTGGGGAATGAAGGTGGCGGGCACGCTGTCTCCTTCGAGGCAGCCGCGAATCGCCTTGCCGTGCAGCACGAGATCACCGACATCGATCGGCGGTGTGCCACGCCCCAGCCCCACGGCCACCACCGTCGCCCCCACCGCGAGCGCGGCGACAGCATCGGCGAGTACGGTGGCGATGCCGGTCGTATCGAGCGCATGTGTCGCGCCGCCGTCGGTGAGTTCACGGATGCGCGCCGCCGTCGGCCCGTCGGCAGGATCCAGCGCGGCGTCGGCACCCAGCTCGACGGCCAGTTCCCGCCGCGCAGCCGATGTTTCGACGACGACCACGCGCACGCCGGGAACTGTCCGGGCGGCCAGCAGACCCGCCATCCCGACCGCACCCGCCCCGTACACCGCAACCCACGAACCCGGCTCCGGCCGCAATACGTTGAGCACCGCGCCCGCACCGGTCTGGAATCCGCAGCCGAACGGCGCCGCCACCGTGAGGTCGATCGCGGGGTCGACCACGATCGTGTTGTCCTCGGTGGTCAGCGCGTAACCGGCGAAACTCGACTGACCGAAGAATCCGTCGAGGATCGGGGATCCATCGACCAGGGCCCGGGGTGTGTCGTGTGCGCGGCGCCCGAACTGGTTGAGCGCGGTCGCCCGGTGGCAGTACGCAGGCCGATCGGCCGCGCAGTTGCGACAGGTACCGCAATGCCGGAAGGTCAGCACGACATGGTCACCGGGCCGGACCGTACGCACATCGGACCCGACCGCCGCGACGACTCCCGCGCCCTCGTGTCCGAGCAGGATCGGTCGATCCGCGGCGCCCGCGCGACGGGTCACCAGGTCGGTGTGGCAGATCCCCGCAGCGACGATCCGCACCAGGATCTCGCCCGCGCGCGGCTCGTCGACCTCGATCGGCTCGATCGAGAACTCCGCGCCCGGATCGCGCGACAACACTGCCGTTGTGCGCATCAAGAGACCCGTTCCAGCAGGAAGTAGAAGTATTCGCCGTGCGCGAGAACCAGTTCGGGGCGCCCGTTCATGATGCCCATCAGGGTGGTGTCGTCGAGCCACTTGAAGTGGTCGAACACCGCACGACCGTCGTAGACCATGGTCGCGGTGACCTCACCGCGGAACTCGATGTTCCACAGGGTCGCTTCACCCTGTCCCAGTGCGACATTGGAGAACAGGGTGCCGTCCTCGGCCCGGCAGATCAGCGGCTTCGCGTCGTCGAGAGCATGGAAGTTCTTTCCGTACCAGCGGCTCGCGGGCAGTGCGCGGCACAGCGGGTGACCGGTCTGAAAGGCGTCGCCGCGCCATTCGCCGAGGATGTCCTCCGCGCGCGCCGGGCGTAGCCGGGTCCACAGCTGGTCCAGCTCGGCGGTCGTCACACCGTCCGACTGCTCCTTGAGCTGCTGCCACCGTGGTTTGTCCGCGCTCATCAAGCCCTCGTCTCACAGAGTTCAGAACCATTCGGTTCACAGTGGACCATAGTTCCGAACCAGATGGTTCGGCAAGAGGTAGGATTCGGCGCATGCGTGCGGCAGGTCAGGCAACCAGGGAGCGAATACTCACGGCGGCGAAAGCCGAGTTCGCCGAATTCGGCGTCGCCGGCGCTCGGATCAACCGCATCGCGGGCGCCGCACACGCCAGCAAGGACCGGCTCTACGCCTACTTCCCCGGCAAGAACGAGCTCTACGCCGCCGTCACCGAACGCTGGACCACCGAGACCAGCAGCGAAGCCGCCATGTCCGCCGACGACCTACCGGCCTATGCCGGCCGGCTGTTCGACCACTTCGTCGCCCACCCCGACAACGCCCGTCTACAAGCTTGGGCCGAACTCGAACCATCCGGCGACATTCCGCAAGCTCTGCGCCGCACCATCGACGCGAAGATCACCGAGCTCCGCCGCGGTCAGCACGAAGGCCTCGTCACCACCGATATCCCCGCCCCGATCATGCTCCGCATGCTCACCGATCTGACCCGTACCTCAGCCACCCATGCGAGAACCGGATCCACCGACGACGGTCGTCTGGCGGCGCAGCGTGCGGCGGTGGTGGCGGCCGTAGCGCGAATGGTCGCCCCGCCGTAGCAATCGGCGCACTCCCCCACTACGGCAGGCCCACCCCCTCTCCTCCTTGTGTGTTTGAAGACCGTGAGTGGATCGAGTTGGTGGGCGATGAGAGGTGCTGGATTGACATAGTTAGATGCATATATCGCAATATCGAGATTAATATGACCATAGAACCCTTGCCGAGGCGTCAGCGACTCCCATCCCTTCCCGCCGCGATCGTCCGCACATTTCAAACCCCTTCTGCCCCTTGGCCTGCTCGCTCCCCCGCTACTGATCAGACCTACCATCGAAGGCCACTCCCCCACCTCGTACAGTTGCCCGAATGAACGAGGATCTGCGCATCTGCTTCATCGGCGACTCCTTCGTCCAGGGCATCGGCGACCCGGATTACCGCGGCTGGGTCGGCCGCGTACTCACCGCGACCGGCCCCGGCATCACCGCGTTCAACCTCGGCATCCGGCGCAATACCTCCGCTGATGTCCTGCGCCGCTGCTGGCGAGAGGTCGAGCCGCGCGTCCTGCCCGGCACCGACAATCGCCTGGTGATCTCGTTCGGCAGCAACGACGCGGTCGTCGAGGACGGCGACGTCCGGGTGGGCAGGGCCCAGTGCCTCGACAACCTAGCGACCTTGCTGACCGACAGCCGGGAGCGTGCGATCCATCCACTGGTGGTCGGCCCACCACCCGTCATCGACGGCGGCGAGGAACACCTGCGGCGCACCGCGGAACTCGCCGACGACATGGCGGAGCTGTGCGGCTCACGCGAGGTGCCGTTCGTCGCCACCACAAGGCAATTGGCCGACGACCCCATCTGGACTCGCGAAGCCATGGCCGGCGACGGTGCCCACCCCGGCAGCGGCGGCTACCAGCGCCTGGCCGAGCTCATCCTCGACGGACCGTGGCACTCCTGGATCGCCCGGCCCACGCCGTGACGGCTACTCCAGGAGGCCGAGACCGGTCAGGTCACGGACATATTTGGCGATGAGATCTGCCGGTAGGTGCGGGATGTCGTGGTGGGGACCGATCTGTGCGGCGCGGACGGCGGCATGGAATCCGTCGGCGGGGAGAGCCGAGCCGGGCAGTGGACGACCGGGTCTGCGATAGGCGTCGAGTAGCGGGAGCAGGGTGTGTTTGCGCTGCGGTTCGGGGAGGGCGCGCAAGGCTGTTGCGAAGCGGGCGAACCACTCGTCGTAGCTGTCGATGCGATCGATGTGGTGGCCTGCTTCGATCAGCCAGTCGATGAACACATCGAGGGAGATGCCGTCGTCGTGCGGGTTCAGGACGTCGTAGGTCCGGTAACCGCTCGTAGCGGCGGCGCCGAGTGCGGTGACGGCCGTGGCGACGAAGTCAGCCGGTAGTCCGTCGTAGTGGGCGCGCTGTCGTTGCCCGGCGGAATCGGTGCGGTAGAACGACTTCGGCGCGAGGCCGGTCACGAGCACGCTCAGCAGGAGCCGGGTGAAGACGTCGGGCACGTTGAGCTGGCCACGGAAGCGACTGTGCGCCAGGATCATGTCCGAGCGGAACACCGCCACGGGTAGTCCGAACCGCTCGGCCGCCTCGCGCAGCAGCACCTCACCCGCCCACTTGCTGTTGCCGTAGCCGTTGGCATAGGAACCGTCCAGCCGGCGGACCGGGCTCATGGTCCGCACGTCACCGTCTTCGGCGAAGGACTCCCCCTGCGCCGCGACGGCCACCGTCGACAGGTAGCTGACCGACTTGCGCGTAGTTGTCAGCGCCAGCCGGATGATCTCGGCGGTGCCGACCACATTCGGGCCGAACAGCTGTGCGTACGGGAGCATGTGGTTCACCAGCGCCGCGGAGTGCACGATCAGATCGACCTCGGCGGCCAGCCGGTCCCAGGTCGGCTGTGGCAGACCGAGATTCGGTTCACCGATGTCGCCGGGCAGCACTTCCAGCGCGTCCTTCGCGAGGAGCTGGAAGTGGGTGTCGAGCGCGCTGTCACTGTCGAACGCCGCGTCGAGCCGCTCGCGAGCGGCGATCGCATCACCGCCGCGAACAACGCAGATCACTTTGCCGCCCTGCGGTGCGAGCCGTTCCAGCCAGGTCAGGAGTAGGAATCGGCCGAGGTAGCCGTTCGCACCGGTGATCAACACCGTCCGCGCGGGTGCGGCGGCGGGCCTATGCGCCACGGCGGTGACATCCAAGAACTTCTCGAGTGTCAGATCCGCGGCACGAATCTCGGTCGCACCCGCACCGTGGACCGCGTCGGAATCGGTCCTGTGCGTGCCGGGTTCGCGCTCACGTCGCACATAGTCGGCGATGCGAGCCAGGTCGCTGTCCGGTCCGAGCAGCACATTCACCGGCACGTCCACCGCGAGCAATTCCCGCAGCAGAGTCGAATACGACAGTGCCGCCAGCGAATCGCCGCCGAGATCACCGAATCGCGCATCCGGTCGCAGATCTGCGGGATCGCCGCCGAGCACCGCGCGAGCGGCACGGGCGACGGTCTCGTACACCGGTAGGCCGGGCGCGTCGCGACGCAACCGCTGCAGTTCGTCTTCCTGACCGCGCGCGAGGTCCGTATAGAGCTTCTCGAGACGCTCGCCGTACCGCTGTTTCAGCTTCGGGCGCAACAGTTTCCCGACTCCGGACAACGTCCCGTCGGTTGTCGAGAACGGCTCGGCCTCGATGATGAAGTCACGCGGAATCTCGTACGGCTCGAGCTCGGCCGACACGGCGGCGCGGTGCAGCGACGAACTCACCGCGGCGCGCAACCCGCCGGCTGGCCCCGCGAGCGCGGCCTCGGTGGGCACCACGACCGCCAGCAGATACGACCGTTCGCTGCTGCCGTACACATAGATCTGGCGCACCAGATCGGCGCCCGCGAACACCGCTTCCAGCCGCGATACCGTCACGAACTCGCCCTGGGACAGCTTGAGGACATTGTTGCGACGGTCGACATAGGCCAACCGGTCCGGCGCCAGCTCGGCGACCACATCGCCGGTGCGGCAGAAGCCGTCGGCGTCGAAGACCTCGGCGGTCACCTCCGGGCGGCGGTAGTACCCGGCGATCATCGTGGTGGTCTTGAGCAGCAATTCACCGCGCGGATACGGCTTGTCGGTGCCGAAGTATCCCAGCTCGGGCACGTCGACGAGTTTGTAGTCCAGCACCGGCGGACGCATCACCTTCGTATCGAAGATCACCCCGCCACCGGTCTCGGTGGAGCCGTACCCGTCGTGCAGGCGCAGCTGCAGCACCGATTCGACGAAGGTACGCAGCTCGGGGGTGATCGGCGCGCTGCCGCACAGCGCCGACATCAGCCGGCCACCCAGGAACTGTTCGCGCAGTTCGGCTTTCACCGCATCGGTCGCCGCCTCGCCACGTTCGGCGATCTCATGACGGAAGCGCTGCATGATCATGTCGCACACCCGCGGCACCAGGAAGATCTCGGTAGGCCGCACGAGCGTGATGTCGGTGAACAACGTGGACAGGTCCGGCGCCGCCGCGAAGAACGCGGTGCCGCCACGGGCGAGCACGCTGTTGAGGGTGAGGCGGGCCGCGATATGGCTCATCGGCAGGAAGTTGACATTGATCGCGGCCAGCGGCCGCGCGGGCTGCCAGCCGACCGCGACCAAGCGCTGGGTGTACATCGCGCCCTTGGGCGTACCGGTGCTGCCCGAGGTGTAGATCAGCAGGGCGAGGGGATCTTCGCCGTCGGCGGGCACGCTCAGCGGAGCCGCGTCGGCGAGGCGGCCCTGTTCGATGGTGTCGTCGAGCGTGCTGGGCACCAGGGCCGATCCCCCGGCGCGCAGACGGGCACGGGCCGCGTCGAGGGCATCGCGGTGATCGTCGTCGTCGGCGTGATGGTCGAACACGATCAGCGAGCGTGGTGTGGCGCCGGCGAGCATCGCGTCGACGGCGACGTCCAGGTGCGCGGTATCGACCGCGAGCACCGTCGGCTCGGTTTCGTCGAGGATCGAACGCACCTGTTCGAGGCCCGCGCCCGCCTGTAACGGCACCGCGACCCCGCCGAGGTGGATCGTGGCGAGATCGAGCACGGTGTAGTCGGCGCTGGTGAACCCGAGCACCGCGATGAAATCCCCCGCGACGACGCCGTCACGATGCCAGGCGGCGGCGAGCGCGCGGGCACGCTCCCACACCTGCCCGTAGGTCAGTACATCGAATTCCGGCAACAGCTTTCGAGTCCGCCGGCCACCGGACTCGACGAGTTCGGTCCGGCGCGTGCCGAGCGCCGGGCGCTCGGCGTAGGCGGTCATGGCGGTCTCGGCGATGCGCGCGGTCGGAAGTCCGGGGGTCGTCACGAGGGCGTGCACGTCCTCGGCGGGACGCGCCGCACGGATCTGCCGGTCTTCGGCGTAGAGCGCCTTGATGCGATCGGCCAGCTGCGTCGCGGCGAGCTCCACCGTCATGCTTCACACTTCCGGATGCCTTGCCACGCTTCGCGTTGCGCGGACTCGGGGTCGACCAGCACGCGCGGTGGATGGTCGATGATGGAGGTCGTCCGGCGTTCGGCGGTATAGGGGCTCCAGGGCGGCAGCGGCCGTCCGGTGCGGGCGAAGCTGAGCCAGTTGTCCTGGATGTGGT
Organism: Nocardia sp. NPDC127606; assembly: GCF_042671725.1. Classification (NCBI taxonomy): domain Bacteria; kingdom Bacillati; phylum Actinomycetota; class Actinomycetes; order Mycobacteriales; family Nocardiaceae; genus Nocardia; species Nocardia sp. NPDC127606. The sequence goes on along the minus strand of NZ_JBHXWQ010000001.1, from coordinate 1,352,228 downwards.
CCTGGACCGCCAGGAATGCCCGCCTGCCGCCTGCCGCTGTCATCGCGCGACCGACCGGCCCGTCGACCCAGCCGAAAACCGGGACCAGATCGAGCGCGTGGGTGGCGCCGAAACCCGCCAGGTGCAGTGCGCGCGGAGCGTAGTCGTACCGGTAGGCGTAGGTGGGGGCGTACCGGCTGTGGCCTTCGAGGACGGCCAGCGTGGGACGCAGGAACAGGTGGTCCCCGCCGATGCGCACCGCGGTTCGCGCGGCCGGATACCCGGGATAGTGGCTCGTCACTGTGTGCTCGGTGCCCGGTTCGTAGCGTTCGAAGATGGTCTTCAGCTGTTCAGGGGTGTGCGGCACCGACTTGGCGAAGCGCTGGAACAGCGTCGCTTCGTCTCGGTTGGTGCCGATGATCAACGGCACCGGATGGGCGCGGCCCGCCGCGATCGCCGCCAAGGGAGTCTCGGGCAGGAAGTCACCATCCGCGACCGGGGCGTAGGGGAAACTGCCCGGTTCCTCGCGCAGAGCCCGGCCGAGCGCCCGGTCGCCCGCGCGGCACAGCTCCTTGGGCGACACGGTGCTCAGGACGGCCGCGGCGTCGGCAGGGGCGGCGCCGAGCCGATCCAGGCAGCGGCGGGCGAAGCGGCGGGCCTCGTCCGGTGTCAGGGTCCAGTCCGCGGGGGCGCTCTGGGCGATCGCCCGATGGAAGAGGCCGCGGGCGGTGGGGGTCGCCAACAGGCTGACCACCGCGTGCGCGCCGGCGGATTCGCCGAAGATGGTGACGTTGTCCGGGTCGCCGCCGAACGCGGCGATATTGCGACGCACCCATTCGAGTGCCGCGACCTGATCACGCAATCCGAGGTTCGACTCGAAAGGCCTGTCCGGTGTGGAGAATTCGCTGAAGTCGACATACCCGAGCGCGCCGAGGCGGTAGTTCACCGACACGACGATCACGTCGCCCCGCGCGGCCAACCGCGCGCCCGAATACATGCTCGACGTGCCGATCAGGTATCCGCCACCGTGGAAGAACACCATGACCGGGCGCGGTGTCGACGAGGGCGTCACCGGTGCGGTCACATTGAGCGTCAGGCAGTCCTCCCCCGTGGGTTGCCAGGTTCGCGGCCCCACGCGGGCACCGTTGGGGTTCTGCACCGCGGCGAAGCGGAACTCGGCCGCCGATCGCACCCCCGTCCACGGTCGAACGGGCTGGGGAGCACGCAACCGCAACGCTCCGATGGGTGGGGCCGCGTAGGGCAGGGCACGCCAGCGGGCGATTCGACGACCCGCACGACCGCGCACGACTCCGTCGGCGCTCACGATCTCGGTGGACAGCATCCCCCGAATGTACCTGGTACCGACGGTACCGCGCATATGGTTCCGTCCGCGAACTGTCTCGAAATCGCATCAGGGCCGCCGACTAGACTGTGCCGATGACCGGCGTGGATCCGGAAGCGGCCCCGGCAGCGGCGGCGCACACCCCCGATATCGCCGCGCTCGACCGCTTGGTTTCCACCTGTCGCGCCTGTCCCAGGCTCGTCGCCTGGCGCGAGGAAGTCGCCGTCGTCAAACGCGCGGCCTTCCGCGACGAAGAGTTTTGGGGTCGACCGGTACCCGGCTTCGGGCCCGCCGACGCGCGAATTCTCGTAGTCGGGCTCGCTCCCGCCGCCCACGGCGGTAACCGGACCGGGCGCATGTTCACCGGCGACCCGAGCGGCAACGTCCTGTTCGGCGCACTGCACGCGGTCGGTCTGGCCACCGGCGCGCATCCGGTCAGCCGCGACGACGGCATCGAACTGCTCGATACCCGGCTCACCGCACCGGTGCATTGCGCCCCGCCGGAAAACAAACCGACACCCGAGGAGCGGCAGCGCTGCGCGCCTTTCCTCAGCCGGGAATTGGAGCTGCTGCGCCCGACGCTTCGGGTGATCGTCGTTCTCGGCGCCTTCGGCTGGCAGGCCCTGTTCACTGTCCTGCTGGCAGGGGGCTGGAATGTGCCGCGCCCACGGCCTCGTTTCACGCACGGCGCGCACGTCGTCATCACCCATCCCGACGGCCGATCGGTCACCGTGCTCGGCAGTTACCACGTGAGTCAGCGCAATACCGCCACCGGGCGGGTGACTCCCGCGATGATCGAAAACGTCCTAGTGCGCGCGAGGACGATCGCCGAGTCCTGACCGGAATTCGCGACCTCGTCACCTAGGATCGAACAGTGCTGACTGTGTACACGATCGGCCATTCCACGCGGACCGCGGACGAATTCGTCGGCCTGCTCGATGATTACGGCGTCACCCAGCTCGTCGATATCAGGACCGTCCCCCGGTCACGGCACAATCCCCAGTTCGGTCGCGACACACTCCCGGAAATATTGCGGGCGAAAGACATTCGCTACGTGTATGTCGCCGCACTGGGTGGACTGCGGCACGGTCAGAGCAGCGATCTCAATGCGGGCTGGCGTAATGCCTCGTTCCGCTCGTATGCGGATTACATGCAAACACCGGAATTCAGTGCCGGCATCGACGAACTCGTCGACCTCGCGGGCACGGCGACGACCGCCGTCATGTGCGCCGAAGCGGTGCCGTGGCGGTGCCACCGCTCGCTGGTGGGCGACGCGTTGCTGGTCCGGGGCGTGCAGGTGCGCGACATCATGACCGCCACCCGCGCACCGGAACATCAGCTGACGAACTTCGCCCACGTCGCCGGAACAACGATCACCTATCCCCCACCGCCCGACGATCGATAGACATCCATTTCCGCTCGACACCGTTCGGCACCAGTTCACTGCGATGGCAGGAGATCCAACGATGAGTTCGCTGGCAATGAGCACACTGGATGTCTCCAGATGGCAGTTCGGTATCACCACGGTCTACCATTTCATCTTCGTCCCGCTCACCATCGGACTGGCACCGCTCGTCGCGGGAATGCAGACAGCGTGGGTGATCACCGGAAAAGAACACTGGTATCGACTCACCAAGTTCTTCGGAAAACTGTTCCTGATCAACTTCGCCATCGGTGTCGCCACCGGCATCGTGCAGGAGTTCCAATTCGGGATGAACTGGAGCGAGTACTCCCGGTTCGTCGGCGACGTCTTCGGTGCGCCACTGGCATTCGAAGCGCTGGTCGCCTTCTTCCTGGAATCGACATTCCTCGGATTGTGGATCTTCGGCTGGACCCGCTTGCCCAAACTCGTTCACCTCGCCACGATCTGGATCGTCGCGTTCGGTGTCAACGCCTCGGCGTACTTCATCGTCGCCGCCAACTCGTTCATGCAGCACCCGGTGGGCGCGAAATACAATCCCGAGACCGGACGCGCCGAGCTGGACAGCATCTGGGCGCTACTCACCAACAACACCACCCTCGCGGCGTTTCCGCACGTGGTCGCCGGCGCGTTCTTGACCGCGGCGACCTTCGTCGTCGGCATCGCGGGCTGGTTCATGGTGCGCAACGCACGCAGTGGTGATGCCACGAAACTCGATGAAGCCGAGACCATGTGGCGACCGGCGGCGCGGGCGGGCATGTGGGTGATCGCCGCGTCGATCGTCGTAGTGGGTCTGACCGGCGATATCCAGGGCAAGATCATGTTCGATCAGCAGCCGATGAAGATGGCGTCGGCGGAATCGCTGTGCCACACCGAGACCGATCCGAAGTTCTCGGTCCTCACCGTCGGCACGCACAACAACTGCGACAGCGTCACGCATCTGCTGGAGGTTCCCTACGTGCTGCCGTTCCTGGCCGAGGGCAAGTTCACCGGCGTCACGTTGCAGGGCGTGGAAGATCTGCAGAAGTCCTACGTCGAGGACTACGGACCCGGCAACTACCGGCCCAACCTCTTCGTCACCTACTGGGGCTTCCGCGGCATGATCGGTCTGCTGGCCGGGCCGGCGCTCTTGCTGCTGGCCGGGCTCTGGATGACCCGCGGTGGCCGAGTGCCCGACAAGCGCTGGTTCTCCTGGCTGTGCCTGATCGCCATCCCGACCCCGTTCCTGGCCAACAGCGCGGGCTGGGTCTTCACCGAGATGGGACGCCAGCCGTGGGTGGTGGTGCCGAACCTGACCGGCGACAAGACCATTCGCATGACGGTGGCGCAAGGCGTCTCCGATCACGCACCGGGGACGGTCATCTTCTCCCTCGCTGTCTTCACGCTGCTCTACGGCGCGCTGGCGGTGGTCTGGTACTACCTGATGCATCGCTACACCGTGGTCGGGCCCGAACCAGGGCCGACGGCTTCCGATGACGAGTTCGGTCCCGATGACGAGGGCGGTGGCGGCAGGCACCGCGCCGAACCCGTCGAGCCGCTGTCCTTCGCGTACTAGGAGACGACGATGAGTCTGCAGCAATTCTGGTTCGTGTTGGTCGCCGTGCTGTTCACCGGCTACTTCATCCTCGAGGGCTTCGACTTCGGTGTCGGCATGCTGATGCCGATCCTCGGTAAGGGTTCCGACGTGCGCAGGCGCGTCGTGCTCAACACCATCGGCCCGGTGTGGGACGGCAACGAAGTCTGGCTGATCACCGCGGGCGGTGCGATGTTCGCGGCGTTTCCCGAGTGGTACGCGAGCTTGTTCTCCGGGTTCTATCTGGCCCTGCTGCTGTTGCTGGTCGCGTTGATCCTGCGGATCTGCGCGATCGAGTGGCGCTCGAAGATCAACTCGCCGAAGTGGCGGACCTGGTGTGACATCGGCATCGGTATCGGCTCGTGGATTCCGGCACTGGCGTGGGGCTGGGTGTTCGCCAACCTCGTGCGCGGGGTGCCGCTGAACGAGAAGCGACAGGTCGTGGGCTCGGTGTGGGATCTGCTCAGCCCCTACGCGCTGCTCGGCGCGGCGACCACGGCCATCCTGTTCGCTCTGCACGGCGCGATCTTCCTGGCGCTCAAGACCGGTGGTGAAGTCCGCGACGATGCCCGCAAGTGCGTGCGGATCCTGTTCGTGCCCACGGTGGTGATCGTCGGCGGGTTCGGGCTGTGGACTCAGCTCGCCTACGGCTCCGGCTGGACCTGGGCCGCCCTCGGCGCGGCCGTTCTCGGCCTGGTCGTCGCCGGTGGGGCCACCGCCGCGGCCCGTGACGGCTGGGCCTTCCTCGGCACCACCCTCACGATCGCCGCGGCTACCATACTGCTGGTCGGCTCGCTCTACCCGAACGTGATGCCCTCGACGATCGACCCCGCGTTCGACTTGAACATCCACAACGCCTCTTCCAGCCACTACACCCTCCAGGTGATGAGCTGGGCGGCAGTCCTGTGCACCCCGGTGGTCCTGATCTACCAGGGCTGGACCTACTGGGTCTTCCGCAAACGACTCACCGTCGAACAGATTCCCGAGCCGACCGGGCTGCCACTGTCGAAATAGGTTTTCCGGCAACAGCATTCACCGCGCGCGTGATGGCACCGATAGTGCCGTGGCGCGCGCGGCGCGTTGCGGGGACCTGCCCATCAGGCGGATCGCCAGCACGGCAACCCACATGCCGCCGGCAATGATCCCCACCCGTTCGATGAGCCCTGCCGGTCCCCCGTCTACCAACTCGGCGGTAAAGGCGAAGGCGACGTACGAGGTGGCGACCAGCAAGCCGGTGGCCACCGAATACCGGTACCAGCCACGATTTCCGGACGCCTCATCGCGCCGTGCCAGCACGAAGCAAGCCACGGTCAGCGACGTGAACTGAACGAGACCGAGGAGACTGTGCACGGCGCCGTGAACGGTCAGCGCTTCCGACGCTCCCGCGGGGTAACCCAGCGACGGGTCGGGAAGGATGGGCCCGATGGCGAAGAAGGTGAAGCCGTAGATGCCGAGCAGGATGGGACCCCAGGTAGAACCGCGTCCTGTACGCAGAAGCCGCCTCGTCCCGATGGCAAAAGCGAGCAGGAGCGTTCCGGTGACGATGTAGTTCGTTATCTGCATCCACCCACCAGGCCCCAGTTCGAGGTTGCTGTCGGGGACTACCCAGGCGTTGTAGTCAGGGCGAACGGCCCCGAGGGCGAGCATGACAACGATGTTGATCAGCGGAGCGATGACACCGCAGGCCGGCAGCAGTCTCATTGCCGCTGACTGCTCGCCGGTACGTGGTGGCGAGGTGTGTGGATTCGCGGGATCGAGGTTGTCGGTCACGGGACGTGTCCTCTCGTCGATCGGGGTGAGGGAACACCACTATCGACCGATCGCTCACCCCGGGGATTGGAAGAATGTTCCCCACGCCCGGTACCGATCCCGGGCGATGACAGGCAGATTGTCCGCGTGCAGCGTCCCCGGGGTGCGGTCCGCGAAGATCGCCACATCCCGGCACAGATGAGCCTGATCGGTGTACCCGCAGACCGCGGCGACCTCGGCGGCCGGCCTGCCCGCCAGCAACGCGGTGACGGCGCACCGGAATCGGACCAGCATCGCCGCCCGCTTGGGTGTCAGACCGATCTGGGATTCGAACCTCGCCCACAGCCGTTTACGGCTCCACCCGAGGGATTCGGCGAGCTCGCCGACCTTCACCCGGCCACCCGAGGCGAGGAGGCGATGCCAGGCGGCGATCACCTCCGGATCCGGCGTCCGCATCGGCCTGTCGCACTGTGCCAGAAACGATGTCGTCAATGCGAACCGTTCCTCCCAGCTCCCCGCTTCCGCGAGTCGCTCCCGCAATCGCCGAGCCTCGGGTCCCCACAGCTGCTCCAACGGGACAACGCCTCGGCCCAGATCGGTGGCGGCGATACCCAACAGCGAGTGCGCCCGGATCGGCGACAGGCGAACCTCCACACACTCGGCCTGCCCGCTACGAATGCGCGTGGCCGCCAAGGGAAGTCCGACGACGAAACCACCCAGCGACTGCCGCCCACCGGCGTCGTCGACAACCAGTTCCCGACCCCCGAACTCGATTACCACAGCGACCGCCGTCGTCGCGGCAACCCGCAAGTCCAATCCGGCGCCACCGACATCGCGATATCCGATAATCGCCGCGTCCGACGCCGCGGCAGCGGACGGACCCGCGAAATCCCAACCCCCACCGGGCCCGCAGCTGATATCCGCAACTTCCACCCGACCAAGGCTACGGAAAAGCGCACCCCTCGCGGTGCCCACGCGCAGCAGTGCGGGGGTAGTCGGGCCCGTTCAGGCGATCAGGTTCGCGCTTTTCAGCCAGTCGTAGGCGACATCGGCGGGGTCTTCTCCGTCGATGTCCACGCGGCCGTTGAGTTCTCGCATCAGGTCGTCGGTGAGCAGTTCGGAGATCGTGCCGAGGAGTTCGCGCAGTTCGGGGTGGGCGTCGAGGACGGGGCCGCGGACGACCGCGGTGCCGCTGTAGGGAAGAAAGAACTTCTTGTCATCATCGAGGACGAGCAGGTTCAGGTTCTTGACGCGGCCGTCGGTGGTGTAGACCATGCCGAAGTGGCAGGGAGAGTCTTTGGCGGTCGCGGTGTAGACGACGCCGGCGTCCATGCGGGTGACGTTGCCCGCGGGGACACCGTTGGGATCGTTGTAGGGGATGCCGTATTTCTGCAGCATCGGAATGAAACCATCCGAGCGGCTGAAGAATTCGTCGTCGACACAGAAGGTTCGTTCGGCGACCGGCAGCGCGGCCACGTCCGAGAGGGACTTCACGCCGAGTCGCTGCGCAGTCGGCGTCGACGCACCGAACGCGTAGGTGTCGTTGAAGTTGGACGGGGGAAGCCATTCCAGGTTGTAATCACGCTTTTCGACGTCGTGGACACGCTGCCAGAGCTCCTGCGGGTCCACGATCGTCTCGGTCTCGTTGTGGTAGTTGACCCAGCCGGTGCCGGTGTACTCCCACAGCACGTCGGCGTCGCCGTTGAGCTGGGCCTGCCGCGACGATGCCGATCCCGGCGCGCCGGTGAGATCGGTGACCGAAGCGCCCGCCGCGGCCAGGTAGGTCGCGGTGATCTTGCCGAGCACCACGCCCTCGGTGAAGCTCTTCGAGGTGACGACCAACTTCGCGCCGTCGAGTGGCCGCTCCCCGCTGGGCAGACTCGCGTCGTGGAAGGTGCCCGACGAGCTCACCAGCCCACACCCGACGAGCAACGCCAGCGTCGCGACCAGCGCGCAGATCAACGGGACTCGCCTCATGAGACACCTCGTGGGGTCGCGGCCAGTTCGACGAGTCGGCCGAGCCAATCGATGGTCAACGCCAGCAACCCGACGAGCACGGCACCGGAGATGAGCAGCTTGGGCAGGAACAGGGTGACGCCGGTCGTGATCAGCGTGCCCAGGCTGGTCGCGCCGATGAAGGTACTCAGCGTCGCGGTGCCGACCAGGATGACCAGCGCGGTGCGCACGCCGTTGAGGATCACCGGCACAGCCAGCGGCAGTTCGACCTGCACCAGGGTCCGGCCGGCCGAGAAGCCGATGCCGCGAGCGGCCTCGATGGTGCGGTGATCCACCTGCCGCAGCCCGACGATCGTGTTCTGCAGGATCGGCAGGATCGCGTAGACGACGAGACCGACGACCGCCGTGCGGAATCCGGTGCCGAGCCAGAAGGTGAACAGCACGAGCAGACCGACGGCGGGCGCGGCCTGACCGACATTGGCGATGTTGACGGCGATCGGCTCGAGCCGCTGCAACGCAGGCCTGGTCAACGCGATGCCGAGGGGGATCGCGACCACCACCACGATCAGCGTGGCGACCACCGTGAGCCGGATGTGCTCGAGGATCGTGGTCTGCAGGTTCGCCCAGCCGAGCGAGGCCTGTTCGGTCGCGGTGAACGTCGACGACTGATACCAGAGCACGTATCCGATGCCGATCACCACGATGATGAGCGGTTCGAACCACACGTCGATCGGGACCCGGCGCAGTCGGTTCATGCGGGTCCGGCCGATCCGGGTACCTCGTCGGCGGCGACGACCGGGGTGGGCGTGGGATCGGAACCGTCGACGTAGGTTTCGTAGGACGGGTCCTCGACAGCGGCGTGGCCCTCGGCGAGCTTGGTCTGGATCACGTCGGTCACCGAACCGATGTTCAGCGAGCCGACGACGGCGCCGCGCCCGTCGGTGACCAGGGTGGCGCCCTGGCTGGCGGCGAGCATGGCGTCGAGCGCGTCGTTGAGGGTCGAGGACTGCGCGACCACGGGCAGTCGGCGATCGAGGTAGTCCGAGACCTCCGGCTTGCTCGCGACTTCCGTCAGCGAGGGCCACGACCGCGGCCGCCCCGCGTCGTCGACGACCACCACCCAGGTGTGTCCCGCGACTTTCGCCCGCCCGATCACGACCTGCGAGGATTCGCCGATTCTGGCGGTGGTCACCGGGTCGACCTCCACATCGCGGACCCGAGACACCGTGAGATAGGCCAGTTTCGCGCCCGATCCGACGAATTCCTCGACGAACGGCGTCGCCGGGTCGGTGAGGATCTCCTCCGGTGTCGCGTACTGCTCGATGTGTCCACCCTCGGACAGGATGAGCACCTTGTCACCGAGTTTGGTGGCTTCCTCGAAGTCGTGGGTGACGATCACGATGGTCTTGCCGAGTTCGTGCTGGATCGCGATCAGACTGTCCTGCAAGCGAACCCGGGTTATCGGGTCGACCGCGCCGAACGGTTCGTCCATCAGCAGTACCGGCGGATCGGCCGCGAGCGCGCGGGCGACGCCGACGCGCTGTTGCTGGCCGCCGGACATGTCCTTGGGGAGACGGTCGGCGAAGGTCGCCGGGTCGAGACCCACCAGGTCCAGAAGGTATTCGGTGCGCTCGGCGATCCGCTTCTTGTCCCAGCCGAGCACCCGCGGGATCGCGCCGATGTTCTTGGCGACCGACCAGTGCGGGAACAGACCACCGGACTGGATGACGTAGCCGATCGACTGCCGCAGCTTGTCGGGATCTTCCCGGGTCACGTCACGTCCGCCGATGAAGATCCGACCCTCGGTCGGCTCGATCAGCCGGTTGATCATCTTGAGCGTGGTCGTCTTACCGCAGCCCGACGGTCCGACGAACGCGACGATATTTCCGGCGTCGATCTCGAGGTCCAGGTGTTCGACGGCGGGAGTGTCCTGCCCCTTGTACCGCTTGACGACACCGTCCAACGTGATGGAATCGCCGGTCACGTTGCGCTGGGGCGCGGTCGGCGCGGGCTGGCTGGTCACATCGGTCATCACAGTCCCTTGGCAATCGTGAGGCGTCCGAGCAGGACGAGGAGCGCGTCGAAGACCAACGCGATGGCAACGATGAGAATGGTTCCGGTGAGCGCCATTTCGAGGGCGTTGGCGCCGCCGAGGCGGGACAGACCGTTGAAGATCAGCGAGCCGAGGCCGGGTCCGAGGACATAGGCCACGATCGCGGCGACACCGACGATCATCTGGGTCGAGACCCTGATCCCGGTGAGGATCACCGGCCAGGCGATCGGCAGCTCGACGGTGAGCAGGATCCGCCACCGCGAAAGTCCGATGCCGCGCGCGGATTCGACGACCGCGGCCGGCACCGATCGCAGCCCGACGATCGCGTTGCCGATCACCGGCAGGGCCGCGAAGAACGTCAGCATGATGAACGAGGGCACCACCCCGAGGCCGAACGGGACGAGCAGCAACGCCAGCAGCGCCAGCGAGGGGATCGTCAACGCGACCCGGCTCGAGGTGAGGGTCAATGCCGACGCCAGCGGCAACCGATACACCGCCACGGCGACGAGGATCGCGATGACAGTGCCGACCAGCACGGTCTGAAAGGCCAGCGACGCGTGCTGATAGGTGAGGAAGGTCAGGACCTCGCCTCGATCCTGGACATAGCTCCACAAATTCACGGCATTCCCATCGTCGGACTGGGCCAGTGGGTACCTGTTCGCGCGTGATCAACGGTCGAATGTGCCGTCGAAGAATAGTTGATACCAGGTGTTGGTCCGGGGACGCGCGCGAGGTGGTGGCGGTCGATGATGGTCAGGCCGCACGCTCGAGCGCAGCGGTGTACGGCTCGGCGTCGCCGGCGATCACCACGCTCGCGGTGCCGTCGACACCGACGGGGACCGGCCCGCCCAGCGTGATGCGGGTGAGTCGGCGGTGCTCGGTGCCGTCGTAGTCGTCGATGGCGTAGTGCTGGGTGGCCCGGTTGTCCCAGATCGCGACGTCGCCCAGCGACCAGTTCCAGCGGGTGGTGTGCTCGAGCCGGGTGATCCGGTCCTGGAACAGCCGCAACAGTGCCCGCGACTCGCTGCTCGACACCCCGACGATCTCCTTGACGAAGCAGCCGAGCAGCAGGGCTCGCTCACCGGTCTCGGGGTGCACCTCCACCACGGGGTGCTCGGTCTCGAAATAGGTGGACTCGAACTCGCGACGGTAGTCGCGGTCGGTGTCGGCGGGACGGGCCTCGATCTCGGCCGCGTAGTCGTAGCGGTTCGAATGCCGCGCGCGCAGGCTCTCGGCGAGTCGCTTGAGCGGCTCCGGCAGCGAGTTGTAGGCGACCACGGTCGAAGCCCAGGTGGTCGAACCACCGTAGCTGGGCAGGGCGACCGCACGCAGGATGGAGGCCTGCGGGACACGATCGACGAAGGTGACATCGGTGTGCCAGACATTGGACCGCGTCTGGTGCGAGTCGATGGCCAGGCTCTTCGCACCGGCCGAGGTGACCGTCGGATGCGGGGTGGTCGGGTTGCCGAGCAATTGCGCGAACTCGTACTGACCGTCCTCGGTCAGGTGCTGCTGGCCCCGGAAGAAGATCACCTTGTGCTCGCTGAGCGCGGCGCGGATGGTGGCCACCGACCGAGCGTCCAGGTCACCACCGAGCCGGACCCCGTCGACCTGAGCGCCGATGTGGGCGCCGAGCTCGACCACCCGCACCGCGCTCTCGGGTACAGCTGCGTCATGGACGGACATACGGAGGCCTCTCGCTCGAACCTGGACGATCTCGTCACACGAAACCACCGGGAACGTGCCGCGACCATCATTGAATTCAGGCTGAGCGGAATCGCCGAATCGGCCGGTTGCGTCGCGAATTACGGTATGCGCAACTCCGCCGCGCTGTGCGCCTGGGATGTCCACGTACCGAATCGCGATTCGGCGGCTTCGGCCGACGGCGCGCTGATCACCCGGGCGACCGCTGCCCATGACGCTCCCGACGCGCGCACGAAGCGGACGGCTTCGACGAGCCGCTGCTGGGCCGACGCCGTGTCCTCGAACGCCAGCCGCACCGGGATCATGGCCTGCATCTCGAGTTGGTGGTAGTCCCATTCGGCCAGGACCAGGCGGGCGAAGTCGGCGTCGAGCCGACCGGCGGCGCAATGCAGCACCCGTGCCGAGGGGGCGTGGTCGGCGGGCCGGTCGGTGCGTAGCCAGGTTCGTCCGCGCCAGCCGTCGCAGGAGCACAGGGCGCGCCACCCGATCACCTCCTCCGGTCGGCGCGGGTGGCTGTCCTCGGGTGCCAGCGGGCGGGCATCGTTGGCGACCGTCGCGCGGGGGCTCGGGGCGTCGCTGCGTCCGTACAACCCATCCGTGAAGATGTCGGCTACCCATCCGCGATGGTTTTCGAGCAAGCTGTTCATCCTGACTCCGATGTCGAATCCGAAAAGCTCGATCCCGAACCGGCCCGTCATGACGCGATCGCCGGAGGTTCGGTGTGTGGGACAACTATTCCCAGACACTGACGATCAACCTCATCGACGCCGACGGCAATCACTTCGCCGCATTGTTGTTCCTAGTCACATAATGCCTGGTCGCGGTCTGTGCTCCGAGTGCGGTGGGACCTGGTCGCGAGGTAGATCGTCGCGCCGGATCGCCCGCGGGTGAGCGGGTTGTCGAACAGGATCGGCCGCGCCTCGACATCGACGAAGGCGGATGCCAGAATCTCGCGGAACTCGTCATCTGGGGCATCGTCGGACCACATCGCAAAGGTGCCACCGTCGACCAGGTGTCGCGCGACCGCGCGCAGGCCTTCGCGGGTGTAGAACGCGGCATTCGAGCCGTGTAGGACGTGGCGCGGTGAATGGTCGATATCGAGCAGCAGCGCGTCGTACACATGTCCCGGGCGTGCCGGATCGAATCCCACCGGCCCCGCCGCCGCGGCGAAGAAGTCCGCGCAGACGAGCTCGACCCGAGGGTCGCCAGCCAACCCGGCGGTGTCGGGCAGCAGTTCACGCCGATGCCAATCGATGACGGCGTCGGAATACTCGATCACCGTGAGCGCGTGAATCCGTGGGTCCAGCAAAGCTTCTCGCGCAGTGTATCCCAAGCCGAGCCCACCGACGAGTACATCCAGCCGGTCGCCGGGCGTGCGCCCCAATCCCAGGCGCGACAGCTCACGTTCGGCGACGGTGAACAAGCTCGACATCAGGTATTCGTCACCGAGCTTCACCTCGTAGACATCGGCCCGCACCGTCGGATCGAAGCGGCGACGCAAACTGATCTCGCCGATCGGGGTCTGCCGCCAGCCGAGTTCTTCGAAGCGTGCGCTCATCGCCGTCACGGTAGTCCTGTGGCGACCAGAACCCGGCCGGACGACGCGCACAGAACGCCGCCAGATTTGTGCTGGGCGTGATCTTTACGCCATGTTTATGGGTCGATGAGTCGGGAAGTCTGGTCGGCAACCCCGCTCGTGCTCGGTCGGGTGGGGTTCTATCGGCCAGGAGTACCGCATGACGCACGCAATCACCCACCTCAGCATGGGCCTGGGTTGGGACCCGGCCCAGGCCAACGGAATGCATCAGCGCCGCAAGGACATCGATCTCAACGCCGCGGCGTTGTCGTTCGCCGGCGAGAACTTCGTCGATGTCGTTTTCCACGAGCAGCTCACCTCGCGCGACGGCGCGCTGCGCCATCTCGGGGACAGCGTCACCGGCGACGGGGACGGCGACAACGAAGTGATCGTGGTCGACCTGACCCTCCTCGATCCCGCCGTCACCACGATCGTGTTCCTGGTGACCTGCTACACCGGCCAGCGATTCGACCAGATCGCCAACGGCTTCTGTCGCGTCGTCGACAATGTCACCGGTATCGAATTGATCCGCATCGATCTCGACAGCGTCGGCGCCCACACCGGCATCGTCGTCGGCAAACTGCACCGCCCCCACCAGGATTGGGCCTTCACCCTGATCGGCCAGCCGATCATCGCCCAGCACGTGGTCAACGCGGTCCCCCAACTCACCGCCTACCTCCACTGACAGCGACGATCCACCCCGTCTCACTCCGAGAGACGGTCGCGGGCTCGCAGACGCGTCTCTAGGGCGTCGAGTACGTGCGTCACGTCCGCGTCGAACTCCTCGGCCAGCATTTCGAGTAATGCCGCGCCGATCAGCAACAGCGTGGTGAAGACCACGGGGGCAATCGGCTCGGTCGCCTCGAGCAGGGGGCGGGTCCCTGGCGCGCCGCCGCGATGCCAGGACTCGAGCAGGGCCAGCGCGCCCTGGAGGTAGATCGGTGGTTCCGGGCGGGCGCTCAGCGCGGGGATCGCCCGATCGGCCGCGCGGCGCAAGATATCGGAGATGGACTCGATGCCCGGCGCCATGGCCTCCATCGCGCAACAGGCCAAGCGCAGGGCACCGTCCAGATGACGCGGGCTGTAGCGGGCCGACTCCGGGATCTGATCCCAGGGCAGCCGCAAAACGCGAAGCAGGTCGGTGGTGATCGCCGGTGCCTGCGCCGTCGCCGGGGACGAACCGGACGTGTGATCGACGCCGAGCATGATCTCGAGCCCGATCGCCGCTGCCATGAGATCGCCTCGGCTGCTGCGGGTTTCGCGTCGATGGCGGCGATCCTCGACCAGCAACCAGCCGACCGTCTGCGCGTCGGCGCTCCGTAGCAGTTTCGCGTCGGCCTGCCAGCCGTTCGCGGTATCGCATCGCGACAGCGCGCAGACCAGGTCGGCCATGACGTGGTTGCCGGTGACCAGCGTCGGCTGATGTCGTGGACGGCGCGACACCACCGGAAGATCACCGAGCCTGGCCGAGGCGGACACGAACGACATCGCGGTGAGCGCCGCCGCGGCGGTACGCGCGGCGGACACGGCGTCGGCGGCGTTGGTGCGCAGCAGCGCGCGATGGATCGAGTCCGCCAGCGGTGCGACGCCGAACTCCGCGTAGTGCAGCAACAACCAGGCCAGGGGCATGTCGCCGAGAACAGGCGCGAGCCGTTCGTTCAGCTCGTACAGCAATGCGGCCGACTGTTCCGGCTGACGAGATCGCGGCGCCTCCCCGGTGAGGTCACGCCATTCGAGCAATGCCAGGTAATTGGGTAGCAGCAAGCTATCGACCAGCTCACTCACCTGAGCGATGACGAATTCGAAATCCAGCTCCGTCATCGCGCCCGGCCCGACCGAATTCACCACCGGGTTCCCGTCGAACGGATCGAATCCCGATTCGCCCAGGGCTAGATCGAACAACAACTCCGCGTGCCCGAGCCTGCCGACGACCCGGCCGACAAAGGGCACCACCCCACCGTCTTCCACGGCGGTTGCCGCACCGAGGAGGCAATTCACCATTGCGCCTTCGGCTTTCGCGTGCGCACAGAACCTGCGTAGCCGCTGGTGCACGATATCCCCGGTATCGAAACCCGTCCGCACGATCTCTTCCGCGATCGTCACGATTGCCGCGTCGACGACATATTCGGGCCTGCCGCCTGCTTCATCCGATGCCGACGCGGGGCCCGCAAAATAGAGCCGGTCACTGAATGCGTCGCCCATTCGTCGCCTCACCACAACCTCCACTCGGATGCGCAGTATTCCGTGTACTCGACACCCTTCCAGCAAATTGTTCGCAAGTCGCGGCTCACACCTCACAAGGCGATAACGGCATGAACTCCGCGCGCACCGGCCGCACCGGCCGCGCCCAGGACGCGTCCCACCGAGGCGCTGTTGCGACACAATCTGCCCGAATTCGGGCAGGGATGTTGGCGAACCAGGTCGGGGCAGGCATGATCGTGCGAGTGAATGACGGGGTACCCACCGAGTTGGTCCGCTACGTCGTGGCGTCCACCGGCCTACCCGAACGCGTGGCCGCCCGGGTCGTCGCCGACATCGTCGGCTACTTCGACGAGACGGCCGAGCAGTTCGTCCGGCGCAGGCACGCCGAGCTGCAAGCTCGGGAGATGCGCAACGCCGAGATCTGGCGACGCCTCGAGATCGAACTCGGCGAGCGCCCGGTCGCGGCCCCGTCCTTCACTGAACGGCAACTTCGTCGCATCGTCTACGGGTAAGGGGTTCATCACGCCATGTGTGGAATCGTCGGATACATCGGTCACCGGCAAGCCGTTCCCGTGCTGCTGGAGGGTCTGCATCGGCTCGAATATCGCGGCTACGATTCGGCCGGATTGGCGCTGCCGCATCGAGGGAAGGCGCGTGTGTGCAAAACCCGGGGCCGGGTGCAGGACCTGCGCGACAAGGCCGACACCACTGCCCTGCGCGGCACCGTCGGCATCGCGCACACCCGCTGGGCCACCCACGGCGAGCCCAGTGATGCCAACGCCCACCCGCATACCGATGTCAGCGGCCGTATCGCCGTGGTGCACAACGGCATCGTCGAGAACGCCGAACAGCTGCGGGCCGAGCTGACCGCGCTCGGCATCGATCTCGTCTCCGACACCGACACCGAGGTGATCGCCCACCTGGTCGCGCGTGAACTCGAGGAATCGGAATCCCTCGAAGACGCCGTTCGCATCGCGCTGCACCGGGTTCGAGGCACCTACGGTCTGCTGGTGCTCGACGCGCGCCGCCCGACCGAGCTGGTGGTGGCCCGCAACGGCAGCCCCATCGTGCTCGGCGTCGGCGACGGCGAGATGTTCGTGGCCTCCGATGTCGCGGCCCTGGTCCACCACACCCAGCGGGTGGTGTTCCTCGACGACGGCGAGCTCGCGACCGTCCGCGACAGCGAATTCCGCACCAGCACACTGGAAGTCGAGTCCGAACAGACCGACAAGACCCCGACCACCATCGACATGGTGGCCGAGGACTACGCACTCGGCGGATTCCCCGACTTCATGCGCAAGGAGATCGCCGAACAGGGCGAAGCGGTGCGCCGAGCGCTGCGTGGCCGCCTCGACGACCGCTTCGCCACCGCCCACCTCGGCGGGTTGAACATGGACGCCCGGGAACTGCGCAGCATCAGCAAGGTCGTCTTCCTCGGTTGCGGTTCGGCCTACTACGCGGGCCAGCTCGGCGCCCAGCTGATCGAGGAACTGGCCCGTATTCCGGCCACCGCGGAACCGGCCTCGGAGTTCCGCTACCGCAATCCGGTCGTCGATCCCGACGCGCTCTATGTCGCGATCAGCCAGTCCGGCGAAACCCTCGATACCCTCGCCGCGGTGCAGGAGCTACAGCGCAAGGGCGGACGGGTCATCGGCGCCGTCAACGCGGTGGGCAGCGCGATCGCCCGCCAGTGCGGGGCGGGCGTGTTCCTGCACGCGGGCCCGGAGATCTCCGTTGCCTCGACCAAGGCATTGACCAACATGACCGTGTCGTTCACGATGCTGGCCCTGCTGCTCGGCCGGGTTCGCGACCTGTCGGCCGCCGACGGCCATCGCATCGTCGACGGCCTGCGAGCCCTGCCCGCCGCCATCGACCAGGTCCTCACCGACGAAGACGCCATCGCCGAGATCGCGCACCGCTACGCCAAGGCCCGCAGCATGTTCTTCATCGGCCGGGTACGGGCGTGGCCGGTGGCCCGCGAAGGCGCGCAGAAGCTCAAGGAGGTCTCCTACGTGCACGCCGAGGCCTACCAGGCCTCCGAACTCAAACACGGCCCGCTCGCGCTGATCGACCAAGAGATGCCGAGCGTGGTGATCGTCCCCGACGACGAACTGCTGGCCAAGAACCTCAGCACCATCGAACAGATCAAGGCACGCGGCGGACCGGTGATCGCCGTCACGAACGCGGACCTGCCGCCGAACGCGGCCGACGAAGTGATCCGGGTCCCGCGAGTGGCACCGGAGTTGGACCCGATGCTGCTGACGATCCCGCTGCAGCTGCTCGCCTATCACACGGCCATCGCCCTCGGCCGCGACGTCGACAAGCCCCGCAACCTCGCGAAAAGCGTCACCGTGGAGTAGCGGTCGCGTCGAGCGCGACGCACGGCGACGGGGCGGCTGGCAGGATCGTGGCGTGACTACCGCGAACCTGACCCGCTCCGAGACCGCCGCGCGATCGGCGGCGATCACCGTCCGCGCCTACCGCGTCGAACTCGATCTGTCGGCGGCCCCGGATCGGACCCGGGACGGTTTCGCGACGACGACCACTGTCGAGTTCGACGCCTCCGTCGAGCAGACGTGGCTCGACTTCATCGGCCTGTCCGTGGAATCGGTGACCGTGAACGGCGTGGAGGTCGCGGTCGAGTACGACGGGGCCCGGCTCGTGGTCGGTGGATTGTCCGAAACGAACGTGGTCCTGGTTCGGGCCACCGGTGCCTACAGCCGTTCGGGCGAGGGCCTGCATCGGTTCCTCGATCCGGTCGACAACCAGACCTACCTCTACACCCAGTACGAGCCCGCGGATGCGCGGCGGGTCTTCGCCTGCTTCGAACAGCCGGATATGAAGGCGCCGTTCACGTTCGCGGTGACCGCGCCGGCCGGGTGGCAGGTGATGTCGAATCGGCCTTTCGCGGCCATCCAGGACAACGGCGTGCTCCAGAACGTCGAGTTCTCCCCCACCTTGCCGATCTCGACCTATATCACCGCCATCGCGGCCGGTCCGTACCATCGCGTCGAATCGTCTTGGACACGCGGCGAACTCACGATTCCGCTCGGGATCTACTGCCGTGCCTCGCTGGCCGGCTATCTCGATGCCGACACGATCTTCGAGGTGACGAAGCAGGGTCTGGACTTCTTCGCCGAGAACTTCGACTACCCGTATCCGTGGGGCAAATACGACCAGGTGTTCGTTCCCGAATACAACCTGGGTGCGATGGAGAACCCCGGGCTGGTCACGTTCACCGAAGCCTACGTGTTCCGTGGCGCGGCCACCGCCGCGCAGTACGAGGGCAGGGCCAACACGATCCTGCACGAGATGGCCCACATGTGGTTCGGCGATCTGGTCACGATGGTGTGGTGGGACGACCTGTGGCTCAAGGAATCCTTCGCCGACTACATGGGCGCGCTCGCGAGCTCGGAGGCCACCGAGTGGACCGACGCCTGGGTGGCGTTCGCGAACCGTCGTAAGGCCTGGGCGTATCTGCAGGATCAGCTGCCGACCACGCACCCGATCGTCGCCGACATCACCGACCTCGAGGCCGCCAAACTCAATTTCGACGGCATCACCTACGCCAAGGGCGCCAGCGTGCTCAAACAGTTGGTGGCCTATGTCGGCAGGGATGAGTTCTTCTCGGGGGTGCGCCGCTATTTCCGGACGCATGCCTTCGGCAACACGACTCTCGACGACCTGCTGACCGAGTTGTCGGCCGATTCAGGCCGCGATCTGGCGGGCTGGGCGCGAGCCTGGTTGCAAACAACCGGGGTGTCCACGCTGACCCTCGGCGACGGTGCGATCGTGCAAACCGATCCGCGCCCGCACCGGCTCGCCGTCGGACTCTACGATTTCGATCCCCTGGGTGACTTGGTGATTCGCGAGCGGGTGGAAGTCGACATCGTCGACGCACACACGCCGGTCGCCCTGCAACCCGCTCCGCTGCGTCTGCTCAACGACGGCGATCTCACCTACGCGAAGGTCCGTCTCGACGTGGATTCGCTCGCCACCGTGGAGAGCTCGCTGAATCGGGTCACCGACCCGCTGGCGCGCGGACTGATCTGGTCGGCGCTGTGGAACGCCACCCGCGACGGTGAACTCGACGCCGAACGCTACCTGTCGATGGCACGTGATTTCGCGCCCACTGAAACCAATATGGCCCTGCTCACCGCGGTTCTCGCGAACGCGTCCTTCACCATCGGCCATTACCTGCCCGATCCGGCGCAGATTCGGTGGGGTGGGGAGTGGCTCGAATCCTGCTGGGCCACACTGCATTCGTCGGCACCGGGTTCCGGAGCGCAGCTGGCTTGGGCGCGTGCGGTGGCGGCCGCCGCCACCGTCGACGGCCGCCGTGCCACCGACATTCGGGCGATCCTGCTCGACCGGGCACCGGAGGGCTTGGCCCTTGATCCCGATCTGCGCTGGGCGCTGTGGACCGCGCTGGCCGCCACCGGCGACGCGAAGGTCGCCGACCTCGACGCCGAAGGGGAACGAGACGACACGGCGTCGGGGCGAACCGCTCACCTGCGCGCACTCTTGGCCCGGCCGGACGCAGAGGTCAAAGCCGCGGCATGGGATTCAGCGCTCGGCGACACCACGCTGACCAACGACCATCTCGACGCCACCATCGACGGATTCCGGGCCGGCTGCCACCGCGACCTGATCGCACGCTACGACGACGCCTACTTCGCGGCACTGCGCACGGTATGGGATCAGCGAAGCATCGAGATCGCGCGCCGCATCGTGGTCGGGCTCTTTCCCGCCGCCGATTCACTCGAGGGGGTCGACCGGTGGCTCGCCGTGAACATCAGCGCGCCGAACTCATTGCGTCGCTTGGTCGTCGAACAGCGTGACCACCTCGCCCGGGATTTGCGCGTGCGCGGCGTGAATTGATATTTCCCATTTCTCGCCGGGTTAAACATATCGATCGAAAAGGTCGCGCTGTCAACCCCAGTCGACCAATAACGGTTTAATAACCTCCGCGTTGGTGAACCCTTGATCTATGACCAACTCACGTAATCGGACAACGAGTACGCCGAGCATGGATCTGACCAGCACCACCATCATGTTGGCCACCTGCGTGTTCTTCCTCTTCGGCCTGACAGTGCTGACCGGATCGCTACCCGCCGCGATCCTCGGCGCCTCCTGTCTCGGCGCGGGAATGATGACGGTGCTCAAAACGCTGGACCTGCACTGAATTCAGGTCCACTCCACCGTTTCGGTGCGCATTCCCAGGCCAGGAGCTGATCCGCATGTCCAAGACCACCGACCGCACCTACGAACACGCCGAGCCCCTGTTCGCGCACTGGGCGCTGACCGATCCCCGCAGCCCCGAACACGACGCCCTGCGGGACCGGATCATCGAGGTCTGTCTGCCGCTGGCCGAGCACATCGCCCGCAAGTACGCCGGCCGTGGCGAGATCTTCGACGACCTGCTCCAGACCGCGCGACTCGGCATGGTCATGGCGGTCGACCGCTACGACGTGACCACCGGCTCACCCTTCCTCGGCTTCGCGGTGCCCACCATCATGGGTGAGGTGCGCAGGCATTTCCGCGATCACATCTGGCCACTGCACGTTCCCCGTCGCGAGAAAGAACTCCAGGGCAAGGTCAGGGAAGCGACCGAAGAGTTGAGCCGTCGGCTCCAGCGGTCCCCCACCGCCCCCGAACTCGCCGCCGAGCTCGAGGTTCCGGTCACCGACATCGCCCGAACTCTCGTGGCGGCCAATGCTTTCCAGACCCGCAGCCTCGACACTCCCGCACGCGACAACGACGGCGATCCCGGCATGACCGTCGCCGAGACGTTCGGCTCCGAAGATCCGAGCTACCGTCTCACCGAAGACACGATCACCGTCGCACCGCTGCTGGCGCAACTGACGCCGCAGGACCGGCAATTGCTGATCTGGCGGTTCTACGACACGCTCTCGCAGGGTGAGATCGCCGAACGCCTCGGCGTTTCCCAGATGAGTGTCTCCCGCAAGCTCACCAAGCTGCTGGGTGAGCTGCGCACCAAGGCCGCCGACGAACAACCGGTACCCGCCGCCTGATCTTCGGCCCGCCCGCACCGTGTCGAAACGGTGCGGGTGCGTGCTGGGACCGATACCGTCCATTGACTCTGCGGCTACCGGGCTGCACAGTTGATAAAGCAGAATCTCGCGCGTGTCGTGGCGGCGTCCACCGGGTCGGCGCTGTTCACATGGTGTGTCAGTGTGGTGCTCGTCGGCGGGAAGGGTGCGATGACGATGCGCGGTCGACGGAATCGACGGGACCGAGAGATTCGCGAGGTGCGGGAAATCCGGGCCAGTCCGGCCCACCAAACCGCAAAATTCTTGCTGTCGGTGCTGATGCTGGTCTGGTTCGGGGCCGGGCTGGCGGCGGCGATGCAGCGGGACTACTTCACGAATACCCCGGCCAATTGCGGCGATCTGGGCACGATCGGACTCACGGTGCTCGCGGGCCCGCTCAACTACCTCGGTATGAACCCGAAGGTCTCCGAATGCCAGTTGCCCGAGCCCAGCCGATGAGCGCACGCGCCACCGGAAACCGGTTCCCCGCCTGCCTCAGATGAGTTCGGCGAGCTGGTCGCGGTCGGTGGCGTCGAGCTTGATACAGGCGCGATAGATGTGGCCTTCGACCGTGCGGACCGACACGCAGAGTCGTTCGGCGATCGCGCGGTTGGACAGGCCACGGCCGATGAGGGCGGCGATCTCGCGTTCGCGTTCGGTGATCGGCAGGGGTCGGGCCGCCGCGGTGATAGCGGGGGTGCCCGCGCCGTCGCAGCGGGCGGCCAGGGCCGTTGTGCGGGCGGCCGCCTGGGCGCTGGGCCTGCGCTGTCCGGCGTGGTCGTAGATCGGCACCGTCTGCGCCTCGGCGTCGGCGGCCGACAGCAGCAGGCCCGCGGACTCGAACTCGCCGCTGACCGCGGCGAGCGCGCGGGCGTCGGCAGCGGCGAGGGCAGCGGCGTGGCGGGCGTAGATCGCCGCCACCGGGCCCTGGACGCGACCGGCGACGCTCGCGAGCCGGGTGGCGAGGGTGCGATCGCCGAATCGGGTGGCGTGGTGCAGCGCTTCGGCCTCCAGGGCGTATTGACCGGCGCTGTGCGCCAGGTCGGCGGCCTTGCGGGCCAAGTCGACCGCCGAGTGCGCGCTGTGTTCGGCAGCGGCCAGCCAGGCGCGCGCGATCATCCGCTGCGGTTCGTGCAGGGCCATGTGTGGCCCGCTGTGCTCGTCGGCGTCACCGAGCACCCGCTCGGCCTGTTCGACCTCGCCCAGCGCCGCGTAGGCGCGGGCGAGCAGCAGCCGCGCCGGCAGCTTCCACGGCAGCGAGGATTCGGCGTTGAGCGCCGCCAGCGCCTGTTCGAAGGCGGTGATCGCTTCGCGGAACCGCCCCCGGTAGGTGGCGACGACCCCGTCGGCGATGCGCGCGATCGCCCAGCCGACGAACTGGCCCGCCGAGGAGAACTCACGGTATTCGGTGGCGCGCTGTTCGGCGAGATCGAGGTCGCCGATGGTGGTCAGCGCGAGGACGTCGCCGTAGCGGACCATCACCCGGATGATCCCGTCGGTGGACTTCTGCTGGGCCCGGCTGCGGGCGGCGATCGGCGCGAAGTCGGCGCCGCGTCCGGCCACCGGCATCGCCAGACCCAGGGCGAACGCGGCGAAATCGACCGCTTGACGGGGTGAGTTCGGGTCGGCGATCACCCGCTCGGCAGCCTCGATTCCCTCGGCGAGGTGATTTTCGTGCACCGCCATCGCCGCCGCGGCCGCGTCGACCGTCAGGCGCAGGGCGGGATACTCGACGCGGGCGCGCAGCATCTCGACCAGGTCGCGGGCGTGGTCGACATCGCCCAGCGACCAGAACCGCAAGCTGGCCCGCACCACACCCCACTGCACCAGTTGCAGCGGATCGAGGCGGTCGGGGTCGAACCGGGCCAGGATCTCGTCGGCGTGCTGCGGCCTGCCCTGCCAGAGCAGCGCGCGGGAGAGCAGTTCGGCCGCGCGCAGCCCACCACCGCGCTCGCACGCGGCGCGCGCGAGCTGTTCGCCCAGCGGCAGATTGGCCAGCGACACCGCGTCCTTGGCCGCGTCGATCAGCATGACGATGTCGATCGGCCGATCGCTGTCGACGCACAGCCGTGCCAGCCGGATCCGGTGGGCCGGTGTGCTCAGGTCACGGTCCTGCAGCGTTTCGACGAGGCGCCCGCGCCGGGTGCGCGCGGCGGCGGTGCCGAGGCGACAGCGCACCACCTCACCGAGCAGGGGATGGCTGAACCGGACATCGACGACCCCATTGTGGCTCGTGAGCCGGATCAGGCCGGTGACCTCGGCGGCGTCCACCGCGTCGGCTCCGACGAGCTCGCTGAGGATGTCGATGTCGAGCGGCTCGTGCACGGCCAGCGTCTCGAGCACGTCGAGCACAGGCGCACCCGCCCTGCTCAACCGCTCGCCGAGCAACTCGACCAGACCCGAGGGCACCGCGGTGGGCCCGCGCAACTGCCAGACGCCGTTGACGTCGGTCAGGGTGCTCGCCTCGACACCGCCCTCGACCATGTTGCGCAGGAACAGCGGGTTGCCCGCCGAGGACTCCCACATCACATCGGCGCTCAGCCCCTCCAGAGTCCCGCCGAGCACGGTCTCGACGAGTTCGGTGCACTGGGTTTTGGTGAACGGCGCCAACTCGATTCGCTCGAGGTAGCCGTCCTTCCACAGTGAGGTGACCGCGTCGGGCAGCGGTTCCCCGGTGCGGACGGTGGCGATGATGCGGGCTCCGCGATCGACGGCGATCTGGTGTACCAGCGTGGCGGAGAGGATGTCGAGCAGGTGCGCGTCGTCGACGCCGATCACCGCGTCGGGCTGGGCGAGCACGTTCTCCCGGGCGGAATGCAGCAGCGCGAGCGGATCGCGCGAGACCGACGCGGCGATCCAGGGCGCGAACGCACCGAGTGGAATGGCTTGTGACGACGCGGTACAGGCCACCCAGCGCACCGGCTCGGACAGCACCGCGGTGACCATCCGGGCCAGGGTGGTCTTGCCGACGCCCGCGGCACCGACCAGGATCACGCCACCGGTGTCGCGGTTCGTCAAAGCCTTACGGACGGCGTCATATTCGGCGGGACGATCGAGCAGCTGCCAGAGTCCGCCCATACATGAAAAGTGTAGTTCTCGTCCGGCCCCGTCACAACGAATCGGCCCGGCGACACGCGTGCGGACCGGCGCGGCGGGCGCACGTGGCGGCTGTACGGGTGCCGCGGTGGTCATGGCGGGAGCTCGGTGGCGTCACGGGGCTCGAGCCGCGGCGCGTTGTTGACGTCGTGGCGGTAGTTGCTCGATGCCTCGTACACCCGCTTCTTGAGCCGGTTGATCGAGCCCAGCGGTCGGTGCGCGTCCAAGCCTCGCCAGGAGTTGAACGAGAGCACGTCGTCGCCGTAGGCACGCCGCTGCGGGGTGTACGGATCCTGCACGTCGAAGCGGATGGTCGCCACCGTGCGGTGCGGTGAGTCGTCCTCGGGCCATGGCACGGTCGCGTCCTCGATCGGCATGGTGGCGGTATCGGTGCACAACTGCACGCGCAGTTCGTAGGTGGCGCTGTGCCCGGCGAAGAAGTCGACGATCAGGTCCTGATGCGCATTGACGCCCGCGTCGGGGTCGACCGGTTGTCCTTGCAGCGCGGCGACTTCCGGCGACACCGGCACGTAGAGCAGCTTGGCCACGTAGTCGCCGTAGCGCAGTGGCGCCGAGGAGTAGAAGGTCTCGCCGAGGATGTGGGTGTTGGGTGCGACGAAGACACCGAGATTCGGTGGCACGCTGCGCCCGATCCGGCGCAGCACGTGCGTGTTCAGCGCGGCGACGAGATCGCTGCCCGCGCGCAGGGCGGCATCGGGCAGCCGGGCCAGCACCCAGGCGGTCGGCATGCCCTTGGTGAGGTAGGCGTGCGCGTCGGCGAAGAGGAACTCACGGTGGGTGACCATGATGAAGTCCTGCGTGCTCGCCTCGTCGTCGGGCAGCGCGCGCGGCCCGTGCACCCCGAGCACCTTGATCCCGAGTCCGCGGACGCCGCGTAGCTGATCGCTACGGATCACCCCGGAGGTGCTCGACAACCGCGCGATCACCGGATAGGTGGCCGGGGTGGCGAACATGCCCTGGGCCAGTTCGGGCGGCAGGCCCGCGGGCACCGTCAGTTCGCCGCGCAGGATGCCGTGACTCTTGGCGTGTGCGTCGCGCAATCCACGCTTGTACTTGCGGTAGGCGCGTTCGTTGTTGTCGCGCAGCACCGCGATGATCTTGTCGATGATCTGTTCTTCGTCGGGCCTCGGTTGTTCCAGGTCGTCGCGGTAGCTCAGGTAGCTCATCGCGGGCTCCTCCACGGGGCGAACGGATTCGCGACGCCGTCCAGCGCCGGCGCGAGAGTCGGGAAATGCCGCAGCAGCACGCTGCGCATCGTGTTGTCGCGCACCCAGGCCAGGCCCGCCTCGGTGTAGACCTCGGGCCGGAAGTCGGTGGTGAAGAACCGGTCCGCCGACAGCCGCCGCGACGCCATCAGCACGAACACGCGAAAAGCGGTGTCGCTGAAGCCGAAACCGGGCGGCTTGGGTTCGGCATAGAGGCCGATCATCAGGTCGACATCGTCCACGTCGCCGTACACCTGTTCGAGCTCGCGCGCCCACCGCGGATCATCGGTGAGTTCGTCGAACGAGGTGACCGGCGGCAGTCGCAGGTGTCGCCGGAACTCGTTGTAGCGCGGCACACCTCGCTCGCGGACCCGCAGGATGTCGACGGTCGCGAGATCGAGCAGCGGCTGGCCCGGACGCTCGAGCTGTTGCAGGTGGGCGGGGTAGTTGTGCAGCGTCAACGCGCCGGGGTTGGCTCGGCCGAAGGAGTAGAGCAGCGTGTCCATCGCCGTCTCGGCGAGCCGTTCGCGGATGTGGGCGACGCCGAGTTCGGGCAGCGGGTGCTCGGCCAGCACGGTGTCGTCGGCGAGGCTGCGGACGACGAGCGCGTCGGGGATCAGCGGGTGCATGCGGTAGACCGAGACGAACTCCTCGGTGAGCGAGTACGGCACTCCGCTGTCGTCCCGCGCGGAACCCGGTATGCCGCACAGCACTTCGTTGCCGATGAAGTGGCCGAAGCGCCGCGAAATCCGCTCCCCCAGCACACCGAACCAGTTCGCGCGCATGGCCGCGACGGTGGTGGGATGGGCGATCACGGCCGGTGTCCAGTCGACGGTGTGGATCTTCGCGATCAACGCGGAGTTGACCAGTCGGGCGGTGTCGTAGAGCTGCTGATCGTTCATGTCGGGGTAGCGCCGGGTCAGGCGGGCACAGATCGCGTTGTGTTCGCGCAGGAACAGCGAGTGCAGCAGGGCCAGGCCCACCCAGGCATTGGCCGCCGACGGGTCGAGTGCCACCAGCCGCTCGGCGTCCAGCGGCGGGAGCCCGAGTTCGTCGATCACGAGCTGGCCGTGTTTTCCCGAGCGCAGCGAAGCGGCGAATTCCGCTGTCTTGCCGTAGATCTGAGAGGCGTCCCACCAGTGGGTCTCCCCGGTGACGTAGGTCGGCGCGGCGGCCGGATCGGGGGCGGCCACCGCCGCCGTGCGTGGGATCGTCATCGGGGGGTGCGGCCACTGGTCGTCGTCGTCCAGGGTCACGATGAACGGGTCGTGTTCGGCCGGGTCGTGCACGAACCAGTCGTGCACCTCGAACTGGATCCAGGCCGCCGCCAGCAGATTCAGCGTGGTGGCCGGCTGGAATCGGTCGCGCGTGAGCAGCTGCCTGCTGATCGTGCGCGGGTTGGGTTCCATGATCCGCGCTGGAGCCTCGGGGTAGGTGCTGTCGAGTGGGACATTGCGGCCGAATCGGCAGCCGATCGAACCCGCGCGCGGGTCGTCGGGGCTGTTGTAGGTGCCCTCGACGGTGCGAGCGTTGCGGTACTCGCCGGTGTCGTCCGGGGGCAGCGGTCCGGCCGGGTGCGGGCCCGTGTCGAAGAGGTTGCGCGCCCGTAATCTGCTGCGCAGGCCGACCAGCACGGCCAACCCCAACGGGGTCGGGAGCCGGAACCAGCCGACACGCCGGTCCAGCGCCTCCGCGGCGGTGACCAATGCGCGGGTGACCAGTGACTGTTGCTGTGCGTCGACCATCGAGAACCTCCACGGAATGGCGCGTGCTCGCCGCCTACCGGACCGATCGAGTCCAGTCTCCGACACCTGGTCAGGCCTGTCACGAGTAGTCCACTACGCGCGGGCACGCGCGCGCGGCACCGCGCCGCCGATCCGGCGCCGCTGTCGTCGATGGTCCTCACGCGACCCGGACACCCGACCTGATCGGGTAGCGCACTACGCGCGCGCGGCGGCCCGTCGATGGGCGAATCTGGCTTCCAGGGCGCTCGCGCACCGCGGGCAGTACCCGTCACAGCGACAGAAAGGGGGCCCGGGTGATCACGCCGATCGAGATCAAAGTGAACCTCGACGGGGATGTCGCGGGCGCGCTGCACCGGCTCCGATGTCCCGATACCGCCGCGGCCTACCGCGACATCTGGTTCGCCGAGCCGCTGCACCCGGGTACTACGGGGGCGCCCACGCTGCTGTCGAGCCGTATCGTCATCCGGTTACGCAGCGGCGAGGAGGAGGACGATCTCACCGTCAAACTGCGACCGTGCGTGCGCTCCCAGCTGGCGGGCCGCTGGGCGGCGCCTTTCACCGAGCCGGGTGTCCGGTACCGCATCGAAAGCGATTGGTCGGCCGATCGGCGGATGCTGTCGGCCTCGGCGATCAGCGTGCGGTCTCCCGGTTCGCTGCGCGCGGCGGTGGCCAGGGGTCTCGATGTCACCGACGAGCTTCACTCGGCTCAGCGGCAGTTCCTGGTCAGCTGCACCCCACCCGGCGTGGCGGTCGACCACCTGCGCGCGATGGGACCGGTCGCTTCGGCACGGTGGACGGGGGTGCCGGTGGGGAACCTGAGCGCCGACGTCGAACGGTGGACCACCGCCGGACTCGACGTGCTCGAACTCTCAGTGAAAGTCGTACCACGACAGGGCGATTCGCCCGTCGATCTGCACCTGCGCGCGCTCGACGCCCGGCGTGAACTCGACGCCGCACTGCGCACGCTCGGCGTGACGATCGCCTCGGGTGACACCAAAACCGAGCAGGTGCTCACCGCATTGGCGGCGGCGCACCGGCTCGGGTAATGCTCGGCAGGGGGTCGGTGGCCGGTCCTGATCGACATCGTCGGCGACGCGGACCTGCCCTTCGACTGTCACGGTGCCGGACGGCCCGGATCGACCACGCTGTCGATCGGAGCTCGGCGTCCGGCGGATCCGTGACACTGCCATCGCGGCGGCTCAATTGGCGATGATGAAGTTGAACAGCACCCTGATGTTGCTGTTCCACCCGACGTGATATCGCACCGTCATGGTGCCGTCGGCGTGCGGAACCACATTCAGGACCTGGGTCGTGGCAGGCCCGAGGAACGGGGTGTTGTTGGTGTCGATCTCGGTCAGGCTGACCGAGACCTGACTGTCGGCCCGGACATCGGCCTCCGGGAATCCGAATACCCAGGCACCCGTTCCGTGGGTGCGCAGGATCTTCCGTGCCCAGAAGATCGACGTGATATTCGTCTGGCTGATCGCCCGAACGTCGGCTTCTTCGGCGCCGTAGCCGGTTTTCGCCGGCGCGAACGCCTCTTCTTCGGTATCCGCGCTCGCTGCCACGACCGCGTCTTCGATATCCGTCTCCAACATTTCGGTGCCCTTTCCTCGGCGGAAATACTGTGTGGAGCAATCGTCGCGCGCGGGCGCGTGGGTGCGAATGCGTAATCCACTACCCGAATACGCGCAGGTGCGACGGCGTTCGTGGCGCCCATTCGAGTAGTCCGCCACGCTATCGAGTTCGGCACGGCCGCAGCAGGATCGAGAGGTGCCGAATATCTCGGCATCAGACGATCACTTTCTCTAGATGGAGGAACGGCAGTGAGCGGATATTCCTTGCATATCGGATTGAATCGGGTCGACCCCGCCGCGTACGGCGGCTGGGACGGCGCTCTCGCTGGATGCGTGAACGACGCCAATTCCATGGCCGCGCTGGCCGCCGCACAGGGATTCGCCACGTCGACGAAATTGCTCGACAGTGCGGCGACCTCCTTCGCGATCATCGGCGAAATCGGTCAGCTGGCGCACACTGCGCAACCCGGCGATCTCGTGCTCATCACCTATTCGGGCCACGGCGGCCAGACCTGGGATGTCGACGGCGAGGAGGACGACAGCCAGGACGAGACCTGGGTGGCCTTCGATCGCCAGATCGTCGACGACGAGCTGTATCAGATGTGGCGGCAGTTCGCGGCGGGCGTGCGCGTAGTCGTGTGCTCCGACAGCTGTCACAGCGGCTCGGTGGTCCGTGACGTGTTCACGCGCGACGCGAGGGCGGCGATCATCGACGTGGCCGAACGCGCCGCCGCCGACGACCCGGCCGGGCTCACCGTGGTCGCGGGTAGCGCCAAGGCGATGCCGCGCGAGGTCCAGACCGAGGACAACAAGCGGCGCAGGCAGCTGTATTCGTTCGTCCAGCGCCTGAGCGGTCCGCAGGCTCGGGCCGACATCAGGGCGGGCGTGCTGCTGCTCGCCGGCTGCCAGGATTCCCAGCTGTCCTATGACGGGCCGGTCAACGGGCAGTTCACGGGGTCATTGCTCGAGGTCTGGGCCAACGGCACCTTCACCGCCGGGTATTCCCAGTTCCACCGGCAGATCATGAACATCATGCCGCCCGACCAGGTGCCCAACCTGTTCACGATCAACGCGGCCGCCGATTTTCTCGATCAGCGCCCGTTCACACCGTAGCCGCCGAGGGTGCGGGGTTCGCCGCCCCGCACCCTCACGGTCGGCGCCACGGGGCCGGCAGGACGATCGTGGCGACGAAGACATTGCGCAGGTGCAGATCGACCGGCAGGTCCGCGGCGTCCGAGCCGGGAAGATTCTCGGTCTCGCGCAGACGCAACCGCAGGTGGCCGCTCTCGGGCGGCAGCGGCAGTGGGGGAATCCGCCCGTCGGCCGCGCGCTCCACGGCATGCCCCGGCACCGGCCGCCACGCCGGGAGATCCGGTGACTCGGCGGGGTCGGTGACCACGGCATCGACCGTGTCGGGCGCGTGCGGGCCCGGGCAGGACTCGAGGAACACCGTCAGCCGATTGAGCGGATTCGGTGACGTGCCGGTCACCGTGATCCGCAGCTCGGCCCCTGATCGTTCGACGACGACCTTTCGATCGGGCAGCAGTGGCACGCTGTCGGCCACGACGAGCGGTGACAGGCTCATCCCGTCCAGACTGCTGCGTTGATAGCGGGCGACCACCAGACGCGTGAACGGGTTGTAGGACCGCTCCCCTGGTGGCGCGGCGATTTCCACGTCCGCGAACCACCGGTCACCGCCGGGCGAGACCGGATGTGGGGCGATGGTGACCGACTCGCCCAGCTCCGGAACGAAAACCGTGACCTGCCCTGTCGATGCGGGGAACCACGCGGCGGGCGGGAACGGCCGGGTCGCCGGTGTGCCGAACAGCGGATCACGTCCCATCCTGCTCACGGCCTCGCGCACGGCAGGCGACGGGTCAGCGCCCGGCGCGAGAACCACCGCCAATTGCTCACCATCGCCCGTCTCGTACCAGGGGCGTGCCACCTCCACACGCAATCGCCCACTGTCCCTGGTGAGTTCGATGCGATCGGTGCCGATCCGTTCGGTGCGCCAGCCGAACGCCGGGACGACGCCGAGCACCACCGGCGCGGTCGGTCGCGCACAGGACGGAACAACGACGGGCGCCTGCGTGCGGTCGACCGCGAACGCGGACTCGGGTTCACCGGCTTTGAAGTACTGCCGAAACCGGCTCACCGCGGTGAGTGTGTAGTCGATGACGCGGTGTCCGGTGTCGCCGAACTCGTGTCGAATCCGCACCTGCGGTGCTTCACCGGGCGCGATCGTCTGGCTGTGCAGGTGCGCGATCTGGACCGGGCGGCGGGTGGCGGTGGCTTCGGGTCCGGTATCGCTGATCTCGGTCCACGCGGCGGCGACCTCGAGGCGTCCGGTGCTGTCGGGGTCGAGACCGGCATCGGCGCCCACGGGCGGGAACGTCGGTGTGAGCAACACCGTCGGATCGTGCGCACCGCGGATGACAGCGGTCGCGGGCAATGCCCACAGTGGTTGGCGCAGTGGACGTTTGACAGCATGTACCACCGTGACCCGAATCGGTGGCGTGACCGCTGGATTGCGGCCGAGTTTGGTGCTGTCCGGCGAGATCGCCGCCTCCCCCGCGCCGCCACCGGCGAGGAAGTCGCTGATGGCCAGGTGGTTGGACAGCTCACCGTCGAGGGTGGAGCTCAGCTCGATCGTCGCTTCCTTTCCCTTGGCCAGCGCGACGATCAGCACGGCGCCGTTCCACCGCACGGAAATCGCCCGGTCGCCGGACTGTTCGTGCAGCTGCAGGGTTTTGGAGGCGAAGTCGGGCCAGCCCGGAGCCCACGCGCTGTGGTCGCCGATGGGCGTGACGAGTCCTGCCTGACCCGCGCGCACGTGTGCCCGCACGCCGCTGGCCACCGGGTCGGGTAGCCCCGAGCCACTGCCGTCGGCGTCTATCGCGCGCTGGGCCAGCCGGAAGGACTCCTCGTCGGTGAGTTCGTCGAGCACGCGGTGCTGTTCGATCAGGACGAACGGTGCGGTCGGGGGGCGCAGGACGCGCGCGTCGACCGCGGGGTAATCCGGGTCGCTCGCGCTGATCTGACCGACGGTGCGGTCGAAGTCGCTGCGGATCACCAGCCGCACGACCGCCGCACCCGGCGCGAGTACCGCGGGTCCGTGTACCTCGGGTGGCGGTACCGGGTCGTGGCGCAGGTAGCTCACGCCGGTGCTGGCTACTGTCGCGTCGGCGAGTTCGGCGGCGGTGAGCCCACCACCGGCCATATCCGCGATCCGCACCCGCATCTGGTACAGATCGGCGAACCGTAGCGCGGGCATGCTGCGTGGCGGAACGGTGAAGGCACAGCGGAAGTCGAACGGCAAGGGCTGGGCGGGATTGCGGGCCGGGCCCGCGGTGTCACCGCGCAGGTTCGGTGAGGGCAGCGCCAGACTCCAGCCGTCCCACCGGACCACGACCTCGTCGGCACGCAACAGCCCGTCGGCCCCCCGGACCGCCGCGAACGGCTTGACGTGCCCTTCTTCGCGCCCCGACACGATGTCGACGCCGTTGACGCGATAGTCGGCGTCGCGTTCACACACCGACAGCCACGGCGTTCCCTCGCGACGGATGTCCACGCGATAGCCGAGCACGAGGTCCTCGGCCGAGAACACAGCATCGCCGATCGCCCTGGCTCGTCGCCCGGCACCGCTGCGCGCGGCGAACTCCCGGGCGCGCCCGGGCCGGATCAGCGAGATCCCGCTGGATCGGACCGGTGGCATGGTGGCGTTCTCGGGCGGGTTCAGCGCGAAATCGTGTGCCGCCTGCCGGAATCCGTCCGCACCGCCGTCGATGTCGAAGGTCGCGATCGCCCATCGTCGTGGTGCGGCGGGAGCGCCGGGGTCGGTCAGTGAGGCGGAGTCGGAGAGATCGAGCAGGCCCGCGCGGATACCGGAGGAGCCCTCGGCCATCGGTGCGGGCCGGAAGCTCGCCGGGGTGAGTTCGTAGCGCGTCCACGGGGACGTGACGAGGTTGCGCAGAAACGGCGGATCGGTACACCGCACACTCAACTGCGCCGTTCCGACATCCAGATCCGCGGCCTCGCAACGCAGTTCGAAGATCAACCCCAGTTCGAGCAGGACCGACGGATGTTCGCGCAGGTTCGAGACCGTCCGGTGGAAATCGGCGACGACCGGTGGCGGCGGCGCGATCTCGTCCGGGACCGGCGGTGTCGCTGCGCCGTTCCACCCGGCGATCTGGTCACGGACGGTGGCCTCGGTCTCCTCCGGTGTCCGTTCGGCCCCGGTGCGGGTGACGGTGCGCAGGGTGGCGGCGACTTTCCGTGCGGTGTTCGAGGTGTCGGAGACCCGGGGTGGTTGCACCGTCCGGTCTTCCCACTGCCGCACGAAACCGGCGTCACCGCCGAAGAATTCGGCCCACAGCGCCGATTTCGCTTGGCTGACCAGACGCGGCGACCGACCGATCACCCGCTCCCCCGCCGCGCTGCGTACCCGCAGTTGGAAACCCACCTGGTCGGTCAGGATCGACGGCCAGTCCGTCAGCCCGAAGTCGCTCAGCGTGCCTTCCGACAGCCTCGGCACCACCAGCACCCGCAGCGACAGCTCGGTGCCGTCGCGGCCGTCGGGAACCGCGACCCACAGGATCTCGCTCATCGCTCGCCCACTTCGTATACCCGCGCGACATCGTCGGTGCAGGCGCCCACGATGATCCGGCGATCGCCACCGGAGGCCAAGTGGCTCATCGGCATCGGATGCAGGAACCGATCGAGCTCGCGTCCGGTGACCGGGTCGACGACCGCCACCACCGAGTCGTCGACGGAGACCACCAGCCTGCCATTCGCGGCGAACACCAGGTCGTTGACGGCGGCCCTGGTCGGGATCCGCTGCACCAGGACCCGCTGATCGCCCCCGACGCGCCAGATGTCGACCGTGTGGGCGGTGCCCGCCGTGGCGAGCAGGCCGGCGTCCGCCGACAACGCCAGGACTGTCACCGGCCCCGGGTGCTCGATGCGCCATCGCCGCTGTCCGGTGGTCGCGTCGATCGCGACGGTGCTGCCGTCTTCACTGGCTGTGACCACCATCCCGTCACCGACTCGCAGCGCCCTGATCTTGGCGTCGTGTTCGAACGGCGGGTGCAGTTCCTCGCCGGTCGCCGCGGACAGGATGCGAACCTTGCGATCCAGTGCCGCGGTCGCCACCCAGGCGCCGCCCGGCCCGATCGCGACGTGGGTGACGGCCAGTGGATGCGGACGCGTCCAGAGTGCGACCACGTTCTCGGAGTCGGCGCCGGGCACCCGGTCGAACAGCCGTGCGTTGCGGTCGGCGCTCGCACTCGCCACCCGGGTTCCGTTGTCGCTGAAGGTGACCGCGTTGACCGGGCCGTTGTGGCGCGCGGTCCAGCGCGCGCCGGTCAGCGTGTCGAAGTGGCGCAGCCTGCCGTCGCTGCTGCCGGTGACGACGCTGTGTCCGTCGGGGCTGACCGCGACGGCGCCGATCGGGCCGGGGTGGACGCGTTCGAGCATGAGCTCACCACCGGCCGCGCGGAAGACGACGAGCCGGGATTCGGCGGCGGCCGCGACGATTCCGGCGGCGCCGTCGCTCGCGGCGACAGCGGCGATGCGGGCCTGGCAGTCGCGCCGTGAGCGTGCGGGTGTGCCGAGTTCGTACACGCGAACACTGGTTTCGCCGCCCGCGATCACCCGTGCGCCGTCTCCGGTCACCGCCAGGTGGGCGACGTCTCGCCCGGGATCGGACCAGACCACCGCCTCGCCGTGCGCCTCGACGACACTGATGCCCGCGCCTTGCGGCACCGGCGGCACTGCCACGTTGACGACCAGTTGCGCACCCCCGGAGAGGAATTCGCTCGCGAAGGGCAGTCCGTTCGACGGCGTGGGCAGCCGCCGCCGCACACTGCCGTCGACCACCGCCAGCACGGCCACATCCTGGTTCCCGACCCGCACCAGCGTGGTGCGGTCGGGACCGAAGACAAGCGTGTCGAACCAGAGGTTGGCGTTCGCCAATTCGGGCACGTCGATCGCCCCGCGCTGGATGGGTGCCCCGTCGGCGTCGGTCTGGAACTCGTAGGTCACGATCTCCGCCCATCCGGCACTGGCGACGATCACCGCGTCGCCGTCCGCGGTGAACACCGCGGCCGACGGGATGTTCTGATGGTCGCCCAACTCCCACCTCGGCGCGCCTGTGCGCGCGTCGACCAACGACGGGCATCCGGTGCACAGCAGCGTGGAGTCGAGCCCGAACCGGGGGCGCGACAACGCACTTTGCAGTTCGTACCGCAGCGCACCGGTGGCCGTATCGAGCACGAAGACGTGCGCCGATTCACCGGCGGCCTGATTGCGGACGCCGACGACGCCCAGGTGTGTCCCGTCCGGGCCGAACTCGAGGAAGCCGCCGCCGTCGATCGTCCAGATCTGCTCGCCGGTCGCGGTGCGCAGCAACGAGATACGCAACTGCGAGTCCGGGCCCTGTGTCGAGACCGCGACCGTGGCGCCGTCGGGGGCGAAGACCGCGTCGAAGCAGGCCAGTCCCGGCAGGGTCCAGGCAGGCCTGCCGACCGCGGCGTCGATCACGCTCAGACCGAGCACCGTACCGTTGCCGATCCCCACCGACCACAACGCGCCCGCGAAGATCCATCGTCCGTCGTGGCTCGTGGCCACCCGGCCGACCCCATGGGTCAGCTCGGCGTCGAGCACCACCCGGAAGAATTCGGATTCGTCCATCACCCTCGCCCTACTCCCACGAACGCGGCCCGGTACTCGAGCCACTGCGCCATTGCCGTATCCCGATCACGCAGCGCCGGGCGGCGCGCCGCCCCGCCCGCGAGCACCCATTCACCGCTGTCGAGTTCGACGCTGTCCGACCAGAGCGTGAGGTCGACCTCGATGACCAGCGTCGCCCGGCCCACGAGCGCGTTGCGCTCGGGCCGGTAGGTCAGTGACAGGCACAGCTCGACCGACACGCTGATCAGCCCGAGCACTTCGACGCAGCCACCGATGCGCAGATAGCCGCACAGTGTCACGGCACCGCCGCGTTCGAGGGTGAACCGAACTCCACCGAGCGCGTGCACTTCGCCCGAGGCGACGACGAAATCGACCGCGACGAAGGCCCCGAATTCCAAGGACGCCTCGAGCCGCCGTAATCCGTCGCGATCGAGCTCGATCTCCAGGTAGCCGCCTCCGCCGAACATCATCACGCTGAGCTGGAACGGGCTGACCCGACTGGCGAAGCCGAAGGTGAAACTGACCGGGTCGCCGTCGAAGGGGATGTCGATGGCCGCGGTGAGTGCGATGTTGCGCATGACGAACGCGCCCGCGGTGACCGGCGGTAGAGGCAGTGCGTAGCGCACCGCGATGCCGCGGGTGGTGATGTCGAGCAGCTTGCCGGTGTCGCCGAGCCGTACCAGGTCCTGGAGTTCCTTCAGCAGGGTCAGCTCGCCGACGAATTCGACACCGATCCCGTCGACGCTGACATCGGGTGCCGATCCCCCACGCTGGGTGACAGTGAGGGTCGCGAAGGTCAGGCGCAGCACCCGCTGCGGTCCCGGCGGCAGCTCGAGGCTGAAATCCTTGACCGCGCAGAGGGTTTCGTTCTTGTCGGGCGAGGCGACAACAGTGAGATCGAGCCGGGTGCCGGGCCGGGCCACGAACGTGCCCGTCGATCGTAGGGCGACATCGCGCCACTGCATCCGGACCTCCGGCGCCGCACCGGCCCGGGGCACCGCGGTGATCTCCGGCGGCAGGCGCAATTGGGTCACCAGTGTCTTCAGCGGAAAGCCCAGCAGCGCGGCCTGATCCGACGGGAACAGCGCGGCGGGGTCGATCAACCCGGTTGCCGGATGCGGCAGGGCTCGCAGGCTCACCGGCCCGAGACTCCGCGAGATCGCGTCGGCGACGTACTTCGGGGCGACCAGGCCACCCGATCGTCCGGCGTCGCGGGCGAAATCGATCTCGCGGGTCTGGTTCGACACCATCTCCATCAGCACATCGGCGGCGCCGTCGCGCAGGTAGTTCTCCGACAGCCGCACCGAGGTCAACCGGTCGTCGCCGCGCAACACCCGCAATGCGGGCAAGGCGATCTCGAGCTGGTCGAGGCCCGCCCGGTATCCGTCGGCGAGCGACTGGTTCGCGATGCCCGCGATCGTCACCCCGTGCACTTCGTGGATATCGCCACGGGCACGCCCACCCGTGCCCGCGATGTCGATCGGTGTCGGAGCGCACGTCACCGCTTGCGTGCCGTAGTCGCGCGAAAGGCGCTGGGCCAGACCGGGGTCGGTGAGTGAGCTCACCGCGCCGACGGCGATCTCGGCGACGAAGAACAACGGCAGCCCGAAGGTGAGCACACCGGTGCCGGTCGTGCACCGAATCGGGAACAGCACCGGCGTACCGGCGGTGGTGGTGGGCCGGAAATGGGTGGACTGTTCGCCGATGCCCGGCAGTGCGGTCCGCTGCCAGCCCGCACCGGGAACCGCGGAATTCGGCGAGGCCAGATCGGTGAACGTCGTCTGCTCGATCTCGATGTCGCCGAGCGGGAATCGGCGGCGCAACCCCGGGTTGTCGGGCGGACGACGCACCGGCTCGACCACGGTGAGCACACCGATCCGGCGCAGCACCGCGGCCCCGCCTGCCGTGGTGTCGAATTCCCGGGTGACGACCTCGAGGTATTCGGCCCGGTGGCCCAGCGGATACAGCACACCTTCGAATCGCGCGCGGACCAGCATGTCGCGACCGAGCACGGTGCGCTGCTCCCATTCGAACGCCGCCCAGCTCCCCCGGGCGTGCAGGGTGGCACCGAGAGCGCTGAGCTCGAGCCGGGCGGCGGTAGCCGGGCGCACGGCCGTCTCCGCCACGAGTCGTGTGCGGACCGCGCGCGGCGTCCCGAGCGTGTTGTTCGGCGCCGCCGGACCGAAGTCGGGATCGGCGGTGTTCGCGATGTCGTGCTCGGCGGCCCGGACGGTCAGGTGCGCGTCCGTCAGCGCGGCGACAGCAGGAACTTCGGCATCGACGAGGCGGGTTCGCCACATCGCCTGCACGCCGGTGGTCGAGGCGGCCGAGCCGTGTCGGCACACGACCGCGCCACCGGCGGTACCCGCACCCGGCACCAGGATCGTGCGCCACGGGATCTCGAGTGCGGTCTCCTGCGCCGATGCCACAACGAGCGGAACGCCACTCATCGCCTCCAGGATCCCGTTCGCCGTCAACGGGATTCGGCGACCGGCAGCCATGGTCGCGACCACCCGGCTCGGGCCTGCGAGCATTCCGCGCCACCCGGGCACGACCGTTCCCGTCGTACCCGCCGCCAGTGCGAGCGGCGCGGGTGATCGCGGGGGTGAGCACTCCTCGCCGACGTGCTGCGGGGGGAACCACAGCGTGAGCCGGGCCCGCTCCCCCGCGATGAGCACGCCGGTCCCGTCGGTGGTGAAGCCCGACCAGCGAACCCCGATCACCAGGTGGTCCGCCGGTCGGACCAGCAACGCGTCGCTCATCTGCCCTCGCCTCTCCTCGCGCGGGCGCGTCGACTCAGTCGACCGCCGCTGCCGCGGTATCGCTGCGCCCACGCGACGCGGCCCGCGCGTTGTCCTCGGGCGGCGCCCCGTCCTGCCGGAAGGTCACCGAGACCACCGCGCCCGGATCGGACACCTCCAGAGCCAGGAAGGTCTGATAGAGGTCGACGCCGGTGTACTGACCGCCCGGTGCGCCGCCGATGATCTCGACCAGAGCGAGATGCAGATGCGGGGGAATTCCGCCGAAGCCGAACACGGTGCCGAGGAAATCGCCACGCGAGATCGTCGATCCCGGACCGAGGCCGGCCGGAACATCGGCCAGGTGCGTGTAGAAGGCACCCATCATGTCGTTGTGCGCGCGCACGAAGATCTGTGCGCCGTAGACCTTTCCGTCATCCGTGGCGGGATCGTGCGGGTGATACCGGGTGATGTGACCGTCGAACGCCGCGAACACCGGCGTGCCCGCGAGGCCACCCAGATCCATGCCGTACTCCACGTACCAATTCGGGCCCTGGTGACCGCCCTGATGCGGGCCGCCGAGTCCATGGGTGAACCCCGAGGGATCGACCGGCGCCGAGAAGTCGATCGTGAACGCACCCCGGGAACGGGCGAGTGCCCGCGGACGGGCGATGCGGCGGAACAGCGGCAGTTCGGCGGCGATCTCCGGCGGCACCTCCTCGGAGTCCCAGGCGAGGCTCGCGCCGGGAACGGCGCCTTCGATCTCCTGGATCTTGTCCTGCACGACCCGCATCTGATCGTCGTCGAGATCGCCGATCCGGGTGTCGACGCTGATTCCGAGCTCGTCGGCCACGGAATTGGCATAGGTGACCGGGTCGTTGCCGTCGGACGCGGGCGCGTAGCGAGCGAATGCCTTCAGAATGGACAGGTCTCGATAGGAGGCCGATCGCAGCAATTGCGCGATCGCGAAGTATCCGTCGCCCCAGGTGGGGAAGATCAGAAAGTTGTGCCAGTTGAATTTACCGGGATACTGCCCGAAGTCCGGGCCGCCCGCCACCCCGGTGATATTGCCCGGATTGTTGTTCAGCCAGGCGAAACTGCCCTCGTGATTGCGCATATGCGGTCTGCCACGGGCGATTTCGTCGGCATGGATCACAAAGTTGAAGATCTCCTTGCCGTGGCCGCCGTAATCGGTGGGGTCGTTCGGATTCGTGCCGGGGAACCAGGTGGCCCGCGGAATGTTCTTGTCCAACGACATTCTGCCGTTCCAGTACCAGACGTGGTCGCCGAGTTCGAGTGTCATCTTCCACCTACCTGTGTCGAGTGATTGTTGTGCGAATCGTGTTGTCGCTCAGGCGGACAGCGTGTGTCCGATCGTGGCCGCCACCGCGGCGTGGGCGAGGTATTCGGCGATGTCGTGCGCCCGCTCCTTGGGGTTCTCGACCGGGAGGTCGCGCAGATCCGGCCCCCAGGCCTGACGCAGCGGGCAGCCGATGGCGATCGGATCGCCGGCGTACCAGGTGTTGAGCCATTCGCCGACCCGCTCGGGCCTGCTCGGCCCGCCCGTCAGCAGCTTGCGGTGCACCCCGTCCATCCCGAGCGGGCTGCCCGCTGTCACCAGCAGTCGCACGTTCAGTTCGCGGGGCAGCTGGGTGAGCAGATCCATCGCGACCACGGTGCCGAGACTGTGGCTGACCAGGATCAGTTCGCCCTCGGTGGGCGCATCGACGAGCACCGTGTCCAGCACACTCTTGCGGACCCGTTCGTCGTCGAGATAGGCGGCGACGTCTTTGAAGATGGCGCCGATGAGCGCGGAATCGAGGCCACTGCGGGCGGCGATCCAGCTGAGCTGGTCGCGCAACCGCCCCAGCACCACCGCACCGAACCCGCCGAAGAGCTCGCGCGCTTGCGGGTCGGCGGGCAGGTCACCGGCGTCCGGCATCCCGGCCCGGCGTGCGGCCTCGGCGACCAGGCTCTCGTACAGTGCCGGACCGGAGTCGACGGCCTCGCGGGTGTCCATGCTCTCCACGAGCTGGTCACCGTAGAAGGGGAAGTACACATCGGCGGGGTCGATGGGACTCAGGCCCGCGAGGGTGAGTCCCTTGTTCAAACCCGCTGTCCAGTTGCGGCGCAGCTCGACCGGGTCGCGGCCCTGTTGTCCGCGCCCGTGCAGGAACAGCACGCTGCGGCGACCACCGAACGCGCCCGACCGACCACGCAGGCCGCGCACCAGGCTTTCGGCGACCGACGACGGTGGCGGCAGCGCCGTCGCCGCCTCGCGCGGTGCGACCGCCGCGAGCCCGAGTTCGTCGAGCAGGGCGCGCTGGGCCGAATCGAACTGCCGCGATCCGAGATCGTGCAACAGCACGCTCACCCGAACGCCTTCGTTGGCGATCCAGTCGATCGCGTCGTCGCCGTCCCCGGACTGCCACAGTTTGCCGTCCTTGCGCAGCACCCGGCCTTTGTCGTCCTTCTTCGGAACTCCGGCGTGATGCAGCGCCACGATCTCCCACTGATCGTTGAAGACCGGCGAGCCCGAATTCCCCGGCTCGGTGTCGGAGGCGTAGTGCAGGAAATCGTCGAGTTGCAGGTCGAGGCGGTTGTGCCGGATCGAGATCTCCTTGAGCCGCCCCGAGGGGTGCCCGACGATGTTCATCGCCTCACCGATCACGATCTTGCCCGAC
Source organism: Nocardia sp. NPDC127606 (assembly GCF_042671725.1). Taxonomy (NCBI): domain Bacteria; kingdom Bacillati; phylum Actinomycetota; class Actinomycetes; order Mycobacteriales; family Nocardiaceae; genus Nocardia; species Nocardia sp. NPDC127606. The sequence goes on along the minus strand of NZ_JBHXWQ010000001.1, from coordinate 1,310,865 downwards.
TTGGCGATCAGCGGGTTCCAGCCGAACGTCGCGCCCGGCGCCACGCCGTCGGGCCCCGGCGCCACGCGCACCACGGTGTAGTCGAGGTGCTTGTCGGTCACGAAGAAGTCGTCGGGTGCCAGGCGGTAGCGCACGGTGGGGTTCGGGACGTTGTCGATGTCGACCTCGGCCCGGAACTCGATCACCACCGACTCGGCCGCCCCCCGCGTCGGCAGCACATGATTATTGGTGAGCAGCAGTTGCGGGGACACCATCGAACCGGTACCCATCGGCACCTCACGGCCGTTGTCGGCCAACGAGATTCGCGCCACCGCCGCGGCGGCGCGAGCACCACGGGTCAGGAAGTTCGCGGCCTGCAACTCGTTGGCGAAGCCGATGACCCGCTCGAGCGAGCGGATGCTGTCGACCGGGTCCTGCCTACCGAGTTCGATCACCGCCTGCGCGGGGACTTCGCCGGTGACGAGCAACCGGTCGGCGCGGGCGAGAATCTGTTCCTTGGTATCGACGACATCGGACTCGGTCACCGCCCGCAGGCGGGTCACCTCATCGCGTTGCGCCTCGGTGTCGTCGAATCGCTGCGATGCGGCGTCCATCTGTTCGTGCCGTGCGGTGCTACGAACTTCGCTCTCGGTATCCATGGGTCACCTCGCCCGGAGAATGTGTGCTGGGGTATTCAGCGTGGGCGCGAGCGCGGTACCGATCACGAGTAGTGGACCACTCGACTTCACCGCGCGGGCCCCCTGCGCGATGTCACGGATAGATCGTGTGGGCGGCGTTCACATCGCCGGCCGACAGCGCGGAGCGCTGGCCCATCGTCACGCCGGGCGGCACGGGAACGCGTGCGAGGATCGTCGCCTGCCCAGTGGTACTGAACGCCGTCGCGGGGTAGTGCATGATCGAGCCGAAGTCGTAGCCGCCCACGTCGTCGCCGTCGGTGATGTGCTGGTCGAAGTTGTGCCGGTGGGCCGGGTCGACCCGGTCGAGCCGCACCGCGATGAAGTTGCCCCGGTCCTCCCTGCTCTGCTCGTGCCAGAGTCCGAGCGCGTGCCCCATCTCGTGGACCACGGTGCCCACGGGTGCGGAGGCGGCGAGTTCGATCGTCTGTCGTCCGCCCTGCCGCCCTACCGGCGACCGGCTCGACGCGCTGGGCACGAACCGCACAAAGTCACCGTGGGCGCCGGTGCGCGGGACGAACCGGATCCTGGTGCGTGAGTTCCAGTGCGCGACCGCGTCGAAGACCCGCTGCGGTGCTGGCAGCGCCGGGTCGACCTCGAAGGGGACCACGGCATTCGGCCAGCGGAATACCGCACCGGAGATCACCACGCCTTCCTGTCGACGGCGGGCATCGATCTCCTCGACGGTGCCGAGCACGATGTCGCCTTCGAAGATCGCGAGGTCGTCGACCGCCGCGTAGCGCAGTTCGCGCACACCGTGCGCGACGCTGCCGATCAGCGCGGAGCCCGCCTCCGGGCCGGAATGGAATTCGCCGGTGTCGATGGCCGGTCGAACGGTGTCGTCGATGATCATGGCGATCGCGCTTCCTGTGTCGGAGTCGACGACGGCGGGATCCGTCGCCTCTGCTGGAAAGCGTGGTCCGCCGGCCTCCCGGCTCGCGTGAGTAGCGCGCTACCCGATCACGCGCGGGCGTGATCGGGCAGCTTCCTCGTCACTTACCGATATCGAGACTGCGTGCAGGGATTCGGCAGTGCGGACATCGTCGCCAGGTCACAGATGCCGCTGGTCAGCATCTGAATGGGGGTAACGCCCAACAGGACGATCAGACCGATGAGGTCGCCGTGTCGGAGTAACTCCCCGGCCGAATTCGCGGCCGCCGATCCGTAGTCCAGCGCCGACGAGCCGGTCCCGGCGACCGGCGCGGGTTCGGCGGTCGAGGTCGCGGCGGTCGCGACCAGGCTCGCGGCCATGACCGTGCCGGCGGCGAGTCGAAGGGTAGTACGCATTGCGCGCTCCTTTTCAGGTGATGTCGGGCGATTCAGCGGTGGGGTTGGCTCATGTCGCGGTTCATCGTCGGAATTTCGATGCTGATCGGCAGCCTCAACTCGGCCAGGTAGACCAGGGCCGCCTTGCGGAGGAATTCATCGAGGAGCCAGTAGGGGTCGCCCAGCGGCGGGACAGCGGTGAGCAAGCCTTCACGCACGGCGATGAAGGGTCCCCAGCTGATGCGCAGCAGGGGGTCCCAGACCGGTTCCCTCGGGATCGCGAGCCCGTCTGCGATGGCGTCGCCGAGCAGGAAGCGGGTGAAGGCGCCGAGGATCGGCTTGCTCAGCAGCGCGAAGTCGATGTTGGCGCCCAAGCCCAGGAGCCGGTCGGCGAGCTTGGCGCCTTCCGGTGTCGCCTCGATGATGGGGTCGAGGACCTGTGCCGCTTGGGAATTCGCGTCGGGCCAAGTCTGGGGGATGTATTCGTCGCGGACGCCGAGCAGGTGCGCGGCTACCTGCCAGGAGTGCAGGAACGCCGCCGATTCGTGGGCCGGGATCGGCACGTTCCAGGCGGTCAGGTGCTTCATGACGGTGGTGGGCAGGCTGTGCCAGGTGACCATGATGTCGTTCTGGCTGATCGGGATGTCCTCGGTGGCCGAGTGCACCCAGTGTGGTGACTGCGGCAGCAGGTGGCGCACCGCCGCGTGAACGAGGCGGGTCTTCACACAGGTGACGATCATTTCCCCGTCGGCGCCGTAGGCATTCGCACTACCGATGTCGTAGCCGAGTTTGGCGGTTTTGGAGATGCGGTCCTTGAGGTCGTGTCCACCTTTGGAGTAGTAGACCGCCCGGGCTTCCTTCGGGATGACGGTGCTCATCATGCCGCTGGCGAATCCGTAGAGCACACCGAGATACAGTCCACGCTTCTTGTTGAACTCGATCGCGGTGCCCAGCGCGCCCTGATCGGTCCAGTGCGGCAGTCGGCGGGCGTACTCCATGAAATCGCGGAGCTCCGAGGGCAAACCATCCGGCAGCGGTTCACCGTTTCTGGTCCAGGTACGCAACAGCTCATTGACCCTGGGCACTTCTCCGCGATCGATCAGCCCGGCGACGAGCTCGTCGGCCTCGGGGTCCCACACGGTCATCGGGTCGGCACCGGACCCGGACCCGGCCACCGACCCCTGCGGTGACCAGGTCCACGGCTCCGCCCGCGCGGGGGTCATCATCGAGAACGCGCCGAGCGCCCCCACGATCCCACCCGCCTTCAACGCACTACGTCTGTCGAATCCATCCATGACGTCACTCCTCGTCGAGCACTTGCTGATCCCGACCGCACGGACCACAGAGGACGGGTCCACCAGCATCGAGACCGGAATGAGCAGTAACTTAACAGCCGCTTCAACGTCCCGTAATCGCTTTGCACAATCGATCAACGGCCGTTTACAAGATGAATCTCGCAGAAATGGCCAGTAACTTATGACATGCGCGCGGCATGCGGGTCGGCACTGACTACGCTGACAGCAGCCCGCATACGGAGGTAGGCGAGGCACGTGCACCGACCCGCGAGGAGAACTACCCATGTGGCCGTCCGACTGGCCTTCGTCAGCCCGCGCGATCGCGACCGCCGTCGAGGCCGCCGTCAGCGCGGCGCGGGCGGCTGACGAATCCGGATTCGACGAGACCACCGCGGATCTGTCCGAACTCCCCGCCGACCAGGTCACCGCGGTGCTGGCGGCGATCGTTCGGGACCTGCTCGAGATCGCGCATCCGGACGGTCTCACCGGTGACGATGTGCGCGCCGTGCTGGAATCGGTGGTGCGCCGGTCGGCGACGTGGCTGCCCCGACTCGACGCTGCCGCGGTCTTCAGCGCGCTCGCCGGGGCGCTCGGGGTCGACGAGTCGGCCGAGTCCGACCGGGAGTGGACGAACCCCCAACCCGCAGCGGTACTCCTGATCGAATACCTCGCCGATCTCGCCCGGACACCGCCGGGTCCAGCCGTTCAGCGCGCGATCAACGAGATCGCCAGGGCCGAAACCGTCGAAATGCCCTGAGCCGCTTCATACCTGCCAGGTGGGTCAGCGGCCCGCGGCGGTGAGCCGGTAGTCCGCTTCGAGCAGCATCCATCCGCTCAGCTGCACCGAGAGGTCCCGGCTCAGGTTCGCTGACGATGCGGCGGACGCGTCCGCTAGCTGGAGGAAGGTTCCAGGATGTTCGGGCACCGCGATCGGGCGGGTCCAGTCCGCACCGAACAGCGGCAGTCCGTTCACCTCGGCACGGTTTTCCCAGGCCGCCCGCGCGGAGGCGTGCACGATGCTCGCCGCGGTCGTGTTGTCCAGCGACAGTGCGGCTTCGGCGAGAAAGCGCGCGAGGATTCCCATGAAGAGCCCCGAATCGTTTCCGGCGGCGGCGGCGATCACTCCCGCGGTGGTGAGCCGGTGCTCGACCGCGGCAATCACCGCGGCAGCACGGCGACCATGAACCGAATCGCCTGTGCGCAAGGCCAATTCGGTTTCCAGCCCGATGGTCACACCCTGGCAGTAGGTGTGCACGGTGCGATCCACTTGTCCGCCGGGCTCGTGGACCCCATCGTGGATCAGACCGCTGTCGGTGTCACGCAAGCGCGTGTGCAGGAAATCGGCCAGTTGGTCGGCGCGGGAGAGTTCGCCGAGGCGCGCCAACGCGATGCCGGTCGGGCCGATCGCGGGCGTGTTGTAGAAGTCGTCGCCGTTGCGCCATGGCACCGCACCCACATCCGGGTTCCACCCTTCGAGCAAGGCGCCGCGCAGATTCCCGATCGCGTCGTCGAACCGGACGTCGAGCAGTCGCTCGGCGCGCTCGAGGGCGATCGCCAACCACCCCATGTCGTCGTAGTACCGGTTGGTCCAACCGGTGATGTTGCGGGCTCGGATACCGCGTGCGAGGGCGACGACCCGATCGATGCGGTCGGGAGTGCGGGCGCGGTGCGCGGCATCGATCGCGCAGTCGAGCAGGTGTGCTTGCCACCAGTAGCACCATCGCCCGAGCATGGACCTTTCCGCCAGGTCCGCGGGCCACGCGAGCACGCCCAACCGATAGTCGGGCAGACCGAGCAGCGAGTGCACATGCCGCTGCACGATCGCCTGTTCGGCCAGATCCGCCCGCTCTCCCGGATCACTGTCCGCCGAGCACTTCCGGGTGATCGTTCCCGCCTGTGTCGGCTGCGCCACCGCGGTCAGCGCGATCGCCGCCCCCGCGGCGCACAGCACACTGCGCCGACTGAACTCGTGGTTCAGGCGATCCATTCGCTCGGACTCCTCCTACTGGGCATCGGCGTCGGTGCCGAATCCTCAGAGTTCCGTGTCGCGATTGCCAAAGCTTGAACTGCTCCGGTGCGCCGTGAAAACGTTTCACACCGGTTACGGCTCGTCGGCCTCGGTTCCCGGTGAGTAGGGCGAGCTGAAACCGGGCACCCATTCGAACGGCGTCGACCCCGGCGTGGCGGTCCGCTCGGCGGCCGCGGCGAACGGGGCGTTGTTCTGGGTCAGCCGGACGATGGCGCGTTCGAGCGCGGGCAGGATCTCGGTGATCGCGAGGTCGCCGTGCGCGAAACGTCCCAGCAGGGCATAGACCATATTGGTCAGTACCAGGGCGAGATCGGCGGCGTAGTCGTCGTCGAGATTGGCGAACATCGTGCTCACCGCGGGCAACACCGCGGCGAAACCCTGCGCGTCGAGTCGCTGCCCGCCGGGACCGGAGCGGGCGTGGTAATAGGCGGCCAGCATCCGGGGGTGACGCTCCCACGGCTCGAATACGTAGCGGGTCACCCGTTTCAACACGTCGGCGAGCGATTCATCGGCTCGCGGCGGGTCGAGTTCGGTATAGGTATTGGTGGCCATCCACTGCGCGACAGCGGCGAGGACGAGTTCGTCGCGGGTGGGGTACAGCTTGTAGACCGTGGTCAGCGACACCTGGGCGACGCGGGCCACCCGGCGCAGCTGAACCGCGTCGTACCCCTCCGATTCGAGCAACGACAGGGTGGTTTCGGTGATCTTGCGCGCGGGATCACCTTCGCCCTTTCTGGCCACCACGTCACAGTAGTCCATCGCTTCGTCGCGCCACCGAGGCGATTCGACCTCAGATGCGCGTTCCCACATCCGCGGCGACGAGGTTGTCCATGGCCCGCTCCGCGACCGCCGCGATGGTCATCGACGGATTGCACGCGGCGGCGTTGCCCGGCAACAGCGCACCGTCGAGCACGTAGAGCCCCGGCTGGTCATGGACTCGACCGTCCAAGTCACACACCGAGCCCATGCTCGCCCCACCCAGTGGATGCCAGGTCGAGGGAAACAACGAGTTGGTGTCCAGCAACATCCCGGTGGATCCCGCGATGCGGCGCACCGCGGGGTCGATGTGGTTGTTCTGGATGGTCCGGTCGCCGTCCTGGGGCCAGTGCAGAATCGCGTCGTCGCGCGCGGCGTCGTAGGTGAACGCCCCGCGACTGTCACTGACGCCGTAGCCGACGAGCATCGTGCTGGCCGGATCCACCGACATCGGCGGGATGGATGCCTGGATCACGGTGTGCGCGGCCTGCGGATCGTCCCAGTTCTTGCTGCCGTAGACCACCGGACCACCTTGTGACGCACCGAATCCCGCGGTCGGGTCCGTCCAGACGTAGATGCGGTCGGCGTTGGTGCCCCAGTTCTGGCCGAGCCCGTCGGGAAGGTCGGGAATCAGGCCCTTGGCGCCCGCGCGCACGAGCAGCCGGGTGGTGTTGAGACTGCCCGCGGCCAGGATCACCGATCCCGCGGTGAGCACTTTGTTCTCGACCACGACACCCGCGGTGTCGAGACGTTGCACGTGCACGGTCCAGCGACCGTCGCGGGCGCGTTCGAGATCGGTCACCTCGTGCAGGGTCTGTACCTGGCACCGGCCGGTCGCTTCGGCGGCGGCGATGTAGGTGACGTCGACGGAATGCTTGCCGCCGTTGTTGACCCCCATCGCACCGTCACCGTTGGTGTAGGAGGCCTTCATCTCCCCGCGCAGCTCGGCCAGCGCGAAATTCCAGTCGATGGGCATCGGGATCTTCGACAGCGGCATCCCGGCACCGCGCACCCGCTCCGCGAAAACCCGTGCGGCCCGGTAGTTGTCGGCGGCGATCAACTCGTCGGGAGCTTCGGCCAGGCCGAGCATCCGCGCCACTCGCGGATAGTGCACCCGATCCATCGTCGCCCAGTCCAGCGCTTCGGGAAAATGCGCGTTGAACACCGCCTCGGCGGGCTGCAACGACATGCCCTGATAGACCAGCGATCCGCCACCGACACCGGCGGCGCACAGCGCGGTCATGTTCACCCCGGGCACTGCCTCCACCAACCCGACGTAGGGGTCGAACACGAGCGGTCGCCCGAACAGATTCGGACTCGACCGGTACCACAGCAGTCGCTTGTCCGGGGCGGACGCGCGCGGGAAGGTCTCGGCATTCGGCCCGCTGGGCCACCGCTGACCTCGCTCCAGAACCGTCACCGTGACACCGGCTTGCGCCAGCCGCAGGGCGCTGACGCCGCCGCCGAACCCCGACCCGATCACCACCACCCGATGGTCCTCGTAGGTCAGCGGAACAGTGTTGGACCGCAGGGCGATCGGAGTCGGCGTGCCTGTGGGGCGGGCACCGAGAAATATCCCGCTCGCTGTTGCCGCGGCAACCAGCATCGAGCGGCGCGAAATGGCTTTCACACACAGATCCTTGTTCAGTCGATGCTGCAGCCGGAGACCGGCTTGTCCGCGAGACGATCGAGTAGATAGGTGAACGCGTTGTCGGGCCCGAAGCCGTCGATGATCTCCGGCCCGAAGTGATTCGGGATGGTGGTTCCGGGCAGGATCGGCGGGAGCTCGTTCGTGCGGAAGGTGACCGTCGCACCCTTGCCGCACCAGTCTTCGGCGAGTCGCCGGGCCTGTCCGTACGGGACGGTGTCGTCGTTGCGGCCACTGGTGATCAGGACCGGCGTGGCCGGCGTGGAGTTGCCGATCCGCAGTTCCGCCAATACCGGTGCGGCTTCGGGCAATTCGGCGAGGTGGGCGGACAGCGGTCGGCCGTCCTTGGTCAGTGACTCGGTTTTGAGGAAGGGATGGTGCATGATCACGTCGGCGATGCACGACTCGCTCAGGGTCTCGAGCATGGCGCGACCGGCCGGGCTGGTGACCTGGTCGACCGCACGCTGCAGCTCGGGATAGCGCGCGAGCATGCCGTTGACGGCGAACCCGATCGCACCGCCGATCAGCGCACCGTCGATCTTCTCCAGGATCGCGGTGAGGTCGGCGACCGGTCCACCTGCCCAGGTGCCTTTGAGATGGAGTTCCGGCGCGTAGCTCGGCTGCATCTCCGCGGCGGCCGCGGTGGCGCCACCGCCCTGGGAGTAGCCCCAGAGCACGACCGGCGTCTCCGGTCCGACACCGCCCAGATTGTTGGCCGCGCGCACACCGTCGAGAATCGCGTGCCCGCTCTCGAACCGGTTGGCGTAGGTGTGCATGCCGGGTGTGCCGAGGCCGACGTAGTCGGTTACCAACACCCGCGCACCCAGGCCGCTCCACACCACCGACGACGGCAGCTCCTGGTTCGCCGAGATCCCCAACGGCTCGGTGGACACCGCCATGCCTGTCGAGAACGCCACCGACATCGCGCAACGGTCGGCCTGACCCGACGTGCCGGGGCCGATGACCACCGTCGGACGCGGTCCCGCGCCTTGCCACGGACCGGTCGGCTCGAGGTAGGTCCCGCTCACCGCGACCGGGGACCCGTCCTGCAGTCGAGACGTGTACATCACGTGCTGCGCCTTGCCCGGCCATCCCTGCTCGGTGGGCGGGGTGACGAACAAGGTCATCGGCTGCGTCTTGATGATCGCGCCCGGTTCCTGCGGAATCCGGTCCGGCGGTGTGTAGAACGCGCTGACGGGCTCGGCCGCGGCCTGCCCCGTCCGGGTCACCACCCCGGTTGCCGCCATCGCACCGGCCAAGACCATGATCGCGACGGCGCGCCCGGCACGCGGCCACACCCGTCGAAGATCCTGTCGCTTCATCGAGAACCTCTCAGTCGTCATCACCGACCGGCATCGTCGCCGCAGTGACCCAAGTCGCCGGAGGAGCTTGATCATGATGCCTGTCACACCAGCGCCGACAGAGAGTAACACGGTTACTATCGAGTCTCGATAGCGCGCTTGACGATCTTGCCCGTGGCCCCCTTCGGCAAGGTGTCGACGAACTGGATCACGCGCGGAATCTTGTAGGCGGACAGCCGTTCGCGGGCCCACGCCGACACGTCGGCGGCCTCGAGCACCGATCCCGGCCGGCGCACGACGACGGCCGCGACCTCCTCGCCGTAGTAGTCGTCGGGAATGCCGATCACCGCCACCTCGACGATGTCGGGGTGCGCGAAAAGGATCTCCTCGACCTCGCTCGGATACACGTTGTAGCCGCCACGAATGATGAGGTCTTTGACCCGGCCGACGATGCGCAGGTCGCCGTCGGCATCGGTGGCCCCCAGGTCGCCGGTGCGTAACCAACCGTCGTCATCGAGCACTTCGGCGGTATCGCGTGGCCGTTCCCAGTACCCCTTCATCACCGTCTCGCCACGGATGAATATCTCTCCGATGCTCGACGGAGGGCACGGGCGGCCCGCGTCGTCGCGGACCTCGATCCGGGTGGACGGCGTCGCGCGGCCCACGTATCCGACCTTCGCGCCCCGATCGATATCGGTGAATGTGGCCGATGCCGTGGTTTCGGTGAGCCCGTACCCCTCGAGAACGGTGCAGCCGAATCGCGCCCGGAATTCCCGGGTCACCGCGGCGGGTAGTGACGCGCCACCGGAGACCGCGATCCGCAACTGCGCGAAGTCGCCGGGGTCGACCTCTGCCGCGATGTGCAACATCGCGTTCCACATCGTCGGCACCCCGACCAGGACGGTGAGCCGATCGCGACGCAGCATCGCCATCATCGCCGTGGCGTCGAAGCGCGAGAGCAAGGACAGCGACCCACCAGCGGTGAAGGTCGTCATCATCACCGAGGCCTGACCGAAGACGTGGAACAGCGGCAGACCCGTGCCGGTGCGATCCAATCGTGTCGAACGGCTGCATTCGACGCCGATCACGCCCGCGGACAGCAGATTCGACACGGTCAGTTGCGCGCCCTTGGGACGACCGGTGGTCCCCGAGGTGTAGAGGATCGCCGCAGTGTCGTCGAGGTCGCGATCACGAACCTCGGTCGACGCGGGCCCCTCGTCCGCGCCGGGCCGCAGCGTCCACACGGGCACGCCGTGCACCTGTGCCGCGGCCGACGCCGCGCTACCGAGGGTGTGCCAAGCGATGACGAGCGCGCATCGCGCGTCGTCGAGGACGTAGTCGACTTCGTGCTGGGTCGACATGGTGTTGATCGGGACCACCACTGCACCGGCCACCTGGATCCCCAGGTAGGCGACGACGAACTCGGGCACCGACGGTGCGACGAGCAGAACTCGATCACCGGCCCGCAGCCCTGACTCGACCAGCGCCGCGGCGTAATTGATACTCCGCGAACGCAATTGGTGATAGGTCCACGCGGTGAAGCCGCCGGAGGCGGAGCTGTCGCCGCGAATGGCCACCGTGTCGGGGTGGGTATCGGCGTGCCGGCGGACGGGATCGAAGAGATTGGCCATGGCTCAGTCCTGTCGTCCTGGGTACCGGATCGCGTTTTCCTCGGCACGCGGATTGCCGACCAGCTCCGAGGCAGGCTCGCCGAAGGTCATGACCAGCCGGTCCTCGCTGTAGCGAGGCCAGCCGGGGTCGCCGTTCGTCGCGAAACCGATCCAGGCCGTGTGCATTTCGTCGGCGATCCGCTGGGGCGGATTCGGGCCGGTGAGGCTGGTCGCCGCGGCCAGGTTGTCGAAGACGAACGGCACCTCCAGTCCGTGTATCGCACCGAGTCCCGCTCGCTGCCAGCCGAATTCGTACAGAAACGCCGGAGTGTCGACGGCGGTCCGATATTCGACGAGTTGCCTGGTGGGGCCACGGAATACCGCGTCGGTCACCATCGCCGCGAAAAGGTCGCCCGCGGTGGCCTCGGGGCGGTTGGCGGCGTACGGCGTGATCGCCGACGCGCCGATACCGAAGCGTGCGAGCGCGAACGGTAGCGCGTCGACGGTGATCGCGTCCCCGAGCCCGGTCGGCACCGTGAACAACCGGAACTCCTCGGTGGTGCACCCCGCGAGCAGGGCGACGCCGCGGGCCGATCCCGCCGCGATCGCCTCGACCGGCACCGCGGGCAGAACATCTCCGTCCACTACCGGGAAGAAGCTCATACCGGCGCCCGCGACCAGCACCGACTCGCCCCAGCGGGCGGGGTCCGGATCGCGAGCGAAGTCCGCACGCACCGCCTCCTGCGCGGCCAGCAACGCCGACGGTGACACTGCCGCAAACGCTTCCGCGTCCGCGCGCACCCCCAGCACCTTGCCGAGTTCGCCGCCCAGCAAACGAGCATCGTCGACGGTCGCCGCGACACCGGCGTTGCCGCTCTGCATGATCGCCCGAGCGAACAGGCCGGTCGCGGCCGGCGAACTCAGCAACGCGGCGACGCTCATCGCACCCGCCGATTCACCGAAGATCGTGACGTTGTCGGGATCACCGCCGAAAGCCCGCGCGTTGTCGCGCACCCATGCCAACGCGAACAGTTGATCGAGCAGGCCGCGATTGGCCGGCGCTCCGTCGAGTACCGCGAATCCTGAGGCGCCGAGCCGATAGTTCATCGCCACGAGGACGACACCGTCCCGTGCGAAGGCGGCGCCGTCATAGGCCGGTACCGCGTTGGAACCGTGCGCGAACGCACCGCCGTGGATCCACACCATGACCGGCAGGCCGCCACCGCCGGGGTCGGGCGTCCACACATTCACGTTCAAGCATTCCGTGCCCGCCACCAGGGAAGTGCCCAGGAGTTGTTCGATACCGGGCGGATACGGCCCCTGTAGGCAGGTCGGTCCGAGCGCGGTCGCCTCGCGAATCCCCGCCCAGCCCACGACCGGTCCCGGCGCGCGGAAGCGTGCGCGCCCCACCGGGGACGCGGCGTAGGGAACGCCGAGAAACGCACTGACACCGTCGACGGTCCGGCCTCGCACCCTGCCACCGGTGACCTGGACGACCGGTCTGCCGGTGACCGTGGGCTTCACAGGTCGACCAGGTCGTACTCGGCGACCCGCTCCATCAGGAATCGCAAATGGTCATCGGCGTTGCCGAGTGTCTGCTCGATGGCGGTGAGCCGTGCGAAGTACTGGGATATCGGGTGTTCCTTGGTCATTCCGATGCCGCCGTGTAGCTGGACAGCCGATTGGCCCACGAACCGTGCCGATCGTCCGACGCGCAGCTTCGCGCGCGAGGCCACCGTCTGGTCGATCAGGCCGTCGGCCAGCGCCGTCGAGGCGTAGACGGACATGCCGTGAGCGAGCGATACCGCGATATGCATGTCGGCGGCGCGGTGGGTCAGGGCCTGGAAAGTACGCAACGGAACACCGAACTGCCTTCGGGTACAGAGAAATTCGGCGGTGATTCGCACAGTCTCGGTCATCGCGCCCACCGCTTCGGCACACAGTGCCGCCTGGGCAGCGACCTGAGCCGCTTCGATGGCCGCCTCGGCACCGCGCGGGGCCAGGGGCTCGGCGCAGACCTGGTCGAAGACGATGTCGGCCACCCGCATACCGTCGTGGGTCGTGCTCGCGTGCCTGGTCACCCCCGCCTCGGCGGGGTCGACGAGGAACAAGCCGATGCCGTCGGCCCCTGTCGCGCTGACAACGAGCAGATCGGCCTCGCCGCCGTAGAGAACCGGTGACTTGTGCCCGCTCACCCGCCACGAACCACCGTGGCGCACCGCCGCCGTCGCGAGCGACCGCAGTGGCCAGCGCGTGCACGGCTCCTCGTGCGCGAACGCGAGCCGAAGCTCCCCCGCCGCGACCTTCGGCAGCAGCTCGCCGCGCTGGGCCGGACTGGCCGCCTCGACCAGCAAGCTCCCCGGCAGATAGGCGCAGTCGAGTACCGGAACCCGGGCCGGGCCGGCGCCGAGTTCGGACATCACGATCATCGCCTCGATCGGACCCGCACCCTGGCCGCCGTCGGCTTCGGGAAAGGTCAGCCCGAGCAATCCGAGGTCGGCGAAGGTGGTCCAGAGATCCTCCGACGCCCGCGCGGGGTCGGCCAGAACGTCACTGACGGTGTCGCGCAACATCGTCTGTTCCGCGGTCGGTTCGAAATGCATGGCGTCAGCTCACAGTCCGAGGATCGTCGAGGCGATGATGCCGCGTTGCACCTCGGTCGATCCTCCGTAGATGGATGTCTTGCGGCAGTTGAGGTAGGCGCCGGCGCTGCGGCCCGTCCATCGGTTGTTGTCCGGCAGGAGCGCGCCGGGGCCCGCGACCTCCATCATCAGCTCGGTGGCGGCCTGCTGGAGTTCACTGCCACGAAGCTTCAGAATCGACGACGTCGGCGCGGTCGGCCCGTGCTCCGACCCGGCGACAGCACCGAGCTGAATCAATTCCAGTGCGAGCGTGTCGTTCTCGAGCTCGGCGAGGCGCGCGGCGAACAACGGGTCGTCGAGCAGTGTGCCCGGGCCGACTCGGGTGTGCCGGGCGCGCGCCTTGATCGTGGACAGCGCGACCTTGGTGCGTCCGATCGCGGCCATGCCGGTGCGCTCGTTGCCGAGGAGGAATTTCGCCTGGGTCCAGCCCTGGTTCTCCTGCCCGACAAGGTTTTCGGCGGGCACGCGGACCTCGTCGAGGAACACCTCGTTCACCTCACGGCTTCCGCCGACGAGCTCGATCGGCCGCACGGTGACACCGGCGGCATCCATCGGGATCAACAGCAGCGAGATCCCCGCTTGCTTCTTCACCGCAGCGGGGTCGGTGCGGACGAGGCAGAACATCCAGTCCGCGTACTGGGCCATACTGGTCCAGATCTTCTGCCCGCTGACGACGTAGGCGTTGCCGTCCCGAGTCGCGGTGGTGCGCAGGGAGGCGAGGTCAGAGCCCGCGTCGGGCTCGGAAAATCCTTGACACCACCAGATATCGAGGTTGGCGGTCGGCGGCAGGAAGCGCGCTTTGAGCTCCTCGGCGCCGAACCGGGCGATCACGGGGCCGATCATGTCGACGTTGAAAGTCAGGGGTTCGGGCACCGACGCGAGTGCCATCTCGTCGTGCCAGAGGTGACGTTGGACGGGCGTCCAGTCCCGGCCACCCCACTGTTGCGGCCAGTTCGGCACCGCGAGGTGGTTGGCGTTGAGGATGCGCTGGGTGGTGACGAGCGCCTCGCGGCTGAGCTCGCGCCCTTCCCGCACGCCATCGCGGATCTCGGGCGGGATCTCGGTGCGATACAGGGACCGCAGCTGATTGCGGAAGGCGATCTCATCGCCGGTCAGTGCCAATCGCATTGTCGTTGTTCACTTTCTGCGCAGGGAAGTCACCAGCCGGTGGCGGTGGCCGCCACATCGGCGAGGTCGACGAGGTGATCGATCTGGTCGGTCGTCGGAGCCCCGGCGGCGGTGCTGTTGTCCGGGTTGTCGAGGGTTCGGCGCCGGATGCCTTCGGCGATGGTCGCCAACTTCCAGAGCCCGAGCGCGTGCCAGAAGGCCAGCGCCGCGGGATCACGTCCGGTGTGGTCGAGGTATTCGTCGGCGAGTTCTTGTCTGGTGGGGAACCCGGGCAGCGTCGTCATCTCGAACCCGGCGATCGCGGGTTCGCCCGGTTCGGACCAGTAGGCGAGCAGACTGCCGAGGTCGGCGAGTGGGTCGCCGAGGGTGCACAACTCCCAGTCGAGCACCGCGGTGATCGAACCGTCGGTGGGCGCGATGATCATGTTGCCCAGGTGGAAGTCACCGTGCACCAAGGTCAGTTCGTGCTGTTCGGGGATCGCCTCGGTCAGTCGATCGGTGAGCTGATCCACCCGCGGTGCCTCCCGAGTTCGAGACTGCGCCCACTGCCTGGACCAGCGGCGGACCTGACGGGCGGGATAGGGACGCCGTCGTGCGCACCGACTCCGAGAACCCGCGGCACCGGAACGTCGGTGTCGAACAGGGCACGCACGACGCGCGCTTCGCGGACCACGTCGTGGGCGGAGGCGAGCAGTTCGCCCAGTGGTGGGCGGCGCAGCACCCACCGGCGGTCGGCCGTGTCGGTGACCAGGTAGGTCAGGTTGGAATTGCCTGCCCCGATGCGGGCGACCTCGATCGGACCCGAACACCGCAGGCCGAGCGAGATCAGCCATTCGCGCAAGTGGGCACGGTCGATGGCTCGTCCGGCAGCGCTGCCGGTGTTGTGCGCGGAAGCCGGGAACACGTCAGATGACTCCTTGCCTTGGAACGATTGAGGCCAAACGTTCCACTAATCCACGCTTCATGTCAATGATCTGACCGAGACTTCGTGGACTTTGCGCAATTCAGCTTTACCGTAGGTAAAGCCGTGCTAGAACTTCTGGCAGCACAACGATGTCCTAGGAGCACTCATGTCTTCCCCCACTCGAATCGCCACTGCCCACCGACGGCCCGGCTACCTGAAACGACTGGTCCTGGCCGCGACACTGGCCGGGGCCGCCGCCGTCGGTGCACCCGCCACCGCGCAGGCCGCTCCGCAGTACCCCGTCCCCTACGGGCTGATTCCCGGAATCGTCCACTTCGTCGACCGCGCGTCCCCGCCCGGAGCGAACGACTGGACCTGCCGTCCGAGCGCCGAACATCCGGAACCAGTGGTGCTGGTCCACGGTCTCACCGCCACGATGGCCGCCAACTGGACGACCATCTCGCCGCTGCTGGCAAACAACGGCTACTGCGTGTTCGCCCTGAACTACGGGCTCGACCCCGCCGCACCGCTGCCGTTGAACCTGATTCCGGGCACCGAGTCGATGCGGGAATCGTCCGCCCAGGACCTCGCGCCGTTCGTGGATCGCGTGCTCGCCGCCACCGGGGCGCAGAAAGTCGACCTCGTCGGTCACTCGGAAGGCACCGTGATGCCGCGCTGGTACATCAAGTACCTGGGCGGGGCGGACAAGGTCGCCAAGTCGGTGAACTTGACCCCGCTCAACGACGGCACCAGAGCCGGCGGGCAGGCACTGATCGCCCGCGCCCTCGACGCGCTCGGCGTGTGGGACGATCTCCAACTCCGTGCCGAGGCATTCGGATTCGGTGCGAGCCTGCAGATGACGAGCGGCTCGGACTACCTCGACGCGGTGAACTCCGGTGACGCCTACCCGGCAGGCATCGACTACACCTTCATCATGACCCGCTGGGATCAGGTGGTGGCGCCACACACCAGCGGCATGGGGCCGATCGCCCCGAACGTCACCAACATCGTCGTGCAGGACCAGTGCCCACTGGCCATCTTCGAACACGCGGGCGCGGCCTCGGATCCCGTTGTCGCACAGCACATCCTCAACGCGCTCGATCCCGCCCACCGGGTACCGGTCGATTGCTTCGCCCACCCGCGCAACGGCTGACGGTAGTCTCCTGCACCATGACCAGGTCCGATTCGGAACCGGCCGACCTGCGGCCGCGCCGCCGTTCCACGGCGGTGCGGCCGTCCGACGACACGTTGCTCGACGGAGTTCTGTCGGTGTTCGCCGCCCACGGCTTCGACAACGTCACCATGGAGCAGTTGGCCACCGCCGCCGAAACCTCCAAACCGACGCTGTACGCGCACTTCGGAACCAAGGAACAGCTCTTCGACGCGTGTGTGCGCCGTGAGGCGGCGAGCCTGCTCGAGTGGATGCGGGAAAGCTACCGGCGCGCACAGGGATTCGATCTCGACCGGCATATCGCAACGACCACACGCGCGCTGTTCGACTTCGCCGCCACCCACACCGAGGGCTTCCACGTCCTCTTCGGTGCGCCGACAGCGGGGCGTTCGCACGAAGCGCGGACCGCCACGATCCGATCGGTGGCCGACACCGTCGCCGAACTGATCCGGCACGAATACGGCGGCGCGGACCTGCGGTGGGGCGCCAGCGCCGACTTCTGCGCCGCGGCGATCACCGACATCGGGGTCCGCGGGGTGCAGCAAGCCCTCGCCCAGAACCTCGATTTCACCGCGGCCGCGAATCTGACGATCTCGATCATCGTCGCGGCGATGCGCCATCTCGATCCCGATGCTGTCCGCGCGGTCGACGCCGACGCCGAATCGGCCACCCGCACCGAACCGTCTCACCCCGCTGAACCGGACTACGCACCGCCGACCGGCGATCGGCCACCGCCGAGCCTGTCCCCCTCGACCCCCGGAAATGAGGTGCTCGACACCGCGATTCGCATGTTCCTGCGCGGTGAGCGGCTGGAATTACATGCGGTGGCCACCGAACTCGGGATCAGCCGCACCACGATCTACCGCCGGTTCGGCACCAGAGAAGACCTACTCGGCCTCGCCATCGCCCATCAGTTCGAGCACGTGATCACGACCATCGACAGCCGCTGCACCAGCCGGGGAGCCCACCGCATCTCCGAAGTCTTCGATCGGGCACTGCGCCGATTGGCCGCCGACCCCGCATTGCGCACCTATCTCCAGAACGAATCGCCCGCGGCCCTGCGGCTGGTCACGCAGGCCGACGGGCCGGTGCACCGCGGCAGCGTCGCACTGGTCGAACGGCTCATCCAGCGCGCCCAGGAACAGGACGGCTACCGCCCGCCGATCGACCGAGTCACCTTGGCCTTCGCTCTCGTCCGCCTCGGGGAGAGCTTTCTCTACAGCAACGCCGTCTCCGATGCCGAAGGCGACATCGACCACCTCCTACGGGTGCAAACGACACTCCTCGGCGTTGCCGCCCCCGTCGGCGGTCCGTGAGTTCGACTGCACCCGACACCTTGTCGCCCTGCGGATACGCGTGGCGAAAGCTGTTCCAGCAAATCGTATTTCAGACCGCCTCGGCTGTGGGATGGTGCCGGAATGCTGATCGAATACGGAGTGTGGGGTTCGCGATTGGTACTGGCCGGGGCCTTCGGATTGTCGACGTGGGGGAAGTTGGCAGACGGGCCCGCGACACGGAAGGCGGTGGCGGATTTCGGCATACCCATCAGAGGGGTGCCTGTGGTCGCGATCGGATTGCCGGTAGCCGAAGGGCTGGTGGCCGCCGGGGTCCTGCTGCCCTGGACGGCGGGCATCGCCGGTGCCGCGGCATTACTACTGCTCGCGGGGTTCACCGCGGCGATCGTGCGGTTGCTGCTGCGGGGTGAGCATCCGAACTGTTCCTGCTTCGGTGCGGCGAGCGCGGGGCCCATCGGGTCCGCGACACTGGTGCGCAACGGACTACTGATGGCGCTCGCCGCACTGGTCACGGCAGGGGCGCTGCGGTATCCGCAGGTTCCGGCCGGTTTGCCCGCCGAGGCAACCGCCGGGCTGGCGCTGATCGTGACCTTGGCGGTAGTTCTGCTCTGGACGCTCGGGGAGCTGGGCGAGCTACGTAGGCGGGTCGACGAACAAGCGCTCTCGACGCTCGGCGCCGAGGGCCTGCCGGTCGGTGCGGTGGCACCCGAGTTCGAATTGCTGGCCGTCGAGGGTGGGCGGATCAGCCTGGAGTCGCTGCTGGCCCCGGGGAAAGCGGTGCTGCTCGTGTTCGTTCATCCCGGTTGCGAAATGTGCGCGGCGCTGGCTCGTGAATTGCCGCGGTGGCAATCACGGGTCCGGGAAGCGCTGACGATCGTGCTCGTCGGCAACGGTGATCTCACCGAACACGCCGCCTGGGGCCGCACACAGGAGGTAGGCGAGATACCGGTCCTGGTGCAGCAGGGCAACGAAGCAGCCTTGCGCTACCGGGTCCGGGGAACGCCGTCGGCGGTGTTGATCGGCGCGGACGGTCGGGTCGCCGGCGCTGTTGCCCGGGGCGCCATGGCGGTCCGGGAGTTGATCACCTCGGTGAAGGCGGATTCAGGGCGGCGGTCACCGCGTCGAGAAGAGCTCGCCTCAGGGACGCGCCGATGAGCGCTCCCCGCTGCCCCGTTTCAGCGGACAGAAACCAACCGATTCCCTAAACCTGTTGCTTACCAACAGCTTTCATCCGCAATGCCCGCACACGGCCGCTAATCGGCCGATACACTCGACCTCGCAACACGCTCGACTGCCGCTCGTTCGAACACATCGACAAGGGGAAAATGTCATGGCGCTCTTTGCATTCACCGACTACAGCGGAAAAGAATTCATTTTCCAGCTGAACAACGAACAGCGGATCTCCGAGGCGCGCCGGATCCTGTCCGGCGAGGAAACGATGTCCACCCACGTCATGGGCAAGATCCGCAAGACCAAGCAGAGCTACAACCCGGAGTGGAGCTTCCACCTGGACCCCGACACCATCACCTTCTTCACCATGGCCATCGAAGTGTGTGATTCGAGCATCCAGTACACCGAGGACTTCCTCGACGAGGCGTGCGGCGCCTTCCTTCCCGGCTGTTTCTGGTGCCCGTGGTCATCGCGGCTGACTCGTGAAGTGACTGCCTCGGTCAACGCCTGACATCGGCTCCGGCCGACGCGCCGCGCGTCGGCCGGACCCTTCGAATCAAGGCTCGCGAGTGCGCGATTCGTGGCACCGCAAGCTGGTGGCACCGGAGCTAGGTGATATCCGTCCGGTGGCGTGCCGCATCGAGGGCGGTAAATGCCGCCGCGGCGAGGATCATCACCGCCGAAACGAGCAGAGCCACGTCGAGTCCGTGGTGGAATGCCGCCTTGCCCGCGTTGAGCACCTCGGAAACCTTCGACAGGTATTTCAGATACGGGCCGATGTCGACGCCCTCGGGGATCTTCCCGAGTTCCACGGCTTGAATGGCGTCGGGCTGTAGCGAGGTCGGCAGACCCAGTTCGTCCATGCGCGCCTTCAGGTCCGCGGACAGGAACCCACTCACCAGCGCACCGAGCACGGCCACACCGAACGCCGAACCGACCTGGCGCATCGTATTGGTCACCGCGGCAGCCATTCCCGAGTGTTCCGCCGGAACTCCCGACATCACAGCGGACGTCAACGGCACCACCGCGATCCCGAAGCCGAAGCCCGCCACCGCCATCGCGGCCGACAGCGAAGGATCGTGGAGCTCACCGGAGAGCATATGGCGGGTCAACAAGATCCCGCCCGCGCCGACCACACAGCCGAGAATCATCGGTGTGCGCGCACCTCGCCGCGCCACCCAGAATCCCGCGACCAGCGAGCCGACCACGATCGCGGCGGCCATCGGCGCGAACACCGTGGCCGTACGCGCACCCGAATACGACTGCATCACTTGCAGATACAGCGCGGTGAAGAAGAAGATCGAGAAGATGCCGAAGTAGACGGCGAAGGCGACGATCAGAGCACTACGCACGGCCGGAAAGCGCAGGTAGTGCAAGTCGAGCATAGGGGCGCGGGCCCGTGTTTCGACGGCGATGAACCCGGCGAACGCGAGCCCACCTATCGCGAAGAACGCGAGCACCGACGGCGCGGCGTAGCCGCGATCCTGGCCGGAGATCGCCGCATAGATCACCGACCCGAAAGCCGTTGCGCCGAGCAGAGCTCCTGCCCAGTCGATCGGCTCGGGGCTCGGGTCGGCGCTCTCCGGAACCGACCACAGCGCGACGACGAGCGCGACCGCCGCGATCACCAGGTTGAACCAGAAGATCGAGCGCCACCCGTACGCATGGACCAGCACGCCGCCCAATACCGGTCCCGCCGCCAACGCCAGCCCCGACACCGCCGCCCACACCCCGATCGCCTTCGCGCGCGTGCGGTCGTCCGGGAAGATGTGCCGAAGCACCGACAGTGTTCCCGGCTCCGACGCCGCCGCACCGAGCCCCATGATCGCGCGACCGGCGATGAGCACCGCCACACTGCTCGCGAGCGCCGACACCACCGACCCGGCACAGAAGATCACCAGGCCTGCGATCATCACCCGCTTGCGGCCCCAGCGGTCCCCGAGCGACCCACCGGCGAGCATCAGCCCGGCAAACACCACGGTGTAGGCGTTGACCACCCACTGCAGCGCGGTCACGTCCGCGCTCAGATCACGCCGAATATCCCCCAGCGCCACGCTGACGACGGTGGTGTCGAGAAAGGTCACAAATACCACTACAGCGACTGCGGTCAGAGCGACACGCAGTCGCGCCGTCCCGCCCGGCGCATTGCCCATCGGTCTCACGGGCACAGGGTACTGGCGGGTTCAGCCAGACGCCAGACGGCCTCCGGGCGACGACATCAGCGGGACTCGCACCGGCGGAACTGCCGGGCCTACATAGGAATTCCCTATGCCACCTGCTGACATTTCGTCTTTGCCTCGCGCTCTTTTCCGGACATACCGTGAAACAGCTCGGCAAACGACGCACCGCGATTTCATCGAAGATTCGCACGCCGCACACGTCGATTCCCTGCTCCGCCGAGCGAATACGCACTCGAAAGGACCGGTGGCATGACCACGATCGAGAATATTTCGCACACGCGAGAACTCGCCGGAAAACGAGCTCTGGTCACGGGCGGTTCCCGCGGAATCGGAGCGGCCGTCGTGCGCCAACTGCTGGACGCGGGCGCCGAGGTGCTCACCACCGCCAGATCGGCGACGAACGCGGTTCCGGACGGGTCCATCTTCGTGACCGCCGACGTGCGAACACCGGCCGGCGCACGGGCACTCGCCGCCGCCGCGCACGACGTGCTCGGCGGGGTGGACATCCTCGTACACAACGCCGGTGGTGCGCGACCGCACGTGAGCGCGTCGGCCATCCCCGACGAGGAATGGCAGGACGCGCTCGACCTGAACTTGCTCGCCTCGGTGCGGCTGGACTCACTGCTGGTACCGCAGATGCGGGAACGGCGTTCCGGGGCGATCGTGCACATCTCCTCGGCCGCGGTCCCCACCGCGGCGCCGCAGTTCCTGCACTACGTGGCCGCGAAAGCCGCACTGCAGACCTACAGCCGGGGGCTGGCCTTGGATGTGGCCTCCTCAGGAATCCGGGTCAACACCGTGTCGCCGGGCAGGACCGCCACCCCGGGCGGTGCAGAGACCCGGGAGTTGTGGGCACGGATGGACACGACAGTGGGCGAGACGGTCACCGCGACCGGCACCACGCCGCTGGGGCGCGACGGCCGGCCCGGCGACATCGCCGACGCGGTGCTGTTCCTCGTCTCCGACCGGGCGAGCTGGCTCACCGGCACCAATCTGTTCGTCGACGGGGGCGAATTCCCCCGGGGCTGAAGCCGGTCAGCGCGCCGGCGGGAGGGACGCTGCCTCGGACCAGGTCTGGCGGCGAAGGAGTTCGAGCAGGGCGGCCTCCGCCGGGCCCGGATCGGTCCGGACGACAGCGATGACGGGCTGGGAAACGAGCGGATACACCGGACGAACGAGGTGCTCGTGACCGTGCGGCACGGCCGAGGCCGGGACGAGCGTCACCCCCAGCCCGTGAGCCGCCCACCGCACCGCCGTCGACGTCTGGGACACGCGGGCGGCGATGGTCGGGGTCAGCTCGTTGCTGCCCAGCACATCCAGGAGTACGGCGTCGAGCGCGCTGTCCCGGTCGAACCGCACCCACGGCTCCCCCGCCAGCTCACGCAGTTCGACCCGCTCCGCGGCGAGTTGGGGGTGCCCGGCGCCGAGCACGACGACGAACTCCTCGTCGCCGAGGTGGTGGGCGTCGTCGGGAGACTGCTCGCACGCCGCCATCAGGGCGAGGTCGAGGACGCCTTGGCGCCCCAGCCGTTCCAGTTCGGCGGAGCTCGGTTCCTCGTAGACGGTGACCTCCACCCGGGGGAAGCGGCGGCGCAGCGCACCCAGCGCACGCGGCAGTTGACGGGTACCGAAACCCATCTGGGCCGCGACCACGAGCTCACCCACCAGCTCGTCGGCGCCTGCCCGCGCCGTCGCCCTTGCCCGCCGCGCCGCGCTCACCGCGACCTCCGCTTCGCGCAGGAACGCACGACCGACCACGGTGGGTACCAGTCCCGTCGGTGTGCGAGCGAACAGCTTCACGCCGAGTTCCCGCTCGAGGCCACGGATCTGCTGCGACACCGACGGTTGAGCAACGTGCAACACCTCCGCCGCCGCCGTCACCGACCCTTCCTCGGCCACCGCCAAGGCGTACTCGAACTGACGAAGGCTCATCGGTAGTTCCTCCCTGCGGGCGTCGAGCTGCCCCCGCGATGCTAGGCCGGTGGCCACAAGCAGGCCACGATCGGTTCGTCGGCGACCAGCGGAGCACGACGCACGATGGTCGAGCCGTCCAGCGCGCGGGGTGTGCGAGACTGGGGTGGTGAGCGATGCCGATGCGGGCACCTACGTCGAGGCGGGCGAGTTCCGCCGCGATACCAACTACATCACCACGCGGATCACCGCCGACGGACGTGAGGGCTATCCCGTCGAACCGGGTCGGTATCGGCTCGTCGCGGCCAGGGCGTGTCCATGGGCCAATCGCACACTGATCGTGCGCAGGCTGCTCGGGCTCGAGCCGGTGCTGTCGCTCGGCCTGTGCGGGCCCACCCACGACAAGCTCAGCTGGACCTTCGATCTGGATCCGGGCGAGGTCGATCCGGTGCTCGGCATCCACCGTCTGCGCGATGCCTATCTGGCCAGGTTTCCGGACTATCCGCGCGGCATCACCGTGCCCGCGATGGTCGACATCGCCACCGGGCAGGTCGTCACCAACGACTACGCGCAGATGACCCTCGACTTCTCGACCGAATGGGCCGCCTACCACCGGCCGGGCGCACCGCAGCTGTATCCCGAACCGCTGCGCGAGCAGATCGACGAGATCAACCGAGACGTGTTCCGCGACGTCAACAACGGCGTCTACCGCTGCGGATTCGCCGGTGATCAGGACGCCTACGACGCCGCCTATGTCCGGCTCTTCGCCGCGCTCGACCGGATCACCGAACGGCTGAGCACTCAGCGCTACCTGGTCGGCGACACCATCACCGAGGCCGACGTGCGACTGTTCACCACGCTCGCCCGATTCGACCCCGTCTATCACGGCCACTTCAAGTGCAACCGAACCAAACTCAGCGAGATGCCGGTGCTGTGGGCTTACGCCCGCGACCTGTTCCAGACTCCCGGCTTCGGCGACACCATCGACTTCGGGCAGATCAAAGAGCATTACTACGTCGTGCACCGCGATATCAATCCCACCGGCATCGTCCCCGCGGGGCCGGACCTGTCGAACTGGCTGACCCCGCACCACCGCGAGGAACTGGGTGGGCGCCCCTTCGGGGACGGCACCCCACCGCTCGCGCCGATCCCCGCTGAGCAAGTACCCTCGATCGACTGAGGCCGTGTCCCTCGTGGCCCGATAGCCAAGCGCGGCAACGGGTTCGGTGATCCGTCGGACCGGTTTCGTGTCGGTGCCCAGCGCTAGCGTGCTCGGGTATGGACACCGTGCCCGATGCCTGGTTCGCCGACTTGCTGACACAGCTGCGCGCGAGCGACTTCCGCGCCTTCACCCGACTCGACGTCGAGCAGGTGTGCGGTACTGCGGGGTGGATGCTCCAGGGTGCGGGCGCGGTGTCCATCCCGGGAACACCGTCCGGTGGTCACATCGACGACGACCACGACCCGAATGCCGACGGTGAGCAGCGCGCGCACCTGTCCATCGCCGTCGCGACCATCGAGCCCGAACAGTTCCGTCACTACCTGGACCTGACAGTGACGACTTGGGGTGTCCCGACATGGTTCAGCGGGCTGTCGGAGCTCGGCGTCGGCTGGGTCGACGGCGACGCCTTGCGCACCCTCGAGCTCTCCGACCGCGGCACGGTGTCGCTGCGGATCGAGTCCCTCGATGCGGATGCCCGTCGCAGGTGGTGGAACTGGAAAACCCAGTACCACTACCCGGATTTCGTCGACGAGGATGACCGGATCCCTGACGATGAGCACGATGTCGCGGAGACGAGCGCCGACGATTACGACGCCGGCTTCACCTGGTCGGCCGGCTCGGCCGGGCGCGGCAGCGAGATCTGGAGTGTCTACACCCTCGGTCACCTGCGTGGCCTGCTGACCGAGCTGCTGGGCAGCGTGCACCTCGCCATGCGCGCGCTGGGTCCCGGCCCCGAGCCGCTCGTCCTGCACTTCTTCGACCGCGACAAGACAGCGGACCGCTACGCCCAGCTCGAGCTGTCGCCGACCGAAATCCGCCTGCGCGCCTTCACCACCGAGGCCACCCGCCCACACCTGGACCGGCTCGACTTCGTCGACTGCGGTGACGGCAGCGCGACCCGGATGTGGCCGACCGACCAGGCACGGGCCGCCGCCACCGCCACCGTGGTCTTCCTGCACCGAGTCGGGCTCGGCTCGCAGAATCTGACGATGACCGAGTCGGGCAATCCGCTACCGATCGAGCACTTCTCGGTGGATCTGCAGGTGGACCTGGAAGGCGACGGCGACCTTTCGGCGTCAGCTGTCCTGTAGCCGTTCGAACTGCCCATCGGATCGCTCGGTCCGCCGGCCGATCAGGGCCGCGAGGAGGAACAGGGCGATCAAGATCAGCAGGTGGGCGACGAAGAGCGCCAGCACGGGGAGCGCGAAGCCCTCGTCGGTGAGAATCCCGCGGTCGCTGACGCAATACAGGGTGAAGTTGGTCGAGGTTCCTTCGGAGTCGTGGAAGGTGTCCGACACGACGACGGGTTCGGTGGCCGGGGACGAGCAGAACAGGGGTGCGGTGAGTTTCGCTTCGCCCGGCCAGATGGCAACAGCGATGAGAATGGTGAGAAAGGCGGCGGCACAGGCAAGCGACACCGCGGAAATCAGGACCCGTCGCATTCGCTATACCTGCTGTACTCGAAGGAATGTGCCGGTCCGGTCGAATTCGGCGACCATTTCCGCGCGTGGCGACAAAACATTGGCGACTATGCGGATCTCGCGGCCGAAACGGCTCACCACGATGACGGTCACCTGCCCGTTGGGCAGCGCGCTTCGGGCGAGAGCGGTGTCGACGATGTCTTCGATACGCGACAGACCGGGCACCTCGCTGACGGCGAAATCCTCACCGTCGAGGTCGTCGGTGGCGGACACCCGCACCGGGCGTGGTGCGCTGAGGGCGCCGAGGGCGAAGGAGTAGTCGTCGAGCTGCCGGGATCGATCCGGTGGCCGAACGCGCAGGCGCACGGTGGGTTCCCGAGCGGCCAGCACCTCGTCACCGGCCAGATACCGGGTTATCTGGGCGGGTTGGTCGTTCAAGGTCAGGCGGAACTGGGTCGAGTTCGGCGGGGTGAGGATGATGACGTTCGCTTCGAGGTCGGTGGCGCCGGTTCGCCGACTCAGCGCCGCGATGGCCTCCTGCGGCAACGAACTCACCAAGCCGCCGCCACGCGCTCGCACCTGATCCTCGAAATCCGCCCGGTCCACCGCGCCCACGCAGCCACTGGTGCCCAGCACGACCAGGCAAACGAGGACCCGAAACCATCTGCCACCGCGCACATCCCGAATGCTAAGCGTTGCGCCGGGATCGCGCCGATCGTCAGCCGCCGACAGGTTGCAGAACGCGCAGAATCGGGTCGTAGGCCCAGTTCAGCATGCGCTCGGCGTCCTGCCTCGCGGCGGCGCTGCTGTGATCCGAGCTGTGCAGGACGACGCCGATCAGCGGAATGCCGGCGCGGACCGTCTCGAACAACAGGCAGTGTCCGGCGGCGTCGGTGTTTCCGGTCTTGATGCCGATGGTGCCGGGATATTCGTCGAGCATGCGGTTCGTCGTTTCCCAGTGGTGCTCGCGGTTGGCGGGTCCGGCGGGAACGTGGAAGTCCCGCGCACCGACGATCTCACGGAACAGCGGCAGGTTCATCGCCCGCACCCCCAGTGCCACCAGGTTCGCCGGGGTGGAATAGGTGGAGTGATCGGTGGGGTACGGCATACCGGCCGGGTCACTGAAATGCGTTCCCGCCAAACCCATTACCCGCGCGGTGTCGTTCATTCTGGCCAGGAAACCGTCCTGACCGGGACCGAACGACTCGGCGACGGTGTAGGCGGCGTCGCAGCCCGACGGCAGCAGCAGCGCGTAAAGCAGTTGGCGCGCGGTGAGCACCTCGCCGGGAACCAGCCCCGCGGTACTACCGTTCTCCCTGGCACAGTAGGCGCCCGCTTCGTGCGGCACCGTCACCGGCCGTTCGAGGTCACCGCTGACGATCACGACCACGGCCGTCATCACCTTCGCGATACTGGCGATCGGGACCGGGGTGTTCGCCTCGCGCGACCACACCACCGTCCCGGTGAGCCCCTCCGCCAACGCCGCACCCGAGGCCTGCACACCATCGGGCCCGGCGGCCGGCCACGGCAGCAGACCGTCAGCACTCCCGGAGGGTGCGGCGGCCGCAACACCGTGACCAGCGGCGACGATCAGAACCCCGACAGTGACGGCGTGCAACACCTTGGCGAATGTCCGCATGGCGACATTCTGGCGTACAACTCCGCCGACCTGCGGGATTTACCCCTCGATTCACCGAACTCGTTGCCGTTCCGGTCGACGACCCGCCGGAACTATGCCTGGAACTCCCGGACATAGCTCGTGTCGACGCCGAGTACACCGACCGAGGTCGCGCCGCCCGGCTGACCGAGTGGCTCCGCCCGTCCGGGTAGCGGTTCGTGGAAGAAGCGGACGTTCTCGGTGACGAACTGTTCTTGACCGGGCGGCAGATCGTCTTCGTAATAGATCGCTTCGACCGGGCAGGCCGGCTCGCATGCGCCGCAGTCGATGCACTCGTCGGGCTGGATGTAGGCCATTCGATCGCCGATGAAGATGCAGTCGATCGGGCACTCCTCGATGCAGGCCCGATCCAGGATGTCCACGCAGGCGGCGCCGACCACGAACGTCATGTTGTGCTCCTCAGCTGTACTGGCCCGCAACTTGCGGTAGTGCCGATCCTGGTGCGCGCGCCCACAGGCGGGTAGACCCCGATATCCACCACCTCGTAAGGTTTCCTTATGAGCTTGCCGCCCGGAACTCCTGATCTGGAGGTGCTCGATCTCCTGGTGTCGGTGGCAGAGCTGGGCAGCCTCGGTGCCGCGGCGCGCCGACACGGCATCAGCCAGCCCGCGGTCGGCATGCGCATCAGCGCGCTGGAACGGCGGCTGCGGCTGCGGCTGGTCGATCGCGGCCCCACCGGTTCGGCCTTGACCGACGCCGGTGCGGCCGTGGTCGAACTGGGTCGGCCGGTGCTGGCCGCGGGACTGGCTCTGATGGACGGTGTCGCGAACCTGCACCGCGAACTGTCACCACAACTGCATGTCATCGCCTCGAAAACGATTGCCGACCATCGCATTCCGCAGTGGCTGGCGGCGTTGCGCAAGCTTCGACCCGAACTCGCCGTCGAACTCGACGTGGCGAACTCCCAGCAGGTGACCACGGCGGTGCGCGATCGCGAGGTCGTGCTCGGATTCGTCGAGGGCCCGCAGGCGCCCGCGGGGCTGGGGAGCCGGGTGCTCGTGGCCGACGAGCTGGTCGTGGTCGTCGCGCCGACCCACCCGTGGGCCACCCGCGTGCGCCCGGTGAGTCCGCGCGAACTCGCCGAGACGCCGCTGGTGTGGCGCGAGAAGGGATCCGGAACACGGGACACCGTCTGGGCGGCGCTGCAGATTCACGGCACCCCCGCGCGGCCCGCGGCCGAACTCGGTTCCGCCGCGGCCATTCTCGCCACGACCCGCAGTGGACTCGCCCCCGCGGTGGTCAGCCGGCTGATCGTCGCCCACGAACTCCGTGCGGGCACGCTGCACGAGGTCGACCTGGCCGATTCGCTGGTTCTGACCCGAAAGTTTCGCGCCATCTGGCACCGCAGCACCCCACCATCCGGCCCCGCGGGCGACCTGGTCGACCTCGCCGCCCGCATCGAAGCGGCCCGACCGACAGTACGACGACCGCCGAGAAACTGATCCGGCCGCAGATCGTCGCATGCAGTTCGTCGGCAAAGGAGCCCGAAGCCCGCCTGAGCGCGCCGTGACTACGGCTCCGAGAGGATCTCGACGTAACCGTCGGTGCCGTTCACTCGGATGCGCTGCCCGTCGTGGATCAGCTCGGTGGCATGTTCCACACCGACGACGGCCGGGAGTCCGTATTCGCGGGCGATCACCGCACCGTGGGTCATCAGGCCGCCCACTTCGGTCACCAACCCGGCGATCCCGACGAACAGCGGGGTCCAGCTCGGATCGGTGTACGCGGTGACCAGGATGTCACCGGATTCCAAGTCGGCCTGCGCGATGTCGGCGATGACGCGGGCGCGACCTTCGATCGTCCCGGCCGAGACCGCCAGGCCGGGCAGTGCCCCGGCGGGGAGGTCCTCGCGTCGATACGCCCCGGCGAGCGCCTCACCGTCGGAGGTGAGCACTCGCGGCGCGGTGAGTGACTGATACGAACGGAACGCGTCTTGCCGTTCGTCGACGAGTTCTCGGTCGGCCCGATGGGTGCGAACGACCTCGTGCAGCTCGTCGAATCTCAGGAAGAAGATGTCGTCGGACTCGTCCAGCACACCGGCCTCCACCAGCCGTTCGGCTTCGCGTAGCAGCGCCTGCTTGTAGACGAAGTAGCGGCTGACCATGCCGTACTTCGGGTACTCCCGATATCCGGAGAAGGTGCGGACACGCTCGATCATCCGCGCGGTCTCGGCAGCCTTCTGCTCTCCTTCGGACAGGGCGCGCAGGCGACGCAGGATCTGTTGTTCCGATTGCCCGGCTTCGCGCAAGCCGTCCTCGAAACGACGTCTGCCCTCGCCCGGCCCGAAGTTCTTGATATTGCCGAGGACCGTCGGCACCAGCGTGGCGGGACTCTCGCTCCAGCGTGACCGGGTGATGTCGATTTCGCCGGTGCAGCGCATGCCGTACTTGCCGAGGAACTCCTCGATCGCGGCGCGTGCGTCGTCACCGCCCGGGTGATCGGCCAGACCGCCCAGGAAATCGTCGCCCTCGATCCGCTCGAGGTATGCCACCACCTCCGGGTGCGGGCGGATCACATCGGCGACGTCCAGCAACGCCAGGCCCATCTCCGATGTCACGTTGCCGGGGACCGACTGGGTGAGTGCGTCCGCGGCGTTCTTCTCACCCAGCCATTCTCGCAACCGATCGTTGAGCCACTCCGTGGCCTCCATCGCGGCCATGATCACCTGCAAACCCTGGGGAGCGAACAGGACCCGCCGCAGCTCCTGCTGGATATCGGTCCGGATGAAGTCGAGCAGCGGCGGTCCGGACAGATCCGCGATGTCGCGCTTCATGGCCGCCAGCGATGCCTCGCTCTGCGCGATGAGCTCGGTGACGATGTCGGGATCGGTTTCGAGCGGCGCGGGGGCGGCACCGAAAGGTGTCGCCGGTGCACCGGAATCCTCTTCTGGCACTTGACGAACGAAGTCACCGCGCTCGAGCACCGTGCGCAGCGCGTCCCCCATCAGCGGGTCGGACTTGCCGAGTCCCGCCGCCAAGGCTGCGCCTTTCGCGGGCACGGACACCATCGCGGTGACGTCGACGAACAACCGGCCGCCCGCGTCGCGCATCGGCGCGTTGCTCGTCAGCTGCCACACCGAGAGCCCCAACGGCTTCATCGCGTCGGTCATCATCTGCTGATGGCCCACCGACACATAGACGTGGTTCTCCCCGTCGTCGGCGACGGGGATCGGGAACAGGCTGGTGATCGGCCTACTCTGCACCACGCGGAAAACCTCACCGTCCGAACACCATTCGATGTCCTGAGGGCTGCCGAAATGCGCTTCGATGCGGCGGCCGAGCCGCGCGAGCCGCAGCACCTGCTCATCGGAGAGGACCGGCTCGTTTCGGTGCTCGCCCGCGATCTCACGCACCTGAGTGCCGCCTGTCGGGACCGGCTCCACGCGAATCTTCTTGGTGGCGATCGTCTTGTCGGTGATGTGGTCGTCGCGAACCCGGTAGACGTCGGCATTGACCAGACCCGACACGAGCGCCTCACCGAGACCGAAACCCGCGTCGATGGACACGACCGTCCGGTCGGAGGTGAGGGGGTCGGCCGTCATCAGGATGCCGGCGGCGCGCGCGAACACCATCCGCTGCACGACCACGCCCATCCGGATCTTCTTCTGGTCGAAGCCGTTTCGGAGTCGATAGGTGACCGCCCGCTCGGTGAACAGCGAACCCCAGCACCGGCGGACATGCTCGACGATCGCCGCCGATCCCACGATATTCAGGAAGGTGTCCTGCTGACCGGCGAACGAGGCGCCCGGCAGATCCTCGGCCGTCGCACTCGATCGCACGGCATAGGCGTCACCTACTCCGAGCTGAGCATGCGCGGCCAGGATCGCCTCCGCGACCGCGTCCGGCACGACCAGCTCCTCGATCGTGCGCCGCAGCTGGGCGCTCAGCCGGGAGATCGAGGCCCGATCACCCGGCGCGAGGCGCGACACCTCGTCGAGCCGAGCATCGAGCGACGGCTCCCCCGCCACCGTCTGAGCGAAAGCATCGGTCGTCACGCAGAACCCGTCCGGCACCGCGACACCGTCGATCCGCGACAACTCACTGAGGTTGGCACCCTTACCGCCGACGATCGAGACCATTGTTCGATCGACCTCACCGAACCCGAGCACATAGGCCATCCCGCTACTCCTCACCTGGTGGTTTCGGTCTAACGCGAGCGATTATGGACCAGGATCGAGCGCCTCATGAGGGCCCGGAATCGTGTATACAGTAGAAGGGGGAAGCAATGGGAGCGCTCATGCGCCCGACACCAACGGCACATCCGTGACCACACCGGGTTCCAGCCGACCGCAGCCCCGATCGGCGCCGATTCGAGTCGGGTTGCCACATCGCGAAGCAACCGGTCTCCGAGAGCCGAGCGCTGCCGCGTGACAGGCGCTTGTGTCATGTTGCCGATCGATTGCGGATGCCGAGATTTTCACCTCGCGCCCCGATCCGGGCCGCCTGCGACCCCGAATATGTGACAGATCAGCGAGTACGCAGCGTCCAGCCCCGGCTTTGCCTGTGAGGACAACATGGCCACCGAGAACCCTTTCGACTCCTTGCCCACGGCCGATTCTTCCGCCGAACCGGGCCCGCCGTCCTGGGCTGCGCCTGCCCTGCTGCTGTCGCTACTGATGCTCGGCCTCGACCTGGTGGCCCTGATTCCGCTCGGTGCGTGGATGCGCGACTACGGCATCGGCCTGGTCTGCACGATCTACCTGCTCCACGTCCTGGCGTCGACCGCGGTGGCCGCGTGGACCGTGAGCCAGTTCCCCCTCCAGCTCGATATCGAACCCGAGCAGCAGAACACCTAGCCGTCCCGCCTCGGCCACGGGGATGCTGGTGCATCCCTGCTGAATTGTCGGCGAACACCAGGTTCGCGGTGCCTTCGTGCCTGTCACGCGTGGTGCGCTGATGGCAGGATAGGGGCGGAGTTTGCCTGATCTATCCGGAGCACCGCTGCACCATGACTCGAACTCGCACCCCGCGCCCCTCCGATGTGCCGCGAGCTGTCGGCGGCGACCTGGTGAATGTGCGACTCATCGCGGCGGCGTTGACAATCGGCGTCACCCAGCTGTTCGTGATCCCGCTGCTACTGCTCCCACGGAATGCCGCGTGGGGCTGGGCCCTGGTGCCGCTGACACTCACCATCACGCCGTTCTGGTCACTGATCCACGAGGCCGTTCACGGGTCGCTGCTACGGAATCGGACCCGCAACGACCGGATGGGACGCATCCTGGCGGTGGTGTACGGATCGCCTTTCGCGATGCTGAAAGTGGGCCACCTGCTCCACCATCGATACAGCCGGGTCCGTGAGCGCAGCGAGATCTACGACCCGGCGACGACCACTCGGCGGGCCGCCGCTCCCCCGTTCTATCTCAAACTGTTCGGCGGTTTGTACCTACTCGAAGTGCTCACGTTGCTGCTCGCGCTGATGCCCGAGCGAACCATCCGCGCACTGGGCCGTCGGGTGGACGCACCGGATTCGGTCGGTGGTCTCGTACTCGAACGAGTCGCCCAGCCGGTGGTTCTGGGAAAGGTCCGCACCGATGCCGCCGCGATCGTCGTCCTCCACACCGCCGCGTTCCTCGCCTACGGCGCACACGGCTGGATGCTGCTCGCCGCGCTCGGCGGCCGCGCCCTCATCATCTCCCTCTCCGACAACGCCTACCACTACGGCACCGACCTCGAATCACCCAGAGCGGCAATGAATCTGCGCCTGCCCCGCACGCTCGAACGCTTCGCCCTCAGCTTCAATCTGCACGACGTGCACCACCGCCACCCCGGCCTGCGCTGGTACGAGCTGCGCTCCCGATTCGACTCCGAAGGCGCTCACTACCACCTCGGCTGGTTCCGCGCGGTTGCCCGTCAACTCCGCGGTCCGATCGAACTGACCTGATCTCGCTCGATCCGCGGCGCCGGGTGAGGCATCGTAGATCCATGCCGCTGACGATTTCGGTTCTCGCGGACCGCCCCGACCTGTACGACGCCTTCACCGAAATGGCCGACTCCTGGCCTGAATTCATGCGCCACGACCCCGTCGGCAACCTGTACTACTCGATGCTGGATCGGTTCGCCGACTACATCCTGGTCTGCCAGGACGAGGCCGGCGAGGTGGTCGGTCGAGCCTATTCCGTCCCGTTCCGGCTCGGTGCGGCCGACCTCCCCGACGACGGCTGGGACGGCGCGATTCGGCGCGGCATCCACACCTCGGCGACCGGCGCACAGCCTGACACGGTGTCCGCGATCGAGATCGTCATCGAGCCGAGCAGGCAGGGCACCGGGCTGAGCGCGGAAATCCTCGCCGCTCTGCGTGACAACGCCGCTCGGCTCGGATTCGCCGAACTCGTGGCACCCGTGCGCCCCAACGGAAAAGCCGACATCGAACAGCCGATGAGCGCCTACGCCGGGCTGACGAGGCCGGATGGGCTGCCGGTCGACCCGTGGCTGCG
Organism: Nocardia sp. NPDC127606; assembly: GCF_042671725.1. Taxonomy (NCBI): domain Bacteria; kingdom Bacillati; phylum Actinomycetota; class Actinomycetes; order Mycobacteriales; family Nocardiaceae; genus Nocardia; species Nocardia sp. NPDC127606. The sequence goes on along the minus strand of NZ_JBHXWQ010000001.1, from coordinate 1,277,131 downwards.
CGTCCACGTCCGTGCCGGCGGCACGATCGACAGGATCGCAGCGCGATCCATGGTTATTCCTGGGACGCTGGAGGAATGGCGTGCGTGGACCGGCCTGCCGTTCGACACCAGCGGGCCGGTGCTCGTGCCGAAAGCGCTGGCCCCGATGTCCTGTTCGGTCGAGCACGGTGTCGCGGTCTATGTGGAGCCCAATGTGTGGATCCGGCACCCGACAGGAGCGACGGCTTCATCGCGGATCAGCGCAGGTCGAGGTCGGTGACGGTTTCGGGACCGAGTGCGATGCGGGCGTGCCAGGTCGATGGCTCCCACGGATCGGGAGCCATGCCCTGATAGCGGGCCGACAGGTCGAGGTAGCGGGAGCCACCCACCTCGGCGGCCACGAATTCGTAGTCGTACCAGGTGAGGTCCGAGCCGGTCGGCACGTGGAGTTCGGTGCTGTCGCTGGTCCCGTCCGCGTCCTCGACCGCCTCCCTGGCCTCGAGCTCGCGGACCAGAATCGGCACCGACGCATAGAGTTCCAGGCTGGTGGCGGTGGCGAACCGGTCGGCCGGATAGTGACCCTGCCAGGCCGACGGATCGGCGAGTGCCACGTCCTGGAGCGGCTCGACGACAACATGATTCGACGGCGCCGGGGCTGACGGGACTGCGCTGCAACCAGATCGACCGCGCAGGAGTGCGTTCACGGTCACCAGGACCGAGGTGGGTTGCCCGGAGCCCGGTGTCGCCCCGGTGGACCAATGCGGTGGGGTGTCCCCGTCGTGTCCGGCCATGAGCTCGACGATCGTGGCAGCCTCGGCACCGTCGACAGTGGCGCACAGCGCTCTGCCGTAGCCGCCGACACCCAAGGGGCGCTGTGTGAGTGGGATGGCGAACGGCCATCTGGTCGGCTCGGGCAACGGCTCGTCGTCCTGTGACACCGCGGGCTGGAACGCGATGTCGAGGGCGGTCGGCGTGTACGGCGCACGACGCTGCACCGTGAGCTGCGAGTCGTCCGGCAGTGCTCGCAGACGGTCGATCACGTTCCCCAACCGGCGCATCTCACCATTGCCGGAACGCGTCCGCGACTCGGTGTCCAGGCCGTAGACCGAGACACCTACCGGCCCATCGAAGTTCGCGTACACCACTGTCGTCGGCTGGTCTGTCGGCGGCGAGAACTCGCGGTAGTGGGCATCGTCGAAGGAGAGTTCGTCGAACCACGCACGAACCTGCTCGATGCCATCGTCGGTGAGCCGGGCCCAGTACACGCCGAACACGCTCTGCTCGGCACCGTCGTCCACAGTGGTGAAAACGGTACCGTCGCGACGCAATTCGAAGAACGGAACCCGTCGGCTCCCGACCCGCTCGGCCTCCAGGAATCCCGGGGACTCCGCGATCGACACCAACACATCCGCGTCACGCGCGGTGGGCGGATCACTCTCGCCGCGGCCGAACACAGTGCACGCACAGAGCGACGACACAGCGAGGAGCATCGCACAGAGAGCAACAGATCGGTGGGCCATATCCGAGCCTAACGCAGGCTGTGATCTTCCACGGCCGGGTAGCCGCCCCCTCCCGATGGCCGCATCATGGATGGATCGCCGACTCTCAGATCCGGGCATCTGTCAGTCGCGTGCCACCGGTGCCGCGCGTACGGCGAGACTGCCCATGCCTAAGGAGTCGCCGGTGAGTCATGCATTCTTTCGCGCCCAATTCGATCCGATCGGTCGCACCGAAGTACTCCATCCCGAACCCGAGGCGAGCAGCGGATGGATCGGTGGGCAGCTACGCGGGATGGCTGTCGGCGCGGTTCTGGCGCGCGCGGTGGAGCGCGAGCTCATCGTTCGCGAACGGACCGACTTGCGGCCGGTGCGGTGGACGCTCGACCTGTTTCGCCCGGTGTTCGTGCGGCCCTGTACAACTCGTGTCGAGGTGATACGCGACGGCCGCCGACTGTCGTTGCTGGATGCGATGCTGATCCAAGACGGCCGACCCGTCGCGCGGGCCGGCGCGCTGTATCTGCGCCCTGGCCCGACACCGGACGGCATCTGCTGGTCGCCGGAGACGGCCGCGGATCCGCCGCCAACCGACCGCGAACCTTCGGCCGGTCAGGATCGCGTGTACTTCAGCGAGGAACAAGGGTGGAGTCCCGACGCCCGCACCCACCACAACGCTGCCCGCACGGGGATCTGGCACCGACCGATCGCGGTCGTGGCCGGTGAGCAACCGACGCCGTTCCAGTTCGTCGCGGGACTCGCCGATGTGACGAATGTGGTCACCAACCTCGGCAGCAACGGCCTGGAATACATCAACGCCGATGCCACGCTCACGTTGACCAGGCTTCCGGAAGGCGACGAAGCCGGGCTGGTCGGCCTGGATCGGTTGGCCCAGGACGGCATCGCGCTGGGCACCGCGGCGATCTACGACCGCAAAGGCGTATTCGGTACCGCGACAGTCAGTTCGCTCGCCAACACCAGGGGCACCGCGGACCTGAGCGCTATCGGGGGGCTTCGTCATCGCCCGTGACCGCGGAGTAGTTCGCGCCGTTCGCGGCTGCGCCATCGTGGCGATTTCAACCCGGCCTCGTAGGCTTGCGCTATGGCACACGACACCGATCAGCCCGTCGACATCAAGCCACGCTCCCGCGACGTCACCGATGGACTCGAGAAAACTGCCGCTCGTGGCATGCTCCGCGCGGTCGGCATGGGTGACGAGGACTGGGTCAAACCGCAGATCGGTGTGGCCTCGAGCTGGAACGAGATCACTCCGTGCAATCTGTCGCTCGACCGGCTGGCCAAGGCGGTCAAGCGCGGCGTCCACGCCGGGGGCGGTTTCCCGCTCGAATTCGGCACGATATCGGTCTCCGACGGCATCTCGATGGGCCACGAGGGGATGCACTTCTCGCTGGTCAGCCGCGAGATCATCGCCGATTCCGTCGAGACCGTGATGATGGCGGAGCGCCTCGACGGTTCGGTGCTGCTCGCCGGCTGCGACAAGAGCCTGCCGGGCATGCTGATGGCCGCCGCGCGACTGGACCTGGCGAGCGTGTTCCTCTACGCGGGGTCGACCCTGCCCGGCAATATCGACGGCAAGGACGTCACGATCATCGACGCGTTCGAAGCTGTCGGCGCCTGCATCAAAGGTCTGATCACCCCCGCCGAGGTCGACCGCATCGAGCGGGCGATCTGTCCGGGCGAAGGCGCGTGTGGCGGCATGTACACCGCCAACACCATGGCCTCGGCGGCCGAGGCACTCGGGATGAGCCTGCCCGGATCGGCCGCGCCGCCTGCCCCCGACCGTCGCCGTGACGACTTCGCCGAGAAGTCCGGCGAGGCCGTCGTCGGATTGCTGCGCAAGGGAATCACGGCCCGCGACATCATGACGATGGAGGCGTTCGAGAACGCCATCACGGTCGTCATGGCACTCGGCGGGTCGACCAACGCCGTACTGCACCTGCTGGCCATCGCCCGCGAGGCCGGTGTCGGCCTCACCCTCGCCGACTTCAACCGGGTCGGTGACAAGGTGCCGCACCTGGGCGACCTCAAGCCGTTCGGCCGCTACGTCATGAACGATGTCGACAGGGTCGGCGGCATCCCCGTCGTGATGAAGGCCCTGCTCGACGCCGGTCTCATGCACGGCGACGTCATGACCGTCACGGGCGCGACCATGGCCGAGAATCTCGCGCACATCGAACTCGGCCTCGACGGCGATGTCATCCGCCGCCTCGACCGGCCGATCCACCGCACCGGCGGGCTCACCATCCTGCACGGCTCGCTCGCGCCCGAAGGCGCCGTCGTGAAGAGCGCCGGTTTCGACTCCGATGTCTTCCGCGGCACGGCTCGGGTGTTCGACGGGGAACGGGCCGCGATGAACGCGCTCGAGGACGGCACCATCGTGGCCGGTGATGTCGTCGTCATCCGCAACGAGGGACCCAAGGGCGGACCCGGCATGCGCGAGATGCTCGCCATCACCGGCGCGATCAAGGGCGCGGGCCTCGGCAAGGACGTACTGCTGCTCACCGACGGCCGGTTCTCCGGCGGCACCACCGGATTGTGCGTGGGGCATGTCGCCCCCGAAGCGGTGGACGGCGGCCCGATCGCCTTCGTCCGCGACGGCGACCCGATCGTCCTCGATGTCGCCAACCGCATCCTCGACGTCGAGATCGACGAGAACGAACTCGCCGCCCGCAAGGTCGGCTGGGAACCGCTGCCGCCCAAGTACACCTCGGGGGTGCTGTCGAAGTACCGCAAACTCGTCAGCTCGGCCGCACACGGCGCCGTCACCGGCTGACGGCGCCGCCTCGGCGAGTGTCGCTCAGCTCAGCGTCTTCAGCGCCGTTCCGTCGTAGGGCTTCACCTCGTCGATCCGCCCCGCCAGGACCTTGGAGGCCCACTCCGGGTCCTGGAGAAGGGCTCGGCCGACAGCGACCATGTCGAATTCGTCGCGCTCCATGCGATCGAGGAGGTTGTCGAGGCTGCCGAGCTCGGCGCCCTGGCCCGAGAACGCACGGAGGAAATCGCCGTCGAGGCCGACCGATCCGACGGTGATCGTGGGCTTGCCGGTGAGCTTCTTGGTCCAACCCGCCAGGTTCAGCTCCGAGTCATCGAACTCAGGGAGCCAGTAGCGGCGGGTGGAGGCGTGGAAGGCGTCCACACCGGCCGCGGCGAGCGGAGCCAGGATCGCCTCGAGCTCCTGCGGCGTCTCGGCCAGGCGTGCGTCGTAGGCCTCCTGCTTCCACTGCGAGTAGCGGAAGATCACCGGGAACTCGGGCGAGACGACCGCCCGGACGGCGGCCACGATCTCGGCCGCGAACCTCGTGCGGGCCACCGCGTCACCGCCGTACCCATCGTCGCGGCGGTTCGTGCGCTCCCAGAGGAACTGGTCGAGCAGGTAGCCGTGCGCACCGTGCAGTTCGACACCGTCGAAACCGATGCGCTCGGCCGCCGCGGCGGCCTCGGCGAAGGCGCCGATGACGTCGTCCAGGTCACGCTGGGTCATCGCCTTGCCGGCGCCCTCGGTGCCGTCGACGCGAATGCCGGAGGGGCCCACGGCGGGCGCGTCGACATAGGGCTGCTCGCCCTGATTGCGCACCATGCCGATATGCCACAGCTGCGGCACGATTGTGCCGCCCGCCGCGTGGACGTCCTCGGCGACCTTCGCCCACCCCGCCAACTGCTCCGCACCGTGGAACCGCGGCACACGATCGCTCTGCCCGGCCGACTGATGGCCGACATAGGTCCCCTCGGTGACGATCAGGCCGACGCCCGCGGCGGCGCGGCGGGCGTAATAGGACCGGACATCGTCACCGGGAACGCCGCCGGGCGAGAACATCCGCGTCATCGGCGCCATCACGATGCGGTTCGGGACGGTCAGGCCGTTCAGTGTGATGGGCCGCGAGAGGATCTCGGCCGTGCGGGAGGCCTCGGACTGGGTGACGATCACTGGATACTCCTCAGAGTTACTTGACAAAGTCGAAGGTTGAGAACTTCAAGCAATGCCCACACGCTAGAGGCAGATATTTGAGATAGTCAAGTTTCTGCGGATAAGCTGACTCGCATGGAAGAAGCTCCGCGCGTCGATACGGCCCAGCTCATGGAGCTGCTCTCGGTGGCGCTCGGTGTCTATTACGGGGACTTCACCGCGGCGGCGGCGAGCGAGAACCTCACGGCGAGCCAGGGCAAAACGCTGACAGTGCTGCGCCGAGGGCCTGTCGCGATGCGCGCCCTGGCCGAGACCTTGTCCTGCGACGCGTCCAATGTCACCGGGATCATCAACCGGCTGGAGAAGCGCGACCTCGTGCGCCGCGAAGCCAGTGCGTCCGACCGGCGCGTCACCCATCTCGTCATCACGTCTGAAGGCGAGCGTGTCACCGATACGATCCGCGCGAAGATGCACGCGACGCAAGACGGCCTCGCGAAGCTCAGCGACCGAGATCGAGATCGTCTGTTCGCCCTGCTGGAGCGCGTTTTCGTCACCGGCGCCGACTGAGCTGTCGATCGGGGCGCGGCGCCAGAAGGCCGAGGGAATCGAACGTTCGGACAGCACAGTTCCGCGGTCATGACTCACCTTTGGCACTCGAGTACTGGGCATCCATCGTTCCGCGGCGGCGATCGGAGCCGCCGGCATGATCGCCGACCAGAATCGCGATTGCTTTCGCGACCTGCGCGGAACTGGTAGAACCGGATCAAACACGAGGTGCCGATCTCGAAGCGCCGAGACGTTCGCCGACGGACTCTCCCGATCGGTCGACGCGTGCGGCTGAGAGACGTTCGTAGATCGGCATGCTGCCACGAGGAGACGTCATGGCTACCGACCAGAGCTTGCTGCACCGTTTCGTCATTTCCCAGCTCGGCGCAGCCGGGCTCGATCGTGCGCAGCTCATTCGGGATACCGGGGTGCCGGATTGGTCGATGACCGGCCACGACGTGCATCTACCCAGTGCGACGTTCTCCCGGCTGTGGGAGGTCGGTGAACACCGCCTCGGTCCCGACGTCGCCCTGCAGGTGGCCCGGCGCTACGAGCTGTCCAGCCTCGGGTTGTACGACTATCTGTTCGCGTCCGCGCCGACGCTCGGCGCCGGGCTGGCGACCTGCGGTCCCTACATCACCGCGGTTACCACCAATCACCGGTTCGACCTGGTCACCGAGACCGAGAGCGAATCCACCCTGTACCTCGAGATGCTCGATGGCGAAGGTCGTGGCAGGGACCACACCCAACTGTGGGGATTGTCGGCCGTCCTGAGTCGCGCGCGCCGGGTCCTCGACGATCCGTTGAACCCGGTGCGCGTCTCGCTGCGCCAGGCCGCTCCCGCGCATGTCGACGGCTTTCGCGCCGTGTTCGGCTCCGCCACGCTGGAATTCGACGCCCCCGCCGACTCGATGACCTTCCGCTCCGCGGACCTGGATCTGCCCCTGACCACCGCGGATCCCATCCTGGCCGCGGTCCTGGAACCGCTGGCCGCCGCCCTGGCGCCGCCGCCGACCCTTGCCTCGGCCTGGCCCGCACGAGTGGCCGACGCCTTGGACGAGGCCATCGAAGCCGGAGCGGTCTCCCTCGACAGTGTCGCCCAGATCCTCAACATCAGCCCTCGCACCCTGCAGCGACGGCTGGCCGAATCAGGCACCACCTGGCGGACCGAACTGGACCGGGCGCGCAGCGCGCGGCTGTCGCGAGCGGCAGGCTCGCTCAGCGGCACCAAGCAGGCGGAACTGCTCGGCTACTCCGATGCGGGCTCGCTGCGCCGGGCAGCCCGGCGCTGGTCGGCGGGTTCCCACTCGGTTCCGACCGTCACGTCCTGAGGTAGGTCGAGGCGATCTGCCAGAACGTTTCCCGCTCCAACAAGTGGAAGTCCCATCCGTCGATGAGGTCGCGGAACGTGGCGACAATTCCCGCTACGTCGAAATCATCGCGGGTCGCGGTTCCCTTCGACTCCAGCGCGGAAATCACGTAGACAGTGGCGCTCTCCCTGGTAACCGACACCGCACACTCCCATCGTTCAGACTGACCATCCGAACGTAAGTGTCGAATCGCAGCGCAGCCACGACAAGAACAGAACGCGCCAACCTCATGCCGAACGCGCCAACCTCGCCGCCGAGGCATGGGAATCACCCGTTCCGGATGAGGCCGACGCCACCCTTCGCTGGTTTGCTGAACCTCGCCGACCGCGCGAACGGCGGTCCGAGGCGAGGAGTGTCCGTGAACTCGTACCCGCCGATCGACGAGCACGGCATCGTCGGAGATCTACAGACCGCGGCGCTGGTATCGGCCGGCGGAACGATCGACTGGTGGTGCGCGCCACGATTCGACTCACCGAGTGTGTTCGCGTCGCTGCTCGACAGCGAGAAGGGCGGACATTGCTCGCTCGCCGTCGACACCACCAACCCGGTGACCATCCGGCAGCTGTACCTGCCCGACACCGCCATCCTGGTGACGCGGTTCTCCGGGCCCGACGGCGTGGGCGAGGTCGCCGACTTCATGGAGCCGATTCGCGGCACCGAGCCCGCCGACCGGCACCGATTGGTGCGAGTCGCGCGGGTGGTGCGCGGAAGTTTCACGTTCACTCTCGCGTGCCGCCCTCGGTTCGACTACGCACGCGCCACCCACACCCTCGACCGAGTCGATGAACGAACCGCCGTCTTCCGCTCCGACGTCGCCGATCTGCATCTGCAATCCACCGACCCGATCGCGCTGCACCCCGACGGCGCCGATATCACCGCGCGTTTCACCTTGGCCGCCGGTGAGCGAGCCGCGGTCGTGCTGACCACCGCCCCCGCCGGCGCGGATTTCTCCTCGGCACCGATGTGGGCGACGATCGCCCACGAGTTCGACCAGTGCCGTCGCTTCTGGCAGACCTGGTTGCGCTCGTCCACCTACCGCGGTCGCTGGCGGGACATGGTCAACCGCTCCGCGATCACGCTCAAACTGCTCACCTACGCCCCGACCGGCGCGCCGATCGCCGCGGCCACCATGGGGTTGCCCGAACAGATAGGCGGCGAACGCAATTGGGACTATCGCTACACCTGGATCCGGGATGCCTCGCTGTCGGTGCGGGCGCTGAGCGACCTCGGCTTCACCGAGGAGCCCTATGCCTTCCGTCGGTGGCTGCGCGACCGGGTCGACGCGGGCGGCACCGCCTCCGGCGAACCCTTGCAGATCATGTACCGCGTCGACGGCGACCCACACCTGGACGAGATAACGCTGCCCCACCTGGAGGGATACCAGGGTTCGGCGCCGGTGCGGGTCGGCAACGGCGCAGCTGACCAGATCCAGCTCGACATCTACGGCGAGGCAGCCGACGCGTTGGCGCAGGGGACCGATATGGCCGCCATCGCCGGCTGGCGGACATTCAGCGGCCTCGTCGACTGGCTCGCCGACAACTGGGATCGCCCCGACGAGGGCATCTGGGAAACTCGCGGCGGCCGCCAGGAATTCACCTACAGCCGGCTGATGACCTGGGTGGCCTTCGACCGCAGCATCCGCATGGCGAACGCGCACGCCAGGCCCGCCGACGTGGTCCGCTGGACCGCCGAACGCGACGCGGTATTCCGGCAGATCATCGACCGCGGCTGGAGCGAGAAACGCCGAGCGTTCGTGCAGCACTTCGCCACCGACGTACTGGACGCCTCGCTGCTGCTCATGCCCCGGATGAGATTCCTGTCCCCCACCGACCCGATGTGGCTGAGCACCCTCGACGCGATGGACAAGGAGCTGGTCAGCGACAGCCTGGTCTATCGATACGACCCCGAGGCCTCACCGGATGGCCTGCGCGGCACCGAGGGCACTTTCAACCTGTGCAGCTTTCTCTATGTCGAGGCCCTCGCCCGGACGGGCCGACTGCAACAGGCCCGCTACGCCTTCGAGAAGATGCTCACCTACGCCAACCATGTCGGCCTGTTCGCCGAGGAGATCGGTCCCTCGGGTGAGCAGCTGGGCAACTTCCCGCAGGCCTTCACCCACCTGGCCCTGATCGCCGCGGCCATCGCGCTCGACGAAGAACTCGATCGTGCCGAGGCCGAGCCGCCGTCGAACTGATCCGCTCACCAGCGGTGCGGGCACACACCTCCCAGGCAGCACTGCGTGCCATTGTGCACAGCGTGCCAGTTCGCTCAGCTCTCGGCGGCGACGACGCAGAACTCGTTGCCGTGCGGGTCCTGCAGGACGGTCCAGGCGAAACCGGGCAGTGAGTGTTCGCCGTGGACCGTGGCCCCCAACGCCGTCAGCCGGGCGACCTCGGCCGCGCGAGCCGTGGTCTGGAAATCGATGTGCACCCGGTTCTTGGTCACCTTCGGCTCGGGAACCAACTGGAACGCGAGGTAGCGCCCCTCCCCGAAACCGACGCCGGGCGGGGTGATCATGACGTAGTCCCCGGAGTCGACGAGGACCGAGTAACCGAGTGCGGAGCTCCAGAACTCGGCCAGTTCGGCAGGATCGCTGCTGTCGATGGTGATGCCGCCGACAGTGATGGTTTCCGACATGGACGAAACGCTAGGCCGTGGCACCGACAAGTTCCGGTGGACGCGGCGAGCGTGCCAGACTAGCGACGTGAGCGGGCCGGTGAAGAAGACCAGTGGGGCACATCCGAACGACAAGCCTTCGCCTGATCGCGGAGACGTGATCGGTGGCGGGATCCTGTGGCTGGCCAAATGGGCGCTGTGCATCGTGGCGATCGCGGCGGGCGCATGGGTACTCGGCACGATCACCGCCCGGCTGTGGGTCGTGATCCTGCCCGTGGCGCTGGCGATCGTGGTGACCACGATCCTGTGGCCACTGACCCGCTGGCTGACCCGGCGCAAGCTGGCACCCGCGCTCGCCGCGTCGATCACGCTGCTGGGGTTCGTCGCACTGCTGGCCGGGGTCGTCGCGCTGATCGTGCCCTCGGTGGCCGATCAAGCACCTCAGCTCGCCGACAAGGCCACCGACGGGGTCAACCAGGTTCGCGGCTGGATCCAGGGACCACCGCTGCGCATCCGTGACGAGCAACTCGATTCCGCGGTCGAGGCGATCATCGGACGACTCCAATCCAGCGGCGCGCAGATCGCCAACGGCGTGTTCACCGGCGTGTCCACCGCGACATCGCTCCTGATCACCGTGTTCTTGGTGTTGGTGCTGGTGTTCTTCTTCCTGAAGGACGGGCCGCGTTTTCTGCCCTGGATGCATCAGGTGTTCGGCAACCGCAGCGGGCGCCACGTCGAAGCCGTCCTGGAACGCGTCTGGGCGACACTGGGTGGCTTCATCCGGACTCAGGCGATCGTCAGCATGGTCGACGCCGTCCTCATCGGCGCGTCGCTGTTCATCCTCGATGTGCCACTGGCGTTGGTGCTGTCGGTGATCACCTTCATCGGCGGATTCATCCCGATGGTCGGCGCGTTCGTCGCTGGCGCGCTCGCCGTCCTCGTTGCGCTGGTCGGCAACGGGCTCACCACAGCGTTGATCGTGCTCGGCATCGTCATCGCCGTGCAGCAGCTCGAAGGCAATGTGCTGCAACCGGTCCTGCAAAGCCGCAGCATGGAGCTCCACGCCGTCATCGTGCTGCTCGCCGTCACCGCGGGCGGCTCGCTCTACGGCATCACCGGGGCCTTCCTCGCCGTGCCCGTCGTGGCGATGATCGCGGTGATCATTCGCTATATCGGCGAGCAGATCGACATCGCCACCGGAGCACAACCCGACGGCGACGAGCCCGACGGCGACGAGCCCGACGGCGACGGGTCCGATACCGGCGAGGCCGCGGTGGCCGCGCCGACATCCGACTCCGGAGCAGCGCCCGAACCGAGCACCTAGCGCCGCGCGCATCCGGCTCAGCGACCGCGCGAAACCTCCGCACGATCTCGGTCGTCCTCGCCGACCCCGAACGAACCCGAACCGATGCGCGACCGATCGGCCAGGGCGATCACACCCGCCGCGGCCGTCGCCGCCGCGGCGGCAGCGACCAGACCCGGCCAGCCGAACCAGCCGATCGCCGCGGCCCCGAACGCGGTGCCCAAACTTCCCCCGACAAAGTAGACCGACATATAGGCGCTGTTGAAGCGGGCAGGCGCGGCGGAATCGATGGCCAGCACCGCACTCTGATTGGCGACCTGCGCGGCGAACAGTCCGGCATCGAAAAGGCCGAGACAGATCAGAGTCACCACGGTGTTGGCCAGCGCGACGGACAAGACGACGACCGAGCTGAGAGCGAGCGCGAGACCGACCAGGATCACCTTCCGGTGGCCGACCCGATCGGTCCAGCTGCCGGCGATCCTGGTGGCGAAGACGCCCGCCAGCCCAGCGCAGGCATACAGGCCGATCCGTTCGGGGGAATACGAGTACGGCGGCTGCGACAGCGCCACCGCGAGCCCAGCCCACACCGCACAGAACGCGAAGAACCACAGCGCGCCTCGCGTCGCCGCCCAGCGCAGCGCGGCGACGCGGGCGAAGAGTTCCGGCATTCCCCGCACCGTATCCAGATATCCGGCACCTGCCCGCCCACGCGCCGCGGGCAACACGACATACGACACCGCCCCCACCACGACACAGGGCACCACGAACACCAACAGCATTGCGCGCCAACCGATCATCTCGGTGAGCCACCCACCGACGATGCGCCCCGCGAGGATTCCGGCCGAAATGCCCGCGGTGACGATCCCCAGGACAGTGGCCTGCCGACGAGGCGCCGCGAATCGCCCTGCCACCGAGCTCAACTGAGCACCGACAGCCGATCCCGTGCCGACAACACCGATGACGATCCCCAGGGCCCATGGCGAAGGGGCCACCGCCCCGGCGACCGACGCCAGCGCCAGCGCCGCGAACTGCGCCGCCACCACGGTGCGGGGCGCGACTCGGTCCACCAGCGGCACCAGCAACACCAGCCCCGCCAGATAGCCGATCGGGCCGCACGCCAACGCGGTGCCGATCGCCGTCACGGAGGTCTCCAGCGATCCGGCGACCTCGGCGACGGCCGGTTGCAGCAGGTAGACACTGGCAGTCGCCAGCGCGGCGGCCAGCGCCATGAACCACACGACCGGCGTCCGCAACACCGTGGTCGAAATCTCTGGAATCCGTTCGCTTTCCATGGGACCGACGATAGGAATCGCACCGCTTCGGATCCGGCGGAAAACGGACGACACCGTCGGTCCGGTGCTGGGCGCTCAGTCTGGTGCGCGGCGAGGTGCGTCGTCGCGCGGTGCGATGGCCGCGGTGACTCGGTCAGCCAGCGCGCGCAGGTGTTCGATGAGTTCGGGTGGTTCGTGTACGTGGAACCCGAAGCCGAAAAGCCCCGTGTAGACCGCTATTTCGTCGAGCGAGTTCGAGCCGGTGTGCAGCAGGCAGTGCCCTTCGTCGATCGCCTCGATGACCCCGACAGTCGGCGGGATGCGATCCGCCGCCACGGCCGCCGACACCTCCAGCGTGATGCGGGCCTGATAACGGTAGGCGGAGGTGCTGACACCGCGGGACACCCAACCGGCCAGATCGACTTCGGGCGCCTCGCGTGGGGTGAACCGTGGCCCGGTGGGAACGCGCGGGTGGAGGCGGTCGACACGGTAGGTCCGCCAATCCTGCTTCTCGACGTCCCAGCCGACCAGGTACCAGCGCCGCCCCGTATGCACGAGGCGATGAGGTTCGGCTGTTCGCCGGATCTCGGTGCCGTCGTGGGTGCGGTAGTCGAACCGGAGCTGTTCGTGGTCGCGGATCGCGGCGGCGATCGCGGTCAGTACCTCGGGGTCGACCGTCGCGGTTCCGGCGGGCACGGTGACGGTCGCGGCCTGCAACGCCGAGACCCGGTGTCGCAGCCGTGACGGCAGGATCTGCTCCAGTTTCGCCAGCGCCCGTAGCGAACTCTCCTCGATACCGGTGACCGATCCGCCCGCGGCCGTGCGCAGTCCGAGGACGACGGCGACCGCCTCGTCGTCGTTCAACAGCAGCGGTGGCAGCTTGGCGCCCGCGCCCAACCGGTATCCGGCGGTGCCGGCGACCGCGTGCACCGGGTAGCCGAGGGTGCGCAGCTTGTCGATGTCGCGACGCACTGTGCGAGCGTCGACCTCGAGGCGTTCGGCCAGGTCGGCCCCCGTCCACACCCGGGGCGTCTGTAGCAGCGACAGGAGTTCGAGGAGGCGAGCCGAAGTTTCCAACACAGTTCGCATTCTCCCCCGCTGCTAGGGCAGAAGCTGTCCTAGCAGCCTCGTAGCGTGGTTCTCATGAGCGAAGCAATCACTCCTTTCCGCATCGACGTCCCGCAGTCCCAGCTCGACGATCTCCATCGACGCCTGGACGACACCCGCTGGCCGGACGGTGTGAGCGGAGTCGGCTGGGCGCAAGGTATTCCGCTCGACTACACCCAGGAACTGGTGCGGTACTGGCGTACCACCTACGACTGGCGGGCGCAGGAGGCGCGACTCAACGCATACCCGCAGTTCCGCACCGAGATCGATGGTCACGCGGTGCATTTCCTCCATGTCCGGTCGGCCGAACCCGGTGCGATGCCGTTGATCCTCACCCACGGGTGGCCCGGGTCGATCGTGGAGTTCCTCGACGTGATCGGGCCGCTGACCGATCCGGTCGCACACGACGGCCGGGCCGAGGACGCGTTCGACGTCGTCGTGCCGACGATTCCCGGCTTCGGGTTGTCCGGTCCCGCGATCGGCTGGTCGACCGGCCGGGCCGCGCGAGCCTGGGCCGAGCTGATGCGCCGACTCGGCTACGAGCGCTACGCCGCGCACGGCGAAGACACCGGTGCGGCCATCTCGCGCGAACTGGCGGTGATCGATCCCGACCACCTCGTGGCGCTGCACGTGACCATGATCGCCTCGGCCACTGTCACTCCCGAGACGGCCGATCTCGACAATCCCGCCGAGAAGCGGGCCCTCCAGCTGGCTCAGCGGGCCCAGTACGAACTCGGCGCGTACGCGATGTTGCAGGCCACCCGCCCGCAGACGCTGTCCTACGCACTCGCCGATTCCCCGGTGGGTCAACTGGCTTGGATCGTCGAGCGCTTCAAGGACTGGACCGATTCGACCGATGTGCCCGAGGACGCCGTCGACCGTGACACGATGCTCACCAACGTCATGATCTATTGGCTCAACGGCACCGCCGGTTCCTCGGCGCGCTACTACTACGAAGGCGCCGCGACGTGGGGCCAGCCCGAGCCCGCGACCGAGGTACCGGTCGCGGTGGCGGTGTTGCCGAACGACCTCGGCGTCCCGGTCCGTCGCATCGCCGAACGCAACCACAACATCGTGCGCTGGACCGAATTCGATCGCGGCGGCCACTTCGCGGCCATGGAGGAACCCGACCTCATCACCGACGACCTGCGCGCCACCTTCCGCGACTACCGGCGATAGCGCCCCTCATACACATCCACGACAGAAAGCGACACAGAGTATGGCCTCCGTGCACAAGGAGATCCTCATCGACGCCGACCCCGCGCAGGTGTGGGCGGTCATCAGCGACTTCGCCGACGGTCCCGCCCGGATGGCGCCGGGCTTCGTCACCGACAGCCGGCTCGTCGAGCCCGGGGTCAGGACCGCCACCTTCGCCGACGGAACAGTCGTCCGCGAGCGCCTCATCGCCCTCGACGAGCAATCACGCCGAATCGCCTATTCCGTCATCGGCGACACCATGCAACCCACCCACGACAACGCGTCGATGCAGGTCTTCCCGCACGGTGACGGCCACAGCCGATTCGTCTGGATCCACGACGTGCAACCCGACGACCTCGCCGTCCCGATGGGCGCAGCAATGGACCACGGCCTGAGCATCTTCAAGCAGACGATGGAGACCCGCCGCTGACACCCCCGACGCCGGACTCGACGTGAACCACGTCGATGCGCTCCCGCTCGATCGCCTCCTGGAAATCAGATTCGGTGACGGGCGGGCGCTGCCCCGGAGTCGCCCTCGCCCTGGGTACCGGCCTCGGTCCATTCATCAGCGCTCCGTTCGATCTGGTTCGTAGGGCGATCGAGTGGAGCGAGTACGCAGCATCGTCGCGATCAGCACCGCAGCGAGCCCGACGAGGGCGGCGGCGATGGTGAGGGCGTAGGAGAACGCTTGGGTCGCGGCCTGCCGCGCGTCGATCGAGTCACCGCGTCGCGAGGCAAGCGTCACCAGGATCGCCAAACCCAGTGCACCGCCGAGTTGTTGGACCGAGCTGAAAACAGCGGAGCCGATTCCGGCATCGTCCTCGGTGGTGCCGGTGAGCGCGGTGACCGCCAAAGCGGGCAGGCTCATCCCGCAGCCGATGCTGGTGACGAGCAGGGCGGGCAGCACCCCCGAGGCGTAGCTGTCCAGGCCGTCTATGCCCGACATCAGCACCAGGCCCGCCGCGCTGACAAGAAGTCCGGTCACCAGCGCAGCACGCTCGCCGAGCCGGTTCACCGCCCGCGACGACAACCACATCCCGATCAGGATCCCCGCCCCGAAAGGCAGATACGCCAGACCCGCGGTGAAAGGTCCGTAGCCGAGGACGGTCTGGAGGTGCAGCATCAACAAGAAGGCCATCGCGTAGAAGGCGGCGGAGAACAACAGGGTCGCCCCGCCGGCCACCGCGCGTGGCCGACAAGCCAGAAACGACAACGGAACCAGCGGTTCATCGGTGCGCCGCTCCACGACCACGAACGCCACCGCCAGCAGAACGGCGCCGATCATCGCCATCGTGGAACCGACTTCGCCCCAACCGGTTTCGGACACCCGCAGCAGGCCGTAGACCAGCAGCACCGGTGCGCCGGTGATGAGGGCCGCTCCCGCGACATCGACCCGCGTGCGCCGTCCACTCCGGCTCTCCGCGACCCATCGTGGCAGCAGCACCGAGGCCACGACGACGACCGGAACATTGATCAGGAAAACCCATCGCCACGAAGCGAACCCGGTCAGCGCCCCCGAGATCACCAGCCCCGACGTGGCGCCGACCGCGGCTGTCGCACCCCAGATGCCGATCGCCTTGGCGCGTTCGCCCGCACCCGGATAGAGCAGAGTGAGCAGCGCGAGCGCGGCCGGGCTCGCCATCGCTGCACCTGTGCCCTGGATGAATCGCCCCGCCACCAACTGCCATGGTTCCTGCGCGAGCCCGCACAACACGCTCGCGACACCGAAAAGGGCTACCCCACCGAGGAATACCCGGCGCCGACCGAGGAGATCGGCCACTCGCCCGAACAGCAACAGGAAGCCGCCGAAGGCGAGGATGTAGCCGTTGACCACCCACGCGAGGCCCGCGGTGGTGAATCCGAGGTCGTCACGCACGGTGGGCAGCGCGACACTGACCACGTTGTCGTCCAGGTTCAGCATGAACTGGACCAGGCAGAGCACGATCAGCACCGCGCGGCGGCGAGCCAGGTCTGCGTCCGAGCCGGATTCCGCCGTGGAGATCGAAGTCATGCATCGACGGTAGGCAGCGAACACCGATGGCTGCTAGACGTCACCAGGCCAACTGATAGCGCGTTGAGGACATATACTGAGGGCATGCCCGCACCCGCCTTCGAACCCGCTCCCCCGGGCGTGGGCGCGATCGTGGTCGGTAGCTTCCCGCTGGCGGCCGGACAGTGGACTCACGAGCACTACCACCCTCAGCACCAGCTGGCTTGGACGCGCAGCGGCGTGCTCGGTGTCGCTGTGGGCCAAGCGCATTGGATCGTGCCACCGACCCGCGCGTTATGGCTGCCCGCGGGGGTCGCGCACAAGACCGGTGCGAGCCGCGACGCCGTGCTGTGCAGCCTCTATTTCGAACCGGACCGCTGCGACGTGAACTGGTCCGAACCCACCGCGGTCCGTGTCGACGGCTTGCTGGCTCACTTGATCGCGCACCTCGCCCAGAGCACGCTGTCCGATGATCAGCGGCTACGCGCCGAGGCGGTCGTCCTCGACCTGTTGCAGCCCCTGCCCGCGACGCCGATCGACGTGCCACACCCCGTCGACGAACGAGTACGCGCGGTCACCGACGCCCTGCTGGACAACCCGGCCGACCCGCGCAGCCTGGAAGCCCACGCCCGGACCATCGGCGTGAGCCGCCGCACGCTCACCCGATTGTTCGTGCAGGACACCGGGATGAGCTTCGACCGCTGGCGTACCCATGCGAGAATCCAGGCCTCGCTGCCACTGCTCGCCGACGGCCAGCCCGTCTTCCGCGTCGCGCACACCGTCGGGTATGCCACGGCTAGTGCGTTTCTCGCGGCCTTCCGCCGAACGGTCGGCACATCGCCGCGACGATACTTGGACGGCTGAACCGAACAGCCGGAACCCGCACGACCAACAGGTGGTCGACAGCCCCGGCCGCACCTTGTCAGTGAGCTCCGGCAGACCTGTTCGCCTGACGCCGGACGCTGAGCTGCGACATCCAGGCGACGCTGTCGATCGTCGCGACCCGCACCTCGGTCGCGATCGCTTTCATGTGCCCCTCGTCGAAGAGCTCGACCGAGGCGCTGCTGATCGTCCCGGTCTCGTCGACGCCGGCACTCCAACTGCCCGCCAGCCGTTTGTTCATCTCCGCCACCGCGTGGCGGCGCACCCGATCCCAGCTCAGGTCCGGATGCACCTCGTTGACAGTCCCGGTGCACAGCCAGTCGTCGAGCGTCATTCCGAACAGTTCCGACCACTGCTCGGTATAGATAGTCACTAACTCGCTCCTTCTGATCGGCGCTGCGGGCGTCGCACGGTGTCCGACAGGAATGATAGGGCCGCGCTACCGAAATCGTCAGCGGGCCTTATACATTCGCCGCCGCAGTGCCGGATCGACGGGCGGCCCGCTCAGCTCTCCTCGACGAGGTCCGGCTCCGTCTCGGCCATCACCGCTTCACCGCGCGCGACCATTCCCGCTTCGTCGGACAGTGTCAGATGCGGGATGAACAGCGCGAGCGCGAACGCCAGCACCGCACCCGGGATCAGGTACCAGAACCCGGGGACCAGCGCGTCGACGTAGGCGCTGACGATCGCGTCGTGCAGGTTGTCCGGCAGGTTCTTGACCACCGAGGGGATCAGTGCGCTCGGGTCGACTTTCGCCGCCGCCGCTTCCTGCCAGTTCGCCTGGAACGCGCCGGTGAGGTTCTCGGTCAGCCTGCCGGTGAAGATGGAACCGAAGATCGCGATGCCCAGCGCGCCACCCATTTCACGGAAGTAGTTGTTGGCGCTGGTCGCCGTGCCGATCTGATCGGGTGCCACCGCGTTCTGCACCACGAGCACGATGATCTGCATGATCAGGCCGAGGCCGGCGCCCATCACGAACAGCATGGCCGAGACCAGCCACATCGAGGTGTTGGCGTCCAGGCGGGTCAGCCACAGCATGTCGATCCCGATCAGCGCGGCGCCGATCGGCGGATATACCCGGTAGCGACCGGTTTTGGTGATCGCGTTCATCGAGGTGATCAGCGTGAGCATCATGCCGATCATCATCGGGATCAGCAGCAGGCCCGACACCGACGCGGAGGTACCGCTGGCCATCTGCAGGTAGGTCGGGATGAAGCCGATCGCCGCGAACATCACCAGACCGACGAGGAATCCGATCAGCGAGGTGAGCACGAAGGTGCGATTGCGGAACAGCCACAGCGGCAGCATCGGTTCCTCGGCCCGCGACTCGACGAACACGAAGGCCGCGACCACGAGGACGAGGGCGGCGATCATCGACACCATCACCGTCGAGCCCCAGGCGTACTGCTTGCCGCCCCAGTCGGTGATCAGGATCAGCAGGGTGGTCGCGGTCGACATGAGCACGATGCCGAGGTAGTCGGGCCGGAACTTGGGCCGATGGCTGGGGATGTTCAGGTAGCGGAAGGCGATGAACAGAGCGGCGATGCCGATCGGCACATTGATCCAGAAGCACCACCGCCAGTCGAGGTGGTCGGCGAACAGTCCGCCGAGCAGCGGTCCGGCGACCGAGGTGATACCGAAGACAGCACCCATCGGAGCCATGTACTTGCCGCGGTCCTTGGCAGGCACCACATCGGCGATGATGGCCTGGGCCAGGATCATCAGACCGCCGCCACCCACGCCCTGCAGACCGCGGAAGGCGATGAACTCCCAGAACCCGGTCGACGCGGCGGCGCCGATCGACGCGGCGGTGAAGACGGTGATCGCGAACAGGAACAGCCACCGCCTGCCGAACATGTCGCCGAGTTTTCCGTAGATCGGCATCACGATGGTGGTGGCGAGCAGGTACGAGGTGGCGGTCCAGGCCATGTGGGAGACGCCGCCGAGTTCGCCGACGATGGTCGGCATCGCGGTGCCGACGATCATCTGATCGAGGCTGGCCAGGAACATGCCCGCGATCAGAGCGGAGAAGATCAGCCAGATCCGCTTCTGCGTCAGGACGATCGGGGTGGGCGGCGAGTCGGCCGTCGTGGTCATCGGAGCATCTCCCTTGTGCTGTCGTCCGGCCGGAACAGCCGGGCGGCCATGGCGCAGTGCTCGTGCAGCGCTGCCGCCAGCGACCCGTTCGGATCCGCGGCCAGCGACATCGCCGCCCGCGTGGTGATGGTTGTCATGATTCCCGCGGTGAGCGAGGCGAAGGCGGGGTCGACGTCGGCCCCGCACCTGGCCGCGAGGAGTTCGGCGATGGCGGCTTCCATCCGGGCGCCGGAGGCGATGAAGGCGGCGAGCACTCTCGGCTCGGCCATGACCAGTTTGGTGACCAGCGAGATACCCTCGCGCACTTCGCTTTCCGGCTGGAAGCCCGCGGCGTGCAGCCAGGTGAGGTCTTCGATGAGCACACCGGTCGGACCGCCTTCGACGAATTCGCGTCTGGCTTCGGGCGTACCTATCTCACCGATCGGGCCGACCACCGCGTCCAGCTTGGTCTCGTAATAGTTGAAGAAGGTGCGCGGGGAGACGCCCACCGCCTTCGCGATGTCGTCGACGTTCGTCGCGTCCAGCCCGCGCTCGACCGCCAATCGCCGTGCGGCGAGGCACAAATCGAGCAGGGTCCGTTGCTTCTTCTGTTCGCGCAGACCGACCGAGGCCTGCTTGACCGGCTCCTGAGTCACGCCCACAAATTAGCACAAACTGCAATATTTCAGAAACTGCAACTATTGTCCCGAGTGGCGGGCCGACTCCTCGGGCAGGTCAACGCCGCGTTGATGCCGGGAAAAGGGCCGATCCGGG
This sequence comes from Nocardia sp. NPDC127606, assembly GCF_042671725.1. Classification (NCBI taxonomy): domain Bacteria; kingdom Bacillati; phylum Actinomycetota; class Actinomycetes; order Mycobacteriales; family Nocardiaceae; genus Nocardia; species Nocardia sp. NPDC127606. The sequence goes on along the minus strand of NZ_JBHXWQ010000001.1, from coordinate 1,256,602 downwards.
GCGACACTGAGAGTCGTGGACATCACCCCCGAGGACAACGTTCCGCAGGCGCCCGCGCGTACCAGAATGCCGACGTGGCTACCTCGGGCGATGGTGCTGGCACTGGTGTTCTTCGGGCTCTTCCTGCTCGCGGACTGGGCATTCCACCGGCTGACCGGCATCCTGATCATCTTGTTCGTCGCGTTCTTCATCTCGCTGGCGATGGAGCCCCCCGTCGCACTGCTGGTGCGACGGGGGGTGCCGCGCGGTCTCGCCACCGGCCTGGTGTTCATCGCCACCTTCCTCTGCGTGCTGGCCTTTCTCGCCGCCTTGGTGACCTTGCTCGTGGAGACCGCGACCAACCTGGCCCATGAGACGCCACGACTGCTCGACGAGGGCGTCGACTGGGTCAATCACACCTTCGGACAGCACTTCACGATGCACGACCTGAGTCAACGGCTGCTGCGCGAATCCGACCTGCTCGAGAGCTACGCGCACACCGCCGCCGACAATGCCTGGGGCGTGTCGACCACCGTGCTGGGCGGCTTGGCCCAGGTCCTGACCATCGCGCTGTTCAGCGTCTACCTCACCGCGGGCGGCCCGAAGGTGCGTCGCACGGTGTGCTCACTACTGCCGCCCGCACGCCAGCAGACCTTCCTGCACGCCTGGGATCTCGCCATCGACAAGACCGGCGGCTACCTGTTCTCGCGGTTGTTGCTGGCGATCGTCTCCGCGGTCGTGCACGGGGTATTCCTGTCGATCCTGCACCTGCCCAACCCCATCGCCCTCGGTGTCTGGTTCGGCGTGATCTCCGCGTTCATCCCGACCATCGGCACCTACATCGCCGCGATCGTTCCGGTTTTCGTCGCGCTGACGGTCGATCCGATGGACGCGGTGTGGATCATCGTGTTCGCGATCGTCTACCAGTGGTTCCAGGACTATCTGCTGCAACCTCGCATCACCGCGCGCACCGTCGACGTCAACGCCGCGATCGCCCTGCTGTCGGTGCTCGCCGGTGGCGCGCTGCTCGGCGCGGTCGGTGCGCTGTTGGCCATCCCGGCCACCGCGACAGTGCAGGCGTTCCTGTCCGAGTACGTGAAACACTATGCGGTGACCGAGGATCCGCGCATCGATCAGACGACACCGCGCCGCAAACGCTCCGCCCCCGCAGCCGAGAAGGCCGTCTCGCAGAAGGACAGCGACTAAGGCGCGTCACCATAGATGACGAGCCAGATCGCGCGACCGAGTGATTCGGCCAATTCCTCCTCGCCGATACCGGTTTCGGCGGCGAAGGCGACGGAGATCGTGCGTTCGACCATCGAGGTGAGAATCAAGGCGGTGGCTCGGGGATCGAGCTGCGGGCCGACGCGACCGGCTACCTGTTCGGCCGCCAGCCGGGCACGCACCAGTTCGGCGAAGGTCGCCACTCTGGAACGCCAGTAGGCACCGACTTCCCGGTCGTAGGAGCCCACTTCGGTCAGGGCCAGCAGCAGATAGCGATGGTCGCGGAAACCGCCGATCATCGCGCGCATGGCCAGAACGACTCCGGCTTGCTGATCGGTGTGCTCGGCACTCCACCACGTCTCGGCCGCGGCGAACAGATCGGTGGTGGCCAACTCGGCCATCCGGATCAGCAGCCTGCTCTTGTCCGGAAAGTAGCGATAGAAGGTAGATCTCGCCGACCCGGACGCCGCGGCGATCTTCTGCACGGCGATCTCGGTGAAGGGCGTGCCGTCGGCCAGCAGGTCTTCGACCGCGGTCAGTACGCGACGTTCGAATTCTGCCCGCCGGTCGTCAGCGGGTTTGCGCGCCGATCGCGGGACACGGGTCAGTGAGGGCATCGGATCTCCGTCGCCGATGCCGCAACGGGTGCGCTGGCATTGCCCATGCGACCCATTGTGCCCGTAGACCCGCGGGCCGCCGGGGTGGCGGGGCACGGGCCGCGGCAATCCCCCTGTCCCGGTTGGCTGTTGACACCTGAACGCAGACCGCCTCATCATCAATCGGACACACTGTCCGAGACTCAGTGACCGAGGTGGTTCTCATGGTCGATTCCCCCGTCGCTGCGGTCGAAAGGACCGACGTCGTCGTGGTCGGAGCGCGCTGCGCGGGATCGGCTACCGCGGCGACACTCGCGAGGGCGGGACGCGCCGTGGTCGTGCTCGACGCCGCCGCCTTGCCGTCGGACACCCTGTCCACTCACCTGCTCTGGCCGGCCGGGCTGGCAGAACTCCAGCGCCTCGACGCGTTGGCCGCCGTCGAAGCACTCGGTGCGCCACGACTGACCAGGGCCTACGCACAGGCCGCCGGCCACGGTGTCGGTTCCGGCTTTCCCTCGGTCGACGGCATCGACTACGCGATGTGCGTGCGCCGTACCGGACTCGACGACGTGCTGGTGCGCACCGCGGTGAACGCGGGCGCGCAGGTGCGGCCGCGCTGCCGGGTCACCTCGGTGGTGTGGGACGGAAACCGTTGCGCCGGTGTGCGATACCGAGACGCCGCGGGCCAGACCAGGGAGATCCGCGGCGCGCTCGTTGTCGGCGCGGACGGCCGGCGCAGCACCGTCGCCCGCGCGGTGGGCGCCGAGCGACCGTTACTGACCGTGCCGAGCGGGCGCGACTGCTACTTCGCGTATTGGCGCGACGCCGCCGACGCCCCCCGCCACATCGCCGCCCAGTGGCGTGCCGGCGCCGACCTCGGCACCGCCTTCCCGTGCGACGACGGCCTGGTGCTCAGCCTGGTGCAGCCGCCCACGGTCAGCGACCTCGGACGCGGTCCCGGTTCGGCGGAACGCCGCTACACCGAGGCCATCGCCCGAATTCCGGACCTGACCAGCCGACTGCGCGGCTGTGAGCGCGTGGGCCGGATCCGTTCCGCCACCGGCATTTCCTCCTACTTCCGGCGTTCCGCGGGCCCGGGCTGGGCACTACCCGGCGACTCCGGGCATTTCAAGGATCCCGTCACCGCGCAAGGCATCCGCGACGCCCTGCACTACGGACGCACCCTCGCCGAGTCCGTCGACGAGGTTCTCGACGACCCGCAGGCACTCGACGCGGCCTTGTCGGAATGGGAGCGCCGCCGCGTCGTCGAGTGCCGCGAGATCTTCCACTGGACGAACCGGCTGGCACGAGGCGAAACGTTGCGGCCCTTGGAGATCGAGCTCTACCGCACCGCTGCCGACGACCCGGAACTGGCGCAGATCACCGCGGGCATCTTCTCCCGCACCCACCGGCCTGCCGAGCTGTACACCCCGTCGCGCGCACTGGGCCTCGCAGTCCGCGCCTCGGTCCATCAGTGGACACACCTGCCTGCCGTCCTCGCCGACATGGCACGCGAGATCCGCGACTCGGCCGGCGAATGGCGAACCACGCGAACAACCCTGCGCGGCAACGCATCCGATGCCACCCCACCGCCGAAACCGCCTTTCACCCTCACCACCGCAGGTCCAGGAGAACACCATGCCTGATCAGCCGACACCGTTGTCAGCACCGATCACCCGCCGCACCGCGCTGCGCGCCGGGCTCATCGCCGGGACCGCACTAGCCGTGACTCCCCCGGCCTTCGCGGCAGCGACGACCGCCCGGCGTTCGCCACTATTGCGCTCCGGAGGTAAATCGGTGGCGATATTCGGTGGCGGCATGGCCGGACTCAGCGCCGCGCACGAGCTGGCCGAACGCGGCTACGACATCACCGTCTACGAGCCCGCGTTCCTCGGCGGAAAGGCCCGCAGCATGGGGGTGCCGGGGACCGCGTCACCCGGTCGTCAGCACCTGGCGGGTGAACACGGATTTCGCTTCTTCCCCGGCTGCTATCAGCATGTTCCCGACACGATGAGCCGAATCCCGTTCCCCGGCAACCCGAACGGCGTGCTCGACAACCTGGTGCGGGTCGAGGGCACGGTCGCCGGATTCCAGGACCTGCCGCCGATCTTCGCCCCCGTCGAGCTCGGTGGACTGAGTCAGTTGACGCCGGAACTGGTGCACAACAGTATCGTCGGCGCGCTCGGCTTCATCCCCGACCTACCGCCACACGAGCTGGCGTTCTTCGCCAAACAGATGCTCGTGTGGTTCACCTCCAGCACCGAACGACGTTTCGGCCAGTGGGAATGCGTGACCTGGGAACAGATCATGCAGGCCGAAGGAAAGTCGCCCGCCTACCGCAAGTACCTGGTGAACGCGCTCACCCGGATCACCGTCGCCGCGAAGCCACAGACCAGCTCGGCACGAACCATCGGCACGATCGGCGAGGCGCTGGTCCTCGCCGCATCCGGCACGGTTCCGCAATTCGCCGGCGGCGTCGATCGAATCCTCAACCGCCCGACCAACATCGCCTGGATCGATCCGTGGGTCGACTACCTGCGCACCCTCGGCGTCCGCTTCGTCATGGGTCAGGGCCTTTCCGCGTTGCGGATGGCCGGCGGTCGCATCGCCGCCGCGACGATCAGTGGAACAGGCGGGACCACGACCGTGACAGCCGACCACTATCTGTGTGCCATGCCGGTCGATCGCGCCGTCGACCTCCTCGACGACGCGATCATCGACGCCGATCCACGCCTGGGCGGGATGCGAAACCTGGTCACCGACTGGATGGTCGGCATCCAGTACTACCTGCGCCGCCCCACCGACATCCCCGAGGGACACATCGCCGCGCTCGGCTCCCCCTGGGCCCTGACCGCCCTGCGCCAAGCCCCCATGTGGGTGGGCGACTTCCCTGCCACCTACGGCGACGGCTCGGTGCTGGAATGTCTGTCGGTCGATATCTCCGACTGGGACACGCCCGGAATCCACTTCGGCCGCACCGCCAAGGATTGCACCGCGGCCGAAATCGCCACCGAGACCTGGGCGCAGCTCAAAGCCTGGCTCAACACCGGCACCGACTGGTTACGCGACGAAGACATCCACTCCTGGCATCTGGACCCCGGCATCACCTGGTCCGGAACCACCATCCACAACGAAACCCCGCTGCTGGTCAACACCGTCGGCTCCTACGACGATCGCCCCGACGCGCACTGCGCGATTCCCAACCTCTACTTCGGCGGTGATCACGTTCGCCACCACATCGACCTGGCCACCATGGAGGGTGCCAACGAATCCGGTCGCGCGGCGGCCAACGCCATCCTCGACGCCGCCGACGATCCGAGTCCCCGCGCCCAGATCTTCCCGCTGGTCTCCCTCCCCGCGTTCGCCGCTGCCAAAGCCGTCGACGCGGATCGCTTCCGCGCCGGTCTCCCTCACCTACTCGACGGCTGACCTTGACCATCCACGATTTCTGGTGCACGCTGACACCACATCATTGTGGTGTCAGCGTGCACCACAATGATCAAGGCCCGCACAGAATCGGATGAGGTAACGATGCCCTGCTGTCTGTTGGCGAGCTACCTCGTCGCGGGATTCCAGCGCCTGCGCCGTCGCCCGGCCACGGAGACCGAAACCGCGAGTTTCGCTCCCCCTGCGCGACGCCGAGGACCAGCTCGACGAACGGAGGCGGCGTGACGAGCGACGCGATCACGATGCCCGAGGTGACCGAATCCAGTCCGGAGGACCTCGCGTTCCAGCGCTTCGTTCTGGATCTGGCCCTGCAACCGCTCGACCGCTTCGACGGGTTCGACCGGATCGAGCAGATCGCGGCCAGCGCGCTGCGCTATCAGCTCAACTTCATCGGCTACGGACTCGCGATGGCCCAGTACACGCGCACCCCGGCCTTCACCGGCTATCTCGCCGAAGCCCAGCGCAATGCCATCGTGAAGATGTGCGACAAGCGCGTGTGGTCCTATTGGGCGACGGAGAGCCTGTTGGGATACGCCCGGCTCAACACCGACCCGATCCGCCACGCCAATGTCATGTACACCGGCTATTTCGGGGTGATGCTCGGCCTCTACGAAACACTCAACGCCGACAACACGTTCGACCAGCCCGGGTCACTGCGGCTGCGGTGGAGCAAGTCCCGAGTGCACGACTACGACTTCGAGCGGCTCACCCGCGCGATTCGTACGAACATGCTGGTGCGTAAGGACTGTCCGCAATACCCCTGCGAGCCCCACCTCATTTATCCGATCTGCAATGCGTTCGCGTTCAACACACTGGTGATGCACGACCGGCTGCACGGCACCGAACTCACCGGCGACCTGGTCGACCGGATCCGGCACAGCTACCTCCACGACGGATGGCGCACGCGCAGCGGACGGTTCATCCCGGGCAGACTCGGTCCGAAACTCACCATCAGCGCACCGGTACTCGCCTACGACGCGGGCATGGTGGCCTGGCTCAACGCGACCATGCCCGATCTGGCCCGCGATACCTGGAACACCATCCGGCAGCGCTTCATTCGGTTCGACGGCACCGAAGTGCAGCTGCGCGGTTCGGCTCGATCCCGCGTGGACCTCGGCAACTACAACGTGGTCAACGGCGACGGAATGACGAGGGTGTTCGTCGCGACCGCCGCTGCCGAGATGGGCGAGGCCGACCTCGCGGACGCACTGAATCAGTCTCTGGCAGAACATAATCGGCTCGTCGACCGAGCGGGCGCCCAGCGCTACGCCGGCGCGTCGACGGTCACCAACGCCCATCACGTCCTGGCTCGCTTCGCCCGCCCGGACGGGCTGCGCGATCTCATCCGAGGCAAGATCCCGCAGCAGTGGCGGACCGGTCCGATCCTCAGCGATGCCGCCTACCCGGATGTGCTGGTCGCCAAGGCGGTCACCGACGGCACCGCCCTCGATCTGGTGCTGCGACCGGGCGACGGCCCGCGGCGCGTTCGGCTGGGACTGCAACGGCTGATTCCCGAACGCTCCTATCAGCTCACCGGCGCCATCGAGGCCGCGGTGATCGCGGATGCCGATGGTACCGCTGTGATCGAAGTGGACCTCGGCGGACGCCACGTCGTGCGCGTCAGCCCCGTCTGAGCGCGGTGAACCACGCTCTACCCGGACCGGTGGGCTGGATCGCGATCGGCCTGTGTTCGACCGCCGCGCTCGTCGCGGCGGTCGACGCCCGTTCCGGCACGCCGACGAACAGTCGATACGGCGGTCGGGCAACCGAACTCGCCCATGTCGTCATGCTCGTCGCGATGGCGGTGATGTGGACGCCGACGGGTGGTGACCTGCCCGCCACGGTCTGGCGTGCCGTCTTCTCGGTGCCGGCGATCGCGATGTCGGTCTGGGTCGTGGTCGCGTTCGGTCGCCGCACCGACGACGTCGGCGCCGCGATCTACCACTGTGTGGCCGCGTTTGCGATGCTCTACGCGACCCTCGGGCAGCAGCACCACCATGTCCACGCGGGAGCGGAGAACCCATTGCCGGTCCCGCTGCTCGGCTGGGCATTCGTGGCGATCTTCATCCTCGACGCCATCGTCACGCTCGGCGCACTGACGTGGCAGATCGCCCATCGGCGACCGGCGCGGGCATTGTTCCCGCACTTGGTGATGGACGCCGCGACGGCCGTGATGATCTGGCAGGCGCTGAGCGCCTGACCCTCGTCGATACCGGTCGTCCCAGGTAGCACAGGAGCAGGGGGCCGGCGCTACCTGGGCGATCGACACTATTCGCGCAGCCGAACCTTCTCGAGGATCGGCCGCGCCCCGCGCGGTACCCACCAGTTCCAGGTGCCCGCCAGGCGCATGAAGGCGGGGACCAGAATCATGCGGATCAACGTGGCGTCCACCAGCACAGCCAGCGACAATCCGACGCCGAGCATGCGCATGATCGCGACCCCGCTCGTCGCGATCGCCGCGAAGATCACGATCATCATCGCCGCCGCCGCGGTCACCACCTGCCCGGAACGGGCGAGCCCGACCGCGACTGCCCGATCGTTGTCGGCCCTGGTGTGCCCGGAGCTCTCCCATTCCTCGGTGAAGCGCGCGAGCAGGAAGATCTCGTAGTCCATCGACAGCCCGAACGCCACACAGAACAGCAGGACCGGGACCGTGGCGACGGTGAAACCGGTGATCTCGGTGCCGAATCCACCGAGGTGTCCCGACTGGAACACCCAGACCAACGCACCGAAGGTCGCCGTGAGCGAGAGGACGTTGAGCGCCAGCGCCTTCAACGGCAGCAGGAGGCTGCCCGTCAGCAACATCAGCAGGATGAACGTGGTGACAGCGATCCAGGCCAGGGCTTTCGGGAAGGCGGCTGCGATACCCGCCGCCGTGTCGCGCTTCTGCTGAGCCAAACCGCCGAACACCGCGTCGCCGGGTGACGCGACCGCGTCGAGCTCGTCGAGTTGCCGCGCGGCGGCAGGTGAGTACGGATCGAGTGAGGTGGCGATCGTCAGATGGGTACTGTCGGCGCGCGCAGCGCCGGGATCGCCGGGACCCACCGGTTGGCCGCCCGCATAGGTCCCCGACGGCGCAAGCACCACATCCACATCGCGCACCCGAGACAGTGCGGCCGCGTACTCGGCCGTCGCAGCGTCGGCACCTTCGCGGTGGACGATGATCTGGACGGTGCCGGTGGCATTGGCGTCGAACTGCTCTCGGATCGTGTCACCGACCTGGCGTGCCTGCGCGGCGGCAGGCAGGACTCGATCGTCGGGCAAACCGACCTGGAGTCCCAGGACAGGCGCCCCCGCGATCAGCAGAATTCCCAGCACCGGCAGCGCGATCAGAACGGGGTGCTTCTGCACCGCCACCGCCAGTCGGTACAGGAACATCGACTCGACCGCAGCCGCCTCTCGCAACGGCTTTCGGGTGATCCGCTCACCGAGGAGTGTGAGCAGGGCGGGCACACACGTCAGCGCCAGCACGACCGACAGCGCGACCACGGCCACACCCGCGTACCCGATGGAACGCAGAAAGTTCATCGGGAAGAACGACATTCCGATCAACGCGATCGCCACCGTCACACCGGAGAACAGCACGGCCCGCCCACCGCGGCGCATGGCCAGTGATATGGCGGTGTGCTGGTCGTGACCACGAGCGATCTCCTCGCGGAACCGCCCGATGATCAGTAGTGAGTAGTCGATCGCCAGCGCCAGCCCGAGGGCGGTGGTGATGTTGAGCGCGAAGACCGACAGGTCGAAGACGAAGGTCAGCGCGAACAGCACCGCGGTGGTCGCGACGATGGCCAGCACTCCCACCGCGATCGGAATCGCCGCGGCGACGACACTGCGCAGGAACCAGATCAGCAGCAGAAATGTCAGCGGGATCGCGATCGATTCCGCCAACGCGAGGTCGTGCTCGGCGCGTTCGTTGATCTCCTGGAACGCCATCGCCTGTCCGCCCGCGGTCACGGTGATCTCGCCCGTGGACCCGGTATGTCGGGTGGCCAGGTCGGCCGCGGTCTTCTGCGCCTGGTTGTCGTCGCCGGCCAGACCCGCCACGATCAGTCCGACGCGTCCGTCCCGGTCGGTCAACCGGGCGTGGCTGTTCGGGTCGGTCCACGGCGAATCGACCGACAACACCCGGTCGTCGACGCGCAGGTCGTCCACGATGTCGTTCGCGCGATCGGCCCCGGCGCCGGTGAGTACATCACCGGGTGCTTCGACGGTGAAGATCAGCTGCATTCCGGCGATGTCGAATTCGCGGGCCAGTGCTTGCTCAGCCTGTGAGGACTCCGCGTCGGGGTCGAGAAACCCGCCCACCGACAAGCGGTCGGTGACCTGCGCACCGAGCAGACCGAACAGCACGAACGCGATACCCGCCACGGCGAGAACCAGTTTCGGCGCGCGGATCGCGATCGTGGCGAACCGTTCGATCATCGCAGGACCGCGCGATCGCCCGGGGCCCACGCGACCGGCGCCACGCTGTGCCCGTAGCCGAGGTCGACCGGTTCGCGCACCTGCCGGCCGAGGATCTCGCACATCTCGGCCACTCCGACCCCCTTCGCCTCGCCGCGCGTGGAGCGCGGACGGAGTTCGTTCCAGATCGCGTCGTCGGTGAACGCGTCGGCCAGCACACGCGCGCACTGTCCCCGCTGCCCGCGCTCGACGTTCGACGGCATTGTCGGTTGCATATTTGATTTCCCCTTCTCGGCGGGCACGGTGATCATTTGTGCGCGCCCTATAGAGGGCGTCGACCTTCGCGCCCTCGGCTGCCCCACCGAGCGCGGCGAGATACAGCGCCTGGTCGCCGGGCGGCAGCACCTGGCAGGTAGAGCACCTCACCGACCACTCCCGCCGCCGGCAGCAGCGCGTGGCGGGCGTCGTCGATCACCGCGTCGTCGTCGGCGACCGGTGCACTGAACACGACGTAGGGCCTGGGCTTCGAGCAGATGATCCTGTGCGGCAAGACCTTCCATCAGGTCACCGGGCGGCAGGGCCGACGCGCCGCGGACGTGGACGACCGGCCACGGCAGTTCGAGCCCGCGCAACGCGGCGTCGGCGCAGTCGAACGCTTCGGTGAGCACCGCGTCGAGATCGTAGTCCTGGCCCGGCGCGAACGAACTCGCGGAGCGCCGGGCCGGAATGAACCGCACGAGATTTCCGGAAATCGGCGGCACCGCGTCGAAGAACACGGGCCGTCGTGGTGCCGGTAGCCGCATCCGATCCGCCATCGCCTCGAACTCGCACGGGAGGTGAGCCCCCTCGAGAACCTGCACGATGTTAATCACCATTCTTCCGACGGTCGATCTACAGCGGAGACCCCCAACGGGATTGCGCTCGGTTGACCGCATCACTGACAGCACATACTGATCGCCACATGTTGCGTGCCACAACAGTTTTCACCGTAAACCGGAAGGATCATTCTTCACCTCTGCATGAAAGTTGATCAACCGTTGACAGACGTTCGAGATAATGAGAGCCTTCGAGAATCATTCTCTCAGACGCGCTCTGGTAGCCGCCGGTCTTCGAACGGGGTCAACGATGACCACACCACTTCCCGCATCCGCCGAACCGCACTGCCCGATGCGCGATTGAGGAAGTCATCGGTGCACCGCCAACGAGGAACCTCACTGCTTCACCGGTATGTCGGCGATCGACGATTCCTGCTCGCCTTGCCGCGTGCGGTGGGGCTGCAGATTCTGCACCCGGCCATCGCGACGGCGCTCGACGAGCACATGGCGATGCGGCTGTGGTACCACAAGGCGCGGACCGTCTCGCAGACGATCGACATGGCCTACGACGACCGGGACCAGCGGCACCGCATGGTCAACATCCATGGGCACATCAGTGGAATCGACGACCGCGGCACCCGCTTTCACGCGCTGAATCCGGACTTGTTCCACTTTCAGCACGCGACCTACGTGGAGACACTGGTCGTCGCGATCAATACCTTCATCTCGCCGATGTCCGATCGCGACCACGAACGCCTGTACGCGGAGTGCTGCGAATGGTATCTGCGGTTCGGGGTGTCCGCGCGGGCCATGCCACCGGACTGGGCGGGTTTCGGCGACTATTTCGAGCGGACCTGCGCGCAGCAGCTGCGCCTCACCCCAGCCGGTCGCACGCTCGCACCCGAGGTCTTGCGTCCGACCAGCTGGGTCCCGCGGCTCCTGCCGTCCGTAGCCGTGCGCGAGTTGCTTCACGGTCGCACCAGGGAACTACTCGGCGTGCAAGCGCGACCAGGAGATCGGGCCGCGTTCCGCTCCTACGCCACCGGCCTCCGGATGGCGGCGACGATCGCGCCGGCAGGGATTCGTTACGTTCCTTCGGCGCGCGCGCAGAGGTCGCTGCGGTCCGCGTAGAAGCATGGGCCACTCCGGGTCCGGGCCGACAGAGACCTTCGCCCCCGCCTGCCCGGTCCAGCGCTACAACAGCGGTGTCGACTCGGACGGACCCTGGCGATACCTGGTCACTGTCAACGCCTGCGGCTGCGCGTTGTATTCGGGGATGGGCAGCGGGAACCAGAAACTGCCGTCCAACCACACCTGACCCGCCAGCGGCGCGGGGTTCCCGAGCACATCGATGGCCTTGCCCGACGGCGGATTCCGGAAGGTGCCGACGTTCTCGCCGTCGATGAAGAAGTCGACGTACTCGTCGCCCACCGTGACCGCGTAGGCGTGATCGCGCGACATGATGCTCTCATCGAGCAGCTTGATCTGGGGGACCAAGGTGCCCGCTCGTTTGACCATCAGGAAGAAGCCGTGGGGCATATCGGCACCGAGCAGGTTCGCCGCCGGACTCAACGCGTCGGCCGTGGCGCCCAACGCGCCATGGGAACCGTTGTACATGAACCAGGCGATCTCCAGATCGAGCAGCGCTCGTGGGTCGATCAGCCGGTTCGACACACCCCAACCGGTCGTCCCGTTGTGGTCGACCATGTCGGGAGCACCCTTGATGTTCATCGTCATGGTCTGACCTGAGGTGAAAGTGGGCCGGGAGACCAACTCCGCGTTGTTATAGGGGAAGAGACTGTCGGTGGTGCGCGGTACGCCGAACGTCACCCCCGCCGGACCGAACCCGAGGCTCGAGTAGCCGACATCGGTGGTGCACCACTCCTGCGCCGGAGCCGTCGCGAAGTTCTCGTCCATCGTGCGATTCGGGAGCTGGTAGTCGGATCCGATCCAGCCTGCCGGCGCACGCGGACTCAGAGCGCCACAGTTGGTCATCCCGTCATCGACCACACCGGGCAGCTGAATATTCGGGTCAGCGACACCGACACCTGCCGAGGCCACCACGGCCGCGAACCCGACCCAGGCCGCAACGGCTTTCCTGATCACCATTTCGATTCCTCTTCCTCTTCGCCAGCGAGAGAATGATCGGTAACATAAAGCAGTGAAACACGGCCACCACCTCTCCGGATCTTCGCGAAGGCAGAGAAATAGCCGATGAACATGGTGTTTACGCCTCAACCCGAAGATCTGAGCCATCCACCGAAATGACAGAGTGATATACAAAACATCTCACTCTGTCTAAGGTGGTCCGTAGACCGATACGGCTATCCAGGAGAAAATGTGTCTGATTCCGCAACACCCACCGTCGACGCCACTGAACTGGCTGTTCGCAACCCGGCATCCGGAGAACTGGTCGGCACCGTCGCCGTGTCGACCCCGGAGGAGGTAGCCGCAGCCGCAGCCGCGCTGCGCAAGGCTCAGCCGCGGTGGGCTTCGATCAGCGCGGCCGGACGGAAGCAGTGGCTGCTCAAGCTGCAGGATTGGGTGCTCGACCATACCGACGAGCTGGCGGATTCGATTCAAGACGAGTCGGGCAAGCCCAGGGTCGAGGCAGAGGTCGAGGTCGCGTTCACTGTCGATCTTCTGGGTTACTACGCACGAAACGCCGCGAAATTTCTCGCCGATACCGCCGTGAGCCCCCACACCCCGCTGATGCGGATCAAGAAGTTGACCACCACCTACACGCCGTATCCGGTGGTCGGCATCATCACGCCGTGGAACTTTCCGCTCGCCATGCCTGCCTCCGATCTCGTTCCGGCGCTCGCCGCCGGTGCTGCCGTGCTGCTCAAGCCGTCGGAGGTGACCCCGCTGACCCCGCTCGCGCTCGCCCGCGGCTGGGCCGAGATCGGCGCGCCGCCGGTGTTCACGGTGGTCTCCGGGTCCGGCGCCACCGGTGCCGCGGTGGTCGACAACGCTGATTTCATCCAGTTCACCGGCTCCGGCAACACCGGGCGCCGCATCGCGGTCGCGTGCGCGGAACGCACGTTGCCCTACAGCCTCGAGATGGGCGGCAAGGACCCGGCGATCGTCCTCGCCGACGCCGACCTCGACCGCGCGGCCAACGGCATCGCCTTCGGTGCGCTGACCAACGCCGGGCAACTGTGCGTGTCGGTGGAGCGGGTGTATGTCGAGGCCCCGGTGTACGACGAGTTCGTGAACAAGCTTGTCGCCCACGTCAAGACGCTGAGGCTCGGTCGCGACGACCGCAGCGGCAACATCGATGTCGGTCCGCTCGCCAACCAGGCGCAGCTCGATATCGTCACCCGCCACGTCGATGACGCGCTCGCCCGCGGCGCGCGCGCTCTCACCGGCGGAAAGGCGACAGGCGAGGGGAACTTCTTCGAACCGACGGTGCTGGTCGACGTCGATCATTCGATGTCGTGCATCACCGAGGAAACCTTCGGCCCGACCATCCCGGTCATCAAGGTCGCTGATGCGAAGGAGGCGATCCGGCTCGCCAACGACTCCGAGTACGGGCTGTCGGCTTCGGTGTGGACGGGCAACAAGTCTCGCGGGCAATCGATCGCGCGGCAATTGACTGTCGGCGCGGTGAATATCAACGACGCCACCATCAACCTGTTCAACTTCGCGCTCCCCCACGGTGGTTGGGGTCAGTCCGGCACCGGGTACCGATTCGGCGGCGCGGATGGCGTGCGCAAGTACTGCCGCAAGCAGGCGATCACGGCTCCGGCGCTGCCAACACAGAAGTCCGAACTCGTCTGGTACCCGTACAGCCTGAAGAACTTCGGGTTCATGCGGAACGCGATGCGCGCGGCCGGTGCTCGTGGTCGGCGCCGCTTCGGCAGGTGAGTGAGCCTCGCAGCGGGTGGATGTCTCGCCGACCGGTGACACATCCGCCCGAGGCGAGCGGTGATCACTGCCCGCGAGAGGGAAGCAGCGAGGTCAGGCGCCGGCCTCGTGCGCCGCGGCGCGCACGTCCAGCGGACGGAACCCGGGTGCGATGTGATCGCGGGCGAACCGGCGCGCCGCCGCCTCGTCGTCGAGCGGGATGACCGTCGGCCTGGTCAGCACCAGCGACAGCGCGGTACGAGCCACCAACTCGGCCACGGGGAGCGGGTCGTAGGCGGGGAGCTTGCCCGCCTCCTGCAAGCGAGTGATGAACTCGGCCAAGAAGTCACGACCGAGCTCGATCACCGGCGCCCCACCGGTGGTCAGGTAGGGCAGCACGGTGGCGGCGTCGGTGGCGAGGAGGCGGTCGAGCAACGGGTTGTCGCGCAAGCCGAGGGCGAAGGCGACGAACAGTTCGACGATCTGGTCTTCGGCGCTGGCACCCTCGTCGGCCTGCCGGCGCATGGAGGCGTCGGCCTGCTCCAGCAGGTGGCGCACCTGCCAGAGCCCCACCGCTTGGACCACGTCGGTCTTCCCGCCGAACCGGCGGTACAGGGTCGCCAGGGACAGACCGCCGCGGCGGGCCACCTCAGCCATGCTGGTGCGCTTGATCCCGAAGTCCAGAAATGCGGCCAAGGCGCCGTTCAGGACATCGGCGTTATCGCGTTCGACGCCGCCGTGTCCGCGAATCCGTGCCAGCAACCTGATCGACTCGGCCATATCCCATTCCCCTCAGCTGACAAGAGCCCGAACATAATGTGGTCTGCCGGTAGCCCGCAACCTCGACTCTGTCAGACCAGTGGGCGGCCGAGCCGCTGACGCCGCCGCATGTCCCGGAGCACGGTCGAGTACGGCACGATCCGCGCACGGACGGGTAGCCGTCCGTAGACGGCCCCGATGGCCCGGAACATCAGCCGATGCCGGCGCTCCTGTTCGTCGGTCCACGGAAGGTAGAGCTGTGCGCGCATGGTTTCGGGCAGCAGTCCGGTGACAGCGAAACGATGAAAATTGGCAAGCCGACGCGGCCTCGGAACATTGCGCAAACCCACCAGCTTGCGCAGATATTCGGCGACCACGTCGTCGATCTGCATGGTCGCCAGCCCCGATTCGAAGTAGCTTTCGAAAGCCGCCAGGTCGGCGGGCCACATGTCGGGCCGCATCTGCAACCCGGTGCCGAACCT
This sequence comes from Nocardia sp. NPDC127606, assembly GCF_042671725.1. Classification (NCBI taxonomy): domain Bacteria; kingdom Bacillati; phylum Actinomycetota; class Actinomycetes; order Mycobacteriales; family Nocardiaceae; genus Nocardia; species Nocardia sp. NPDC127606. Next base: position 1,241,047 of record NZ_JBHXWQ010000001.1, on the reverse strand, counting down.
GGCCCCGTACTGCACGAAGACTTCCTTGGTTGCCCTGTCCAGTGGTCCATAGAGCCGTTCGTGGGTATCCATGACTCCCCAGCACAGGCAGACCGCGACCCACTTCTGCAGCTCGGGATCGAACGCGTTGTACTTCACCTCGGCGCCCGGCGCCGAACGAACGCGCCGATGGACGCTACCGACGGCCTGTCGATACACGTCCCGGTCCTCCTCGGTACCGAGCATCGCCACCGCGATGTAGGTCAGCGTGGTGCGCAACCGCTTCCACGGATGGACATCGGCGCGGCCGGACTCGACGGTGCTCTCGACGACGCCGTACCCCACCGGCCGGTTCGCGAGCTGCACGATCACATTCGCGCCTGCCCCGGCGAAGGCGCCGATCCCGTCGAGAAATCGCTCGATATCGAAGTCCTCGACGGTGCCGTATCGGCACCGCAGGACCTCGCCGAGATCGTCCACCATCACAGGATCGGTCACCGTTGACACTTCACGCATAGTCCTGCGCCTCCTTCTGCTGAGAGCCACTAAGGCAATGATACAGTGAGATGATATTCAACTAATCGACTCAGCGGGGGCTTTCGGTCAGTGCCGCTACGCACCGACGCCCCGCAGCGCCGACAGCGCTGCGGGGCGTCGTGGTTACTGAGCGATGGTGCGCGGTCACCCCTGAATCGAGTAGCGCAAGGCCGCGGGCGCGGTGGCAGGAACAGCGGGTTGCTTCGGCAGGATCGGCGCGAGGCGGACGTAAGCCGAACCCAGTGCGGGACGGGGGTCGATCTCACCCTTGTTGGGCCAGAACGCCATCGCACGCTCTGCTTGAGCGGTGATGGTCAACGACGGGTTCACCCCGAGGTTGGCCGTGACCGCGCTGCCGTCGGCGATGTGCAGGCCTGGATACCCGTAGACCCGCTGCCACGGGTCGACCACACCGGTGTCGGCGGAGTCGCCGATCGTGGCACCGCCGATGTAATGCGCGGTGGCCGGAATACCCAGGAGGTCGGTGACCAGATTTCCCGCGTCACCATCGATTTCGGTGGCGTACTCGCGCGCGATCTCGTGTGCGATCGGGATCCACTCGGGATTCGGCTCCCCCGACCCCTGTCTGGTGACCAGACGGCGCCCCTTCAACGAGGAGGTCAGCGAGTTGTCGAGTGATTGCATCACGAGCAGCACGACCGAGCGTTCGGCAGCACGGTGCACATTCTTAAGCCGGATGAACTCGAGCGGATGCGCCGCCACCATGAGCAGCAGCCGCAGCTCGCGGAACGCGCCGCCGTCGACCATCGGCAGGCCCTGGGTGAACAGCGCGTTCTGCCCCTTGCCGTACGAGCACACCTCGATATGGGTGTGCGGCTCGGGATGAATGGAGGAGGTGATCGCCACGCCCTGGGACATGTCGTATCGACTGCGACTGCAGACCGCGACCACTGCTTCGGAATTGCTTCTGGTCAGCTCCCCGAGCCGTGGCGACAACCCGGGCAGCACACCATCGTTTCGCATGCGATGCAGCAACTTCTGGGTACCCAACGCGGCCGCGGCGAAGACGACCTGACCCGCGGTGAACCGGCGCCGATCCCGGCGGACGATACCGCCGGAACGCATGGTCTCGACGAGGTAGCCGCCGTTGCCGTCCGGCCGTACCGCGGTGACCGTGGTGAGCGGGTGCACTTCGGCCCCGTTGCGCTCGGCCAGGTACAGATAGTTCACCGTGGTGGTGTTCTTCGCATTGTGTGTGCATCCGGTGAGGCATTCGGAGCAATGAATGCAGCCCGCGCGCGTCGGCCCGGCACCGCCGAAATACGGATCGGGCACCTCCGCGCCCTCCGCACCCTCGTTGAAGAAGACCCCGACGTTCGTGCGGTGGAACGTGTCGGCGACCCCGCGGCGCTCGGAAATCTTCAGCAGCACTTCATCTTTGGGCCCGACACGCGGATTGGTCTGCACGCCGAGCATCCGTTTGGCCTGGTCGTAATACGGCGCCAACTCCGATTTCCAGTCCGTGATGTGCGACCAGGCTCGGTCCTCGTAGAACGCGGGCAGCGGCTCGTACAGGGTGTTGCCGTAGATCACCGACCCACCGCCGACGCCCGACCCGCTGAACACCGCGCACTTGCCGAGCACGCTGATCCGTTGCGGTCCGGTCAAGCCGAGTCGGGGCATCCACAGCGACTTGCGGATATTCCAGTTGGACTTCGGGAAATCCTCGGGATTCCACCGCCGTCCGGATTCGAGAACGCCGACGCGGTAACCCTTCTCTGTCAGCCGCAGGGCGGTGACGCTGCCGCCGAATCCGGAACCGATCACAATCACGTCGTAGTCGTATTCGGTCATGGCTTCGCTCATCGCCCCACGTGTCCGTCGACGACGTACTCGGTCAGTGCCTTGCGCACGATCTTGCCGGTGGGATTGCGTGGCATCTCGTCGAGGAACACCACGTCGCGGGGCACCTTGTACCGGGCTAGATTCTCTCTGACATAGCTCCTGATCTCTTGCGCGTCCGGCTTCTCGTCCGTGGCGGCAACGATGAAGGCGCGCAATCGCTGTCCGAAGTCCGCGTCGTCGACACCGATCACCGCGACGTCGGCGACATCGGCGCGACCCGCCAGCAGATTCTCCACCTCCAGCGGATAGACGTTCTCGCCACCGCAGACGACCATGTCGTCGTCGCGGCCGTCGATGAACAGCAGCCCGTCGGCGTCGAAGTGGCCCATGTCCCCGGTCGACATGTACCCGTCGATGATCTGTTTGGTCTTCCCGTCGGTGTACCCCTCGAACGGGGCGACGGTGCGGGCGAAGATTCGCCCGGAGACGTTCGCCCCGGTGATTCGGCGATCCTCGCTGTCGTAGAGCGCGATGCGCGCGGTGACCGGTGCCCGCCCGACTGTGCCCGGCGCACGCCGCAATTCGTGTGGCTGGGCGACGGCGGTGATCGCGACCTCGGTGGAGCCGTACCGTTGTACAGCACGTCACCGAAGGCGTCCTGCCATCGGATCGCCAGGTCGGGCGGAAGCGGGGCGCCGCCGACGAAAACCGTGCGCAGCGTCGAGGTGTCGTACCGGGCGATGACCTCGGGACCGAGCGCGAGAATGCGGTTCAGCTGGGTCGGCACCGCGACCAGCATTTCGACCGAATGCCGCTCGATCGCGGACAGGGTGGCCTCCGCGTCGAAGCGGCGCCGCAGCACGATTTCGGCGCCGAGCGCGCTGGCTATGGTCCAGGTGCCCATGCCGGTGGTGTGGAAGACCGGAGTCGCGATCATGACGACCCCACCGCGAGGGAACGGCACCCGGTCGATCACCAGCGCAGTGGCGAACGGAGAGACCTTGGTGCGCGGCGCGCCCTTGGGCAGACCGGTGGTGCCGCTGGTGAGGATGATGAAGCCCGCGGGCCGGTCCGGCGGGGGCAGCGGGTCACTGCTGTTCGCCGACATCAGCATGTCGATGGTCACCGCGCTCGGCTGCATTGTGTGGTCCGCATCGATCCAGGTGAGGATCCGTGGCGTCGTCTCGGGCAGGGCATCGACGAGCCCGGCGAATTCGCTGTCGAACAGAATCGCGCGAACCTTCTCCCGCGCAGCGACTTCGGTGAGTTGCGGCTTGGCGAAACCGGTGTTCAGCATGGCCAGCCGCAACCCGGCCTTGCCCGCCGCCACCATCGCCAGCACCAGGCCGCGATGGTCACGAGCCAGCACGCCGATCACCTCGCCGCCGCGCAGGCCCTGCCCGAGCAAACCGTGGGCCAGAGCGTTGGACTGTTCGTCGAGCTCTCGGTAGGTCAGCACGCCGCGTTCGTCGGCCAGCGCGGGTTCGTCGGGCCGATCGGCTGCCCCGGCGCTGATCATGGCCGCTTGTGGGCCGTAGGAGTTGTTGAGCGCGATCATGCGTTTGATCCGGCGCGGTCGCCGTAGGTCGATCAGGCCGGTCTGGTGCAGTCGGCGCACCGCCGCCACCTTCTCGCATACGTCGGCCACGATGCCGTTCGTCAGCTTCATCGATGAGCCTCTTTCGAATTCCGGTCCGCGAATGTCACTGGCCCGCAGGCGTTGTCGTGCCGGCGTTCAGGTGATAGTGCTCGGGGCGCAGCGTTCGGGTCTGTAGGCGATAACTCGCGACCGCGCCCGGCCAGTTGTTGGTGATCCGGCCCGCGGCGTTGCGATACCAGCTCGAGCACAGACCCCACGGCGTACGGTCCAGCCGGGCTTGCAGCTTCACGTCGTATTCCTCGGCCACCGCACGCCGGACATCGAGGGTGTGCGCCGGATGGCGCGACAGTTCCTCGAGCGCCTGGCGGATGTAGCGGGCCTGCGATTCGATCATGTAGACGATCGAGCCGACGCCCAGGTTCGTATTGGGCCCGTACACCATGAACATGTTCGGGAATCCGGGCACGGTGATGCCGTGATAGGCGCGGGCTCCGCCCTGCCATTCATCCTCGAGCTTGCGCCCGTTCGCGCCGTGGATCGTCATCGGCCACAGGAATTCGGTGCCCTTGAACCCGGTTCCGTAGATGATCACGTCGACCTCGTGCAGCACGCCGTCGGCGGTTCTCACCCCGCCCGGCAGGACTTCGGCGATCTCGGTCGTCTCCACCCGCACGTTCGGCTGGGTGAGTGCCGGATAGTAGTTGTTGGAGAACAGCCCACGCTTGCAGCCGGCCGGGTAGTCGGGCGTCAGTTTCGCGCGCAATTGCGGGTCGGTGACCTGCTTGCGCAGATGATTCACGGCGATCTTGGTGACGAAGCCCCTGATCGCGGGGACATCGGCGATGCCCAGTGACAGGAACTCACACAGCGCCCAGACCGCGAATCGCTCGGCGAGGCGGACCGGCGGCACCGCCGCGAACATCCGGTGATGCCACGGCTTGTACTCGACATCGGGCTTGGGCAGCACCCACGCCGCCGAGCGCTGGAACAGTGTCAGCGCCGCCACCCGCGGCTGGATCGCGGGCACGAACTGGATCGCGCTGGCACCGGTGCCGACAACAGCTACCCGTTTGCCCGCCAGGTCAACGCTGTGGTCCCACTCCGCGGAGTGAAAAGCGGGTCCGGCGAACGAGCCGATGCCGGCGATGGTGGGCAGCGCGGGCCGCGAGAGCTGACCGACCGCGGAGATCAGCACGTCGGTGGTTGTCTCGTAACCGTCGGCGGTGCGCACCGTCCATGTCCCGCTCGCATCGTCGAATTCGGCTTCGGTCACCTCGGACCCGAACCGGATGCGCTCGAGCAGACCGTTGTCGCGTGCCACGTCCCGCAGATAGGCGTGAATATCGGACTGTCCCGAGAACCGCTTGGGCCAATCGGATTTCGGCGCATAGGAGTACGAGTAGAGCGGGGAGGGAATATCGCACCCGGCGCCCGGGTAGGTGTTCTCCCGCCACACCCCACCCACATCCGAGGCCCGCTCCAGGATGACGAGGTCATCGAAACCGTGGCGCAGCAGTTCCATCGCCATGCCGAGGCCGCCGAACCCGGTTCCGATGATGACAGCGGACGGCATTGTCCGAGTGCGCATAGCGGAGCTCCTCATGTCGTTGATCCCTCCGATCAACGGTAGGTCGCGGTCGACGCGGTGACGAGGACGCCCGAGGACAGAAAATTGACATTTCAGGCCATAATGGAGGGCATGCGCGCGCGGCAGGAGCCAGAAGTGGACACGTGGGACTTCCCCCGGGGTGTCGCCAGCGTCGCCGTGATGAACCGGTTCGCCGTCGAGCACGGAGCCGATGCCACCTCGATCCTCACCGGTACCGGCCTGTCCGTCGCCGACCTCGACTCCGCCGACCGCCAGATCGATGCCCGCACGGAGCTGCTGGTGGTGCGCAATCTGCTGCGCGAACTCGGAACCAGGCCCGCGCTCGGCATCGAGGTGGGACGCAGTTACCGCATCAGCGCCTTCGGCATCTACGGCTACGCCTGGATCACCAGCCCCACCCTCGGCGAGGCGATCTCCTTGGCGCTGAGCTACTTTCAGTTGAGCTTCGCGTTCTGCACACCGGTCGTGGAGTTCCACGACCAGCAGATGGTTGCCCGGATCCGACACGATCGGATCCCTGATGACGTCCAGCAATTCCTCGTCGAACGCGACACCTTCGCGATGCATCGGGTGCTCAACGACCTACTCGGCCGACCGGTGGACATCCACCATGCGCGGTTCGCGTTCCCGGAACCCGACTATGGCGACGCCGTCGCCGCGATCCTGGGCGTCGACCCCCGATACGGACAGGCCGAAACCAGCATCACGATCACCGCCGAGACTCTGAATCAGCCACTGCCGCAGGCGAATCAGGCCACACTCGCCCTGTGCCTGGCGCAATGCCGGGAACTGATCGATCGCCGGACCACTCGCACCGGGATAGCGGCTGACGTTCGCGACCACCTGCTGGCAGGCACCGGTACCGCGGGGATCGCGATTCCGCCGTCGGTGGACGCGGTCGCCCACGACCTCGGCACCACCGGCCGCACGCTACGACGACATCTCGCGACGGACGGCACCAGCTACCGCGTCCTGCTCGACGAGGCGCGGCGGGGTCTGGCCGAGGACATGCTGACCGCCACCGCGCTCTCGGTCGAGGAGATCGCCGTGCGGCTCGGCTACACCGAGGCAGGCCCCTTCATCCGCGCCTTCAAGCGCTGGACGGCCACCACTCCGGCCGCCTACCGGCGCACCCGAGGTCGCCGCTGATCACGGCGACCCGGACCGCCCACAGTTCACTATTGACGTTGTGCCAATATATCTGACAATCTGATTCCGCAGATTGAGGCAGATTGCGTCCTGGGAGGCACTGATGACCGCACAAGCGGGCTGGGTAGACGATGAGATCGTGGCCGTTCGCGAACTCGCGACGAAGTTCTTCGAGAAAGAGGTGCTTCCTGGCGCCGAGCGGTACAAACAGCAGGGTCACCCCGACCGTGACCTCTACCTCAAAGCAGGCAAGCTCGGGTTGCTGGCCCCGTCTGTTCCGGAAGAGTACGGCGGCGGAGGCGGCACCTTCGCCCATGAGGCGGCGATCATCGAGGCCCAATCGAGGGCAGGCGACACCTCCATGGGCCTCGCGATCCACTCCGGGATCATCGCGCCCTATCTCGTCGAGTTCGCCTCCGAACAGCTCAAGGCGCGCCTGCTGCCCAAGGTGGTCAGCGGCGAGTGCCTGCTCTCGATCGCGATGACCGAGCCGGGAACGGGATCGGACCTGCAGAACATTCAGACCAGGGCGGTGCGCGACGGCGACGAGTACGTCATCACCGGTTCGAAGATGTTCATCAGCAACGGCGCGCTCTGCGACGCGGTCATCATCGCCGCCAAGACCGACCCCGACAAGGGCGCCGCCGGGGTGTCGCTCATCGTCGCCGAGGTCGGTGACGACACCCCCGGCTTCACCCGCGGGCGGACTCTGTCCAAGATCGGCGGCACCGGCCAGGACACCGCCGAGTTGTTCTTCGACGGTCTGCGGGTGCCGGTCGGCAATCTGCTCGGCGAGGCCGAGGGCCAGGGCTTCTATCAGATGATGAAGCTGCTCCAGCAGGAGCGACTCGTCTGCGCGGTGATGGCCGTGGCGTCGATGGAGGCCGCGGTCGCGATGACCATCGCCTACACCAAGGATCGGCAAGCGTTCGGAAAGTCGCTGCTCGACTTCCAGAACACCAAGTTCGAGCTCGCCGAGTGCGCCACCATCGCCAGAATCGGTCGCGTCTTCCTCGATGACTGCCTCACCGACCACCTGGCGGGTGAGCTCGACGTGGCAACGGCGTCGATGGCCAAATACTGGCTCACCGATCAGTTGAGCGTGGTCGCCGACCGGTGCCTGCAGCTGTTCGGCGGATACGGATTCATGACCGAGTACCCGATCTCGGAGATCTTCACCAGTGCGCGGGTGCTTCGTATTCTGGCGGGAACGAACGAGATCATGAAGGAACTGATCGCCCGATCCCTGTAGCCGCTTCCAGCACAGAACCCCCGCCGCCCAGGAATACCGGGCGACGGGGGTTCTGTTCGTCGTCGTGACCGTCAGCCGAGAGTTTCCCCGGCGGCGGCCTTGACTCGCAACGACTCCGGGACCTCGAACCGGTCGCCGTAGGCGGCCCGCAGCTCATCGGCGCGCGCGACGAAGCCGGCCAGTCCGCCCGCGTACTGGTTGATGTACTGGATGACACCACCGGTCCAGGCCGGGAACCCGATGCCGAAGATGGAACCGATGTTCGCATCCGGCACGGTGCGCAGTACGCCCTCGTCGAAACACCGCACGGTATCGAGGGATTCGGCGAACAGCATCCGTTCCTGCATGTCGATGAACGCGATGCCGTGATCGTCGCGGGTGTACTTTTCGACCAGTCCCGGCCACAGGCCCAGCTTCTTGCCGTCGGCGTCGTATTCGTAGAAGCCGCGACCCTCCAGCCGGCCCGGGCGCTCGAAGTCGTCGACCATCGCGTCGACGAGCGGGTACGCCTTCGAGTCGACCCAGCCCTTGCCCTCGGCGAGCAGGTTCTCCTTCAGGCTGCGCCGAATCTTCTGCGCCAGCTTCATATTGATCTCGTCGGCCAGCGCCAGCGCACCGACCGGGTACCCGGCCTGGGTGGCGGCCTGTTCGACCGAGGCCGGATGCACGCCCTCGGCGACCAGCGAGATCGCCTCGTCCATGAACTGGCCGATCACCCGGCTGGTGAAGAAGCCGCGGCTGTCGTTGACCACGATCGGGGTCTTCTTGATGGCGAGGGTGTAATCGACGGCACGGGCGATCGCCTCGTCGCTGGTCTGGTCGCCGACGACGATCTCGACCAGCGGCATCTTGTCCACCGGGGAGAAGAAGTGCAGTCCGATGAAGTCCTTCGGCCGCTGCACGCCCGTGGACAGGTCGGTGATGGGCAGGGTCGAGGTATTGGAACCGAGCAACGCGTCCGCGTTCACCAGGTGTTCGATCTCGCCGAACACCTTCTTCTTCAGGCCCGGATCCTCGAACACCGCCTCCACGACGAAGTCACAACCGGCAGCATCGGAGGGGTCCGCGGACGGGTGGATGCGACCGAGGATCTCGTCGTACTTGTCCTGCGTGATCGCGCCCTTGCGCAGGGCCTTGTCGAGCAGCTTGGCCGAGTAGGCCTTTCCACGCTCGGCCGCCTCGATGGTGACGTCCTTGAGCACGACCTGCATGCCGGCGCGGGCCTGCACATAGGCGATGCCCGCGCCCATCATGCCCGCGCCGAGCACGAGGACCTTCTCCGGCGTGCGCACGGGGAAGCCTTCGGGGCGGCTGCCGCCCTTGTTGATCGTGCCCAGATCGAAGAACAGGGACTTGATCATGTTCGTCGAGACCTGGCCACAGATCAGGTTGGTGCAATAGCGGGTCTCGATCGCGAACGCGGTGTCGATATCGACCTGCGCGCCCTCCACCGCGGTCGCGAGCACCGCGATCGGTGCGGGCATCGGCGAACCCTTGAGCTGCTTGCGCACATTCGCCGGGAACGCGGGCAGGTTCGCCGCCACCGCCGGGCTCGACGGGGTGCCGCCGGGGACTTTGTAGCCCTTCACATCCCACGGCTGCGCGGCTTCGGGATTGGCCGTGATCCAGGCGCGAGCCTTGTCGAACATCTCCTCGCGAGTGGCGGCGACCTCGTCAATGATGCCGACCTGCAACGCCTTCGCGGGCTTCATCCGCTGGCCCTGGCCGACGACATCGAGCACCGCGCTGGTGATACCGAGCAGCCGAACCGTCCGAGTGACACCACCCGCGCCGGGCAGCAGCCCGAAGGTGACCTCGGGCAGGCCGAGCAGGCTGCCCTTGGCGTCGAGCGCGATCCGGTGATGGGTGGCCAGCGCGACCTCGAAACCGCCGCCGAGCGCGGTGCCGTTGATCGCGGCGACCACCGGCTTGCCCAGCTTTTCGAGCCGACGGAACGCCGCCTTGTAGGTGTCGAGGCCGAGTGCGATCTGCGGTGCGGTCTCCGGTGTCGCGTTCATCAGCAGGTTCAGGTCACCACCGGCGAAGAAGGTGTCCTTGCCCGAGGTGAGGATGACCCCGTCGAAGCTGTCGCGCTCGGCCTCGAGCCGGTCGACGGTCGCGGTGAGATCGCGGGCGAACGCCTCGGTCATCGTATTGGTCGACTGGTTCGGGTCGTCCATCGTGAGCACGAGCACCCGATCGGCGCCGAGCTCCCAGGCAATCATGTTGTCAGTCATTGCTTTTCGTTCTTCCTTCGGTATCGGAGTCCGACGCTCAGACGCGCTCGATGATGGTGGCGATGCCCATACCACCGCCGATGCACAGCGTGATCAGCGCGCGGCGCGCTCCCCGGCGCTCGAGCTCGTCGACCATGGTTCCGGTGATCATGGCCCCGGTCGCGCCGAGCGGGTGGCCCATGGCGATGGCACCGCCGTTGACGTTGAGCTTCTCGTCGGGGATGTTCAGCTTCTTCTGGAAGTTGAGCACCACCGAGGCGAAGGCCTCGTTGAGTTCGAACAGGTCGATGTCGTCGACCGTGAGCCCGGCCAGCGCCAGCACCTTCTCGGTCGCCGGGACCGGGCCGGTCAGCATGATCGTGGAATCGGCGCCGCTCACCGCGGAGGCGACCACGCGGGCGCGCGGCGTGAGACCCGCGGCGACACCGGCGGATTCACTGCCGATGAGCACCAGCGCCGAACCGTCGACGATGCCGGAGGAGTTGCCTGCGTGGTGGACGTGGGTGATCTTCTCGACATGGTGGTAGCGCTGCATCGCAACGGCGTCGAAGCCGCCCATCTCCCCCATCGCCGCGAACGACGGGGCCAGCCCGGCCAGGCTTTCCACTGTGGTGTCGGGGCGCATGAACTCGTCGTGGTCGAGCAGCACCGCGCCGTTGATATCCCGCACCGGGACAATCGATTTGGCGAAGTAGCCGCCCGACCAGGCGGCGGCGGCCTTGCGCTGCGAGCGCACCGCGAAGGCGTCGACGTCCTCACGGGTGAAGCCCTCGATCGTGGCGATCAGGTCCGCACCGACACCCTGTGGCACGAAGTAGGTGTCGTAGTTGGTGACCGGGTCCATCGCCCACGCGCCGCCGTCGGAGCCCAGCGGAACCCGCGACATCGACTCCACGCCACCGGCGATGACCAGCTGCTCCCAGCCCGACCGGACCTTCTGGGCGGCGGTGTTGACGGCTTCCAGACCCGAGCCGCAGAACCGGTTGAGCTGCACACCGGCGACGGTGTCGGGCAGCCCGGCCGCCAATGCGGCGGTCTTGGCGATATCGGCGCCCTGATCGCCGACCGGCGACACGACGCCGAGCACGATGTCATCGATCGCCGCCGGGTCGAGTCCGGGATGGCGGGTCTTCAGTTCGTCGATGAGCCCGACCACCAGGTCGAGCGGCTTGACGCCGTGCAGCGCGCCGGTCTTCTTGCCACGCCCACGCGGCGTTCGGATCGCCTCGTAGATGAATGCCTCGGTCATGATTCTCTCCTCGCTCGAATCTGACAACAGGATGCAGCAGATTTGGAAATCTGACAAGGCTTTGTGGCAGACTCGGCGCATGGTCAAGGATCGTGCGTACGCGGGTGTGCCTGCCGAACAGCGGCGCGCGCAGCGCCGGGTCACGTTCCTGGAGGCCGCCAGGGAGATCGTCGGCACCCAGGGCTCGGCCCGGCTCACCGTCGGCGGCCTCTGCCGCCAGGCCGGACTGACCGAGCGATACTTCTACGAGAGCTTCACCAACCTGGACGGCGTCGTCACCGAGGTCTACGACCAGGTCATCGGCGAGCTGACCGAGCTGATCGCCGTCCGCGTACGCGCCGCCCCCGATCCCCTGCGCGACAAGGTGCACGCGGCCATCGCCGCGGGCCTACAAGCGGTCGCCGACGATCCGCGGCTGATCCGCATCGCCTTCACCGAAGCCCAGCTCAATCCCGCCCTCAACGCACGCCGCACCGCGACGATCCGCGGCTTCGCCGCGCTGGTGCTGGCGACGGTGAACAAACAACTCAGCCCAGAAAGCACCGGGGCCGCGGGCGCATACGGCGAGCTCGCCGCCATGCACCTAGTCGGCGGGCTGTACGAGACCGTGTACGGCTGGCTCAACGGAGCACTCGACCTGACCAGAGACGAGCTCGTCGACGAATCGACCGAGATCTTCCTCGCCGTCGTCGAGCAGATTCTGGGACCGGAAAGCCTCCTGAGGCGCCGGAGTTAGCCCGACGCCTCGATCAACTGCGCGGCACACTCCTACGCCGCACACGTGCTGACCCCTTTCGGACGAGAGCGCTTCGCGCCTCAGCCCCGATCGGTCGTGCAGCGAGTTCCGTTCCGCACGAGCGGTTTCCACCCTGTACGAACACATCGACGTTGTGCGAGTATGACTGACAAATTCTCTCATTCATTCTCACATTCATCGATTGCCCGGAGGTACCGATGGGGCAGCAACAATCCCCGCACATCTTGGTCGCGGGGGCGGGCCTGGCCGGATTGGCCACAGCGGTCTGGCTCGCGGAAGCAGGCCACCGGGTCACCCTCGTCGAGAAGCGCGGACGTCTCGGCGGTCGCACCATCTCGTACGAGGTTCCCGGTATCGAAGGCAGAGTCGACAATGGTCAGCACCTGTTCGCCGGTTGCTACGACGCCCTGCTGCGCTACGTCGACACCCTCGGCACGCGGGAGCAGCTCTTGTGGGACGCACCACCTTTCGCGATCAGGACCGCCCCCGACCGGCTGCTGACCCTGCGCGCGCCCGCCTGGCTGCCGGGCGCGCTGCGCCGCGTCGTCGGACTGTCCTGGATGGCGTGGCCGCCGATCCCGCTGCGTGAGCGGCCCGCCGCCCTGCGCACCTGGGCGCGGATCGCCCGCGCCGCGCTGCGCCCAGCACCGGAACTCGACGATCTGACCGTCGATCGCTGGTTCAGGCAGATCGGTGCGCCGGAATCGTTGCGCGCGTTGGTGCTCGACCAGTTCGTCATCGGCCTGCTCAACGAGAAGACCGAGCGGGTGTCGGCCTCCATGTTCGTCCAGACCCTGCACTGGATCGGCAAGCGCGCACTGTCGGGCAATGCCAGGGCAGGCGACGCGGTCTGGCCGCGGGTGAGCCTGCACGAGTTGTTCGTCGCGCCCGCCGAGCGCTATCTGAGGGCGCACGGCGCGGAGATCGTCGTCGGCGCCGGTGTCACCGATATCGAGATCATCGACGACGGGCTCACCGGCGTGCAGCTCTCCGACGGACGTGTCATCGAGGTCGACGCGGCGGTTCTCACCTTGCCGCCGTGGTCGCTGACAACACTGCTCGATCGCGGCCGGCTCGGGCAGTACGACCATTTCACTCCTGTGCGCAAGATCGAGCCCGCCCCGATCTCGAGCGTCTACGTGTGGCTAAACCGCCCACTCAGGATGCGCAGGCTCGCGGAGAATCTGCGCGACACCACCATCGAGTGGGTTTTCGACACCACGGGCATGCACGGCGTCGAGACCGAGGCAGGGCACTGCTATTCGCTGGCCGTCAGCGCCTCGTGGGACGTCGTCCATCTGCCCAACGCCGAATTCACCGCGGCGGCACTGCGATCACTGGCCGAGCACTACCCCGAGTTCGCCGAGGCGCAGGTGTTGCGCACCCATGTCATTCACCAGCCGCAGGCGACCTTCTCGGCGCAGCCCGGTTTCGACGAGCTGCGCCTACCGCAGCGCACGCCGATCGACGGCCTGTTCCTCGCGGGCGACTGGACCGAGACCGGCATGCCCTCGACGATGGAGGCCGCTGTCGAGAGCGCGGTCCGCGCCGTCGGCGCAGTACGCGAACATCTCAGCCCCCGGACCGGCGCCGCCGGAATTAAGTGACTTTCCATTCTACGCGCTAACGCCTCCATATCCCTTGATTCCGGGCTGAGACAGAAGTACATTGTGTCTCACGCGGCCGCAAGTCTGCACGGACGCAATGGAGCACATCCCTCCGGGAGGGCTGATGGATTACGACTGGTCAGCGGCTGATCTGGCCTTTCGAGATGAGGTTCGGGCCTTTCTCGACGAGAAGCTGACACCCGACCTACGTCGCGCCGGACACTTGGCGACAAGTGTCTATCCGGATCACGATGCCAGCATGAAGTGGCAGCGCATTCTCCACGATCGCGGCTGGGCGGCACCGGCATGGCCGGTCGAACACGGTGGCTGCGACTGGAGCCTCACCCAGCACTACATCTTCGGCCGGGAGCTGATGCAGGCCGGTGCGCCCGCGCTGTCACCGATGGGCATCCGAATGGTCGCGCCCGCGATCGTCGCCTTCGGAACGACCGAGCAGAAGGCGTACTACCTGCCACGGATCCTCACCGGTGAGGTGTTCTTCTGCCAGGGGTATTCGGAGCCGGAATCCGGATCGGACCTGGCCTCGCTGACGATGGCCGCCGTCGACGACGGTGAGGATTTCGTGTGCACCGGCAGCAAGATCTGGACCACCCACGCGACCGAGGCCAATTGGATCTTCTGCCTGGTCCGCACCTCGCGCGAGGGGAAGAAGCAGCAGGGCATCACCTTCCTGCTCATCGACATGACCTCGCCGGGTATCGAGATCCGCCCGCTGGTGATGACCTCCGGCGAGCAGGTGCAGAACCAGGTCTTCTTCGACAGCGTCCGAGTGCCGAAGAGCAATGTGCTCGGCCAGATCGACGACGGCTGGACCGTGGCGAAATATCTGCTCGTCCACGAACGCGGTGGGGCACTGTCGCCGATGTTGCAGGTCATGGCCCAGGAAGTCGCTACCGCGGCAGCCGGGCAGACCGGCCCGGACGGCAATCCGCTGATCGATGACGCCACCTTCGCGGCGAAGTTGGCCGAGGCGCGGATTCGCACCGAAGTACTCGAGATCCTCGAATACCGAACGCTGGCGGTGCTGGCGCAGGGCAAGAACCCCGGCCCCGCCTCGTCGATGCTCAAGATCCTGGCCACCGAACTGAGCCAGAAGATCACCGAATTGGCGCTCGAGGCAGCGGGTCCGCGCGGTCGGGTGTACCAACCGCATGCGACGAAACCCGGCGGCCCGATCGCCGAATTCCGGCCACCGGCCGACGGCTATCGCAGCGGCGAACAGTGGCAGGCCGTCGCGCCGCTGCGCTACTTCAACGACCGGGCAGGCTCGATCTACGCGGGCAGCAATGAAATTCAGCGAAATATTCTCGCCAAGGCAGCATTGGGGCTCTGATGGACTTCACCTTCACCAAAGAGCAAGAACTCCTGCGTGATTCGGTGGCCGGATTCCTCGACGCCCGCTACGACCTGGAGCGGAGTCGTAGCGCGGTCAAATCCGACGCGGGGTGGCAGCCCGCTGTGTGGCGCGGTTTCGCCGAGGAGTTGGGCATCCTCGGTGCGACCCTGCCCGAGGATGTCGACGGTATGGGCGGTGGGCCGGTCGAAATGATGGTCATCGCCGAGGAACTCGGGCGCGCGCTCGTCGTCGAACCCTATGTCGACACGGTCATCATCGGGGCTGGGCTGCTGCGACGCAGCGGTGGTGCGGCTGCCGATGCACTGTTGCGGCAGATCGTGGCCGGTACGGCGCGTACCGCGTTCGCCGCACTCGAGCCGACCTCGGGCCATGCGATGCACGATCTTTCGACTACCGCGCGCCGCGTCGGTGATTCGTGGGTGATCGACGGCAGCAAGACCGTCGTGACCAGTGCGCCGTTGGCGACCCATCTGATCATCAGCGCACGCACCTCGGGTGTTCGGCGCGACGAATCCGGTATCTCGTTGTTCCTCAGTGAGTTCGATGCGGCGAATCCGCCGGCCGGGGTGGAGATCCACTCCTACCGAACGATCGACGATCGGGTCGGTTCCGATATCACGTTTACCGAATTCCGATTGCCCGCCGCCGCACTGCTCGGCGCGGAAGGCGAGGCCTGGTCGTCGATCGCGGCCACAGCGGATGAGGCGATCGCGGCGATCGCCTCGGAAGCGGTCGGATGCATGCGCAAGGTGGTGGCGGATACCGTCGAATACGCCAAGCAACGCAGGCAATTCGGTCAGCCGATCGGCAGCTTCCAAGTTCTGCAGCACCGCATGGTCGATATGTACATGGAGCTGGAACAGGCAATCGCCGCAGCGTATCTGGCGATCCACGCACTGGACGCGGCACCGGCGGTTCGGGCGCGGGCGACATCCGCAGCCAAGGTCACCGTCAGCCGTGCCGCTCGATTCATCGGCCAGAATTCCGTCCAGCTGCACGGTGCAATGGGCATGACCGAGGAACTCGCTGTCGGCCACTACTTCAAGCGGCTGACCGCGATCGAGCACGAATTCGGATCCACCGACCACCACCTCGCCCGCTACGCCGCGCTGACGAGGCCGTAGTCGTGACCAGCGGCGAAAGCCCGTCGCCGGAACCGGACGACCCGGCCTCGAGCACGCCTGCGAAACCGGCGCGTGAGGACGTCATCGACCTCGCGCACCAGTGGTTCCTCGAGGCCCGCCGCATCGATATGCAGCAGCTGGCGCGTGCATCGGGAATCGGCCGCGCCACGCTGTATCGCTGGTGGGGAAGCCGGGAAGTCGTCATCGGTGAAGTGGTGTGGCGGATCATCGCGGAGGCGATCGGCCGCGTCGAGGAACGTGGCGTGCGCGTGTCCGAGGATCCCGTTGAACGGTTCGTCCGCAACTTCGGCACCCTCGCGGATACGGTCCGCACCTTCGAACCGCTGACCCGATTCGTCGCCGACGACCCGGAATACGGTCTGCGCGTGCTGACTTCCGGTTACTCGGTCGTCCAGGGCCGAATGATCGACTGGGCCGCATCACGATTGACCGACCTGCCCGATCTCGATCCGCGCATCGAAGTCCGCGATCTCGCCTATGCGATCGTGCGCGTCGGCGAAGCTTTCGTCTGGAGCGACATCATCACCGGCGACCCGCCGCAGTCCGGCAAGGCCACAGCCATGGTCGAGTTGCTCGTTTCCGCCGCATCCGGGAAACGCTGAATCAGGAGTCGAATTGTCTTATAAAACCATCGTTTACAGCGTTGATGCGGCCGTCGCCACCATCACACTGAACCGTCCCGAGGCGCGCAACGGCTTCACCACCGAGATGGCCGACGAACTCGGCGCCGCCTTCACCGAAGCCGACCGCGACGACGCCGTTCGTGCGGTGATCTTCGCCGCCGAAGGGCGTGACTTCTGCGTCGGCATGGATCTCACAGCCGACGGATCCGATGAGGATGTCACCGATCCCGAATGGGTCGAATGGTCCACCCGGGTCGTGCGCCCGATGACCGAGCTGAACAAGCCCGTCATCGTCGCCATGCAAGGCGCTGCCATCGGTGTCGGCCTCTCCATGACCCTCGCCGCCGACTTCCGTCTCGCCGCAACCGATTCCCGCTTCGGATTCGTCTTCGCCCGCCGGGGCCTGTTCCCCGAGGGCGGTTCGCTCTGGTTCCTGCCGCGCATCGTCAGCCTGGCCAAAGCCAAGGAATGGATGATCACCGGCCGCGTTTTCGGCGCCGACGAGGCCCTCGCCGCCGGCCTGGTCACCAGCCTGCACGCCCCCGAAGACCTGCTGCCCAACGCTCGGGCCCTCGCCGCCGAACTGACAACCCAGGTGGCCCCTGTCTCCGTAGCCGCCATCCGCCGCGGCCTGGTCGCCATGTCCGGCGACAAAACCCCCGACGACGTCTTCACCCTCGACGCCCGCCTCATCTCCTACGCCTTCTCCAGCGCCGACCTGCGCGAAGGCGTCATGTCCTTCCTCCAGAAGCGCCCGCCGCACTTCACCGGCACAGTAGCCACCGAGCTCCCCCACCTCGACGATTGGCTGTCCTGAACCGGCGCAGCTGCTTCGGCAGGCCGTCCCGCTCGCCCGAGAGACCGACCAGGCCGGGACAGCAGGCAATTTTGTTCGTAAAGTTCATGATTGTGTCACCGAACTCGAATACCGCGGCTGTGGCCGGGGCGCTGTCCTTGCTGACTGTGAGACTCGATCGCCTACTGCGCCTGCATCACACCGACCAGCCGATCTCGTTGGTCCAACGCTCAGCGCTCACCACGCTCGTCCGCGACGGCGCGATGTCGTCGGGCGCGCTCGCCAGCAGAGAGGGGGTGCGGCCGCCATCGATGACGCGCACGATCAACGCGTTGGCCGCGCTGGGACTGATCGAGCGCAGACCCCACCCGTCCGACGGCCGACAGGTCGTCGTCTCGGTCTCGCGATCTGGTCGGTCACTGCTCACCGACAAGGTCTCGGCCCGTGACGCCTGGCTCGCCGGGCAGTTGAGCAAGCTCTCCGACGAACAGACCACCCTGCTGAGGCAGGCCCTGGTGATCATGGGCACCATCGGCGAGGCGGAACCCCTACCGAATGACCCTGTTCCCAGGGTGTAGGCCGGTCGGCTCGCCACAAGCTCACCGGCCACGGCGACATCGGGCGGCGGTCATGGCCGGATCGGCGTCAGACCCGGCGCATGAAGGCGAGCATGTAGTAGACATTGTCGATGTTCCGCTCGACCACACTGACCATCTGCCACCCCTGCGATTCGAGCATCTCGACACCGTTGAGCAGGTGTACGACAGGCTCGAAGATCGCGCGCTGATACGCGGCCGAACCGAACACCAAGCCGCCGGTCTGCGGTGAACTCAGCACCAGGTTGCGACGCGGATAGGACCTCAGGTCCACCGCGCCGTTCAACACGGCGATGACATCGAAGACAGGTCCGGGCGCAGGAGCATTCACGCCCACATCGTCCTACACCCACCAGCCCGGCACTTCTCATGACCACCACGACCGAACACTCCGATCGCCTCACGGACTTCCGGGCCGGGGAACCCTGATCGCTGCCAGCAGTGTCGGCTCCGGGTAGTCAGCGAAGTAGTCTGCTTCCCACGCGGCTCCGAGTACGAGGGCAGATCGGTGGACAATTCCCGAACGATCGTCGCCCTGGCGGTTCCCTCGGTCACAGCGAATCGGCGCAGGAGATTCCGTGCACCACTGCCGACGACAATGCACGAATCGGTCAGTTCGGCGCCGTTCGCCGCCGGACTGACCGCGACGCGGGAACTGATCCGCCGTCGGAGCCAGATTCCGTCGACCAAGCCCCGGACGAGTTCGGGTAAACGCAGCGGCGCAGCGCCGACAAGCTTGTCGGCGGCCTGAGCAGCGTGGAACTCGTGTAGCGACAATGAATATCGAGGCCGCCCGTCGGGACGCGGTATCGCTGTGTTCGACAGGTAGACGTCGATACGCCGACTTCGGTGCAATGCGAAGAACCGAACCATCCTGCGCTCCACCCGGCAGCTCCCCACCAGGAACGCAGCCCCGAGAAGTAGCCAAAAGGTAATGTTGGCAACAAGATTGGTTGCCACCGACTCAACGAACGACATCGCACGATCGTAGTCGCCACCGTGAGCCGAGAGGTTGACCGAATGCGCGTTACCTACGCCCGTGATGCCACGGTTTCGGCTGTCTTGTCGGTACGGCGTCTGCCCGGGGCCCACATGGCGATGAGTACGGCGGCGCCGAGAGTCAGGAATCCCAGTACGGTGGCGGACTCCTGCATGCCGTGAATGAACGCGGACTTCGCGAAATCGCCGAGCGGCTGCGCAGGCGGACCTGCGCGCTCCACCACCTCGAGCGCTGCCGCGAGCGAGTCACCGACCGGTTCACGCGCTGCCTCGGGGAGGCTGGGCAGGGCGGGGGCGATGCGCTCGCCGTAACCCGCCGCGAGCACGCTGCCCGCGATCGCGATGCCGATGGCGGCGCCGATCTCGCGGGCGGCATCGTTGACCGCGGCGGCGACACCGTGCTTCTGCACGGGTGTGCCGTCGACGATCGCGGCTGTAGCCGGCGCGGTGCACAACCCGATCCCTGTGCTCATCAGCAGCAGCGGGCCGAGGAGGTCCACATAGGAAGTGTGCGAGTCGACTTGCGCGATCATCAGCATCGCGCCCCCGATCGCCAGCAAACCAGCACAGGCGGGGATTCGCAGGCCCACCCGTTCCGCCACCCGGGGCGCGATCACGGAGATCACCACCATCGGCAGGCCCATGGGAGCGAGCGCGAGTGCCGAGATCAGCGGACGGTAGCCCAGAATCAGCTGAAAATACTGCACGATCAGCATGAACAGGCCGAAGGTGACCAGGAACTGCACCGTCACGATCGCGGTGCCGCTGCCGAAGCCCCGATGAGCGAAGAGCCGGATATCGATCAACGGGTGCGCGACCCGTCTTTCGACAACGACGAAAGCTGTTGTCACGGCCAGCCCTACAGCGGTCGCGCCGATCACTACGGGATCGAGCCAGCCGCGTACGGGCACCTCGATCGCCGCGACCACGATCGCGCCTATTGCCACAGCGCTGGTGACCGCACCGAGCGGGTCCATCGCGGGCCTCGATGTATCCACCGATTCGGGCAGCGTGAAGGCTGCCACCGCAAGCATCGCGCCCGCGACTGCCATCCCGGCGAAGATCGCAGCCCAGGACCAGTTTTCGATCAGAACACCCGAGCCCAGGATACCGAGGATGGCGCCGACGCCCGCGACACCGGCCCACAAGCCGACCGCGCTGCCTCGCCGTTCCTCCGGAAATCCGGCGGTCAGCAGCGACAGCGTGGACGGCATCACCAGCGCCGCGCCGACCCCTGTCACGACCCGCGCGACGATCAGCCACGTCGGGCTGTCCAGCAACAAGGGGGCCGCTGAGGCGAGCGAGAAGATGACGAGTCCCAGGATGAGAACCACGCGCCTGCCATACCTGTCACCGATCGCACCCCCAGGCAGTACGAGGCAAGCCAGTGCCAGCGTGTAACCGTCGACGATCCAGGTGAGTTCGGCCTGACTCGCGCCGGTATCGGCCGCGATCTCCGGCAGCGCCGTATACAGCGCCGCCATCGAGGAGGTGACGAGAACTACCGCGAGACAAGACAATGTCAGCAGCCAGCGCTGGGCAGCGGACAATCGTTCGCGTCCGGTGGGAACCATCGGGCCTCCGCTACTATTAGTATCGCTTCGCTACTATATGTAGCATAAGTATGGAGCGGGAGGTAGGCCGTGGGGAAAGTCCACCGGCAGAGGAATACTGGGCGATATGAGCGGAACTGACGCCGTCGAGGTCGACCCGCGCCGGGTGCGCTCGCGCGCCCGGCTACTCGACGCCGCCGCGGCGCTGCTGCAGGACGGAGGCTTGGAGGCGGTGACAGTCGAAGGCGTCACCAGATTGTCCAAGGTCGCCAGAACCACCCTGTACCGGCATTTCGACAACGCGATGCAGCTACGCGCCGCCACGATCGAACGGCTGCTGCCCTCGGCAGTGGAGACCCCGCCCGAAGGTCCGCTGCGCGAGCGCCTCGTCGCCCTGCTGGAACGCCAGGCCGAGGCGATCCGAGACACGCCGCTGCAGGTCTCGACATTGGCGTGGCTGGCGACCGGCTCGGACCACAATGCCGACAACCCGGCCATCAGCTCGCTGCGCCAGCGCATCATCGACCACTATCGGGTGCCGTTCGACCAGGTGCTCGATACCCCCGAGGCGCACCGGCAACTGGGCGAATTCGACACGTACTTCGTGCTGTCGCAATTGCTCGGTCCACTCGTTTTCGCGAAGCTCATCGGCTTGCGGGCCTCGACTCCGCAGGACTGCGCCCGGATCGTCGACGACTTCCTCGCGGCACGCGTCAAGCCTTCTTCGGTGCCCTGAACTTCTTGCGCGCCAACATCATTCGCTTCGGCGCCTCGTAACCCCATCCGAAGCGAGCTGCCGGTCGCCGGAACCGGCAGCTCGACATCACAGATCCGATGTCAGCGAGTTGCCCTCGGGAATCGTGCCGCAACTCGAACCAGCGGACACGCCCCGAAGCGGCGAACCGGTCCACCCCGATCTCGACAGCACCGCCGCCGCACGCAACGCGGCGGCCCGACCGGCCCGTCGAGATCCCGACATGGTCCGACCTAGACTACTGCCGATCAGCTGGTGGGGTTCCTTGGAGTTTCACACGCGTAACCAGCGAGGTAGGCGATGCGATCGGGACCAAGGGTGAGTCGATGAACGACGGCAAGACGCTGCGGGCTTGGTGGAAAGACCCTGTCGACTACCGATGGCTGGTGCGCACGCTGTCCGCCAGGTCGGCGCTGGTTCCGCTGAAGATCCTGATCGGCGTCGCCGGAGCCGGGATCGCGGTGATGGGCGTGGTGATCGCGGGAACGCCGGTGGGCCCGCCCGGTCATCCGGGCATCGCTTCGACGATCGGAGTGTTGGCCGGGACCCTGTGGGCAGCGCGCTGGTGGCTGCTGCCCTGGCCGAGCAAGACCGAGTCGCTGATGCTGATCGCCTGTGCCGATGTGCTGTTCACGGTGGAATTCCTCCAGCTGCAGGATCGACTGTTCGGGGCGATGGGCACCGTACTGCTCCTCGGCACCGGCAGTTATCTGAGCTTCTTCCACAGCGCCAGGGCACTGGCCCTGCATTCGATGTGGTCGTTGCTGTCGGTGGTGGTGTTCTCGGTGCGGATCGCCACCGGCGGTGGCAGCATCGAGCTCGCCCTCGCGGTCGCATTGCTCCTCGCGTCGGTGGTGAGCGCGGTGCCCGCATTCCAGCTCCTGTATTCGCTGCTGCGCACCGAGTCGCTGTCGGACCCGCTGACCGACCTGCTGAACCGCCGGGGCCTCGAGAACCGGCTGCCCCAGCTGATGGACCGCAATCCCTCGATCTGTGTCATCTGCTTCGATCTCGACCGGTTCAAAAACGTCAACGACACCTGGGGCCACCGGATCGGCGACATCGTCTTGATGCGGACCGCCCGGCGGCTGCGCGATGCCGCCGGGGAGAACGCAGTGGTGGCTCGGACGGGCGGGGAGGAGTTCGTGGTCGCCGCCCCGATCGCCGCGACCGCCGCGCGCAGGGAAGCCGAACGGCTGTGCCGAGTGATCGCCGAACCACCGGAGACCACGGTGGCTGTCACCGCGAGCGTCGGTGTTGCCGTCTTCGACGCATCGAGCTGTCCACGATGTCCGTGCCCGACTCCGGACCGACTGCTGCAATCCGCCGACGCGGCGATGTACCGGGCCAAACAGTCCGGCGGGAACCTGGTGGTGGTCGACGAACTCACCCCGCCGCCGGAACACCGCCACCCTGCCGACCCGCAGGACGGCCGGTAGCGCGTTTCCCGAGGTCAAGGCCACCACTGCGCCGGACCTGTTCGTATCGGGCACGATGGTGATCATGGACCTCCGCATCTTCACCGAACCCCAGCAGGGCGCCGACTACGACACGTTGCTGTCGGTGGCGCGCGCCGCCGAGGAGCTCGAATTCGACGCGTTCTTCCGTTCCGACCACTACCTCGCCATGGGCGATGCCTCGGGCCTGCCCGGCCCCACCGATGCCTGGATCACCCTGGCCGGGCTGGCCAGGGACACTTCCCGCATCCGGCTGGGCACCCTGGTCACCGCCGCGACGTTCCGGCTGCCGGGGCCGCTGGCCATCCAGATCGCCCAGGTGGATCAGATGTCGAACGGGCGGGTCGAACTCGGCCTGGGCAGCGGATGGTTCGCCGCCGAGCACGCCGCATACGGAATCCCGTTCCCGGACAACAGGTTCAGCCTGCTCGAAGAGCAACTGGCCATCGTCACAGGCCTGTGGGAGACCAAGCCGGGGGCGACGTTCAGCTTCGAAGGCGCCCACTATCAGCTCACCGACTCCCCCGCCCTACCCAAGCCCGTGCAAGACCCGGTACCCGTGATCATCGGCGGCAACGGCAAGGTCCGCACCCCGCGCCTGGCGGCCCGCTATGCCACCGAGTTCAACATGCCGTTCGCCTCGATCGCCGACAGCGCCGCCCAGTTCGACCGGGTGCGCACCGCGGTGCGCGCGGCCGGGCGCACCGACGAACTGATCTACTCCAACGCCCTGGTCGCCTGCGTCGGGCGCACCGACGCCGAGGTAGCGCGCCGGGCCGCCGCGATCGGGCGCGAGGTGGACGAGCTCAAGGACAATGGCCTGGCGGGCTCGCCCGCCGAGGTCGTCGACAAGATCGCCCACTACCGCGAGATCGGCGCGAGCCGGATCTACCTCCAGATCCTCGATCTCGCCGATCTCGACCACCTGGAACTCATCGCCGCCGAGGTGCAATCGCAGCTCTGAGACCGACGGGGGCGGGCTACCGACTGCCGGGCTTGCCCCCGACGGTGCCTCGGCTGCCGGGCTCCTGGCCGTCCCCGATCTGGCCGGAGGACCCGCACGGTCGGCCGTTCCTGCAACGAGACGCCTCCGCCGACGAACCCCCGGCACCGCCCCCGTCCAACGATCCATAGGCAACCTCGAAGGTCGTCTGCGAACTGACGGGTGTCACCCCGGACGCCACACCGACTCCCAGCAAGCCGGTCGCGGCGATCATGGTGGCGGTGATTGCAGTTTTCATCGTTCCCCTTCGTGTTGTTCGACAAGATCATCCTGAGCCTGCGTCGCTAACGAAACCTTGACGACTGCTTATGGACGACCCCTCGTACAACATTCGGCGGCAACACTTTTCACGTCGAGCACGAACCTTCACCCGGTTCGGTCGAACGTGGCCTGCCGATGCGAACGCTCATTCCCCGCCGACTGACCTTGACCGTGACGGCGGTGCGGTCTGGCCGAATCAGGCTGTCTCGCATCAAGTCAGCCGGTGTGTGCCGGTAGCAAGGAGCAGCCTCGTCCGGTCAGCAGTCTGGTTCGGATCCAGGCCGCCGGTATCGATCGTGTACTTCTCGAGGTCTCCGATGTCGGAGAATGCGCCGTGCAAGCCGGTGATCGCCGCCAGATCCTTCAGCTCGTCTCCGACGCGTTGCTTCGCGCGAGACACGGTGGTGGCCAAGTCGGGTCGCAGGACCACATAGGAAACGGTCGGCCCGCCGTGGTCGGCGAGTGCCCGAAACGGCGGGAGGAACCACGGGCCGACGATCCCGTCGACGATGACGTCGTACCCGCCGCGCGCGTATGCCGCGACGGCCGCGACGATCGCCTCGATCACCACCTCGTTCTGCCGGTGCGCTTCCGGAAGGAACGGCAGGACGAATCCTGTGCGGATCGACCGGTAGAACAGGTCGGTCTCGAGATGAACCGTCGGGGCGCTCGCCGCGTCGGCGAGAAGGCGGCAAACCGTCGTCTTTCCCGCAGCAGGTGGACCGGTCACGATGATCACTTCACCACTCATGGACACGGACCCTAGCCAGCCCACCAAGCAAGAAACAGTCCTTTTTTCCTCCCCATTGATCGCCGTCGAACATCCTCGGCCCCAACGATGTCGGCGTCCCGGTCTGCGATCCGTCCACTGCATGTCGGTCGCGGCAGCGCACCTCGTCGGCGCCCGCCACCGGACCCGCGAAGGACAACTGATATCGCCGCCGCCTACACACGGCCTTGTCCCAGTCCGACCTGTTCTAGAGAAATATAATTCGACAATAAAAGCTCAGCTTTACATCGGGGCACAGTGGTAGTAAACGTCACGAAATACGCGTAGGCTCCATTCGGCGCTCCAGCATGAGCGACAATGTCATCGCAGTTACATGCCGGCAGACAAGCCAGAGCGCGGATCATACTCGCAAATGCCAGCGCTTCATTGTCCGCGCCGAAACGTCTTCACGGGCCGGCGACCACCCGATTCCGTCCTACGTAAATGACTCGGTAGCAATGGATTACGGCTGACAGCCTGGTTCCGGCAACACACCTCTACCGCAGGTTTCTGCTTTCATCGTCGTCGATGAAGACGAGCGGGATATTTCCTCTCCATTACACCATGAGCTTGTGAATGAGCCGCGACGCGCTGGCGCATTCACATTTGATCCGACCGAATCGGATGATCGGTGAAGCGCGCCCCATGGCCGATTTCGCTACATCGGCCGCAGTGCACATAAATAGAGGAGCACTATTGTGACCGGAACTCTCAGCGCACGCACCCGTATCGCCGCACTGTTCGGCGGTCTCGTCCTGACCACCAGCACCATGATCGCCGTGGCGCCGCCGGTATTCGCTGCCTGCCAGACCATGAACGGCGCCGACGGCGCTCCCGGCACCGCCTCCCAGCCCGCCGGCGGCAGCGGCGGCAACGGCAGCCAGGGCACCGAGAACTGTCCGGGTGGCGACGGCGGGAACGGCGGCGTCGGCTACGGCGGTGGCGCGGGCGGCGCGGGCGGAAACGGTGGCAGTGGTGGACTCGGCGTTCTGGGTGCGGGAGGGCTGGGCGGCAACGGCGGACTCGGCGGTCCCAACGGCGGATCCGGCGGCGCCGGTGGCGAAGGCGGCAACGGCGGGGCAGGCGCGACCAGCGCAACCGGCACGGACGGAGCGCCCGGCGGCAACGGTGGCGTCGGCGGCAACGCGCTCGCTGTCGACACCGGCGGCGCGGGCGGCAAGGCAGGCAACGGCGGCGACGCCTCGGGCGCCAACAACAGCGGCGGAGCGGGCGCGCGCGGCGGCAATGGTGGCACCGGAATCCTCGGAACCGGCGGGGCGGGCGGAAACGGCGGAAACGGCGGGGCCCAGACCGGCGACGGCACCCTCGGCGCTTGCGGCACCGCGGGCAGCGGCGGCGCAGGACTGGTCAACGGGGCTCCCGGAAATGCGGGCACCGGGGACTGCTGACACCCCCTACACATGCCGAATCACACCCGTATTCGTGCGGGTGTGATTCGGTGTCGAGACGGCGCCCTCGAACCGCCGGGCACAGCGGTGTCAGGGAAGCAGACCCAGGGGCGGTGCGGCCGACGACGTCGAGGATCGCGTCGGTGTTTGGGGGGATGGAGTTGTCCGGTGCGCACGTCGCGGTAGAGACGTTCGAGTTCGTTGCGGCGACTGACCGACGACGCGCCGACCACCTGCACGGCGGTGTCGATGACGTTCTCGGCTGTCCTGGTGGCGACTTCCTTCGCCGAGAACAGACGCGGAACCGTCCGCACGCCGAGATCGACGCCGGCGTCCGCATCACGGGTCATCGTCTCGAGCAGTGCGTGCGCGGCATCGAGCTGGATTTCGGCTTCGGCGATCTGACGTTGTACCGCGAGGTCCATACCGGGCCGAGCGACGTGAAGCTCTTGCGGCCGTCGATGAGGTAGGAGCCGTCGAAGCAATAGAATCGGCCCGATCACATCCCGAACGTCAGTAGAAAACCGGCCCGGGAACGCCACCCCCGGCCGCGATCGCATCGCCGGTGATGGCGATGCTGCGTGGCGAGGCCAGGAACGTCACCACGTCGGCGACCTCACCCGCGTCGATGATCCGACGAATCGAATTCTTGACCAGCTGTGATTCCAACTCGGCCACGTCGCCACCGTCTCGCTCGACCTGGCGGGTGAGACGTTCGGTGAGCCGTTCGGTACGGGTGAGACCCGGGTGCACGACTGTCACATTCACCCCGTGCGGCCCCAGCTCGTCGGCGAGGTTCTTGGTCAACGCCGAGACGCTCACGTTGCGGATGGTCTGCCCGATCGAATTGGCCTGCCGCGCACCGAGTCCGCTGATGTTGATGATCCGACCCCACCCCTGCTCCACCAGGTGGGGTGCGACAGCACGCGCGGTGCGAAGGTACCCGAGCACCTTGATCTCGACTTCCCTGCGCACGATCTCGTCGGTGGTGGCTTGCAGATCGCCGCCCGCGCCCGCGCTCCACGGTGTGGCAGCGGAGTTCACCAGGATGTCCACGCCACCGAGTTCGGCGACGGTGCGGGCGACGAGTTCTTTCACCTGTTCGTCGTCGCCGGTGTCGGTCGGTACCGCGATCACCCGCCGCCCCGATTGCCGAGCGATCTCCTCCGCGGCGGCGCGCAGCGGTTGCGCCGACCGTGCCGCGAGCACCACATCCACACCCTCTGCCGCGAGCCCCCGCGCGATAGCGAGACCGATTCCCTTGCTCGCGCCGGTGACGATCGCCCGTTTTCCGTCCAGTCCCAGATCCATCCGCCGACGCTAACAATCCCACCCGCAGCGCCACACGCTCCAGCTCGAGATGATCCAAACCTGCCCAGGTGAGGCACAAGCTGCCGCGTGCGCCGTGTTCGAGTCTCGCCGACGAGATCGCCGAGTCGGTCGACAGGGCAGATCGAAACGCCCGGCGCACCGCGTAAGTTATCGCCTGTCCGCCCGCTATAAGACGGGTTGGTTGCCCCGGCCCAGCGGTAGCGCGACGCGTAAGGCTCGAATTTCCTCGACCAGATCGGCATAGCCTTCCTGGACTTGAGCAAAGCGCAGTGCGGCGTGGTGCTGGTGTTCGGCGCTCTTGGTGTGGCGCAGTGTCCACTGAACGTGGGTGTAGGTATCTGCCACGTGGCTGATCACCTCGCCGAGGGAATGGGTGTGGCGGCGGCCCGAAGTGGGACGAGGAAGATGGCAGGCCGACCACTCGTCGATCAGGCCGATGACGGCGTTGATCCGGCCGCTGGTGGTGGGCGCGTCGAAGTCGGCGGGCCGACGGGTGGTCGACACCGACGCGGTGAACAGAGTCGCGTGCAGATCCGCCAGCTCGCGCGCCCACCCGATCAGCGGGGACCCGCCCTGCAGGTTCCCGGCGACGGCGAGCAGTAGCTGACGGGCCTCCAGTAATCCCTCCGCGGTCCGAACGCGTGTGTTCTCCCCAGCGCGGCTGTCGGGCTTCGCGGCGGAGCCGCCTGCGTGCGTCACAGCTACACACACCCGACTCACCGGCGTCTGCCCATTGCGCGATGGCCACGTCTCGGCGTCGTCGTAGTCATGAACCGAGTACAGCGCCGAATAATCTCTGCGACAATGACATTCGACAGGGCATGTCGTAAATGCCGCTGCGCGGGGGATGACATCGTCAGGTTGCGTCAACATTGCTACGCGGTCGCGAGGCGGTGTTCGGTCAGCGGACGCGGAGTGTGCCGGGTGGTGCGGACGGCCCGCCGGATCGTCTGACAGAGATCGCGAACATCGGATCGCGAGGACGCGAGAGTCGCGGCGTGCACCAGCTGCCCCAGCCGGTCGCCGACTCGCCCGCTGTCGACCTGACCGGTCATTTCCAGCGAAGCCGTCGCGAAGGAGACCGCGTCATCGATCTGGCCGAGACGGAAGGTGCCCGTGGCGATCGTGATGTTGTCGAACAGAATGCTGCGGGCAGGTCGTCCCGGCGTGGAGGCGGCCAACGAGGCGCGAGCGGCATCGACGGCTTCGGCTGTGTAATGTTGCGCGGTCTGTCCGCGGGCTGTCAGGGCGTACTCGTTGTAGATCACCGATCGCATCCCGGTGAACTCTCCCGGGGTGAAGAACACCCGGGTCCACGGGTCGACGGGATGGTCTGCGACCCGGGCGATCTCGTCCTCGGCGCGGGCGAGCGCGGTCCGCATCCGGCCGACGTCGCCCATCATCGCGTGTGCCCAAGCCTCGTTGGCATACAAGCGCGCCGACTCCCCACCGCCGGTGGCGTCTTGGGCAGGCAGCTGGCCGAGTTGGAACATCCGCAGAGCGACGCGCGGGTCGCGTTCGATCAAGCTGATCCGCCCCAGCACGTAGAGCGTCGACGCGACCAGGCTGTCCGCGCCCGCTCGCCGGGCGGACACCAAGGCCATCGTCGCGTATTGGCGGGCGCGATGTTGATCACCGATGTCGTGGTAGGCCCACCCGATCAGCCGGGCCAGATCGGCGGTGGCGACCAGCAGTGCGTGCGCGAGCGTCGTATGTCCGCGGTATCCGGCCAGCAGCGCGGTCGTCGATTTCAGGAGATCGACGGCGGTGCGGGCGACCGAGCCGCCACCGTGTCGCTGGTCGCGTTCCCGCAATCCCGAGGTGGCGCTGCGCACCGCATCGATATCGAGCAGTTCTGCGTCGCACGGCATCTCGGAAACATCGAGGGAAGGCAACCACGGCGTCAGGATGTCAGCGGAACCGACAACCGCGGTCGCGAGGGCCTCCAGCAGAGTCGCCTCCGCGCCGCGACGCGTACCGGCACCGACCGATTCGGCAGACCGTGACACCACGTCACGAGCGAACCCGACATTCAGGCCCGGCGATGGCAGGACGGAGTCGATCTCGGGAACCGGTGCGCCGACCGCAGCCAGCAGAACGCGATAGGACTTGCTGGGCCTGCGGACCTCGCCGAGTTCCCAGCGTGCGACGTGTCGTTCCGAACACGCGACATTGACGCTGTCGCGGCGAGCTCGGTCGTTGATCAACTCGGCGAAATCCCCACGGCTGAGCCCTAATCGAGCGCGACGATAGGTCCGAAGCCGCTGTCCCCAGCTGTTCGCGGCTCCGGCATCGAGAGTGCCACGGAGGGTTCCGGGGTCGGTGACGTCCATGAGTGGGCCCCACTCTTCTTGCGCCGCAGGGTATGTCGCAGTTCGGATACACCCTCTGACTTGTTCGCCAAATAATCGTGGTTGATAATCTAACCTGATAATCAGGATTGCGAAACAGGTGGCAGCCGCCGCCCAGCAGCCCGATACGGTGGGATCCATGGCACGAACCGCACGAAAAGTGCTGCTAGGTCGAGAGATCGACGCGCTCTTGCGCCGGTCTCGCACTACCCAGGCCGACGCGGGAAAGATGATCGGGGTGAGCCAGTCCCGCATCGCGGCGGTGATCAGCGGCACCGGCAATCTGAGCGCCCAGGCGCTCGACGAGCTGGTCAGGCAGCTCGGCGTCACCGACCAGGACTACATCTCGATCCTGCTCGATCTGCGCGAAGACAGCCATCGCCGCGGATTCTGGAACTCCGGCTACCGCCGCGCCTACATCGAGGAACTGC
Organism: Nocardia sp. NPDC127606; assembly: GCF_042671725.1. NCBI lineage: Bacteria > Bacillati > Actinomycetota > Actinomycetes > Mycobacteriales > Nocardiaceae > Nocardia > Nocardia sp. NPDC127606. The sequence continues at coordinate 1,210,408 of NZ_JBHXWQ010000001.1, read as the reverse complement.
GACTGCTCGTCGACCTCGAGGCCGTGGCGGATCGGCTGCGCGAGACCGCCGCCGAGATCGTTCCCGGGCTACTCCAGCACGAGAGCTACATCCGCGCGCTGCACGAGCCACTGGAACCCGACCCCGACGATCCGGACGCGGTCACCGTCGACGACTACGTCCAAGCCCGCATCGCCCGTCAACGAATCCTTCTCGCGCGGGGCGCACCCGAGTTCCACGCGATCCTGTCCGAATCCTGCCTGCGCCGCACCTACGGCGGGGACGCGGTGATGCTCGACCAGATCACCCATCTCCTCGAGCTCTCCGCCCGGCCCAACATCCAGATCCAGGTCATGCCCTTCACCCACCAAGCACCCGGCGCCGGCATGGAGGACCGCTACATCCTGGTTCGCGTGCCCTCCCCCGGAGCGGCCGGCGATCTCGAGATGGCCGTCATCGAAGCTCAGGGCGAGATCCGCTACATCGATGACAAACCCGCCGTCGGTATCCGCGACAAGATCTTCAACCGCCTGGCGATGACAGCTTTGAGCCCCCACGACTCACGTCAGTTCATGGAACACCTCGTCCGCGGCCTCCGCAGCCGACCGACCATTCAGCGATAGACCGGCACCACCGCACCCGCAGAGGAATCACGATGTCCGACAGCGACTTCGAGCCACGCCCGATCGACACCAACAAACCCAGCTCCGCACGCATCTACCACCACATGGTCACCGGCGAGGTGATCTTCGAATCGGATCTGCCCTTCATTCATCGGCTCTACGCCGATATCCCCTTCTATCCGTTGTGGGCCCAGCACAATCGCCGGTTTCTCGCCCGCGCCGTTCGCTACATGGCCGGCACCGGGATTCGCCAGTTCCTCGATATCGGGTCGGGCCTGCCGACCGGCGGCAACACCCACGAGGTCGCGCGCGAGCTCGTGCCCGACTCGCGCGTGGTGTACGTCGACAACGACGAAGAGGCGATCAACCGCGCCCGCGACCTGCTTCGCGAACAGGGTGTCACCGACACCGCGACGATGGTCGACGCCGATCTGCGCGAGCCCGCGCGCATCCTCGCCCACCCCGATACCCAGCGCCTGATCGACTTTTCCGAACCCGTTGGACTGCTGCTGGTTTCGGTGCTTCCCTGGGTCACCGACGCCAGCGAGCCGAGCAAGATCGTCGCGCAACTGCGCGACGCCCTAGCCCCCGGCAGCCACATCGCGATGACACATGTGTCCCTCGAAGACGCGGGAGCGGAGATCAAATCCCAGGTCGCCGCGGGCGCTGCGATCTTCACCGACGCCAGCACACCGGTCACCCTGCGCACCCGCGCGCAGTTCCAGACCTTCTTCGACGGATGGACGATCGCCGATCCGGGCATCACCTACGCCACGGACTGGCGACCCGAACAGCCGATCGACCACGACGACTACGCCCGCCCCTGCAATTTCGCCGCTATCGGCAGCCTGCCCTAGTGTGCGCCCGCGCGGTCGGCACCGTCGCCGACCGCGCTGTTCGAAAGGATCCGCCATGTCGTTACCGACACCGCCCGCCGCCCACTTCCGCAAAGCGGCCGCCAGTTCCCCCCAGCAGGCGTGCGTGATGGTCTACCGCGACAACCACCGCACCCTCATCTGGGACGACAAGCTCGCGCGCCCGGTCGCCACCGCGGCACACCCTGTCCCCCTCGAGGAATGCCTGACCCTCGACCACCACCAGTTCGAGGCCCTCCAGTCCGCGATACGAGCAGACCGGCCCATCCGTGGCGCCCTGACGATCACCCGGGCATCCGACGACCTCTACGAATTCAGCGCCGCGCCGGAATGCCGAGCCTCAGCCGGCACCGCCAGGCTCTTCTTCGACCACCTCGAATACACCGCGTTCGTCCACGCGGTGCGGCACCGCGAGTTCGAACGAGCGACCTTCCTCTCCCACGCCGCGTGACCGAGGTGGCCTTGCGCCGCTGCGGGCCGAGGCTGCAGCACCATCCAGCAGCTTGGACAGAGTCCGTTGCACGACAACATGACTTGCGTTCGTGCTGAGCACAAGTCTGTTCGTCGGCGGTGGTGTCGGGTTGTATCGATGCCATGGCAACACAGGAGACCCCGGTCGCCGAGGTAGACAGTTTCACCGCCGAATGGCAGCAATGGCATCGTCAGCAGGAGGCGCGCCTGGCCGACCGGCACGGATTCCTGGCCATCACGAACCTGCACTGGCTCACCGAAACCCCGGAGCGGTTCACCGATGCGCCCGGCACCTGGTCCACCGGTGTCGACGGTGTTGTCGTGGTTCTCGACGAGGGCGAGGAACTGGTCGTGGAGGGGACGCCGGTGCGCGGGCGCTACGAGTTCGGTGCGATCGCCGAGCGCGACGGGGTGAACGCTGTGTGGGGTGATGCGGTGATCGAGGTCGCGCGCCGTGGTGGCAACGACATCGTCCGCCCTCGGCACCCGAACAACCAGTTGCGCACCGCTTTTCGGGGGACCCCCACGTTCGCGCCGGACCCGAAGTGGGTGGTGACGGGTCGCTATGTTCGCTTCGAGCAGCCGCGACCGACCACCGTCGGCGCCTCGGTCGAAGGGCTCGAGCACGTCTACGACGCACCGGGACAGGTCGAGTTCGACATCGACGGTCAACCGCTGCGGCTGACCGCGTTCCCCGGCAGGAACCCCGGCGACCTGTCGGTGCTGTTCACCGATACCACTTCGGGAGTCACCACCTACGCCGCGAATCGCATTGTGCAGGTATCGACTCCGGCCGCCGACGGCACCGTCGTGCTCGATTTCAATCGGGCGGTCAACCTGCCGTGCGCCTACACCGATCTGGCGACCTGCCCGCTGCCGCCCGCCGAGAACCGGCTCCCGATCGCGGTCGAAGCTGGAGAGAAGATCCCCTACGAGCGCCAGGCATGAGCGCACCGCGCATCGACACATTGGCGTTCCTGACGCCGGGCAACTACCTCGACGACGACCCGTACACCGGGTTGGAGGACACGCTTCAACTGTTCGAATTCGGGGAGCGCGTCGGCTTCGACGGTGCCTGGATCCGGCAGCGTCACCTCGAGCACGGCGTGGGTTCGGCGGCGGTCTTCCTGGCCGCCGCCGCCCAGCGCACCAGCCGAGTGGAGTTGGGCGCCGCGGTCATTCCGATCGGCTACGAGAGCCCGTTCCGGCTGGCCGAGGACCTGTCGCTGGCCGATGTACTGTCCCAGGGTCGATTGCAGCCCGGTTTCAGTGCTGGCACCCCACCGCACGCCGATCTCATCGGCGACCTGGTCTTCGATGGTGACTGGCGCAGTTTCGACCTGTCCTACGGCCGCGTGGCCCGCCTGCTCGAGAACCTGCGCGGCGACTACCTCGGCGACGCCGACACCGTCATCCACTCGCCCGGCAACACCCAGCGTCCCCGCCTTCAGCCACACAGCCCCGGCCTGGCCGATCGTGTGTGGTACGGCGGCGGGAGCATCCGATCCGTGCGCTGGACCGCGGAGAACGGACTGAATCTGCTCAGCGGCAATGTCGTTTTCGGCGACGCCAGTGACGATTTCACCACCTCCCAGCTGACTCTGATCGCGGACTATCGACGCCTGATCGATCCGGCTCGACCCGCCCGCGTGGCGGTGGGACGCGTGATCGTGCCGTTCGACAGCGCCGACCACGCGACCCGCGAGCGCTACCGCGCCTACGCCGCCAGCCGCCACGACCGCACCCTCGGCCCGCAGGGCGAACGCCGAATCCTGTTCGCGCCGGACATCGTCGGCACCGCCGAGCAGATCCTGGAACAGCTACGAGCCGACCCGATACTTGCGCAGACCTCTGAGCTGCGCCTGGAACTGCCCTACGAATTCCACCGTGAGGATTACGAACAGATCCTGCACGACACCGTGCACCTGATCGCTCCCGAACTGGGCTGGAAACCCTCGTTCACGAATGCGTCGCCTACGTCGGCGTGACCAGCCGCAATAGAAGTCGCTGCCAGAACACGGAAATCGCGGAGGAGGAAGGGATTACGTCTCCCTCCGCGATCACCGACGGGTTAGGCGGCGCGTCTACGCAGGGCGAGAGCAAGCCCGCGGCGAGCGGGCCATAGGTGATGACGCCGAGACCGTACTTGCGGGCGGATCAGCAAGGACGGCGGCGGCACTCACTCTCCGAGTAGCGGCAGCAGCTGGGAACCCTGACGCTCGATCTCGCGCAGATACGGGGTGTCGGACAGCACGAAATGGGTGATGCCGAGATCGCGGTATTTGCGCAGCGACTTCGCCACATCCTCGGCGGAGCCGACCAGCCAGGTGGTGCCCGCGCCGCCGCCACCGTATTTGCCCGGCGCGGTGTAGAGATTGTCGTCGAGCACCTCGCCGCGCGCGGCCAGATCGAGCAGACGCTGTTGCCCGACGGCGGTGCGGCGGTGCGGATTCGCCGCACCCTGGCTGCTTTTCGCCATCTCCGCGACCTTCGCCTCGGCATCGGCCCACGCCTGCTCGGTGGTGTCGCGAACGAAAGTCGTGATGCGCAAGCCGAATTCGAGCGGCGCGTGCTCACGGCCCAGCTCGGCGCTCAGCGCGCGCAACCGTTCGATGCGCTCACGCACACCTTCGAGCGGCTCACCCCAGAACAACTGGACATCGGCCTCGGTCGCGGCGACCCGCTCCGCAGCCTCGGAGGCGCCACCGAAGTACAGCGTCGGATGACGGCGGTCGCCGCGCGGTTCGATGCGGGGCACCACCGTGGAGTCGGTGACCTGGAAGTGCTCGCCGCGGTAGGTGACGTTCTCCTCGGTCCACAGTTTGCGGACGAGCTGGAGGAACTCCTTGGTGCGGGCGTAGCGGTCGGCCTGGTCACCCTCGCTGTCGCCGTAGGCGGCCAGGTCGTCCTTCCCGGAGACGATATTCACCCGCACCCGACCACCGGAGAGGTGATCGAGCGTGGCCGCGGCGGAGGCGAAGTTCGCCGGACGCCAATAGCCGGGCCGGATCGCGATGAGGGGCTCGAAGGACTCGGTCCGCGCCGCCAGCGCCGCGGCGACGGTGAGAGTGTCGGGGCGGCCCCAGCCGGTGCCGAGCAGCGCGCCCTTCCAGCCGTGCGCCTCCAGCGCCTTCGCCTGGGTGGTCAGCGTGTCCAGGCTGTTGTGGTCGGCGGCCACGGGTTCGCCGCGGTGACCCGGCGTGACCTGATTGGGGATGTACCAGAGGAATTCGAGACTCATGTTCGGTGGTTCCGTTCGGTGGTGATCAGCGGGCCAGCGCAGCGAGCTGGGCGCGACGGACATCGGTGGTCTGGCCCTGGACCAGGACGAAGAGGACGGAGCGGGCGTGTAGTTGCGCGGTATCGTCGCCGCTGAGGCCACGGCCGGATCTGGCGATGAGCAGCGCGCGGCTGATCGCCGAGAGTGCCTCGCCGCTGGCGACTTTGGTGGCCAGGCGCTCGTCGAGGCGATGCGGTCCCTCGCCCGCGGCCGTGGCTTCGTCGGCGAGCGCGTACGCGGTGGAACGGATCTCGGCGACGCGGGGGCGCCAGGTCGCCGCGACGTCGGCGGCCAGCGGCACAGTGCTGCGCTCCAGCTCGGTCAGGATTGTCTCGGCGAGGCCGAAGTGGTGGGCTCGCGCGTCGCTCGCGGTGCCGGTGTCCGCGACGCGCGCTCGGTCGAGACTCTGTGTGGTGAGAACGTTGGCGTCGGGGACGAAGACTTCGTCCAGGTGCACGCGGGCCGTTCGACTGCCCGCGACCGCACCGAGTTCCAGCGGTCCGGTGCTGCGGGTTCGTTCCCCGACCGGAACGAGCGCGGTGACCACGGTTTCGGTGTCGGGTTCCACAGCGGCCACGGTGAGCGCCGAATTGAGTCCCCACCCGCTGACCCAGGACAGGGTGCCGTCGAAGATCCAGCCGTTGGCAGCCTTGCGCGCCGCGACATAGTGATCGGGGAACCGCCTCACATCGCTGACCCCGGCACCGAGCAGCAGCTCACCGCGCAGAATCCGCGCGGCCAGCGCCGATACCGGGGCATCCGCCGCGGCGATGCGCCCGGCCAGCGGCGCGTGCTGCGCCCAGACCAGCCAGGTGTTGAAGCAGGCGCCCGCGATGATCTCGTGCACGCGGCGGTCGGTGTCGCGGTCGATCGCGAGCCCACCGAATTCTGTGGGCGCGAGGTGATTGAGCAGACCGAGGCCGCCCAGTTCGTCGATCCGATCCGCGAGCACCCCGGTGCGGTCCGCCGACAATGCGGCGGGTCTCAACACCTGCTCGGCGTAGTCGCGCACTCGGACGAGGAATTCGTCGTTCGAGTTGTCGTGCGCTGCGTTCACGTCGAAAGTATCGACCCGAACAGCGAGCGAAAGCCGTTATCCACCCCCGCTTTATCCCGATCAGCACCGACTCTACCTGCGCATACAGGTGGTAACCGGAGATAAATTCCCGCAGAGCGAGAAGTCGGTCAGACGCGTGCGACGACGAGGATCTACCAGTGGAAACCGGCGCGGGCAACGATGCGGCATCCCTTCGATGCGCGAGAGTTCGGTGCGCGGCGTTCGACCTGCTCCAGGGCGACCGCCTATTTCCTGTCGATCGGGCTGAATTCAACGCTTGACGTCGCCACAGCGGACCGGTCGAGTTCACCCTGCCACCCCCGCCGGCCACCCGTGATCGTTGCCGACATCGCGGTGCCGCCCGTACTACGACCGCGGCACTCGGACTCGGCCAACAACCCGGTGCCCGGCATCGGGCGTTGCACCAGGCACCGTTCACCGAACCACAGAAATGGCAGACGATGGCACCGAAACCACTGCACCTGGGTGTCGCGCTCGACGGCGCGGGCTGGCACCCGGCCGCCTGGCGAGCACCGAACTCGCGGCCCACCGAATTGTTCAGCGCCCGATACTGGACCGACCTGGTCGGCACCGCCGAGCGTGGTCTGCTCGACTTCGTCACGATCGAGGACAGCCTGCGTGTGCCCGGTCCGCTGCACGCCCGCGGCGACGATGCCGTAGACCAGGTCCGCGCCCGGCTCGACGCACATCTCATCGCCGCCGCGCTGGCCCCGATCACCCACCGCATCGGACTCATCCCCACGGTGACGACCACCCACACCGAACCGTTCCACGTCTCCACCGCCATCGCCACCCTCGACCACACCTCCCGCGGCCGCGCGGGCTGGCAGGTTCGAGTCTCGGCCGGCGCCGAGGAAGCCCAGCACTTCGGGCGCCGCGAGATCACCGACCCGATGCCCGCCGAGTTCGCCGACATCGTCGCGACCGGCAAGCTCCCCGACCACGCCGAAGCACTGTTCGAGGAGGCCACCGACGCCGTCGAGGTGGTGCGGCGACTGTGGGACAGCTGGGAGGACGGCGCCGAGATCCGCGACGTCGCCACCCGCCGCTTCATCGACCGCGACAAACTGCACTACATCGACTTCGAAGGCCGCTTCTTCAGTGTCCGCGGTCCCGCCATCACCCCGCGCCCACCGCAGGGTCAGCCGGTGATCACCGCACTCGGCCACGCCACTCGCATCTACGAATTCGCCGCCGCGGCGGCCGATCTCGTCTTCGTCACACCCACACGCGAGCACGGACCGGCGGAAATCCTGCGACAGGTCGCGACCGCCGCCGCGACCAGGGTGGGCGAACCACTGCGGGTCTACGCCGACCTGGTCGTCTTCCTCGACACCGACGACGACACCGGCGCGCAACGCCTGGCCCGGCTCAACAACCAGTCCGGTGCCGAATTCGCCTCCGACGCGGCCGTTTTCACCGGCAGCGCCGAGGAGCTCGCCGATTTGCTCGCCGACTGGGACAGCCAGGGCGTCGACGGGTTCCGGCTGCGTCCCGGTGTCGCGGTCGATGATCTGGCCGCGATCGCGGGCCGACTGGTGCCCGCCCTGCAGCATCGCGGATTGTTCCGCACCAGCTACCCCGAGGGGTCCCTGCGCGGACTGCTCGGTCTGTCGACCACCGTGCCCAGCCGTTACGCCAGAGTGTGAGGTCCCACCGATGAGTACACCCCGTAAGCAGGTCATCCTCGGCGCCTACCTCGGCGGCGTCAACCATCACACCGCCTGGTGGCACCCGCAGGCGGGCAGCCAGATCGATTTCAGCTCCTTCGAACACACCGCGCGCACCGCCGAACGCGGCAAGTTCGACTTCTTCTTCCTCGCCGAAGGTCTCATCCTGCGTGAACGCGCGGGCCAGATCTTCGACCAGGACATCATCGGCCGTCCCGACACCTTCGGCGTGCTGGCCGCCATCGCCTCGGTCACCGAGCACCTCGGCCTCGCGGGCACGATCAACGCGACGTTCAACGAGCCCTACGAACTGGCCCGCCAGTTCGCGACCCTCGATCACCTCTCCGGCGGACGCGCCGCCTGGAACGTGGTCACCTCCTTCGACGCCTTCACCGGTCAGAACTTCCGCCGCGGCGGTTTCCTCGACCCGGCCGACCGGTATGTGCGAGCCGAGGAGACGCTGAACGCTGTTCGCGCCCTGTGGGATTCGTGGAACGCCGACGACATCGTCGCCGACAAGGACAGCGGGCGATTCCTGGCCAGACCCGATGCCGGTGCGTTCGAGTTCCGTGGTCGGCAGTTCGACATCTCCGGCCGGTTCACCGTGCCGCGCAGCCCGCAGGGCAGGCCGGTGATCCTGCAAGCCGGTGTCTCACCACAGGGCCGCGATTTCGCCGCGGCCAATGCCGACGCCATCTTCTCCCCGTACGGCAAGCTTCCCGAAGCCGCGGACTTCTATCGCGACATCAAAGCTCGCGCGGTGGCGGCCGGGCGCTCGGCCGACGACATCAAGATCCTGCCGTCGGCGAGTTTCGTCCTCGGCGACACCGAAGCCGAGGCGATCGAGAAATACCACGCCATCCGCAACGAACAGGTCACCGGACAGACCGCGCTGATCTTGCTCGAACAGATCTGGAACCGGGACCTGTCCGGCTACGACCCGGAGGGCCCGATCCCCGACATCGAGCCCGATCCCGACGCACCGCCGTTCATCCAGGGCCGCGCCTTCCTGCACCAGGACCGCTTCGGCACGGTCAAACGTTTGCGCGAGATCTCCGAGGCCAAGAAACTGACCCTGCGCGAAACGGTGATCGACCAGTTCGAGCGCGGCCCGATCGTCGGAACACCGGCCCGAGTCGCGGAGAAGATCGACGATTTCGTCAGCAGCGATGGCTCCGACGGTTTCATCCTAGGTTCCCACCTCGTCCCGACCGGCCTGGACGAGTTCGTCGACCGCGTGGTTCCCCTGCTCCAAGACCGCGGCGCCCTGCGCACCGAGTACTCCGGAACCACCCTGCGAGACAACCTCGGCCTGCCCGATCTCCGATCGGCCGCCGTTCGCGTCGATGCCTGAGTGATGGTGCTGCTGTGGGCATCTCGTGTCGGTGCCCACAGCAGACCGTCCCCCACCGAGCCGTCACGGGGAGAGGACTTCGACGCAGGCCTAGGGTGCCGAGCAGGCGGCAGCGTCCAGAGCGCGCGAACCTTCCTGGTAGCGGTCATCCATCAGGTCCTGGTTGAGGGCGATGGTTATCGCGCCGCCTGTGGTGAGGACTACCCCGTCGTAGGTCACCGTGCCCGAGAGACCGCCGGTATGGCCCCAGAGCTCGTTGCCGCACGACATAGTGATTCGCGCCAAGCCGAGACCGTAGGCCCATTTGCTGTCCACGCCGGTGGGCCGGACGTTCTTCATCTCCGCCAATTGCGCGGGTGGGAGCAGCTTTCCGTCCAACAGGGCGATGAAGAAGTGGTTCAGGTCCGCGCCGGAGGCGACCATCGCACCGGCCGCGCCGGCCCACGATACGTTCTGACTGGTGTAGTCGACTTGTACGCCACCGATTTCGGTGTAGCCCTTCGGATGTGGGCCACGGATGTCGACTTCATCAGGACTCGGGTAGTAGGTGTTGCGCAAGCCGAGAGGCTCGATGATGCGGTGGGTGATCTCAGTGCCCAGCGGACTTCCGGTGATCTTCTCGATCACCATCCCGGCGACGGCGTAGTTCGTGTTGGAGTATGCCCATTGCGCACCGGGCTCGAAATCGGCGGGCGCGGTGAGCGCGTTGCGGACCGTTTCGGCGATATCCGTTGTCCCCCATCGGACTTGCTCGGTGAGACCCGCGACCTGGCCGGGCTTGGGCGGCGTCCCGAACTCGGCCGCATATTCGGGCAGTCCACTGGTGTGCTGCAACAGGTTCCGGATCGTGATCCGATCGCCGTCGATGCCCGGCCCGCGCACCACTCCCGGCAGATACCTTTCCACCGGCGCATCCAACTCGACCTTGCCCTCGGCCACCAATTGCAGCATCACGGTGGCGACGAACGGCTTGGTGTTGCTGGCTATCCGGAGCCGATCGTCATCGGCGAACGGCCTGCCGGTAGCCAGGTCGGCCACACCTGCGGCGACTGTCCAGGTATGCCCTTTGTCGGTGATCACCGCCTGAGCTCCCGGATAACCCTGTTGCACCGCGCTATTCAGCGCAGCAGTGATCTCTGCCCGTCCAGCTTCCGTGACATCAGGCGAAGTGTCCACGCCGCACGACGTGGTTATCAAGACCGTCATCCCCAGCATCGCAAGTTTCATCCGCATCCCATGAAACTAGGGAGAACCACCAGCTACGAGAAGCCTGCCGACTCCCCAAAACCTGGTAGTGCTGCCACTACCGGTGACTACGCACGGCGCGGTCATTGCCTGATCTCAGGGCACTCGATTACGACGCGATCCGCGCCGACCCGAAACCTCTTGTCGGATTCAGCGACATCACCTACCTACATCTGGAGATCTGGCAGAACTGCCGAGTCCCTGGCGTCCATGACTGCCTAGCAGGCAGGCAATCGACCGAAACCGTTCTCCATCTGCTGACCAGCCCGCAATCGACCGCCAACTCACCCAGCTGATCCGATACGGAGCTTTAGAGGTATCCAAGCATTTGCCCTGGGAAGGTTTCACGGGTTCTAGGACTACAACGGGCAAATTGACAGCCTTCGAGGGGGACAATGCTGGCATGCCCGAGTTGATGTCGGCTGTGGTCGATCCCGCTACGTTCGCCACCGACCAGCCCACGTTCACCGCAGCCGACGGGTTGACGCTGCGACCCTGGACCGACGCCGATGCGCCCATTGTCTACGAGGGATTCCAAGACCCCGCGATCCGTCATTGGCATGTTCGGTCCGCCGAGTCCATCGAGCAGGTTCGCCAATGGATTTGCGGATGGCGCTCGGCTTGGTCCAGCGGCAACGGTCAGTGGGCAGTCACCAGCAACGGAGAAGTCGCCGGACGCATCGGATTGCGGCAGTCGGACCTCACCGAGGGCGTCACCGAGCTCGCCTACTGGACCCTGCCCGCCCGGCGTGGGCACTCCATCGCGCCACGCGCTGCAAACATGCTGACCCGGTGGGCTTTTCACGACGTCGGATTCGATCGGATCGAGCTCACCCACTCGGTCCACAATGTGCCATCGTGCCGGGTCGCAACCAAATGCGGATTCCCCTTCGAGGGCACATTGCGTGGAGCCGGCCGCCACAGCGACGGCCGCCACGACATGCACCTCCACGCCCGACTCCGCACCGACTGATACCGGCTCGGACAGCGCCGTGCCTAAGGGCAGCAGGCGTGACGCAGCACCGGGCCGATGCCGATCAGCGAGAGCACGCGGGGCGGGACAGCCCAGCGGCCTAGTCAGGACTGGGCGGCAGCTGATCAGTCTGTTCGTGGTCAAGGTGCCCAAGTCGACGATCGCAGCCTGATGCCGGTTCGGCCCCTCCTGGCGTGGTTCGGCAACGATCAGACGAAAGTGCTCACTCTCCTTACCCGACCCCAGACATTCGGCGTAAATGCCAATAGTGCCGCGGATGCCGCATCCCGTTGAGCCGTGTCTTGTTAAAAGGAATCCGCTCCGGTAAACTCTGAGCAAACCAACGAATGCGGATGCTGCAGCCCCGCAGATAATTTCACTGGGCATGCGATCCTCGATGATGCACCACGGCACCGAGCGAACAGTCGCGCACGGAGGTGAACATATCCTCATCGCGACTACCAACCCCACGTGGTCCACTGACAAACGGATTCGAACAAGTAGAAGTTTCCGACAGGACCTGCATCCATTCAACGGCGTATTGTCCGGTGTCGAGTGGGCGGTCCTCAGCATCACCGAGGAGTCGACCATGACCGGCAACCCGTCACCGGTACACAATGCCCCCGAGGAAGAGCCCTTCCAGCGGGAAGCCGTCGTCGAGGGGATATCCATCGCGGCCGCGTTCATGCTTATCATTTTGGCGGCGGTTTCCATTCTGCAGGGTATCTCCGCGATCGCCGACGACAAGTTGTATGTCGCCGGAATCGAATACGTCTACGAGTTCGACACCACGACGTGGGGCTGGATTCATGTCGTCCTGGGCGCCCTCGCGCTGATCTGTGGCGTCGGACTCGCGATCGGATCGACGTGGGGCAGGTACGGCGCGCTGGGAATCGCCGCACTGGTCATCATCGCGAACTTCATGTCCCTGCCGTACTACCCGGCATGGTCCATCGTGATCATCGCGCTGAGTGTCGTGATCATCTGGGCTGTCTCCACCTGGCGACCCGAACGCTGAGTCCTCGTCGGATCTCTCCCCGATAGCTCGTCTACCGGTGGGCGCGGCGCCGACCAGGAGGAACGATGGCGTCCCTGTCGATCGACCAACGCGATCGGTTGCACCGCAACGATATCCGCGCGTTCACCGTCGGCGTCGAGGAAGAGTTCGTCCTGATCGACCCGGCCAGCGGACGGCCTTGCCTGACCAGCGCCACCGTCGCGGCAGTCGAGACCGACATCGAATTCCAGCTGGAACTCTCGCAATGCCAGATCGAAACCTGCACCCCCGTTTGCGCCAGTATCGAGGCGCTACATCGCGAGGTTCGGCGGGCCAGGGTCGCGATCGTCGACGCCGCGGCTCGGTCCGGCTCGTTTCCGCTGGCCGTGGGCGTACCGATCTGGGGGCCGCCTGCCGGTTCCATGACCGACACGCCGAGATACCAGCGCATGGCCGAACACTTCGGGACGTTGGCCGAGCAGGTGACCTGCGGTTGCCATGTCCATGTCTGCGTCCCCGAACGCGACCTCGCGGTGCAGGTCAGCAATCACCTGCGTCGTTGGCTGCCCGCACTGTTGGCATTGACTGCGAACTCCCCCATCACCCAGGGCATCGATACCGGGCACGCCAGTTGGCGCCACATGGTGTGGGCGCGGTGGCCCAGCGCGGGCCCACCACCGTATTTCCGGTCAGCCGCGCACTACGACGACATCGTCGCCGGACTCGCCGAAGACGGACGAATTCTCGACCCCGCGATGGTCTATTGGGATGTGCGATTGTCCGCTCACCTGCCGACAATCGAGATCCGGATCAGCGACGTACCCGCGACCGCCCTGGAAACGACACTGCTGGCGAGTCTGGTGCGGGCCCTCGTCATCACCTCGGTCGCCGCCATCGGCCGTGGCCACCTCGCCGTTCCGATCGCCCGGACGCACCTGCGCTCAGCGTGCCGCTACGCCGCCCGCGACGGGCTCTCCAACACTCGATTCCCCACCGCCATCGCGCGTCGCGGGGACAGCCGCCATGCCCTAATCCAATTGCTCAGCCACGTCCGGTCCGCCCTGGAGGAATCCGGTGATTACGAATTCACCCACGACGCGCTGGCGATGGTCCTCACCAGCGGCAACGGCGCCATCCGGCAGCGCGGTGCCCTGCTGGCCGGTGGCCCCGCGAACGTCTTCGCTGTGCTCTCACGGCTGACCGTCGAGGGGTGCGAAGCCCAATTCCCAGTGGACTAGATGACACGACCGGCGAGGTACGAGCGAGCAGGCGGTGGATGATGCGCAACGACAACGAATCTGTGCAGATCGATCAGGTGATCGAACGCCTGATCGCCCGTTTCCCGGCGAAATCACCGGCGGCGATCGAGCTCCTGGTTCGCCGTATTCATGAGCGATTCGCCGGCGCTCGTGTTCGCGATTTCGTTCCGCTGCTCGTCGAGAAGGCCGCCTTGCACACTGTCGGCGTCTTTCCGATCGAGGTCACCGGCGAGGACACCCACAGCGCCGAGACGATGGCTACGATCTAGGTTCCACCGATCTGGATACGACGGCTCAGACCGGTGAAACGGGCTCGAACCCCAGGAGTTCGTCCGCCCCGGCCCGCACGATTCCGGCACACGATTCGGGGACTTCGTTCCACGCGCCGGGGAGGTCACGCAGCGGTTCGGAAACCACGAAACGGGTGTGGTCGCCGAGGCGGTGCAACACTTCCACCTCGGGGTGCAGAGCGCGCAGTTGAGCGATCTTCGTCGAGAAGAACAGCGATCTCGACTGGCGTTCACTCGAGTAGCGGAATACCCACAGCGACTTTCCATCGGTCGTCGCTACCGTCATCTGGACCGGATTCTCCACCTGGTGCGCGCGACCGACATCTTCGACGAATCCGACCGCGCGAGCGACCGCACCGAGCGGATCCTCGGTGAGACCGAACGTCAACGCCAAATAGAACAGTGTTTCCGAATCCGTCGATCCTTCGAGGTCGGGAAACAATGCCGGGTCGATCGCGGTGACCAGGTCGCGCCGGACCTCGCGAAAGCCACGCAGTGCTCCGTTGTGCATCCACAGCCACCGCCCGTGCCGGAACGGATGGCAGTTGCTGCGCTGTACCGGCGTTCCGGTCGACGCGCGGATATGGGCGAACAACAGCGGCGTACGGATCTGGCCGGCGACCTCACGCAGATTTCGGTCGTTCCACGCCGGTTCGATGCTCTTGAACACCGCGGGTTCCGCACCCTCCCCGTACCAGCCGATTCCGAAACCGTCACCATTGGTCGTCGTGGCTCCGAGTCGGGAATGCAAACTCTGGTCGATCAACGAGTGCTGCGGCGTGAACAACAGTTCTTCCGCGAGAATCGGCTCCCCCGCGTACGCCATCCATCTGCACATATATCCATTCAAGCAGACCGGATCGCCAATGTTAAGGAGCCGATCACGACTGTATTTTCGATTTCGCCGCAAGGAATTTCGGGTCTCGGCAGCCGACAGCGATTGACAGCCGTCGCCGGGGGTAGGCACACCGTATGGAGCTCGCCGCGACATCTTTCCCGTCAACGCCGACGGCGACCGAGGCTGAGCACCACCCCACAACCGTGACAGGAGACCAGCGCCGATGATCGATATGCACCGTGTCGCCGAACTACCGAACACTGTTGTCCGTACCACCTTCCAGACCGGGGCTCGGTTGCGGCACGCACGGGTGTTCCACCCACGCGGCGTCCGCCTCGCGGGCCGATTTCACGCCACCAGCGCCTACGAGCCCTGGTTCGGCCCCGGCGACCGAGCGGTCATCGCCCGGCAGTCGAAAGGCATCGGCAGCCCCGGCGGCGTGCCCGACGTGCTCGGGCTGGCATTTCGGGTACTCGATCGCGACGAACATCCCTGGGACTTCGCGCTGGCGACCACCGGCCGCAGTGCGATGGGCCGGTTCGTCATCACTCCCGCTCGCTCCTGGGCCACGGCCCGTTTCGGCACGCTGCTGCCCTACCGATTCGCCGACGCGTCACCGGTCTGGCTTTTCGCCGAACCGCTCGACACCGACGACCTGCCGAATACCGCGTCTCTGCGAGCCCTCGACGATCACCTCGACGACCAGGTGATCCGGTTCTCGATCACCGCCGATGGAATCGGCCGCCCACCCGAAGTCGTCGGCGAACTCGACCTCAGGCGAGCCGCGCCGGGCGAATACCGCACCGACTTCTTCGATCCGATTCTCAACCATCCTGCCGACGTCGCATTGATGCCTCGCGTGGTGAACTGGCTGCGTGAAAGCGCCTACACCGGAAGCCGTCGCGGCCGCACCGACGACGGCACCCAGCCCGCGACCTGATCGGCTCGTCGGTCACAACCCTGGTCGCGTCAGCTCGGACGTGAATAGAAGTGGATTGTGGCGAACTGAGGGTCCCGAACGATCGTGACCTGGGGATAGTCGGGGCTGATATCGCCATAGGGCGAGCTGGCGAACCATTCGATCGCGTTCGCGCAATCGAACTTCCATCCGTTGGCGCTGCGCTGGGGCGTCGGCTCGAATCCCAACCGCTCGGTCAGTTCGGCGCAGGTAATCTTCTGCAGCGGTTGGGTATACGTCGAATCAGTGTGAACCGCCCGGTGATCCGGGAAGTGTTCCGCCGGCGCGACGTAGCTGCCTGCATAGCCGCACATGCCCGCCAACGGTGGACACCCGAATCGCCGCATGCTGACCAGCTCGAACGAGTCGGGTATCCAGATACTCTGCCGTTCCATGACCCGTCGCGCCTCCTCGACGGAGAGATCCTTGTCCAGTTTCGGCATGACGACAGTGGCGGCGCACCCCCACAGGAGCGCTCCACACGTCACAAGCGTGAGGACTGACCAGAACCACCGCAAATTCGAGCTTTGAGACACGACCTTCTCGCTTGTCAGTGGACACGTAGCCGGTTCGAGGCGGGAAAGTACTCGAAGGTGCCCTGGGCGCCGATCGCGACAAGCTTACGTCGCTGCGGGATCGGACCGACGGCTCGCAATCGCCTTGCCCGGCCGCGGTGGTCGGCTCGCTCGACGAGCCCGGACTGGTCCAGCCCGAGGAATGTTGCCAGGTCGACGTGGCACGAGCGGCACAGCGTCGCTCGGCCACGCCGACCGGCGTGCCACTCGGGCGCTGCGCAGTCAGCCACCGAGCATCAGTGATTCGCAGTCGCAGTCTCGCCGGATCGGCGTCGTCGCACACTTCAGGCCGCACAGGCCTCGACCGGTTCGCCATCGACCTGGTTGTCGACGGCCAAAGGACCGACCACCACCCGGGCGCCGCGTACCAGGCGCATGTTAGAACTGGACATATGCCGCATACGAGTCCTGTTGCCGCCTGGAAGACCCTCCGTGAGGGGAACGATCGCTTCGTCGAAGGGCGACTGCAGCATCCCAACCAAGGCGCTGCGAACCGAACCGAACTCACCACCGGGCAGCACCCGTCCGCGATCCTGTTCGGGTGCGGCGACTCCCGAGTCGCCGCCGAGATCATCTTCGACCGCGGTCTTGGCGACATGTTCGTCGTGCGCACAGCCGGTCACGTCGTCGACGGCTCCGTGCTCGGATCGATCGAATACGGCGTCGAGGTACTGGATGTGCCCCTGATCGTTGTTCTCGGACACGACAGCTGTGGTGCGGTCCGCGCCACGATCGACGCTCTCGATTCCGGCGCCGTGCCCGGTGGATTCATTCGAAGTGTCGTCGAGCGAGTCACCCCGTCGATCCTGCTGGGCCGCCGCGAAGGACTGAGCTCCGTCGACGAACTCGAAGCACGGCACGTGGAGGAGACCGGCCTGTTGCTGACGCAACGGTCGAGCACCATCGCCGAGAAGATCCAGGCCGGAAAACTCGCCATCGCGTGCGTCACCTACAACCTGTCCGAGGGCAGGGTCCAACTGAACCGGGTGATCGGCAACATCGGCGAACTCGAGTAACCGCGACAGTCCACATCCGATCCGACGTCGTTGCGGTGTCACCGTTTACGTCCTCGATCGTGGCCGTGGGTCGATCCCCCGTGTCGTCGCGAGCGGATCGAAATCGGCCGACCACGGGGGCAGGGCGGACGGATCGGCGATCACCGCGCCGGACTCGATCTCGGTGACCAGATCGCGTCCGGTGACGGCCGCTGCCGCGTGCACTCCGCTGAGCATGGCGCCGACGGTGCCCGGGCCCCAACGAGTGCTCGTGCCGGCGAGGAAGAGCCCACCGATCGCGGTGGACGTGCCCGGGCGCATGCTCCCGAACTGATCAACGCTGACCTTCAGCCCGAAGGGCGCACCACCGGTGTTGCCGACCAACCGGGTCTGGGTGGCGGGCGAGCCCAGCTCAGCGATCTTGACAGTGGCCGAGGAACCGGGAAACGCCTGTTCCATCCGCTCAGCCATGCCGTCGAGCACGATCTTCTTGACCTCGTGATAGGTGCTGCTCGTGCGGTAATCGCCGGTCGCGAGGTCGTAGCCGTCAAAACCCCAGAGCTCCGGCTTGTAGGGGGTGATCGTCTGGACCTCGACCGTCGAACTGCCGACGGGCGCTGCCCGCCGATTGCCTGGATCACGTCGCGACGACGATTGGACGAACATCGGCTGTCTGGCCGCCATCTGCCGCGCCCACTCGGTGCCGGTGCTGAAGCCGCTGCCATCGATCAACTGGCGCGACATGCGCGTCAGCGAGAGCAGGGACTCGGCGTCGTCCCACGTCGGTATCGCGAAATAGTTGCTGTTCGGCGCGACTTCGGTGTCGAACTCGATACCGAAGAACCCATTGATGAGGGGCCGCGACATGGTCCAGCTCTTGACCCGCACGCGTTGGGCGATCGGCAGGTGTTCGAGGCCCACGAGTTCGGTGAACGTCTTGATGATGTCGGCGTCGGAAACCACGGTCGGCGCAGCGATCATTTCCCCATCCTCCAAACGCACGCCGGTGACCTGTCGGCCACTGACCGTGATCGCGCAGACTCGGGAGTTGGTGCGGATCGCACCACCGTGGGAGGTGATCACCTCGGCGAATCCGGAGGCCAGCATCTGCCCTCCGCCTTCTGGGTAGTACGAGCCGCTGCCGACATAGTCCTGTAGGAACCCGGCCATCGCCGCGGTCGGGAGACCGAGCGGTGTCGATGCCAGCGCGCCGCACTGGACAGACAGCGCGAGAATCGACCGCGGTGAGAAGCCGCACACCGTGAGGAACGCGGCAAAGGGCATGGCAGCGAAGAGGGCCGCGCGACCCGATCGGACCAGGGCGCGCCCCATCGCCGCATGTGAGGACACCGAGGAACGGTTGGCGGCCTCACCCAGGCGACGCACCACCGAGTGATACCGATACACCGCGGCGCGCTCGGTGGGAAACGCGTCGAGCAAACTCGCCAGGTAGGCATCCCATCCCACCGGTACCGCGAATTCGAACCCCGGCCCGATGATGCGGTCGAATCCGTCCTGATCCATCGGAAGCCAGTTCAACCGGTCGTCCAGCGCCAACCCGCGCATGATCGACGTGACGATCCCGTCGGGCCCGCATTCTCCGAGATAGTGAACGCCACAGTCGAATTCCCACCGTCGTTGCCTGCGGAACACATGCGAGGAACCGCCCAGCGCGCTGTACTGCTCCAAGACCAGTACCCGTTTGCCGGCCGCTGACAAGTACGCGGCCGCTGACAATCCGCCGAGTCCCGACCCGACCACAATCGAGTCGTACTGTGCCGGATTCGATTCAGACGTCGATGTCATCGAGTTTCCTTTCGGGGTGACGGGGTGAGCTGTTCCAGGCGAGGAGCACGGATTCGTTCGCGGGCTTCCATGGCAGAAAGACAGCGACAGCGACCGCGACGAACAACGACGCCGAAACCGTCACATAGGACGCGAGCGCGAACCCCTCCAACGACGCCGACTTCATCGCGTAGATCAGATCGGCCTTCTGCTGCGCGAAGGCGGGATTGGTGGGCCGCTTGACCATTTCGAGTACGGCGATGACGCTTTCGCGAGCGAAGCTCTTCTCGTTCGGGGTCATCAGGAAGTCCGGGATGGCATCGATGCGTGGGCCGACCTTGGTCGTATACACCGACGCCACCACGGATCCCAGTACCGCGACACCGAGCGTGCCACCCGCCTCGCGGGTGGTGTCGTTGACCGCCGAACCGGCGCCCGCCTCGTCGAGGGCCACCGACGACATGATCGATTCCGTCGCCGGGCCCTGCACGATCGCCAGCCCCAGACCCATCAGCACCATCGAGACCAGCACCGGACCCACATATGTCGTCTCGACCTTCACCTGGCCGGCGATGAACATCCCGATACTCATCACCACCAGACCGAAGACAATGACCGCGGTGGTGCCGATCTTCTGGGCGATCAGCGTCGCCAGTGGGGCGCCGACCGCGATGGCCACGGCGAATGGCAGTGAGTGCAAACCGAATTGCAGCGGCGACAGCTCCATCACGCCCTGGAAGTACTGGGTGATCATGAACAAGAATCCGAACATGGAGAAGTAGGCCACCATGATCGCCACCGCGGGCAAGGAGAATCGGCGGATCCGGAACAGGCTCATGTTCAGCACCGGCGAACTGGTGCGCATCTCCCACCGGATGAACACCGCGAAGCAGACCACCGCGAAGACGAAGCCGACCAGACTGGTCGCCGAAAGCCAGCCCAGCTTCGGCGCCTCGATGATCGTCCACACCAGGGTGGTGACGCTCAGCAGTGACAGGGCGATGCCGACGACATCGAGTCTGCCGACGTGTGCCGCTTTCGACTCCGGAACCAGCGAGCGGGTAAACGCCATGATCACCACGGCGACCGGGATGTTCACCCAGAAGACCGAGTGCCAGGAGAAGTGCTCGAGCAGCCAGCCGCCTGCGGTGGGGCCGATCGCGATGGCGAAACCGGCCATCGCGGTCCAGGCGGCGATCGCGATGGCCCGTTCCCTGACGTCGGTGAAGATGTTGATGATCATCGCCAAGGTCGCGGGGAACACCGCCGCGGCGAACACTCCCATCGCGGCGCGGGCGGCAATCACCTGGCCGAGATCGGTCGCCAGTGCGCCACCGACCGACATGACCGCGACGCCTGCCAGGCCGATCATCATCACTCTGCGTCGACCGAAGCGGTCACCGAGGTGGCCGAATGCCAGCAGCAGGCCCGCGAAGGTGAGCGTGTAGGCGTCGACCACCCACTGCAACCCGCCGAAGCCGGCATGCAACTGCACACCCAGGGACGGCAACGCGACGTTGACGACGGTGTTGTCCAGGACCACGAGCAGTTCGGCGGCACAAATGACGACAAGGGCCAGCCATTTGCCCCGCCCGCTCAGGGCTGGAGGGTGCGTTGCCGGTGCGGCAGGTTCGGCGACAGATGAGTGGGGCATGGGACATCGACTCCTCGTTATGGCATAAGGCGAACACGGGAGAGTGGCTGCCGACCCCGGCCGGGCCCGGCGATGGGCTTGCCAGGGCCGACAACCACGGGGGTGCTGGCGGCGGCGGCTCAATTCCGCGACAGCACCGGCTTCGCAGGGAAGGCCCGGACACTTCCCTTGCAGTTTTGGTGTTACCGCGCGTAACACCTGTGCCAGGTTAGTAGAACAAATGGTCTATAGCAAGAGGGCATTCGCCCAATCACTTGGTATTTCCGAAGGAGAGGATCCTGAGATAGCACCGATTGGTCTACTCGATGCCATCATCGCTAGGCTGGTGGCCTGTACAGAGGTGGGAGAGATTCATGGCTACCGACGCACGACGGCGCTTGATCGAGAGCACGATCGAGCTGGTCCGGCGCAGAGGTGTGGCCGGAACCGGAGTCGCCGAACTCCTCGAGCACAGTGGCACCGCCCGGCAATCGATCTACAAGCACTTTCCCGGCGGAAAGACAGAGTTGATCGAGGAATCCGTCCGTACCGCGGGGGCCTGGATCGAGCAGATGATCGAGCAGATGGCCGAAACGCTCTCCCCGGAGGAGATGCTGCACGCCTTCACCGAGTACTGGAAATGGGTGCTGGTGAGCAGCGACTACCAGTCCGGATGCCCGATCGCCGCCGCGGCATACGGTGGCAGCGAAGCACCGGTCGCGCGTGAACTGTCCAGCCAAGCGTTCCGACGCTGGGAACATCACCTCGCCGAGCAAGCCATCGCGCAGGGCGTGTCCGCCCCGACAGCGCACAGCCTCGCGACCACGACGATCGCGGCAATCGAAGGCGCGGTGATGATGTCGATCGCGGACCGCAGCATCACGCCCCTCAACCGCACCTACGACCAACTCCGCGAACTGCTCCGAATCCAGCTCGGCGCTGCTGATCACGCACCGATCCAGTAGAGGTGGTTCGCGAGTTCGAGTTCGAAACCCCATCCGCGACATCGCACTGGGCACCGACGTAGTCCTGCACTCGGTCGGCGAGGTCCCCCGCCACATCCGGCGCCGTACACAGGCAACGACCGCCGTCCGGGTCGAAGCCGACCAGCCGTCTACGGTTGAGTGCAGCGGCAGGACGTGATGGCCACGATCACGCTCGCGGTCCGAAGAACTCAGCTCGGGCGGCGGCGATACGTGCCTGGGCCTGGGCGGCGCCTTGGAAACTGACCGCGGCCGATCCGCCACCGGCGAGCCCCAAGGCGATGAGACCACCGATCACCGAGAGGAGATTCGGCTCGGGGAGGATGCCCGTGTCACTGGTGGGTTGGACCTCATGGGAGGGAACCGCCGCACCGCCGCCGGGTGCGGGCACGGCGGGTGGAACCCCTACTCCACCAGGGGCCGGTGATCCGGGCGACTCTCCAGCTCCGCCGGGAGCGGATCCGGCCGGCGGTGCGGCGGCGGCGCCGGGTGAGTTGCCGTCCGGTGCGCCGCCGGGTTCGGCGGTGTCGGGCTGGGCTGTCTTCGGCTCAGGCAGTAGACCAGGGGCCAAGACTTCGGGGGCGGGTTCCGGGGCGGGCGCCTGCGGTTCGGGTGCATTGCCGGGGTTGGGGTTGTTGCCCTGGTTACCGCCGCCGTTGCCTTGGTTGCCGTTACCGCTGCCGGGGTTCTGATTCCCGTTGTTGCCCTGGTTACCGCCGCCGTTGCCTTGGTTGCCGTTACCGCTGCCGGGGTTCTGATTCCCGTTATTGCCCTGGTTACCGCCACCGTTACCCTGGTTGCCGTTACCGCTGCCGGGGTTCTGATTCCCGTTATTGCCCTGGTTACCGCCACCATTTCCCTGGTTGCCGTTACCGTTTCCCTGGTTCGAGTTCCCGTGGTTCCCGCCGTTGCCGTGGTCTCCCGGACCCGCGACCAAACGGGTGGCGTCGCCGTCAGCGAATCCATCACCACGGGGAGCCTCGGTGGAGCCGAGTTCCCTGGCTGCGGCGATCTTCTCGCTGGGGACGACGGTCGGCTGAGCAGCCGCAAACCCGCCATAGCCGAGGAGCCCCAGAGCGCCCACGGTCCCGGCCACCACGGCTGTTCGTCTCATCCGTCCGACTGTCACGCGCCCTCCGTCCCATCCTCGATAGCCCAGCTCCCACCATTGCGGTCGGATCCGGCTCTCCCCGCGTTACGCACCGCCGCGCCCGAGACCTGACAGCGCGTGGATCACACACTTCGAGTAACCGTGTGAGTCAGGGAGTTCCCTGATGTGGTTTCAGGGCTCTCGCCGGATGTCGTCGCCTCCGGGCCTGCCTACTGTCGACGGCAGATCTTCAGGAGGGGCGTTCCATGCGAAAACTCACCGCGGCACTCGCGGCCACCACCGTGTATGCGGCACTGGCGACCTTGGTGTTCTGCACCATGATCACCGAAACCCTGTTCTTGTACCCGAACTTCTTTCACGACATTCCGGCGTCACTGATCGTGGCCGACGAATTCACCGCCGTCGTCTCGGTCGGCAGCGTGATGCGTCCACTGGGCGCTGTTCTGATGCTGACCGGCGCGGTCGCCGTAGCGGCGACTCTGTGGTCGAAGTCGTCGCGAATCTGGACGCTTGCCTCGATGCTCTCGCTGGTCTCCGGGCTGTTCCTGCTCTCAGCGCTGTACCTGTGGCCGCGGTGGACGATTCTGTTCGATGATCGCGCGCTGCACACTGTCGACGAATTGCACCGCACGGCCCACGAAATCGGGGTCGCGCACTCAGTGCGTGTGGTGTTGGGAGCACTCACGGCGTTGTTCGCTGTCATCGCGGCACTGCGGATCTACCGCGACCGGATTCTGCAGGCTCAATGCCAGCGCTCGGCGGCCTGACCGGCCCCGATGATTCGATTCCCGGTGACCCGTCGGTTCGTGGGATTCCGCAGGTCGGTGCCAGGCGTACGATCAGCGAACAACATGAGGCGGGGGCTTCCAGCGCGAGGTGATGTCGCATGTTCGATACCGATGTTCTGATCGTCGGCGCAGGTCCGGTGGGCTCGGCCGCCGCCGTCGAGGTGGTTCGGCGCGGCGTACGGTGCCGGATCATCGACGCGCGATCCGATCCGCCGCAGTACGCGAAAGCGGTCGGCATCCAGCCCCGCACGCTGGAACTGTTCGAGGCGATGGGCATCCTGCGCGAGGTCCTCGATGCCGGGATCCTGTTGCGCGGCCAGATCGCGTACATCAACGGCGCCGAGGCCGACCGAATGGATCTGGCGCTGCCCTCCGAGATTCCTTTCGGGTTTCTCGGACTCCCCCAGTACGAGACCGAGCGGATCCTGCGGCAGCACCTGGAATCGCTGGGCACGCGAGTCGAGCGCGGGGTCCGGCTCGTCGGGTTCACCCAGGACGAGGACGGCGTCGATGCCGTGCTCGCCGGACCCGAGGGCGAGTACACGGTGCGGGCACGGTATCTGGTCGGCTGCGACGGTGCGCACAGCACCGTCCGCAAGACGCTGGGCCTGACGTTCGAGGGTGCGGCCTTCGCCGAGCAGTACATGCTCGGCGATGTCGAACTGGACTGGTCACAGCCGCGCGGCTACACGGTGCGGTCGATGCACCAGACCGACGGTGTCACCGACGACGTGCTGGTCTGTGTCCCACTGCCCGGCCACCACCGCTACCGGGTGTCGATGCGGGTTCCCCCGGACCTGACCTCCGACGCCGTCGGCGGCGGCGGCGACAAGGTCGAACACGGACTCGGCACCGGGCCCGGACCGACACTGGCCGATATCCAGGCGGTGCTCGACCGGCTCGCGCCCGAACCGACGACCGCCTCGCACATGCGCTGGTCCTCGGTCTTCCGGATCAGCCATCGCATCGTCGACTCCTACGGCCGGGGAAGGGTTTTCGTCGCGGGCGATGCCGCTCACATCCATCCGCCCACGGGCGCCCAGGGCATGAACACCGGTATCCAAGACGCCCACAACCTCGCGTGGAAGCTCGCGCTGGCCGTCGCGGAGGTTGCGGCGCCGACGTTGCTGTCCAGCTACGACGCCGAACGCAGGCCGATCGGCGAAGAAGTGGTCGGCCGCACCGTCCGCGACGCCCGCGAGGGGATCGGCGCAGGCGAATCGGACCCCGAACGCGTTCTCCTCCGCGAGGCGCAACTCCTGATCGACTACCGCGACAGCCCCATCGTCACCGAATCCCCCACCGGCGCACCATCTCCCGTCGCGGGCAGCCGCGCACCGGACGCGATCGGACTCACCCGGGACTGCGTGACGTCACCTTTCCGGCTCTTCATCCTGCTCGACGGCCACGACCACACGCTGCTCTGGTACCTCGGCAACACCTGCGACACAGCCACTCTCACCGAGATCGAACGCCACGTCGAGCTGCTTCGGAAACTCACCGACGACCACCTCGACACCTACCTCGTCGCAGGCCTCGGGGCAACCGTCGACTCGACGATCCTCCCGGTCATCCGCGACAGTGACGGCGACTTCGCCCGGCAATACCATTGTGCCGCCGGCGCGGCCTACATCGTCCGCCCTGACGGCTACCTCGGCTATGCCGCCTCCCCTGCCGCCCCGGACGACCTCATCCGTC
Source organism: Nocardia sp. NPDC127606 (assembly GCF_042671725.1). Classification (NCBI taxonomy): domain Bacteria; kingdom Bacillati; phylum Actinomycetota; class Actinomycetes; order Mycobacteriales; family Nocardiaceae; genus Nocardia; species Nocardia sp. NPDC127606. Next base: position 1,184,950 of record NZ_JBHXWQ010000001.1, on the reverse strand, counting down.
ATTTCGAGTCGACCTTCGCCCCCGCCCCCGAAAGTGTTCTGGGAACCGCCTGATTCGCGAGGGAGGAAGGATAACGTGCCGACGCTCCCTACTGTGTCGTCGCGCGCGTCAGCCGTTCGTGTCGAGAACGTCACCCAGCGCGCGCGAATTCTTTCCCGGAGAAGCCGCCGTGGTGGCTCGGGAACATCGTGGGCTGCTGTCCGAGTCGCTCGGTTGGCCCCGCCGAGCCCACCGTCCTCGAGGACGATTTCACCACTCGGGTTCGGAGAGCCTTCTCTCGCGAAAGGCCTTGTGCAGTCGGGGGTTATCGCCCAGTCGCCGAATCCACCACAGATGCCCTGGTAGGAGCACGTTATTAAAGGTTTCTTGAGAGAGTGCACCGGTTGCGGCGACGACGTCTTCCGCCTGATAGCTTGACGGATACGAATATCGGATTCTGCCCAGACCCTCGCGGCGCCGGTGCGGGATCGTGCGCAGGATCGGAACCTCGCTTTGTCCGCTGGATCGACCCGTTCAGGCGGATGTGTGCTTGATCAGGAGTTTGCTTTGTCCGGTGCAAGAAATCTGAATCCAGCAATTTCGCAGCAGCTGTGTCTCGGGGCAGATCTGCCCGGTGCACGCAGGTGAGCGCACCGGATTCGTGGTACCCGGTTCCAGCTCAGCACGGTCCGTTTCTTTCGCCGCAGGAATTGCTCGCCGCGATCAACGGGGGCGCTGATTGCGATCAGCCGCTGGCGCGCTGGGCTCGCACCCTCGGATCGTTGTATCGGGACTGGCTGGCCGAACCGTCGGCCGTGTGGGTCGGTCGCCAGATCGCGGAGGTCGCGCACACCATCGATGTGTGGATCACCGCTCAGCTTCCGCGGCCACGCCCCGGTGCTCCCCGAGGAATCGACACGGTGGGCGGGGTGATCGGCCGGGTCGCCGAAGCCGCCACATACGCCCACTGGGCGCTGCACAACGCCGAGGACGCCCAGCGGCATCGAGCCTGGCACCATCTGGCCGAGATGCGGGAGGGCTACGAGGATCTGGTGCGGTCGGTGCTGGACGGTTCGGTCAATCTGCCGAAGTCGTGGCCCACTGTCAGCTGGCCGGCCGCGGCGACGTAGAAATCTGCTCGGTCCCCCGTTTCGAAGCGACGTGCCGGGGTATCGCCCGCTTGCAACCAAGGACCGCCACCGGGGACGGGATGCCCGAACTCCCGACCGGTCGGCGGGCGGTTGCCGGGGCTGGCGCGTCCGGTTCGGACGCTGTCCCAGACGACGGCCCCGGCAACCGCCAACCATGGCCAGCACCGTTTCCCCGCCTTGCTACCGGGCCTGACAACGAGAGCCGGTCTCGAGGTCAACGGTGTCGGACTCGGCGGTATCTAGCCGAGCTCACTTGCGTTCATCGCCGTTTGAGTGCCGGACCGGGATGTCCCGCCTATGGTCGCCACCTCTTGCGTGAATTCAGCCGCGGCCGGTGACAACGGCCAATCCGTGGGTAGGCGAAACCTTGCGCCGATCATCGCTACCGCATTCAGCACCGCGTCGATGCCGTCCCAACCTCTCGCGATCCCACACGTTTCGCCGTCGACCCGAACCAGGCACAGCATGCCGTCCCCGCCGACAGACTCGACGGGCCCGCAGAGGGCGATCGTGTGCCGGTCGCCGAGTTGGGTGATCGTCTGCGTTGCTACAACATCGGCGGCATCCATGGCATCGGGCCGATCACCTGCGGGTGGTACCGGAAAGCCGTGGTTCGCCGGGACGACGAACCGCGCCGACGCTCCACGATTCGCCTGCGCGAGCAGGTCACCGATGTCCAGGAGAGCCCGGTAGAGCGCCGCCAGCTCATCGGGGCCCTTGGCGGTGCGCCGCGTGTCCGCCAGCCGATAAGTGCACTCCGCGTTCCCGTGGACAGGGCGCGGTCGGCTCACCTCGATGACCACGACCTGGCCGCCTTCGGTGACGCGCCGGGACAAGATCGGTATCTCAGCGGCCTTACTCACAACACCTCCCACTCTTGGCACCCAGTCGGGCTGCCGCGAATTTTCCTAGCGCGATAGCACTGAGGTGGATATGACTCAGTCGCGCAGAGATCGACGCATGATCCGACTCGAGATCCGCGTGGTGTGTAGCCACTCGCGAAGACCCCACGAGCCCAACAGAGCCGACAGGAACATGTGCAGGCAAAAGGCGATGACGACGAGCTCTGCCCCATAGTCGCGGGTCCACTCCCCCATCGCCGGGGTTGCGATGCATCCCATTATCACCAGCGCGAACGACACGATGACGGCAAGTGGTGCCAGCGGTGCCAGCTCATCCCCGCGTTCACCCGAGATGCCGCGGTGCGGACCTTCGCCACGGTCCTGAAGCGCGAATCGATTATCGAAGTGAGTTCTGATGTAGACCATGTATCCTCCCACCCGGCTACCCCAGCCGGACCATTTCTTCTACGCCCGTACATTCCCCTTATTACGAAGATCAGCTCAGCCGATATTTACGGTCGTTGCCATCAGCGCCGCGCCGTCGGTGACACATAGAGTGCCAGATCGCCGAAGTCGATGGAGCAGAAACCGGAACCCTCTCACCTATCGACGAGGCCGTTATTTTTCAGTGACAATTTTCCTGTTTCCACAATGTGGGGTTACGCGGGGAAAGAGGGCGCACAACGCCTCGAACAGACCCGAATTCCAACGACGTAGTTTATGCAATCGTGACATCGTGGGCGCGACTTCACCGGTCGTGCGCGATTAGCGTCGCACCCGAAGCCATCGGTCGAATCACCCGACCCTTGAAGGGCGAATTGCCATTCACAAGAGCGCTATTCCCCGTTACCGAACAAGCCCCCACCCGCCTATGACGCTTGCTTTACCCCCGCATGTCAGCACACCCCGAACACAGTCCATCAACCCGACGGAGCGATAACAGTCAGACACGCACCCCTGCGCCGACCATGGAAGAACGGCACTGAACAACGGCTGCGAACAAATGCGCAAAATGGCCATGGTGACCTCGTTGGGGCTGCCACTGCCGCGATGGGTGCACGGACGGTCATGCCCGCCCGGTCGGGGTTTCGACCTCGTCGACATCCTTGTCGAAACGTAGTCCTCGCCAACTCGGATGCCGTAGCCGGCCGTCGCCGGTCCATTCCGTGAACGCCACTTCCCCGACCAGTTTCGGCTGTACCCAGGACACACCGTCCGGAGTGCGGCCTATGCCGGATATCGGCGGATCAGGACGTTGCAGCGGCGCGAGCTGTTCGGAGAGGTCAGCGAGCATCGCCGCTGTGAACCCGGTGCCCACACTGCCTGCGTATTCCAGGCTGCCGCGATCATCGGGTACGGCGACCAGCAAGGATCCGATCTGCCCGGCGCGGCGACCGGTGCCCTTCTTCCAGCCGATCAGCACGACTTCTTGATGGGTGACGTTCTTGACCTTGGTCCAGGCCGGGCTGCGCTGCCCGGGCAGGTACCAGCTGTTGCGCCGCTTGCAGACGATGCCCTCCAGCCCGAGTTCCTGCGAGACCGCCAGGGCGTCCGCGGCGGGACCGGGAAGCAAATGCGGGACCCGCCAGTGCGGGCCGGTCAGCCCGAGATGTTCGAGGAGTTCGCGTCGCTGGGCGTACGGCAATTCGATCAGAGACCGGTCTCCGATGTGGAGTAGGTCGAAGATCATGTAAGTCGCCGGAGTCGATTGCGCGAGGGCTCGGATAGTGGCGGGGTTGCGTTGGTGCATCCGCGGCGCCAACGCCTGAAACGAGGATCGGCCCGCGTGTTCGACCACGATCTCGCCGTCGACCACGAACCCGGGTTCGGCCGGAGCGAGCCCGGACAGCTCGGGCCAGGCGACAGTGATGTCGTTGCCGTTGCGCGACTCGAGCCGCAAGTCGTCATCGATATAGGCGATGGCGCGGACTCCGTCATGTTTCACTTCGTAGGCCCAGCGGTCGTCATCGGCAGGCAGTTGGCCCGCCGTGGCCAGCATCGCGACGTAGTGCGGCAATCGGGTCATACAGACCTCGCCATCACCTGATCGATCCCATGGACACCGTCAGCAAACATTCAGCATAGCCCTGGTGCGTCACGCGCCGATGTCGCGACGACCAGCTCGACCACCATGCGGCCCGTCCCAGATCCGCTGCCGTGAGGCAGGGGCAGGAGGGCCGCTCGGGCGGTCAGCGACCAGGTCGCTGTACGTGCAGTGGTGAAACACCGTCCATGATCTCGGTCCACCACGGGTCGAGGGGGCTGCGCTCGGGCTCCTGGGCGTGCACGGCGGTGACGTCGAGGCCTGATTCGCGGTCGGAATCGAAGACGAAGGTCTCCTGTTCGACGCGATCGGCCTCGGAACCGGTCGGTAAGACGGTCATCGGGTCCTCCTCGAAGCGGCTATCGGAGGGGGTGAAGGCGGTGGCCGGGTCCGCACCCCGGCCACCGGACTGCAGGGAGTCGAATTCAGCTCATTCGACAGGGCTCGGATCCCCTCACGGCCTCAGGCGTTGATCGCCTGAGGTTCGCGATCGTGATCGCGGGCGATCTCGATCTTGCGTGGTTTGGCCTTCTCCGCGACCGGGATCGACAGGCGCAGGACTCCGTCGCGGTAGTCGGCGCGGATCTGGTCGGTGTCGAGGCTCTCGCCGAGGAACAACTGTCGGCTGAACACTCCGCGCGGGCGCTCCGCGGCGATCATCGACCGATTCACGTCGAGTCCGGGCCTGGACGCGCGCACGGTCACCACATTGCGCTCGACGTCCAGATCCAGCGAGTCCGGGTCGATTCCGGGCAGATCGAGCTCGACGACGAACTCGTCCCCATCGCGCCAGGCATCCATCGGCATCGCCGCCGGTTGCGCTGCTGTGCCGAACATCTGCTGGGTCAACCGGTCCAGATCACGGAAAGGATCGGTGCGCATCAACATGGTCGCCACCTCCAACTCACTCCATTCTCGGTAGGATGTTCATCAGATAACCTATGCCATCTGACATAGATATTTTTTAGCACTCGACCCAGATGAGTGCAAGTGCCAGAACCAAGTAATCTGAGAGGGATCGCAGGAATCGAGGTGAGGACGTAGATGGTCTCCCGGCACGACTCAGGGCCGTCACCAGCACAGGCGGTGTACGCAATCTCCGTTGCCGCGGAGTTGGCCGGCATCGGGGTCCAGACTCTGCGCCTGTACGAGCAGCACGGCCTGCTCATGCCGGCGCGCAGCGCAGGTGGCACCCGGCGCTACAGCGGTGACGATCTGACGCGCCTGCACCGCATCACCACCCTCACCGGCGAGGGGATGAATCTGACCGCGGTGGCTCGCATTCTCGAACTCGAAGACACTGTCGCTCGCCTGCGCGCGGAACGCGATCGACTACGCGCCAAGCCGAAGCAGGCGCCCACGTAAGCAGGGCAACGCGCCTCCGCCCCCGGGTCGACGCGAATGTGCTGATCCGCGTACTACGCGGCTCGGCAAGAAGGAGTTGCTCGGTCAGCTCAATCGTTCGGTGAGCTCGACGGTGACTTCATCACCATCGGTCTTTCCGATTCGGCGCCGGATCGCGGCGGCGACAGGAAGCTTGTGAGTGCCGTCTCCGAGCGCCATGAACGAGGATGCGAACGGGACACCGTCCACCGTTCCTTTCACCTTGACCAAGCCTCGGGTGCCGAAGATCCGTGCCGAGTCGGGCAGTTGCACACACGTCCACGTGTCACCTTCCCTGACTTTTCCGAGGACAGCGGTGAACGTGATGTCGATCGGTCCCGGTGCGGTGTTCATGAGAGCTCCTGTCGGGGTACGCGATTCAGACGAACAGGCCGAGGATGACGCCGCTGACGACCAGCTTGAGGGCCCAGTCGGTCATATGCACCAGGGCGGTCGGTATCGGCACGTTCTCGTGGACGATGGCGCCGGCGAGGATGGTCACCGGGAGCACCGCCACGATCGCACCTACCGCCGCCCCGGCGGCGACGCCATGCCGATCACCGGCGACGAGCAGTGTCGCCAGCACCGCCGCGGCCGACAGGCCACGCAGCACCACGAACAGCATCTGGACCGGCATGCCGATTCCGGGACGCGGGGTGCTCGTCCGCGACACCAGTGCGGCGATCGGCGGTGTCGCGTACAGCACCGCGCTGATGACGAACGAGACGACCGCCGCGACGACGACACCTGCAAGTATCATGGCGAACTCCTTGAGTACGATTCAGTACTTAATCTAAGAGAACGGATAAGTACTGTCAAGTACTAATATCGGGAGCATGACCTCTCCAGCTCGACGCCGCGGCCGGCCACCCGGGAAGTCCGGCGCCGAGCTACTCACCGTCGCCCGCGAGGTGTTTCTCGAGCGCGGGTTCGCGGGATCGACGATGGACGAGATCGCCGCACGCGCCGGGATCTCCAAAACCTCGCTGTACCGCGAACATCCGTCGAAAGAGGGACTGTTCGCCGCGGTCGTGGAGCACTGGACCGCTGCAGGCCGTGACGCCATGCGACCCGCCCTCACCGACCTCGAGACCGCCGAGGATGTCCGCGAGGGCCTACTCGCCTGGGCGCGAACCCTGCTGGCCGGTGTCCTCTCGCCGCCCGTGGTGGAAATGCGTCGACTGGTCACCGCCGAGGCGGCCCGCCTGCCCGAGGTCGGTGCAACGTATCTGCACCAGAGCTGGGTTCGCAATATCGGCGCTCTCGCCACCACACTGCAGGTGCTCGACGCGCGCGGCATGCTGGCGATCCCCGACCCCCGGGCCGCCGCCGAACAGCTCACCTGGCTGGTCGTCGGCGCACCGCTGAACGCCCGAATGCTCGATGCCACAGCAACATCCGCGAACACCCCCGACGCAGCGATAGATCTCTTCCTGGCGGCTCACCGACCGGCCCTGACCGCATCCGAGCTCGGTGGTCCCTGAGCGCCGCACGTTCAGGCGAGCGCTTCGTCCGCGAGCGCTCGCGCCGCCTCCTCGGGCGCGTAACTCGCCAGCGCGAGGACAAGGCTTCGGATCCCCGTCAGCGCGGACGGCGGTAACCGCGCGTGACGGGCGACATCGAGCTCGTTGGCGATCGTCAGCACCGCGAAGGCATGCAGGTCAGCACCCTGGACCAGCCTGGAAGTACCGGTGAAGCGATCGATTACCGCCAGCGGCTCTCGCCCGAGGTCTCGGTATGTCCGCTCGCGATCGCATCCACCGTAGAGATAGACCAGGTCCTCCGCGGCGGGCCCGATAACCTTCACGAGCCGCGGCCGATCGGTCGTCGGCAGCAGCTCGACAGCGAATCCGTCCGTGCCGTAGGAAGCGTGGCAGATCGCAGCCAGGCGGGTTCGCGGTGTGGCGTTCCATTCGGCCAAGAGGTTGTGCACCCGACGCAGGTGAGCGTGCAGTGTTCCACCGGGATGTTCGACCTCCTCGGCACCGAGAACCCGCTGTAGGTCGAAGGCACCCTGAACGACCTGGGCGGTAGCGAGCCAGGTGTTGGCGTGCTCCGAGACGATGCGCGCCAGCTCGTCAGGGGCTTCACGGGCAATGAGATGGCCGGCGTCGGCCACACGGGTAACGGTGACACGACGGTCGGCGAGGAACCGATCCACTTCGGGGTCGGTGAGCGGCGACTGTCCGCCGCGCACGAGCAGCATCGGCACTTCCGACCCGACGGCCGTCGCGTGTAACGCAGACCCCGCCGCAAGGCTGTCTTCTACCAGTTCGGTGCGTTGATCGCGGAGCCCGCTCTCACTCAGCCAGGCGCGCACCCGATCCGGATCGGAATGCGGCACCACGTCCACAAGAATCAGACCGGCCACGCGACGCGCGATGTCGGGTTCGCCGAGGGCGGCGATGGCAGCGAGCCCGCCGACGGAGGCGCCCACCACAACGAGCGGTGCCGGCTCGCGGCGCACCATTTCGACCACGTCCTCGGCAACCGCCCGAAGGACTGTCGCCTCCCCCGTGCTCTCGCCGTGTCCACGCAGATCGAAGGCCGCCGTCCGCAAGCCGGCCGCGGCGAGCTGCGACGCGACGGGAGCCCACACGCCGCGTTGCTCGCCTCCCGCATGGAGCAACAGAACCGTCGGGCCCGCGCCGGTCACGGTGCCGCGCAGGGTGACGTCACCCAGGGCGATACTCACGTCGGTCGCATGCATGACGCTCCTCGGCGGACCTCGGGAATGACGCTGGGTGGTTGCGTCGCAGACTTCGGTATTCGGGTCGGCACCCGCCCCGCGTCCTGCGTCCCGATCCGGGACTTGTCAGTGATGCGGGGCGGGTTGCCGCCCTGGGCCCACAACCATCATCAGCGACAAACCACCAGCGGGTCAATCCTCGGTTCCCCTTGGCCGACCCCAAGATTCACCACACCGGCGGCCAGCGCTCAGTCCGCGACGACCTCGCTGCGATCACCGCTCCACAGCGTGTGGAACTTGCCCTCTGCGTCGATGCGCTCGTAGGTGTGCGCGCCGAAGAAGTCACGCTGGCCCTGGGTCAGCGCGGCGGGCAGGCGCTCGGCGCGCAGTGCGTCGTAGTAGGACAGCGAGGACGCGAACGCCGGGACTGGGATGCCGAGCAGGGTGGCAGTGGACACCACGCGCCGCCAGCTGTCGATCGCGGTCTCGATGGCCTCGCGGAAGTACGGCGCGAGGATCAGGCTCGGCAGCGCGGGGTCCTGCTCGTAGGCTTCCTTGATCCGGTTCAGGAACCGAGCGCGGATGATGCAGCCGCCGCGCCAGATCGTCGCCAGGTCGCCGGGGCGCAGATCCCAGCCGTACTCGGCGCTGCCCGCGGCGATCTGGTCGAAGCCCTGTGCGTAGGCGACGACCTTGGACGCGTAGAGCGCCTGCCGGATGTCCTCGGTGAACTGCTCGACATCGGTGGGCTTGTCGGCGAGTGTGCCCGACGCGAGGCCCACCGCGGCTTTGCGCTGGGCGCGCGAGCCCGACAGCGCCCTGGCGAAGACCGCCTCGGCGATGCCGGTCACCGGCACACCGAGATCGAGCGCGGACTTGACCGTCCAGCGGCCGGTGCCCTTCTGCTCGGCGGCGTCGACGATGACATCGACCAGCGGCTTGCCGGTCTTCGCGTCGACCTGCGCGAGCACCTGCGCGGTGATCTCGACCAGGTAGCTCTCCAGGTCCCCGGAGTTCCACTGCGTGAACACGTCCGCGATCTGCCCGGCGTCGAAACCGAGCGCGTCACGGAACAGATGGTATGCCTCGCCGATCAGCTGCATATCGGCGTACTCGATGCCGTTGTGCACCATCTTGACGAAGTGTCCGGAACCGTCGGGGCCGATGTGGGTGCAGCACGGGGTGCCGTCGACCTGCGCCGCGATCGACTCGAGCAGCGGGCCGAGGGATTCGTAGGACTCCTTGGGCCCGCCCGGCATGATCGCGGGGCCGTTGAGCGCACCTTCCTCACCGCCCGAGATGCCTGCCCCGACGAAGTTGAGGCCACGGTCGGCCATGGCGGCCTCGCGGCGGATCGTATCGGTGTAGAGGGCGTTGCCGCCGTCGATGATGATGTCGCCCGGCTCCATCACGGCAGCCAGTTCCTCGATGACGGTGTCGGTCGCCTCGCCTGCCTTGACCATGATCAGCACCCGCCGCGGCTTCTCCAGCGCCGCGACGAACTCCTCCACGGTCTCGGTGCGGATGAAATCGCCGTCACCGCCGTGCTCGGCGAGCAGCGCGTCGGTCTTGGCCACGGAACGGTTGTGCAGCGCGACGGTGTAACCGTGCTTGGCGAAGTTGCGGGCGATGTTGCTGCCCATCACTGCCAGGCCGGTGACACCGATGTGTGCACGCGCGGTAGAGGTCGACATTGATCAGCTCTCTTCGTTCGGCGGTTCGATGTGTGCGGAAGACGAACTCCTTGGCAGGCAAGTTACTGGGTGCCGGTTCGCCGCCGAACACCTACCACCGTGACCGGGGCTACACGGCGAACCGGGCCCGGCCCGCGTGTCGGCGGTCGCTGCTAGTGTCGGTCGAGTTCTGACACGGGGTGTCTCGCGACCGCGAGGCTGAGAACAGACCCGCTGAACCTGTTCAGGTAATGCTGACGAAGGGATGTCACGGTGTTGCACGCCCACACCACGAATACCGGCCTGTTCACCGATCACCTCTGGGACCGGACCAAGGTCCTGCGGAGCGCGATCGATGAGCTCGAATTCCTGCGGCACCTCGGCGAGGGCACCTTGCCACTCGAGGTGTTCCGGACCTATATCGAACAGGATTCGCTGTATCTCACCGGGTACTCGAAGGCGCTGGCGATTCTCGCCGCCAAGTCACCGGACCCGCAGACCGCGGCCTTCTGGGCGACCTCGTCGGCGAACGCCGCCGCTGTCGAGTCGGCCATGCACGACCAGATGCTCACCGGCGGAGCGCTGCCCCCGCGGCAGGGCGAGCCGGAGCATTCCCAGACCTGCCTGGCCTATGTCTCCTATCTGATCGCCGCCGCCGCGACCGAGTCCTACGCCGTCGCCGCGGCGGCCGCGCTGCCCTGCTTCTGGATCTATGCCGACGTGGGACGCGGTCTGGCCGAGAGTGCCGCGAAGGTGATCGCCGCCGACGCCGCCCACCCGTATGCCCAGTGGGTCACCACCTACGGCGCGGAAGAATTCCAGCAGGCCGCGGCCACGGCTCGATCGCTGGTCGACGCCGCCGCCGAGTCGGCGAGCGAGCGTGAGCGAGCGGCGATGGAGAAGGCATTCGTCCTCGCCGTGCGCTACGAACTGATGTTCTGGGACACCGCCCTGCACCCGCAGCCCTGGCCTGCCGCATGAGCGGGCGTCTTCGCCGCGCACTCGCGGTCATGGCAACCACCGTCGCGACCCTGTCGCTGGTCACCGCCTGCGGATCGGGCGGCGGATCCGATCAGACCATCCGCTTCGCGCTGGACTGGACGCCCAACACCAACCACTCCGGGCTGTATGTCGCGTTGCAGCGCGGCTACTTCGCCGACGCCGGTCTGGATGTGCAGGTGCTGCCGTACAACAACACCTCGGTCGACACGGTGGTCGATGCCGGGAACGCGGAATTCGGGATCAGTACCCACAATTCGTCGACGTTCGCCCGCGCCTCGGGTGCGCGAATCCAGTCGGTGCTCGCGCCCCTGCAGCATTGGGCGACCGGGATCGGCGTGCGCGCCGACCGTGCCGATCTCGCGAGCCCGAAGAATCTGGACGGCAAGACCTACGCCGGTTTCGGTGACCCGGGTGAGAAGGAGTCGCTCGCGCAGGTCATCCGCAACGACGGCGGCGCCGGCGAATTCACCTCCGTCATGCTGGGATCGTCGGCGTACGAGGCCGTGTACTCCGGGAAAGCGGACTTCACCGTCTCGTATCTGGCGTGGGAGGGCATCGAGGCCGAACACCACGGCACCCCGATGAAGTACTTCCGCTACACCGATTTCGGATTCCCGGACTCCTACGCCATCGTGATCGATGCCAACGAAGGCTGGCTCGCCGAGAACCCGGACCGCGCGAAGAAGTTCGTCCAGGCCCTGCAACGCGGCTACCAGTTCGCCGCGGACAACCCGGACGCCGCCGCCCAGGACCTCATCGACGCCAACCCGGGCGCCTTCAACGACGAGAAGCTGGTCTTCGACAGTCAGCGCATGCTGGCCGAGCAGTTCATGAAAGACCCGAACGGGCGAGTCGGCACCCAGACCGTGGAGCAGTGGTCGGCGAATTCCCGATTCCTGTACCGCAGTGGCCTGCTCAACGGCCCCGACGGCAAACCTTTGACCACCGAACCCGACTGGTCGACGTATTTCACCGATGACTACCTTGCCAACCCGTGACCGGTCCGTAGACGCGGAAGTCCTGCCCAGCGACCGGTCCGGTCGCTGGGCAGGAATCCGGTGGGCGGTGCCCTCGATCGTCACCGTGGCGGTGCTCGTGGCCGTGTGGCAGATCTATGTCGTCACCAGTGGTGTGCGTCCGCAGGTGCTGCCCTCGCCGGTGCGCGTGGTCGAGCAGGGCTGGGCACATCGCGACGAGATCGCCACCCACGCGGCCGCCACCTTGCAGGTGACGCTGATCGGCTTCGCGGTCTCGCTGAGCGCGGCGTGGGTGCTGGCGGTGATCGTCGACTTCTCGCCCTGGCTGCGGCGCGCGTTGGTGCCGCTGTTCGTGGCATCGCAGACCGTGCCGATCGTCGCGATCGCACCGCTGATGATCATCTGGTTCGGGTTCGGTCTCCTGCCGAAGATCCTGGTGGTCGCGCTGGTCACCTTCTTCCCGATGGCCATCGGCCTGATCGAAGGGTTCGCCGCGGCCGACCGTGACGCGGGCGCGCTGCTGCGCAGCATGGGCGCCTCCCGCGTGCAGGAGTTCGGGTATGTGCGGCTGCCCTCCGCGCTGCCGCGGTTCTTCACCTCGTTGCGGATCGCGATCACCTACGCGGTCGTCGGTGCGGTGTTCGCCGAATACGTCGGCGCCAGTGTCGGCCTCGGTATCTACATGAGCCTGCAGAAGAATTCGTTCCGCACCGATCTGGTGTTGGCGGCCGTCTTGGTGACCGCGCTGCTGAGTATCGCGCTCTACCTGACGACGTTCGCGGTCGAGCGCCTCGTCGCGCCGTGGGCGCGCACGGAGAACAGGAGCCGGCGTGACTGACGCCGAAGGCGACCGGATCGTCGTCGACCACCTCACCAAGTCGTTCCCCGAGCTCGGTCGGCGCAGCCCTGCCCTCGAGGTGTTGGGTGGGGTGTCGTTCACGGTCCGGTCGGGTGAGTTCGTCACCGTCATCGGCCCCAGCGGTTGCGGCAAGAGCACGGTGTTCAACATGCTGGCCGGACTCGAATCCCCCGACTCCGGCAGCGTCGGCTTCCGCGCGGCCGACGGCGAGGACACCGCGTCGCACTGTGCCTACATGCCGCAGAAGGACCTGCTGTTCCCGTGGCGAACCGTCCTCGACAACACCATCCTGGGCTTGCGCGTGCAGGGTGTCCCGAAAACAGAGGCCAGGCGCCGCGCTCGCGAACTGTTCCCGGTATTCGGCCTGTCCGGTTTCGAGGACGCCCGCCCGTCCCAGCTGTCGGGCGGGATGCGACAGCGGGCCGCACTGTTGCGCACCGTCGTCCAGGAGCGTGAATTGCTGCTGCTCGACGAACCTTTCGGAGCGCTCGACTCGTTGACTCGCACCGAGATGCAGTCGTGGTTGCAAGAGGTCTGGCAGCGCTACCGCTGGATGGTCCTGATGATCACTCATGATGTCCGTGAGGCGGTGTACCTGTCGGACCGTGTGATCGTCCTGTCGGCGCGTCCGGCCACCGTGCGCCGCGAACTGCGCATCGATCTGCCGCGCCCGCGCGGGCTGTCCATGATCACCGCCCCCGAATTCGTCGCGCTGGAAGAAGAACTCCTCGCGATCCTGCACGAGGAGTCGCGTCGCTCACTCGAGCAGTCGCTTGGTCGAGCGACGAAACGCCCAGACCACGACCAGTAGCGCCGGCGCCAGCAGTGGGGTTCCCATGACGATCTTGGCGGTGGCCAGCCAACCGTCGGCTTCGATGCCGTAGAGCCAGTTCTGGACGAAGTAGCGTGCCGCGAACACCGCGGCGAGGGCGAGGGTGGCTATATCGTGCCCGCGCAGTGACGGGCGGTCCTGCCGCCAGGCGAACTCGTTGCCGTGCAGCATGTTCCACAGCACCCCGGTGAGCGGCCGACGGGCCAGCAGCGAGACGAGTGCGACAAGGGCACCGACCAGACTGGCCCAGATGCCGACCAGGAAGAACCCGCCTGCCGAACCGGTCCACGCGGCGACGCCACCGGCGACGACGACCCCGACGAGTCCGCCGCTCGCCTGGACAGCGGGCTCACCGCGAACGATCCGAAATCCCATGAGCCCTACCGCGACGGCGACGGCAGACCCGATGGCAATCGGTAGTGCCACAAGCGCATTCGCTACGACGAAGGCAATGACCGGTATGGCCGTGTAGATCATTCCTGTGGTGCCGCCGAGTTGGTCGACCAGTCGCTGCGTGGGATCGGCCGTCGATACACGCGAGGCGGCGGACTCGTCGACGTCGCGGTGGGATTCAGGCTGAATCATGGTGCTCTCCAAGCTGTTGCGCGAGAAAGGTGTCGTGCGAGGACAACTCCCACGTTCGTCGCCGCGGACACCGGAAACCAGTGCGCGCCAACACCTTTTCGAGTGACAACCTCATGGATGCGCCATGACATCTGTCACGACATGGGTGCCATCAGACTCAGCAACCCGAGGTCCTCGGCCAGCGCGCCGTCCTGGCCGAGCGCGGTGAAGTCGGCCTCGACCTCGGACAGGGCGAGCTTGCCCGCGCGGACCGCTCGGTAGCGCACATACGACCAGAGAAAGACGTCGAGGTTGTCGAAGCGGGTCCCGTCCTCGAGGACCTCTTCCTCGTGAAACCACACCGCGACCTGACCGGTGGTGAGCACGACGTAGAGGTTGCCGCCGCCGTCGGCTCCGATAGAGAACACGTCCTCGTCGGTCAGTTCGGTCGTGTAGTCCTCATCGAGAATCCCGCAGCCGTTGCCGGCGAAGTCGAAAGCGTAGGACCAGTCGAAGATGTCGAGGAACTGCGACAGCCGACCGGAGCGGACGCGGCGGTCGAAGGCCGCGAGTGCGGCAGCGCCGGCCGGAGGCAGTCGGTCGAGAAATAGCTCCACCGAACGAGTTTCGGCGGAGACGACGACAGGTTCGCCGTCACCGAACCAGCGGGCAAGATCGGCATCGAGGCCACGATCGGTGTAGCCGACGAGGTCGGCGAGGGTGAGCGTCACGCCGAAATTGTAGAAACGACCTCCGACATGGCCACCGCTCGGCCGACTTCTCGTGGGCGAGAACGTCGGATTCGCGATCCCGCGACAGGTGTCGTCGCATGTCGCGGTCCGGATGTCGGGTCCAGCGGTGTATTTTCGGGACTCGAGCTGGTGGCCCGCCTGCTCGATGCCGCCATCGCGCTACTGCATCCGGGTGCGGTCCGGTCGGTCTCACCGGGCCGGTGAAAGACACCGATGGACGCCCGCGATGCCGCCAGGTTCGTCCGGGTGCCGCAACCGCGCATCGCGGTGCCGGTGAACTACGAACTGGACCCATTTCAGCGAAAGTAAGGGTGAACTGATCATGTCCTCGTCAACCAACGTTCCGAATCCGCGCCGACGCCGGATGCTGAGCGTAGTGGCAGCGACGGTTGTCGCGCTCGGCCCGTTCGTCCCCGCAGTCGCGACCGCCGACCCCGGCGAACCCACTCTCGTTCTGGTGCACGGCGCCTTCGCCGACGCCACCAGCTGGGACGGAGTCGCCGCCGAGCTGCGCGGACGCGGCTATCGTGTTGTCGCAGTGGACAACCCGCTGCGCGGGCCGCGCAACGACGCGCAGGCGCTACAGGGCGTGCTCGACTCCATCGACGGCCCGGTTGTGCTCGTCGGGCACTCCTACGGCGGGTCGGTCATCACCAACACCCACGACCCCAAGGTCAAAGCCAACGTCTACATCGCCGCCTTCGCCCCGGCACAGGGCGAGTTCGTGCTCGGACTGCTCGACCCGATCCGGTTCCCCGGCAGCCAACTGCTCCCGCCCGCACTGCAGGTACGGGTCGTGGACGACGCCACCGGGATCGCGGGCAAGAATGTCGACGGCTACATCGTGGAACCGTACTTTCACGATATCTTCGCCCAGGACGTCAGCACCGACACCGCCGCGAACATGTACGCCCACCAGCACTCGGCGGCACTGACCGCCAATCTGGAACCCTCCGGCTCACCCTCGTGGGCGAGCACACCCAACTGGTACCTGATCTCGGGTGAGGACCGCGTCATTCCCGCAGCCGCGCAACGGTTCATGGCTGGACGCGCCGCGGCCACCACCCGTGAGATCGGCTCCTCGCATGCCTCGTTGGTCTCCCAGCCGATCGCCGTCGCCGACACCATCGCGGAAGCCGCGGACTCGGTTCGATAGCCGAGCCGGCCGCGGCACCGACGACCGGCCGAACACTCATTTGCGGGCGCGACGGGTGGTGAGAACTCCGGCGATCCAGCCGACGACGAACATCGCCAGCAGGATCAGCCACATCGGGGAAGTGACCGTGATCAGCAGGATTTCGACAGAGACCTTTCCCCTGTTCTCCAACACGAACACGACGGCGAAGATGCTCAACCCGATGGCGACCCATTGGGTGGGTGACACACGACTCAGCAGAGACCTCTTACCGGCGGCATCGTTCATCGGAGTCCTCCTTTCGACGAGGTGGCGTTCACTCGGCGCCACGCAGGATCTCTCGTAAACGCTCGGTGTCGGCGACGGTCCAGTCGGCCGGTGACAGGATCGCGACCCACGCATCGGCGATGTCGGCCTGGAAGGTGTGGCCGTGCCCGTCCGGCACATCGACCGCGACTGCCATGTCCGCCGACACCTGCAGAAACGTCACCACCGGGATCCAGCGGGTGCTCGGTAAGACATCGCGACCGCGTTCCTCGTCGAGCCAGTCAGGTCTCTGGAACAGCAGTCGCGGTGTCCACCAGGTGATCGGGTCGGAGGCGTGCTGGAGATAGACCACTTTGGGTGCGATCCACACGGCGTCGGGGCGGGCGAGATCCGGTGCGCCAGCGACGAATCGCGCGGTGTGCCCGTCGCGGTAGATCGGCAGCCACTGCGGCGACCCCGGGTCGCGTCGTGCGGTGGCATCGCGCCATACCGGGTTGGTGGCGGTGGGACCGACGAACAGGACGCCGTCGGTACGGGCCGCCATGTCCTGGATGCCGGAGAACGCCGCCTCACCGCCGAAGGATCCGAGGCTCTCCCCGAAAACGACCAGCTTCGGCCGACGATCGACCGGCAAGAGGTCCCATTCGGCGTGCACCGCCTCGAACAATGCTTGACCGGCCTGTCGAGCGCGTTCCTGGTCGACGACAAAGGACAGCCAGCTCGGCAGGTAGGAGTACTGCATACTCACCAACGCGCTGTCCCCGCCGGCCAGATACTCCACTGCCGAGGCGGTCGACTCGTTGATCCACCCGGTTCCGGTGGTGGTGGCGATCCCGAGGACCGCTCGTTCGAATCCGCCGGCCCGACGCAATTCCGCAACCGCGAGATCTGCTTCGGCTCTGATGGTCTCCGCCGAATCGAGGCCGGTGTAGACGCGAATCGGCTCACGCGCGGGCTTTCCGCTGAATGCGGCCAGGTCGCTCGCGGTGGGACCGTTGGACACGAAGATTCGCCCCTGCCTGCCCAGCGAGTCCCAGCTCACCAGCGAGCCGGGACCACCGGAACGCTCCGCGAGAACGGGTTCCTCCGTATCGGGCGAGGTCTCGTCGTTCACGGCCTTGAATGTCTCGTTGAGCATCGACATCGCCACGTCCGCGACCACGCCGTTGATCGCGGCGACAGCGACGGCGGCCACCACCACACCGCCGAGCACCGCCGCGACGCGTGGCGGCATCACCCGTGCCAACAGTCCGCCGACCCATCGCGACAGCGCCCAGCACAGCCGCGACAGCGCGATCAACACCGCGAACGCGACGGCGGCGATCGCCACGATGATCGGATAGGCGTGCCATGCCAGTCCGCTCACGCCCATGAGCGAACGCAGATCGCTTTGCCAATCGGCATACCAGGCCAGCACTGCGACCGACCCGAGGCAGGCCACGACGCCCAACGCCCACCACGCCGGCGACGGCGCAGGCCCGCGCTGTCGTTGCAACATCCACCGCATCAGGGCACCGACCGCGACGCCGAGTCCGTATCCGAAGGCAGCCGCGGCACCGGTGACGATTCCTTGAAACAGCGGTCCTCTGGGCAGCAGCGACGGCGTCAGCGACAACCACACCAATACCAACGCCCCCACCACGCCACCGAAATGGGATCCCCGACCGGTCAGCATCGCGACATCGGATCTGCTACTCATCGGCCGATCCGACATCGGAGATATCTACGCGTGGAATTCATTTGTTCCCCTGTGATTCGACCAAGGATCCACCGGCGCACAGAATTCACTGCCGAACCCGGTGCAGCTCTGTCGTGCGGTCAGGCCGACACGAGGCCTGGTCCGGGTTCGTTCAGTGGTGTGAACTATACGACCCGGTGATACCCCGATACGGAATTCGGGCAATCGACACCGACATGTGAGCTGAACACAGGTCAAACGTAGTAGCCCCGTCCGGTACAAACACTGGCCAGAGCAAATTCACGGGAATGCGCCAACACGTAGAGGTCGACTACCGAAGCATCGAGCCACGGCAATGGTGGTCAAAATTCGGTCCGCTACACGATCGACACTCTCGCCACGGGAAGGTCGCGGCGAGTCCCCACAAAGGCGCGCAACCAGCCCGGATAATCCACGACGTCGACGTCGAACACCTGCACAGTGAGATCGACCGGTCGTACCGCCCCGGACTCGCGAAGCCTGATCGGCGGCAGCTCCGAGGTGAACGTCACTTCTCCGGCGTTCCATATCGCGCAGAACTCCGGGTAGGCACCGAGCTCGTCGAGAAGCTGCTCGGGCCAGTCGGCGTGGCCGAAAGTGCCGATTCGGCCGCGTAATCCGCTCACCGTCGCCTGTGCGACATCGTCCCAGTCGACGAAGACCTGCCGGGCAATCTCGTTCCCGAACAACCAATGCAGCCCGTTTTCCCCCACGCGCAGCCCGGGCAACATCGACTGGGCGGCGTTGTTGAGCGCCAGGATATTGCCGCGGGCGTCGAAATATCCCGCCACTCCTCCACGATGGGCATCGAGTATGCGAAGCGCGTCGTCGCTGATTCGGGCGCGCAATTGGTCAACCGTGGGGGTCGATGTGATCGGCAGTCCTGCCAGGTCGAACAGGTGCCGTCGCTCGGTCATCGTCAACGCACGGGCTCGACCCAGGCAGTCGACCAAGGATTCGACGACCGCACGCGCTGGATGATCGCGGTCACCCCACTCCAGGTGGGTGACGTAGCTGGCGCTGACTCCTGCGGACACGGCCAGTCGCTCGCGCGACATTCGGCGATCGTCACGCAACCACCGTAGGAAGCTGCCGAATGTCGGCAGCGTCAGCAGTTCCGGATCATGCGACCTGGTCATTTGGTTCACGGCACTCACTCCCGTTCGAGCCTTGCCTACGCCCTGCACGATAGCGACCACGGCACGCTACCGGCCCGGAACACGCAGGTTCGGGCCGGTGACAAGGGCGCTTTCCGTTGCGGCACTACCGCGCGATCGGCGGATCGCGCAGGAGCAGTCGAATCCAGGCATCGGCCAGCCAGTCACGGAAACGCTCTGCCGTCCAATCGCGTTCGCCGACGAGCAGTACCCAGTATTCGGTGGCGTTCATACTCCAGATCACGTCGGCGACCTCGTCGTCGGACAGATCGTCGCGCAACTGCCCAGTACTGCGCAGGTCTGCTGCGAACTCACGCATATTGACGGCGCGGCGCTCGCTGATCTCAGCCCATACGCGCGCGCACGACGCGTCTGTCGTCGCCGCCTCGCGCAGCGCCAGGAAGATCGGCGCGAGGCGTTGCTGAATGGCGACCAGCGCGTCGGCATAGATCGCGATCTTGTCCTCGGCTCCGTTCGCCTCTCGGATCGCACGAACGTACTCGCGCTGCCGAGCCGGGATCGCATGATCGGTCCCGGAGAGAGCTGTCTCGACCAACTCTCGGAGCAGTACCGGCTTACGTCCGATCGATGCGTAGACCGTGTCGACGGAGACACCTGCGTGCGTGGCGATCTCGGCCACCGTGGTGGCGGCATAGCCCCGCGCCACGAACAGCGCTCGCGCGGCCGCGAGGATCGCGTGACGCGTATCCGCGGCCTGCGCGGCGCGCCGAGGGGCATTGTATCGACGCTTGTCCACCTTGACGTTCTCGTTCATCGGCGCCTATTCTACCAATATTCGTCCGATACTGATTCGGGTTAATTCAGGAAGGGATCCGGCCATGGTCTACGCCTACATTCAAGATGTCCCTATCGGCGAGGAGCTCTACAACCGGATCATCGAAGAACTGGGTCCGGAACCGCTCGACGGCTCGCTACTACACCTGTGCGTGCGCCGCGACGACGGCGGACTGCGCTACATCGACGTGTGGGAGTCCGAGGCCCATTGCGCTCACGCCTTCGACGAACGCATCCACCCCGCCGTCGACGCCGCCTTCGCGGGCACCCGCCCCGGAGAGCCGACGATTCAACACCTGGATGTCGTCCACGCGACAGGCTCGCTCCTGGTCGCGAAGGACACGTGACCAGCGCCGGCTTCGGCGCGTTGCGGCAGATCGCCGTGTGCGCTGTGGTCTGCGTTGCGGTCGGCTGCGGATCGGACTCTTCTGATGCGGTCACTACCGCAGAAACGTCCGCGGCGGCGATTCGGCCGACCGACGAAGCGTGCGGCGATACCGACCGTATCGAGGACGCCGTGTCAGAATTCGGTGTTACCGGTATCTCGATAGCCGGCCAATGCACCACTGTCGTCATCGCGACGACGCTGGCCGACGACTCGTCCGGCGCCGATACCGCGCACCGAATCTGCCGTGCCGCAGCAGCGGTCGCCTATACGAACGACATCACCAGCATCTCCGTCACAGCGGCCGACGGATCCGAACTCTCGGTGGGTATCGAGGGAGCATCCTGCATCGGGGATTGACCCAGCCCAGAAAAGACGTCATCGCCCATGGCTGCCGCACCGCCAACTCTGCGGTGCATCATGTCGGTCACGACAACAGAACCCACGCGCGTGGTCTCGGCGTCGCGCCCTTCTGCTGCCTGTGCGCTGGCACTGGGCGCGCTCGACACGCATTCGGCCACTACGATCCGTGGACACCTCTGCACCCGAATGAGTAAGGATTCCCATGGCGCGCAAAATCATTGTCAGCCTTATCGACGACTTCGACGGCACATCCGAAGCCGACGAAACCGTCACTTTCGGAATCGACGGAGTCGCCTACGAAATCGACCTGTCCGAGACCAACGCCACCAAGCTGCGCGAAACGTTCGACCAGTGGCTCCCCTATGCCCGCCGAATCGGACGCACCAAGACTTCCACCGGTCGACTCGCTGCGAAAACCCCTGCGAGCACGCCGATTCGACGCAACGATCTCACCGCCATTCGTGCTTGGGCCGGAAACAACGGCCACACTGTGTCGACTCGCGGACGGATCTCCGCAGACGTTATCGCCGCATATGACGCAGCGTCTGCATAAAGCAAGTCCGTGGGGTGAAGTCCGCTCGATCGGGCGGTGGAGCCAGATCTGATTCTCGAGGTCGGCGAAGCCGTGGACTTCGCTGTCGGCGACGAGGTGACCCGGGCACAGTCGAGCGTCCGGGTCCAACACCGTCCCCGTTCAGATCTCGGCGAGGACCGCGGCATCCACATACCGTGGATCGCGGGCGATCGCGGCGAATCTCGACTCACCGTCGGCGCCGACCGATTCCTGCACCTCGGCCAACCGGACGAGCAGATCGAAGTAGCTCGCCTCGGCCGGCCGCAACTGCGCGATCGTCGCCGTGAGATCGACATCGGCGGCGAACCGCGACCCGTCGATGCCCACCAACAGCGTCGCCAGCCACCCATCCGAGTCCGCCGCGAACATCGACCCGCTGGTCTCGGCCCAGAACAACACCGCGCTCGGCGCCACCTCGGAGCTCAACCGCCCCGCCGCGGCGAGCATCACCAGCGCGGTATAGATGTTCGACTCGCAGAATCCGAAGTGCATCAGATACGCCTCGAGTGCTCCCGCCCGATACCTCAGCACATAGGTCAGCCCACCGGTGTCCTCCCCGAAACAGTCGGCGAAGTACTCCCGAGGCGTCGTCCCCTCCTCGGCCTGCCGCCAATCGGGCGCCTTCCCATCCCAGAACCACCCGTCGAACATCGCGCCGTGATTCTCGATGGCCTCCGGCCCCGGCGCCGGTGTCTCCAGCCATTGCTCGAATGCCTGTCGCCCCATAGGAATTCGAGCGGCAACGACAAACGTGTCCGACACAACCGGCTCCTCATCGATCTCGACCGCGCCCACCATCTCGGGCCCACGCGCCATCCTAAGATCTCGCCCCTCTATTCCGGCGGCCTGCTCACCGAACGTCCCGCGCGGCCCGGACCTGGATTCTCGACGTGGCGGCCGAGTACGTCCCGGCCTGAGTCGTGGTGCCGTCGTCGTTCAGGTCGATGCGATGGCACCTAGATCGCCGGCACGCGGTCCCGTGCGATCCAGGCGATGAGGTCGTTCTCCACCTCGTCTCGGTTGATCTCGTTGAGGATTTCGTGGCGGGCGTTCGGGTAGACGCGGTAGGTGATGTCGGTGAGCCCGGCGTCGCGGTAGCGCTGCACCTGCAGATCACTCAGTCGCACACCGTCGTTGAGCGGGTCGCTGCCGCCGACCATGACATACAGCGGCAGGTCTGTCCTGATGCCGCGGGGCCGGGCGAGCCGTTCGTTGCCCAGCTTTGCCAGCAATGCCATGTTCACCGCATCGATCTCGAATCCGCACCATGGGTGGGCCAGGTAGGCATCGACCTGGGCCTCGTCGCGACTGAGCCAGTCGGCGGGTGTGCGGGTCGGCTGGAACTCCCGGTTGAACAGGGCGAGCAGATCGCCTTCGGCGGCGGCGATCTCGACGAACAGTTCATCCACCGCGGTGGTACCGCACAGGACCGCGGCATCGACCAGCGCGTCGTGATCGAGCAGGTACTGCTGAACCGCGAACGAGCCGAGGCTGTGCCCGAACAACACCACCTGCCGATCGGGATGGATCTCGCGCAGGATCGCGGTGAGCGCGGTCATGTCCTCGACGAGCAGATTCCAGCCGTTGTCGCCGAGGTCACCGGGCGCACCGGCCATGCTGTGCCCGTGTCCGCGATGGTCGGCGGCGTAGACGGCGTAGCCGAGCGCCACGAGACGTTCGGCGAGATGGCTGTAGCGCGCGGCATGTTCGCCCATGCCGTGCGCGATCTGGACCACGCCGGTGACGTCGCCGCCGGCGGGCAGCCAGGACCGGACGTGGAGAGTGGTGCCGTCACTGCTGGGGTAGCTGAACATGGATCACTCCTGTGTGATGTGCGGACAGTATTGTGCGACAGCGGATTTCACGGCCCGATGATGGCGCGTTTGAGGATCTTGCCGGTCGGTCCGGTCGGCAGGGCGTCGAGTAGCCACACCTGTCGCGGGTATTTGTAGGCGGCGACCCGGTCCCGGACGAATTCCTGGATCTGTTCGCCGGTCGTGGTCGCGCCGACGCGCAGGGCGACGGCGGCCACGATCTCCTCGCCCAGATGCGCGTCGGCGATGCCGATGACCGCGGCCTGGGTGATCTCGGGGTGCTCGTAGAGCACTTCTTCGATCTCGCGCGGATACACGTTGTAGCCGCCGCGGATGATCATGTCCTTCTTGCGGTCGACGATGTAGAGGTAGCCGTCCTCGTCGCGGCGGGCGAGGTCACCGGTGCGAAACCAGCCGTCGGGGATCGCCGTGGCGGTGTCGGCGGGGCGGCGCCAGTACCCCAGCATCACGTTGGGGCCACGCACCGCGATCTCGCCGATTCCGTCGATGTTGTCGACGAGTTCGACCTCGACGTCACGGATCGGCGTGCCGATCGAGCCCGGTTTGCGTGGCTGGCCCGCATGGTTGAACGCGACCACCGGACTGGTCTCCGACAACCCGTATCCTTCGAGAATCACACAGCTGAAACGCTTTTCGAAGCCGTGCAACAGTTCCACCGGCAGCGAGGCGCCGCCGGAGACACAACGGCGCAACGTCGAGACATCGGCCTCGGCGGCGCCCCGGTCGTGTAGCAGTGCCGAATACATCGTCGGCACACCGGCGAACACGGTGACACCATCGCGCGCGATCGCCTCGAAGACAGTCGCGGGCTCGAAGCGCGGTACCAGGGTCAGGCAGGCGCCGCTGCGGATCGCCGCGTTCATCGCGCAGGTCTGGCCGAAGGTGTGGAACAGCGGCAGGCAGCCGAGGATCACGTCGTCGGTGCCGATATCGAGCACGGTCGTGGAATAGATGTCGGCGTTGTGGGCCAACCCGGAATGCGACAGCGCGGCGCCTTTGGGCGTGCCGGTGGTGCCGGAGGTGTAGAGGATCACGGCCGGTTCCTCGGCGGTGATCGAGCGGTCGTCACGGCAGGGTTCATGCCCGGCGATCAACTCGGCCAAGAGGTCGGCGTCGATCGTGAGCGCCGCCGTGCCGGCTTCCCGCGCGCCATGCGGACCCTCACCCGGTCCATCGACCCAGTCGAACAGCAGCGCCGCCGCTGAATCCCGCAGGTAATAGGCCACCTCGCGCGATTTGAGCAGCGGGTTCATCGGCACGACCACGGCGCCCGATCGCAGGATGCCGTAGTACAGCACGACGAATTCCGGCACGTTCGGCAGCATCAGCGCCACCCGGTCCCCCGGCTCGATACCGCGCTCGCGCAGGAACGCGGCGACCCGAGCGGTGCGCTCCTCGAGCTCGTCATAGGTCAGCACGACCGAACCCGAGCGCAGCGCGGGCCGGTTCGGGTGGCGCAGCGCGGAGTGGAGCAGGTTCTCGCTCAGAGCGGGCATCGGCAGATCCTCGGGGACGAAAGCGGTCGACAACGCGAAAATCGTCGCACCGCTGTGACGGCGATCCCATGGATCGCCGGACAACATCGCCGCGAAAGCATTGTCCGCGGGAACAACCGCACCCCCGGTAAGCTGCGGAAATGGTCCGAACAACGCCACCGAGCCCGATCGTCGACGTCGCCGCGGCGCTGCTCGCGCGCATCGACGATCTCGGACTACAGCTGGCCCGGCGATTCGTCGACGAACTCGAGACCTACCGCAACGAGAACCAGGTGCCGTTCGACACGATCCGCACCTCCTGCACCCGCAATCTGACGCTGATGGTGCAGCACTTCACCACCGCCGAACCAGTGGATCCCGAGCCGCCGAAGGAAACCGGCAGGCTGCGCGCCCAGCAGGGTGTGCCGCTGGCCGAGACCCTGCACGCCTTCCGGATCGGATTCGAATTCCTGTGGTCGGAACTGGTCGCCGAAGCCAGACGGCACCCGGCGGTCACCGACGCCGTCCTGGTCGATCTGGCGGCCGAGGTGTGGGCGCTGGCGGGCGAGTACTCCGTCGCCGTCGCGGCCGCCTACCGGGAGATGAGCTCAGAACTCATGCTGCAGCGTGAACACGAGCGGTCGGTGCTGGTCGAGGCGTTGTTCACCGGCGTCATCGCCGACCCGGCCACCCTCGGCGAGGCCACGCGGGTGCTCGGGCTGCCGCCGCGTGGGCGCTACGTGGTGGTTGCCGCGGAGGTCAGCGCCGCGGGCCGGGAGGCGCTGCCCGGCATCGAGACCGAGCTGCGCCGTGCGCAGATCATCTCCGCCTGGCGACTGCGCCCGGATCAGCAGATCGGCGTTCTCGCGCTCCCGGCGAATCGGGAGTCCACCACACTGGCCACGCTGCGCAACTACCGGGCGCGCGTCGGCATGAGCCCACCGTACGAGTCACTCACCGACACCCCGCAGGCGCTGCATTTCGCCCGGCTCGCGGTGGTCGGCCTCGGCGATCACGCCTCCGGCGTCGCCCGATTCGACGACAATCCGCTGGGCATGGTGGTCGCGGCCGCACCACTGGAGGCGGCGCGCATGGTCGACCTGCGCCTACACGAGGTACTCGCCCTCCCCCACGACGACCGCCTCCGCCTCCTGGAAACCCTCGAAACCTGGTTCGCCGCAGGCGGTTCCGCGGCCACCACCGGCGAACGCCTCTACCTGCACGCCAACACAGTGCGCTACCGCCTACGCCACATCGAGAAACTCACCGGCCGCTCCCTCACCGACCCCGCCGCAGTACGCGATCTCGGTGCGGCACTACAGGCTTGGAAGGTATTGGCCACGGTGCGCGCGGATCGACGCCGGTGACCCGCGAACCTGGAGGTCCGTCTCACCCGTGCCGGCGATCCGTTCCAACCTTCGCACCACCTGTTATCCGCAGGGGGTTGGCGAGGGTCATGGTCGGCGTTCGAGGGCGCTCAGAAAGCTCTCGGCAGCATCCTGGACCCGGCTCCGGTCGCCGGTGGTGAGAAGGTCGAGCAGCAGTCCGCGAATCGTCGCGATCACCAATGTTGCTGTGCGAGCTGCGGTCTCGGGGTCGACGTCGGGCACTTGGGCCTCGCGCAATGAGGTCATCCAATCGGCGACGACGTGGTCGAGGAAGTCCGCGAACTGCTGGGGAGCTTGCAGGGCGCGTCCGTAGGCGGCGAAGAACAACCGGAACTCCGCCTGCATTCGCGGGTCGGAGGTTCGCGTCCAGACCGCGCGCGCTGCGGTCGCCAGGTCGGGATGCGGACCCGCGGCATCGCTGGTGGCGGCGAACATGCGCCGCCGTAACCGCTCGAGGACGACCTGGAGCATCTGCTCCTTGGTGCCGAAATGGTGCACCAGGGTGGTCGGCGAGACGCCGAGACCGGCGGCGACGGGCCGCCAGGACAGCTCGGAGAGCCCGTGCTCGACCATGTAATCCACTACTGCGTCCAGCAATTCGTCTCTGCGCTGATAGTCGACCGGACGTCCTGCCATCACTTGCCTCCCGATCCGCCACGATTGACATTCCTAGAACGACTGTACGAGAAATAGATGAGCGGTCAGGAGCCCCCATGTCACGAGTCGTCGTCTTCGATGAGACCGGCGCCCCCGAAGTCCTGCAGATCGTCGACGAACCGGTCGGGGACCCCGGCCCCGGCGAGGTGCGGATCAAGGTCGAAGCCATCGGTATCAATCGGCTCGACCAGATGATCCGCGCGGGCATGTCACCGCGACCGATCCGCCTGCCACACGCTCGCCTCGGCATCGAGGCGACCGGCACGATCGACGCCCTCGGCTCCGGAGTCGAAGGATGGGCCACCGGTGATGCGGTCATCGTCACGGCCGTGCCCGACATGGACACCAACGGAACCTACGCCGAACACCTCGTCCTTCCCGCCGACCGGGTCGTCGCCAGGCCCGCCGGACTGGACACCACCAGCGCGGCAGCGTTGTGGGTGGCGTATTCCACCGCCTACGGCGCGCTCGTCGAAAAGGCCGGGATGCAACCCGGCGACCATGTCCTGATCACCGCCGCCTCCAGCGGTGTCGGCCTGGCCGCCATCCAGGTCGCCAACCAGATCGGCGCCATCCCCCTCGCTGTCACCCGGAGCGCCACCAAGGAACACACCCTGCTGGCGGCCGGTGCCGCCGCCGTCATCGTCACCGACCGCGACGATGTCGTCGAGGCAACACACCGATACACCAACGGCACCGGCGCCGACATCATCCTGGACTCGGTCATGGGTCCCGGCCTGGCCGATCTTGCCAACGCGGCCAAGCGATTCAGCGGCAGGCTGATCACCGTCGGCTGGCTGGACCCCCGGCCGGCACCGTATCCCGCCAGCCCGATCACCATGATCCGGTACATGAGCTTCGAACACACCCTCGACCCGGCGGCCGTGCACCGCATCACCGCATTCCTGACCGCCGGCATCCGCACCGGCGCGCTGCGCCCCATCGTCGACACGGTGTTCACCCTCGACGACATCGTCGCCGCCCACCACTACCTGGAACAGGGCCACCACACCGGCAAAATCGTCGCCACCATCTGACGCCGACCCCGAGGCGCTGGGCGGCCTTGATCACGCGCGACACCGGTACTCAACCCTGATGTGGCAGTTGACCCTCTCGCCGCTCAATCGCTGTAGCAAGGGCGCACGCGCACGGTGTCCCGACCGGGCCGTCGCGGTCGAACGGTCTGCCCGCCGATCGGGTTGACGTCATCCGCCGCTACCGGTGACTGCCGCCCAGATGGAGGGAGACGAGTTCGGCGAGATTTACGCCGACTTCGTCGAGCGGACGCACCGATCGCGAGGAGAGGGAAAGGATGGCCGCGCCCTCGATCGCGCACACGGCGGTCGTGGCGAGCGACCTGGCGGCAGACTCCTCCACGCCCGTGCGCACGAGTTGCTCGACGAGCAGATTCGTCCAGTTGTCGAATACCTCGGCAGCGACGGCTGGCGCCAAGGGTGCTTCGGTGCCGCCGAGCGCGGCGGCGACGATCGGGCATCCGGCGGTGAAATCGCTGACTACCAGCATGTCTTTCCACATCTGGATGAACGCGGCAAGGCTGGCGGTCGGGTTGTCGCCCGCGGTGAATCCGCCGATGATCGAGCTCATCATCGCGCCCGCCGCCCGAGTGGATTCCTCGACCAGCTCCGCCTTCCCACCGGGGAAGTTCTGGTAGACCGAACGCCGCGCGGTATCGCTACGGGCCAGCAGATCAGTAATTCCGGTGCCGGCGACGCCGCGCTCGCGGATGAGCGCGATCGCACCGGTGATGAGCCGTTCGCGAGGACTCGGTGTCACGGCATTCCATTCTCTCGTCGAGCGACCACCCCTTGCGGTAGCACGATCAGTCTACTATGGTTGCACGAAAGGTGTAACCGATAGTTGCACATACATCTCCGAGCCGCGCCATCTCCTGGGATCGTCGTCCGCGGCGGCTGTTTCGATGACACCTCTGTGAAGGACCTCGCATGCCACCATTGAATCTGTCTTCGCGTCGCGCCGCGCCCACTACCGAACCTGGTCATCACGGCTCCCAGGCGATGACGACCGGCCGCGTGCTGACACGCTTCGTCGAGGCCTCGGACGGGGTGCAGCTGGCGGTACGCGAGCAGGGGAATCCGGACGCGCCGACAGTGTTGTGCGTGCACGGATTTCCCGACGATCAACAGGTCTGGATCGGCGTGGCAAGTGAACTCGACTCGACACTGCGCGTGGTGACCTACGACGTGCGGGGTTCGGGCGAATCCGGGCAGCCCACACGGATCAAGGACTACCGCCTGGACCAGCTCGCCGACGATATCGGCCGGGTCATCGATGCGGTCTCACCGGCGCGCCCGGTGCACCTGGTCGCACACGACTGGGGCTCGGTGCAGGCCTGGCACGCCACCACCGATCCGGCGCAGCGCTACCGCATAGCGTCGCTGACCTCGATCTCCGGTCCGTGCCTGGACCACGTGCCGTTCTGGATCAAGTCCCGGCTCGCTGCCGGACCCAGCGGCTGGAAAGACGTCCTCGGCATGTGGAAGTCCCCGTTCTACATGGGATTCTTCCAACTCCCCTGGCTCGCTCCGCTGGTGTGCCGACTCGGTCTGGTCGATGCCGCCATCGCGCTGGCCGCACGCCTGGAGGTCGGGGCACCTCCCGCGGATGCTTCCACGCATCGTGCCCGCGACAACCGTGCCGGGCTGAAGATCTACACCGCCAACCTGCTCCCGCGTCTGCTCCGCCCCGAACAACGCACCACCGATCGACCAGTTCAGGTAGTGACGCCACGCCGCGACATCTTCATCACCCCGGCCAGCCAGACCGATCTCGGTCGATGGGCCGCCGATTCGGCGATCCATGCGGTCGATGGTGGGCACTGGGCGCCCTTGTTCAATCCGGCAGCGGTGGCCGATCTCGTTCGAACCTTCGTCAGCGAACACGAGGCGAAGACCACCGACGCGAAGGGAGAACTCCGATGACCGCTCACACCGACATCGATAAGGTCGCGCTCGCCGCGCGCGACATGACCTGGGACTGGACCGGGTTGCCGATGCACTACTTCGACGGCAATCCGTTCGCGACGCACCTGGCCAACGGCATGAACATGCTCCTGCCCGAAGGCGAGGTGTTCTTCGTCGAGGTCTTCCGAAAAGCGTTGCCGCTGATCAAGGATGCCTCGGTCCGGGAGGACGTGATCGGGTTCATCGGCCAGGAAGCCACCCACTCCGCGGCGCATCAGTCGCTGCTCGAATACCTCGATGCCGAAGGACTCGACACCGAACCGTTCGTCGAACAGATCCGCTGGATGTTCACGGCGCTGCTCGGCGACCGCGACCTGACCGGCCGCAAAGCCCATTCCTGGCTGCTCGAACGCGTCGCCATCGTGGCCGCCCTCGAACACTTCACCTCCTACCTCGGCGACTGGGGACTCAACGCCCACGGCTGGGACAGCACCCTCGATCCGAAGGTGCTCGATCTGTTCCGCTGGCACCTGGCCGAAGAGGTAGAACACCGCCACGTAGCGTTCGATGTGTTCACCCATCTCGACGGTCGCTACCTTCGCCGGGTCCGCGCATGGCTGCTCGCCGCACCGATGCTCGCCGTGCTGTGGGTGCGCGGCATCCGCTACATGATGTCGGTGGACCCCGCTCTCGACGGCGGCAACCGGCGGATCGAGCTCCGTGATGTGCGCATGGCCGTGAACAAGGGCCTGATGCCGGGACCTTGGAGCCTGACGAAGATGTTCTTCGAGTATTTCCGGCCCGGATACCACCCCTCCAAGTACGGCTCGACCAGCCAAGCGGTCGCCTACCTCGCCGCCTCCCCGGCGGCCCGTGCCGGCGCCTGAAGTGCGCATCGTCCGATGTGGAGTCCCCTCATGACCGAAGACCGATCGCCGGTCCCACCGTCGCTGCGCCGCCCGGGCAAACGGGATCGGCTCTTCGCCGCACTACAACTCACCGCGCGCGGATACGTCGCGGTCACCAGCCGGGTGGGCATCATCGAACCCACCGAGGTCGACCGGGTGCTGCGTCTGGTGGTGGCGGACGCCCGCTCCGAGGCCGACGGTGTGCGCAGCCTGCGCCTGGAGGCCGCGGACGGATCCGTCCTGCGGCCGTGGCATCCGGGCGCGCATATCGACCTGACCTTGCCCTCGGGCAAGGTGCGCCAGTACTCACTCTGCGGCGACCGCACTGATCGGCGGAGCTACCGGATCGCGATCCGGCGCCTGCCCGACGGAGGCGGCGGGTCGATCGAGATCCACGATCGACTCCCCGTCGGCACTCGGGTCATCGCGGCCGGCCCGCGCAACGCCTTCCCCTTCGCGTACCCGCACCTGGCACGGGCCGACATCTCCCGAGTGGTGTTCGTCGCCGCGGGAATCGGCATCACGGCGATTCTGCCCATGGTGCGTGCGGCGCCGGCATCGGGTGTCGATTGGCATTTGACCTATCTCGGCCGTGACACCGCGACCATGCCATTTCTCGACGAGATCGGCGGACTCGATCCCGATCGGGTCCGGATCCTCACCGGTCCACGCCGTACCGCTGCCGAACTGCTGGCACACGCCGCGCCTCGCACGTCGGTCTATTTCTGCGGACCGCCCGCACTCCTCGCCGGTATCCGGACCGAATTCGACCGAACCGGCGCTGCCGGCCTTCATTTCGAGAGGTTCAGCCCCGAACCTGTTGTCGGTGGTCAGCCGTTCGAGATTCGTCTTGCCCGCACCACCGCATCGATCCACGTCGCCGCGGACGAATCCGCCCTCGCTGCTGTGCGGGGCGCGGTGCCCGATGTGGCGTACTCGTGCCAACAGGGATTCTGCGGCACCTGCCGAGTGCGGGTCGTCTCCGGTGACGTCGACCGCCGTGGACGATCACCGTTCCTGGATGAACCCGACACGATGCTCATCTGCACCGATCGCGCGAATTCCGCACAACTCACCCTCGACTTGTAACCCCCTCGGCGCGCCAAAACGCTGATTCCGATGTCCGCGCAACGAACCCCGCTCATCCCCAGAATTCTCGCCGGAGGCCACACCCCATGTCCACGAGCACGTTGAACCCGATCGATGTCGCATTTCTGTGGGGTGAATCCGACTCCAATCTGATGAACATCGCGCACCTGGACATCTTCCGGCTGCCACCGGAGGCGGGTCCGAACTTCGTCTCGGACCTGCTCGACGATCTACGCACCTACACGGTTGCGACCAGCCCCTTCGACCGCCGCCTCGACTCCGCCGTGATCGCTCGCGCGCTGCCGAGGTGGGTCAGCATCGACGCGCCGGATCTCGACTACCACCTCCAGCGTCATGTGCTGCCCGCGCCCGGCGGTCAGCGTGAGCTCGGCACGCTGGTCTCGCGCCTACACGGCATCCCGATGGATCGGTCGCACCCACTGTGGCAGCTACATGTCATCGAGGGCCTCGACGACGGTCGCCTAGCGCTGTACATCAAGGGCCATCACGCCCTGCTCGACGGCGTTGCCACTGTGCGGCTCGCGCGCAAGGTGATGTCGAACGATCCCGACGAGCGCGGTAGACCTGCGATCTGGGCCTACCGGAAACCCGGGAAGGGTCGAACGCGTCGCGACCCGGAATCGGGGGGCTCAGGTCGGCCCGCGATCCCGTCGCTCCTACGACTACTGACCGCTCCGATCCGAGGGGTCGCCGATCAGCTCACGGGCTTGCAGGCGATCTCGCGCATGTACAGCGGACTGACCGAATCCGATATGGCCCTGATCAAGCCGTACACCGCACCGCCGTCGATCCTCAACGGCCCGATCACTGCCGAACGCCGGATCGCCACGCAATCGTTCGACATGAACCGGATCAGCACGTTGGCGCAGCGATGCGGGGGGACGATCAACGACGTCATCCTGGCTATCTGTGCCGGTGGATTGCGCCGCTACCTCGCCGAGATCGACGAGTTGCCGGAGGACTCACTGATCGCAGGCATGCCGATGTCGTTTCGCCCCAAGGACAGCGACGATGCCGAGGGCAACGCGACGACTATGGCGCTGGCCACCCTGGCCACCGATATCGACGATGTGCGGGAACGGATTTCGGCGATCGTCGCATCAACGGTCGAAGCCAAGGAGCACATGAGCCGGATGTCGAGCGCCGCGGTCATGGCGTATACGGCGATGCTCATGGCACCTTTCGGCGCGAGCCTGGTTCTGGGCGTGAGCAGTCGGATCAAGCCGATGTTCAATGTCGTCATCTCGAACATGCCGGGGCCGAAAGAGCAGCTGCATTACAACGGTATGACCTTGGAAGAGTGGCACGCGGTGTCGATCCCGCTCGATGGTCAGGCACTCAACATTACGATCCTGTCCTACGCGAACCGTCTCAATCTGTGCGTGACCGCCTGCGCGACCTCGCTCCCTCACGTCCAACGGGTCGCACCGTACTGCGCAGACGCACTGGCCGAGCTGGAACGTGCCTATCTGCGATAGCGACAACCTCAGCGCCCATCAGCTTCCACAGTCGAAAGGCACTCGTATGCAGTTTCTCCGCACAGACCGGCACGGTCCGGTGCAAACCATCTGGTTGAACAATCCGCCCTACAACTTCCTCACCGATGTGGTGATGGGCGAATTGCTCGACCTCCTTCGCGCCATCGACCGCGACGACGAAGTCCGCGCGGTCGTGCTCACCAGCGCCGTCGAGGGGGTCTTCGTCAGCCACTACTCGGTGTCGGAGATCTTGGACGGCGTCGAAGCCGCACCGGTGACCCTGAACTCACGAACAGCGGGGGCCGCGCTGCGGATGAGCACGCTGGCCGACCACGTTCCCGGCGGACAGGCGGGCCTGGCCCGTGCCGGTGCCGGCGGTGTCGCGAATCTGCGTCGCTATCACGAGGCGTGCCGACTGATGCGGGAGTCGAGCACCGTGTTCATCGCCGCGCTCAACGGCCGTGCACTCGGCGGCGGTTGCGAGTTGTCGCTGGCCTGCGATCTGCGTCTGATGGCCGATGGCCCCTTCGAAATCGGGCAACCCGAAATCCTGGTCGGCATCATCCCCGGGGGTGGCGGCACACAGATGCTGACTCGGGTGCTCGGTGCGGGTCGAGCACTGGAACTGTGCCTCGAGGGGGCTCCGATCAGCCCGAGCCGAGCGCTCGAGATCGGACTCGTGCACAGATTGATCGATCCCGACGAGCTGCTGACCGAAGCGCAGACGACTGCCGCACGGTTGGCGAAGCGCTCGCCCACTGCGGTCCGTGGCATCAAACATGCTGTCTACCAAGGCGGTTCGACATCCTTGGAGAAGGGCCTGCACATCGAACGCGCCCAGTTCCTCACCGCGGCGTCCACACCGTCGGCGAAACGAGCGATGGCGACCTACCTCGCCGATGTCGAATCCACCATCGATCAAGGCCGCGACATGTCCGACTTCGTCGCCGACAGTCTGCCGGGTTGGATCGACGGTACGAAGGTCGACTTCACCGAGTAGCGAAGCGGCCGTCCCGCAGCCGCGGTCTCCGGCGCGGCTGCGGGATGACATTGTGGGCCGCCGTTTCGGGTGCGGTTCGACCGCACTACGCCTCACCCTTTGACCGTCGACAGTTACCGCCGACCACTACGGGCAACACGACCGCGAGCTGAACTCGCACCACGAATCACACTTGCCGTTCCCGCGCGGACCACGTCTCGGATTTCCACGTCAGCGGCAGCAGGTCGGTCGAGTTGCTGTCACCCGATCGTGCAGCAGCCCCTTGTGATCAGGCTCCCTGCCAGGCGAAGCAATGCGGTGCGAACGCACTCAGTCGGCGATGTCGACGCTGAGGGCGACATCGAAGCTCCCCACGCCGTGGCGGGCCAGGCCCATCAGCAGCGGACCGACCCCTTCCAGCCAGCGAGCCATCTCGAGTCCGCCGACATCGAGGGGACGCAGTCCGAGGCTCTCGACGAAAGCCGACACGCTGGCCTTTGCCCGCGCGTCATCTCCGGCGAAGAACACGTCCAACGGACGGCCCTGAGCCATGACGTGCCCGAACACGGTGTTGAACGCCTTCACGACGTGCGCGCTCGCGGGGGCGACCTTGGCGATCTCCTGCGCACCGGACGTGCCGTCCGGAGTGACAAGCCCGGTGGCGTCGGCGTTGAAGGTATTGGTGATGTCGATGATGACCTTGCCGGCCAGTGCGTCCCCGTAACGGGCGACGACCGACACCGCGCGGGTGTACGGCACGGCGAGGACGACGACGTCGCCGGCAGGGACCGTGCCGAATGTCCCAACCGTGGCACCGCCGCCGAGCGCGGCAGCCAGGTCCTCGGCCTTGGCGGAGTCGCGGCCCATGACCTCGACGGTATTGCTGCCCGCTACCGCGAGCGTGCCGATGGTACGAGCCATGTTCCCCGTACCGATGAGGGTGATGCTGCTCATGAGGTGTGCCCTCTCACTGTTCTATGGGTGTCGCTGTGTCTCGTTCGTGCCGGGTCGGGCGCAGGGGCATCGGCCACTACGTTCTCGAGCCGGCGGCATTGCTGGTGTGTGGTTCAGATGGCGGTGGTGCCGCCGTCGGAGACCAGTTCCAGACCGTTGACATAGCTGGAGTCGTCGGACGCGAGAAAGAGGGCGACGGTAGCGATTTCTTCTGGGCGGCCCATTTTCCCGCGGGGAATGAGCGACTCGAATTCAGCCCTGGTGGCCTCGTCGAACAATTCTTCTTGTTTGGCGGTGGCGACCTGGCCGGGGGTTAGGACGTTGACTCGGATCTTGCGGTCACGCAATTCGTTGAGCCAGACGCGGGCCCAGGCCTGTTGGACGGCTTTGCTTCCGGCGTAGAGGCTCCAGCCGGGGAAGGCTCCGAGGGAGGCGTTGGATCCGGTCATGAAGATCGAGCCGTTGTCGTTGATCAGCGGCAGTGCCTTCTGCACCGTGAACAGGGTGCCGCGCGCATTGAGCCAGAAGGAGCGGTGGAACTGTTCCTCGGTGATCTCGCCGAGGACGGCGGGTTCGCCCGTCCCGGCGCTGGCCCACAGCACGTCGATCGAGCCCTTTTCCCGCTTGACGGTGTCGTACAGGCGGTCCAGGTCGTCCAGATCGGACGCATCACCCTGGACGGCGGTGACGCTGCGGCCGATCAACTCGACGGCGGCGTCCAGTGCTTCCTGCCGCCGGGCCTGGATGAAGACGTGCGCTCCTTCCTCGACGAACAGTTTGGCGCCGGCCAGTGCCATGCCGGTGGATCCGCCGGTGATTACCGCTACCTTGCCATCGAGCTTTCCCACGATAACTCCGTTGAATTGTTGGGTATCCGAAACAGTTCGGTTGTTTGTCGCGCTCGTCAATGCCGTCGAATGACGCGATGGAGGGGACCGATTATTGACGTGCGAATTCTGGTTCAATTCCGAATTCGCTTGCGCCCCATGAACGATGCCACTGAGTCGAGTTGGCGTCCAAGGCCCATTTCAGCCGTGGTGATACCTTGGAGGCATCACCGGACCAGGAGGCGCCATGGATCTGGATCTGCGCAAGTTGCGCTACTTCGCCGCCGTCGCCGACAGGCTGCATTTCGGCCGCGCCGCCGATGAGCTGCACATCGCGCAGCCGGCGCTCAGTCGGCAGATCCGTGCGCTGGAACACGATCTCGGCGCAGCGCTGTTCACCAGAGATCGCCACGGCGTAGCGCTGACCGACGCGGGCCGACAACTGCTGGCCGACGCCGGTCCGCTGCTCGCCTCCGCGCACGCGGTCCGGCGCCGGGTGGCCGTCGCCGCCCGCGGCAGCCATCGGCTGGTGGTCGGCTTTCGGGCCGGCATCCCGGTCATCCCAGCGGCGCGGGCGTTCGAGGCTCAGCATCCGGACGTGGTCGTGGATGTGCAGCGAATGGAATGGGACGACCAGGCCCCGATGCTGCTCGACGGCCGCGTCGACGTCGGCTATGTGCGGCTGCCCATCAACGAGACCGGCCTGCGCCTGACTCAGCTCTACACCGAGCCGCTCATGGTGGTGCTGCCCGCCGATCACCGATTGGCAGGCAAGGAGGAGGTCTCCGAGGCCGACCTGGCCGGTGAGCCGCTGATCTGGCATGCCGACCCGAGCACGCAGCCCACCACGCGCCCGCTCCCCGACTCCGGGCTCCGGGTGCGCGGCGTGGAGGAGAAGCTCGAGCACGTCGCGGCCGGCCGCGGAATCTCGTTCGTGGGGCGTTCGGAGACCGTGTTCTACTCACGTCCGGACATCAGCTACGTGCCCGTCCCGGATCTGGCGCCCGACCAGGTGTACCTCGCGATGGCGGCATCGCGCACCTCGCCGCTGGCCGACGACTTCTTCACCGCAGCTCAGGCGACGGCTGAGATCACGGCGGAATGCGGGAACTATGAAATGTGGCGGCTTCAAAGCGATGCGGTTTCACAGCACGGCTGAGCAGTCGCGTGCGCCCGGCTACTGGTGGTCCGACGGCCCACCTCGCACCCCTCTCCGACTGGCGAACTCGACCTTCAGTCGCACGTTTACCTGCGTTGTCCCAGTCGTGACGAAGGCGCTCCACTCAGATCGTCTCGGTAGCGGTAGAAGTTCCCCTCGATCTCAGTCAACATGACCCACTCGAAAAGCCGGTACCGGTGGGCGATCTCCTCGTCGACATCGACTCGCATCGCCGGCAAGAGATCGAGGTCGTTGCCCCTCCTGCAATCGCACGACATAGATCTCGTAGTCGACTGCTGTTTCCCACCGCACTCCCCCTC
This sequence comes from Nocardia sp. NPDC127606, assembly GCF_042671725.1. Taxonomy (NCBI): domain Bacteria; kingdom Bacillati; phylum Actinomycetota; class Actinomycetes; order Mycobacteriales; family Nocardiaceae; genus Nocardia; species Nocardia sp. NPDC127606. The sequence continues at coordinate 1,147,778 of NZ_JBHXWQ010000001.1, read as the reverse complement.
GAATCTCCACGCCCGATCAGGTTCGACTGACTGTCATCCGAAATTCTCACGGCAGCGTAGAGGGGAATCACACATTTCGAAGCACGATTGCGACTCGGAACCTCCGTCGTGGCGAAGTCGTCGTTTCGCGAGGACACTGAGGAACGGAGCACCCAACTCGTCCCCAGGAGCAGATGCGATGGCTACCAATGACCCTTTCGGCATCGATCCGCAAGATTTCGAACGTGCACTGCGCGAGGCAGGAACCGAACTCCGCGACCTGCTCGGAAAAGCTGGTGGCTATCTGAGCAGCGTAGATCGTGCCGACGTCGGTTCACTGACGTCGCTATTCGGTCAGTTCTTCCAGCCGGAGCAGCCACGTCCACCGATGCCAGAGGGCGAGACCACCGGTGACACCGGCAGCGGGGTGTGGGCGATCTTCAGCATCGACGACACCGGCCAGGCCAGCGTCGACCAGGTATTTCCGACCGAGCTCGAGGCCTTACGCGCACATCGCGACAACACCGACGATCGCCGACGGGTGCGGTTTCTGCCCTACGGGGTTCCGGCCAGCGTGTTGGACGCGCCCTGAGGGAGCGAACAGCTCCACGGCGTCGAGTGACGCCGTGGATGCCGATTCGCGCTGAACAGTTCGGGTCGAGACAACAGTGCCCGGGTGCTGGCGTCACTGCCCCGATTCGCAGTCGATCCACTCCAGGTAGCCGCTTCCCGTGACCGAACGTCGGCCCTGCCAGGTTCCTCGGTAGGTGTAGGCGCCGACATAGCCGCGGCCGTGCCCGTAGCGGAGCGGGCTGTCGACTTCCGCGTCGAATGTCAGGATCTGCGCACCCTTCGCATCGCGTACCTGCCAGCGCAGTTGTTGCGGAACACGCATCGAACGGCCGCGAGGATCGACCAGCGGTTTCGGCTGATAGGACACGACCGTCATGGCGACATCGTCGTACACGCGCGTCGTCCCGTCGAGGCACCGCACATGCGCGAGTCGGCACGCGACCGCGCCGGCGGCGCGAACCTCGGTCAGCAGCACCTGTGTCGAGCTGTCCAGGTTGATGATCTGGTAGGTGAAGAAGTCGACGGGGAGCTTGCGTTGTGTCGGGAGTGCCTGTGCCGTAACCGATTGCGGCGACATGCAACGGGCGTATTCGAACGTGCACAACGTCTGCTCGATGGCGACGGTGCCGGCCTTGTCGGTCAGGGTTCCGGTGGCGGTCGCGAACAGACTGAGGTGGTCGTAGAAGGGTGTGCGGACGAACCACGAAACCTGTTCTGTCGCTCGGATATCGAGGCTCACGTCGAAATCGTCGTAGTGACCGCGGACGTGGAAGTAGGGGTATGCCCCGGTAATGCTGAGGTCGCGGCCCCAGTCGAGGCGGGAGCCGTCGTCGGCGAAAGAGCAGTCGCGTCCGGTGTCGTAGGCGCGGTAATGGTGATGCCCCTCGGAGGCCGTGGACGACAGGACAGTGGCCGTGTCGCGGGCGTCATCGGCAGCGAGGTAGTCGTTGTCGAAAGCCAGTGCACCCGTCGCGCCGATGAACGTCATCGTGTTCAGGTAGCGGTGCGGGCCGGGTAGCTCAGGGAGGAACACCCCATAGTGCGTCCATGCCCATCGCCGGGACTCGGCGTGCGGTCGCATCATCTCCGGCGTCCTGAACGGCCTGGTCGAATCCAGGACGCGCGAGTCGATGCGCGGCAGGACTGCGTCCACTATCGGGCGGGCGAGACGATCGAGTATGCGCGATCGACGGTCGGCTGCGGGGGACTGAGAGAGTGCCGTGGGGTGTTCCATGAGCGCCATTGCTCCTTTGCTGGACGGCCGGGCTCGCGCCTGTCGGTGCGAGCCACATGTGTGTGTTACCGATAGTCACGGATAGATTTGACTGGTTGGTAAATTACGCTCGGGGCTCCGGGCAGTCAAGAGCGGCCGAACGTTTTCCGTCGACTTCCGAACCCGGCAGGCGGTCTAGTTACACGTCGCGGCGGCGGGGATGCAGCATGCGGTTGACACCTGCCTCCTGCTTGTGGGCTTGGTGACGAGCGAGTGCCTTGCTCACTATTTCTGGTGTTCCCGCAGCGTGGTCGCGGTACGGATCAACTCTGTTGTCGGGGTGTGGCTTCGTCGCGAGTTCGGTGACGAGGCGGCGGCCGCGGCTCAGGCTGTCCGCTCGTTGTCGACAGGCAGCCGATCACCTCCCAACATTCAACTCATCACAGCTATCCCGAATCTAGACCCCGAGCCCGCGCCGAAGTTGGACCCAGGACTCGACTGATGTAGCGGCTACCGGATCCCCCGCCGGTCGCCATTATGCGACAATTCGTATATTTGCGCCTGCGGTGGTTGTGGGGCTGCGAACCACCGATTTTGCCGTGTAGCAAGAGAATTGGTGGCGAACTCCACTGAATTCGGGTCCCTAAAGAATGAAGGCAGTAATTCGGCGTGCAATGATCTTACGTCAAATCTCCGAATGCAACGAGACCCCCTCCGGCCGAGGCCAGAGGGGGTCTCATCGTCGAGCTGACAGGATTTGAACCTGCGACCACCTGGCGCGCGCTCCAGTTGCCAAGACGCTACCCATCAGTTCCCAATTATGCTCAGCGCCAGAATTTTTCGCGAAACGACTCTTCGCAGCGATTCGCATGAATTCTCGGTTCGACGCCACCCATACGGCTCGAACCCCTCGTACCCCAGTCCCTTCAGTGCATCGTGTAATGCACGAAGCAGCCAACAACCTGGGTCAGTTGAAGCACTTGAAGTTCATGAGGCAATGCGGCTCGCCTCGAACGAGCCAGCCAGCCAAGCTGAGCCCTCCCTGTGTATCCAGATGCCGCCGCGTAGCGAGGCAAGATCGCCCCTGGTCGATTCAGTAGTTCGAGCACCGGAGGCGCGCCAACTCCATAGTGGCGAAGCCAGCTTCGCGTAAATCGAGGTCAACTTCGGCCGCGACAAAACAGGACACGATTCATCTCGTCTCCGAACTCGAGGACCCGCTGTGCGCTCCGGTCTCGGCCGTGACCGCTCGGCGTGAATCGCCCGGTTCTGTAGTGGAAGTCGGGGATGCGCGGCGTCGGCCTGGTGCCCATACGGCAAGGAGTACGGCGGCGCCGATAGTCAGACAGCCCAGCACGGTCGCGGACTGGTGCATCCCGTGGATGAACGCGGCCTTCGCGAAATCGGCCAGTGGCTGCGCTGGTGGACCTGCGCGCTCCGCTACCTGCAGTGCCGCCGCGAGTGAGTCGCCGACCGGTTCGCGTGCCGCCTCGGGGAGGTTGGGTAGCGCGGGGGCGATGCGCTGACCGTATCCCGCCGCGAGCACACTGCCCGCGATCGCGATGCCGATCGCGGCGCCGACTTCGCGGGCGGCGTCGTTGACCGCCGCCGCGACGCCGTGCTTCTCCACCGGGGTGCCCTCGACTATCGCCGCGGTGGCCGGGGCGGTGCACAACCCGATCCCCGCACTCATCAGCAGGAGCGGGCCGAGTAGATCCAGATAGGAGGACCCGGCGTCGACTTGCGCGATCATGAGCAGTCCGCCCCCGATCGCCGACAATCCCGCGAAGGCGGGGATTCGCAATCCGACCCGTTCTGCCAGCCAGGGTGCGAACGCGGAGATCGCCACCATCGGAATACCCATCGGGGCGAGCGCCAGCGCCGAGACCAGTGGCCGGTAGCCCAGGATGAGCTGAAGGTACTGCACGATCAGCAAGAACAGGCCGAAGGTCACCAGGAACTGCACCGTCACGATCGCCGTGCCACTGCCGAAGCCGCGGTCGGCGAAGAGCCGGATATCGATCAGCGGATGCGCGACCCGCTTCTCGATGACAACGAACGCGAGGGCGAAACTCAGCCCGATCACGGTCGCGCCGATCACGATCGGATCCAGCCAGCCACGCGCGGGCGCTTCGATCGCGGCGACCACGATCGCGCCGATCGCCAGGGCGCTGGTGACCGCGCCGAGCGGGTCCATTGCGGGCCTGGACGTGTCAACCGATTCGGGCACGGTGAAAGCTGCCACCGTGAGCATCGCGCCGACAACGGCCATCCCCACGAAAATCGAGACCCAGGACCACCTTTCGATCAGAATGCCGGAGCCGAGGATGCCCAGGATCGCGCCGACGCCCGAGACACCGGCCCACAGTCCGATCGCGCTGCCTCGCCGTTCCACCGGGAATCCAGCGGTGAGCAGCGACAGCGTCGACGGCATCACCAGCGCGGCGCCGACCCCCGTCAGGGCCCGCGCGGCGATCAGCCAGATCGGGGTGTCGAGGATCAGCGGCGCCGCCGAAGCGATCGAGAAGAGGAACAGTCCGACGATGAGGACCACTCGCCTGCCGTACCGGTCGCCCAGCGCACCCGCGGGTAGAACGAGGCAGGCCAGCGCCAGGGTGTATCCGTCGACAATCCAGGTGAGTTCGGCTTGACTGGCGCCCGTGGCGGTCGCGATCTCCGGTAGTGCCGTGTACAGCGCCGCCATCGAGGCCGTGACGAGAACGACGGCCAGACACGACAGTGTCAGTAGCCAGCGTTGGGCCGCGGACAATCGCGCACGTCCGGTGGGATCCATCGAGGGCCTCCGATACTATTAGTATTGCTACGCTACAACTTGTAGCACAAGCGTGCAGCCGGAGACAGGCCGATGAGATGATCTGCCGGACAGAGGAATACTGGGCTCCATGAGCGGATCTGACGACGTCGAGGCCGACCCACGCAAGGCACGCTCGCGCGCCCGCCTACTCGATGCCGCAGCCGACCTGTTGCAGGCCGGCGGATTGGAAGCGGTGACCATCGAGGGCGTCACCAAATTGTCAAAAGTCGCCAGAACCACCTTGTACCGGCATTTCGACAATGCGATGCAACTCCGCGCGGCCACCATCGAACGTTTGCTGCCACCGGTGCTGGAGACGCCGCCGGAAGGCCCGCTGCGGGACCGGTTGATCACCCTGCTGGAACGGCAGGCCGACGCGATTCGCGATGCGCCACTGCAGGTGTCGACATTGGCATGGCTGGCGACCGGCTCGGACCGCAACGTCGACAACCCGGCCATAACCTCGCTCAGCCAGCGCATCATCGACCAGTATCGGGTGCCGTTCGACCAGGTGCTCGATACCCCCGATGCCCGTCGGCAACTGGGCGAATTCGACACCTATTTCGTGCTGTCGCAATTGGTCGGTCCGCTTGTTTTCGCGAAGCTCATCGGCTTGCGAGCGTCGACGCCGCAAGATTGCGCCCGCATCGTCGACGACTTCCTCGCGGCACGTAGCGCGACTTCGCCGCAGGAACGGCGGGCGTAGCGCCAGCTCGTCAACCGCTATTGCTCGACGCTCCGTTCGCCTTCCACCTCGCGGAGGAAGGATTCGATGAGGCCGATGACGTCGGCGTGGCCGGTGTCGACGTCGAAGGCTTCCTCCATGCGCAGGAAACGGGACACACTCGACATGAGTAGGACCAGGGCACCGGGGGTGTAACCAGCTGCGCTGGTGCCATATTCAGCGAGCGCCGCGGTCGCGGCACCGAGCTGGAGCGCGCGGAATCGCCGGGAGGATTCCGATATCTCGGCGCGAATCGCCTTGCGGTGGTTGGCCAGCGCGACGAATTCCATCGTCAGGGCGGTGTGCGACTGGTCGTGGATGGCTTCCCACAACGCCCACAGCGGCTGGGCGGATTTCAAGGCCAGTAGTTGACGTTCGTAGCTGCGGTCGGCGCCTCGACGGAACAGCTCGACGAACAGGTTGTCCATGTTCCCGAAGTAGTAGTAGACCAGCGCGGGGTTGGCCTCTGCCCGGGTGGCGATGCGCCGGGAGCTGACGGCCGCGTAGCCCTCCTCCAACATGATGTGCTGGGCCGCGTCGAGAAGTGCGGATCGGGTGCTGGAGTCCTCGGTGCCTGCGCTGCGCTCGGGCTTCACACGGAGACCTTTCGGTTGCCCAGCAGGCGCGAGGCCTGCCGTAGGGATCGGATCGACTCTTGACAGCCGTGAGCGCCGTCACGTATATCTTAATCACTCGCTCAATTTGAGCAGTCGATTAAGGCCTCTGAGCAGGCCTCGAACGGTCATCCAGGGCCGGCACAGGCATGTCCGTTGCTGCCGCCCACTCCCCCGAAGCACACGCTGACGCCAGCCGGACCCTCTCCCAGCGGCGGGGATCGACGAGCAGAGGAATACCGACATGAACGGCACAGCTGTCACGAAAACCGAACCGGCACAGGGTCGGTCGACACAGTCAAGGGTTGCGGTCGTCAGCGGTGGCGCGTCCGGGATGGGCCTGTCGATCTGTGCGGCACTCGCCGAAGCAGGGCATCGGGTCGCGGTTCTCGATATCGACGGCACCGCCGCGCAACGCGCAGCCGAACAGTTGCGAGCAGAGGGCGCGACAGCGATGGCCTGCGCGGTCGATGTCACCGATCGCGACGCGGTTCGCGAGGCAGTGCACAAGGTTCGCGTCGAGTTCGGGGCGATCGAAATCCTGGTCACCAGTGCGGGATTGGTCGATTTCGCGCCGTTCACCGACATCACCGTGGCGGCCTGGAACCGGGTCGTCGCGGTGAATCTGGACGGGGTTTTCCACTGCGCGCAGGCCGTTGTGCCGGACATGCTCGCCGCCGGATGGGGTCGGATCGTCACGATCTCGTCGTCGAGCGCGCAGCGCGGGTCGCCGGGCATGGTGCACTACACCGCGTCCAAGGGCGCGGTCCTGGCGATGACCAAAGCATTGGCGCGCGAATACGCCGCCGCCGGAATCACAGTCAATACGATTCCGCCATCGGGGATCGACACGCCGATGTCGCGCCGGTCGCAGGCGGCCGGGCACCTGCCCGACAGCGCCGTCATGGCCAAGGCGATTCCCGTCGGGCATCTGGGCACCGGTGACGATATCGCCGCCGCCTGCGCGTTCCTGTGTTCGGAGCAGGCCGGCTACATCACCGGACAGGTGCTCGGCGTGAACGGCGGATCGGTGATATGACCGAATCCGCCGGCCCTCGCCTGGCGCCGCTACCGGTGCACGAGTGGGACGAACCGACCAGGGCGATGTTGCGCGGGCATGTGAAAACCGCCGATCAGTACCTGTCCGGCGCGCCCGACGCCCCGGCGATGCCGGGCATCCTCGGCGTGCTCGCCCACCACACCGAACTGGCGGGCGCGTGGCTGGCCTACAACGGTCTGCTGCTCGATCGTCCCCTGCTCGACCCGCGCGATCGCGAGCTGGTGATCCTGCGGGTGGCCTGGCGCAGCGAGTCGGATTACGAATGGGCACAACATGTTCGGATGGCGCGGGCGCTCGGCGTGACCGACGAACAGGTCGAGGCGGTCCGGCTCGGGCCGCAGGCCCCGGTGTGGTCGCTCGTGCAGCGATCGCTGATGGCCATGACCGACCAGCTGCTGGATCAGCATCGCGTCGACGACACCACGTGGGCCCTGCTGGAACGCCATTTCGACAAGCGGCAGCTGCTCGAGCTGCTCTTCGTCGCCGGCTCGTATCTGTGCCTGGCGATGGTTCTCAACAGTGTTGCGCTGCAACCGGACCCGGAATCGGAGGAACGACCGTGAGCAAATCTGTGAACGCACCGGCCACCCCACACCAATGGCCGCGGCCCGCCGAGGGCAGTTGGACCCAGCACTATCCCGAGCTGGGCACCTCGATGATGTCGTTCGAGGATTCGGTCTCGCCGGAGTTCTTCGAACTCGAGCGCGAGGCGATCTTCCGGCGGGCGTGGCTGAATGTGGGGCGGATCGAGCAGGTACCGCGCACCGGTAGCTATTTCACCAAGGAACTCGATGTCGCGCGCACGTCGATCATTGTGGTGCGTGATCGCGACGGTGCGATCAACGCATTCCACAATGTGTGTCGCCATCGCGGGAACAAGCTCGTCTGGAACGAGTTTCCCAAGGAGGAGACCTCGGGAATATGTCGCCAGTTCACCTGCAAATACCACGGCTGGCGCTACGGGCTCGACGGTTCGCTGGCGTTCGTGCAGCAGGAAGGCGAGTTCTTCGACCTCGACAAGAAGGACTTGGGACTCGCGCCGGTGCACTGCGAGGTGTGGGCCGGATTCATCTTCGTCAACCTCGATGCCGAGCCCCGGCAGACCCTGCGGGAATTCCTCGGCCCCATGATCACCGATCTGGACGGCTACCCGTTCGACAAGATGACCGAGTGGTACGAATTCAAGGCCGACAATCAGAGCAACTGGAAGCTGTTCGCTGACGCGTTCCAGGAGTATTACCACGTCCCGGCCCTGCACACCCAACAGGTGCCGAGTGCGGTGCGCACCCCTGGCAAGGGTTTCGAATGCGCGCATTTCCAGCTCGACGGACCGCACCGGTTGGTCTCCACCGGCGGTGCGCGACGCTGGACGTTGCCGCCGGAGTTCATGTATCCGATCGAACGGCTCACCCGCAGTGGCCTGGTGGGGCCATGGGAATCGCCGGAGATCGGCGAAACGCCCAAGGGACTCAATCCCGGCCGGGTCGAACCGTGGGGCATCGACAACTTCCAGATCTTTCCCAATATCGAGATCCTCGTCTATCGCGGCTGGTATCTGCTGTACCGGTATTGGCCGACTTCCTACAACTCCCACCGGTTCGAAGGCATGTTGTGCTTCCAGCCGGCGCGCACGGTCCGTGAACGGGTCGAACACGAAGTGGCCTCGGTGGTGTTCAAGGAATTCGCGCTCCAGGACGCGGGCATGCTCACCGGCACGCAAACCGCGCTCGAGTCGGCGTACCGGACCGCCGGTCTGACGCATTTCCCGGTCAACGACCAGGAAATTCTGGTGCGCCATTTCCACAAGGCCGTCGCCGACTGGGTCGATGAGTACCGTCGCGATCTCGCCGGGACCGGTGCGCGATGACCATGTTGCCGCCTGCCTTCGCCGATCTCGAGCGTTTCGCCGAAACATGGTGTCTGGCAACCGAATCCGAGCGCTACGCCCGCCGGCTGAACAGTTCCATGCAGGAGCTGCTCACCTTCTACAACGCGTGTTTTCCCCGTGTCGAGGACGCACTCGCCTACTGCGACAAGTTTCCGCTCGACGAACTTCCCGAGGACGCCGTACACCTGCTGCACCTGGTGTATTCGCTGGTGATGGTCGCGATGGCGGTGGAGATCTTCCAGCAGCCCAAGCCCGTCGACAGCGCCGATGCCGAGCTCGAACGCATCGCACAGCCCTGGCCGTAAAGGAACCATCATGACGATTACGATCGACAAGATCGGCGACACCGTCGGAGCCGAGATCATCGGCGTGACAAGCGAACAGCTGCTCGCCGACGACACCGTGGCCGAGGCCATCATGACCGCTCTCGAAGCCAACGGGGTACTGGTTTTCCGCAACCTGCGGTTGGACCCGGAAACCCAGGTGGCGTTCTGCCGCACACTCGGCCAGGTCGACACCTCGCCGGGCCATCATCCGACCGAGGGGATCTACCGGGTCAGCCTCGACACCGCCAAGAACTCGTCGGCGAGTTATCTGCGCGCCACCTTCGACTGGCACATCGACGGCTGCACCCCGGAGGACGACGCCTACCCGCAGATGGCCACGGTACTCACCGCCAAGGCCGTCGCCGCCAGCGGTGGGGAAACCGAATTCGCCAGCACCTACCGGGCTTTCGATGATCTGAGCGCCGAGGAACAGCGATATCTCGCACCGTTGCGGGTGGTGCATTCACTCGAGGCATCGCAACGCGGGGTCACCCCGGATCCGACGCCGGAGCAACTCGCGGTGTGGCGACGGCGGCCCAGCAAGGAACATCCGCTGATCTGGACCCACAAATCCGGGCGGCGATCGCTGGTACTCGGCGCCTCGACCGACCATGTCGTCGGGATTCCCGCGGCGGAGAGCCGGGAGCTACTCGACGACCTGCTGCGCCGCTGCACCGCGCCCGACCGCGTCTACCGACACACCTGGGCGGTCGGCGACACGGTGATCTGGGACAACCGTGGCGTCATCCATCGTGCCGCACCCTATCCGGCGGGTTCGCCGCGAGAGATGTTGCGCACCACCGTGCTCGGTGAAGAACCGATCGAATAGGAGAACACCCCATGCCTCGTTGGCCCAAGCCAGCCGAGGGTAGCTGGACACAGCACTACCCCGAACTCGGCACCGCACCGATGTCCTACGAAGACTCGATCTCCCCGGAGTTCTTCGCCCTCGAACGCGACGCCATCTTCAAACGCGCCTGGCTCAATGTCGGCCGCCTCGAACAACTTCCGCGCACCGGCAGTTACTTCACCAAGGAGATCAACGCCGCGCACACCTCGATCATCGTGGTCCGTGACCGCGACGGCAGTGTGAACGCCTTCCACAACATCTGCCGGCATCGCGGAAACAAGCTGGTGTGGAACGAATTCCCGCGCGAGGAAACCTCGGGGACGTGTCGCCAGTTCACCTGCAAATATCATGGCTGGCGCTACGGACTCGACGGTTCACTGGCCTTCGTGCAGCAGGAGAGCGAGTTCTTCGACCTCGACAAGAACACTCTCGGTCTGGTGCGCGTGCATTGCGAAGTCTGGGCGGGATTCATCTTCGTCAATCTGGCCGCCGAACCGCGTCAGTCCCTGCGCGAGTTCCTCGGCCCGATGGTGACCGGCCTGGAGGGATACCCGTTCGACAAGCTCACCGAACGCTATTCCTACCGGGCCGAAGTCGGTGCCAACTGGAAGCTCTACCTGGACGCTTTCCAGGAGTTCTATCACGCGCCGATCCTGCACGGGAAGCAGACGCCGGACAACTTCTCCGTCGCCGCCCAGCAGGCCGGATTCGAGGCACCGCACTATCAGCTCGACGGCCCACACCGGCTGGTCAGCACCTCCGGCGTGGTCACCTGGGAACTCGACCCCACCATGCGCAAACCGATGGAGGACATCACCCGCAGCGGACTGTTCGGTCCGTGGGACGTGCCCGATCTGGGGCCGATGCCGACCGGACTCAATCCGGCGGGCTGCGACCCCTGGGGCCTGGATTCGTTCCAGCTGTGGCCGAATTTCAGCATTCTGATCTGGTCCGGTGGCTGGTATCTGACCTATCAGTACTGGCCGACCTCCCACAACACCCACATCTTCGAAGGCAATCTGTACTTCACGCCCGCGCGCTCGCCGCGCGACCGTGTCGCCCACGAAATGGCCGCGGTCACCTTCAAAGAGTATGGGCTGCAGGACTCTTCGACGCTCGAGGCGACGCAGATGATGCTCGAATCCCGAGCGGTCACCAACTTCCAGCTCAACGATCAGGAGATCCTGCTTCGGCACCTGCACAAGGTCGCCGCGGACTGGGTCGGCGACTATCAGCGCGAACGTGCGGAGGCCGGGCGATGAGTGCACCACTGCTGCCTGTCGAATTCGCCGATCTCGAGCAGTTCGCCCCGGTGTGGTGCCTGCCCACCGAAACCGAACGCTACGACCGGCGCCTCGGCTCGACCATGACCGAGATGCAACGGTTCTACGACGCGATCGCCCCACGCGCCGAGGACGCGCTCGCCTATTGCGACAAGTTCACGATCGACGATGTCCCCGACGATGCGAAAAACCTGATGTATCTGCTGTATTCGATGATTCAGGTGTCCTTCCCGGTCGAGGTGTGGAGCCAGCCGCGCATCCCCGATACCGGGTCGGCGTCGCTCACCTGTGTGATCGAGCCGAGCCTGTGAGCGGGCAGGTCGTCGTGCTGCGCGCCGCGGCCTGGGTCGACGTCGAGACCGGGCAGCGGCACACACCGGCGGTGATCGTCGTGGCAGACAACCGGATCGCCGCGATCGATCCGGTCGAGGTGCCCGCGGGTGCGCGGGTCATCGAGCTGGGTTCGCTCACGCTGCTGCCCGGGTTGATGGATATGGAGGTCAACCTGCTCATCGGCGGCCCCGACAACCCCTCGGGGCTGCCGAATCCGATGCACGGTGTGCAGGACGACCCGGTGTACCGGACCTTGCGGGCGACCGTGAACGCCAGGACCACCCTGCACGCCGGTTTCACCACCGTCCGCAATCTCGGGCTGATGGTGAAAACCGGTGGCTATCTGCTCGATGTGGATCTGCACCGCGCCATCGAGCAGGGCTGGCTCGAGGGTCCGCGCATCGTCGCGGCCGGGCACGCGATCACGCCGACCGGCGGCCACCTCGACCCGACGATGTTCCAGCGCCTGGCCCCGCACATCATGCCGATCACGGTGGAGGAGGGCCGCGCCAACGGGGTGCCGCAGGTCCGCGAATGTGTGCGCTACCAGATCAAATACGGTGCCGAGGTCATCAAGGTCTCGGCCTCGGGCGGGGTGATGTCGCACGGCACGCTCGCCGGTGCCCAGCAGTACTCCGACGAGGAGCTGGCCGCGATCGTCGACGAGGCGCATCGCGCCGGAGTGCCCGTCGCCGCGCACGCCCACGGCGACGCCGGCATTCGGGCCTGCATCCGCGCAGGCGTCGACTGCATCGAACACGGTTCGCTGGCCGAGGACGACACCATCGCCCTGATGGTCGAGCGCGGCACATTCTTGGTGCCGACCAGCTACCTCTCCGAAGGTCTCGACGTGTCCAAAGCGGCACCGGCACTGCAGAAGAAGGCCGCCGAGGTCTTTCCCCGGGCGCGGGAAACGCTGCGCAAGGCGATCGCGGCCGGGGTCAAGATCGCCTGTGGCACCGATGCGCCCGCGGTCCCGCACGGGCAGAACGCGAAGGAACTGTGGGCGCTGGTCGACCGCGGGATGACACCCGCGCAGGCCTTGCGAGCGGCCACTGTCACCAGCGCCGAACTGATCGGCATCGACGATCGCGGGCGCCTGGCACCCGGGCTGCTGGCCGACATCATCGCCGTGCCGGGCGACCCCACCGTCGACATCACCACCATCGAGGACGTGCGGTTCGTGATGAAAGACGGTCGCGTCCACAAGCAACCGTAGTCAGCGAAACCCGTTCGCCCGCAACCCGAATGCGCGCATCAGATCCGAGGTAGCAATGTCGCCACGTCAGCAGCTCTATATCGGCGGGCACTGGGTCGAGCCCGCCACCAGCGCAACGATCGAGGTGATCTCGCCGCACACCGAGCAGGTGATCGCGCGGGTCGCCGACCCGGCACCCGACGATGTCGATCGCGCGGTCGCGGCGGCACGTAGCGCATTCGACGCGGGCCCGTGGCCGCGTACCGATCCGCAGCAGCGCGTGGCGATCATCCGCGAGCTGGCCGCGTGCTACCGCGCACGAGAAGACGAACTAGCCCAGCTGATCACCACCGAAATGGGTGCGCCGATCACCTTCTCGCACTCGGCGCACGCGAAACTGCCCGGCGTCATGATGCGCGCATTCGCCGAGACCGCCGCCGGATTCCGCTGGCAGGAGACCAGAACAGGATTCCTCGGCGGTGACGTCGTCGTCGGGCACGAACCCGTCGGGGTCGTGGCCGCGATCGTTCCATGGAACATGCCGATGTTCCTGATGGTGGCGAAGCTGATTCCCGCGCTGCTCGCCGGCTGCGCGGTCGTGCTCAAGCCGTCGCCGGAGACACCCCTGGACGCGCACCACCTGGCGGAGCTGCTCGACCAGGTCGGATTGCCGCCCGGGGTGGTCAGCATCCTGCCCGGTGGGCGCGAAGTCGGCAGGCACCTGGTCGCTCACCCTGGCGTGGACAAGGTCTCGTTCACCGGTTCCACCGCGGCGGGCAGGCAGGTGGCCGAGGTCTGCGGTGGCGCGCTCCGCCGGGTCAGCCTCGAACTCGGCGGCAAGTCCGCCGCGGTGGTGCTCGACGACGCCGATCCCGAGGCCGTCGCCACCGGCATGATGGTGGCCGGGCTGATGAACGGCGGCCAGGCCTGTGTCGCCCAAACCCGGGTGCTTGTCCCCCAGCACCGCTGGCACGAATTCGTCGACGCGCTGGTGAGTGCGATCGAAAACCTCACTGTCGGAGACCCGTTCGATCCCGCGACGCGCATCGGCCCGATGGTCTCGCGCCGCCAGCAGCAACGGGTTCGCGACTACATCGACCTGGGCCGACGCGAAGGAGCCCGCCTGCTCGTCGGCGGCACGGAGCTGCCCGCGGGCATCGAGTGCGGCTGGTATATCCGGCCGACTCTCTTCGCCGACGTGAACAATGCCATGCGGATCGCGCAGGAAGAGATCTTCGGTCCCGTACTGAGCGTGATCGCCTACACCGACGACGACCACGCGGTCCACCTCGCCAACGACAGCGAATACGGGCTCTCCGGCTCGGTGTGGTCACCTGACATCGCGCGCGCGACCGCGATCGCCCGCCGTGTGCGTTCGGGCACCGTCGGTGTCAACGAGCCCTACAGCATGGATCCGGTCGCGCCGTTCGGCGGAGTCAAGAACAGCGGCATCGGCCGCGAGTTCGGCGCCGAGGGCCTGGCGGGCTATCTCGACACCGTCTCGCTATCGATTCGCCGGGGCGTCGTGAATTCCACTGCACCGCAAGGTATTACGGCGGACACACCGAGCGAAATCCGCGGCGCATGAGCAGCCCGGCTGTGCGCTCAGGGCAGTTTGATCGCCGACATGTACATCTCGAGGATCGGTCCATAGAGGTCGACCCCGTCGAGTTCGGTGCCGAGCACGACCGACGGCGTCGTGTGGATGAGTACCCGCGCCATGGTCATTGGCGGAATCAGCGAGGTCGCGCCGAGACGGTCCAGATTCTCGATGATGAACTGCCCCAGGGCTTCCACCGCCTCCTCCCGCCGGGCGGCGACCCGTTCCCGCACCTCGGGGTTACGCAGCAGATACAGCGTGAACTCCATCCCGAGCGCGGCGTGCTCGGTACCGCGGTCGGCGCCGAGCCGGCGCCACAGCTCGCCGACCCGGTCCAGCTCTTCGGTGCCCATACTCGATACCGCCGCCAGCACCTCGGCGAACATGTCGAAGTACCGCTGCAGGTATCGATCGTTCACCTCGAGGAAGAGCTCTTCCTTGGTGGCGAAGTGCTTGTAGATCGCGCCCTTGGTGTAGCCGGCGGCATGCGCGATGTCATCGAGTGTTGCCGCCGCGAAACCCTTTTCGGCGAATACCTCTTCGGCAGCATCCAGGAGCAGTCCCCTGGTGCGCTCGAGTCTGCGCTCCCGCGTCCAACGCTCAGCCATGTCAGCGATTATGGCACGAATCCAAGAAACCCCCGGGAATCTGAGATCCCCAGTGGTATATTTCTGTTGGTACAGATACCCCAGGAGCGTGACCGATGACTCCCTCATCGAATTCCACGGCCATCGCCGATTCCGCCCGGACCGCGACTATTCATCGAGGAGGTGCGCTGTGAGCGGACCCTCGGAGCCGAAAAAGGGAACTACTCTCACTGAGCCACTCAGTAAGGTGGCCACCCTCGGCGCACAAGTTCAATCCACCAGCAACGCCGTCAAGATCTGGGCGACTCTCGGTGGCCTGATTCTCGTCTTCCAGATATATGTGTGGTTGCGCTGGATCACCGGCCCCAATTTCGAGCGCGTGCCCACCGGGCCGAGCGATCCGCCGACTTTCATGAAGGTGATTCTCACTGTCTGGACCGCGGTGATCCTGCTCGGCCTGCCGGTCGGCATCTATTTCTTCATCATCCGGCCCTGGCGGCGGGAACGGCGCATAACCCTAGACGGCATGCTGTTCGTGGCCTGCGGCCTGATGTTCTTCCAGGATCCCTTGCTGAACTACTTCAATACGTGGAGTACGTACAACACCTGGATGTTCAATATGGGCTCGTGGGTGCAGGACGTGCCGGGCTGGCAATCCTATGGCGAACCGGGCGCCATGATGGCCGAACCGATCCTGATGAACGCACCGGGCTACTCCTACGGCGTGCTGCTGTGCACGATCCTCGGCTGCTGGGTGATGCGAAAGACCAAGCAGCGCCTCCCCAATATCAGCACGATGGGGCTGATCGGTGTGCTGCTCGTCTGGACGTTCTTCTTCGATCTCGTCATCGAAGGGTTGTTCCTGATGCCGATGGGCCTTTTCACCTACCCGGGCGCACTCCAGGGCTGGTCGATCAACGCAGGCACCTATTACCAGTGGCCGCTGTACGAAGGGCTCATGTGGGGCGGTGTTCAGGCCGGCCTCTGCTCGCTGCGCTATTTCACCGACGACCGTGGCCGGACCGTTGTCGAACGTGGTCTCGATCAGATTCAGGGCGGATTCGTCAAACAGCAGTTCACCCGTTTCCTAGCGATCTTCGCGGCGGTCAGCACATTCTTCTTCGTCGGCTACAACCTGCCCGCGCAGTTCTTCGCCCTGCACACCGATCCGTGGCCCGAGGATATCCAGAAGCGTTCGTATTTCAATATGGGTATCTGCGGTGAAGGGACCGATCGGCTCTGCCCGCATCCCGATCTACCGGTCCCGTTCCGCAACAGCGGCTATATCGATTCGAACGGGCGACTCATTCTGCCCGACGGTGCGGAGCTGCCGAAGATCATTCCCTTCGCCGACACCGACAAAGGAAACTGACATGACCAGTCGATCCAGCGCTGTACTCGACGTTCCGCCCGCACCGTTCTACCGCGCGGTCGGCGACGAAGTGGCAGTCTTTCGCGCGGCGGCCGTCGGCGGCCTGCCGCTGCTGCTCAAGGGCCCCACCGGTTGCGGCAAGACCCGCTTCGTGGAGACCATGGCCGCCGAACTCGGCCGGGAGTTGATCACCGTCGCCGGCCACGAGGACATGACCTCGGCGGATCTGGTGGGCCGTTTCCTGCTCAAGGGCGGCGAAACCGTGTGGGTGGACGGGCCGTTGACGCGGGCCGTGCGGGCAGGCGCCATTTTCTATCTGGACGAGGTCGTCGAGGCGCGCCAGGACACCACCGTGGTGATCCATCCGCTCGCCGATCACCGCCGCGAACTCCCGGTCGACCGGCTCGGGGTGACCTTGCCGGCGGCGCCCGGGTTCCAGCTGGTGATCTCCTACAACCCCGGCTATCAGAGCGTGCTCAAGAACCTCAAGGAGTCGACTCGGCAGCGGTTCGTCGCCATCGAACTCGGCTTCCCGCCGCCCGAGATCGAACGCGAGGTGGTGGCGCACGAAGCCGGGGTCGACGCCGAGACCGCGCGGGCGCTGGTCAGGGTCGGCAGTGCCATCCGCAACCTGGACAACTCGCCACTGCGCGAGGTGTCCTCCACCCGGATGCTGATCCTGGCCGGTGGTCTCGTCGCGGGCGGGCTGAATCTGCGCACTGCCGTGCAATCGGCCGTCGTGCAGGCGCTCTCGGATGACGCGGATATCGTTGCCGCCCTCGGTGAACTCGTCGACGCCGTCCTGCCGCAGCCATGACCGCCGACGATCCGAACGGGCCGGAGAAGTTCCATCTCCTCGCCACCCACCTCGCGGGCAGGTCTGTGGGAATCGCAGAACTGCCCGCGGGTGTGGCCCCGTATACGAACGGCCGGATCGTCTTCGTTTCGGGCGGCGGTACCGAGCAGCGGCGCGAAGTACTCGTGCAGAGCGCGCTGCTCGGTGCCGGGAGCCTGGATCCGGCACTGGTGCGGTCACTGCGGGGGCGTCCCTCGGCGGCGCGCCGCTACCTCGCCCTCGAAGGCCACCGCGTCCTCACCGAACTCGCCCAACGCCTTCCGCTCGCTGCCGGGCTCGGGCTCGACGGCGAACCGAGAACCGCGACCGCCGCGGATTCACTCGCGGCGGCCAAGGGAAGAATGCCGGTCGACGAACCACCGGAGTGGTTCGGCACCATCAAACCCTCCCAGTTGGTGGCGTCGGATCCCGGCCCGGGCGGGCGGGCGACCGATCGAGAATTGCGCTTGGAATTAGACCTCAGCGAGATACCGGAAGCCGGCGAGGAGCTCGAGGACAGCGTCGAGAAGTCCGAGGAGAGCAAGATTCTCAAACTCTTCGAGAATCCGCTCTTCAGCGGCAAGTCGGTGATGGAATTCCTCCGCAAGGCGGCGGGCAGTGCACGGTCCGACGGGGACGGGTCCGCGGGCGCCGAAGCGCCGGTCAGTGCGGTGCGGCGGGCGCGGACGGTCGGACCGGAGGCCCGGCCACTGCCCACCCGGATCAAGTTCACCGATGCCGACAAGCCCGGCGCTGCCGCCGGAATCGGCGGCGCGCTCTATCCGGAGTGGGATGTTTTCAACAGCCGGTACAAACCGGATTGGTGCCGGGTCGTCGATTTTCCGCTGACGGTTCCCGCCGATATCTCGGCCGCGCGGGTTCCCGACGACGATGTGCTCCGGCGGCGGCTGGCTCGGGTAGGACTGGGCCCCAAGGTGTTACGCGGGCGCGCCGACGGCAACGAGCTCGATATCGAGGCGCTCATCGATCTGTTCGTCGATCTGCGTTCGGGCTATTCGCGGCCGGAGAACGTGTACCTCGAACACCGCAGGCTCGAACGCAATCTCGGCGTGCTGATCCTGCTCGATGCCTCCGGCTCCGCCACCGACGCCGACCCCGAGGGCTTGTCCGTGCACGAACATCAGCGGCGCGCGGCCGCCACCCTGGCCGTGACGCTCGAAGAGCTCGGTGACCGGGTCGCGGTGTACGCGTTCCGCTCCGAGGGCCGCCACGCGGTGTACCTGCCTGCGATCAAAACCTTCGATCAGCGGTTCGGCGCTGTCGGGCGAGCCCGGCTCAATCAGCTGCAGCCCTCGAACTACACGCGGCTGGGCGCGGGCATCCGCGGTGCGGGCGAGATCCTGAAAAGTGCAGCGGGAACACAGAATCGGCTATTGGTGGTGCTGTCGGACGGCTGTCCCTACGACGGTGGGTACGAAGGCCGCTACGCCGAGGCCGATGCCGCCAAGGCACTCGAGGAACTGCGCGCCGAGGGTGTGGCCTGTCTGTGCCTGTCCATCGGCACCGCCACGCCCGCCGACGCACTCGAACGCGTCTTCGGCGCCGCCAGTCACGCGGGCGCGGCGACCCTGAGCGAACTGAGCCCGCGCATGGACGAACTGTTCCTGTCCTCGCTGCGCGAACTCGCCGCGCCCACACCGCGGTAGCCATCGAACCGGGAAGAGAAGGCGCGCAATGGAACCCAGCACATCCGCGGTCACCGAGATCAAGGACTGGTCCAAGCAGTACAACCGGCGGCACCCGGTCGCCTCGCTACAGACCGTCGGACGACAGGTCGTGCTCGGACGGGACGCGTTTCGCTACCTCGTCACCGATATCGCGGTGCGGCGCTTTCCCTTCGACGAATTCGTCTCCCAGGCGGTGTTCATGGTGAAGACCTCGCTGCTGCCGACGGTGGCGGTCGCGCTACCCATCAGTGCCACGCTGTCCATCCAGTTCGGTTTGCTGGCCGGGCAGGTCGGGGCCGGTTCACTGGCCGGTGCGGCGAGCGGGCTGGCGGTGATCCGCCAATCGGCGCCCCTGGTCACCGCCATTCTCCTTGCGGCAGCGGTCGGTTCGGCGCTGTGTGCCGATCTGGGTTCGCGCAAGATCCGCGAGGAGATCGACGCCATGGAGGTCATGGGTGTGTCGGTGCTGCGCAAGCTCGTGGTGCCGCGATTGGCCGCGGGAATTCTCATCGCGATGGCGCTCACCAGTGTCAGCTGCTTTGTCGGATTCCTCGCCGGCTACCTGTTCAATGTCTATGTCCAGGACGGGACTCCGGGCAGTTACATGGCGACGTTCTCCTCGTTCGCGACCGCGGGTGACCTGTATCTGGCGATGGTCAAGGCGGCGGTGTTCGGGGTGATCGTGGTCGTGGTCGCCTGCGAGAAGGGACTCAATACCCGGGGTGGGCCTGGTGGTGTGGCGAACTCGGTCAATGCGGCCGTGGTGGCCTCCATCGTCGTGCTCATGGTGGTCAATCTCGGTTTCACCCAGATCTACACCATGCTGTTCCCGAGGACGACACTGTAATGGCCGCCACCTACCTCCCACCGGGTGTCCGGACGGTCATGATCGCGGTGGCCGTGCCGTGGCGTGCCGTCATCAGGTTCGGGCATATGTTCACGTTCTTCGTGCGTGCGGTGGTCTCGATACCGGTGGCGCTGCGGCAGTACAGCCGCGAATCGCTGCGCATCCTGTCCGATGTGACGTGGGGCAACGGCTCGCTGATCGTCGGTGGCGGAACAGCGGGGGTGATGATCATCCTCGGCGCCTCCGCGGGCGGCATCGTCGGCATCGAGGGTTTCAACGCGTTGAAGCTGCTCGGCATGGAACCCGCGACCGGGATGATCGCCGCGACCGCAGCCACCCGCGAACTCGCGCCGATCATGGCCTCGATCGCCTTCGCGGCGCAGGCGGGGTGCCGGTTCACCGCGCAGCTGGGCGCGATGCGGATCGCCGAGGAGATCGACGCGCTCGACGCCATCGCGATCCGGCCTGTCCCCTTCCTCGTCTCGACGCGGCTGATCGCGGCGATCGTGGCGGTGATTCCGTTGTATCTGGCCGCGCTGGCCGCGGACTATCTCGCCGTCGAGTTGTTCGTCGGGTTGGTCGGCGGGCAATCGTTCGGGACCTACGCGCACTATTTCGACCTGGTACTCGGCGGCACCGACATCGTGTTCTCGCTGCTGAAGGCCATTGTCTTCGTCACCATCACCACGACGATCCAGTGCTACTACGGCTATTACGCACGCGGCGGGCCGCAAGGCGTCGGGGTCGCGGCCGGGCGGGCGATGCGCGCGAGTATCACCGTGATGATCTCGGTGAATCTGCTGATGACGTTGGCGCTGTGGGGTTTCGACGCCGGCTCCAGGATCAGTGGGTAGTGCGATGGCGATAGTGTTCGAATCCGACGACCGGCGCCTGTCGAACGGCAAGCTGTTCGTGCGCGGGGTGGCGGCGCTCGCGGTGGTCGCCGCCGCAGTGACAGCGATGATCGCCAGGTCCGAAGGCGCGTTCGCGCAGACCGTCGAGGTAACCGCGATGCTGGTCGATGTCGGCGACGGGCTCCCGAAGCGCTCCGATGTCAAATACCGTGGGGTGCTGGTCGGCAGCGTGGCGGAAGTGGTTCCCGCGTCGGGCGGGCGCCCCACCAAGGTTCGCATCGACCTGGTCCCCGGGCACGCGGCGGGAATTCCGGCGACCGTGACGGCCCGGGTGGTCCCTAGCAACGTGTTCGCGGTGCCCTCGATCCAGCTCATCGACAACGGTCCAGGGCCGGTCCTGTCGGCGGGCGCGTCGATTCCCGAGGATCACAGCCGGGCCAGTGTGCAGCTACAGACCTCGCTGACGGCATTGAGCCGGATCGCCGCCGCGGTCGCCCGGCCCGGCACCGATCCCACCGTCGGGATCTTCGAGACCGTCGAGCGGGCCACCCGGGGCCGGGGTGACGACGCGTTGGCGGCCGCGTCCCAGCTCGAGCGAATTGTGCGCGCCTACAACGCCGAAGCGGTCTCCGGCGGCGAGCTGCCCCTCATCACCGGGCTCGCCGAGGGCGTTCAGGGGTTGCAGCAGTCCGCCCCTGACCTGCTCGCCGCGCTGCACGCTTCGGTCGGACCCATGCGCAGTATCGCCGAACAGCGAGATCGGTTGGCGCAGTTGCTGACCGGTGCCGTCGCGACCTCCGGAACGGTCGGTACGGCGATGACCAATCGGACCGGGACACTGATCGATCTCAACTCCCGGCTCGGCCCGGTCCTGCAGGTGCTCGCGGCGGGCAGCGACAACTTCGTGCAGATGACGACCTCGCAGACCCGGATCGCCAGCGTGTTCGCCCGCGACTTCTGGCAGGTCGGCACCCAGAGTGGCACCGCCAAGGTCATCGTCGAACTCACCCCGCACAAGGTCTACACCCGGACCGACTGCCCCCGCTACGGCGAACTCGCCGGGGCGAGCTGCCACAACGGCCCAGCGGCGGGCGCACCCGTCATCGGCGACGCCGACCAAGTGGTCACGAAACTCGAGCCCCAGCAAGAGATCGCCGAACGCCTCGGCCTACCAGTCGGGTTCGCCGAACTGTTCGGCCTGGCCGCACCGACGGCGGGAGCACCGCGATGAAGCGCCGACGCGAACTCGCCGGACTGACCGCGTTCCTGCTCGTCGCCGCGCTCTTGCTGTGGATGGTCCGGGTGACCCTGCAACGCGATGTCGCCGGTGATACGCATACCTATTCCGCGGTGTTCAGCGATGTTTCGGGGCTGCGCGCCGGTGACGACGTCCGGGTCGCCGGGGTGCAGGTGGGGCGGGTCGACACCATCGCGATCCACGGACCGCACGCGAAAGTCACCTTCCGGCTGCACCAGGATCAGCCGGTCTACGGCAACACCCGCGCCGCGATCATTTACCAGAATCTGATCGGCCAGCGCTACCTCGGACTCAGTTTGGCCGATTTCGGCGACCCGGCTCGGCTGGCGCCGGGCGCGGTGATCCCGCTCGAACACACCGAGCCCTCTTTCGATCTTTCCGGTCTGCTCAACGGTTTTCAGCCTTTGTTCAGCACCCTCGACCCGAGCGATGTCGACAATCTGACCTCCGCGTTGATCCGGGCACTGCAGGGTGATGACGGCGCGGTCGCCGCGTTGATCACCGAAACCGCCACGCTGGCACAGTCTTTCGCCGGGCCGGACCAGATCCTCGGCGCGCTCATCGACAATCTCACGGTCGTCATGACCACGCTGGCCGGGCAGAGCGACGGGATGCGGGCGACGATCGCCCAGACGCGCAAGATCTTCGACGGGCTCGCGGGCAAGCGCGATGCGCTGATGGACCAGACCGGCCGGATCGCCACCGTGCTCGCCGATGCCGCGACCGTCGTCGATGGTGCGAGTCCGGCGCTGAACGAGTTCATGCGTCGCGAGCCCGGCTTCGCGAGCCATTTCGTCGACGGCAGAGAGCGTTTCGCCTATCTCGGTTTCAATCTTCCGCAGCTGCTGAAGTCGATGGTGCGGGCGACCGACAGCGGCGCGTTCGTCAACGCCTATGTCTGCGACATCACCTTCAGCATCGTGCCGGGGATCGATCCGGTGATCTCGCAGATCCTGGCAGCCGCCTCGCCGACCGGCCGTCCCCAGAACTCCGCGATCTGCAGGTAGGACCATGATGAAGACACCGCGCGCCCTCGTCCGCCTGCTGCCGCGTCCCGGCCGTGGCGTTTCCGATACGGATCAGTCGCTGCGCATCGGTCTCATCGCGGTCCTCACGATGGTGCTGGTGCTGGTCGCGATGGTCACCGTCAATTCGCTCCAGCTCGGAACACGGACCTGGTGTGCGGAATTCGCGCAGGCCGCGGGGATCGGTGCAGGCGATTCGGTGACCTGGGCCGGCATCCCGGTGGGGACGGTGACCAGCACAGAGCTCGTCGGTGACCTCGTGGAGGTGACGATGAAGATCGACGACGAGGTCACCTTGGGGGCCGACACGGCGGCCGCGATCAAGTTGACCACGCTGCTGGGATCGCGCTATGTGGAGCTGCGCTCGAACGGTGTCGGCGCGCTACCCGGCAATCGTATTCCGTTGTCGCACACCGCTGTTCCGTACGATCTCGAGACCGCGCTGCAGGATGCCACCACCACGTTCGATCAGCTCGACGCCGACCAGATCGCCCAGTCCATGACGGCGCTCTCGCAGGGACTCGACGGTGTCCCCGCCCTGGTCCCCGGCATCCTGCGCGACGTGCGATCGCTGTCGACCGTCATCGCTACCCGCCGCCAGCAGATCGGCGACCTGCTCACCACGACCGGCCAGGTCAGCACCGTCATCCGTACGCAACAGGCCGAACTCGGCGCGGTCATCGGTGAGGGCAGCGCCGTGCTGGGGCGCATCGTCGCCCGCCAGGACGCGCTGCGCCGGCTGCTCGACGCGGTCACCACCCTGGTCCGGCGACTCGAACCGATCGTGGTCGGCGAGGCGACCGAGATCGAACAGCTGCTGACCGATCTGCGCGAGATGACCGCGATGCTGGCCGGCCACGACGACCTGCTCCGCAACATCCTGCAGATCCTGCCGGTGCCGTGGCGGATGTTCGCCAATGCCACCGGCACCGGCGCGGAACTCAACGCCAATGCCCCCGACGGCGCGTTCATCGACTCCTGGATGTGCGCGTTGAGTACCACCGCTGTCGCCGCGGGCCGAGCCCCCTACCTCCAGGACTGCCGATGAGCGTCACCCTGTCCACCTTCAAGCTGGCCGTCGTCAGCCTGACCGCCGCCTGTCTGGCCGGATGTTCTTCCGGCGCGGACACATCCACCACCATCACCGCCCACTTCGCCAACGCCAACGGGCTCTACGAGGGCAACGTGGTCTCGGTGCTCGGGATGCGGGTGGGCCGGATCGTGCGCATCGACGCCCGCGGCGGCGCGGTCGAAGTCCAGATGCGCGTCGACGGCGGCATTCGGCTGCCCGCCGACGTGCAGGCGGTCACGATCTCGGACTCGATCCTCACCGACCGCCACGTCGAACTCACCCCGGTCTACCGCGGCGGGCCCACTCTGCGTTCGGGTGCGGTGCTGGACACGGCACACACGAAATCGCCGGTCGAGTTCGATGCCCTGCTGTCGATGGCCCAGCAGCTGTCCGGCTCGCTCGGCGGCGACGGCAACGGCTCGGGGCCGATCGCGGACCTGATGAACCTGGGGTCCGCGGCGACCAGCGGCAACGGCGAGGACATGCGCGCCGCGCTCGGCGAACTCTCGCGCGCGCTGCAACTGGGCGAGGATCACGGTGCTGCCACCCGCGACGCGATCACCACCGTCGTCGGCAACCTCGACGCACTGACCGCCGCGGCCGCGCGCAACGACACGACGTTGCGTGAATTCGGCGGCGCCGTAGCACAACTCAGCGATTTCCTGGCCGAGCAGCAACTGGGTACCGGCGCGACCGGGGCCGCGATGAACAGAATCATCGTGGCGGTGACCGACCTGCTCCGACGCCACCAGGGCACCATCGCCGGCCTGACGACCGATGCCAACACCCTCACCGGTTCCCTGGCCGCCTACGACTACAACCTCGCCGCGTTCCTCGACGTATTCCCGATGGTTGTCGACAACGCCTACCACTCCGTCGACCAGAAGGTCGGCGCGCTGCGTGCCTCGGTCGACATCAACCGGCTGCTGCTAGACGGCCAGATGGTCAAGGAGGTCTGCAATCTGCTGCAGCTGCGCAATCTCGGCTGCGACACCGGGACCATGCGCGACATGGGCCCGGATTTCGGCATAACCGCCATCCTGGCGGGCCTCGCGGAGAAGAACGGCCGATGACTACCAAGGTGATTCGGACCGTCGCCACCGCCGCCACGCTCGCCCTATCGGCCACCGGATGCGCCGTGGGACTGGACCGGCTACCGCTGCCCGCACCGGGACTCGGTGGTGACACCTACACCCTCACCGCGACGTTCTCCAACGCCCTCAATCTCCCGACCAAAGCCAAGGTGAAGCTGCACGGCGCCGATATCGGCCAGGTCGAAGCCATGTCCGCGCGCGACTACACCGCGATGGTCACCCTGCGGATCACCTCGACCGTCCGGCTGCCGCTCGGCACGTCGGCAGAGCTGCGGTCGGCCACCCCGATGGGCGATGTCTTCGTCGCGATGAAACCGCCGCGGATCGTCGAGCCCGGCACCGGTGTGCTCGACGACGGCAGCGCGATCATGCTGGAATCGACCTCGGCCGCGTCGACGATCGAGGAAATGCTCACTCGCGCATCACTTCTGGTCAGCGGCGGCACCATCGAATACCTCACCACCGTGATCTCCGCACTCAGCGAGCACGTCGGCGGACGCGGTGAGCGCCTCGCCGAACTGCTCGCCGAGACCCGCACGCTGCTCGGCTCACTGTCGGCCCGGTCGGGACAGATCAACGAACTCCTGCACTCCGCCGCCGATCTCAGCGCGACCGTCGCCGCCGGGCAGGGCACCCTGTCCGATACCGTCGCCGCGGCCGGACCGGCGATGCAGGTGCTGGCCGAGAACACCGGTTCGATCGTCACCCTGGTGGAGCGCATCGACACCATCGCCACGCAGCTCGCCCGGTTCCCGAGTATCCAGGGCACCAACTCCACGAGTATGGCCGCCAATATCAACCGGCTCGCCGCCGGTCTCAATGCCGCGGCCACCAACCCCGACGCAGACCTCGGCGAGATCAACACCATGCTCGGCATCGTCATCAAAATGATCAGTGGGCCCAACGGTCACGTCAAAGCCGACGTGACCGGGATCGCGATCCCCGATCCCGTGTTCCCCGCCACCTCCGGTGCCAGACCGCCCGATCTCACCGACTGGACGGCGTTCGTCGGCTCGCTCCAGCACATGCTCGCCCGGCTGGGCAACCGTCTGGAAGGCACGCCACGATGACCTCGCGCCGCAGCGTCTGGGATGGACCCGCCGCCCTGCTCGTCGGCGGTGTCCGCCACGCACACCGGTATCGGGCAGCGGTCTCACTACTCGGCCTGCTCGCGATTCTCGGTGGTGCCTGTGGGCATCTGATCTTCAACACCCTCGGCATCGATCCGCTGAGCAGGCCCTATCAGGTCCGCGTCGAACTGGACCGATCCGGCGGGCTACTGCCCGGACAGGAAGTCACCTTGCGCGGGGTTCGGGTGGGGCGCATCGATTCCGTCGCGGTCGCCGGCGAGGCCGTGGTTGTCGTCGCCGCGATCGACGAGCATGTTCGAATTCCGGCTTCCGGCAAGGTCCGGGCCGCGGCCCTGTCCGCAGCCGGCGAGCAGTACCTGGATTTCGTTCCGGCCGGTGACGACGGGCCCTATCTGACCGACGGAGCGCTGATCACCGCCGATCGCACATCCACGCCGGTGCCGATGTCGGACATGCTCGAAAGCCTCAGTGGCACACTGTCTCAGATCGATCCGGCCCGGCTCGCGGCGATCTCCGCGGAACTGGGTGTCGGCCAGGCGGGCCCGGACAAGCTGGCGGCGATCATCGACGGTGGGACGTTCCTGATCTCGACCCTGGACACGACACTGCCGCACACGGTGAACCTGCTCCGCAACAGCAGAGTCGTGCTGACCACGCTGTACGACGGTCAAAACGCGCTGCGGTCCACCTCGGCGAACCTGTCGGCCACGCTCGGCGGTGTGTCCTCGATGACCGGCGGATTCGAACAGCTCGTCGCGCAGACCCCACCGCTGCTGTCCACTCTCGACATCATCCTCGCGGAGAACTCACCGACGATGGTTCAACTGCTGGGCAACCTGGTCACCGTCTCCCAGGTTGCCTACTCCCGGATCCCCGCCCTCAACGAATTCTTCTTCCCCCAGCAACGCGCCGGATCGGCCCTCGACGCGGTGACCTCGGCCTTTCACGACGGCGGTGTGTGGGCGCTGGCGAGCATCTACCCCCGCTACGCCTGCGACTACAACGTGCCGCGAAGGGCCGGTTCCATCCCGGACTACGCCGATCCGTACGTGAACGCGGACTGCACCGATCCCGATCCGACCCTGATGCCGCGCGGTGCGCGCAACGCTCCCCGCCCCACCAATGACCCCGTGCGGCCGCCGCCGGTCGGCGATCCCTTGCAGACCGCCGATCCCGCGCCGACCGGGCCACTCACCGTCCCGACTCCCTACGGCGGCCCCTACGCCCCGGTCCCACGCTGAAAGATTCCGCACGCAGGATCCAATACCGTCGAATCCGTTCCCCCACCGTCTCCTGGGTGGTAGCGTCGCGCCATCAGTAACACAGTTACTCATGG
Organism: Nocardia sp. NPDC127606; assembly: GCF_042671725.1. NCBI lineage: Bacteria > Bacillati > Actinomycetota > Actinomycetes > Mycobacteriales > Nocardiaceae > Nocardia > Nocardia sp. NPDC127606. The sequence continues at coordinate 1,120,263 of NZ_JBHXWQ010000001.1, read as the reverse complement.
ATGCGGCAGACGCTGGCTGTGTCCGAATACCTCAGTGGCACAACAGCTTCCAGGAAAGGCGGCCTCGCACATCGGGGTCGAATCCAACCCATGAATTCCTTGTTCACACGGACGGCGCGACGCTGCGCCGCCGTCGCGGCGGTAACGCTGCTGATGCCGCTCGGTGCGGCGACTATCCAGCCCGCCGCAGGCGCACCGGCCGGGCAGGCCGAGTGCCTACCCGGCTCCCTCCCGGAAACCGGACTGCAGGGCGATGTGCCCGCCGCAGACCGTGACAGCGGCCGCACCCGGGACGGATTCCGGTGCAATATGCGCCTGCTCGGCAGTTCGGCAGGCCGTGGCGGCGGCATCACCTCCGTGACCTACAACCACTGCGCCTACATCGGCACCTTCTTTCCCGGCAACCTGCTCGGCCCCGACACCGGTGTGCGCGTGCTCGATGTCGCCGATCCGACCGCCCCGGTACAGACCGCTACGCTGAACGAACCCGCCATGCTGGCCGGGACGTGGGAGAGCCTGAAGGTGAACGCGGCGCGAAAACTGCTGGTGGGCGCGGGCGTTCCCGCACTGACCGGCGCCGGGCTGCTGTCGGTCTACGACATCTCCGACTGCGCACACCCGCGCCTGCTCAATCCGGGTCCCGGCACCGACCTGGCACTGCCAGTGCCGATCACCGCCCATGAGGGCGGCTTCTCCCCCGACGGGCGAACCTACTGGGCATCAGGAACAGCACCGGGGCTGCTCAGCGCCGTCGATCTCACCGATCCGGCGAACCCCCGCGTGATCTGGCAAGGTCTGGCCGGGTTGTCGATGCACGGATTCGGCCTCTCCCCCGACGGCAATCGGATGTATCTGGCCAACAACATCGGCGGGATGAAGATCCTCGATGTGAGCGCGGTGCAGCGGCGCGATCCCGAACCACGCGTGCAGGAACTGGCCGATATGCCCTGGACCGACGGCTGGGCCACCCAGCACACCGTTCCCGTGAGCTACCGGGGTGTGCCGTATGTCTTCGCCGTCGACGAAGCCGGATCAGGTGGGGTCAAGCTCATCGACGTCTCCGACGATCGTCGGCCCCGGCTGGCGCAGTCGATCAAACTCGCGATCAACCTGCCGGAGAACCAGGACAGCATGATCGCCTCGGCCTCGGGCGGCTCGCTGTTCGCCTACGACGCGCACTATTGCGCCGCCGATCGGCCGACCGACCCCACCGCGCTGGCCTGCAGCTGGACCTCGTCGGGTATCCGGGTGTTCGATGTGCGCGATCCCGGGGCAGTTCGCGAGATCGCCTACTTCAATCCGCCCGCGCGGACGGGCGAGAACGCCGAGCTGTGGAACTCGCCGCACGCGCTCGCCTCGATCATCGGGCCGCCGCTGCTCGCGGCGCCGACCGTGGCCCAGGCGATGCTGCAAGGGCAGTTCGATCCGCAGCAGGCACTCAGTTCACGCACCGGCACACTGACTTTCGGTGATCTGTCCACGGATTGGTGCTTCTCGCCACCCGAATGGCGCGGGAACCAGCTGTGGACCACCTGCGCCGACAACGGATTCCTGGCGCTCGAGCTCGCACCGACGGTGTACACCCCGCCCGCCGGTCAGGCATCGACCACCGGATCATGACCCAGCACAACCTCTTTCGTGCAGCGCTGCTGGCCGGCCTCGCCCTCCTGCTGCTGGCGATGGGCATGGCTTTGCGGCCGGTACTGATCCCCGGCGACGCCGCGCGGGACCCGTTGCTGAACGCGACCGAGATCGGTTTCGTGCAGGACATGGTCGCGCATCACAGTCAGGCCTTGCTGCTGGTGCAGCGACTCGATCGCGGTGTGGAGCCGTCGGTGGCGGCATTGGCCGACCAGATAGCCGACACCCAGCGCGCCGAACTCGGAATGCTGCTCGGCTGGTTGCGGTTGGCGAACGCACCGGTCACCGCCGAGCGGCCGATGGCCTGGATGGCGCAGTCCGCGACTCACCGACACCGGGCCGCGTCGCCTGATTCGGCAATGCCGGGAATGGCGACAACCGCCGAACTCGACCAGCTCGCCGCTGCCCGCGCCGGGCAGGCCGAGGTCCTGTTCCTGCAGCTCATGCGCCGCCACCACTACGGCGGAGTCGAGATGGCCGCCGACGCCGACGCACTGCTCACCGGCGGCGAAGTCGAACGCACCGCGCGCGGCATGGTGACCGAGCAGGGCCGCGAAGCCGGACTGCTCGACCTACTCCTCGCTCGACGTGGTGTCTGAACCGCTCCTGTATCCCCGAACTACGAAAGTTGCTGACATGTCCGAGTTCACCCGCCGCTCACTACTGACCGGTGCCGCGGCCGCAGGGCTCGCCTTGGCCGCGACGCGTACCGCCTCGGCACACACCGGCATAGCGGTGCGCACCGGCGGTGTGCCGCTCACCAGGCACGAACGCCGGGCCGTCGTGATCGGTTCCGGATTCGGCGGCGGCGTCACCGCGCTGCGGCTGGCGCAGGCCGGCGTCGACGTGCTGATGCTCGAACGCGGCAGGCGCTGGGAAACCGGCCCCAACTCCGAAACCTTCCCGCGCGCCTCAGCGCCCGACAAACGCCTGCTCTGGCACCGCTCCAACCCGGTATTGTTCGGCCGCCCACTGCTATTCGAGCCGTACACCGGCCTGGTGGAGGCGGTGGCCGGTGCCGGGATGACCGCACTGTGCGCCGCGGGCCTCGGCGGTGGCTCGCTGGTCTACCAGGGCATGTCGCTACAGCCCAGCCGCGAGGTGTTCGAAACCCATCTGCCGACCGAGCTCGACTGGGGGCTGATGGACCGGGTCCACTACCCCCGCGTCGCCCGCATGCTCGGCCTCGCCACCGCGCCTGACGAGCTGGTCGAGCACGAGAACTACCAGGCAGCACGGATTTTCGCCGATCGAGTGCGCGCCGCGGGGATGCCGCTGTCGAAGATCCCGATGCCGATCGACTGGAACTACGCGCTGGCCGAACTGCGCGGGGAGATGAAGCCGTCCTACACCAACGGCGACGGCGCGATGGGCGTGAACAACGGCGGCAAGAACTCCGTCGACGTCACCTACGTGGAAGCGGCCGAGGCCACCGGACGGGTCGACGTGCAGACCCTGCACGAGGTCACCGATATCGAACGCGCCCCCGACGGGCGCTGGGTGGTGCGCGTCGACCGGCTCGACACCGCGGGCACCGTACTCGAGAACAAGATCATCACCACCCCGACGCTGGTGCTCGCGGCAGGCAGCCTCAACACCACCCGGCTGCTCGTGCGGGCGGGCGCCAAGGGCCAGATCCCCGACCTGCCCGACGGGCTCGGCGGCGGCTGGGGCACCAACGCGGACCGAATCTATGTGTGGCGCAACCCTTCCGCCGGATTCGGCACCGCCCAGGGCGGGCCCGTGGTGTACGGCAGCAAGAACTGGGACGACCCGAACTCGGCGTTCACCGTTGTCCAAGCCTCGATTCCACCGCTGGCCGTCGACCCGGGTAGCACCATGCTGGTCGGTTACGGCGTGAGCAGCGGGCGCGGCGAGTTCGTCTACGAGTCGGGCACCGACAGCGCGACCCTGCGCTGGCCCGGCGACGGCGACCGGGCGATCCAGGACGGCCACATCGACCCGGCCGTGCGCCGCATCGCCGGACCCGACAGCATGCTCCTCGACACCAACGCGGTGTTCCCGTCCACCTGGCATCCGCTGGGCGGCGCGAATATGGGCACGGTCTGCGATCTGGACGGGCGAGTACTCGGCCAGCGCGGCCTCTACGTCCTCGACGGCGCCCTCATGCCCGGCAACACCGCCGCGTGCAATCCGTCGATGACGATCGCGGCGGTCGCCGAACGCGCACTCGACAATCTCGTCCGCACCGATGTCGGGACGGTGATCTGAGCCGTCGACACGATTCGCTACCGACCGGTGGTGGCCGCGCGGGCGACGATCCGGCGAGCATGGCTCAGGATCGGCGCGTCCACCATCCGGCCGTCGACGGCGAAGACTCCCCGCGAGTGCTCCGCCGCGTCCAATACGCGGCGCGCCCAGTCGAATTCGCCGGCGTCGGGGCGGTAAGCGTCGGCGATGACCGTGACCTGCGTGGGATGCAAGGCCACTTTGATGTCGAAGCCGGAGGCGACGGCGTCGGCGGATTCGGCGGCCAGCCCGTCGAGATCGGGGATGTCGAGATAGACCCCGTCGACAGCGAGCTTGCCGTGGGCTTTCGCCGCGAGCAGCGTGGCCGAGCGCAAATGCTTGGCGACATCGCGGTAGATGCCGTTCGGGTGCCGGGACGAGCTGCCGCCGAGGGCGGCGACGAGGTCTTCGGCACCCCACATCACGGCGATCACCGTGGGCGAAGACGCGATGTCGTCGAGCCGGCGGACACCGGCCGGGGTCTCGACCAGGGCGACGATGTCGTAGCCGGCCAGCATCGGCGGGATGTCGCCGGTTTCAGCTTTCGGGAGCATGAGCCTGCGGTAGGGGGTGCGCTCGATGACGCCGAGGTCGAGCTCGACCTGCGCCGAACCGAGTGGGTTGATCCGGATGATCGTCCGGGCCGGATCCAGTGCGCAGTCCCGGATCGCCTCGCGCGCGGCGGCTTTCGCCTCCTCGCCGACACCGTCCTCCAGGTCGAGGATCACCGTGTCCGCGCACGCCGCCGCCTTGGCGAACCGCTCGGGCCGATCCGCCGGACAGAACAGCCATACCGGGCCGTCCGATTCCCCGCTCATCGCCTACCTCCGCACGCCGTCATGCGCTGGTCACTTCGTCCCTCGATACACCTTCTCATGACGTTGACGATAACGTCATTCTCGCTTGTAACTCAACATATATCGGCCATGTTGATCGTCACAGATCCGTCGGAATCAGATACGATGGAAATGCGATTCTCGTCACTGCCGAGAGATTTGGAACGTCTATGACCGCGCATCACGCCACTCTCGACGTCCGGCCGTCGACGGTGCCGGCATGACGAGCCTGCCCGAGCACGGGCTCACCCGATCCGGACATGCCGGCCACGCGGCGCCGGGCACTCGGCTCGTCGCCGCCGTCCGCGTCCTGCACGAACTGGCGGTGTCGCCTGCCGACTCCGGTCAGATCCACCGGAGGCTGAGTGCGCTGGAACGCACCGGCCGGACCGAACGAGCGTGCGCAGACCACCGACTGTGCACGCTGGTCGACTATTCGATCGAGCACATGGAGCTCGCGGCCGAAGTCGCCCGGGTCCACGAGGTGATCGCCGTGGTGCCGGAGCTGGCGGAGATCCTCTGGATCACGTCCGCCTGCGCGTGCCGACTGGCGGTCGACCTCGCCGTTCCGCGGCCACCGCTGGCCTCGGCCGGCGTCCCCGGACTCGTTCGCGACGCCGAGAACGCGACGGCGCGCATGCTGGCCCGCTGGCGGCGATCGAGCGGATTCGATACCGCCCAGCGCGAACTCGGACTCGAACTGGAAACGGTCCTGCGTTCCTTCGAACGTATCGAACGTGCGCTGGCGCACGCTGACCACACAGAAACGGACATCATGGGAACACACACCACGGGCGACACCGCCGCACGACGCACCGGGGCGCCCCGGACCGCGGATGTCCGGTGGCGGCGGCCCGATGTCACCACTGCGCCACCGCAGCCCCCGGAGCAGCCTCGCTCGCAAGTGGTGCACCAGGTTCTCGACTTCTTCGAGAAGTGCCCGGACTGCGGCTATCCCGCGGAGGCCACCGAGACGCTGCGTGTGTTCGCCGACGGCCGCACGGACACGACGCTGCAGCCGACCTGCGGACTGCCGTGCGGATGGCGGGGAGCACCGCGCGAGAACCGCGGCCGATGAGCGCGTCGGCACCGGAACGTCCGGTGCCGACGGCTCAGTGCCCGCTGACGGCAGGCGTGGCGGCACCGACGCGCAGGGTCACCCGATCCTGGTAGAACGCCACGTGTCCGCGTAGCCGCGCGACCTGCGGGGCCGGGTCCTCGTAGCCCCACACCAGGGGCTCGTCGCCGTCGCCGTCGAAGCGCCAGTAGGTGGCCTCGCCTTTGAACGGGCATGTCGTGCGGTAGTTTTCGGCTCGGTGCAGCGAGACGCCGATGTCCTCGCGGGGTAGATAGAAGACGAGTCCGTGATCCTGCTCGTCGACCAGTAGGGCCCGCTCCGAATCCGCGACCAGCAGCTCGCCGAAGTGGACGGTGACGCGGTTGCGGCGGGCGTGGATGTCGACCCGGTAGTCCGGGCGAGTCACGAAGCCTGAGCGATCGGTCATCGAATCTCCTTCTGTCACAGCCGCGCCCGCGCGGGCACCGCGGCCTCGTCGGCACGCGGTCGGCGAATCATGGCTTCCTGGGTGAACGAGGCGAGCAAGCGGCCGCTCTCGGTGTGCACCAGTCCGCGAACGCACGACATTCCGGCGCCGATCTGGATGCTCTCATGGGAGTACAGCAGCCAGCCCGTCCACTCGACCGGCTCGTGGAACCGCACCGAGACGGTCATGACCGCGGTGGACAAACCGTGGTGCGCCTGCGCCGTGCCGATCCCGGGATGCGCGCGCAGGGCGGTGGACACCGACAGGTGCCCGGTGAAGTGGGCCAAGAGTGCCTTGCCCAGATCGTCGCGTTCGGGGACCGGGTCGTAGTGCAGCCAGGCGTGCAGTTCCGGCGGGCCCACTTCGTCGGGGTCGTTCACGTCGGCCACTCCGACGATCCGCAGATCCCGGCCGATCATGGGCATATTCGCGGGCAGTGCGGCCGTTGGACCAGGCACCTCGGGCCGCGGGACATGGTGGCGCACAACGTCTTCGGACGGTGCATCGGCCAGCACCGACACAGTGGCGCACCGTCGGCCCGCCTGCTCCACAGCCACCACCGTGCTCGCCATGGAACGGCCACAGTGGGTCACCTCCACGGTGAACCGCACCGGCGACGCGGCGTCGACCGCGCGGCTGAACACCGCGTGCGCCGACCGAACGACCTTGTCCGGCAATGTCTTCGCGGTGGCGACCAGCGACTGCGCCAGCAGCTGGGTACCGTCGACGACCTGTCGCGCGCCGCCGTCGCTGGTGCCGAGGAAGCAGCCAGGACCGTCGGGCTCGACGTCGAAGATTCGCAGCATCTCCGCGACGGACGACATCGCCGACTTCCGCTGATCCGGTGTGATCGCCATCTGACCTCCAGCGCGCGAGAGTCTCATTCTCTCATTCGAGAATGTATATTACACTCACACCATGCCCGACATGTGGAACGACCTGCTCGCGTGCCTGGAATTGAAGCCGGCGGCGAGCACCGGCACCATCGCCTACGAGGCCGCGAACCAGACCCTGCCCTACCACCGGGTCTTCGGTGGTCAGGTCCTCGGGCAGCTGGTGGTGGCCGCCCGGCTCGCCGTCCCCGACAAGAGCGTGAAGTCGCTGCACACGGTCTTCACCCGAGAAGGACAGTCGGACATACCGATCCGGTACGAGGCGAACGTCCAGCACGAAGGCCGTTCCTTCGCCACCGCCACCCTCCTCGCCTACCAGGGCGATCAGGTGATCGCGACGGCCGTTGCCTCGCTCCACACTCCCGAGGACGGCCCGCGGCGCCAGAGCCTGCCCGCTGTCGACGAACCGCTCGGCCCTGAGCACGCGGTGTCGTTTCCCTTGCTGCCGTGGGAGGCCCGCTCCACCGACGACCTCGACAGCACCGCGGCCGGTCCGCCGACCTACACGATGTGGATGCGCACCCCACCGGTCGCACCGGAACTGGGCGCCCCGCTGACCGCCTACGCCACCGACCTGACCCTGATCGGCACCGCGCTGCGCCCCGAGGACGGGATCAGCCACACCGGCAACGGCACCCGATTCCTGTCCGCCGTCACCTCGCACACGCTGTGGTTCCATCGCCCGGTGCGCAGCGATGCCTGGCAGGTCCTGCGCCAGCACAGCCCGATCCTCGCGCAGGGCCGCGTCTTCGGCCGCGGCGATGTGCTCACCGAGGACGGCGAACTGGTGGCGTCCTACGCCCAGGAGGCGATGTTCCGGATGCGCCCGTGACGCGGACCGGGCCGCCGACGCCATCGCGTCGGCGGCCCGGTCGCCCTTGCAGGGTCAATCGCTGGCCGGTAGCGGCGCCGCACCTTTCAACGCCAGCGGCTCGGTGCCCACGCTGAGGGTGCCCGCGCCCGCCTTCGTCACCAGGACCTCGGCCCCGGATTCGTCGACATAGCGCTTGCCGAGCACGTTCCCGTCGGCGAAAGCCGGGTCGGGCTCGTCCCCGGTCCGCTCGCCCCCGAGCGGAACCATCGGCACACCGCCCGCCCGCAAATCGTCGAGGCTGCTGCCCGCCTTCACCACGATGACTTCGGTGTCACACACCTGGCTGCGCAGCCGCGCACCGTTGTTGACCATTCGCGCTCTCTCCTTCTGCTGACTATCCGGCCGCGGTGCCACCGGGCACCGGTTGTGGGCTGTACTCCGCGATCAGGTCGCGGCGCAGGATCTTCCCGGTCGGCGTCGCGGGCAAGCTGTTCCGGAAGACGACCCGGTCCGGCGTGCGTGAGCCGCGCAGGCTCGCGCGGACGAAATCACGCAACTGCTCCGGGTCCGGGTCGCCATCGGGCACCACCACCGCGACGATGATCTGACCCCACTGCGGATCATCGATCCCGATGACGACGACCTCGCGTACCTGGGGGTGCTCCACCAGCACGTCTTCGATTTCGGCCGGCGCGATGTTCTCCCCGCCGCGGATGATGGTGTCGTCGGAACGTCCACCGATGTAGAGGAATCCGTCGGCGTCGAGCGCCGCCACATCCTTGGTCGCGAACCAGCCGTCGGCGTCGAGCACCGAGCCGATGCCGGCGTAGCGACCCGATACCTGGGCCCCGCGCACGTATAGCTCCCCCGTCGCGCCCGCAGGTAGGACGGCGCCGCTCTCGTCGCGGATCTGCAGCTCGATGCCGGGGACCGGATTGCCGACCGAACCGAGCCTGCGCGCGGCCGCCGGGTCGTCGGAGGTCAGCGCGGCACGGTGCTCGTCGGGCCCGAGAACAGCGATGGTGGAACTGGTTTCGGTCAGGCCGTAGGCGTTGACGAAACCGACCTCGGGCAGCAGGTCCAGCGCTGTCCGCAGCAGCGGCAGGGCGACCTTGGAGCCACCGTAGGCGAGGGTCTGTAGCGAGGGCAGTGTCGCGCCGGTGCGTTGCAGCTCGGCGACGACGCGGGCGAGCATCGTGGGCACGACGGTGGCGGTGGTGACCGACTCGCGGGTGACCGCGGTGATCCATTCGGTCGCGTCGAACGCGCGCAGGTACACCACTTTTCGTCCGGCGTACAGGTGCGACATGGCCGCACCGATACCGGCGATGTGATAGGGCGGTACGCACACCAGCGCCGCGTCCTGCGTTGCGGCGGAATCGAATTCGATGGTGCCGGTGATGTAGCTGACCAGGTTGTTGTGGGTGAGCTCGACCGCTTTCGGCGTCGAGGTGGTGCCGGAGGTGAACAGCACGACGGCCACCTGTTCCGGGTCCACGTCCACCGAGACCGGCTCGGCGACCGCGGCCTGTTCGAGGAACTGCGCCGAACGCATCACGGCCACTGCGGAATCCGGCACTTCGCGCGCGACGATCTCGTGGAACTCGTCGTCGCAGACGAGCAGCGGGGTGTCGAGTCGGGCGATGAGCGCGCCGAGGGCGTCGGCGCCGAGCCGGTAGTTCAGCGGAGTGAACGGCACCGACGCTTCCGCGGCGGCGAAAAGCAGCAGCGGTAGGAGGTGTCCGCCAGTTCCGACATAGACGAGACTGCGTGCGCCGGAGCCCGCCAGCACACCGGCCCCGCCCTGCGCCAGCGCCTTCAGCTCGGCCACGGTCCAGTGCACGTGTTCGCAGACCACCGCCCGCCGGTCCGGGTTACTCGACGCCGCCATGTCGAGCAGCAGCGAAATGCTCATGTCGCACCCTCTCCACCCGCACCGTTCGGCGGCACACTGCGGGCCGTCAAGGCAACCGGTGCCGTGATATTGCATTCTCTACAGAAGAGAATACCATATTCACTCACTGTGACTGCGAGCCGAAAGGGCGGACGAAACCCGTGATCCGTGTGGTCGATGTGTCAGCCGAACCGGATTTCGACGCCGGGGCGACGCCTGCGGGCGTTGTCATCGCGGTGGCCGACGATCCCGCCGCGGACGCATTCTGGCTCGACCACGCCACACTGACCCTGACCACGAAGCCCTCGCTCGACCCACGCGTGGTGACTGTGCCATCGGTCGCCGATGCGCTCGACCGGATCGACCGTGCGTGCACCGAACGCCCACTCGCTGCGGCTGTCTGCGACGACGTGCTGCGTGCCGGGCAGCCCGGAGTGGGGGTCGACCAGGGTCTGCTCATCGAATCGCTGGCGTATTCCACCCTGCAGGGCGGGCCGGAGTTCGCCGCCTGGCTCCGCGAGCGCGAAACGAAACGCCGCACAACCGAATCCGGCGATCCGCTGGTAATCCGCCGCGAGGGTCAGACGCTGCACATCGGCTTCGATCGACCGCACCGGCACAACGCTTTCGACGATCGAACGCGCGCGGCACTGCTCGACGCGCTGGCCATTGCCCGCTGGGACGATTCGATCCGCGCGGTCGAACTCACCGGCAACGGACCCAGTTTCTGCAGCGGTGGCGACCTCGCCGAATTCGGGACCTTCACCGATGTGGCGAGTGCGCATCTGGCGCGCACCCGCTACAGCCCAGCTCGTGCGCTGCACGCACTCGCGCAGCGTCTCGGGCCGAATCTGCGGGCCCACATCCACGGCCGCACCACCGGCAGCGGGCTCGAGATGGCCGCCTTCTGCGGCACCGTGACCGCCCATCCCGACACGGTCGTCGGGCTGCCCGAACTCCGGCTCGGGTTGATCCCCGGCGCGGGCGGAACAGTGAGCGTGCCACGCCGAATCGGCCGTTGGCGTACCGCGTACATGGTGCTGAGCGGGAGCGTGATCGACGCAGCCACCGCGCTGGACTGGGGACTGGTGGACGAGATCAGCGGGGTCACGGCGCGCAGTGGCGAAACGTCGTGACAGCCGCGGACTGGGCGGGCTGCGGGGCGCTGTGGCTGACCGGTGATCCCGACGGCGCACCGGATCAGAGCCGTTCCGGAGTCCTCGACCATGCACGCGCGGTCGCCGACGGGTTCACCGCGCGCACCGGTGTGCCGATCGATGTGGGTGCCGAACTGACCCGGCGGGCAGCTCTGCTCGGGTTGACGCGCCGGGGGCGGATCTCCGCGGGCGGGGCATCGCGGCTGATCGCGACGCGGGACGGGTGGTGTGCGCTCACGCTGGCTCGGGATGTGGACCGGGAGGCGATTCCGGCCCTGCTCGAGACCACCACGGTGACGGACCCTTGGTCGGCGATTTCTCATTGGGCCGCAGACGTTTCCGCCGCGGAAGTCACGGCGCGCGCTCGACTACTCGGGCTGCCCGTGGCGGCGCTCGGTGAGCAGGCTCCCGCCCGGCCGGTCATTCGACGGATCGGGCCCGCCGGACCGCCGCGGAGCCCGTCCGACTGCCTGGTGGTCGACCTGTCCTCGATGTGGGCCGGTCCGCTGTGCGGCAGGTTGTTGCGGGAAGCGGGCGCCACCGTTGTCAAGGTCGAAAGCCCGTCCCGCCCGGACGGTACCCGCCGCACGCCGCGATTCTTCGACTGGATGAACGCTGGAAAGCTCTGCTACTCCCTCGATTTCGATGAGCCCGAGGCGTTGCGATCCCTGCTCGCTCGCGCCGACGTGGTCCTGGAGTCCTCGCGCCCTTCGGCATTGACCCGGCGAGGACTCGGCCCCGATCTGCCTGCCCGACCCGGCCGGGTGTGGGCACGAATCACCGCGCACGGCAACGGAATCGGTGCGAACTGGGCCGGATTCGGTGATGACGCCGCGGTCGCGGGCGGGCTGGTCGGTATTGCCGAGGGTGGTCCCTACTTCTGCGCGGACGCGATCGCCGACCCGCTCACCGGGTTGGAAGCGGCACGGTCGGTCGTCGAGGCGCTGGCTCGCGGCGGTGGTGAACTAGTCGAGGTGTCTTTGAGTGCGGTCGCGGCCGAATACGCCGCGATACCAACGACTCCCACACTCCCCCGCCACGTCGCCACCCGGCCGGCATCTCCGCGGATCAGCGGGCGGGCGTCGGCGCCGGGTGCGGACCGGGACGTGGTCCACGCACTCGCATCAGCGCCGGCTCAGTGAAAACGGGTACTCATTGGAGATGCTCGGCCATCACGGTGGCGAGCTCGATGCCGGCCGCACAGCCATCCCAGTCCGGGTGGGGATCCACGACGGCGTACTCGAACTGGAACAGTCCACCCGAGGCCACCGACACCCAGATCTTGCAATTGCGGTGGCCGCTGTCGCTGCGATCATCAATGAGGAACGCGGGTCGATCCGCGATGGTGAGCGTCCGGAAGTTCTTCTCGGTGCGATTGATTTCCTCGAGCGGCCCGAATTTCTGCCGATAATGGGGAAGGAAATACACTTTGACCTGGCGAAGGTTCCCCGCCGCAGTAATCCACCTACAGTACTTGTCGTGGCCCGACAGGTCGACCGCCCCAGCGTCGGCGAATCCGAAACGGGCGAGGTCGTCGGGCACGAGCACCGTGCACGGGTGATTCACCAGCTGGGCCAGCGTCCACGGCGGGGATACCGGCGGTGGGGTGTCCGGCCCCAGAACTGTCGGCGGGGACGGTGGGGCCGCCGGCTCCGTGGTGTCGCATCCGGTCGTGGCGGCCGCGATGATCGATCCGATCGCCGCGACCATGATCGTGCGCCGCCGACCCTGGGCTCGCTTCGGCATAACCATTCCTCCCGCACACGATCACAACACATCCGGCGCGGATACGCACCTACGCCACCAGAGGTTTCAGTGCCCGAATGTCGCTCTCGGCGCGAGAGAAGTGTATTCTCGCTGACGAAGAGCGTATCCGTTCGAGTGGCCCATGGTTGATCTCCGTGCGCCAGGCAGGAGGCCATCATGGGCCTTTCCCCGCTTCCCGAGGACCAGTGGGATGACGAGGTCGACAAGGCACTGGCGCGCATGCTGCCCGCGGAGCGGCGCAATCCGGCCCAGGCGGGCAATGCGCTGTCGGTGCTGGTCCGCCACCCGGCCCTGACTCGCGCGTTCCTCGGCTTCAACGTGCACCTGCAGTTCAGCTCCACCCTCGAGCCCCGCTTGCGCGAGCTGGCCGTCCTGCGCGTGGCACACCGCCGCGACTGCGACTACGAATGGCAGCACCACGCCGCGATGGGCCGCGCCGCCGGGCTCACCGACGCCGATATCGAAGCGGCACGCCGAAACGGCACCGCGGCAGACGAATTCGATCGCCTGGTGCTGGACGCGGTGGACGAACTGGACGAAAAGTCCGCGCTGTCCGACGAGACGTGGACGGCCCTCGGCGCCCGACTCGACGACCGTCAGCGCATGGACTTCGTCTTCACCGTCGGCTGCTACGCCACGTTGGCCATGGCGTTCAACACCTTCGGTGTCGCACCGGATCCTACAGCTGGTTACCCGTAACCCTGAGCGAGGGATGCGTGCACGGGGGCAGAGCCTTGTACCTGGGATGCTCAGTGGTCGATGCTGGCCATATTCGCCTCGTCATGCCGGGCACCGACGGCCGGTGTCAGCTGGTTGAGCCGCACGATCTGGTCGGCGGAAAGGACGACGGCGTCGGCAGCGGTGTTCTCCTCGACCCGGGTGACTCGGCGAGTGCCGGGAATCGGGGCGATATCGTTGCCCTGGGCCAGCAACCAGGCCAACGCGACTTGGGCGGGAGTGGCACCAACCTCGTCACCGACCGCACGGACTTCGTCCACCAGCCGCAGATTCTGCTCGAAGGCTTCCCCGACGAACCGAGGATTGGTCTTGCGCCAGTCATCGTCGGGAATGTCGGCGGGCGAACGGAGCTGACCGGTGAGGAATCCATGACCCAGCGGGGAATAGGGCACAAGACCGATGCCCAGTTCACGCAACAAGGGCAGGAGTTCGTCCTCGGGGTCGCGGGTCCACAGCGAGTATTCGGTCTGCAGCGCTGCCACCGGGTGCACGGCGTAGGCCCGGCGGATCGTTTGCGGCGCGGCTTCGGACAGTCCGATATGCAGCACCTTGCCCTCGGCGACCAGCTCGGCCAGCGCGCCAACCGTCTCCTCGATTGGGGTATCGGGGTCCACGCGATGCTGGTAATAGAGGTCGATACGGTCAGTACCCAGCCGTTTGAGGGAGCCCTCGATTGCGGCCCTCACATTCCCCGCACTGCTGTCGATGACTCCCGGACCACCGTTGGAGTGCGAGACAATGCCGAACTTAGTAGCGATGACGACCTCGTCGCGGCGGCCCGCGATCGCCCGCCCGACGACCTCTTCGCTGTGAAAGGGGCCGTAGATCTCGGCGGTGTCGATGTGGGTGACACCCAGATCCAGCGCGCGGTGGATGGTGCGGATCGACTCGTCGTCATCCAGGCCTCCGCCGGTTGTGTAGGTCCCGGCCATGGTCATGGCACCCAGCCCGATCCGGGACACCTGTAGAGCTCCGAGAGAAGCGTGCTTCATCAATCGACTCCTTTGATGGTGGTTGTGGACGGGACGACCATCTCGGCCTGCCGAGGGCAAAGTAGCGCGACCTCGGCGTTCTTCCCTGCCTCCAGACAACACCGCGTTGCGCAGTCGAGACAGATCCTGTCGAGGGAGGTACTCACAGTGACCCCTTCAGCGTCCAGCCTGCATATACGCTCGACAGCATGGACGAGAAGGAGGCGGCGCGCACTGCGGTTCGTGAATTCCTCAGCACGCGCCGTGACCGAGTCTCGCCCGCCGATGTCGGTCTTCCGGTGACCGGTACCCGCCGCCGGGTGAAGGGGCTGCGGCGCGAAGAGGTAGCGCTGCTGGCCGGGGAGAGATGTTCGTTACACACTCCATGTGCCGCGACAGCGCATCACGCGTGAAGTTATGACCGTGATTTGTGGCAAGCCCCGAAGGGGTGCGGCAGCGGCTCTGTTTGGACGGCGAGGCGGGCGCGTGGTCTGGGAAGTAGTCATCGCGTGCCCGACTGCCTCGCCGCGTAAACGAGCATAGCTCTCGCCGAATCGCGGCTCGTCGGCCACGTCCGGCCCTGAAGGGGTGTGGCAGATCCCCGATGCCACGCCGGTGGTTCGACTGCGGAACAGGCGCGGGGCTTGCCCACAGTCGAACCAGCGATCAGCCGATTTGCTCGGCTGCGTTGAGTGTCTCGGCGGAGATGACTGCTCGTGCGCCGATGACCTCGATCCCGAGCAACATGTCATCGGTTCCGAAGTCCAGCACGAGGTCCGCCACTTCCAACGTGACGGTTTGCTGCCGTACCGCTTCCCCCGGTTCGATACGGCCGTTGAGGTAGATCATCGCGGCGTTGGCTTCCGCGTCGTAGGTCATCCGCACGGGTTCGACTCCTGTCGGGTTGGTTGCATCTTTTAGTTCCATCCTGTCGACACGACTGCGCAGCTTCCGTTCAACACAACCCATACTTTGTCCCCGACGTATTTGATCGTGTCCTCGCCTTTGCGCTTGTACCTCTTGCCAGTGCGGTTGGCCTGGGCGATGGCTTGGTCCATCATGTCTTCGGAGATGCCTCGCGATTGTGCTTGCTGGCGACCGTGGTTGGTGAAGCTGGCCACGCTGTTGCACAGCGCAATGAACGACAGATCCTCGCGCGCGACCACTAGCGCCGATGCGCTCGTACCAGACGACGGGCTTGCCTGGACGGGCGCGCCCGTGACAACTATGGCCCCTGCCGCCGCGATGACGGCGGTGGCGGCCCATTTCATGATGTGCATCGGTTCTCCCCTCGTTCTTCCACACCAACGGTGTGGAAGTCCCTTCAACGGCTTAGACGCCGCGAAGGTGGTTTCGGTTCCCTCGCAGTGGATATCGGTACGGGTCGGGCTGCGGTCGGGTCCAGTAGGTGGAGTGGTCGACGGTGCCCGGTTCACGATGGTGCGGGGCGTCGTCGTTGCTGCTGCGAGCGTCTACGGTCGATGGAGCTGGCCTACTGCGGCATACGCGCTCAGCTCCCACGCCGCGCGATGTCGTGGCGTGGAGGCGGAAAGTGGGGGCACCCCGTTGCCGTCGCTGTCGATGGGCGTGGGTGTCCAGCGGTGCGGGGCGATCAGACCGGGCGCGAGTAGCTGGTACCCGGCGAGCATGGCCGTGATCTCGTCCCTTCCGCGTGGGTGGTAGGCGATGCCCGCGCGACGCAGGGTTTCGGCGGCGGCCCGGACATGGTCGGGATAGAACTCGTCGGTGACATGGGTGAGCACGAGCCATGTCCCGACCGGGAACCGGGCGGTCAACGCGGCGAGCACGGCGGGGGCGTCGGGAATCCATTCCGCGGTGCCCGACACGCACACCGCCAACGGTGCCGTCATGTCCATCACGGCGGCGATATCGCTCAGGATCGTGTCAGTGTCGGTGATGTCGGTATCGGTGAAAAACCGGGTTGGCGGGTCGTGCAGCTTCGCGCGACCGTGCGCGGCTACGACGATGTCGGAGTCGACGTACAACGCCCGCGTGGTGCTGTTGTGTTGTTCGGCGATGTCGTGAATTTCGGGGGTGTGGGGCAGACCGCACCCCAGCTCTACGAACTGCGACACTCTGTGATGGTCGGACAGGTGTTCGACCGCGCGTCGGGTGAACCGCCGGGATTCGGTGATCGCGGCCCTGATCGTGCTACTCGCCAGGTTCTCGGCTAGCGCCTGGTCGGGTGCGTAGTGGTCTTTCCCGCCGAGGAACACGTTGTGCAGGCGTGCGGCGTTGGGCTGGCCGGGGTCGATCACGTTGGGTGGGCGGGTGGTCACGGTGGGGGCTCCTGCCGCGTCGTATGCGACGGAAGGCCCCCGACCGACTCCGGGTGTCCGTGGCGAGGGGCGCACGGTGCCGGAGTTGGTCGGGGCCTTCCAGTTACCAGTCATGTGGGTGGTGTGGGTGCTCCCGGAGGCCGGGCGTTGGCGGCCTCCGGGAGCGTTTCCCCACCCTCGAACCGGCGCGGCTCGGGGGGTCGCGGGTGTGGTTCGAGGTATTCAGGTGGTCTTGTGCCGTCACGGCCGTGCTTATGGCGGGCGGGTGGTCGGGCTGGGCGGTGTTGCGAGGTCAGGGATTGAGGTAGTCGAAACCGGCGTCGAGGTTCTGCGCGGCGGCGCGGCCTTTGTCGGTGAGGACGTATTTCTGGTCGGTGCGGTCGGGGCCGATGACGACGTATCCGTCCTCGCCGGTCACGGGAGCGAGGTAGCCGTGTCGGTACAGCCAGCCGAGTGCGTGAGCGGCGCTGTTGCGTCGTGGCATGGCCAGTTGTGCGTAGAGGCGTTCGGCCCACTGTGGCTCGCCGTCGTGCAGTGCCTCGAGGACCGCGCGTTTGTTGGGGGTCCAGGGTGCCCGGCGATGCGCTGTGATGCTCACGTACTTGCTGTCTCCGTTCTCCGGTTGAGCGAGGAGGAAGGTTGGGTGGCCCCGGAAATCGCCAGGAATCGATTCCGGGGCCGCCCTCGCGCAGCGGGCCGGTGGGGCACTGGGAGGCCGACCGGGGCGCATCGCATCGAGGGCATTCGGTTGGTCGGGGAACATGCGGTGTTCGCACGGTCAGGGTTGGAGGTAAAGCCGCTCGTTGGGCAGCCTCGACAGGCCCGCGCAGTGGCTGGGATCGACGGTGACGGTGCCGGGTCGGCGGGCGGTCACCTCGCAAACGAACACCAACGCGGCCGTGAGACAGGCGACGAAATCTATTCGGACACTGGTGAATTGGACTGTGAGGTGGATGTCGGGTTCCTCGGGGCACGGTGACCGGGGCGCGGGTGTGTCGGCCTGCGCGGTGGCTGGTTGTGGGTGGTTCACGGTGCCCCCTGGGTGCCGGTGCCGGGTGGCTAGTCGGTGGTGTGGGTGGACAGGGCACGGGTGAGGATCGTGCGGGCGTCGTTGCCGTAGACGGCCTGGGTGACGAGGAGTCGAAAGCTGCGGTCGGCGTGTCCGGCGTCGCCGCTTCTGCGCGAGACCGATACCTCGAGGAATTCTTCGGTATCGACGAAGACCGCTTCGCCTTCCGGTCCCCAGATTCTGAAATTCCTGATAGGAGTGACGAATCGGGCGTCCAGTGGAATGATCCCGATCTCGATGTTTTCCTTGGTGGTTGCCGCGAGGAGCGCGTGTATCTGTTCGGTCATCACCTCGGCGCTGCCCACGGTGCGCAGCAACGCGGCTTCGCCGATGAGCCAGTGGTATCGGCTGCCGGGAAAGTTGAGGGGGTCTTGCTCTTCGAGGTAATCGGCAAGGGTTTCCTCGATGTCGGGGTTGTCCACCCCGATGGCGTGTCCCTCGGCGACGATGTAGGCGCGCAGGTAGCCGGGGGTGCGTAGCGGGTCCGGCACGAGATCGGGGTGGTAGGCGCGCTCGATGCGCGCCAAATTGCACTGGCACAGGTCGTCAAGGGTCGACATTGTTTCCTCTCGGCAGTCTCTTGCGGGCCAGGGGTCAGTAGGGGCCGTGGTTGCGCGGTTTCGCCGCGTCGAGGACGTGGCGCACGCAGGCCAAGACGGTGCTCCCGGACGGCCGGAAGGGCGTGGTCGCGGGGACTATCCACGTTCGGTGGGTGTGGTGGCCTGGGCTCGGTGTCGGCAACACGATGGTGCCGTCGCGGATCACGACCACGTGCGCGCGCCAGAGTGCGGCGAGCGCGGCGGGGTCACCGATCGGGCGCATGTCGGCAGTACGGATGAGGTAGGACCATGCCCGCGCCCGAGGGTGGCCGATGGTCGGGCACGGGCCGACGTTGCGGCGCTGCAACTCGACCTTGACCCGTTGGGCGAGATCGGTCGGCATCATGACCGCGCCGGTCGATCCGGCCGTCATCATGATCTGGCCTGTCACCGTGTCCACGAACGTCGGCAGGCTACAGATTCGCCGGTAGAACATGCTGCGCGAGAGCGGCGAATCATGCATGGCGGCAGGACTTTTCGCGTACGTCATCGCTACCCCTCGGGTGATGGGCGGCCTGGGGTCGCGGTGGCGAGTGCGACGATGCGGTGAATATCGGTGACTTCGCACCCGAAACCGGCGACCTCGAGCAGGTCGGTGAGTTCACCGACGGTGAGCGGCCATTCGCCGTAGGTGGACAGCAGCCCGACCGCTTCGGCGTGGGGCAGGTGCGGGTAGAACGTTTCGGCTACTGCCGCGCGCATCGCCTCGACCGACAGGGGTGGGTCGGGCTGGATCTGGTCGGCCAGGATCAGCATGCCGTCCTCGCCGAGCACGCGCCGCAGCTCCCGCAGTACCGCCAACTGTTGGGTGGGCGGTACATGATGCAGGGTGAACGTCGACACGACCAGATCGAACCCGCCGTCATCGAACGGCAGCGCGCACAGGTCGGCGTAGACGAACGAGAGCGACCCGCGTGCTTTGTGGGGTGCGTGGATTCTGGCTTGGTGCAGCATCGCTGGTGAGAGGTCGCAGCCGACGATGTCGGATTCGGGGTGCAGGCCCTGGATCAGTCGTGCCATGGTCCGGCCGCTGCCGGTCCCCGCGTCCAAAGCGATACAGGGCCCGGTGGGCAATTGCCGCGAGATCTGGTCCAACACCAGTTCGCGCACCGGGGCGTGGGTGAAATCGGTGTCGAACCCGTCCGCGCGGCGGTCCCAATGGGCCTCGCGCGCGTCGATTCCCGGATCGGCGGTCTGGGTGGTGTCGTATTCGGTACTCATGGCTGGGCCTCGAGATCGATCGGTGGCTGTGCGCCGAAGTGCTCGGCCAGCAGGGCCGCGAGTCGGCCCTTGGCGGTGGTGAGGTCGGCGCGGTCGCGGCCGGGGCCTGCGTGGATGATGAACAGGGCGTCGCTGGTCTGCGGGGTCGCTTTGGACTTCTCGCACTGACGGACCTCGAGACGACACAGCACGTCTTCGTCATCGAGGTAGGCATATTCCCCGGCGGGCACCGGTACCGGGCCGGTCGAGCCGAGGGGCACGAATCGTTCATCACCTGTCGTCATCGCCAACCGCACACCACCGGCGATCGATGCCAGATCGTGTGCGCCGAACGCGAACCGGGTTTCTGCCGAGACCAGGTTGTAGATGTCGACGAGCGGGTTGATGCGGGGCAACCGTCCGGCGCGGTGCAGCAACCGCAACAGTGTTTCCGGTGCCGCGATTTCGCTTTTCGCGGCCTTGCCGACCTGGGTGTGTACTGCCCGGAACGCTCTGAACTCGGGTTCGGTCTTGAGGGTCTTCGGATCGGTCGCGGCGAGTATGGACTTCTCCGAGGTCTCGATTTCATGGTTGAGCGCGGGGCTGGTCTCTGCTGGCACGGTGATGCCGGGAACGATGAACGCGATGGCTTGGATACCGAGATCGCTGACCTGTTGATCGATGCTGAACGACTTCATTTCGTCTCCTCGTTCGTTGGATGAAATGTGTTGCGGGGGTTAAGTACTCGTTGATCGCGCGGCGCGTTCGCATCGTCTGTGGGTGTGGCGGGTGTGGTGGTGATGAAACCGGCTTCGCGCATGGCGTCGAGTGCTCGGGTGAGGTCGGCGAAGGTGTGTTTGAGGGTGACGGGGATGAGGTCGGTCATCGCGCGGCCTGCCGTGCCGGGCGGCGCTGTCCGGCCGCGATCTGCCATTCCGCACGCCGGTTTCGGAAAGCGTCGCCGTTGTCACGCAGGGTGTGCAGGACGCGCACTACGCGCCACCTCGGGGCGTTCAGGTTGTGGGCGATCGTGTCGGCGGTGAGCAGTCCACCGGGTCGGAGGAGGGCGAGAACATCGGATTCGAGGGTGGTTGTCATCGGGTCACCTCGTTGGCTTGCCAGTAGTAGTCGCGGCATCTGCGGACAACCTGACAATCGCGCTGGAATGCAGCTATGGGCAACGCGCACAATGAATAACGCACATACGCGCGACGCATACCGGCAGGCTGAGCTGGTGATAGCGTCGACATATTCGCGTTGTGTGTGGGGCACCGATCGAGGGGAGCGGAGACGATGACGCACACCATCAACGGACGCACGTGCGCAACTTGCGGGGGTGTGCTGAGTCGGCTGAATCCTGGTCCGTGGTGCGGCAAGTGCGCGCAAACCGGGCCCGTGGACGGTCCCCCTGACATGCCGCCTGAGTTTTGGGCGCACGGCCCGTTGCGAGTGGCACTCGTGAACTGGCACATGGGCTCCGTCATCGAGGCGTATCGCAACCACCCCGCCCACGGGCAGCCACTCAGCCAGATTCAGGTGGCCCAGTGGTTGGGTCTGAGTCAAGCTCAGTTGAGCCGGATCGAGAACGGCCCGCCGCCCGAGATGCTGTCCAAGCTGATCAACTGGGCGACCATCCTGCGCATCCCGCCAGACTTGTTGTGGTTCAAGCTTCCAAACGCCGCTACCGTGGACGCCGTGGACCGTCAAGGATTTCTGCGGGCAGCCGCAGCTACCGCTGCAACAGTGGTGATTTCGCCGGACCGCCTGACCCAGATGCTCAGCGAAACTCGCGCAGTCGCCAACCCGACCCGAGTAGGCGTCGTAGAGATCAACCAGATTCGCGAGGCCGCGCAGCTATTCGCAAGGTGGGACGCCACCTACGGCGGCGGTCTTGTGCGTGACGTCGTTATCGCGCAACTGCGGGTCGCGGTTGCCTACCTGCGTGCCGATTGTTCATCCAGCGACCGTGCAGCACTACAGATGTCGGTCGGATCACTCGCGCACACCGCCGCGTTCATGGCCTTCGACGCGTGCACGCACAAGGACGCTGAATCCATGTTCGCGCTGGCGCTGGATTGCGCCGAGGAGTCAGGCGCGGTGAACCTACGAGCAAAGATCCTGTCCTCGATGGCCCGGCACGCGATCTGGACCGGTCGCCACCACGACGGGCTCCGCTATGTGCGACGGGCATTCACCGAAGCCGATCAGCTCACCGCGACAGAGCGCGCGATGCTGCATACAACGGAAGCGCGCGTACACGCCAAACTTGGAGACGTTGCCGCGACCCTGACCGCAGTTGCCAAAGCGGACCGCGATTTCAGTCGCTGCGTGCCCGGCAACGATCCAGCGTGGATGCGGTACTACGACAGTGCGCAGCACGCGGGCGATACTGGTCACGCCTTGTTCGATATCGCAGTTCACGGCAGTTTCGTGGGAGAGGCCCGCGAACGTCTGTCCGCTGCGGTCAACGGCCACGCCGACGCAGCAGCGCGCTCACGCACGATGTCAACAATCAAGCTGGCATCGCTGGTCATGGCGACCGGCGACCGTGACGAGGCTCTGTCGATCGCGGGCCAGGCGATCGGTCGCGCCCGCGAGCTCAAGTCCCAGCGAGCTGCCGAGGATATTGCCGAACTTCGACGTTATGCCCATCGCGCCGATGTCAAGATTCCGATGTCGCCACCAAAGCATGAATGAAGAGCAGCTTGCGGAGATTGCCCGGCGTGCGTGCGCGGCGGCCGGTCTGACCGTTAATGACATCGTCTCCATCAAGGTTGCCGAGAACGCGATATTTCGCGTGCCTGACCAGCAGTTGGTGGTTCGCATAGCTCGTGCCGGTCAGGACGAGGCAGCGCGCCGTGAACTCGACTTCGCTACATGGCTTCAAGGCCACAACATTGCGGCCGTTCAACCGATGGGCAGCCGTTGTGATTTCGCTGTTGTAGATTCGCGGCCGGTTACCTTGTGGAAGGAACTGCCACCGCATCGCAACGGGACCGAACGCGAGATTGGTCGAGCGCTTCGCAAGCTGCACAGCTTGCCGGTGCCTTCTTTGTTGTCGAATCTCGAGCCGTTCGTTCGGCTCGAACAGCGAATCGACGGTGCGTCGTCTTTGAGCGAATCGGATCGGCAGTGGTTGCGTGAGCGAGTCATTGAGCTGCGCGCAGGTTGGGGCGAGTTGCCGTCCGGCATGTTGTGGTCACCGATCCACGGCGATGCATGGGAGGGAAACGTGGTCACCACAGACGCAGGGGTGACCACGTTCCTCGACCTGGAAAGGGCTTCAGTCGGGCCACCGGAATGGGACCTAGTATCTACGGCGATAAAACACAGCTCGTTCGGTTGGGTCGCAGCTGCGCGGTACGCCGAGTTCTGCGACGCCTACGGCCATGATGTCGCTACATGGGGCGGGTTCGTACTTCTGCGAGACATTCGCGAATTGCGCATGTGCTGTATGGCCGCGCAAGCAGCCGGGACCAACCTGAAGCACGTATCGCAGGCACAGCATCGCGTCGACTGCTTGCGTGGGAGGGCTGGCGCTAGACCCTGGTCAGGCTGGGCCCCGATCGCCTAGCGAGCAAGCTCGGCATCTCGCCGTGGGTTACAAGTCGACTTCGTAGCCGGTGTCTGGTTCCCAACCGGTGGGTTCGAACTCGTCGGCGGTGGTGTCGGCCTCGGACCAGTCGGCGTAGGTGTTGCCCAGCGCGGCGTCTACTGCGTTGGTGATGGTTCGCGCTTGCGGGTCCGGTTCGTAGGTGTGTTC
Organism: Nocardia sp. NPDC127606; assembly: GCF_042671725.1. NCBI lineage: Bacteria > Bacillati > Actinomycetota > Actinomycetes > Mycobacteriales > Nocardiaceae > Nocardia > Nocardia sp. NPDC127606. The sequence goes on along the minus strand of NZ_JBHXWQ010000001.1, from coordinate 1,096,827 downwards.
GGTCGAGTCGGGTCCGGCGTGGGTGGTGTCATCATCGGGTGCGGCGACGAGGTCGGTGTCGGTGATTTCCAGGCGTGCCCAGAGCGCGGCGGCGGGCATCTCGTCAGGCAAGGGGCGGGCGCCGGCGGCATCGGTGAGCTGGTCTTCTATGTCGAGGCCGGCGCGTGCGGCGGCGTCGATGTTGGTGGCGATGATCGGCCACGTGGGGTCGGTGCTGATGCGGGGGTCGATACGGTCGACGGCGGCTGCCCACCGGTGTTGCGGTAGGCGAGTATTGCCGTCGACTTCGAGGATGCGGCGGTGCAACTGTTGTTGGTGCGTGCGTTCGATCGTGATGTATCGGGCGGGCCCGGTCGGGCGGGGGTCGGACTCCGGGACATGCAAACCAGCACGCCAAACGGCAAGGTCGGCAATGAGTTCGGGATCGGTACCGAGCAAGGGTCGCGCCCATTTCGGGGCGGTAGCCGTGGTCCAGGCGCGGGCGGTATCGCTGATCTGCTTAGCGAGTTCGGCCACGATCCGTTCCCGCGCTCGCACAGGGGCGGTCTCTGCGTCGGCGGTCGGGACCTCGGTAGGCAGTCCGGGCGTCCACGCCAACGGTCCGGGTCCGGCCGAATGGTTGCCGCTCGGGTCCAGTCGCCAGTCCAACACGGCGGCCGGATCTGTCACCGTGTCGAGTTCACGCGCGGCGATCGCGGTGCGCAGTTCGGTGACCGGGTCGGCACCGGACAGGGCGAGCATCGCCAAGTGTTGGCGCAGGACCGAGTACGCGGGGCTGTCGGTCAAGCCCGGTACGAGCCGTTCGGCGATACGGTCGATGGTGTCGAGTCGTGTTGTGCCGATAGCATTTTCGGCGGTCATACCGAGTGTGTCGAGATAGATGTCTACCGCGCGGCCGATCCGGCGTGCGGGGTCGAGCGCGTCACGCAGTTCGGTATGGGCGGATGTACGCGCGCCGTCGCGGTCCAACACGTGGTGCAAGTGCTCGACTGCGGAACGTGGATAGTGCGCGGGCACGGTGTAGATGTCGCCTTCGTCGCCGTCGAGCGCGGTCGCGATGTAGGCGTGGTTGGCGTGGCGTCCGCGTGTCATCGCGACGTAGAACTGTTGGCGCGACTCACGCCCGGACATGGCGACGTGGCAGGAATCCGCGGTGATGCCTTGCGCGGAATCGATGGTCGCGGCATAGCCCAGGTGCAGGTGTTCGTGCACGTACTCGCCCGGCAACCGCACCACCGCGTCGGTCTCGCGGCCGTGTACGCGGCGTGCGACGGTGACCGCGCCATCGGAATGGACTTGCCGGATGGTCCAGGAGTAGCCGTTGCGCACCCAATCACGGGCACCGACCCGCAATCGGGGGTCGTTGCGGCGCGTGCGCACGATGTCACCGGCTGAGGCCACCAACCTGTCAGCAAGGAACACATGCGGGTCGGGTACACCGGCAGCCGTGATCGCGGGATCGGTGCGCGCGATCCGGTCCGCACGCGCGCGCACGTTCAACGCGGACACGATGTCGTGAGTCGGTGCCAACATCACCGCATCCCACCCGTGCTCGATGTCAGCCGCCCACGCCCGGTAAGCGTCCGCGTAGATAGTGCCGAGGTGTCCGGCGTGGATGCGGCCGTTGTCCAGATACCACGCCAGCGCGAGCGGATCGCCCTCACGCAGCCCGGTTGACGCCAGCGCTTCGCCGCGTTGGGCGAACCGCACCACCTCGGTGAGCGTCGGTGCTTGCTCGGGTGCGGCATGGGTCATGTCGGCATGGACGCCACCGGCATCGATCGCCGAGAGCTGCCGGTCGTCACCGATGCACCGCACGGTCGCGCCGCGCCCGGCCAGATACCGCAGCAATTGCAGGCGTTTGGTGGTCGGCAAGGTGACGTGTTCATCGACGATGACCAACGTGGTGGTGTTGATGTCGAGGACCCATTGCGGCAGAAACGGCAGGTTCTCGCTGGCGTTGTCGGGGCGGTGGGCGTCGATGACGTGGAGAAGTTTGTCGACGGTTTCGGCGCGTGCGCCGATCGAGTCGCCGAGAACGGACGCGGCGGCGGCTGTGGGTGCCATTCCGAGCACGGTTCCGCCGCTGGATAATTTCCAGGCGGTGGCGAGGACTTGCATGGCGGTGGTTTTGCCGGTTCCGGCGGGGGCGTTGGCGGTGTGGACACGCATTCCGGCGCTGGCGAACGATTCGATGACCCGAATCTGACCAGCGTTCAAGGGCTGATCGGGGTGAGTGGTGTTGTATTCGTACACCGCGAGCGAGACCAAACCGGGGTTCAAGATGACTCCGCCGGGCTCGACCGACAGCGCGATCAGCTCAGCTTCGGCGGCCAATGTGGATTCGGTGGTGTAGATCTGGGAGTTCGCGCGGGTGTGGATCGGGGTGCCGTCGCGGCGACGCAACCACGCCGGTACCGCGCGCAAGTCGGGTTGCTCGGTGACGTCGGGGTCACCGCGTGCGACCGATGACGACGGCGATAATGCTTGTGCCAGCACTTTTTCGGTGGCTTCGGCCCATTCGGTGGGGGCGATGTTCCCGCGGATTTGTCGTTCGACTTCGGCTCGGAGGTTGAACTCGCGCCAGGTCGCGCGCTTGTCCGACACGGCCGCTAGGGCTTGGTCGGCGAGGTGGGTGATGAACGCATGATCGAGTTCGCGGCGCGGGACGTGCGGGGCAGCGAGGGCACGCACGAAAATGTCGTCTACCGCGTCGGGCCCACCGAGCAACGTCTCTGCGTCCGCGCGCCAGAACGCGCGTTGTTCGGCGCGTGAAGCGGGCGCGTGCTTGCGGGGACGGGTTTCCAGGGTGGCGCGTTGGCCGAGGTCGTGCACTTCACTGGGGGTGGGTTCGCGCCCGAACGTGGTGTGGAACGCGGCGGTGAGGGTGTCGAGTCGGTCAGCGATCACGGCGGTACGTCGCGACCAGTGGTGAATCAACGACAGGGGAACGCCGACGATTTCGCGGACGCGGACTTGGTGGATATTGCGGTCGGGGCGGGTTTCGAACCGCACTCCGATCGCGGTTTCCAAGTAGTGCTCGAGGCGGGTGTCATAGATTTCGGACACCGTGACCACCGCTTCATGAACCACAGTGCCGTTGACGGTGCGCCATTTGCCGTCCTCGGTCCGCACCCTGTTAGCGACCAGAACATGGGTGTGCAGGTCCGGGTCACCCGCGCGCGAATCGCGGTGATCGAATGTCGCGGCGACCGCTCCTTGCACGTCGACGTGTCGAACCCCGTTGCGACCCAACCGGGTGAACAGCGCATTGTTCTCCAACCACGACAACGCGTCGGTGATCGCGGCGCGGTGCGCGGTCTCGATCTTGTGCGCAAGCTCCGGTGTCGCGATCGCCCATAACGCCGACACCGACTTGACGGGGCTGAACGTGAAATCGAAACCGGCCACCGCTGTGCGGTCCGGGCGCGAATTCTTTGCGACCCATCCCGACAGTTCGCGCGCGTCCAACGGGGCACGCTCGTACTCGGTGGTGAACATTTCGGTGGCGACGTCGGTGCGGATCTGCGCGCGGATCTGGTCGGGAATATGGGCGGTGACGCACTCGCCGTGGCTGGTGTTGTAGTCGCGGTATGCCTGGGCCGTGGCGGCGGGGAACCCCGAAGTAGTCGAATAGACGGCGAACTTGTTGCCGAGTTTGGTTGCTTTCTCGGCCAATCGGGCGGCATAGGCGGGACGCACCCCTGCCGCGAGGTGGTGCGCTTTCACGCGTTCGCGGACCTGATCGGCGTTCGGGTGCATCCCGGCACCGAACAGAAACTTCATCTGATCTTCGGTGACTTCCGCACCGGGGGTGATCTCGAGGGCGGAAAGTCCGCTGCCGTGCCAGGTTCCGGGAGCTTCGCCGTGCTCGTTGTAATAGTCGGACAGCGATGCTCGCCCGCGCGCTGTGGTGTCATTGGCGGCGGTATTGCGCAGGTAGTACTCGTAGCCGTTGCCTGCGGCGACCTTGTGCATGGTCGCGACCATGCCTCCATGAGACACCCCGAAACAGGCGAATTCAAGGCGGCCTAGTCTGTGAAGCCTTGCCGCAGACAGCGTTTCCGCAGGACGTTATCAACTCGTTATCCTGGGATGCAAGATGTCTGAATGTGAAGGAGCGGAAAATAGGGGTAGGGGGTATATGGAAGTAAGGGTGAGTTTAGTTGCGGGGGTTAGGCATTGATGAGGTGGGGTGAGATGTATTGCGGGGGTATGGGTGTGAATGGGATGTGTTGAGTACCGATGGGATGGGGTCGGTCAGGTTAAGGCGTTGAATCCGCCGCGCCACTGGATGACCCGCGCGCCGACCGGACGCGGCCCGCGAGCGGCGGCACCGAGCGGGCCCCGCTCGAGGTGCCGAAAATTGCATACCTAACCGACCTTCGAACAATGGCACACTAGAAAGCGGGAAAGAGCCGCTGGATCAGGGGACACGTCGATCAACTGAAAAGGAACGCAAATGTCCCTTCACAACAGAAAAGTTCGTCCACACACCGGCCGGTCCGGTGTCTCTCAGTCGGGCCGACGTGACAAGCAGGCTCCGCCGGTCACCGACTCCGACTCCCCGGCAGCATCGGCACCAGCCGACAACTCGGAAGCCTCGACACCGGCCGACAGTGCGACCACAGATGGCGCGGGCTCCGATGCCGCAGCGACGCACCGGCGATCCGCAGGCCGCAACAACACTGATAGGCACGGGCCCGCGCTGATCGGACCGACCAGCGAAGCCACCCGCCGCTGGGTCGCCGAAAGCCGGATGCGGCAAGGGCTCCCGCCTCGCATCACCGATCCCGTCGTACTCGATTCACTGGCGCTGTTCCTGCGCAACGCGATCGACTCCATCGACCGCGACGACAGCTGAGACGCTCACAACGGACGCCACACGATTTCGACTGAGGACGTATCGAAACGCCACACGCGCCCGTTCTGGTCTTCCCACTTCGCGGCGTAGATGTTCGCCGTCCGCACGATCACTTTCTCGATCACGCGGGCGGCGGCTTCGTGCCGCCATCGCGAACCCTTGGTCGTCCATGCCTTGCGCAACTCCCCCGGTGTGGAACCGATGTCGGCCAACACCGCCAGCGCCTGACTCGACCGCAACGAATCCTGTTCGGCCCGCATGGCCTTCAAGCTGGCTTTGAGTCCGGTGATGGTGCGGTCGATAACGCGCAAGTCGAACTCGTCGCCCGCACCGCTCAACACCTCGGTGCGGTGGTCGGCCTCGGCGTCGAGATTGCCTGCGGTGGTCTCGATCCGTTTCTGTAGTGCCGCGATCCGTTCGGCGTTGTCGTTGCCGCGATCCAGGCGTGTGAGGATCTCGGGGTTCTCGTACTCGGCGATCACCGCTTGCCCGACGAATGTCTCCAACGCGTCCGCGTCACGGAACACTCGCCCGCACGCGCACGCGATGTTGAACCCGTCTTTGGACCGGCACCCGTAGCGGCGCTGAACCACCGGGGGCCCGGTCTTGCGTTTGCGTTCCAAAGCTGAGCCGACCAACCATCCCCCGCAGTACTGTCCCGCGCGGTCGGTGTCGTCTTTCCACGTGCCGCCGCATTCGGCCAACCCGGTCAACCAATATTCGCCGTTGCGTTGGCGTGGCCGGTCGGGGTTCTTGGACCGGCGGTGCGCGGTCACTGCCGCGCGCATCGCGTCGTGTTCGGCGCGGGTGAAGATCGCGGGCCACTGCCCGCGATGGCGGGTGCCGCTGCGCTCGTGGACGCGGATGCCGTTGCCTTCGGGGTTGTTCAGGCATTCGCAACGGTCGCCGTTGGCGTCGGTGTGCTCGCCCAGGTCGTAGGCGACATAGGCTTCCAACAGCAATTGCTTGGACAGCTTGCCCATCCGCCACCGATCACCCTCGGACGTGGTCACACCCCGCTTGTTCCAATCGGTAGCGATCGAGGTCTGTGTCTCGCCGTTGATCAACCGGTCGCGGCCTTCGTGCAACACCGCGACTTCCTCCTCACGCAACGCGCACCGGTCCAGGATCTCGTCTCCGGTGATCGGGTGCATCCCGGCGACCTTGCCGTAGCCGAAGCGACGCGAGCCGCCCTGCATGACACCTTTGGCGGCTTCCTCGCTCATCCGCTCCAAAAGGTTTTCGGTGTTGACTTCGCGGTACTCGACCGCTTCGGCGACGGCGACCATGAAATTCTTGCGACCCGCACCGGTGGTCAGGTCGTAGTCGGTGGCGTTGACGAAGCAGTACCGCACACCCTCATCGCGACCGAGCTTCATCAACTCGTTGCCCAGGTCGTAGTCACGGGTCAACCGGGCCACGTCACGAGTAAGCACGACTTTGGCCGGACCACCGGTCACCAACCCCAACACTTCCCGCAACGCTGGCCGCTCCGTGTCGGCCCCGGACATGTCGTTGTCACACCAGATCCGCGCCAGCGCCAGCTTCTTGCGCTTGGCCAGTTTGACCTGGTTTTTGGCTTGCAGGTGCACGCCTTCGGCGCGGTCCTTCTCGTCGCGGGAGATTCGCACGTAGCCGTACACCAACTGAGCGGGGTCGACATCGGCCACCGCAGCCGCCAAACCAGTGTTGATTTCGGTGAGCCACGCGGGCTCTACCTGGGTCTTTACCTTCGATCGCGTCATGACTCAATTCTAGAAAGAGGAGTGCATAAGCACTACCTTTCGGGGGTGAGCCCCGAGTACTACATCCGCCTCGAGCGGGGCCGCGCCACGGGCCCATCACCGGCCATAGTGGAAGCCATTGCCACCGTGCTGAGACTCGACGAGGACGAACGCGCGCATTGGGAGCGGTTGCTGGCCGCTCTCGCTCCCGAGGCTCGTAAGCACCGCAAGGTGATGGTCGAGGACGACGTCAGCACTGGAATTCGGGTACTGCTCGACTCGATGGACCACCTTCCGGCCGTGGTGTTCAACAGCCGCCTCGACATCCTTGCCGTCAACGACCTCGGCCGAACCCTCTACACGACGGTCCTCGACACCGAAGGTCCAGTGAACACAGCACGTTTCATGTTCCTGGACGAGGATGCGGCCCGGGAACTGTTCCCCGAATGGGAACAGATCGCGAACGACACAGTCTCGATACTGCGCATCGAGGCCGGCCGAAACCCTGACGACCCGGCACTGATCGCCCTCATCGGCCAGCTCTCCACCCGCAGCCAGTCATTTCGCACCCGCTGGGCCGCACACGATGTCAAGACACACAGAGCAGGTGAGAAGACCTTCCGGCACCCCTTGATCGGAGAGGTCACCCTGCCGTTCGAGAACCTCACTGTTTCTGCGGCAAGAGATCAGGTGTTGACCGTGTTCACCCCGCAGCCGGGCTCACCGGAGAACGATGCGATCCGACTGCTTGCCAGCTGGAACGCTCACTCCCCGAATACCACGAAAGCCGAGTTTTCCCCCGATACCTGAGCGCTTCGTCCTTGTGCGGGCCGCACCGCCGCCACGGCGTGTGAAGATCTCGCCGACCATCTCGCGGAATACCACTGCTCGGGGTCAGGATCGGGGTAGGCCGAGGACTCGTTGGGCGATGATGTTGCGCTGGATCTCCGAGGTGCCGCCTGCGATGGTGCCTGCGAAACTGCGCAGGTATCGCTCGAACCAGCTGCTGGTGAAGCATTCGAGGTTCAGGGGGTTCGGTGGAGCGCTCACCGCAGGATGAGTCAGGCCGACCGGGCCGGCGTTGTCCAGGGCTCGTTCGGCTGCCGCCTGCACTGCCTCGGAGCCGAGCACCTTGAGTACGGACAGGGTCGGTACGTCCTGTTCGCCGCGTGATTCCCGGCCGAGGGCGGCCGAGCCGAGCAGGCGGAGCGCGAAGCTGTCCATCACCAGGCGGGCGTAGGCGTCGTTGTCGAGCGTGGTGTGCGGGCGGAAGTCGACGAGCATGTCCTCGAGGCGGTTGGCGAAGCTGAGCCACAGCAGGGTGCGTTCGTGGCCGAGCGAACCGTTGGCCACCGACCAGCCCTCGTTCTCCGGCCCCACCCGGTTGGCCACCGGCACTCGGGCGCCTTCGAAGTAGACCTCGTTGAAATCCAGGTCGTCGGCGGCGCAGGCCGACGGGAACGGCCGCACCGTCACGCCCGGGGTGTCGGTCGGGATCAGCAGGACGCTGATCCCCTTGTGTTTGGGTGCGTTCGGGTCGGTGCGCACGAAGGTGAGCAGGACGTCGGCATCGTGGGCGCCCGACGTCCAGACCTTCTGCCCGTCCACGACGTAGTGGTCTCCGTCGCGCACCGCCCTCGTGCGCAGGCCTGCGAGATCGGATCCCGCGCCGGGTTCGCTCATTCCCAGTGCCGCGGTGAGCTCGGCGCGCAGGATCGGCACAGCCCAGTCACGCTGCTGTGCCTCGGTGCCGAACGACAGCAGCGAGGCGGCGATGATCCCGACGCCTTGCGGATTGAAACTGTGGTAGATCCGCCGCTTCGACAGTTCTTCCAGAAAGACGTACTGCTGCAACACCGAGGCGTTGCAGCCACCGAACTCCGGTGGGTTGGTCGGCAGCAGCCAGCCGCTGTCGAACAGCAGCCGTTGCCAGCGCCGCGCCCAATCCGGTACGTGCGCACTGGATTCGGATCGCTGGGAAGCCTCCGCCTCGCTCGGCAAATGCTCGGTCAGGAACCCGACGAACTCGGCACGGAATTCCTCGACGTCCGGATCAAAGGTGAGTTGCACGGTATTCCTCCGCCACGATGGCCCGATGCTCGGCCGCGCCGCCGAGCAGCAGTTCGCCGGCCTTGGCGCGTTTGAGCGCGAATTGTAGGTCGTTCTCCCAGGTGAAACCCATGGCTCCGAACAGCTGCACGCCGTGCTTGAAAACCAGCGACTGGCATTCTCCCGCAGCGGCTTTGGCCATCGACGCGGCCAGTTGGCGCCGCGGGTCGTCGGCGGCCAGGCACAGCGCGGCGAAGAAGCCGAGCGCGCGCGCCCGTTCGATCGCGACGTGCATGTCGGCCGCCTTGTGCTGCACCGCCTGGAACGAACCGATCGGCACGCCGAACTGGTTGCGGCCGCGCACGTGCTCGAGCACCAGGTCCAGGATGCGCCGGCAGGCACCGACGGTGGTCAGCGCCATGCCGGTGAGCGCGGACTGGCGGGCGCGCGCCACGTCGGCGTCGACCCGGTCCGTGGCGGCCACCGCCACGGCGTCGAACGTCACGTCGGCCACGTGCAGCACCGGGTCAAAAACCGGTGTGCGGCGGGCACTTACCGCGTCGGCGTCGACCACGAACACCCCGGCGTCGGTGACCACTGCCAGGCGCTCGGCCCGGTCGCCGTCGAGCACGTGCCGTGCGGTGCCGTGCAGGCGCCAGCCCGCGCCGTCGTGGGCGGCGGAGATCCCGCCGTACACCGCCGCGCCGGGACGGTCCACCCGGCCCACGACCCCGGCCAGCGGGGCGAACTGCGTCATCGTGGCCAGGAACGGGGTGGGGTCGGTGGCCCTGCCCAGTTCCTCGCACACGATGCCGAGTTCGACCGCCGCGGCGGGATCGGCGAGTTCGGTCCAGCCGAGGCCGACATAGGTCTGCCACAGCGCGGCGGGATCGGCGCCCTTGTCGACGACGTCCCTGATCAGCGGCGGCGGACACTCCTTCGCCGTGACGTCACGGACGATCTCGCGCAACAACCGCTGATCGGAGTCGAACTCGAACAGCATCCAGGCCTCCTGGCTACTTCAGCATGCTGCCGGCGTCGACCGGCAGCGATACGCCGGTGACGAACCGGGCCTCGTCGGAAACCAGGTAGAGCACCGCATTGCTGACATCCACCGGATCCACCCACGGCGTGGGCAGGGTGTGGAACATCCGGCAGATCGGCTCGAGGTCGGCCGGGCCCGGGTTCTCCAGGTCGGGGCGGAACAGCTTGTAGGTGCCCTCGTTGAGCAGCATGGAGGTGCTCACGTGTGTGGGATGCACCGCGTTTACCCGGATGGACTGGTGCCCGTGTTCCACGGCGAACGTGCGCATCAGGCCGACTACCGCGTGCTTGGCCGCGACATAGTGCCCGACGTTGGGGTAGGCCTTGAGGCCGCCGACCGAACCGGTCAACACGACGGCACCGCCACCAGCCGCGATCAGATGTGGCACACCGGCTTTCACGGTCTTCCAGACGCCGCCGAGGTTGACGGCGATCATGTCGTCCCAGAGCGTCTCGTCGAGGTCGGCCAGCGGACCGCCCTCGTTGCCGATGCCGGCGTTGGCGACGATGATGTCGAGCTTGCCCAGCTGCTCGACACCGCTGTCCACCGCCTGCTTGAGCGCGTCGTAGTCGCGCACGTCGACCTCGGCGGTCACCACCCGCCTGCCCTCGGCCTTCACCAGTTCGGCGGTCTCGGCCAGGTCCTCGGGGGTGGACATCGGAAAGGGCACATTGTCGAGCTGCTTGCAGACATCGATGGCGATGATGTCGGCGCCCTCCTGGGCCAGCCGTACCGCGTGGCTGCGACCCTGGCCGCGGGCGGCACCGGTGATGAAGGCGACTTTGCCGTCGACCCGTCCGGTCATGGTGAACCTCTTCTCGTTCAAGGGAATTCAGGGATTGGGAGTGAAGGTGATGTGCAGATCGCTGAGCCCGCGCAGGATGAACGTCGGCTCGTAGCGGTAGGTCCGGTCATCGGGTGCGCCGTGGTGGGCTTCGTCGATGCCGATGTCGAGCATCCGGTCCAGAATCCGCTCGATCGACACCCTGCCCTCGACGCGCGCGAGGGGGCCGCCGGGGCAGGAGTGCACGCCGCGCCCGAACGCCATGTGCTCACGGAAGTTGGCGCGGTCGAGGCGGAATTCATGCGGATCTTCGAATCGGCGCGGGTCGCGGTTGGCCGCACCTGGGCAGAACATCACGGTCGATCCGACCGGGATGTCCACGTCACCGACGGTGGTGGCGCGCGTGGCCAGCCGGAAGCCGGACTTCACCGGCGAGTCCATCCGCAGGGTCTCTTCGATGAACGTCGGGATCAGGCTCCGGTCGTCGCGCAGCGCCTGTTGCACCTCGGGATTGTCTGCCAGCACGCGCATCGCGGCACTGAGCAGTTTGGCGGTGGTCTCCTGCCCGGCGGCGAAAAGGAAGGTGGCCGAACGCACTACGTCGATCACCTCGGGGGTGGAACCGTCCGGGTACTTCGCCAGCGCGAGCGAGGTCAGCACGTCGTCGCGGGGCTCGTCGCGGCGTTCGGAGATGTAGCCGACGAACTTGTCGTCGAGCCAGGCGAGGGGGTTGGTGGCCAGGGATTCGCTGTCGAGCGCGCCGACTCGCTGGCCGGGTTGCGCCGCACCGAGCACGATCCGGAACTGCTGGTGGTCTTCTTCGGGCACGCCGAGCATGTCGGCCACCACCAGCAGCGAGAACGGTTTGGCGTACTCGGACAGGAACTCCGACTTGCCCGCCGCGAGGAACTCGTCGAGCTGGCGGTCGGCCAGCCGCCACATGAAGTCCTCGTTCTCCTTGAGCCGCGCCGGCGTGAGCAGCCGGTTCAGCACGGACCGCGCGAAGGTGTGCCGCGGCGGGTCCATCGTCACCATGTGCTCGAACATCGGTAGTTGCGCGCGATGGGACTCGATGAGATCGGTGATGTCGTCGCCCTCGATCGCGAAGGGCAGCGGTGGGAACGGGCCGCCGACGGCGACCGCCGAGGAGAAGAGGTTCGCGTCGCGCAGCACCTCCACCGACTCGTCGTAGCCGGTGACCGCGTAGACCCCGTAGTGCGTTTCCTTCTTGACTGGGCACTGCGCGCGCAGGTGGTCGAAATAGGGGTGCGGATCCGGCACCAGCGCTGGATCGGCGAAATAGTCGACGGTGTCGAAATCGGTCATTCGGATCCTCCTCGAAAACTACATTATCTATATGTGAGAATATCATTCTCTCAAGGCAATAAGGGGGTGCGGGCGAAATGAATACCGACTAATTCAGGGCAGGTAGACCCGGCTCGCCAGCCAGCGCCCGTCGACGAGCTGCATCGTCATCAGCACGCGGCTGCGATCCACGCGCGGATCGGTGGAGGCGGCGTTGGTGACGGTCTGGTCGATGAACAGCAGCACCTCGACCTCGGTCTCGGTCGCCGACTTCACCGCCGCGTCGAGGACCGCGCCCTTACCGGTCGCCTTGTTCTCCTGCAGCAACTGGCGCAACTGGCCGCTCGAGCGGGTGTACATGTCGCGGAACTCGCCGGTCGAACCGTCCAGTACCGCGGTGAAGTCGCGATCGAGGTTGCTGGAATCGACGCTGGTCAGGGTCACCGCGTACGCGCGGGCGGCCTGCAGTGCCGCCTCGGACGCGCTGTCCACCGCCCGCTCCTCGCGCAATTGCCAGCCGAGTACGCCCGCGCCGACGAGGGCGGCGACAGCGATGAGGGCGAGCGCGGGAACGGCCGCGCGACGCGCGAAACCCGCCAGGCGCCTACCGCGGTCGGCCGATGCAGCGGGCTCCGATTCCGCGGTCGTGGTGTCGCCGGACTGCTTCGGCGACCGCGAATCCTGCTTCTCGGCAGTCTCTTTCACCTCCTCGTCGGACGGCAGGTCGGCTACGGCAATGTCGGTATCACTCATGGTGTCGTTCCTCGCGGTAGGGGTCGGCTGTCGGTCATCGGTGCGGCGCGGGCGGCGGGTCGGGCAGCGGCGGGCCCGCGAAGGTCAGCGGCAGCGACAGCGGTCCGATCGGTGTCTGCATCGTCTGCCGGACCGCGGGTTCGCCGGGCGGCGGCGGGCCGGCGATCGCGGCACCGGACGGGCGTGGAGCGTTGGCGGCGCCGCGGATCAGCACCGACGGGTCGGTGTTCGGGCAGTACGTATATCGGTACGGCTCAGGGAAATCCGGCAGTGACGGCGACCGGCGCGGCAGGTCGTAGTCGCAGGAGTAGCGGGGATACAGGTTCACCAGCCCCCAGACGCCGCCGTCGTGGAAGGCGACCGCGATCGCGTCGAGGGTGGATCCGCCGCGTTCGGTCGGGAAGAAGAATTCCTGGAAGGCAGGCACCCGGGCGCCGGTGACGTCGGCGACCACCCCGAGGTTGTCGAGCAGCTTCGCGCCACCGTCGGCGTTGCGGGCGAGCACCGCGTCCAGCGCGCGCAGCGTTCCCGGCGACGCCTCGAGCAGGGCCGCGTAGCCACCGGATTTCGCACTCACCCCGGTCATCACCTGGTTCATATCGGTGGCGAATTCGCCGAGACCGGGGCTGAAGTCGCGCACGGTCCCGAGCACCTGCCTGCTGTCGCGCAGCAGGCTCACCGTTTGCGGCAGTACCGCGTCGAGCGTGGAGATCAGGAAGATTCCGCCGTCGATGATGTCGGCCAGCTTCGCCGGACCCTGCGGTCCGACCCCGAATCCGTCGACGACCGCCGCCAGCTGAGCCGGATCCACTTGGGCCAGTGTGGAATCGAGCTGACTGAGGGTTTGCCACAGCGGAGTCGGTGTGCTGGTGCGTTCCACCGCGATCTCCGCGCCGTCGGTGAGGTAGGGACCGTCGTCGCCGGTGGGCCGGAAGTCCAGGTACTGCTCCCCCGCCAGCGACAGGCTCGCCACCCGGACCTCGCCGTCGGCGGGTACCGCGGTGCGGGAGTCGATCACCGCCACCGCGACCAGCCCGGAACCGCTGAGTTCCACCGATTCCACGGTGCCGATCGGCACCCCGCGCAGGGCCACGGTCCGGCCGGTCAGCAGTCCGCCCGAATCGGCGAGGTGGACGCGAACCCGATAGGTCGTCGCGGCCGGATTCACCCCCAGCGCACCGAAAGTCAGATAGCCGACGCCGATCACCAGCGTGAGCACCAGCGATATCGCCGAGGCCGCCGCCCGCCGCGCACGGACCGCCTCCACCACGGCGACCACCGCGCGGGCCAGGGCTTCGCCGACTCCGCCCGTCATCGGCCCGCTCCGGTGATCCGGCCCTGCAGGCGAAGCAGGGTGTAGGTGAGGGTGCCGATGAAGTTCGTCCAGTCGCGGGCGTCGGGCAGCCTGCTCTCCGGATCGCCGGGATGGTTCACGTCGGGCAGCACGCCGAGCGCCAGGTCCTGGAAGTCCGCGTCGGTGCTGGCCGCGGTGCTGGTGGTGACCGCGATGACCGGGCCGAGCATCGAATTCATCGCCGCCACACTGGCTTCGGGGTGGGTCGCCGCGGCGTTGAGCTGTTCGGCGATCCGATTGATGTCGGCGATCATGCCGGTGGTCTCGGTGCCGTCGAGGCCAGGGAATCGGGCGAGCTGTTCGGAGATCCGGCCGACCTCACCGACCAGCGACAGCGCCTGGTCGGAGTTGGCGCGCAGGGTGGTCAGCGCGGGGCCCGCGGTGGCGAGGACCTCGTCGATGGTGCCGGATTGCGCGTGCACGGTGCGGGCGAGTTGATCGACTTCGGCCAAGGTCGCGCGGATGTCGGCCGAGCGTGCGGCCAACGCCTGCACCACCCGGGTCGACTGCGCGATCAGGTCCGCCATGCGATCACCGCGGTCGCCGACCGCATGGCCGAGCCCGTTGACAATCGTCGTGAGATTACGCAGGGCACCGCCGTTGACCAGCAGCGATGCGGTGGTGAGCAGTTCCTCGACGGTCGCCGCGGCGGAGGTGTGTTCGCGGGCGATGCGATCGCCGTCGGCCAGGGCGGGCGTGGCGGGTGTTGCTTCAGCGGGCGCGGTGAGCGAGACGAAGATGTCGCCGAGTGGGGTGGCCGAGCGTAATTCGGCGGTGGAACCCAGGGGCAGGCGAACCTCGCGCCGGATGCTCAAGGTCACGACGGCGGTGTAATCGCGCACCACCATCTCGGTCACTTCCCCGACATCGGCACCGGCCAAGCGCACCTTGGCTTTGGCAGGCAGGTTCAGCGCGTTCTCGAATTCGGCGTGCACCGTGTAGCTTTCGTCGCTGCCGCCGGGCGCGGGCAGTGGCAGGTCACCGAGCCCTACCGCGCAGCCGGTCCCGCCGACCAGCGCCGCCAGCGCGAGCGCCGCGATACGACACCAGGCGCTCATCGCGGCAACCTCGACATCGCCTCTAGCATGTCGGTGATCCCGAAGTCGGGACCGAAGTCCTGGAATGTCCCTGTCGCGCAACCGAGTTGGCGCAGCCCGAGGATATTGCAGAATTCCTTGACCAGCTGGCCGTCGAAGAAGACCTTGTCCAGCAGGGCGTGCACGCGCACACCGCGGTAGTCGAAGTCGACCGCGTTGTAGGCGTTGTTCAGCAGCAGCGGTGTGACGTCGATGAACTCGGCGAGCTCGCTGCGATAGTCGGCCATCGCCTTGGTGATGGTGGCGCCGTCGGACAGGGTGGCCGACAGGGTGTCCGCGTTGGCGGTGAGCAGCGCGTCGGTCTGCCGCATGATCTCGACGATCTCGGCGCCGGTACCGCCGGTGCCGATGCCGAGGTCGGCCACCACGTCACCGAGTTGCCGTGTCGCGGTGCCGAATTCGCCGATGACGCGGTCGTTCTCGGCGGCGGCGCGCAGCAGTTCGGCGAGTTGGTGCACGAGCTGGGTGATCGTCTCGCGGGTGGCGTCGCCACCGTCCTCGCCGAGTTTCAGTGCCACGGCGAGCTGATCGAGGGTCTCTCGCAGCGGGGCACCGCTGCCGGTGGCGATCGCCGACGATGCGGTGAGCAGCCGGGCGACCGGGCCGTCGCCAGGCCGCTCGCCTTCGAGTTCGCCCGCCATTCGATCGGCGGCGCCGAGCAACCGGTCGAATTCCACCGGGGTGCGGGTGCGGTCGAGGCCCAGGCGCGCACCGTCGGGCAGCGTGGGCCCACCTCGGTAGACGGGTGTGAGTTCCACGTGGCGGTCGGTGAGCACCGATGTCGACAGGGTGACTGCCCTGACATCGGCGGGGATCGAAACCTCCCTGTCGACGGCCAGGGTGACCTCCACCTGGGAGCCGCGCGGCTCGACGGCGGTGACCTCCCCCACCGGCATGCCGAGCACCGCAACGGCATTGCCCACGTACAGGCCGGCGGCATTGTCGAACATCGCGGTGACGGTGGTTCTGCGCTCGCCCCGGATCGGATTGTCCGCGAAGCCGGCGGCGACGCCGATCCCCAACACCACAGCGGCGGCCAACAGCGCGCGTCCGGCTCTCATCGACAGTCCTTGAAGTAGGGGGGCAGGTTCGCCATCTCCGCGCGCCCGCCCAGCGCGCACATCCACGAATCGATCAGCGGCCCGGCGGGCGCGGTGAAGTCGACTTCATTGGCGGTGCCGGAGGCATTGGCGAAGTTGCGCACCGGAATCGGCAGGATCTCGAGCGTGCTGCGCAGGAGCTCGTCGTTGCGCGCGAGGCTGCCGAGCAGGCCCTCGAGACCCGTCAGCAGGGCGTCTACGGCGGGGCGGTCGTGTACCACCAGGGTGCGCACCTGGTCGGCGAGGTCGCGGGTGGCGGTCATCAAGCGCACCACCGCGTCGCGGCGTGCCACGATCTCGTTGAGCAGGTCGGTGCCCTGGGTCATCACGGCCGCGAGGTCGGCTTGCTGGCCGTGGATCACCGAGGTGAGTGTGGCCGTGCTGGTCAGCAGTGCGCTGGTTTCCCCGCGCCGCTCACCGATGACGGATGCCAGCGCGCGCAGGTTCGCCAGCATGGCTGGCAGTACCGAGGGCATGCCCTCGAGCTGTCCGGCCAGGGTGGTCAGCGAGTCGCCGATCTGGGCGGTGTCGATCCGGTCGAAGGTGACGGTGGCGTTGTCCAGTGCGGTCTGTAGGTCGTAGGGCACTTCGGTGTGTGCCAAGGGAATCCGTCGATCCGGGAGCGCACCCTCGCCCGCTGGCCGGAGCTCGACGTAGCGGGCGCCGAGCAAGGTGGTCAGCTTGATGGCCGCACCGGTCTGGGCGCCGAGCGGCACCGACGCGTCGATGTTCAGCGAGACCAGCACTCGATCGCCGACCAGCCGCGACCCGTCCACCGTGCCGACCCCGACCCCCGCGACAGTCACCGAGTCCCCGTTGCTGATCCCGGCCGCCTGGGCGAACTCCGCTTCGTAGCGCACCGTCCCGACGCCGACCGCGCTGACGCCGACGGCGCCGATGGTCGCCGCGAGCAGGAGCACGACCGCGATCAGCCCGAGCAGGCCGCGCGGATGCTCCTCGATCGGGCGCTGCGCCAATCGGATCCACTGTCCTACAGGTCGTTTCATCGTCGCCTCACCGGCAGATCGGGGAATACTCGGGTTGCCCGCTCGGCGTGGCGAGGCCGACAACGGTCGGCACCAGCGCCTTCAGCGACGGCAACAGGGTGATGTTGAAGTTGCACAGGTAGGTGCTCAGGTACGCACCCTCTTGGCTGACCCTGGCCAGCCCCTTCATCAGCGCGGGCAGGTTGAAGCCGAGGTAGGCGAACGTCTCCTTGTTTTCCTCGAAATGCCGGGTGAAGCCGGGCTCGCGGTAGAGCATGGCGTCGAGTTCGGGCTGCACGCCGCGGAGCAAGCCGGCCATCCGGCCGGTGACGAGCGCCGTCGAGTCCAGCGTGCCGAGTAGTTCGTCGCGGTGCGCGGCCAGCCCGCCGATGATCACCCGCGACTGGGTGATGAGCCCGCTCACCTCGCCGCTGTGGCGCGCCAGATCGCCGACCACCTGGTTCAGATTCCCGATCACCGCGCCGAGCACCTGGTCGGGCCCGGCGAGTGACTGCGCCAGTTCCGATATCTGCTCGATCAGTAGGACCAGGGAGGTCTGATCACCTTGCAGCGCTTTGATCAACGCGCCGGTGACGTTGTCCACCTGGGCGGGGTCGAGGCCACCGAACAGCGGCTCGAAACCGTTGAGCAGTGCGGAGATATCGAAGGAGGGTTCGGTGTGTTCCACCGGGATCTCGGCACCCGCGGCCAGTGGTGTGCGCGCACCGAAGTCGGCGAGTGCGAGACCGAGGTAGCGCTGCCCGATGACGTTCTGATAGGTGATCGAGGCTTTGGTATCGCCGTAGAGCACCTGCTCGTCCTGCACCCGGAACCGCACCCTGGCCTGGATGCCTGCCAGTTCGATGCCGTCCACCCGGCCGACCCTGACCCCGGCCATCCGCACGTCGTCGCCGACCCGCAATCCGCTGACATCGCTGAAAATCGCGGTGTACCGGTGTGTTTCGCCGTTGATGTCACGGTCGAGGGTCACGTAGGTCACCCAGATCAGCGCCATCGCGACCGTCACGAACAGACAGACCCCGATCAGCGGGCGGCGGTAACTCATCGGGTACCTCCCATGGGAAAGGGGCCGTCGGCGAGCAGCGGCACGAGCACGGATTCGGCACCGTTCTGGTCACCGCGCAGCGCGCGCTCGATCAGTGCGGTGATCTCGGGTGGCAAAGCGGTGACCCCGGGATGCGATCGTGGGTCCATGACCGGCGGTAGCTCCTCGATCGGCACCGACGTGGGTGCTGTCGCGCAACTCGGGCCTGCCAGCTGCCCGTAGCGCGGGCAGTCGGCGCGGGTGTAGGGCGTGTGTGGAGTCATCCGGAACTGGAACTTGCCGCGTCCGCGTGGGTTGTCGGCATTCCAGAACTCCTGGTACCACAGGTCGGAAAGTTTGCGGATACTCACCACGACCTGGCTGAAAGCTGGTGAGCCCGCGGCGAATACGTCGAGGACCGGGCCCATGTTGTTCGTGATGTCCACGGCCTGGTCGGTGCGGCGGTCCAGCGTGGCGCCGACCGTGCCGATCGTGGTGCCACCGGCGGTCAGCAGGTTCGCCAGCTGGCCGTCCTGTTCGGCGAAGGTGCGCATCGGGAGCACCGAGTGATGCAGGGCGTCGAGCAGTTCGGGGGACGCGGCGGTCAGGCCGCGGACCGATTCCGCGAGCAGCGTCAGGGTCGGTGGGCCGCCGTCGGCGGTGAGCAGCGCGTCGAATTCCTCGGTGATGCGCTCGAGCCTGGCCCCCGCGCCGACCAGATCGGTTCCGCGCCGGTCGGTGGCCTCGGCGACCGCGGCGAGCACACCCACCGTACCCGCGGATCCGATCCGCGCGGTGGCGGCGATGATCTCGCGCAGTTTCGTCAGGGCGGTCTGTAGCTGCACGGTGGACAGGCTGGTGTCCTGGCGGATCTCGGAGTGCGCCGTGAGCGCCGGGCCCGGACCGTTGTCGACCAGCTGTACCGAGGAGACCGCGAACACGTTGCTGGGCACGACCCGTGCAGTGACAGTGCGCGGAATACGTTCGGCCACAACAGGATCGAGCAGCAAGCGGACCCGGTTGGCCGAGCCGGCACCGGCCGGGGACACCCCGTCGACGATGCCGACCAGCATCCCGCGGAACTTCACGTCGGAGCGGGCAGGCAGTCCGTCGCCGAGTTGTTCCAGAACCGCTGTCACCTCGAGCTTTTCGTCGAATCGCCCGGTCGACTTCAGCAGCAGCGCGCTGACGCCCAGCGTCACCACCACGATCACCACGACACCGCGAAGGAGCAACGCCCATCCGGCGGGACCGCGGCCGTCCTTCTCGAAGAGCACGGACATGAGCTCAGCCCCCCAGCCTGGCACTGGCGCCGATGCCCCAGAGCGCGATCGTGAGCAGCAGATTCACGATGATCATCAGCGAGATCGCCGCGCGCATCGCGCGTCCGGCGGCGACGCCGACGCCCTGGGGCCCGCCCGCGGCGTAGTAGCCGTAATAGCACTGCACGGTCGAGGTGATGATCACGAAGAGCACGGCCTTGCCCAGCGAATACGCGATGTCCGGACCGTTGAGCACCAGCTGGAAATAGTGCTGGTAGGTGCCCGCGGAGAGCCCGCCCGACAGCCCGACGACCGCCTCCACCGCCAGGTAGTTGGCGGCCAGGCAGACGAGATAGAGCGGGACCATCGCCACGATCGAGGCCAGCAATCTGGTGCTCACGAGATAGGGCACCGAGCGGATGGCCATCGATTCCATGGCGTCGATCTCCTCGGCGATACCCATCGCGCCCAGCTGGGCGGTGAACCGGCAGCCGGCCTGGGCCGCGAAGGCCAGCGAGGCCATGATCGGCGCCAGTTCCCTGGTCGAGGCGGTCGAGGCGATCAGGCCGATGGTCGGTTCCATCCCGAGCAGGTGCAGCGCGTTGTAGCCCTCCAGGCCGACGATGGCCCCGCCGGCCGCGCCGAGCACGATGATCACCCCCGCGGTGCCGCCGCCGACGACGATCGAGCCGTTGCCCCAGGTGATGTCGGACAGGATCCGCAGGAACTCGCCGCGGTAGTGCCGCAGCATCACCGGGATCGAGAACAGCGCGCGGAACAGGAACGAGAACATGTGCCCGATGCGCATGATCGACACACCGGCGTGCCGCGAGACCCGGACGACAGTGCGCGTGCCGCGCGGACGGTACGGACTCGCCATCACAGGCCCTGCCGTGGGAACAGAATCATGGCCAGCTGGGTGAACACGACGTTCACCAGCATCAGCAGCAGGATCGAGGACACCACCGTCGAGTTGACCGAATTCGCGACGCCCGCGGGCCCACCTTCGGTGTGCAGACCCTTCTCGCAGGCCACGACGGCGACGATCATTCCGTAGATCACCGCTTTGACCAGGGTCAACCACAGATCTCCGACGGTGGCGAACGAGGCGAACGTGGTGACGAAGCTGCCCGGGGCGCCGTTCTGCGCGAAGACGTTGAACAGGTAGCCGGCCAGAAATCCCACGAAGCACACCACGCCGGTGAGCGAGACGCCGACCAGCACGGCCGCCGCCACGCGCGGCACCACGAGGCGCCGCACGATCGAGACGCCCATGACTTCCATCGCGTCCAGCTCGTCACGGATCTTGCGCGAGCCGAGGTCGGCGCAGATCGCCGAGCCCACCGCCGAGGCCATCAACAGCGCGGCCACCATGGGCGCGCCCTGGCGGATCACCGCTAGCCCGCTGGCCGCGCCCGCCAGGGAGGTCGCGCCGACCTGCCCGGCCAGCAGGCCGAACTGGATGGACAGGGTGACCCCGATGGGTAGTGAGACGAAGATGGTCGGCAACACCGCCGCCGAGGACATAAACGCCGACTGCCTGACGAACTCCCCGAACGCGAAACGTCCCGTGACGATATCGGTGACGAGGTACTGGACAGCGCGGACACCGAGGATGAATTGCCCGCCCACCGTCGCCAGTGCGGCGCCGGGGTGGCGCCGCAGGTAGCCGTGCCACCACGCGACGATCGCCCGGGTCGCGGGCTTTGCCTGCGGGGTCGGGGCATCGACTCCCGGGTTTTCCCGGGCCGCAACTTCGCGGTGGATCGTCATCGCTGGTCTTTCGGGTCGGCTGGGCCGCGACACAGCGCGGCGAGAAGGAGCGGACATTCGCTGCACCACTACCCGGAAACGTGCTTCTCTATTGTGACCATCATTACTCGCACTCGTCAAGAGTCGAGTCAAACCAATGGGAGAATGCAATTCTCATCGCGGTAGCCGACGACGGTCACCCAGCAAGGACCGAGCCGACCAAGCGAAGGCGCGCCAACCGCGGACTACCGCACGTTGACGCGCCTCTCGGCACCGCCGAGCCAACACCGCCGGAACCAGTCGACAGCGGTGATCACACGTCGAGTCCGCCCGGGACTCGACCTCAGGAACTCTCGCTACGCGAGCGGCACGAGATCGCGCATCCGCTCCCGGTACGAGGGCGGGAACAGAGCGCCGGACCGGAAAGACTCGATCGGCGACCTCGCCTCGCCGGGGAATCCGGCAGCGGCCAGCGCGCACGACTTGAACGCCTGCGCGGCCACACTCACGCGGTGACAGGACGCGCCCACCCGCGCTTCCAGCTCTTCGGGAAGGCTGTCACCCCAGACTGCGACCTCGGTCAAACCGTTGTCCAGGCAGTCGAGCACCCCGGCGCGCACCTCGGGTTCGGTCAGGTAACTCTGCACGGACACTGCGACGGCGGTGGGCCACAAATCGTGGGGCACCTCCGCCAACGCCGGTCGCAGCTCGAGCACGGTGGCGCCGAGAATCTGCAGCGCGCCCACGTTGTGAAGATCGGAGACGAGAACGGTGACCTCCCACCCCGCCGCGGCCCGATCGAACAACCAGCCGCCCGCGTGCCGAACGACGTCGGCGGCGTCGGGGCCGACGACCGCCAATCGGTGACGGAGCGGATGCTGGTGCGCGTGCGCGCGCCACCGAGTCGCGGAATCGACGGATCGTGTAGCCATATCTTCCATCCCGTTATCGCGTAGGAAAGCCGAAACGGTCGCCTCGAGGGTGACCTGGCAGCGCCCGCCTGTTGTGACGCAGCACTACCGGTCTCGCGGAACGCAACTGCCGCCCACAGTAATTCGATTCTCCTCGGCGCGATGGACATTCTCTGATTACGTCGAAATGTGATCCACCTCACGAATACTGCCACGGGGATCGCCACCTTGTCGCCACGCTTTCGGACCTTGTTCGCTGTGCGGAAATATGCTTCTCTGTCTGAGAGAACGCTGGAATCGTCCAGCTGGCCCGACCTGCCGGAGATGGAGTTCGACCGATGCGCACGATTCCGCCAGACCTGGTCCGTCACTACCGGGAACAGGGCTGGTGGACCTCCGAGACCCTCGGCGATCTGCTGACCAGCGGCCTCCGCGCCGCACCCGATGCCGCCTTCCGGGTGCATTCCGCGACGCGGCCGTGGTCGGGCACCTTCGCCGAGGTCGAACGGACCGCCCGGCGGCTCGCGGCCGGCTTGCACCACCGTGGCGTCGAGCCCGGCGATGTCGTCGCGTTCCAGCTGCCGAATTGGATGGAAGCCGCGGCGACCTTCTGGGCGTCGGCGTTCCTCGGCGCCACCGTCGTGCCGGTGGTCCACTTCTACGGCAGGCGCGAACTGACCCATATTCTCGAGACCGTCCGGCCCAAGGTCTTCGCCACCGCGGACCGGTTCGGCAGCCTGGAATTCCCCGTCGAGGTCGCTCGCGATGTCCCCATCGTCGGCGTCGTCGGCCGTGACTTCGACGACTTGCTCGACGACGAACCGCTGGCAGGCACGCTGCCGGTGGAGCCGGATCGCGCGGCACTCATCGCGTTCACCTCCGGCACGACGCGGGCCCCGAAAGGGGTCGTGCACAGCCATCACACCCTCGGGCACGAGACCCGGCAGCTGGCCGGGATCTATCCCGGCGATCGCGGGGACCAGATCACCGCCGCACCGGTCGGCCATTTCATCGGCATGATCAACGCCTTTCTGATCCCGGTACTCGACGGAGCACCGATCAACCTGGTCGACGTGTGGGATCCGGCGAACATCCTGCGCCTGATGACCGCCGAGGGCCTCGATGTCGGTGGCGGCGTTCCGTATTACGTCACCAGCCTGCTCGACCATCCCGACTGGACCGACGCGCACCTGCCGTACCTGCGCTACGCCGGACTCGGCGGCGCCTCCGTTCCCGCCGCACTCACCACCCGCCTGGCCGGCGTCGGTATCACCGTCTACCGCTCCTACGGCAGCACCGAACACCCGTCGATCACCGGCTCCCGCCACACCGCGCCGGCGGACAAGCGGCTGTTCACCGATGGTGAGGCACTGCCCGGCGTGCAGATCCGGCTGGCCGAGGACGGCGAGATCCTGAGCCGAGGCCCGGATCTGTGTCTCGGCTACACCGACCCCGAGCTCACCGCTGCGGCCTTCGACGCCGACGGCTGGTACCACACCGGCGATATCGGCATCCTCGACGACGACGGCTACCTGACGATCATCGATCGCAAATCGGACATGATCATCCGCGGCGGCGAGAACATCAGCGCGCTCGAGGTCGAGGAGATCCTCCTGACAGTGCCGGGAGTGGCCGAGGCGGTCGCGGTCGCGGTGGCCGATCCGCGACTCGGCGAGCGGACCGCCGCAGTCCTGCGCCTGCTCCCCGGACACGCGACACCCACGCTCGACGACCTGCGTACGCATTTCGCCGCGGCGGGCATGGCCAAACAGAAGTGGCCAGAACAGGTGCACGCCGTCGCCGATTTCCCGCGCACGGCCAGCGGCAAGATCCAGAAGTTCGTGGTGCGCGCCGACCTCGCCACACGCACCGACAGCGTTGCGATTACCCCTGAAAGAGAATACGATTCTCACAAGGTGACAAGGAGGATTTCATGACGAAGATCGAGCTGCCGTACCAGCTTTTCGATGCCGACAACCATCTCTACGAGACCAAGGAGGCGCTCACCCGGCATCTGCCCAAGGAGTACGCGGGAGCCATCCAGTACGTGGAGATCAACGGCCGCACCAAGATCGCGGTGCTCGGCCAGATCAGCGAGTACATCCCCAACCCCACCTTCGATGTGGTGGCCCGCCCCGGAGCCATGGAGGACTACTTCAAGAACGGCAATCCCGAGGGCAAGAGCAAGCGCGAGATCTTCGGCAAGTCGATGAAGGCCATCGACGCGTTCCGCGATCCGGTAGCGCGGCTGCAGGTGATGGACGACCTCCAGCTGCAACGCGCGCTGATGTTCCCGACCCTGGCCAGCCTGGTCGAGGAACGGCTGCGCCACCACCCCGAGCTGATCCACGCGGTGGTCAAGTCGCTGAACCGGTGGATGCTCGAGGAATGGGGCCAGGACGGTAACTTCGTCCACTCCGATCGGATCTTCACCATTCCGGTGATCACCCTGCCGATCGTCGAGAAGGCGATCGAGGAATTGAACTGGGCCGTGGTCGAACACGGCGCGAAGGCGATCCTGGTTCGCCCGGCGCCGGTACCCGGCTTCAAGGGGATGCGCTCGTTCGCGCTGCCCGAGTTCGATCCGTTCTGGAAGCGGGTCGTCGAACTCGACGTACTGGTCACCATGCACTCCTCCGACAGCGGCTACTCGCGCTTCGACGCCGAGTGGGACGGCAACCAGCTGGAGATGCTGCCGTTCAAGACCAACACCTTCGCCATGACCAACCAGTGGCGCCCGGTCACCGACGCGGTCGCATCCTGGGTGTGCCACGGCGCGCTCAACCGGTTCCCCGACCTGAAGATCGCGGTGATCGAGAACGGTTCCGCCTGGCTGGAGCCACTGCTGCAGCAGCTGACCGACGTCTACAAGAAGGCGCCGGAGGGGTTCGGTTTCCGCAACCCGATCGAGGCCATCAAGCAGAGCCTCTACGTGAGCCCGTTCTGGGAGGAGGATCTGCAACGGCTCTCCGACGTGATCGGCGTCGATCACGTGCTGTTCGGATCCGACTGGCCGCACCCGGAGGGTCTGGCCGAGCCCGCGCGCTACATCCACGAGATCAAGGACATGCCGCTGGCCAACCAGGCAAAGATCATGGGCGGCAATCTGGCGCGGCTGCTGAAGGTATGAACTGGGAATCCATCCCGCAGATGGTCTTGAGTGCGGCGGATCGTTTCGGCGATGCCGAAGCGGTCGTCGACGGCGATCTGCGGTTGAGCTTCACCGAACTCGCGGCCCGGATTCGCCGGGCCGCGGGGGCGTTCGCCGAGGCTGGCATCGACTCCGGCGACCGGGTCGCGCTGTGGGCACCCAACTCCGCGGAGTGGATCATCGCGGCGTTCGGCCTGCTCACCGCGGGCGGTGTGCTGGTTCCGGTGAACACACGGTTCAAGGCCGAGGAAGCCCGCGACATCATCGCCCGCAGTGGCGCCAAGGCGGTGGTCGTGGAGCAGGGCTTCCTCGGCACCGACTACACCGGCATCACCGACGTGCCGATGATCGATCTGAAGTCCGGCTTCCTCGACAGCGGGCAGCCGCTCGAACGCCGAGTGGCCGGCACCGATATCGCCGACATCGTGTTCACCTCGGGGACCACCGGCCGCCCCAAGGGCGTCATGATGAACCACCAGCAGACGCTGCGGCTGTACTCGGAGTGGTGCGACCTGGCGGATCTGAGGGAGGGCGACCGGTATCTGATCGTCAATCCCTTCTTTCACATCTTCGGCTACAAGGCGGGGCTGGTGGCCTCGCTCATCCGGGGCGCGACCATCCTGCCGGTGGCGGTCTTCGATGCTGACGTGGTCATGGACATCGTGGAACGCGAGCGCGTGACGATGCTGCCGGGGCCGCCCACGCTGTACCACTCGCTCCTCGAGGCGAAGGGCTCCCGGGATCTGTCCTCGCTGCGGGCGGCGGTCACCGGCGCGGCCGATATCCCGGTGGAACTGATCCGCCGGATCACCGAAGAGCTTCCGTTCCAGTCAATCATGACCGGTTACGGACTTTCGGAAGCGGGCACGGTCACCGCCTCGCGGCCCGGCGACAGTTTCGAACAGATCGCGACCACCGTGGGTCATCCGTGCGCGGGGGTCGAGGTCAGCATCGCCGACGACGGCGAGGTGCTGGTCCGCGGATACTCCGTCATGCTGGGCTATCTCGACGACCCCGACGCGACAGCCGCCGCGATCGGCGCCGACGGGTGGCTGCGCACAGGCGATCTCGGTGAGCTGGACCCCGAGGGCAGACTGCGCATCGTCGGACGCAAGAAGGACATGTTCATCGTCGGCGGATTCAACGCCTACCCGGCGGAGATCGAGGGCTTCCTGCTCGAACATCCCGCCGTGACCCAAGCCGCGGTCGTCGGCGTGCCGGACGAGCGACTCGGCCAGGTCGGCCGGGCCTACGTGGTGGTCAAGGCCGAGGTCACCGAGGCCGAGCTCATCGGGTGGAGCCGGGATCGGATGGCGGGGTTCAAGGTGCCGCGGTCGGTGCGTTTTCTGGATGCCTTGCCACTCAACGCGACCGGCAAGGTGATGAAAGACCAACTGCGGTGAGCCGTTCCGGGCCACGGCGCGGATTGATCCGTGGCGCCACCGTCTTCGGGCGGTCGTGCACCGATGTGCGGTGGTCGGACGGACGGATCACCGCCTGCGGTACCGGGTTGCGCGCCGAGCCGGGTGAACCGGTGCTCGAGGCGGGCGGTGGCTGGCTGCTGCCGGGTCTGCACGATCATCACGTCCACCTGCGCGCTCTCGCGGCCAGGGCAGGGTCGGTTCCATTGGGGCCGCCGGGGATTCGTGGCCGGGAGGGGTTCGAGGCGGCGGTGCACCAGGCGTGCGCACGCCTGCCGCGGGCGGGCTGGCTGCGCGGTGTGGGTTACCACGAGAGTGTGGCCGGACCGTTGGATCGCGATGTCCTCGACCGGGTGGCGCCGGATCGCGCGGTGCGCGTGCAGCATCGTTCGGGGGCGTTGTGGATGCTGAACTCGGCGGGCTGCCGGGCTGTCGGGGTGGACTCGTGCTCGCTGCCCGGCGTCGAGCGCGATGCCGCGGGCCGGGCCACCGGTCGACTGTGGCGGATGGACGGCTGGCTCGGCGCGAGAGTGGGCGCGGGGCCGGTCGATCTGCGCGCGATCGGGGCGGACGCGGCAGCAGCCGGTGTCACCGGATTCACCGACGCCACACCGGATCTGACGGTCGAGGCAATCGACAGCATGGCCACCGACATTGCAGACGGTGCACTCTTGCAGCGCGTGCACTGCATGGCACCGCCGCACATTCCGCACCGAACCGCGCTCCGATTCACCCTCGGCCCCACCAAGATCTTGCTGGACGACACCGACCTGCCCACCCTGCCCGACTTCATCGCACGCATCCGGGCAGCGCATGCCGCCGGGCGGCCGGTGGCCGTGCACTGTGTCACGCCGGTGCAACTGGTACTCACCATCGCCGCCATCGACGAGGCCGGGGTCCTGCTCGGCGACCGCATCGAGCACGGCGCCATGATCCCCGCCGACACCCTGCCGTGGCTGCGCCGCACGGCGATCACCGTCGTCACCCAGCCCCATTTCCCCGTGGAGCGGGCCGCGCAGTACGCCGCCGAGGTCGATCCCGCCGACCGCGCCGACCTGTGGCGACTCGGCTCCCTGATCGCCGCCGGGGTCGGTGTCGCGGGCGGAACCGACGCACCCTTCGGCGACGCCGACCCGTGGGCGGTGATCCGTGCCGCCACGGAACATACTGACCCGGAACGAATTTCGCTCACCGCGGCGGTCGGCCTCTTTCTCGGCGAACCGGAGCACCCCGCGCGCCCGCGCCGGATCACCGTAGGCGCGCCGGCCAACCTCACGCTGCTGCGGCTGCCACCACAGGACATCACCGAACCACATCGCGACCTCGTCGGCGCCACGGTGATCGACGGAGATGTCGTCTTCACCGCGTAGCGCCGCGCTCAGGCGGGGCGTGCGACCGCTGGTGCCGCCGGGCAGCCGGTCACCCGCGTGCGGTCGAGCGATCGAGAATGCCGCCAGATCCCGATGAATCCACCCTCGTCGCGCACGGTGCCGACCGGCGCCCGGCGAGCCATCGGGCAGGCGAACACCGCGCCGGACGCATCGATCAGGCAGATGTCGGCTCCCCCGCCGCAGTACTCGGCGAGGTCGCCGGTCGGGTGGATACCGAGGGTCACCTCGTCCCGGTGGCGTTTCAGCCAATCCGCCAGTGCGCGACGCTGACTCGCGTCGGGCGCGACTTCGGGCAGTCGATCACCGGTGAGGCGCAGGCGGGCGCCGAACAGGCCCGCCACCGCCAGCAGCGCATCGAGGCGGTCGGCACTGTGCCTGGTGAGCGGTACCGAGACCTCGAATTCGTAGTCACCGGTGGAGGCGAGCAATTCCATGGCTCGCAGACTCGCGCGGAACGCGCCGCGGCCACGCACGGCGTCGTCGTCGGTCTCGGTGGGCGCGGCCAGCCGGACCCTGGCCGTCAGCCGGTGGTCGCCGGCGAGCCTGCGAGCCATCGCCGGGGTCAGCCGAGTGCCGTCGGTGTCGAAGGCGAGAGCGATCCCCTGCCCACGCACGTGGTCGGCGAGGTCCCAGAAGTCGGCGCGCGCGGTGGGTTCGCCGCCGCCGATCTCCACACCGCACACCCCGAACCGGGCGAGGTCGTCGATCACCGCACGACACTCGTCGGTCCCGAGCACGGGGCCGCGAGCCAGGTGATCAGGCCCCGCGGCGAGCTCCCAGAAGACCGACATCGGCGGCGAGACGGCGATCGAGTCCGTCCCGTTCAGACACAGTTGAGCGTCCATGCTGCCTCCTTCTGAGAATCTAATTCTTACCGAGAATAGGTCATCTAACCCACACTGAACAGCATTTAGATCGAATCCGAGTCCGAATGCACCATGGAATGAGGCGAGAACCTTCGCTATGATTACCGCAACGTGAGAATATGATTCTCGTCAGGATTGTCGCGCGGAGAGATCGCGCGGCCGCCGCGCAGCAGATGACAGACCGAGGAGTCCAGTGAAGACCGACGACCTGATACTCGTGAGCATCGACGACCACGTGGTCGAGCCACTCGACATGTTCGACCAGCACGTCCCCCGCAAGTGGGCCGACTACGCGCCCAAGGTGGTCGCCGACGAGAAGGGCATCGACCACTGGATCTACCGCGACCGGCCGACCGGTGTGGCCGGACTCAACGCCGTGGTCACCTGGCCCGCCGAGGAATGGGGCCGCGACCCGGCCGGTTACGCGGAGATGCGCCCGGCGGTCTACGACGTGCACGAGCGCATCCGCGATATGGACGTCAACGGCGTGCTCGCGTCCATGTGCTTTCCCACCTTCACCGGCTTCAGCGCGGGGCACCTGAGCCGTGGCGGTAAGGACGAGATCACCGTCGCCATGATCGCGGCGTACAACGACTGGCACATCGAGGACTGGGCCGGTGCGTACCCCGGCCGTTTCATCCCGATCGGCATCCTGCCCATGTGGGATCCGCAGCTGGCGGTGGCCGAGATCGAGCGCCTCGCCGCGCGCGGCTGCCACTCGGTGACCATGCCGGAACTGCCGCACATCGACGGACTGCCCAGCTATCACGACATCGACTACTGGGCACCGGTGTTCCAGTCGCTGCAGGACAACGCGATGGTGATGAACCTGCACATCGGGCAGGGCTTCGGCGTACTGCGGCTGGCGCCGGACGCGCCGATCGACAACCTCATGGTGCTGGCGCCGAGCATCTCGCTCATCGCGGCACAGGACCTGTTGTGGGGACCGGCGTTCCGGCGCTTCCCCGGCTTGAAGGTCGCCTTGTCCGAGGGCGGTGTGGGCTGGATTCCGTTCTTCCTCGACCGCTCGGACCGCCACTACACCAACCAGCGCTGGCTGCGCCGCGACTTCGGCGGCAAGCTGCCCAGCGAGGTCTTCCGGGAGCACGTGCTCGCCTGCTACGTGACCGACCGGACCTCGCTGAAACTGCGCCACGACATCGGCATCGACAACATCGCGTGGGAATGCGACTACCCGCACTCGGACTCGATCTGGCCCAACGCCCCCGAGTTCGTGCTCGAGGAGCTCGAGTCCGCCGGCGCCTCCGATGCCGACATCCACAAGATCACGTGGGAGAACGCCTGCAGGCACTTCGGCTGGGATCCGTTCCAGCAGATCCCGCGGGCGCAGGCGACGGTCGGCGCTTTGCGGGCCACCGCCACCGATGTGGACATCTCCACCCGATCCAGGGCCGACTACGCGGCCGCTTACACCCGACAGGAAGTCTGATCGACGATGACAGCTCGGCTCATGGTTTTCGCCACCCCGCACGACGGGATGGACGAGGAATACAACCGCTGGTACACCGACGTGCACATCCCGGAGGTGCTCACCATTCCCGGGGTGCTGTCCTGCGAGCGGCACCGGCTCGATCGCGGCGGACCGGACGAGGAGCGCTACCTGGCCGTGTTCGACCTCGACGGTGACCCGACGGCCATCCTCGCCGAGCTTCGCGCCCGGTCGATGGACGGCCGCATGACGATGTCGAAGGCCTCGGACCCCGCACGGACCCGAGTCACGGTGTGGAGCACCCTCTGACAGACAACACAGAGCCCGGTACCTCATCAGGTACCGGGCTCTCGCGTTCACTCAGTGGCCGGCGCCCTCGAGTATGGTGATCGCGGAGACGGCGGTGGGCCCACCCAGGTTGTGCGCCAAGCCGATTCGCGCGCCGTCGACCTGGTTCACCGCGGTGCCACGCAACTGCTCGAACAGCTCGACGCACTGGGCGATGCCGGTGGCGCCCGGCGGATGTCCCTTGGTCTTGAGGCCACCGCTGGGGTTGACCGGCAGCGCACCGCCGACCGTGGTCGCTCCGGTCTCGAGGAGCTTGTAGCCCTCGAATCGTTCGGCGAATCCGAGGTCCTCGTAGCTCATCAGCTCGATGCCGGTGAAGTAGTCGTGCACCTCGGCCACGTCGATATCGGCGGGGCCGAGACCTGCCATCGCGAAGGCGCGCCGGGCTGCCCGCAGTGTCGCCGGGAAGGTGGTCAGGTCGGGGCGGTGTTGCAGCATGACCGAGTCCAGTCCCAGCCCGACCCCGCGCACCCAGACGGGGGCGTCGGTGTAGCGGTCGACCACGTCCTCGGCGGCGAGCACCAGGGCGGCGGCCCCGTCGCTCTGGGGTGCGCAGTCGTAGACTCGGAACGGATCGGCCACGATCGGGGATTGCAGCGCTTGTTCCATGGTGATCTCGAAAGGTAGCCGCACCTTGGGATTTCGCGCGCCGTGGCGGTGATTCTTCACCGCCACCATCGCCAGATGCTCACGCGTGGCATGCGACTCGTGCAGGTAGCGGTTCACGTGCAGGGCGTAGCCGGCGGGTGCGAACAGGCCGAGTTCGTAGTCCCAGGCGCGATGCCTGGTCATCGACTCCCATTCGCGCAGCATGTCCTTCTGGGCGGTCTCGCGCAGTTTGTCCGCGCCGATCACCAAGGCCACGTCCACCGCACCGGAAGCGATGGCGTACAAGGCATTACGCACCGCGTCGTTGCCGGTGGCGCAGGAATTCTCGATGTGGGTGACCGGCAGTTCGGCGAGCCCGAGCGATTCGGCGAGGATCCCGGACCCGAATCCGTCGGTGGTGCGGAGCGCACCGAACCACGCGGCGTCGATCTCGGCCACCCGCAGTCCCTTGTCGATGGAGGCGGCGCATTCGGCGAAGGCCATCGGCAGCAGGTCGCCGATCCCCAACGCGAAGTGTTCGGCGAAGGGGGTCATCCCGGCGCCGACGACTGCGACTCTTCTCATGGCAATTCCCTTTCCTGCCGCGCGAGCTCGGGTTCGAACGCGTATCCGTAGTCCGGGACGCCCGAGCGGGTCGCCATCCGGCGCAACACCATTCGGCCGCGCACCCCGATGCCGGCGGTGCCCGCGTCACCACCGGTCACCTTGGCAAGCGCGCGTACTCCGACATCGTCGAGTTCGACGATGACCAGCGAGTACGGACTCTCGAGCCCCGCCACCGGCATGCGCACCGTGGTCTCGGAATAGACGGTTCCGGTGCGCGGCAAGGGAACCAGGGTGTAGTCGGTGGCCAGTGTTCCGTCCTCGCCCAGCCGGTAGCGCGGGGGAAAATCGAGGGTGTCGCTGCCGTCGTGGCGACCTGCCTCCCAGCGCACCTTGGCCTCGAACGCCCGCTCGTAGGCGGCCAGCGAGATCGGCCGATCGGTCGCGGGTTCGACGACACCGTCGAGCGGCGGACGCGCCTGAGCTTCGTTGCGCCGCAACGACACCGGACCGGGCACGACAGCGACACCCGACAGGCCCGCCTGCTCCACCCCCACCAGCAGCCCGGCCGCGCCCGATTCGGCCATGGCGGCCAGCGCGAACAACGCCGAGGAGGCCCCGGAGGTCGGCAGCCGCGGCGGCGCCTGACACAGCGCGACAGCCTGCTTGTGCTCCACCCCCGCCACCGCGACCGGGGTATCCAGCCAGGCGGCCGACAGCGAGGCCACCACCCCGCGCTCACGCAACAGCCGGGGATCGCCGTAGTCGGTGACCCCGTTGGCATTTCGCGTGCGCACCGGCAGGCTGCGCGCAACCCGCGCGGTGGTGCGGATCTGCGCGCCACCGTGGTCGGAGATCCAGGCGGCCGCGGCCCCGGCGGGCTCGACGTCCACGCCGATCACCAGGGTGCGTGGCCTGGCCGAACTCAGCGCGTCCAGCGTGGCGGGGGCACCGCCGAGGCGCTCGATCACCTCGAGCTCGGGATCCAGGCCCAGCCCGGCGAGCAGGACCGCGGTGTTGCTGCTTTCCACCAGGGGCAGATCGCGGCTGACCACCACCACCCGCTCCACCGTCTCGCCCTCGGCGAGCGCGGAGCGACCCGCCGCCACCGCGAGGGTGACCGCGTCCTCGTCGCCCCCCACGATCCGGCGGTGCTGCTCACCCCAGCACGGCAGATATGTCCCTATCGATGCGACATGCGGCATGTCCGCTCCTTCCGGACGCTCAGGTGACCGCGCCCGCGGTCTTGAGCGTGATGATGCGATCCCAGTCGAGTCCTAGCTCGAGCAGGATCTCTTCGGTCTGTGCGGCGAACTCCGGTCCCGGCCGCACCGCGGGCGGCTCGACATCGAACTGCACCGGGCTGGCGACCAGCTCGAGCTCGCCCGCGGGCAGCACGTAGTCGTTGGCCCTGATCTGCGCGTCGGAGAGCAGCTGCAGCGAATCCTGCACCGGCGCCCACGGGCCGGCCAGTGTCGCGAATCGCCGCGTCCACTCGGCCAGGGTGCGTCCGCCGATCACCTCGCGCAGGATGGCCACCGCCGCGGCGGTGTGCTCGGCGATCGAGGCCGCGTCGCGAAACCTGGGGTCCTGCGCCAGTTCCGGGCGGTCGATGTGCGCACACACATCACCCCAGAACTTGGCGGGCTGCAGCATCACGAACGACAGGTACCGGTCGTCGGAGGTGGCGTAGAGACCCGACAGCGGGTTGGTCGACGCACCGTGGACGCCCGGCTGGGGCGCCACCATCGGCTGCTGCTGATGCGCCGAGAGCGCGATGGTGTGGCCGAGGGCCCACAGCCCGCTGCCGAGCAGTGACACGTCGACGACCGAAGTTTCGCCCGTGCGTTCACGTTTCAGCAGCGCGGCGGCGATTCCGCCCGCCAGATTGGTGCCGGAAATGGTGTCGCCGAACGCCGGACCGGGTGGCGGGATCAGTCCCTCCACCCCGGGCGGGGTGATGCTCGCGGCGATGCCCGCCCGGCACCAGAAGGCGGTCATGTCGTAACCGCCACGCCCGGATTCGGTGCCGCGGGGGCCGAGTGCGCTACCGCGGGCATACACGATATTCGGATTCACCGCACGGATGTCATCGAGGTCGATGCCGAACTTGGCCCGCGCCGAGGGCAGGAAGCTGGTCAGGAACACGTCCGCGTCCTTGGCCAGCGACTGGACCACCTCGCGTCCCTCCGCTACCGACATGTCGATGCCGATACTGCGCTTACCCCGATTCGCGTGCTCCACATTGGGATTCGGTTCGCCCTCCACGGTGAAGTTGCCGACCCGGCGCAACCCGCGCTGCGGGTCTCCCCCACTCGCGTGCTCCACCTTCACCACGTCGGCACCCCAGTCCGACAGCACCGCACCGGCCGAGGGCACGAATCCGTACATGGCGACCTCGAGCACCTTGATGCCCGCCAGCGGCCCGCTCACGCGAGGACTTCCGCGAGAGTCTTGCGCTCGAGGAACTCCTCGAATCCGTCCTTACCCATCTCCCGGCCGATCCCCGATTGCTTGTACCCGCCGAAGGGGGCATCCGGGTGAAAGTAGTTGCCGCCGTTGATGCTGAAGGTCCCGGTGCGCACCCGGCGCGCCACGGCTTTGGCCCGGTCCGCGTCAGCGCTGAACACCGCACCGGACAGCCCGTAGATCGAGTTGTTGGCGATGCGGACCGCGTCGTCGTCATCGGTGTAGGAGATCAGCGCCAGCACCGGACCGAACACCTCCTCCTGCGCGATCTCGCTGTCGGGGTCGACATTGGCGAGCAGCGTCGGGGCGTAGAAGAACCCAGGGTCGAGCTTGCGTCCACCCGTCACCAAGGTGGCGCCCGCCGCGACGGCGCGCTGCACCATGGCGTCCACCTTGTCGCGCTGCTTTTCGCTGATGAGCGGTCCCATATAGGTTTTCGGGTCGTTCGGGTCACCGTGGCGGACATGGCCGAGGTTCGCCGCGACCAATTCGGCGACCTGATCGTGGGCGTGTGCGGGAACCAGCAGCCGGGTGGTGAGCGCGCAGCCCTGGCCCGCGTGGGTGACCACGCTGAACGCCGCGAACATCGCCGCCGTGGTGAAGTCGGCGTCGTCGAGCAGGATCATCGCCGACTTGCCGCCGAGTTCGAGGAACACCTTCTTGAGGGTGGCGCTCGCGGCGGCCATGATCTCGCGGCCCACCGGGGTCGACCCGGTGAAGGTGACCACGTCTACGTCGGGATGGGTGGTCATCCGCTTGCCGACCTCGATGTCGGAGGACGCCAGGACATTGACGACGCCGGCCGGGATCTCGGTGTGGTTGGCGATGATCTCGCCCAGCGCCAGCGTGGACAGCGGAGTGTCGGGCGCGCCCTTGAGCACCACGGTGCAGCCTGCCGCCAGCGCGGGCGCCAGCTTGGCCAGCGCGAGCTGGTGCGGATAGTTGTAGGCGGCGATCGCGGCGACCACACCGGCCGCTTCCTTCTCGACCCACCGGTGGTGCTGCTGACCCCGAATCTCGACATTGCCGAGGTCCTCGGACCACTCGTAGCCGTCGAGCAGGTCGGCGTAGTAGCGGACGATCTCGAACGGTGACTCGAGCTGATTGCCCTGGGTGAGCGCCCGCGTGGCACCCACTTCGGCGATGGTCAGCGCGCGCAGGTCCTCGACATTGTCACGCAGTGCGCGATAGAGCTGGTTGAGGCAGCGTCGGCGGAACCGGGGGTTGGTCGCCCAGGTGGTGTCGTCGAAGGCGCGGCGCGCGGCGGCCACGGCGTCGTCCACGTCGGCGACCCCGGCTTCCGGCGCGTAGCCGTACACCTCGCCGGTCGCCGGATCGAGCGAAGCGAGCGTCTGCCCGGTCTCCCGGAGCTGCCCGTCGACGAGCAATCGACGTGTCACCGTCCCCGCCACTTCCTGCGTTGACATCCCGCCTCCTCGCTGGGGATCGACTCCCCATGGAAATACAATTCTCTTGCGGTGAGAATGGTACTGCCGTCGAGCGGATCACGGCAAGGATCCGCCGATACCGCCCGATCGGGCGCGATTTCCGAACGCGCCTGACACGCGCCGAATCCCGGCCAACTCTTGCGAACCACGACTTCACGAGAGTACGGTTCTCACATTCGGAAGGGAGATTCTTGTGTTCCGCATTACACCGGCAGACAACGCCGGAACGGAGGGTCGCGCGTGAAGACGGCGGTAGTCACCGGAGGCGCGTCCGGCATCGGGCTCGGGATCGCCGAGCGCCTGCGCAGCGGCGGATTCCATGTCGCCACCCTGGATCTCGCCCCGCCCACCGACGACGACTTCGCCTATCGCGCCGACGTCACCGACCCGATCCAGATCGCGGCGGCACTCGAGGCGATCCGGACGAAACTCGGCCCGATCACGATCCTGGTGAACTCGGCCGGGCTCGACGGGTTCCAGCGCTTCAAGAAGATGTCGTTCGAGGAATGGCAGCGGGTCATCAACGTGAACCTGCACGGCGTTTTTCACACGATTCAGGCCGTGCTGCCCGACATGCTCGACGCGGGCTGGGGCCGCATCGTCAACATCTCCTCGTCGAGCACGCATTCGGGCCAGCCGTTCATGGCGCACTACGTGGCGGCCAAGTCGGCGGTCAACGGCCTCACCAAAGCCCTTGCGCTGGAACTCGGTCCGTCGGGGATCACCGTGAACGCGGTGCCTCCGGGCTTCATCGACACCCCGATGCTGCGCAAGAACGAAGAAGCGGGCCGGCTCGGCGGGACGGTCGAGGACCACATCCAGCGCACGCCCGTGCGCCGGATCGGCACACCGGCCGATATCGCCGCCATGTGCGCCTTCCTGATCTCCGACGAAGCCGCCTACATCACCGGACAGATCTTCGGTGTCAACGGCGGCCGCAACACATGAGCACCCATCATTTTGAACGAGAGGACAACCCGTGGGACGCGTAGAGGGCAAGGTCGCCTTCGTCACCGGAGCGGCACGCGGCCAAGGCCGCAGTCACGCCGTCCGGCTGGCCGAAGAGGGCGCCGACATCATCGCTGTCGACATCTGCCGCGATGTCGAGACACTCGGCTACGCGCTGTCGCGACCCGAGGATCTCGAGGAGACGGCTCGGCTGGTCGAGAAGACCGGGCGCCGCATCATCGCCGAGCAGGCCGACGTTCGTGACGTGGGGCAACTGCGGGCGGTATTGGACCGTGGTGTGGCCGAATTCGGTCACCTCGACATCGTCATCGCCCAGGCGGGCATCGCCGGGATGAAGGGCACCCCGCAGTGGCAGGCGTGGTCGGATGTGATCGACACCAACCTGATCGGTGTCATCAACACCATCCAGGTGTCGCTGCCGCATCTGACAGCGGGCGCGTCCATCATCGCCACCGGTTCGGTCGCGGCGCTGATGGACCTCGCCAAGGTGGATCAGCCCGGCCGCGACCCCGGCGGTGTGGCCTACGTGGTGGCCAAGCGTGGTCTGTCCGAGTACGTGCACCATCTGGCCCTGCACATCGCGCCACAACAGATCCGCGCCAACGTGATCCACCCGACCAACTGCGACACCCCGATGCTGCAGAGCGAGCCGATGTACCGGTCGTTCCGCCCCGATCTCGAGCATCCGACCCGCGCCGACGCCGAGCCCGCGTTCGGTGTCCAGCAGGCCATGCCGATCCCCTTCGTCGACGCCCGCGACATCAGCGAGGCCGTGCTGTTCCTGGCCTCCGACCAGGCGCGCTTCATCACCGGAACGCAGTTGCGCGTCGACGGCGGCGGCTACCTGAAGTGGCACGAATACCACATCTGAGAGGAATCACTGTGAAGGTCCACGTCGATCAGCAGCGCTGTCAGGGGCACACATTGTGCGCCATGATCGCGCCGCAGTCGTTCGAACTCAGTGACATCGACGGCCATTCCTCGCCGCTGAGCGAGGCCGTGCCGTCGGATCAGCAGGAACAGGTGCGCGAGGCCGTGCACTCGTGCCCCGAGCGCGCGATCACCCTGGCGGAATAGAGGTATGACATGACCGTCGACGACATCGGCCACGACGCCGAGCGCAAACAGCCCACGTTCCACTTCGACCGCTACGCACCGGAATACCGCGAGGGGTTCGCCGAGATCACCGAGACGATGCAGCGCGAGTGCCCGGTCGCCTGGACCGACACCTACGACGGTCACTGGGTCGCCGCGGGCAATCGCGAGGTCTTCGAACTCGCCCGCTGCCCGCACGTGTCCAACGATCACGACACCCAGGGCGTCCGGAAGGGCTACCGCGGCATCTCGATTCCGCCGGCGCCGCGCGCCAGGGGTATTCGCGGCGGGATCCTCGAGATGGACGAACCCGAGCATCGCGAATTGCGTTCGGTGCTCAACCCGTATCTCTCCCCCGCCGCCGTGCAGCGCTGGGTGCCGTTCGTGGACGAGGTGGTGCGCGCGGCGATCGACGAGCACATCGAGAGCGGGCGAATCGATTTCGTCGACGATCTGGCCAATGTCGTGCCCGCCGTGCTCACCCTCGGCATGCTCGGTATCCCGCTGGCGAAGTGGACCATCTACAACGAGCCGGTGCACGCGGCGGTGTACACGCCACCGGACTCCCCGGACTACCCGCGCGTCGCGGAGATGCACCGGGCACTCGGTATCGACCTGCTCACCAATATGGCCGAGATCCGGCAGAACCCACGGCCCGGGCTGGTGCACGCGGTGCTCGGTGCCACGCTCAACGGTGAGCCCCTGCCGGACATGGAAATCCTGGGCATGCTCAGCCTGCTCATCGGCGGCGGGTTCGATACGACCACCGCGCTCACCGCCCATGCGCTGGAATGGCTTTCGGAGAATCCGGCCGAGCGCGAGATGCTCAGCACCGAACGCGACGTGCTGCTCGACTCGGCCACCGAGGAGTTCCTGCGCTACTACACGCCGGCACCGGGCGATGCGCGCACTGTCGCGGCCGACTGTGAGGTGGCGGGCGCGTCCTTCAAGGAAGGCGAGCGGCTGTGGCTGTCGTGGGCGATGGCCAACCGCGACCCGGCCGCGTTCGAGGATCCCGACAAGGTCGTGCTCGATCGGAAGGGCAACCGGCACTATAGTTTCGGGCTCGGCATCCACCGGTGCATCGGTTCCAATGTGGCGCGCGTGGTGTTCAAGCGGATGCTCGTCGCGGTCCTCGATCGGATGCCCGACTACCAGGCTGTCGCGGCGGAGACCGTCCACTACGACACCATCGCGGTGATCCAGGGCATGCGGCATCTGCCCGCCACGTTCACGCCCGGCAAGCGGCTCGGGCCCGGCCTGGACGAGACGCTGGCGAAGTTGCAGAAGGTGGTCGACGAACAGCGGCTCGCCGAGCCGGTGACGATCAATCGCGCCAGCGCGCAAATCTGACCCCACCGCTCGCTCGAGCAGAAACAAGGAGGCGCCCGTGGCGGCGGACAGCACCGGAGAGCACGGGAAGGCCACGGCCGCACCCGTGTCCGGGCGGCCCCTACCCCTGCTCGGCTTGGACACCGAGTTCTTCTGGACCGCGGGCGCCGACGGCGTGCTGCGGATCCAGGAGTGCCTCGGCTGCTCCGCGCTCCTGCATCCCCCGCAGCCGCGGTGCCGCTACTGTCGCGGCCACGAGCTCAGCATCCGCGCGGTGTCCGGCTTCACGACGCTCATCAGCTTCACCGTGAATCATCGGTTCGCCGTCCCAGGCCTCGCTCCGCCGTATGTGGTGGCCACGGTCGCGCTGACCGAGGATCCGCGAGTCCGGTTGACCACCAACATCATC
Organism: Nocardia sp. NPDC127606; assembly: GCF_042671725.1. Classification (NCBI taxonomy): domain Bacteria; kingdom Bacillati; phylum Actinomycetota; class Actinomycetes; order Mycobacteriales; family Nocardiaceae; genus Nocardia; species Nocardia sp. NPDC127606. Next base: position 1,057,295 of record NZ_JBHXWQ010000001.1, on the reverse strand, counting down.
GAGGCCGACCCGGCCACCCTCGAACTCGGGATGCGACTCGAAGTGGTGTTCCAACCGGACGGCGACGTGTGGCTGCCGCTGTTCCGGCCGGTCGCCGACCAGCCGGCGGTAGCCGAGCTGCCCACCGACGAGATCGCCCCCGACTCCTTCGCACGGCACGTACGACCGATGTTGCGCGGCAACAAGTTCGAGGACGAGGTGGCACTCACCGGCATCGGGATGTCGGAGATCGGCCGCAGGCTCATGGTGCCCGCCCTGTCGCTGACCGTGGCGGCCTGCGAGCGCGCGGTGGCCGACGCCGGACTCACCTTCGACGATATCGACGGCCTGTCGTCCTATCCCGGCGGCGGTAATCTCGGCGGCTTCGCCGAGGGCGGCGTCACCGCACTCGAGGCGGCCCTCGGTATCCGGCCGACCTGGCACAACGGCGGAATCGAAACGTTCGGCCCCGGCGGCGCCGTGATCGCCGCCATGACCGCGGTGGCCGCCGGGCTGGCCCGCCACGTCCTGTGCTTTCGCACCGTCTGGGAATCCACCTTCAGCGAGCTGATGAAAGCGGGCCGGATCGGCGCCACCGGTGGCCGGACCACCAGCTGGCTCACGCCGTTCGGCGCCACCTCAGCCGCGCACACACTGGCGCAGAAGGCGCAGCGGCACTTTCACGAATACGGCACCACCAAGGAGACGCTCGGCTGGATCGCGCTGAACCAGCGCGCCAACGCCGCGCTCGACCCCAGCGCGGTCTATCGCGACCCGATGACCATGGACGACTACCTCAACGCGCGTCCCGTCACCACCCCGTTCGGACTCTACGACTGCGACGTGCCGTGCGACGGCGCGGTCGCGATCATCGTCTCCGCCACCGATACGGTCGCCGACCTGCCGAGCACACCGGTGTTCGTCGAAGCGGTCGGCACCCAGATCCTAGAGCGCATCGAATGGGACCAGAGCACCCTCACCCATGAACCGCAGGTCCTCGGCCCGGCCGCGCACCTGTGGACCCGCACCGACCTGCGCCCCCGCGATGTGGACGTGGCCGAACTCTACGATGGTTTCACCTTCAATTGCCTGTCCTGGATCGAGGCGCTCGGCTTCTGCGGAATTGGCGAGGCCAAGGACTTTCTCGACGGCGGCAAGAACATCGCCCGCGACGGGCTGATCCCGGTGAACACCCACGGCGGCCAGCTCTCCCACGGCCGCACCCACGGCATGGGCCTGATCCACGAGGCGGTGGCGCAGTTGCGCGGACAGGCCGGGCCGCGACAGGTGGCCGGCGCCAGGGTCGCGGTGGTGTCCAGCGGCGGGCTCACCCCCGGCGGCGCGATGCTGCTGCGCACCGAATCCTGATGGCCAGAAAGCGAGACATCGTGACGCTCATCCACTCCGAACTCCGTGACCTCGGCGACGATGCCCCGACGGCCGTGATCACCGAGGTCGGTGGGATACCGATCTCCGGGCTGCTGGCCGAGGCACCGTCGCCGCGCGCGGTGCTCGTCGCGCTGCACGGCGGCTCGACCACCTCGGCGTACTTCGACTGCCCCGGCTATCCGGACCTGTCGCTGGTCCGCCTGGCGCACCGGCTCGGCTACACGGTGCTCGCGCCGGACCGACCCGGTTACGGCAGCTCGGCACCGTACGCCGATCGGCTCGCCGCACCGAATGTTCGCGCGGACGTGATGTTCGAGGCGATCAGCGCGTTCCTGCGCGACCGCTCGCGCGGCGCAGGCGTTTTCCTCACGGCCCACTCGGCCGGATCCGAACTCGGAATGCGGATGGCGGGCGATCCACGGTTCGCCGACCTGCTCGGCGTGGAACTGGCCGGGACCGGCTTCCGCTACCACCCCGACGGCGCGGGCATCCTGCGCACCGTCGGCCCCGACAGCCCACGGCCACCCGGCGTCGGTGACCTCATCTGGAATCCGGCGCGGCTCTATCCGCCGGGCACCCACCGTGGCGCGTCGATCGCCTCGCCCGCCCCGCCTGCCGAAACCCAGGCCGTCGTCGACTGGGGTTCGAAGGTCTTTCCCGAGCTGGCGGCCGGAATTCGGGTGCCGGTGCGTTTCACCGCGGGTGATCACGAACGGGTCTGGTCCAACGACGCCGCGGCGCTGGCGGAGGTGGGGGCGCTGTTCACGGCCGCACCGCGCGTCGTGCTCAACAGCCAGCCCAATACCGCACACAACATGAGCGTCGGCCATACCGCCGTCGCCTATCATCTGGGCTTGCTCGCCTTCGCCGAGGAGTGCATAGTCGCTGCGGAACACGGTGAATTCACCGGTCCCACACCACAATTCGACGGTGGCTCCGTGCCGCCGAGGGAGTGAACGCCATGGACGCGACCGATGTCGCCCTGTTGTTGCTGCGAGTAGTCCTCGGCGGCACCATGATCGCGCACGGAGTCAATCATTGGCTCGGTGGTGGTCGGATCGCGGGCACCGCGGGCTGGTTCACCGGACTCGGGCTGCGCAACGGTCTGCTGCAGGCGAGGCTGAGCGTGATCACCGAGATCGGTGCCGGGGCACTGCTGGTCCTCGGACTGTGCACGCCGCTCGGTGCGGGTGCGGTGGTGGGCGTGATGCTCGTCGCCGGGCTGCTCGCGCACCGCACGCACGGATTCTTCGTGTTCAAGGAGGGCTACGAGTACGTCCTCGTGCTCGCGGTCGCCTCGGTCGCGCTCGGCATCCTCGGACCCGGCCGGATCTCGCTCGACCACGCCCTCGATATCGCGGTCATCGGATGGTGGGGCGGCGTGGTCGCCCTCGGCCTGGGGATCGCCTCGACCATCGCCCTGCTCGCGGCGTTCTATCGCCCGGCGGCCACCGGACAGGAGGCGCACTGAAATGCGCGTCGGATTCATCGGATTGGGCAGTCAGGGCGGGCCGATGGCGCGCCGCATCATCGATGCCGGATTCACGACCACGCTGTGGGCGCGTAGGGCTGCCACGCTCGAGCCCTACGCCGATACCGCGGCAGGTACCGCACAATCTCCGGCCGAGCTGGCCGCGGTCAGTGATCTGGTGTGCGTGTGTGTCGTCGGCGATGCCGATGTCCGTGAGGTCGTCACCGGCGACAAGGGGGTGCTCGCCGCAATGGCACCCGGAACAACGCTTGCCATCCACTCGACGGTGCACCCGAATACCTGTCGGAAGATCGCCGAACTAGCCGCGCCCCTTGGTGTTTCAGTTATGGATGCCCCGGTGAGTGGTGGTGGTCCCGCAGCTGCCGAGGGCAGACTGTTGGTGATGGTCGGCGGTGCCGTCGAAGCGGTCGAGGCCGCGCGACCGGTTTTCGCGACCTACGCCGATCCGATCGTGCACCTCGGCGAGGTGGGCGCCGGACAGTTCGCCAAGCTGCTGAACAACCTGCTGTTCACCGCGAATCTGGCTACCGCACAAGGGACTTTGCGTCTCGGGGCCGAACTCGGTGTCGACCCCGGACGACTCGGGGAAGTCATCACCCACGGCACCGCCAGCAGTTTCGCGCTGGGCCGGGTCGTCGCCGCGGGCGGCACCCTCGACGCGCTGGCCACCCGAGCCGGTGACCTGCTGCGCAAGGATGTCGGCCTGATCGCCGAATTGGCCGACGCCGCGGGCGCCGCACCGGGAATCGAACTGGGTGCCGCCGATGCCGCGCTGGCCGTGATGCACCGCGAGCGTGCCGCGATACCGAGCCGGTAGGAGCCGGCATGCGTGTGGGATTCGTAGGCGCGGGGCGGATGGGCCGCCCGATGGTCGCGCAATTGGTCGCGGCCGGGCACACGGTGCGTGTACTGGCCCGCAGCGACCGGGCACACGCGGAGTTGGCGGCGCTGGGCGCTACTCCCGTGAACTCGGCGATCAAGGTGGCCCAGGCCGCGGAGGTCGTGCTCGTCTGTGTGTTCACCGACGAGCAGGTTCGCGAAATATGCTTGGACGGAACACTTCTCGGAGGACTTCCACGCGGAGCACTGATCGTCCTGCACACCACCGGCAGCCCCGAGACGGCCGATGCCGTCGCCGCCAGGGCGCGCGACCGAGGTATCGGCGTGGTCGATGCCCCGGTCAGTGGCGGCCCGCACGATATCGCCGCTGGCACGCTGACCGTGTTCCTCGGCGGCGCCGAATCCGATGTCGCCACCGCCGAGGCCGTTGTGGGCGCGTATGCCGACCCGATGCTGCACGTCGGAGCACTCGGGTCCGGTCAGCGCGTGAAGCTGGTGAACAACATCTTGTTCGCGGCACAGATCGGCTTGGTCGCCGAGGCCGTGCGCGTCGGCACCCAACTCGGCCTACCCGAGTCCGCCCTACTCGCCGCACTCCCCCACGCCAGCAGCGGCGGGCGGGCTATCTCGAGTGTCTCGGCCCGTGGATCGGTCGACGAGTTCCGTTCCACCGTCGGCGAATTCTTGCGCAAGGACATCGCGGTAGCCCATGATCTCGCCGCGACGCTCGGCGCCGATCTCGGCTTGCTGGGCCCCGCGCTACAAGCAGGCCTCGCCCCCATCGCATCCCGAGCTCCCACCGCGTAGCCTCCCGGACCGCTCGGCCCACGAACAGATCGCCCCTCAACCGGCTCGACCGATCGCCCACTCGGGTACCCGTGGTGCACCAGCACCACCGATGGCGGCGTACCGGTACGTCAGCGCCGAAGACCTCGACGACCTGGCCAGCTCCACCCTGCGCACCCGACCCCGGACCGCACTGGAGGCACTGCTCACCGGCGCCACCAACGGACCGGCCCATCAACCACTCACCCGCACGAACAGACCGGCCGGGGTGGATCACGCTGTGGTGCAGCATGATTCACCCGGCCGGTTGTTGTCGCTCACTCGATGACGATCGCACTCTCCGGGCAGGCGGAGACGGCGTCGGCCACCGCGTCCTCCAGGTGGGCGGGCACCGCGCCCGCGGCAGCTTCGGCGTATCCGCTGTCGGTCAGGGTGAAAACTTCCGGGCACAGCCCGAGGCAGGCACCGTGGCCGCGGCAGCGATCCGCGTCGACACTCACCTTCATCGGGCGTCCTCGGTCAGGTCCACTTCCAGATGCAGCGACGTGAGCCCCCGGAGGATGAAGGTGGGCAGATAGTGGTACTTGCGCGCGTCGGCCGGTCCGTGCACGCTCTCATCGATCCGCAGGTCGGTGGTGCGATCCAGCAGTCGCTCGATGGCGATCCTGGCCTCCGCGCGAGCCAGCGGCGCACCGGGGCAGGTGTGCACGCCACGTCCGAATGCGATGTGCTGGCGGGCATTATGGCGCGCCGGATCGAACGTCGACGGGTCGTCGAAGCGGCGCGGGTCACGGTTGGCGGCGCCGTTGACGACCATCAGCACCGTTCCCACCGGCACGTCGGTGCCACCGACCGTCGTGGTCGACTTCGCGAGCCGGAAGTCGCCCTTCACCGGGCTCTCCATCCGCAACGCCTCCTCGATGAAATTCTGGATGCGGCTCTTGTCCTCGCGCAGGTGCGCCTGGATATCGGGGCGTTCGGCGATCAATCTCATTGCCGAGCTGAGCAATCGGACCGTGGTCTCCTGACCGGCGGAGAAGACATTGGCGGCCACCCGCACGACATCGAGAACCTCCGGCTGCGAACCATCCGGGAACGTCGCGGTCGCCAGGCTGGTGAGGACGTCGTTGCGCGGGTTGCGCCGGCGATCCTCGATATAGGCCGAGAACCTGGCGTACAGGAACTCGATCGGGTTGTGGGACATGCCCTCCCCCTCGGTGCTGCCGACGTTGGCGCCTTCCCGGTGGGGGTCGCGCTGCAGCGTGTGCAGGAACTCCTCCTGGTCGTCGGCGGGGACACCGAGCAGATCCGCGATCACGTACAGCGTGAAGGGACCGGCGAACTCCCGCATGTAGTCACCGCCGTTGGCCAGGTAGTGATCGAGCATGCGGTCGGCCATCGACCACATCGCCTCCTCGTTCTCCTTGAGCCGCTTCGGGGTGATCAGCCGCATGAGCAGCGCGCGGTGCTCGGCGTGCATCGGCGGATCCATCGTCGGCAGCTGATCGCTCATCGGCAGGCTGTCGCGATGCTGTTCGATCAGGGCACCGACATCGCTGCTCTCGTCGAGCGGGACCGGGAACCCGGGGAAGGGGCCCGTCACAGCGATACACGAGGAGAAGCGTTCGACGTCGTTGTAGACCTCGAGCGCCTCGTCGTAGCCGGTCACCATCATCACCTCGTGATGGGGTTCCCGTGCTACCGGGCATTGTTCCCGCAGCGCATCGAAGTAGGGGTAGGGGTCTGCCACCAATTCCTGTCCGAGGAAGAAGTCCAGATCCTGGAAGTTGTTCACCACGCGACGGTCCCTTCGAGATTCCGGTCGACGCCACCCAGAGGCTGTCAGTGCCGGTTGACTTCCGTGATTGAGAATAAGCCTCTCACATGTGAGTATGAGATTTCCACAATGGCAGCTTCGCGTCAACCGGAGGACCGACCCCATGCCCCACGATCCCACCGCGGACCAGCGGTTTTTCCAGATGACCACCCGAGATTTCCTCGCAGGCACCGTCCCGATCGCCACCGTGCGCGTGCTCGCCGAAGCCGGTACCGGTTTCGATCGGGACTGGTGGCGGCGGGGTGCCGAGCTGGGCTGGACCGCCATGCTGGCGCCCGAGAGTCACGGCGGCGGCTCGGTCTCGGGCCATCCGATGACCGAACTCGCCCTGGTGGCAACCGAACTCGGCCGCGGCGCCGCACCCGGACCGTTCGTCACCACCAGCGCGGTACTCGCCGGGCTCGGCACCGCCGGCGACCGCTTCGCCGAGACGGTGGGCGCGATCGTGACCGGCGACACCGTCGCCACCTGGGCGGTCTACGAGCCCGGCATGGGTTTCGGCCCGCTCACCGGCACCGCCTACGGCACCCGCGCGGTGGCGACCGGTGACGGCTTCCGGCTGACCGGCGTCAAGGACCGGGTGGAGGCGGCCGATCAGGCGGACCTGTTCCTGGTCACGGCCACGGGCGACGACGGCCCGCTACAGGTGCTGGTGCCCGCCGACGCGCCGGGTGTCACCGTCAGCCCCAGCTGGACCGTCGATCTCACCCGCCGTACCTCGCGGGTCGCCTTCGACGATGTCGTCCTCGGCGCGGAGTCGGTGACACACACCGGAACCGAGGCCGTCACCGCCCTGCGCGCGCAGGCCGGAGCGGCCGCGCTGCTCACCGCGGCGGAATCCGCCGGTGCCGCCGACCGGGCGCTCGACAGCACGCTGACCTGGCTGTTCGAGCGCTACACCTTCGGCCGCCCGTTGGCCTCGTACCAGGCACTCAAGCACCGCATGGCCGACAACAAGACCTGGCTGGAGGCCTGCCACGCCACCGCGTTCGCCGGCGCGGCGGCGTGGGACGCCGGCGCGCCGGAAACCGCCGAGTACATCAGCATCGCGAAATCCTATGTCGGCGCCAAAGCCCCTGTGATCGCCCAGGATTGCGTGCAGTTGCACGGCGGCATCGGCGTCACCTGGGAACACGATCTGCACCTGTACCTGCGCCGGATCACCCTCGGCCGCGCGCTGTACGGCACGCCGGAGGAGCACCGCCGCCACATCACCGATCTGCTCGACACCGCGGCATGACCGCACCGTCCACCGAGGAAGGCTTCGCAGCTATGACCACCGAGATCGAGCCCGTCGCCCAGTTCCGTACCAGAGCACGGAATTGGTTGCGGGCCAACATGCCCCCGGCACCGGCGGTGGCGCCGCCGTCCGACACCGAGGCGGCCTGGGATCGCGCTCGCCAGTTGCAGCGCTTGCTCCACGACGGTGGTTTCGCCGGCATCTGTTTCCCCACCGAGTACGGCGGGCTCGGGCTGACCACCGACCATCAGGACGCGTTCACCGACGAGTCCCTCCCCTACGAGATGCCGCTGCTGCTGAACGTGCCCACCCTGGCCATCTGCGCCGCCAGCCTGCTCGATCTCGGCACCGAGGAACAGAAGCGAACCCACCTGCCCGCGGTGTTGCGCGGCGACGAGATCCTGGTGCAGTTCCTGTCCGAGCCGCGCGGCGGGTCGGATCTGGCTGGTCTCACCTCCCGCGCCGACCGCGACGGTGATCGCTGGGTCCTCAACGGTTCCAAGATCTGGAGCTCGGGCGCCTACGCCGCCGACTACGCCCTGTGCCTGGCCCGCACCGACTGGTCGGTGCCGAAACATCAAGGCCTGACCCTGTTCCTGGTCCCGGTGCACGCCGAGGGCGTTACGGTGCGGCGGATCAAGCAGGTCACCGGGTCGACCGAGTTCTGCCAGGAGTTCTTCGACGATGTCGAGCTCCCGGCGGACGCGGTGGTCGGTGAGGTCGACGCGGGCTGGGCCGCTGCCTCACGCCTGCTCTTCCACGAACGGGCCGCGCTCGGCGGCACCTCGCCCTACACCAGTGGCGCCCGGCCGCACCTCGGCGGCGAGGCCGACCAGTTGCTTCGCCTGGCGAAAGCCACTGGCCAACAAGATAATTCGCGGGTTCGCGAGGACATCGGCGAGGCACGGGCGATGAATGTCGTACGCGACCAGCTCATCTCGCACGTGACCCAGTCGATCACGACGGGCGCGCTACCTCCCGCGGCGGGCGCCATCCCCCGGCTCTTCTCCGCCGAGAACGCCTGGCTGCAAACCGATACGGCGGTGCGCATCGCCGGGCCGATGGCGGCCACACACACCCAGGGAGACGGCGCCGACACCGAAACCGTCGGACTCGACTATCTGTTCCGCGCGGCGTGGAGCCTGGCCGGTGGGAGCACCGAGATGGCGCGCAATGTGATCAGCGAACGTGTGCTCGGGATGCCGAGGGAGTCGGCTGCCGATCGCGATGTGCCGTTCAACGAGGTTCCGCACGGACGGTGAGTTCGCGGCTCCTCGCCTCCGTGGCGAGGAGCCGCCCCGCCAGCGGTGGAGCCGTTGTATTCGATGGTGAGTGTTTCGCTGCACGGCTGTTTCACCGAAGTGGTACTGACCGAGTTCCTCCGGCTCTCGGACTGACAGGTGAGCGTAATAGCCCTGCGCGCCATCGTCATCGGTGAGCGATGGACTTCCTTTCGATGAAGTTCGGGCGGTGGTTCGCGCTCAGGTACCGGTCCAGTGGGGTGCGCGCTTGTCTGCGAACGCCCGCGGGCCTTCTTGGGCGTCCGAGCTGTGGTAGCAGTGTGTCGAGGCGTGCCGTGCCGCCTGTAGTGCAGCCGATCGGCCCATTTCGGTGGCGAGCATGACCGTCTCCCTGGCGGCGCGCACCGACAGCGGGGCACCGGCCGCGATCTCCCGTGCCAGGTCGAGCGCGGCGGTCAGCAGGTCGGCGGGCTCGGCCAGGCGGTTCACCAGGCCGATCTCATAGGCCCGTCGCGCGTCGATCGACTTGCCGGTCAACAGGATCTCCATCATGATCCGCTGCGGGATCATGTGGATCAGCGGCGCGGCCCACGGCGAGCTGCGCCCCACCTTCACTTCGGTGATCGCGAAGGACGCGGTCGTCGAGGCGACACACAGATCGCACGCCTGGGCGATCATCCAGCCCCCGGCGAAGGCGACACCGTTCACCGCCGCGATCGTCGGTTTACTCAGTGCCACAGTGTCATACGGCACAGGGAACATGTCCGGTGGCGGCACCGTCATCGCGGTCTCCACCATTTCCTTCAGATCGCCGCCGGCGCAGAAGGCCGACCCGGCGCCGGTGAGCACGGCGACCCGCAGCGCGGGGTCGTCCTCGAATCGCGCCCAAGCGTCGAACAGCCCGGCCCGGACATCACGGGAAAGACAGTTGCGAGTTTCGGGGCGGTTCAAGGTGATCACCGCGATCCCGTCCGGGCGGGCCTCGAACAGCACAGCATCGTCGGTCATCAGAATCCTCTCCGCTGGATCTCGCGCGCCGCACGGTCCAGGTCGTCGCGAAAATCGGGGTGCGCGATCGCGATCAGCGCGCGCGCACGTTCGGCCAGCGTGCGGCCGACGAGTTCGGCGGCACCGAATTCGGTGACGATCACGTCCACCTCGGTGCGTGCGGTGGTCACCGGGCCGGACAGGGTGGCGGCGATCCGGCTGACCGTCCCGCCGCGCGCCGTGGACTGCAGGGCGATCACCGACCGCCCACCCGGCGATCGCACACCGGCTCGTACGAAATCGACCTGTCCGCCGGTGCCACCGAAATAGGCGGTGCCGCTCTGTTCGGCGTTGACCTGGCCGGTGAGGTCCACCTCCACGGCCGAGTTCACGGTGACCAGCCCACTGAGCCGGGCGAGGACGGCGGGGTCGTGGGTGTAGGCGGTGCTGCACATCCGGATTTGTGGGTTGCCGTCGGCGAAACGGTAGAGCTGCTCGGTGCCGATCAGGGCGCCGGTGATCGATACCCCGCGGTCGATCTCCTTGCGCGCGTTGGTGATCACCCCCGCCTGCACCAGGTCGACCAGGCTGTCGCCGATCATCCCGGAGTGCACGCCGAGATCGGTGCGGTCGCGCAGCAGACGCAGGACGGCGTCGGGGACCGCGCCGATGCCGACCTGCAGCACCGCGCCGTCGGCGATGAATTCGGCGACGTGCCGGGCGATCGCGTCGTCCGCGGGCCCGATGGTCGCGGGTGCCACGGACACCGGGTCACGCGACACCCGAACCGCGTAATCGATGTCGTCGGCGTGGATGCGCTCGCCCATCGTGCGCGGCACCCGGTCGTTCACCTCGGCCACGACCACCCGGGCCGCCCGCACCGCGGCACGCACGTGATCGCTGATCAAGCCGAGGCTGTGCGTCCCGTCCGCGGCGGCAGGCGCTACCTGGACGAAGGCGACGTCGCAGGCGAGCTCGCCCGCCTCGATCATCGGACCGATCCGGCTGACATGACACGGCACCACGCCCAGCCGATGCACCGCCGACAGTGACCGCAGCGCACCGATGGCGCCCATGCTCACCGGCTCGAACACCGCTGCCGCCGCCGGAGTGATCAACCCCGAGAAGCTGGTCGCGATGAACAGCGACAGATCTGGGATATCGCCACCCTGCGCGATGAGCAGCTCGATCAGGGAGGTCGGCTCGCCGCACGCCTGCCCCGCGACGATCCGGTCACCGGGACGCAGGATCGCCCGCAGATCGAGGTCGGCGGCGGACAACACAGCCGTCATCGGGCCCACCCACCACGGACGACCTGCTGGGCGGGCACCTCGCCGGCATTCCTCGACAACGCCGGTCCGGTGACCGCCGAACGTCCGAGGACCTCATCGGTATCGGCGCCGAGTCGGGGCGCCGGGCCAGCGACTCGACCCGGTGTCCGCGAGAACCAGGCGGGCGGGCCGGGAAAGCGAACCGGTCCGTGGGGAGTGTCAACGGTCTCGAAGAAGCCGACCGCGGCGAGGTGGTCGTTGTCGAAAAGCTCGTTGAGGGAGCGCACCGGCGCGGCCGGAATATCAAGGGCGCGTAGCAGTGTCAGCCATTCGGCGGTGGTCCGCTGGGCGAAGATCTCGCTGAGCCCGGCGTAGATGGTATCGATCCGCGCCGCGCGCTGGGCCAGCGTGGCGAACTCCGGGCCGGCCCATGGTGGGCGCACCGCGTCGACGAACGCTGTCCAATGTTTGTCGTTGTAGACCAGTGCCGCCAGGTATCCGTCGGCGGTGCGGTAGGGCCTGCGGTCGGGCGTGACCGCCCGTGGATAGACCGCGGGGCCGAGCGGTGGGTCGAACATGGCACCGTTGGCGTGCTCGACGAGCATGAACGCCGCCATGGTCTCGAACATGGCGACCTCGACCTCCTGGCCCTCGCCGGTGCGCTCGCGATGCAGCAGCGCCATCGTGGTGGCGTACACGGCGGTCAGTCCGGCGACCTTGTCGGCGATGATGCTGCCCACGTAACCCGGTGTGCCGGTGAGCATTTCCTGCGCGTAGGGCAGTCCGCACTCGGCCTGGACGGTGTCGTCGTAGGCGGGACGATCGGAGTCCGGGCCGCCGCGGCCGTAGCCGTAGCAGTTGGTGTAGACAATATTCGGGTTCACCTTCGCCACGTCCTGGTAGCCGAAGCCGAGACGCTCGATCGCCGCGGCCCGCATGGAATGGACGAACACATCGGCACCGGCGATCAGCGCACGCAGCGCGGCGGCGTCCTGCTCGGTGCGCAGGTCCAGCACGACACTGCGCTTACCCCGGTTGACGTTGACGAACACCCCGCTCATGCCCGGCTCCGGACCCACCGAGATGTAGCGGGTGTCGTCACCGCGCGGTGGTTCGACCTTGATCACGTCGGCGCCCATGTCGGCCATGATCTGCGTGCAGTAGGGGCCCATCACCATCGCCGTCAGGTCGATGACCCGCATCCCCGACAGCGGACCTGTGTGTTCCATCGTGTCCCCTTCGCCCATCACGCCCGTTCGGGCTAACTAGTGAATCCTTGCAAGGATAGTGCTATGAAAGAAGGCGTGGACAGCAACATCGGCAAAATCCGTGCTCCGCGCCCCATCGCGACGGTGCTCGACACCCCCCTGCGCACCCGCCCCGACGCCACCGCGCTGATCGCCGCGTCGGGCGCGTGGAGCTACGCCGAACTCGACGAGCAGGGGGCGCGGGCGGCCGGTGCGCTGTGGTCGCTCGGGGTCCGCCCCGGCGCCCGGGTCGCGGCCTGCCTGCCCAATGACCTCGGCATCGTCGCCGCGTTCCACGGCGCGCAGCGGATCGGCGCGATCTGGGCGGGTATCGGCGAGGCGAACGCCCCGGCCGAACAGCAGTACCTGCACGATCTCTGCGATCCCACCGTGGTTCTGGCCGGTCCGCAGTGGCGCGCCACCTCACCGCGAGCCGTGGATCCGGATTGCTGGGCCGACGAGCTCGCCCGCGCCGAACCCGCGCCCGAGATCACCCACGACATCGACGCCGCCGCGGGCATCGCGTTCACCAGCGGCACCTCCGGGCGACCAAAGGCCGTGGTGCACAGCCAGCGCAATCTGATGCTGCCCGGCGCCGTCACGGTCGACACTCGCGGGTGGGGCCCTGACCTGCGCCGGGGCGACAGTTTCCCGCTCACCATCCTGAACATGATGGTGTTGTCCACGCTCACCACGGCCCAGGCGGGTGGTTGCGCGGTGATCATGGACCGTCGCGACGTGGCCGGGGTGGCCGAGTGGATCGCCGAGCACCGGGTGACGGTGTGGAACGGCGCCCCGGCCCAGCTCTACGACCTGGCGCGCCGTCCGGACGCGAATCTCCTCTCCCTGCAAGAGATCTGGAGCGGCGGCAGCGATACCCCGGACGCGGTTCGCACCACCTTCGCCGACGCTCACGGGCTCGTACCCCGAACGACCTACGGCCTCACCGAGGCACCGACGGTGGTCGCCATCGACCCGCCCGGCACCGACTGGACGCGGGGGAGCAGCGGCCGGGTGCTCCCCCACCTCGACGTGGCTGCCTACGACGACGAGGGCCATCGCCTCCCACCGGGTGCACTGGGCGAGCTCTGCCTGACCGCAGCGAGCGACGGCCTGTGGGCCGGACTCTGGCGACCTCCGCTCGGCCACTGGTCCGACGGTGAGATACACCCACTTCCCTTGGGCCCCTTGGCTACCGGCGACATCGGCACGGTCGACCCGGCCGGACAGCTCGCGGTGCTTGACCGGAAGAAGATGGTGATCATCCGCGGTGGCGCGAACGTCTACCCACTCGAAGTGGAGCGGGTGCTGGCGATCCACCCCGACGTCACCAAGGTGGCGGTATGCCCCGTGCCGGACGAACGACTCGGACAGAAGGTCGCCGCTCTTGTCGAAACAAGCTCTACCACTATCGATTTCGATGAACTCGCGGCGCTGTGCCGACGCGAACTCGCCGGTTACAAGGTGCCCGAGATCTGGACGAGAGTGGATGCGCTGCCGATGAACGCCATGGGCAAGATCGAGCGCACCGGGCTCACCGCACTCGCGCAGCGGGCGCAGCGATGAGCGCCCTGCGGTTGTTCGATTTGACCGGCCGGGTCGCGGTGGTGACCGGCGCGTCGTCGGGACTCGGCGCCGCGGTGGCCGAGGCACTCGCCGAGCTCGGCGCCAGCGTCGCGGTCCTCGCCCGCCGCGCCGACCGGCTGACCGACCTCGCTACCCGCATCGACGGACTAGCGGCGGTCTGCGATCTGGCCGATCCGGCGCAGATCGCCACCGTGGTACCGACTGTCGCCGAACAACTCGGCCCGCCGACGATCCTGGTGAACGCGGCGGGCAACAGATTCACCACCGAGCGCGCCGAAGACGAACCACTCGACGCCGTCGAGCGCACCCTCGGCCTCAACCTGGTGGCCCCGCTCCTGCTGGCCCAGGCGATTTTCGCGCACATGCGCGACGCCGGGGGCGGTTCAGTCGTCAATGTTTCCTCGATCAGCGGCCGGGTGGGCATTCCTGGTATCCCCCAGGCCTCGTACGCGGCGAGCAAGGCCGGATTGTCCGGGCTCACCACCGAACTCGCGGTGCAGTGGGCCCGGCACTCGATCCGGGTGAACACCGTCGCGCCCGGCTTCTTCCGCAGCGAGATCACCGACAGCCTCTACGACAGCCCCCGCGGCGCCGAGTACCTGCGCCGCAACACCCCACTGCCCAGCGAAGGCACGGCGCAGGACCTGGTCGGCGCCATCACCTGGCTCGCCGGCGACGCCGCGCGCTACGTGACCGGACAAACCATCGTGGTCGACGGCGGCTGGACCGCGCGCTGACACCACCTCCGCCGACGGCGGGTTGACACCGAACACACCTGATGAAAGCATGATTATACCTAGTGGAGAATGTGATTCTCCACCTAGTGGAAGGGCCCTCCCGATGTTCTCGGCAATACTCCTCGATAAGAGCGGTTCGGAAACGAAGGTCTCGTTGACCCGTGTGTCCGACAACGAGCTCCCCGACGGTGACGTCACCGTCGACGTCGCGTACTCCACCCTCAACTACAAAGACGCGCTCGCCATCACCGGAAAATCGCCGGTGGTCCGATCGTTTCCCATGGTGCCCGGCATCGACCTGGCAGGCGTGGTCGCCGAGAGCAGCCACCCCAGCTGGTCCCCCGGCGACGCGGTGGTGCTCAACGGCTGGGGCGTCGGCGAAACCCACTGGGGCGGTCTCGCACAACGCGCCCGGCTGCGCGGCGACTGGCTGATCCCACTCCCGGACGCGTTCACCGCACGGCAGGCGATGGCGATCGGCACCGCCGGATACACCGCGAGTCTGTGCGTGGAAGCGCTGGTACGACACGGCGTCGATCCCGACGACGGCGAGGTCCTGGTGACCGGCGCGACCGGTGGTGTCGGCAGTGTTGCCATCGCCCTGCTCACCGCGATCGGCTACACCGTGGCCGCGGCCACCGGCAAGCCCGCCGAGGCCGGCTATCTGAAGGATCTCGGCGCGAGCACCATCATCGACCGAGCCGAACTCGTCGAGCGTGGAAAGGCATTGCAGAAAGAGCGCTGGGCGGGTGTGGTCGAGGCCGCGGGCAGCCACACGCTGGTGAACGCGCTCGCGCAGACCCGCTACGACGGTGCCGTCGCCGCGTGCGGTCTGGCCCACGGCATGGATCTGCCCGGCACGGTCGCCCCGTTCATTCTTCGCGGGGTCACCCTCTACGGCATCGACAGCGTGCAGGCGCCCACACCGCGCCGCACGCAGGCGTGGGCGCGGCTGGCCCGCGACCTCGATCCGGCCGCACTCGAATCCATCGCCACCGAAGTGCCGCTGGGCGAGGCGATCTCGGCCGCGAACCAATTCTTCGACGGCACCGTGCGTGGCCGTCTCGTCGTCGACGTCAACCGCTGAACTGGAGAATCCTGTGGCCACGAAAAGGCGCACCGCCGCAATCGAACTCGACCTCACAGATGTGGACCACCGCGTCGGCAAGCCGGTCGGTGGCGGGCAACTATGGGATCCGTGCAGCACCTCCGACATCCGCCGCTGGGTGATGGCGATGGACTACCCGAACCCGCTGCACTGGGATCACGAATTCGCGGGCAGTTCCCGCTACGGCGGGCTCGTCGCGCCCCAATCCATCGCGGTAGCACTGGATTACGGACACGGAGCCCAGCCCGCGTGTGTCGGGCGCATCCCGGGCAGCCATCTGATCTTCGGTGGCGAGGAGTGGTGGTTCTACGGCGCGCCGGTGCGCCCCGGCGACACCCTGTTCCAGGAGCGGCGTTTCCACGACTACTCGGTGGCCGACACGAAGTTCGCCGGACCCACGATGTTCTCGCGCGGTGACACCACCCACCGCAATCAGCACGGCGTGCTCGTCGCCAGGGAGCGCTCCACCGCCATCCGCTATCTCGCCGCGGAGGCCACCAAGCGTGGCATGTACGACAACCAGCTCGGTGCGGTGAAGCGGTGGACCCAGGACGAACTCGTCGATGTCGACCGCCTGCGCCACGAGTGGATCCTGTCCAACCGCGACGGGATCTCACCGCGTTTCGACGAGGTGAAGGTGGGCGACGTGCTCCCGCGCCGGGTGATCGGCCCGCACAGCATCGCCAGTTTCACCACCGAGTATCGGGCGTTCCTGTTCAACATCTGGGGCACCTTCGGCTGGACGGCGCCCGAGGGGCTCGATGACCCGTGGATCAATCAGGATCCCGGCTGGACCGACGGATTCGGGTTCGACGAGGAAGGCGCGCGGATCGACCCGCGCAAGCGCGACGGCCTCTACGTCGGCCCCTCGCGCGGCCATATCGATGCCGACAAGGCCGGTGAGGTCGGGATGGCGAGGGCCTATGGGTACGGCGCGACGATGGGTGCCTGGTGTACCGACTATCTCGCGTACTGGGCGGGCAACGACGGTCTGGTCCGGCACACCAAGGCCGACTTCCGTGGTCCGGCGTTCGAAGGCGACGTGACCTATTTCGACGCCGAGATCATCGGCAAGGAACCCGATTCCGCGTGGGGTGTACCCCTGGTCCAGGTGCGACTGAAACTCACCAACCAGGACAACGCCACGCTGGTGACCTGCACCGCCGAGATCGAACTGCCATGCTGAATTCGCCTGCCGCCGCGGCGATCGCGGTCGGCCCGCCGCTCTCCGACGAACCCGGCCTGGGAACGCTCACCCTGCCCGGTTTTCTGCGCGAGGTGACCGAGCGGTTCGGCGACCGGCAGGCGCTGCGCGCGCACGATGGCACCGGTGTGACCAGCTGGACCTACCTCGAGCTGTGGGACCGTGCGGTCGAGGTGGCGCGTGCCCTGCGTGCCTGCGGTGTCGGCAAGGACACGCGGGTCGGGGTCCTGATGACGAACCGGCCGGAGTGGCTGGCCGCGGTCTTCGGTACTTCCCTGGCAGGTGGGGTCGCCGTCGCACTGAGTACCTTCTCCACCTCCGCCGAGCTCGACCATTTGTTGCGGGTTTCCGATGTCTCGGTGTTGCTGTTCGAACGGCAGGTCGCGCGAACCGATTTCGTCTCGGTGCTCACCGAACTCGAACCGGCACTGGGTGATTCGTCTGGGGCCAGGTCAACGGCGTACCCGTTTCTGCGGCACCTCGCCGTAGTCGGTGAGTCGGCACCCGATACCGCGATCGAGACGTGGTCCGACTTCCTGGCTCGGGGCACGTCCGAACCGGCCGAACTGATTGCGGCCACCGCGAATTCGGTCCAGCCCAGCGACACCGCGGTGATCTTCTTCTCGTCCGGCACCACCAGCAAACCCAAGGGCATTCGCAGCGCCCATCGTGGTGTCGCGGTGCAGATGTGGCGATTCGGGCGCATGTTCGCCTTCGACCCACACGACACCGTGCGATGCTGGGCCGCCAACGGCTTCTTCTGGTCCGGCAATTTCGGGCAGGCGCTGGGCGCGACGCTGGCGGTGGGCGGAACCCTGGTGCTACAGCGCCTGTTCGACGCCGCCGAGGCGGTCGCGCTGTTCGAATCGGAGCAGGTCACCTTCCCGGTGGCCTGGCCGCACCAGTGGGCCCAGCTCGCCGCCGCGCCGAACTGGCCGGACGCCGATCTGAGCAGCCTGACATTCGTGGATCGCGGCACGCCGGCCGGCACGCACCCCACGGTGCGGACCGACTGGACCGAATGCGGCCACGCCTACGGCAACACCGAAACGTTCACGATCTCCACCTGCTACCCCGCCTGCACACCCGACGAGGTGCATGCGGGCAGCAGCGGAATTCCGCTGCCGGGGGTGCGGGTGAAGATCGCCGACCCGCTCACCGGGGCTGTCCTCGACCGCGGTGACAGCGGTGAGATCTGCATCAAAGGGCCCACACTCATGCTCGGGTACCTCGGCACCCCGCTGGACGAAACCCTCGACACCGAAGGCTATTTCCACACCGGCGACGGCGGTTACCTCGACGACGAGGACCGGCTGTACTGGACGGGCAGGCTTACCGACATCATCAAAACCGGTGGGGCCAACGTCTCGCCGCTCGAGGTGGACGAACAACTGGCCCGCTATCCCGGAGTGAAGATCGGGCGCACCGTCGGCGTTCCGCACGACACCCTCGGTGAGGTGGTCGTCGCCTGCGTGGTGCCGCGACCGGACACCCACCTCGACGGTGAGCTGCTGCGCGGATTCCTGCGTGAACGTCTCGCCAGCTACAAGGTGCCCCGGCATGTGCTGCTCTTCGCCGAGGACGACTTCTCGCTCACCGGCAGCGCCAAGATCAAGTCGGCCGACCTGCGGGAGCTCGCCGCCGCACGGCTGGCGCAGTAGCCCGGCACAGTCACCGAGCCGCACCCGCGGCGCCGACGATGTCGCCGCGGTACCGCCCGGTGATTGTGCGCGCGAGGGGTTCCCACGCCGACAACGGAGTCGGGGTCGGAGCCTCTCGCGCTTCGGCATCACCGCCCCGACGCGTCCAGCGGGACCAACGCGTCGCGTCCAGCGGCAACTACGCTTCGCGCGCAGCGGGACTACTGGTAGCTGGCGGGCTGTGTCTACTAGTGTGCCGAAGAAACTACGCGTCGCGCGCAGCAGAACTACGCGCAGCGCAACTACGGGCAGTGGGCAGTGGGCAGTGGGCAGTGGGCAGTGGAAACTTACACGTAGCGGGCAGCCAGTGTCTTCCGGTGGGTCGCCGGTGTGCCGAAGAGTGCGCGGTTCAGGGTCGCGCGTTTGAGGTGGACGTGTACGCCGCTGTCCCAGGTGTAGCCGTATCCGCCGTGCAATTGCATCGCGGCCCCGGCCACCCGCACCGCGGCACCGGTTGTGTACGCCTTGGCCACCGCTGCGGCGACTGCCGCGTCCGCCGCGCCGTCGACGATCGCGCGGACAGCGGCGTCCACCAGGTGCCGCGCGAGGGTCACCTGGACCAGCATGTCCGCGCAGGCGTGCTTCACCGCTTGGAACGAGCCCACCGGTCGGCCGAATTGTTCACGCACGCGCACATATTCGACCGTCGCCGCCAGCATGGCATCGGCCGAACCGAGGGAGTCGCACGCGATGGCCACGGCGGCTCGCGCCCGCAGATCCGCCGGTGTGCCTCGGAAACGCCACACGGCCCGCACCGCGGCTCGGTCGGCGATCACCGTTGCCGCCGACCGGGTGGCATCGACGAGTGGTACCGGAGTGATCGACAGGCCGGGGGTACCGGGCGCCACGGCGACGAGCAGCCAGGTCCCCGCATTCTCGCGCACGGGAACGAGCAGCAGGTCGGCCGCCGACGCGTCGAGCACGAACTCCGCCGAGCCGCTCAATCGAGGTTTGGCGGCGGATTCGAGGACGAATGCCGGGTCGGCGTCACTGCTCGCGTCTAGTACCAGCACCGGCAGCACTACCCCGGCGATCGTCTCGCGTACTACCCTGTCGCGCAGCGCATCCGCTGCCACATCGACCAGCGCGGGCACCGACAATGCCAGCACGGTGGGTAGTGCGGTAGCAGCCGCGGCGCGCCCCACCTCATCGAGCAGCACCGCCACTTCGGCGAAAGTGGCTCCCGCGCCGTCGAATTCGACCGGCGCCGCCAAGCCGGGCCACCCGGCACGAGTGACGGTCGCCCACGACACCGGATCGGGTCCCGCCTTCTTCAGCACTTCCCGTGCGAGAGTGCGTAGTTCGTCGTGGAACTCGGCGAATTCGTTCATCGTTGCCCCGCTGCTGGTTCCCGAGGCAGCCCGAGGCCGCGCTCGGCGATGATGGTCCGCTGGATTTCGCTGGTGCCACCGGGAATGGTCCACTCCCAGGAGCCGACGAAGTCCAGCACCCACGCACCGGACTCCCAACCGCCCGACATCGGCTTGCGCAATACCGTGTGCGCGCCGACACCGCCCAGCTCGGCGCCGAAATCGGTCATGCGTTGCAGCAGTTCGCTGTAGTACAGCTTGATGATGGACGCGTCGGCCGGGCCGACCGTGTTCGTTTCGTGCCGCAGCACCAGGTCACGGCACATCGCGCGCAGTCCGGTGAGCTCGATCTCCAACTCGGCGAGACGATCGCCGACCACCGGATCGTCCAGCGCCCGACCACCGGGGCCGATCCGCGCGGCATCGGCGACCAGCCACCGGAAGCCGGCATTGCCGAGTCGTTCGGCCAGTTCGAGCATGGTCAGCCCGCGCTCGGCGCCGAGCGTGCGCTGGGCGACCTGCCATCCGGCGTTCTCGGCGCCGACCAGATTGCTCGCCGGAACCCGCACCTGATCCAGGAAGATCTCGCAGAAGTGGGATTCGCCGGTGGCCTGCCGAATCGGTCGCACCTCGATACCGGGGCTGCGCATGTCGACCAGGAAGTACGAAATCCCTTGTCGGGCAGGAGCAGACGGGTCGGAGCGGGCGAGCAGCAGGCACCAGTGCGCGTACTGCGCGCCGCTGGCCCACACCTTCTGCCCGGTGATCACCCAGTCGTCGCCGTCACGGCGGGCCGTGGTGCGCAGCGCGGCCAGGTCCGAGCCCGCGTCGGGTTCGGAGAAGCCCTGCACCCAGATCTCCCCGTCGAGAATGGCGGGCAGGTGTCGCGCCCGCTGTTCGTCGGTGCCGGCCGCGAGCAGCGTGGCGGCCGCGTGATGGATGGCGACGAACGCGAGCACCAGGCGCGGCGCGTCGTGCGCGGCCAGTTCCTGGTACAGCACGATCTGGTGCGACACCGGCATGCCACCGCCGAATTCGGCGGGCCAGTGCGGCACCGCGAACCCCGCCGCGCGTAAGCGCTGGAACCAATCCTGTTGGAACCGCGCGAATTCCGCGTCGGAGGCGCCGGTCTGGGTCTGCCGCCACTCCGCCGGAATGTGCTGGCGGCACCACCGGCGGACGTGCTCGCGGAACTCGTCGAGATCCTCGGGCCAGGCGTGGGGCTGGATTACGGCTCGCGTCATCGGGTGTGCCGTCGCAACCCGCGCAGGCGCTCGCGGTGTTCGTCGGTCTGCATCGACACCACCTCGGCGGCGAATCCCGCTTGCAGCGGACCGGCCAGCGCCTGGGTGAGGTACATGTTCACCACCCGCTTGGTGCCGCGGATCGCCTCGACCGGCTGAGCTGCCAGGCGGTGCGCGAGTGTACGTGCCTCGTCCAGCAGGGTGTCCGGGGGCGTCGTCCGGCTCGCCAGGCCCACCGAAACCGCCGTGGCAGCGTCGATTCGGTCACCGGTGTAGAGGAATTCGCGGGTACGCAGAATCGGGGTGAGCAACGGCCAGAAGGCGGCGCCACCGTCACCGGCCACCAGCCCGACCGCGACATGCGGATCGGCCAGATATGCCGTCTCCGACATCAGCACCACATCGCAGAGCACCGCGATGCTCGCGCCGAGACCGACCGCCGCACCGTTCACCGCGGCGATGACCGGCAGCGGGAAGCGCAGCATCTCTTCGATGATCTCCGCGCCTTCGCGGATGCTCTCGTCCCTGGCCGCCGGATCGTCGAGAAAGGAGGTGATCCAGGCCAGGTCGCCGCCGGCGCTGAAGGCCCGGCCCGCCCCGGTCAGGATGACCACCCTGGCCTCGGTGTCGGCGGCCAGCAGTCGCCATACCTGGGCCAGCGCGCGATGGAGGTCGGCGTTCACCGCGTTGAGTTCGTCAGGGCGGTCGATCAATACCGTGCGGACCGGGCCGTCGGCGGTCACGGTGAGTCCGGGGGGCAGTGTGTCGGTCATCGGTTCACGCTCCCTGTGGGTCGGAGAACGGCCCGGCCAGCCCGCGGGTGCCGATCCGACGGGTGAGCAGGTCCTCGGTGCCGGTGATTCCCAACGGCAATCGACGCAGCGGCAGACTGTGCCGCGACAGCCACGACAGCGGGGATTCGTCACAGAAACCGAGCGCGCCGTGCACCTGATGCGCGACACGGAAGACGATCTCGGCGGCTTCCAGCGCGGCCAGCCGCAGCGCGAGCGCGTCGGCCACGGCATCGGGTTGCCCGGTCTGAATGCTCCACAGCGCGTAGCGCGCGAGCATCTCCACGCCCTTGCGCTCCACTTCGGCGTCGGTCAGCTGGAACTGCACGGACTGGAACTCCGCCAGCCGCTTGCCGAACTGTTCGCGCACGAGCACGTGATCACCGGCCAAGGCGAGCGCGCGATCCAGCATGCCGAGCAACGTCCAACACGGCAGTGCCACAGCCAGAGCCAGGTCATCGATACCGTCGGCGTCCATCGGCCGCACCGCAATCGGGGTGACGAACGCCGTCTCGCGTGCCGTCCCCCTCGCGGGCAACGCGGTGACCGAACCACGCCGCCCATCAGGGTCGATCGCCATGATCCGCAGCGTGAGGCCACCTACCGCGGCAGCGGGTTGCGGCCCCGCCACAACGAACAGAGCGTCGGCCCCATCCGGCCGGGCGAGCCGCTCCGCCACCGGATATGGAGTGGCCCAGTAACCCGCACTGCGGCACAACGCCGCGGCCGCCTCCAGTTCCACCGGATCCCGGCGCGGCGCCAGCTCCCACGCACCGAGGCGCGACAGCACCGGCTCGACCAGTGCACTCCGGTTCGCTGGTTCGATCTCCGCGGCACGCACGAGCTCGTCCCCACCCGCGGCACCCAGCGCACGCAGCACCTGCGTACCGAATTCGATTGCCTCATCAGCCAATTCGAGGTTCATCGGCCCCTCTCCCCGCGGCGGAGGTACAGCCGCCATCACACGCGAGCCCCGGTCTCCCTCTTGCGGCACCGCTGCCATACCCATGCGAGAACCCCCCTCTCCATCCAGCGGCGGTGCCGCCACACCCACGCGGCGACCCTGCTCTCCCCTCGGCGGCGGAACGGCCGTACTCACGCCGGAACCCCAGCTCGCCGAGTGCCGAACAGCAACGCGCGTGCCAGCAGGATCTGCTGCATCTCGATACTCCCCGAGGCCACGGTCGCCGCGTTGGCGTACCGCCAGTGATCGTCGACCGCCCGGCGGAACAGTCGCCGCGCGCCCTGTTCGTCGGGCAGGTGCGCGGCGAGTTCGGACAGCAGGGCCGCGCTCTCCTGATCCAGCCGGGTGACCGCGATGCGGTAAGCGGCGGCGTCACCGGGCGCGACGGCGCCCGCGCTCTGGGTGGCCAGCACCTGATAGGCCAGCAGCCGGGCCCGCCGGGCCCGGATGAGCATGCGTGCCCACCGGCCACGCAGCGCTGCCGGAATGTCGTCCCAGCGCGCACCGATCACGGTCGGTGCCAGCTGCAACAGCCGTTCGCAGCGGGCGTAGCGAGCGATGCCGACCCGTTCGAAGGCCAGCACCTCCTGCACCACCGCCCAGCCTTCGTCCACCCGGCCGAGCACATCGGCTGCCATGGCGGGTACGTCGTCGAAGAACACCTCGTTGAGGTGGTGCGGTCCGAGCATGGAACGAATCGGGTGTACCTCGATGCCCGGCGCCGACATCGGCAGCAGAAACACCGTGAGCCCCTGCTGCTTACGGCCACCATCGGAGGTGCGGGCCAGCAGGAAGCACCACTGCGCCATCGTGGCGTAGGAGGTCCAGATCTTCTGCCCGCTGATGCGCCAGCCGTTTCCGACGCGGCGCGCCGAGGTGCGCAGCGAAGCCAGGTCCGAACCTGCGTCCGGCTCGGAAAACCCTTGGCACCAGATCACTTCACCGCCTGCGATCGGCGGCAGATGCTCGTGCTGCTGTTCGGCGCTGCCGTGCCGCATGATCGCCGGGCCCACCCAGTTGACGCCCATGTACTGGGCCCCGCGCGGTTCGTGATGGGCCCACATTTCCTCGCGGACCACGGTCTGCTCCCACACCGAACTGCCACGCCCGCCGTAGCGTTGCGGCCATGCCGCGCAGAGCAACCCACGATCGGCGAGCACGCCACAGAACCGCTGCGCCGTCGTGAGGTCCGCGGGCTCATCAGTGAACGCGCCGAGGAAACCGTCGGGAACCTGTGTGGCGATCAACTCGCGGAGCTCACCGCGGAGACCTGCGGCGGCATCACCCATGGTGAAGTCCATGCCACGCACGGTATCCAATCCTCATAAGGATAGCAATATTTGTGGGGTCACCGGCGTCGCGACTAGACTGCCCGCCATGGCGGATGCGACGACTCGGGGAGCGGCACGCACTGGGCGGGTCGCATGACAGGCGCACGCCAGACCAGGGTCCCGCAACGCCGAATCGCCGAGACGGTCGCCGACGAACTCCGCGCCCGCATCCTCACCGGGGACACCGACTACCGGCTACCGACCCAGGACCAACTGGTCCAGGATTTCGGTGTCAGCTACCCGTCGATCCGTGAGGCACTGCGCATTCTCGAGACCGAGGGCCTGGTCACCGTCCGCCGCGGCAATGTCGGCGGCGCGGAAGTGCACCGGCCGGACGAGACCTCGGCGGCCTACCATTTGGGCCTCGCCCTACAGGGCGCCCGCGTGACACTCGGCGACCTCGCCGCCGGACTTCGGATGCTCGAACCCTTGTGCGCGGCCGCTTGCGCCGACCGCGCCGACCGCGCCACCACAGTGGTGCCCGCACTGCTCGAGAATGTCGAAAAGTCGGCGGCGCTACTCGGCAACGGCGTCGAATTCACCCACACCGCCCGCGAATTCCACGATCTGATCGTGGCCCACACGCCTAATCTCACGGTGCGCAACATGGTCAGCGCCCTGGTCACACTGTGGTCCACACAGGAAGAGGCATGGGCGCTCGAGCTCACCCAGCAGGGTGAGTACCCGTCGCACGAGGGGGCGGACGCGGCCGTGCGCACCCACCGGCGCATCGCGGGCGAGATCGAGGCGGGTCGCGCCGCCGAGGCCGAGCGGCTCTACCGCAGCCATCTCGCGGCCACCCAGAGCCTGGTGCTCGATCGGTTCAACTCCGACATGATCACCGCGTCCAAGCAGGGCGCGCGGCCACGGTCGAACACTCGACCCTGAGCCCGGCACATCACCCATACCCGGCGATTCGCCGATATCCGCACGCCTTACTCCGGCCGTTCGATAATCTGATTCTCATGTTCTCGCATACGCTGTTCTTGCAATTTCGACCCGAATGACGGCGTAGGTCCAGGTCAGCGCACCCCAGTACGTCACCCGCCGGGGTCACCTTGGCACATACCCCCCTGAGCTGCACATTCGAGGGCAGAATCCGATATTGCAATCCTTATGAGGATTGCCGTACTGTGGCCCGCAACACATCTGATCCGACCGTATGGGAGGGCCCCGTAGTGACCCGAGGGGCGCGCTACAGCAGCGATACACCGTTCACCGTCGCCGAAGGCTGGCGCCTGCAACGACTAACACCGCCGAGCCGACTCTTCGGCGCCAACGGACTGCGCACCGGCGCCGACGACCGCATCTATGTGGCGCAGGTGGCGGGCAGCCAGATCAGCGCACTCGACGTCGCCACCGGCCGGCTCGAGACCATCAGTGCCAAGGGCGGTGACATCGTCGCCCCCGACGATCTCGTCTTCGACACCGAGGGCAATCTCATCGCCACCGAGTACATGGACGCCCGCGTCAGTGTGCGGCACCCCGACGGCACCACCCGCGTCCTGCGCGACGACCTGCCCGGCGCGAACGGCATCACGTTCCACGAGGGCAGACTGTTCGTCAACGAGTGCCGGATCGGCGGGCGGCTCATGGAACTGCCGCTCGACGGCAGCGCGCCGCGCGTACTGGTCGACAACCTCCCGATGCCCAACGCGATGGAATTCGGCCCCGACGGACTCCTCTACTACCCCGTCATGGGCACCAACGACATCTGGCGCGTCGACCCGAACGGCGGCGAGCCCGAACGTGTCGTCGGCGATCTCGGCGTCCCCGACTCGGTCAAGTTCGACGCCGCGGGCTTCCTGGTGTCCACCCAGGTCGGCACCGGTGAGGTGCTGCGCATCGACCCGCGCACCGGCGACCGGCAAGTGCTGGCGAATCTCGCTCCCGGACTGGACAATTGCACGTTCGTCGGCAACCGGCTGTTCGTGTCGAGCTTCACCGGCGCGATCACCGAGATCCTCAGCCACGGCGCCACCGCACCGATCCTGGCGGGCGGACTGATGTGGCCGCTCGATCTCACCTTCGGCCACGACGGCAACCTCTACGTCGCCGACGGCACGTACTTCTACGTCCTGCGGGCGGGCGAGCTCGAACCGGTCGCCTCGCTGTTCAGCGTCAACACCCCTGGTTACGTGCGCGGCGCCACCTCGGTCGGCCCCGGCGAGTTCCTCGTCTCGACCTCGTCGGGTGAGATCGCCTACTACCGGCTGGGTCCTGAGCCGAGCACCGAGATCGTGGCGCAGGGCTACGACCAGCTCTACGGCATCGCCACCACCGCCGATCACGTAATCGTCGTCGCCGAGTTCGGTGCCGGCCGGGTCATGTCGTTGCACGGCGGCCGGGCCGAGGCGATCGCGACCGGGCTCGCTGGTCCGCTTGGTGTGGCTTTCGGACCGGACGACGCGGTCCTGGTCTCCGAATCTGGTGCGGGGCAGGTTGTTTCGATCAAGGACGGCCATGTCGACGTCGTGGTCGACGACCTCGATACACCGCACGGCATCCTGGTGCGCGGCACGCAATTGTTCGTCGTCGACGTGGGTCTGAAGGCCGTCATCGTTGTCGATCTGGAGACCAAAGCGCGCCAGACGCTGGCCGCAGGGCTGCCGGTCGGCGTGCCAGAGGGTGTGGTCGCCAAGCCGCTGCTGGGCACCCCGCCGTTCTCCGGACCGATGGGCCCGTTCGCGGGCATCACCGCCGGACCGGACGGCACCCTCTACCTCTCGGCCGACGCCGAGGGCAGCGTCCTCACCCTGAATCAGGAAGCGTGACAACGGCTATGGCGCACGACGGCCTCGGCCTCGACGGACGCATCGTCATCGTATCCGGCGCTGGCGGCGGCGGCATCGGCACCGCCGTCACCGCCATGGCGGCCCGCGCCGGCGCGACCGTCATCGCGGTGAGCAGGTCGACCGAGAACCTCGACACCCACATCGCGCCCCTGGTCGCCGAGGGGCTCCCGGTGATCCCGGTCGCCGCCGACGCGGGCACCGACAAGGGGATCGCGACCGTGCTCGACCGGGTCGACGCGGTCCCCGGCACCCTGCACGGACTGGTGAACGTGGCCGGTGGCGCCGACCCGTCGCAATGGATGCCCGCCGTCCGGATCACCCGATCCGACTGGCACGACCTGTTCGCGCGCAACCTCGACACGATGTTCTTCATGAGCCAGGCGGTCGCCAGGGAGCTGCGCGCACGCGAACTACCCGGTTCCATCGTGTCGATCTCCTCGATCAGCGGCATGAACTCCGCACCGTTCCACCTCGCCTACGGCACCGCCAAGGCCGCCCTGGTCGCCGCGACCAGGACACTCGCGGTGGAACTCGCGCAGGACGGGATCCGGGTCAACGCGGTGGCGCCCGGCGTCACCGAGACACCGGCCTCTCGCGCCTACGTCGGCGAGGACCCCGACCGCGATCGCCGCGCCATCACCATGGGCAGGCGCGGGCAACCGGACGAACAGGCAGGCCCGATCCTGTTCCTGCTCTCCGATCTGTCCACCTACATCACCGGCCAGACGCTGCTCGTGGACGGCGGCCTGAACCTGCGCTGGACCCATCTCGGCGAGGACCACACCTCGCTGTTCCTCGAGAACGAGGACTTCCGCGCCGCCATCACCCGCTGACCACCCCACGGTTTCTCCAGGAGGACCTCATGACCGAAACCGCCGAGACCACCGGCGATCCCGCCGCGGATCCGCTGTCGACCCCGAAGACGATCGGCGTCGAGGCCTACATTTCCCCGGAGTACGCCAGGGCCGAGGGCGACCGCCTGTGGGCCAAGGTGTGGCAGCAGGTCTGCCGGGTAGAGGAGATTCCCCGGGTCGGCGACTATCTGACCTACGAGATCGCCGCCGACTCGATCATCGTGGTCCGCACCGCACCCGACACCTTGCGCGCCTACCACAATGTGTGCGCGCACCGGGGTCGCCGGCTGGTGGACACTCCCCCTGGCGCGCACGACGGCCGCGGCCAGACCCGCCAGTTCACCTGCAGCTTCCACGGCTGGCGCTACGACCTCGACGGCCGCAACACCTTCATCGCCGAACGCGACGACTGGCCGTGCGGTCTCACCGAACGCAACGACGGACTCGCCACGGTGCAGATCGACACGTGGGGCGGCTGGGTCTGGATCAATATGGACCCCGAGTGCGAGCCGCTGCGCGACTACCTCGAACCCGCCGCGGGCCTGCTCGAGCATTTCGAGCTGGAGAAGATGCGCTACCGGTGGCGCAAATGGCTGACCTTCGACTGCAATTGGAAGGTCGCCTTCGAGGCGTTCATGGAGACCTACCACGTCCCCTACACCCACCCGGAGTTCTCGAACTTCGGCTCCTTCCTCGGCTGGGCCCGCGCACAGGGCAAGCACAGCAATATCGGCTACGACGCGCCGAAGGGGATGGAAGAGAACCAGGCGAAACTGCGGGTGGGCGGCGGTGCCGACGCCAGGGTCTCCACGGCCCAGTTGCAGAACTTCACCTGGGAGAACGCCAATACCAACACCACCCGCACGCTGGTGGACGTGGCCAACCGGCTCGTCGACGAGCTGCCCGAGGGCACCCCGTCCGATCAGGTGCTGCGCTACTGGCTCGAAACGGCCAGGGCCGAGGACCAGGCGCGCGGCGTCGACTGGCCAAAGGTCGAGCCCGACATCGTCGCCAAGAGCGGCACGGCCTGGCAGATCTTCCCGAACTTCCAGATCGGGCACGCGGTCAACAACATGCTTTGCTACCGGTTCCGCCCCTACGGCACCGATCCGGACAAGTGCATCTTCGAGGCCGCGGTGTTCGAGTTGTTCCCGGAAGGCCAAGAGCCGCAGACCGAATGGGAGTACACCCCGGTCGGTGACCCCGGCTGGCGCACCGTGCTGCCACAGGACTTCGACAATATGGCCGCCGTCCAGCAGGGCATGAAATCGCGGGGCTTCTCCGGTCCCAAGCCCAACCCCTATCGCGAGCGCAGCGTGGTGAACCTGCACCACAACCTCTCCCGGTACATGGACACCGGCGCGCCCCGTGATCTCGCCTGAATCATCCACCCCAGCAAGGAAATCCGTATGAGCGACTGCGCACCCACGCAGACCCCCGACGTCGACGTCGAGGCACTCCGGGCCGTCTATCTCACCGAACGCGACAAGCGCGTGCGCACCGAGGGCCAGGGCCAATATCTGGTGACCGATGACGACTTCACCGAATTCTACGAGGGCGACCCGTACACCACGGTGGTGCCACGGGAACCGATCACCGCCGAGATCGGCATCGCGATCCTCGGCGGCGGCTGGGCGGGTCTGCTCGCCGCGGCCCGGCTCGAGGAGGCCGGGATCACCGATTTCCGGATCATCGAGCTGGCAGGCGATTTCGGTGGCGCGTGGTACTGGAACCGGTATCCCGGCATCCAGTGCGACACCGACAGCTACGCCTACCTGCCGCTGCTCGAGGAAACCGGCTACATGCCGACCGAGAAGTACGCGCGCGGTGACGAGTGTTTCGAGCACGCGCAGCGCATCGGCAAGCACTACAACCTCTACGAGCGGTCGATCTTCAGCACACTGGTGAAGTCGCTGCAGTGGGACGATGAGCTCGATCGCTGGCGGATCGGCACCAACCGTGGCGACGACCTGCGCGCCCGCTTCGTGATCATGGCGCAGGGCCCATTCAACAAGCCCAAACTGCCTGGTATCCCCGGAATTTCGGAGTTCACCGGGCACACTTTCCACAGCGCGCGCTGGGATTACGAGTACACCGGCGGCACCATGGGCGGCGGCCTGGACAAGCTCGCGGGCAAGAAGGTCGCGGTGATCGGCACCGGTGCCAGCGGCATCCAGATCGTGCCGCACCTCGCCGAGTCCGCCGAGCACCTCTACGTCTTCCAGCGCACACCGTCCTATGTCTACGAGCGCGGTGACGTGCCGACCGACCCGGAATGGGCGGCCTCCGTGCAGCCGGGCTGGACCCGCGAACGCAAACGCAACTTCCACACCGCCGCGTTCGAGGCGTTCACCCCCGGCCAGGCCGACCTGATCTGCGACGGCTGGACCGAGGTCAGCCGCAACCTCGAGGCGCACCTGAGCGCCACCGGCGGGTGGGCGACGCTCACGCCGGAGAAGTTCATGGAGTTGCGCGAGATCGAGGACTACAAGGCGATGGAGCGCGTGCGCGCCCGCGTCGACGAGATCGTCACCGATCCGGCCACCGCCGCCGCGCTCAAGCCGTACTACCGATTCCTGTGCAAGCGGCCGTGTTTCAACGACCAGTACCTGCCCACCTTCAACCGCGACAACGTGACCCTGGTCGATGTCGCGAAAACCAAAGGCGTGGAACGCATCACGGCCACCGGTATCGTCGCCGACGGCGTCGAACACGAGGTCGACTGCATCATCTTCGCCAGCGGCTTCGAGATCACCACCGACTTGGACCGTCGCTTCGGCATCGCGCCGTTCGCCGGCCGCGAGGGCCTCTCGCTCTACGAGCACTGGGGCGAGGGCTTCCAGACCCTGCACGGCCTCACCACCCCTGGCTTCCCGAATCTGTTCTTCACCGGGTTCCTCCAGGGCGGGGTCACCGCCAGCACCACCGACATGTTCGACCAGCAGGCCGAGCACATCGCCTACATCCTGAAACAGGCCGTCGACACCGATGCCACCACGGTCGAGCCGACGGTCGAAGCCACGCGCGACTGGGTGCGCACGGTGCGCGAAACCGCCGTCGACAACAGCACTTTCCAGCGCGAGTGCACACCCGGCTACTACAACAACGAGGGCGAGAAACAGATCCGCTCGCACCTCGGCGAACCGTACTGGCCCGGCTTCTACGCCTTCGGTGACCTCTTGCAGGCGTGGCGCGACGGCGGCGATCTGCCGGGTCTGGAGCTGAGCAGATGAGCTTGCGCTTCGACGGTCGCGTCGCGGTGATCACCGGCGCGGGACGCGGTCTCGGCCGCGCCTACGCGCTGCTGCTGGCCGCGCGCGGCGCCAAGGTCGTGGTCAACGATCTGGGCAGCAGCGTGCGCGGCGACACCGTCGAGGGCGATCCCGCCGCCGAGGTGGTGGCCGAGATCCGGGCCGCAGGTGGCGAAGCCGTCGCGTGCGGTGAATCGGTCGCCACGCCAGCGGGCGGACAAGCGATCGTCGACGTCGCGCTGACGAATTTCGGGCGGCTCGACATCCTCGTGCACAACGCGGGCAATGTCCGCTACGGCTCCCTGCGCGAGCTGAGCTACGACGATTTCGAATCGGTGCTCGACGTGCATCTGCGCGGGGCCTTTCACGTGGTGCGCCCGGCATTTCCGGTGATGGCCGACGCCGGGTACGGCCGCGTGGTGCTCACGTCCTCGATCGGCGGGCTCTACGGCAACAAGGGCGTCGCCAATTACGCGGTCGCCAAGGCCGGGATGATCGGGCTGTCGAATGTCGTCGCGCTCGAGGGCGCCGAATCGGGCATCACCAGCAATGTGATCGTGCCCGCCGCGGTGACCCGGCTGGCCGACGGTCTCGACACCTCCGCCTATCCACCGATGGGACCCGATCTCACCGCCCCAGCAGTCGGCTGGCTGGCCCACGAATCCTGCTCGATCACCGGCGAGATGCTGGTGGCCGTCGCCGGACGGGTGGGCCGCGCCTATATCGCCGAAACCCCGGGGGTCCATCGGCCCTCGTGGACGATCGAGCAGGTCGGCGAGCAGATCGACGCGATCCGCGACACCGCGAATTCGTGGATCCTGCCGCCGGTTCCGGCCGGTCACACCGAACACCTCAGGAAGAGTTTCGCGCTAGTCACGAAAGGCTAACCGGCATGTCGGTCAAGGTCTATGAACGGATCCTTCAGCTGTTCGAAGCCGAAGGCATCAACACGATTTTCGGTATCCCCGATCCGAACTTCGTGCACATGTTCCATCTCGCCGAAGAACGCGGCTGGAACGTCATCGCACCCCATCACGAGGAATCGGCCGGTTTCATGGCCGAGGCGGTCTCCCGGATGACCGGTAAGGCCGCGGTGTGCATCGGCACGCTCGGGCCCGGTGTCGCCAATCTCGCGGGCGCGATGATGTGCGCGATGGTGGAGCATTCGCCGGTGATCTTCCTCGGCGGTCAGCGGGCCAGGATCACCGAGCAGCGGGTCCGCCGCGGCCGGATCCAGTTCGTGAAACAAGCTGCGCTGTTCGAGAATTCGGTGAAGTACAGCGCCAGTATCGAATACGCCGATCAGACCGACGAGATCATCCGCGAGGGCCTGCGCAAGGCACTCAGCGGAACCCCCGGCCCGGTCTACATCGAATACCCCTCGCACGTCATCCAGGAGGAACTCGACGTGCCCGCGCCGCTGCCGCCCGCGAGCTACCGCCTGGTGGGCCAGACCGCGGGCGCGGACAAGGTCGCCGAGGCGGTCGAGCTGTTGCGTGCGGCGAAGCAGCCGATCCTGCTGGTCGGGCACGGTGTGCACACCTCGCGCGCCGGTGCGTCGGTGCGGGAACTGGCCGAGCTGCTGGCGGTTCCGGTGATCCAGACCTCCGGCGGCACCTCCTACATCGAGGGCCTCGAGGACCGCACCTTCCCGTACGGTTTCTCGCCGGCGGCGGTCGACGCCGTGGTGGGGTCGGATCTGTGCCTGGCGATCGGCACCGAGCTGGGTGAACCCGTGCACTACGGGCGCGGACGGCACTGGGTGGCGGGCGAGGCGAACCGGAAATGGATTCTGATCGAACAGGATCCGGCCGCGATCGGGGTGAATCGGCCGATCGATGTGCCACTGGTCGGCGACCTGCGCGCGATCGTGCCGCAATTGGTGGAGGCGCTGCGCGACACCCCGCGCACGGCCACCCCCGAGCTGGCGGGCTGGATCGAGCAGGATGCCGCGCGACTGGCCGAACTCGCCGAGACCGCACCGTCCGGGCGCACCCCGGTGCATCCGGCGCGGCTGATCGTGGAGGCCACCAAGGCCTTTCCCACCGACGGCATCATGGTGCGCGACGGCGGCGCCACCACCATCTTCGGCTGGACCTACTCCCAGGCCAAGCCGCACGATGTGATCTGGAACCAGAACTTCGGTCACCTCGGCACCGGTCTGCCCTACGCGGTCGGCGCCTCGGTGGCCGAGGGCCGCACCCGCCCGGTGATGCTGATCTCCGGCGACTCCTCGTTCCAGTTCCAGATCGCCGAACTGGAAACCGCTGTGCGACTGAATCTTCCGCTGGTCTCGGTGGTCGCGGTCGACTACGCGTGGGGGCTCGAGGTGGGCGTGTACAAACGCACCTTCGGACAGGGCTCGCTCGAGACCGGGGTGCACTGGAGCACCGAGACCCGCCTGGACAAAGTCGCCGAGGGCTTCGGCTGCTACGGCGAATACGTCGACCGTGAAGAGGACATCGCACCGGCGATCAAGCGGGCCTACGCCAGCGGCAAACCCGGTGTGATCCACGTGGCGGTCGACCCTAAGGCGAACTCCGAGGAGATGCCCTCCTACGACGAGTTCCGCACCTGGTACGCGGAAGGAACCCAATAATCATGCCTGCCATCTCCACGTTCTATATCGGCGGCAAGTGGATAGAGCCTGTCGGTACAACGACTTTCGACGTTGTCGACCCGGCTACCGAGGAGGTCTACGGCACCGTCGCGGCGGGCACCGCGGCCGATGTCGACCGCGCCGTGGCCGCCGCGCGTGGCGCGTTCGCGAGCTGGTCGCGGAGCTCGGTCGGCGAACGCCTCGAACTGCTGGCCGCGATCGGTGACGAGTTCGAGCGCCGCCGCGGTGACATCGCGGCGGCACTGACCGCCGAGATGGGTGCCCCGGCGGCGCTGGCCAACGGGTTCCAGCTGAATCTGGTTGCCGGACATCTCGATACCGCGATCGAGGTGTTGCGCGACTACGCCTTCACCGAGCAGCGCGGGGCCACGCTGATCGCCCGTGAGCCGATCGGCGTCGCGGGGCTGATCACGCCGTGGAACTGGCCGCTGAGCCTGATCGCGGTGAAGGTGTTCCCCGCGTTGGCCTCCGGGTGCACGGTCGTGCTCAAGCCATCGGAGCAGTCGCCGTTCAGCGCGCAGATCTTCGCCGAGGTCCTCGACGTCGCCGGGGTGCCCGCGGGTGTGTTCAACCTGATCCACGGCGACGGCCCCAGCGTGGGCGCTCCCCTGGCCGCGCACCCCGATGTCGACGTCATCTCGTTCACCGGCTCCACCAGGGCCGGGATCGAGGTGGCCCGCAATGCCGCGCCGAGCGTCAAACGGGTCACCCAGGAGCTCGGCGGCAAGAGCCCCAATATCGTGCTCGACGACGCGCAGTTCGCGGCGAATGTCGCGGCGGGCATCGGCCCGCTGATGATGAACTCCGGCCAGACCTGTAGCGCGTTGACCCGGATGCTCGTGCCGCGCGCCCGAATGGACGAGGCGATCGCGGCGGCGAAGTCGGCCGCCGAGCAGCTCACCGTCGGCGATCCGAACACCGAGGTCACGCTCGGCCCGGTGGTATCGAAGGCGCAGTTCGAGAAGGTGCAGGGCCTCATCCAGCGCGGTATCGACGAGGGAGCGACCCTGGTCGTCGGCGGCACCGGACGCCCGGACGGGCTGGCGAAGGGCTACTACGTCAAGCCGACGGTGTTCGCGAATGTCACCAATGACATGACGATCGCGCGCGAGGAGATCTTCGGCCCGGTGCTGACGATCCTGGCCTACGACAGCATCGACCACGCGGTCGAGATCGCCAACGACACCGAGTACGGGCTGGCGGGCAATGTCGCGGGCGCCGACCTCGACCAGGCGCGGGCCGTAGCGCATCGCATCCGGGCCGGGTACGTCTCGATCAACGACGGGTTCGACTTCCACAGCCCGTTCGGCGGTTTCCGCAAGAGCGGCAACGGCCGCGAATGGGGTGCGTTCGGTTTCGACGACTACCTCGAGATCAAGGGCATCCTCGGGTACGCGCCCGCGGAATGAACGCATGCGAAAAGCGCCGGAATCGTTGCGATCCGGCGCTTTTCGCGCGCTGTCAGGACAGGCCGAGGTCCCTGGCGACGATCATCTTCATCACCTCGCTGGTCCCGGCGTAGATCCTGGCCACCCGCGCATCGGTGAACAGCCGGGCGATCGGGTACTCCATCATGTAGCCGTAGCCGCCGAACAGTTGCAGGCAGCGGTCGACGGTGCGGGCCTGCACCTCGGTGCAGAACAGTTTCACCCGGGCCGCATCGGCGCCGGAGAGCACACCGTCCACCAGATCCGCGACGGCCCGATCGATCATGGTCTGGGCGGCCTCGACTTCGGTGGACAGCGCGGCCAGCTCGAACTTGGTGTTCTGGAACGAGGCGACCGGGGTACCGAAAGCCTTACGCTCCCTGGTGTATTCGACGGTGGCCGCGATCGCCGCGCGGGCCTGGGCGACCGAGCCGACCGCGACGGTGAGCCGTTCCTGGGGCAGGTTGTGCCCGAGATAGCCGAACGCCGCGCCCTCCTCCCCCAGCCGGTTGGCCACCGGCACCCGGACGTCGGTGAACGACAATTCCATCGTGTCCTGCACCTTGCAGCCCATCTTCTCCAGCTCCCGGCCGCGTTCGAAGCCTGGCATCCCGTCCTCGACGACCAGCAAGGTGAGGCCGGCCCTGCGGTTGTCCGGGTCGGTCGCCGTCCGCGCCACGACGATCACCAGATCGGCGAGCAGGCCGCCGGTGATGAAGGTCTTCGCGCCGTTGAGCACGTAATGGTCGCCGTCGCGCACGGCACTGGTGCGCATTCCGGCCAGGTCGGAACCGGTGCCCGGCTCGGTCATGGCCACGGCGGTGAGCAGTGACCCGGCCGCCAGACCAGCGAACCAGCGCTCGCGTTGCGCGGCATCGGCGTAGTCGAGGAAATACGGCAGGATGACGTCGAGCTGGGTGCGGACCGTGCCCATGGTCACCAGGGCGCGGGCGGCCTCCTCCTGCAGGACCACGTTGTAGCGGTAGTCGCGCAGGCCCGCGCCGCCGTACTCCTCGGGCAGCGCGATGCCGAGCAGCCCGAGTTCGCCCATCTCGGTGAAGATCTCGCGCGGCATCCGGCCCGCGCGTTCCCAGTCCGCGTAGTTCGGGGCGATGCGTTTCTCGACGAAACCTCGGACCAGTTCCCGGAAGGCCTCGTGATCGGGGGTGAACAGTTCTCGACGCACGTGATCCCCCTCAGACCAGCTCGACAACGGTGGCGTTGGCTGTGCCGCCGCCCTCGCACATGGTTTGCAGGCCGTAGCGAATCCCGTTGTCGCGCATGTGATGCAGCATGCGGGTGAGCAACACCGCGCCCGAACCGCCGAGCGGATGTCCGAGTGCGATCGCCCCGCCGAGCGGGTTGAGCCGGGCCGGGTCGGCGCCGGTCTCGGCCAGCCAGGCCAGCGGCACCGGCGCGAAGGCCTCGTTCACCTCGTACACGCCGATCTCGGGCAGTGTGAGTCCGGCTTTGCGCAACACCTTCTCGGTGGCCGGGATCGGACCGGTGAGCATGAGGACCGGGTCCGATCCAGCGACCGCGCCCGCGCGATAGCGGGCCAGCGGGGTGAGTCCCAGTTCCCTGGCGTTCTCCGGGGTAGTGAGCAGCAGTGCGGCGGCGCCGTCGGAGATCTGAGAGGAGTTGCCCGCGTGGATGACTCCGTCGTCGCGGAAGGCCGGTTTCAGTTTCGCCAGCTTCTCCGTGCTGCTCCCCCGCCGAACACCCTCGTCGGTGTCGACCACGCCATCGGCGGTGGTCACCGGCACGATCTGCGCGGTGAACGCGCCCGCGTCCTGCGCGGCGGCGGCCAGTTCGTGCGAGCGCACCGCGAACTCGTCCAGGAGGGTCCGGTCCAGGCTCCACTTGTCGGCGATGAGTTCGGCCGAGAGTCCCTGGTTGAAGGAGAACCCGTCGTAGCGGGCCAGTGCGCGCGGACCATACGGTGCGCCACCGGCTTTGGCGGCACCGAGCGGCACCCGGCTCATCACCTCGACCCCGCCCGCGACCACGACCTCGGCCATGCCCGACAGCACGGCCTGGGCGGCGAAGTCGACGGCCTGCTGACTGGACCCGCAGGCGCGGTTCACGGTCGTGCCGGGCACACTCTCCGGCCAGCCCGCGGACAGCACCGCGTAGCGGCCGATATTGCTGGATTGGTCGCCGACCTGGGAAACACAGCCCCACACCACATCGTCGACGAGGGCCGGGTCGATGCCGGTGCGGTCGGCCAGTGCGGTGAGGACAAGGGCGGACAGGTCCGCCGGGTGGACACCGGCCAGACCACCATTGCGTTTGCCGACCGCGGTGCGGACCGCGGCGGCGATGACTACCTCGGGCATGCCTATCTCCCGTTCTCGGAACTCGTGGGACGGATCGGTGGACGATGCACCGTCCACCGCCCGGTGAACTGTGGTTCGCGCCGTTCGGCGAACGCGGCGAATGCTTCCGGCGCGTCGGCGGTGGCGAAATTCAAGCCCTGCGCACGGGTTTCGGCGGCGAGCGCCTGACGCAAGGTGGAGTCGGCGCCCTCATGCAGTAGCGCTTTGGTCTGTGCCAAGGCGACCGGTGGGCCCGCGGCGAGTCGGGTGGCGAGTTCGTCGGTGAACGTGTCGATCTCATCGGCGGCGCGCACCCACGTGACCAAGCCCAGCTCGTGTGCTTCGACGGCGGTGATCGTCTCCGCCAGCAGCGTCAGCCGTTTTGCCTGCTGCATCCCGACGAGCCGGGGCAGCAGCCAGGAACCGCCCAGGTCGAGAGTGAGCCCACGGGCCGTAAACACTTGCGCGAAGTTCGATTCCGGAGTCGCGACCACCAGATCGCACCCCAGCGCCAGATTCCACCCCGCCCCGATCGCCGGACCCGCGACCTTGGCGACCGTAGGCAATGGCAGCTCGTGCAGCAGGGTCGCCACGTCGCTGAGCGGGCGCATGCGATAGATCGGGTGCGCGTTGTCGGGCACCGAGATATCCGCCCCGGAGCAGAACGCACTTCCCGCACCGGTGAGCACCAGTGCGCGCACGCTGCGATCGGTCGCGACCACGCGCAGCGCCTCGGCCAGCGCGGCGAAGAGTTCCGCATCGATGGCATTGCGCCGATGCGGACGATTCAAGGTCAGGTTTCGCACACCGTCCCGGTCGGTGGTCAGCAGGACCGGGTCCGCGGTCATGTCCCGACCTCGGTGCGGACCTGCCCGCCGATCACGGCGGTGGCGCGCATCTGGTCTATTTCTGTTGCGGTGCAGCCTATTTCACCGAGAATTCGGTCGGTGTCGGCACCCAGGGCGGGGACCGGTCCCATGGGCGGGTCGTAGCCGGTGACCACCGCGGGTGGGAGGAGTGAGGTGATGGGTCCTGCGGGGGTGTCGATTTCGCGCCAGCGGCCTCGCTGCTCGAGTTGTGGGTGGGCCAGGACTTCGCTGGGGCGGTTGTAGCGGGCGTTGCCGATTCCCGCGCTGTCGGCGATCTGCTGGATTTCCACCAGATCGTGGCCCGCACACCATGTGGTGATCGCCGCGTCGAGTTCGGCGCGATGGGCGGTGCGGCCGGGGTTGGTGCGAAACCTGTTGTCGGCGGCCAGGTCCGGGCGCTGCAGGACGGTCGTGGCCAGGCGCTGCCATTCGCGGTCGTTGGTGGTGCCGAGCACGACGGTGTGGCCATCGGCGGTCGGGTAGGCGCCGTAGGGGGCGACCGCGGGTGAGCTCATGCCGAGCGGGATCTGGTCCACACCGGCATGGCGGGCGTAGGTGAGGTGGTAGCCCATCATCTCGGCCATGGTGTCGAACAGGCTGATACCCATATCCGCACCGATCCCCGCCTCGGCACCGGCGTCACGGCGGTACAGACCCATCATGATGGCAAGGGCGGCATAGAGCCCGGTGGTCACATCCGCTACCGGCGGACCGGGTTTGGCGGGCTGTCCGGCGGTGCCGGTCACCGCGCACACCCCGGCCTCGGCTTGGACGAGGAGGTCGTAGGCGCGTTTGTGCGACAGCGGCCCGTCCCGGCCGAAGCCGTCGATCTCCATCGCGACGAGCGACGGATACCGCTCGGCCAGCGCCGCCGGGGACAGACCGAGCCGGGCGGTGGCTCCGGGTGCGAGATTGCTCACCAGCACATCGGCCCGGCTCAGCAATCGGTGCAGAACATCCAGTCCCGCCGTGGTTTTCAGATCGAGGGCGATCGATTCCTTCCCGCGATTCACCCAGACGAAGTGGGCGGCCTGGCCGAGCACCACATCGTCGTAGTGCCGGGCGAAATCACCGCCCGCCGGATGCTCGACCTTGATCACCCGCGCCCCGAAATCGGCCAGCGCGCGCGTGCACATCGGCGCCGAAACAGCCTGCTCCAGCGCGATCACGGTGATCCCCGCCAGCGGCGCCGCCGCGGGCGGGTCGACAGGAGCCATCAGATCACCGTGCCGCCGTCCACCGGCAGCACCTGCCCGGTGATGAAGGAGGCCGCATCGGAGGCGAGGAACACGAACGCGCCCGCCACCTCGTCCGGTTCGGCCCAGCGGCGCAACAGGATTCGGTCCAGCATCTGCGGTGCGAAGCGATCGTCGGTGCGGATGGCCTGGGTCATCGTGGTCGCGGCCAGCGGCGCCACCGCGTTCACCAGGATCTGCTTGCGCGCCAGTTCCTTCGCCATCGACTTGGTGATGCCGATGACCGCCGCCTTGGCCGCCGAGTAGTTCACCTGACCGAGCGTGCCGACGATGCCCGCGGCCGAGGTGACATTGATGATGCGCCCGGTGCCGTCGGTCGGCAGATACGCCAGCGCCGCCTGGACACACTGGATGGCGCCGAGCGCGTGGATGTCGAACAGGCGCCGCACCGAATCTGCGGTGGTCTTGGGCAGCATCGCCGGTGCGGTCACCCCGGCGTTGTTAACCAGGATATGCAGCGAGCCGGCCGCCAGTGCCGCCGCCCGCTCGGCGGCCTCGGCGGCCGCGTCGGCATCGGTCACGTCGAAGGCGAAACTGGCTGCAGTGCCACCATTTCCGGTGATCTTCTCCGCGACGGCGGCCGCGGCCGCGCCGTCCAGGTCGGTCACCAGCACCGCGGCACCGGCCGTGGCAAGCGCCTGTGCCACGGCGGCGCCGATGCCGCCGGCCGCCCCGGTCACCAGCGCGGAACGCCCGGTGAGGTCGAACAGAGTCTGTGCTGCCATCAGTAGCTCCTCGGTAGGCCAAGGGCGTGGGTGCCCAGAAAGCTCAAGATCATTTCCTGGCTCACCGGCGCGATCCGCATCACCCGCGACTCCCGGAAGTACCGGGCGACGTGATATTCCTCCGCGTACCCCATCCCACCGTGGGTCTGCAGGGCGCGGTCGGCCGCGGTGAAGCCCGCGTCGGCGCACAGGTATTTGGCCGTATTCGCCTCGCGCCCACAGGATTTGCCGTTGTCGTAACGCCAGGTGGCCTTGCGCAGCACCAGCTCCGCCGCGTCGAGCCGGGCGAGCGAGTCGGCCAGGGGGAACTGGACGCCCTGGTTGCTGCCGATCGGCCGGTCGAAGACGATCCGCTCCTTGGCGTAGCGCACCGCCCGGTCGAGGGCGACCCGGCCAAGGCCCAGCGCTTCGGCCGCGATCAGCATGCGCTCGGGATTGAGTCCGTCGAGCAGGTAGCGGAAGCCGTGTCCTTCCTCACCGACCCGGTCCTTGACCGGCACCCGCAGATCGTCGATGAACAGCTCGTTCGAGCTCACCGCGTTGCGGCCCATCTTGGCGATCGGGCGGATGTCGACGTGGTCGCGATCGAGATCGGTCAGGAACAGGGTCATCCCGTCGGTCTTCTTCTCGACGTCGTCGTAGGGCGTGGTCCGGGTCAGCAGCAGGATCTTCTCCGA
The DNA here is from genome assembly GCF_042671725.1 of Nocardia sp. NPDC127606. NCBI lineage: Bacteria > Bacillati > Actinomycetota > Actinomycetes > Mycobacteriales > Nocardiaceae > Nocardia > Nocardia sp. NPDC127606. Next base: position 1,016,218 of record NZ_JBHXWQ010000001.1, on the reverse strand, counting down.
CTCGAGCGCCTTGGAGATCCAGACCTTGCGGCCGTTCACCACATAGTGGTCACCGTCGCGGCGGGCCGAAGTGGTGATGCGCGAAGTATCAAGTCCGGCACCGGGTTCGGTCACACCGAAGCACACGTGCAGGTCACCGGCGGCCACCCGCGGCAGGGTGCGCCGCTTGAGTTCCTCGGAGCCGTGCACCACCACCGGCTGCATCCCGAAGATGGACATGTGGATCGAGCTCGCCGCGTTCATCCCGCCGCCGGAGCGCGACACTTCCTCGGCCAGCAGGGTGGCCTCGGTGATGCCGAGGCCGTGCCCGCCGTACTCGGTGGGAATGGTGATGCCGAGCCAGCCGCCGCTCGCGATCGCCTGGTAGAACTCGGTCGGGAACTGGTGGTCGCGGTCGTGTTCGAGCCAGTACTGGTCGTCGAACTTGCGGCACAGCTGCGCGACGGTGGAGCGGATGAGCTCCTGATCCTCGGACAGGTCGAAATGCATGCCTTCGGACATTGTTTCGGTCTCCTCAGTCGACTGATCCGGACGGGACCGGTTCCCGCACTGCCCGTCCGGCGAGACCGTCCAGCTCGTAGGACTGCCGGGCCAGCCAGAACCGCAGGAAGTTGGTCAGCGAATAGCGCAGGAACACCGCAGAACCGACGACCGCGGCGGCCACCCCACCCAGTGCGAGGACGATGGCGTCGCGCTGGGCCAGCGGGTCGGTGCTGCTGTGCGACATCAGGTAGGCCAGCGCGGCGAGTACCGGCCCGGCCACCATGAGCACCACACCGGTGCGCAGCCACAGCCCGGCGCGACCGGCCGAGGGGTCGGGGATCTTCAGTTCTCGCAGGTCGCGGGCGAAACGGTCCGCACGGGATTCGGTCATGATGGGTCACTTCCTAGATAGAGGGCAGCCAATTCGTTGCGGAGTTCGCTGTCGGGGGGTCCTTGCCGCAGCACCCGCCCGCGCACCAGCACGGCGGCGTGATCGGCGATGTCGAGCACGGCCGCGGCGAACTGCTCGACAACGAGCACCGCGACACCGTGGCGGGCGATCTCGGCGACCTGCGCGTAGAGGCTCTCCACCACGAGCGGGGCCAGGCCCATGGACAGTTCGTCGAGCAGCAGCACGGCCGGGTCGGTGGCCAGTCCCCTGGCCAGCGCGAGCATCTGCTGCTCCCCACCGGACATGGTGCCCGCGACCTGGCCGGCCCTGGTGTGCAGGATCGGGAACCGGTCGAACGCGAGTTCCTCGATCTCGGCGCGGGTTCGACCGGTGCAGGTCATCATCCAGAGGTTCTCGCGCACAGTGAGATTGGGGAACACACCCCGGCCTTCGGGGATCAGGCAGACCCCGGCGGCCGCCAGATCGCGAGCCGCGACGCCGGTGACATCGCGCCCGGCCAGCTCCAGCGCACCCGCGGTCGGCGGATGAGTACCCGCCACCACGTTCAGTGCCGTGGTCTTGCCCGCGCCGTTCGGTCCGAGCAGCGCGACGACCTGACCCGCCGCGACGGCGAGATCGACGCCGTGCAGCACGGTGATGGCACCATAGGCAGCCCGGACGCCACGCAACGCCAACAGCGTTGCGGGAGTGGAGGTTTCGATGGAGGCCGTGGGGGCCTGGCGCACGGTGGTCACAGGTCCCCCAGATAAGCAGCAAGGACAGCCTCGTCCGAGCGGATGGTCGCGGGTGGGCCGGACGCGATCACCCGGCCGAGATCGAGCACGTACACCTCGTCGCAGACGTTCATCACCAGGCCCATGTCGTGTTCCACCAGCAGCACCGCGGTGCCCTCCTCGGCGAGCGCGCGCAGCAGGGCCCCGAAGCGCTCGGTCTCGGTGTGGTCCTGGCCCGCCGCGGGTTCGTCGAGCAGGAGTACGCTCGGCCGCCCCGCGATCGCCCGGCCAACTTCGACCAGACGTCCTGTCCCCGTGGGTAATTCGTCGGCGCAGGCATCGGCCACCGACGCGAGGCCGAACCGGTCGATGATGTCGTCGACTACCCGGCCGGCCTTGCGACGGTCCGGGCCGAGTTCGGCGGCGACGAGCAGGTTGTCACGCACACTGAGCCGACCGAACAGTTCCAGGCGCTGGAACGTGCGCGACAGCCCGTGCCTGGCCCGGCGGGCCGGCCCGAGCCGGGTGACATCGCGACCGCCCAGCGCCACCCGCCCGTGCACCGGGGTGCGCAGGCCACAGATCACGTCGAACAGCGTGCTCTTGCCCGCGCCGTTGGGCCCGATCAAACCGGTGATCGTCCCGGCCTCGGCGCGCAGAGTGGCCGCGTCGAGGGCGCGGTGTCCGCCGAAGACGACCGACACCTCGTCAACTCGCAGTAATGACGGCACGGTCGAGCACCTCCTCGTCTTGCGCGGTCCACGGCCGCCTGATGCCCCACCACTCGACCGGCACCACCGATGGATCGGCGGCGGGCCGCGTGCGAGCCGAACTCCAGATCCGCGCCGCCACGACGGCGACGACGACACCGGCGGTGAAGCCCCAGCCGTCGATCGCCTCGAGCAGCCGCAAACCCCACAGCGCGAGCACGGCGAGCACCAGCAACGGAGTCACCACCCGGTCGCGCAGCATGGGCAACCACTCCCGGCGCATCGGGGCGATCGCGCCGTCCTTCAGCACGCCACCTCCGAAGAGAATGCCGCCCAACGAGGGCAGCACCTGCGACAGGTTCAGCAGACCGGGCCACAGCACCGGGATCACGTTCAGCGGACCGGCGAACACCAGGCCGGTGAACATGCCCGCCCCGATCACCCCGAGCCCGGCGATGGTGACGATCAGGAAGATCGGCAGCCCGGCCACCAGATTGAACTGATCCGGCGCTACCGCTTGCATCTGCATGCCGTAGAGCGCACCGCCCAGCCCGGCGATGGCCGCAGAGAGGGCGAACACCGTCACCCGCGCCACCAGCAGGCCGCCGCCGAGGGTGGCGTAGGCAGCCTCGCTGTCGCGTAGCGCGATCAACCGCCTGCCGTATCGGCTGCGCCGCAACAGCGAGACACAGAGGCCCGCCACCGCGAGGCAGACCGCCGCGAACACGGTGATCCCGGCGGTGGTCTCCACCTTCAGCCCGAACAGATCCGGTCCGACGATCGACACCGAGCCCTGATCGAACAGCGCGATCCGCACCCCGAAGACGTCGAAGGCGGGCAGCGTGAAGATCCAGCGGTCGAGCACGACCGCGAACGCCGCGGTGGCAAGGGCCATATAGACACCCGAAAGCCGCAGTGCCGGAATCGCGATCACCGCACCGACCAGTCCCGCGATCCCCATGGCGGCAGGCAGCGCCCACCACTGACCGTCCGGTCCGAGATGCCCGTAGGCCACCGCGCCGATGCCGGCCAATCCGAGCTGGCACAGCGAGATCTGGCCCGCGAACCCGAGCAGCGGCACATACGACAGTGCGATCACACCCCAGGCGAACATGGCGCCATAGGTGATCAGATCCGGTTCGCTCAGCATGGTGGCCAGCATCAATCCGAGCGTGACGATCACCGCCGCGAGCACGGCCGAGCCACCGAGGGTGGGCAACGGCACCGCGCCCACCCGGCGATCGCGCCCGCGCAACCGGCCGTGCGGGAACAGCAGCAGCGCCACGAACAGCAGCAGCGCGGGCGCCGCGAGCCGCAGCCCCGGCAGGTACTCGTTCTGCGGCAGGTACCCGGTCAGGTAGCTCTCCAGCAGACCGACCACCACCGCACCGACGAACACCATCGGCAGATTGCGCAACCGGCCGAAAATGGCCGCGGTGTAGGCACTCACGATGAGCAGCGACAGTTGCGCCGCGTCGAGGGTGACCATCGGCGCGATCAGGATGCCGCCGATCGCGGCCAGTTCGATACCGAGCATCCAGGCGATCCGGTTGGCTCGCCGCGGGTCGGCGCCGGTCAGCCCGACCAGGGCCCGGTCATCGACCGTGGCCCGCATCTCCACGCCGGTTCTGGTGCGGTACAACAGTATTCGCAGGACGAGCGCCACCGCGATCGCCACGCCGATGGTGAGCGCCTGATGCCAGGTCAGCGTCACCACGCCCAGGTCGATCGAGGGCTGGTCCGCGAAGAACCGGGGCAGCGACCGCGATTCGTTCGGGTTCCAGACCCAGCGGGCCAGCACGATCAGCCCGCTGAGCAACGCGATCGTCATGACCAGTTTCTCGGCGTCACCCAATCCCTGTGTGGGAGCGAGGGTTCGGCCGAAGAACAGCCCGAAGACCGGGGCGAAGACCAGCAGTACCGCCGCCACCGCGAGCGGGACCGGCCAGCCCCAGCCCACCGACAACTGCCAGTAGACGAAGGCCGAGACCATGCCCGCCGCACCGTGGGCGAAGTTGAACACGCCGGTGGTGGTGTAGGTGAGCACCAGTCCGCTGCCGATCACGGCGTAGATCGCGGCGGTGCTCAGGCCGACGATTCCGAAAGCGAGGAATTGCTCCATCAGTGGGCGTACTCCGTCACTTCAGATCGTTGATGCTCTTGCCGACATCGGCCAGAGTCATCGGCACGCCGAAGTTGCCGCGATAGGAGTACGGGGTGAAGCCGCACCGGAACAGCCCACCGGTGTTCGGGGCGAACTCCGCGGCCTCCCAGCCGCCGGGCCTGGCCTGCTGCACGTTGAAGCAGCGCGGCTGATCGGCCATCGACTTGGACAGATCCGCCGGCGCCTGCAGTCCGCCCGCGTTCCACGAGGTCTCCTTGCCCGCGGCCTGGTATACGCAGGCGCGGGTCAGATCGTCACCACAACTGGTGGCGGACTTGGCGAACAACAGCCAGGACTGGAACGCCTTCAACCCCTGGAAGGTGATGGCGCTACCGGGTGCGTACTGGGCGAAGAGGTCTTTCACCTTCTGCACCGCGGGCACCTGATCGGCCGCGTCGAGGGGTGCGATGCCGCTCATGTCGAGCACGTTGTTCTGGAAACCCAACGAGCCCTTGGCCGCGTCGAGGAAGACCTGGTTGTAGGAGTTGGAGTTGGCGTCGATCCAGTCGAGCTTGTAGTCCATGCTGGTGAGCACGTCCTGCAGTTTCGCCAGGTAGCGGAAGTCACCGTAGAAGATCAGGCCCTTCACCCCGGCCACCTTGATCGCCTGGGCGTAGGGGGTCCAGTCCGACACCCCCGAGATCGGGTACAGGTCGTTGTAGGCGATCTTCGCCCCCGCGGCGGTGAGCGATTCGGTGAGCTTCTCCCCCATCACCTTGGTGATCGGGGAATCGCCGTTGATCATGCCGATCGCACCCTTGGATCCCGGATAGGCCTCGTTGATGAGCCAGTCCTGGAATCCCGTGTAGGGGTTGACGTTCTCCGACATCGCCGAGCCCGCGCCGCGTTGCAGATCCGAACCGGTGTTGGCGGTCTGGGAGACCTGCGCGGGAAACTCCGGCAGCAGGCACTGCAACCGGTCCTTGACCCCGAGACCGTCGAGGGCCGCACTCCCGCCGACCAGGACGAAGTCCTCGCGGCAGGCCTCGAGCATGCGCTGGCGGACCTCCATCAGTTTGGTGTCGCGCAGGTTGGTGACGATCTTGCGGCCGTTGATACCACCTGCGGCGTTACACCAGGACGTGAAAACCTTTGCCGCGTCGACGAAGTCGGGGTTCTTCGTGAAACCGATATCGGAGAATACCCCGACCTCGATCTCGGTCGCGGTGACGCCCTGCGACGTGGCAGGCCCCGGCGTGCCCGGCTTGCAGACATCGGTCAACGTCCCGAAGTCGCCGGCGACGGCCGCGGTGGTGCCGCCGGTTCCGTCCTCGCGGGCGCCGCCGTCTCTGCCACAGCCCGCTACCAGAAGCGCGAGGGCCATCAGAGCGACAACTGTTCGCTGTGGTTTCACGGTCTTTCCTCCTCTATGAGCGGTGGCACGTCGATCGACTCCTGCCGCCCACTCGATGCAACGGAAACTATCTTCTCAGCAACCGATAATCAATATGCGGCTTTGAGAGAACATGGATCTGCGGCACTCGTGGGCCCACCGGACAAGGTCGCGGGCGCGGGCGATCGACGCTCGCGTTGACAGCACGTCAACGGCATGGAAATCTAGTGATCAGTTTTGGAGAACGTAATTCTCGCAAACATTGGACCGAGCAAAGGGAATCCCTTGGCACACTTCACGAAACCAGCGGCAGGGAGCTGGACGCAGAACTATCCCGAGCTGGGCACCGCCCCGGTGGACTACACGGACTCGATCGACCCCGCCTTCTACGAGGACGAGCGCCAGGCGATCTTCCGCAAGAGCTGGCTCAATGTCGGCCGGGTGAACCGATTGCCCAAGGTGGGCAATTACTTCACCAAGGAACTCGCCTGCGTCGGCACCTCGCTGATCATCGTGCGCGGCGCCGATCAGACGATCCGCGCGTTTCACAACATCTGCCGTCATCGCGGCAACAAGCTGGTCTGGGACGACTACCCCAACGAGGAGACCTCGGGCACCTGCAGGCAGTTCACCTGCAAGTACCACGCGTGGCGCTACGGCCTCGACGGTGAACTGACCTTCGTGCAGCAGGAGGGCGAGTTCTTCGACCTGGACAAGCAGAAGTTCGGCCTCAAGAACGTGCGCTGCGAGGTCTGGCAGGGCTTCATCTTCGTCAACCTCGACGAGAACGCCCGCCCGCTCGACGAGTACCTGGGCCCGCTGGCCAAGGGCCTGGAGGGCTACCCGTTCGAGCAGATGACCGAGGTCTACAGCTACAAGGCCGAGATCGGCGCCAACTGGAAGCTGTTCATCGACGCCTTCGCCGAGTTCTACCACGCACCGGTGCTGCATCAGAAGCAGGCGGTCAAGGACGAAGCCGACAAGCTGGCCGGTTTCGGCTACGAAGCGCTGCACTACGAGATCGCCGCGCCGCACTCGATGATCTCCTCCTGGGGTGGCATGGCGCCGCCGAAGGACCCGTCGGTGGTGAAGCCGATCGAACGCGAACTGCGCAGCGGCCTGTTCGGGCCGTGGGACCGGCCTGACATCGAGGGCCTGGAACCGCTACCGGAGGGCCTCAACCCGGCGCGCCACAAGGCCTGGGGCATCGACGAATTCGAGTTCTTCCCGAACTTCTCGCTGCTGTTCTGGGCGCCCGGCTGGTACCTCACATACCACTACTGGCCGACCGCGGTGAACCGGCACATCTTCGAGGCGAGCCTGTATTTCGTGCCCGCGAAGAACGCGCGCGAACGGCTCGCGCAGGAACTCGCCGCGGTGACGTTCAAGGAGTACGCGCTGCAGGACGCGAACACCCTCGAGGCCACCCAGACCATGATCGCCACCAGGGAGGTCACCGACTTCCCGCTCAACGATCAGGAGATTCTGCTGCGCCACCTGCACAAGACCACCCAGAAGATCGTCGAGGAGTACCGCAATGACCGCGTCGGCTGAATCACCTACGCTCCCTACCGAATTCGCCGATCTGGCGCGCTTCTCGGACTGGATCCTGGCCACCGAGCCGGAGCGCTACGCCAAGCGCCTCGCCTCGACCATGGACGAGATGCAGGATCTCTACGACACGATCTTCCCCCGCCTGCAGACCGCGCTCGACTTCGTCGACAAGCACGACTGGCACGACCTGCCCGACGAGGCACGCCACCTGTTCCACCTGCTGCAATCGCTGGTGATGGTGTCGTTCCCGATCGAGGTCTGGAAGCAGCCGCGGGTGCCCGATGCCGGTGCCGCCTACCTCGACATCGTGCGCGAACCGGTGGTCTGAGGCGGTGGCAACGCACACCCTGCGAGCGGCCGGATTGCTCGATGTCGACACCGGCGAGATCATCCGGCCCGGCATCGTGCGGATCGAGGGCGACCGGATCGTCGGCGTCGGCGGTGCCACCGAGGGCGAGGTCGTCGAGCTCGGCGACCTCGTCCTGCTGCCCGGCCTGATGGACATGGAAGTCAACCTGCTGATGGGTGGGCGCGGGGAGACCGGGCTGGCGTCCAGCGTCACCGACGATCCGGCCCTGCGCGTATTGCGCGCGGTGGGCAATGCCCGGCGCACGCTGCGGGCCGGTTTCACCACCGTGCGCAACCTCGGGCTGTTCGTCAAAACCGGTGGCTACCTGCTCGATGTCGCGCTGGGCAAAGCCATCGACGCGGGCTGGATCGACGGCCCGCGCATCGTGCCCGCCGGGCACGCGATCACCCCGACCGGCGGGCATCTCGACCCGACCATGTTCGCCGCCTTCGCCCCGGACGTACTGCATCTGACGATCGAGGAAGGAATCGCCAACGGTGTCGACGAGGTACGCAAGGCGGTGCGCTACCAGATCAAGCACGGGGCGCAGCTGATCAAGATCTGCGTTTCCGGTGGGGTCATGTCGCTCACCGGAGCACCTGGCGCACAACACTATTCGGACGAGGAACTGCGCGCGATCGTGGACGAGGCGCATCGCCGTGGACTGCGGGTGGCCGCGCACACCCACGGCGCCGACGCGGTCAAGCACGCGGTGGCGGCCGGGATCGACTGCATCGAGCACGGCTTTCTCATCGACGACGAGGCCATCGCGCTGATGGTCGAGCACGGCACCTGGCTGGTGCCGACCACCCGGCTGGCCGACGCGATGGATGTCTCGAAGGCCGCCCCGGCGTTGCAGGCCAAGGCGGCCGAGATGTTCCCCAAGGCGCGCACCTCGGTGCTCGCCGCCTATCGCGCCGGCGTCAAGATCGCCGTCGGCACCGACGCGCCCGCGATTCCGCACGGCCGCAACGCCGACGAGCTGGTCGCCTTGGTCGAGCGCGGCATGACACCCCTCGACGTGCTGCGCGCGGCCACCGTGCACGGGGCGGAACTGATCGGCGTCACCGACCGCGGACGGCTCGCCGAAGGGCAGCTCGCCGACATCATCGGCGTCCCCGGCAATCCCGTGGACGACATCACCCACACCCGCAACGTGCAGTTCGTGATGAAAGGCGGCAAGATCCATGTCCAGAACTGACGACCTGCTCGAGATCCAGCAGGTCCTCGCCCGCTACGCGGTGACCATCACCAAGGGCGACATCGACGGCCTGATCGCGGTGTTCGCCCCCGACGGCACCTACAGCGCCTTCGGCGACACCTACACCCTCGACCTGTTCCCCGAACTCGTCGCCGCCGCGCCCAAGGGGCTCTTCCTCACCGGCACACCGGCACTCGATATCGACGGCGACACCGCGACCGGCACCCAGCCGCTGTGTTTCGTCGAGCACAGCACGCACGACATGCGCATCGGGTACTACACCGACACGCTCGTTCGTGGCGAAGACGGGTGGCGGCTGCAGACCCGCCGGATGACGTTCATCCGGCGCAGCGGCGAACACGATTCGGGCATCCCGCACGCGTTCGAGCGTTCCAAGGCATGACCGTCGGCACCGGCGCGACCGCGAACCAGCCTGTGCTGCAAACGATCTCGGAGTTCAGGACCGGCCTGCGCGCCTGGCTCGACGCCAACGACCTGACCCCGGCCCCGGACCACTCGCTCGACGGCCAGGTGGTACAACTGCTGCGGGTGCGGCGCGCGCTGTTCGACGCGGACTGGATGCGCTACGGCTGGCCCACCGAGATCGGCGGACTCGGTGGGCCTGCCGCCCTGCGTGCCGTGCTCGGCGAGGAGATCGCCACCCGCGACCTCGCCGAGCCGGGCATCTGGTCGATGATCGAAGTTCTCGCGCCGACGATGATCTCGTACGCGCCGCCCGCACTGGCCGCGCGGATGGTGCCGTTGCTCCTGTCCGGCCGGGAGCAGTGGTGTCAGGGCTTCTCCGAGCCCGGCTCGGGCAGCGACCTCGCCTCGCTCAGCACGAAAGCGACACTGCGCGAACAGGATTGGGTGATCTCCGGGCAGAAGGTGTGGACCAGTCTCGCGCAGTACGCGGCCCGCTGCGTACTGCTCACCCGGACCGGGCCAGGTCACGGGGGCATCACGGCGTTCTTCGTCGACATGGACACCCCGGGAATCACGGTGCGGCCCTTGCGGACCATGCACGGCGTCGACGAGTTCGCCGAGGTGTTCTTCGACGACGTGGTGGTCCCCGGCGACCGGATGCTCGGCTCCCCCGGCGACGGCTGGCAGATCGCGATGGATCTGCTGCCGCACGAGCGGTCCACCTGCTTCTGGCACCGGATCGCCTACCTGTTCACCCGGCTCGATCAGGTGCTCGCGCAGGCCGACGACCACGACGACGCCGCACTCGGTGCCGCCTATCTCGCGCTGCACACCGTGCGCTGCCGTTCGCTCGGCACCCAGCGCCGACTCGCCGATGGCGACCGGCTCGGGCCGGAAACCTCGATCGACAAGGTGCTCCTCGCCGGCGCCGAACAACAACTGTTCGACCTCGCCCGCGATCTGCTGCCGGGCGCGGTCGAACTCGACGACGGCCCGTGGCGCACCGAGTTCCTCTATTCGAGGGCGGCGACGATCTACGGCGGGACCGCCGAGATCCAGCGCAACATCATCGCCCGCAGACTCCTCGACCTCGGGAAGGACTGACCGTGCCCGACCACCCCGGCCTCGACGCGAGCGAGCGTGCTCTGCTCACCACAGAGGTCCGCCGCGCCATGTCCGAACGCACCGGCCACGCCCTCGACATCGCGTTGACCGAGCTCGGCTGGCCCGAAATACTCACGGCGGCACCCGAACTCACCGGTCCGGTGCTGTTTCGGCTGCTCGGCGAAACCGGCGCACAAGCGCCACTCCTGCTCGACGTACTCGACCACGCCAGAACACACTCGCCGCCAGCACTCCCCGTACGCGATCACGCCGGCGCAAGCTCGCCGACGGCGCTGGAGCATGTCGGTGCGGACGCAGCCGTCCTCCCCTTCGCGGGTGGACGCTGGGTCCGGTGGGAACGCACCACTACGGGAACCCCTCCACCGCAGGGTGATTCGGTCGACCCCGACCTCCCCTTGTACCGCGCATCCGCGGGGATCACGCCTGCCGCGTACCCACTCGCCGAGAGCAGGCGGGTGCTTGGCTGGTGGTTGCTCGGCACCGGGCACGCCATGCTCGCACTGGCCCGCACCCACGCGCTCGAACGGGCCCAGTTCGGCCGCCCGCTAGCCTCGTTCCAGGCGGTACGCCATCGCCTCGCCGAGACCCGGGTGGCCCTCGACGGCGCCGAGGCGGCACTGACCATCGCCGACGAGGTCGCGCTCGACCCCACCCGCGCCGCGCACCACGGCACGGCCGCGCTGCTGGCCAAGGCGGCCGCCGGACAGGCGGGCCTCGCCGCCGCGCGACACTGTCAGCAGGTGCTCGGCAGCATCGGTTTCACGGCCGAACACGCGCTGCATCGGCATGTCCGCCGCACACTGGTGCTCGACGGTCTGCTCGGCAGCGCACGCGAACTCACCCACGAAGCGGGCGCATCGATCCGGTTGTCGGGCAACGCCGTTCGGCTCGCGGAACTATGACCTGGCCTCGATCGCACGGCTGGTGGGCGCCGCCCGGCGATCAGCTCAGCAAGACAACGAGCTGCCGGTACCGGTGCGGCACCGAGAGCTCGGCACACGACGATCGCCCGGTACCGATGCGGTACCGGGCGATCACGTGCGTGTTCAGCAGGCGGTAGAAGTCCCACCCTGGATCGCGATCAGCGCGCAGAAGGTGGCCGCGGCGACCTTCCAGGTCGCGCCCTGTTTCACCGCCTGCCCGGTCTGGTCCGGCAGCACCGGATTGCCGCCCATCAGCAGCGTGTAGCCCACGTCGGCGCTCGTCGCACCGGTGGACTTCACCGAGGCCACGGTGACCGTGGTGCCCGAGGACTGCGGATTCTGCGACTGGGCCTGCAGGATCGGCAGGAAAACGTCACCGCTCTCCACCAGCGCGGCCCGCTCGGCCGGCGGCACATTGCCGTCGAAGAAGGTCGTGTATGCCTTGGTGATGGCCGCCGTGGCGGTGGCATCGGCGGTCGCGGCGGCGGCGCTGGTGGTCGCAGCGGCGGAGGTGGACGGTGCTGCGGCCGTGTCGTCGTCGGAGCCGCACCCGGCGAGGGCTGCGACGAGACCGCAACAGAGGGCGACGGTACGGAACTGGGAGGTGCGCATGAAACTTCCTTGTCTCACTGGATGTTCGCTTTCATGTCATCCATGCCGATCAGGATCGGATATCCGTTGACGCTCAACGCATTTCCGTGCCCGGTCTGATGGATGTCGAAGACCGACTGGATGGCGGCGTAGAAGCCCTGCACATCCAAGGTCTGGTTGACCGCCCGCTTGGCCTGGCGCAGCCCGAACGCGGGCATCGACGCGATCCGGGCGGCCAGCTGCCGGGTGTGCTCGTCGAGATCGGCGCGCGGCACCACCGCGTTCACCATGCCGACCTGCTGGGCTTCCTCGGCGGTCACCGGGCGGCCGGTGAACAGGATCTCCTTGGCCTTGCGCGCTCCGAGTTCCCAGGTGTGGCCGTGGTATTCGACGCCACCGATGCCCATCAGGACCACTGGATCGGAGAACAGGGCGTCCTCGGCGGCCACGATCAGATCGCACGGCCAGACCAGCAGCAGCCCACCCGCGATACACCGGCCCTGCACGGCCGCGATGGTCGGCTTGGGCACATTGCGCCACCGCAGCGAATACTCCAGGTAGCGGCGCGATTCCAAGCTGTAGATCCGGTCCAGGGTGATCTTGCTCGGGTCGGGCCACGACTTGTCCTTGAGATCGTGGCCCGCCGAGAAGTGCTTACCCTCGGCCCTGAGCACGATCACCGCGACCTCGTCGGAATCGGCGGCGCGCATCCAGGCCGCGTCCAGCTCGTCGAGTAGCTCACCGTTCTGGGCGTTGGCGGCATCGGCCCGGTCCAGGGTGATGGTCGCGATGCGGTCGGCGACTTCGTAACGGATGTACAAAACGGTGCTCCTAGCCGGACGGGGGTGCAATCTGACGAGAATACCATTCTCCCATGCAGGAAGTAACAGTCTCGTGACTGCCGCGACATCCGTCGCATGGCTACACAGTTAAACGACGTTCTCCGGTACAGTGCATCCATGTTCTCTTCGCATGTCCGGGGATCGAGGCGCCCGTGACCAGCCCGAGCGAGAAACCCGCCTGGAAGCAGCGCGCGGTCGAACGATCGCTGCGTACAGCGACGCTGCGTGCCGAGGAGCGGGTGCAGCGCTTCCTCGATGCCGCCCAGGCCATCATCACGGAGAAGGGCAGTACCGACTTCACCGTGCAGGAGGTCGTCGACCGGTCACGTCAGTCGCTGCGCAGCTTCTACCTGCAGTTCGACGGCAAACACGAACTGCTGCTCGCCCTGTTCGAAGACGCGCTGGCTCGCACGTCCGAACAGTTGCGCGCCGCGGCCGACGGACAGACCGACCCGATGGACAAGCTCCAGGTGACCGTCGAGTTGCTGTTCGAGTTGTGCCGGCCCGATCCCGCCGCGCAACGGCCGTTGTTCACCGACTTCGCACCGCAGCTGCTGGTTTCGCACCCGGGGCATGTCAAAGTCGCGCACGCGCCGGTCCTCGCCCTGTTCACCGAATTGATGGACCTCGCCAAGGAAGCAGGCGAGATCGGCCCCGACATGAACGCCCGCCGCGCCGCGGCCATGGTGATGCAGACCGTGATGTTCACCGCGCAGTCCACCGGCGCGGTCGACCAGGAGACCCAGTACCCGATCACGGCCGCCGAGGTCTGGAACTTCTGCGCACACGGGTTCGCCCGCTCCTGATCCCGCGAACGCCCGGCAGGTCGGTGAAAACCGACCCGCCGGGCGTCGGACTACCGCGGTAGCGACATCAGCCGGCAGGCACTTCGATGACCGTCGCCGATCCCATCCCGCCCCCTGCGCACATCGCGGCGATACCGAATCCACCACCGCGACGGCGCAATTCGTGGACCAGGGTGACGATCATCCTGGCCCCGGTGGCCGCCACCGGATGGCCCAGCGAGCACCCGCTGCCGCTGTAGTTCACGATCTCGGGATCCAGGTCGAGCGCGCGGATGGCCGCGAGCGGCACCGAGGCGAACGCCTCGTTGATCTCGATCAGCCGCACCGACGACAGCGAGATTCCCGCCCGGCGCACCGCCTTCGTGATCGCCTCGATCGACGCCAGGCCGGTGAACGCGGGGTCGACCCCGACCGATGCCCACCCGCGGATATAAGCGAGCGCGGGCAGGCCGAGCCGTTCGGAGGCGATCGCCAGTGCGGCCGCGCCGTCGTTGGCCCCCGAGGCGTTGCCGGCGGTGATCGAGAAGCCGTCGATTTCCGGGTGCAGCACTTTCAGCGAGGCCAGCCGCTCCAGGGTGGTGTCGCGGCGCGGATGCTCGTCGGTGTCGAAGAGTCCGTGCGGGGTCTCGACGGCGATGATCTCGTCCTTGAACAGGCCCGCGTCGATGGCGGCGATCGCGTGGCGATGCGAGCGCAGTGCCCAGCGATCCATGTCGTCGCGGGTGAGCCCGGCCCGCACCGCGGTGTTCCAGCCGACCGTGATGGACATGTCCATGGCCGGGGCATCCGGACGGTCCGGGTGACTCGGTGAGACCCACGGGTCGATCCACTCGTCGGGTCCGACCCTGAATCGTGCTCGGGGCGCGGTCGATTCGCTGTTCACGCCGCCGGCGATCACCAGCTCGTCCATGCCCGCCCTGATACTCGCCGCCGCCGTCTGCACGGCCGACATCCCCGCGGCGCAGTGCCGGTTCTGGGCCAGACCCGGCGCCGCGGTGAGACCCGCGGTGACGGCCGCGTGCCGCGCGATCACGCCGCCGCCGTAGCGCCCCTCGCCGAGGATCACGTCGTCGATCCGGTCGGCGTCGAGATCCTCGGCCACCGCACCGACGACGTGGTTCGCGAGGTCGAAGGCGGTGGTGTCGCGCAGTGTGCCCTTTCGGGCGGTGCCGATGGGCGTCCGCAGCGCGGAGACGATGACAGCTTCGGGCATGGGGGCCTCCTGGGGTGGATTGCCGGTAAAGGGCTGACTGCCCAGTGTGAGAATAGTATTCTTTCTCATAGAGATTGCTATTCGCAAGGAGGGCTCACTACATGCAGATCAGTGGAAGTTCCGCGGTCGTGGTCGGCGGCACCGGCGGCCTCGGTGAGGCGACGGTCCGGCGGCTGCACGCCGCCGGCGCGAAAGTGGTGGTCGCCGATGTCGCCGACGACAAGGGCAAGGAGCTGGTCGACGAACTCGGCATCCGCTACGTCCATACCGATGCGACACAGGAGGATTCGGTGCGCGCGGCGGTCGCGGAAGCGCAATCGCTGGGCCCGCTGCGCATCTCGGTCGACACCCACGGTGGTCCCGCGACGGGCGGGCGGCTGATCGGCAAGGACGGCTCGGCGCTCGAGCTGGCGGGCTTCCGCACCACCATCGAGTACTACCTGACCGCGGTGTTCAATGTGCTGCGCCTGTCCGCCGAGGCGATGGCCACGACCGAACCCCTCGAGGAAGGCGCGCGCGGGGTAATTGTGAACACCGCCTCGATCGCGGCCTTCGAAGGCCAGATCGGTCAGCTCCCCTACGCCGCCGCGAAGGGCGGGGTGGCCGCGATGACCCTGGTCGCCGCACGCGACCTCTCACCGTTGGGCATCCGGGTGGTGACCATCGCCCCCGGCACCGTCAACACCCCCGCCTACGGCAAGTCCGCCGACAAGCTCGAAGGCTACTGGGGCCCGCAGGTGCCCTTTCCCAAGCGGATGGGACGCTCCGACGAGTACGCCCAGCTGGCGACCGCGATCGTCGAGAACGACTACCTCAACGGCGAAGTCATCCGCCTCGACGGTGCGCTGCGTTTTCCGCCGAGGTAGGCAGGCACCGCACCGGAGGGAACGGCCCTCCGGTGCACGGCCGCGCGCTACTTCCCGGCGGTGAGCCGGTCGATGATCGTGCGGAAGTCCGCGGTCTGGAACGAGAGGTCCTCGGCCGTGTTCGCGTAGTCGAGGGTGGCGAGCACGGCGCGTTCGAGATGCAGGTTTAGCAGCCGCTTGGTGCTCTCCACGGCCTGCCTCGGCAGTTCCAGCACACGTTTCGCGCAGGCCAGCGCCTCGGTGAGCGGTTCGGCCACGACGTGGTTCACCAGGCCCATCTCGCGGGCCCGTTCGGCGGGGATCTTCGCACCGGTCAGGGCGTACTCCTTGGCCAGCATCAAACTGGTGTGCAACGGCCAGGTTAGCGGGCCACCGTCGGCGGCGACCAGGCCGACCTGCACGTGCGGGTCCTTGAGGTAGGCGTCCTCGGCGATGTAGGCGATATCGCTCAAGGCCACCAGACTGCAGCCGAGCCCGACCGCCGGGCCGTTCACCGCGGCGATCACCGGCACCCGGCAGCGCACCATTCCGAGCACGATCTCGCGGCCGTGCGCGATGGTCCGCGCGCGCAACTCGGCGTCGCGGGACAGTTCGGCGAGATAGGCGAAATCCCCACCGGCGGAGAACGCCTTGCCCGCACCGGTGAGGACCGCGGCCCGTGCCTCGCGGTCGGCACCGAGCTGTGGCCACAGCGCCGCCAGGCCCGAGTGCAGTGCGTCGTTGACGGCGTTGAGCGCGTCGGGCCGGTTGAGCGTGATGATCCGCAGTGGGCCGTCGGCCTCGACGCTGATCTCGGTGGGCAGGTCGTACATGTCAGGCTCCTAGGTCGAGGATGCGCGTGGCGATGATGTTCTTCTGAATCTGCGAGGTGCCGCCCATGACGCTCTGGGCGCGGCTGTAGAGGTAGCTGCCGAACATGTCGTCGTCGCCGGTGCCCGCGACCGCGAGTGCGGCGTGGCCGACGGACTGCTCCACCCAAGTCATCAGCAGCTTGTCGAGCGAACCGTCGGGGCCGTGCACTAGACCGTCGAGTTGTTCGGAGAGCCTGCGCCGTACGTGCAGCCGGAGCATCTCCGATTGCACTGCGGCCCAGGCGAGTTCGCTGGGCACCGGACCGGTCACCCGGGACTCGAGCTGGCGGACCGTCTTCGCGTAGCGGGCCGCGAAGCCAAGGGTGGCGGGTTCGCGTTCGTGCCCGACCACGGTCATCGCGAGCTTCCAGCCGTCGCCGGGCGCGCCGACCAGCTGATCGGCGGGCACCCTGGCACCGTCGAACCGCACCTGCCCGAATTCGCGGGTGACGCCGCTGATCATCCGCAGCGGCCGCTGTTCGATCCCCGGCTGACGCATCGAGACGATGAACCCCGAAATGCCTTTGTGCCGAGGCACATCCGGGTCGGTCCGCGCGAGCAGCAGACACCAGTCGGCGACATCGGAGTAGCTGGTCCAGACCTTGTGCCCGTGCAGGACGTAGTCGTCGCCGTCGCGGGTGGCGGTCGTGCGCAGCGCGGCCAGATCCGAACCCGCGTCCGGTTCGCTGAAACCCTGGCACCAGCGCTGCGAGCCGTCGATCATGCCGGGCAGGAAACGTTGCCGCAGTGCGGGACTCGCGTGCGCGCCGAGCCCGTGCACCAGATATCCGAGGCTGGGCCGTTGCGGTGCGCCTGCCGCGGTCAGTTCCTCGTCCAGGATGACGTCGTACACCGGCGCCAGTCCGTGACCGCCGTACTCCGTCGGCCAGGAGAGTCCGAAGAAACCCGCGCCGTACAGCGCCCGGTGCCAGTCCCCCGCCTTGGCCCAGTACTCGTCGCCGGTGGAGGGAAAGGACGCGGCGGTACCGGCCAGCCACTCCCGAAGCCGCGCGCGAAACGCGGCCTCTTCGGGCGAATCACGATAGTCCACAGTCGATTTCCTCCAGACGGGTAGCGAACAGTTCGGTCGAGGTGAGCACCCGGCGCAGGTACACATGGGCCAGGCACTCCCAGGTGTTGCCGATGCCGCCGTGCACCTGGATCGAGGTCTCGCACACCGTGCGGGCGGCGCGTGCGGTGTAGACCTTGGCTATCCGGGCGGCCCGCAGCGCCTCGGCGGGCGGCAGTTCATCGACCGCCCATGCGGCATAACGCAATACGCTGATCGAGCCCTCGATCAGCGCCAGGCTCTCGGCGAGCAGATGCGCCACGGCTTGATAGGAGCCGATGGCATGGCCGTATTGTTCGCGGACCTTGGCGTATTCCACCGCCAGCTGCTGCACGCCGCGGGCCGCACCGAGCAGATCCGCGGTCGTCATGGTGACGGCCAGCGCCTGCCAGTGGATCAGCTGCTCCGGCGACAGGTCACCGAGCAGCTCCGGTGGGCCCGTGAGTTCGGCGGTGCGCCTGGTGAGATCGGCGCCGGGCAACGCCGGCCCGACCGCGCGGGCGAACAACTGCCTGTCGTCGAGGAGCAATGCCCGATCGCGGTCGGCGGCGTCGACCGCGTTGGTGCCAATGCCGATCGTCCATCGACCGCCGACACCCCCGCACAGATCGTCGGCCAAGACCGGCCCCAGGAAGGCGACGTCGACCAGACCACGCGCGAATTCCTCTGCAACGAGGGCTATTTCGACCCCGGAGGCACCATCGGAACGCAGGTCACGCCACCCCGCGGTCACCACCGCCTTCTCGAGCCGGGCGATCCGGCTCGCATCGTCGAGCTCGGCGACCGAGCTCGGACCGAGCTCATCGGCCAGCCGCGCGGCGGCCGCCCGCAGCTGACGCTGCTCACTGGTCAGTCGGACGTCCATGACGCTCCTCGAGTACTCGTCGGAGCACCTTGCCCGAAGGCAGGCGCGGGATCTCGGGTACGAACACGATGCGGCGGAGCCGCTTGTAGGAAGCCAGCCGGTCGCCGACCAGGGTGATCAGTTCGTCGGCGGTGACGCCGTCGAGCACGGCGACCGCGGCCACCACGGCCTCGCCGTCACGTGGGTCAGGGGTGCCGAACACCGCGCAGTCGATAACCTTGGGATGGCCGTGCAGAATCGCTTCGATCTCGGCGGGTGCGACCTGGAAACCGCGCACCTTGATCATTTCCTTGGCCCGGTCAGTGATTCGCACCCAGCCGTCGGCATCGATGTGCCCGACATCGCCGGTCCGGTACCACGCGCCGTCGAAGGCGTCCGCGGTCGCCTCGGCAGGCAGGTAGCCGGCCATCAACGACTGCGACCGGCACTGGATCTCGCCGGTTTCGGTCGGCCCCAACGGTTTTCCGGTCTCGAGGTCAACCACGCGCAGGTAGACTCCGGGTGCCGCCTTGCCGACCGAGTCCAGCCGCGCGCCTTCGAGCGGATTGCACGCGATGACCGGCAGTTCGCTGGCACCGTAGGCTGGCAGCCACCGGACCCCACTGCGCGCGGTCACCGTTTCGGCGACACTCGCCGTCACCGGGGTGGCGCCCCACATGATGTAGCGCAGCGAACTCAGGTCGTAGCGTTCGAGATCGGGGTGCGACGCGAGGGCGATCGCGATCGGCGCGACGGCCATCTCGATGGTGATGCGGTCGTCCTGGATGCAGTCCAGCATCGTGTTCAGATCGAAGCGCCGATGCAGCCGCATCCAGGCCCCCGCCCGCAACGCGGTGAGAATATTGAGCAGGCCCAGGATGTGCGAGGGCGGGGTCGCGACCTGGATCCGGTCGGTGCCGGACAGGCCGAGCACCTCGGTCCACTGCCGCACGGCAACCGCCACCGAATCGTGGGTGTGCCGCACCGCCTTTGGCAACCCCGTGGTGCCGGAGCTGAACACGAGCACCGCCTCGGACGCCGGATCATGCTGGACCGCACCGGCTTTCGCCGGTTCGATCGGGTCGCCCAGATACCGCATCGGCAGCAGCTCGCCGAGCACCGCGCAGTCACCGAGTGCGTGCGCGGCGCCGGTGACGGCGAGCGCGTGCGCGACCTCGTCCCGTTTCCAGGCGGAGCTGATCAGGACGACGCAGGCGCCGAGCCGCCACACCGCGAGGACCGCCACCACGAATTCGGGCCGGTTGGACGACATGAGCGCCACCCGCTCGCCCGCCCGGACGCCGCGACCGGTGAGCTCGTCGGCCAACCCAGCTGCCAGCTCGTCGAGTTCGACCCTGGTGTAGGCCCGCCCCTCGAACACGAGCGCGCTCTGCACAGTGTGGGACATCTTGGAAGGTTCCCGTCTCATGAGAGAGAATACTATTCTCATTTCGATAGAATCTTAATACCAGGAGGAGGTGGACCATGGCGACACTCTCGTCATTTCTGCGCGCGACAGTGACCAGGGTCGTGACCGAGAGCGCGGACGCACGGACCTTCGTGCTCGATCCGCACGACGGGCCACTGCACTACCGGGCCGGGCAGTTCTGCACCTTCCGGGTCACCGTGGACAGCACCGTGCTCTTCCGGTCCTACTCGATGTCGAGCGCACCGGAGACCGACGGCGAGCTCATGACCACGGTCAAACGCGTGCCCGGTGGTGCCGTGTCCAACTGGATGCTCGACACCCTCACCGCGGGCGACGAGGTGGAGCTGTCCAAGGCCGCGGGGCGATTCTGCCTGCGCGACACCGATGTTCCGCTGCTCGGCTTCAGCGGTGGCAGCGGCATCACACCGATCCTGTCGCTCACCAAAGCGGCACTGGCCGGAACCACCCGCCGGGTCCGCCTGCTGTGCGCGGACCGCGACCCGGCGTCGGTGCTGTTCGACGACGCGTTCACCGAGCTGCTCGCCCGCTATCCGGACCGGCTCGAGGTGGTCCGGCATCTGGACAGCGAGCGCGGATTTCTCGACCGCGCGGCCGTTCGCGCGTTCGTCGGCGCCGATGCGCACGGCGACCACTACCTCTGCGGCCCAGAGGCATTCATGGACCTGGTGGAGCAGTCACTGCCCGGTCCCGGCATCGTCTTCAGCGAGCGCTTCGGCACACCCGTTGACCCGCCGATATCGGCGAACGACCTAGAACCCGAGGCGGATTCGGGTGGCACCATCACGGTGATCCTGAACGGCAAGAAGAAGTCGGTACCGCGCAAGGCCGGTGAGACACTGCTGGAGAGCGCCCGACGCGGTGGCCTGGCTCCGCCGTTCTCCTGCGAGCAGGGAAACTGCGCGACCTGCATGGCGAAGATGACCTCGGGCAGCGCGACCATGCGCCACAACAACGCCCTGACCGACGACGAGGTCGCCGACGGCTATGTGCTGACCTGCCAGGCTGTCCCGGACTCCGACGGCGCCGTCGTCGAATACGAGTGAACCCGGCGGCCGCGTCCCGCCGGGATGCGGCCGTCAGCGCGCCAGGTCGGCGATCATCTCCCTGGTTCGCCGCTTGGACGCGACCAGGGCGTCGCGATCGTCGCCGATCGGCAGCAAGCGCACGGAGATGTCGGTGGCACCGGCGTCGGCGTAGCGGCGCAGTCCGGCCGCGATCGCCGGCTCGTCCCCCGCGATACACAGATCGCCGATGGTGCGCGCGTCGCCTTGATCGAGCAGCCGCTGATAGTTGGGCGAGACCTCCGCCTCGCCGAGAATCCGGTTCGCCCGCGCCCGCGCCTCGTCCACCTGTCCCGCCGTGCACAGACACACCGGCAACCCGACGACCACGCGCGGCGCGGCCCTGCCCGCATCGGCGGCGGCCTTGGTGATCTTCGGGACCACATGCTCGGCGACGGCGCGTTCGTCGGCCATCCAAAGCACGGTGCCGTCGGCCTGCTCCCCCGCGATCCGAAGCATCACCGGCCCCAGCGCGGCGACCAGGACCGGAACCGGCGCCACCGGACCGAGATCGAGCGGATTGTGCACGGTGAAGGTGCTGTTCTCGACGTCCACCGAGCCGGTGCCCGCGAGTCCGGCGGCCAGTACCTCGAGATAATCGCGGGTGTAGGCCGCCGGCTTCTCATACGGCAGACCGAGCATGTCGCGGATGATCCAGTGGTGCGACGGCCCGACACCGAGCGCGAGCCTGCCGCCCGCCGCCGCGTGCACCGACAGTGCCTGGCGCGCCAGCGCGATCGGGTGCTGCGCCTGCAGCGGGACCACGGCGGTACCCAGTTCGATCCGCGACGTGGCAAGTCCCATCGCCGTAATGGTGACGAGCGCGTCGAAGTCGTTGGGCACCTGCGGAATCCAGGCCGTGTCGAGCCCCGCACCCTCCGCCCACGCGATATCGCGCAGCATCCGTTCGAGCTTGCGCCCCGAGTCGCCCTTCTCCGGGCCGATCATCACGCCGATGCGCACGGTTCCTCCAAGTAGTTCGAAGTCGGATTCGGATATGCTACTTGCGTAGAATGAGAACACCAATACCATCTGCAGAGAATGAGCCAGTTGCCGCCCGTCGGCACGCGAGGAGCACCATGCCCGACCAGGACCACCCGCTGCGCGATCGCACCGTCCTCATCTCCGGCGCCAGCCGGGGTATCGGCGCGGCGATCGCCGTCGCCGCCGCCGAGCAGGGCGCCAACGTCGTCCTGCTGGCCAAGACCTCCGAACCACATCCGCGGCTGCCCGGCACCGTGCACACCGTCGCCGCCGAGGTCGAGGCCGCCGGTGGCCGAGCCGCCGCGGCTGTCGGCGACGTCCGCAGCGAGGACGATGTCGCGCGGGCCGTCGCGATCGCGATCGAGCGGTTCGGCGGGATCGACGTGTGCGTGAACAACGCGGGCGCCATCGCCACCGATCCCACCGAGAAACTCGGCGCCAAACGCTTCGACCTCATGCAGGACATCAACATTCGCGGCACGTTCCTGCTCACGGCGGCGTGCGTGCCGCACCTGCGCGACTCCCCGAATCCGCATGTGCTCACCATCTCGCCACCGATCAACCTCGACCCCCGCTGGCTCGGCGCCCATCCGGTCTACACCCAGTCCAAATACGGGATGACCTTGCTCAGCCAGGGCTGGGCGGCCGAATTCGCCGATGCCGGAATCGGATTCAACTGCCTGTGGCCGCAGACGTACATCGCCACCTCCGCCGTCGCGGCCCTGCTCGACGGCGACAACCAGCTCACGACCGCGCGCAGCCCCCGGATCATGGCCGACGCGGCCGTCGCGATCACCGCCCAGCCGGCCAGGAAGGTGACCGGCAACTGCTTCATCGACGCGGACGCGGTCGCGCGGTTCGCCGGGATCGACGACCTCTCCCGCTACGGCGGTGGCGACAACCCGACCCCGGATCTGTTCCTGGACTGACCTGCCCCACTCACCTTCCGCGACAAGGACCGACCATGGCCTACGTCATCACGCAGCGCTGCTGCAACGACGCCAGCTGCATCGCCGAATGCCCGGTCGACTGCATCCGACCGCTACCCGGTCAGCCGGAGTTCGCCACCGCCGAGATGCTGTACATCGACCCCGAAACCTGCATCGACTGCGGCGCGTGCGTCGATGCCTGCCCGGTGGGCGCGGTGTTCTCCGTCGAGGATCTCAGCGCCTCCTTGCAGCGCTACAGCGCGATCAACGCCGACTATTTCGCGCACCATCCGCTCGAGCCGGAGTTCGCCCCGCCTGTCGTGACCCCGCGCATCCCGAAGGAACACGGCACCCTGCGGGTGGCGATCGTCGGAGCGGGCCCCGCGGCCTGCTACGCGGCGGACGCGCTGCTGCGCCGCGGCGACACCCAGGTGGAGCTGTTCGACCGGCTGCCGACGCCGTGGGGTCTGGTGCGCGCGGGAGTGGCGCCCGATCACGCGGAGACCAAGGCGGTGACATCGATGTTCGAGAGCGCGTTCCGCCGCGACACCCTGCAGTTCTACTTGAATGTCGACATCGGCAACCACCTCACCCACGACGAACTCCTGCGCCACCACCACGCGGTGATCTACGCGGTGGGCGCCTCGGCCGACCGGCGGATGGACATTCCCGGCGAGGATCTGCCCGGCAGCCATTCGGCGACAGAGTTCGTGGCCTGGTACAACGGGCACCCCGACTTCGCCGATCGAGTCTTCGATCTGTCCGGCGAACGCGCGGTGATCGTCGGCAACGGCAACGTGGCACTAGATGTCGCTCGAGTACTCACCATGGATCCTGACGAGCTGGCACGCACCGATATCGCCGATCACGCACTGAATGCTCTGCGTGACAGTCGGATTCGCGAAGTAGTCGTACTCGGTCGCCGCGGGCCGCTACAGGCTGCGTACACCTCGCCGGAGTTCCTCGCCCTCGGACACCTCGACGGCGTGGACGTGGTCGTGGAGTCCGCTGACATCGAACCCGACGACATCAGCAGCACGGCGTTGGCGGACCCGGCCCTCGAACCATCGGTTCGGCTGAAATACACCCTGGCCCAGGAATACGCCACGGCACCGCGACAATCGGGCAACAAACGAATCGTCTTCCGATTCCTCGCTTCACCGACCGAGATACTCGGCGAGCAGCGCGTCACCGGTCTGCGATTCGCCCACACCGTACTCACCCAATCCGACGGCCGGGTGATCGCCGAAACCACCGAGCGCACAGACGATATCGCCACGGGGCTGGTCCTGCGGTCGGTCGGCTACCGGGGCGAGCCGGTCCCGGCACTGCCGTTCGACGAGCGCAGCGGGATCGTCCCGAATCACGAAGGGCGAGTGGTCGATAGCGCAGGCACGCCGATGACCGGGGTCTACGTCAGCGGCTGGATCAAACGCGGTCCGCGCGGAGTGATCGGTTCGAATCGCCTCGATGCCGAGCAGACAGTGGAACACCTGATCGCCGATTTCGTCGCGGGCACACTGACCCCACCGCACGCGGGCCGAGATGCCTTGCGCGAGTTGGTCGTAGCACGACAGCCCGACATGGTGGACCGCGACGGATGGAAGGCCATCGACATCGCCGAGAAGGCAGCGAGCGCGTCTTCCGGGCGCCCACGGATCAAATTCACCACCAACGACCAGCTCACCGCCGCCGCTCAGGGGACCGATCTCGCGGTGCGCTGAGCTCCGCCGGCACAGGAGACAGCGGCGGCGGAGCTGTCCGCCGCTGATCCCGGCAGTCTCAGAGCTGAGCCCAGACCGACTTCGACTTCATGTACGCCTCAACACCTTCGCGCCCGAACTCATGGCCCCAGCCGGACTGCTTGTACCCGCCGAAGGGCACCCCGTGGTCGAACACCAGCTGGCAGTTCAGCGACACCGTCCCGGCCTGCAACCGCTTCGCGAGCCGATGCCCGCGGCTGAGGTTGGTCGTCCACACGGTGGCGGCCAGACCGTAGGACGTGTCATTGGCCATCGCGATCGCCTCGTCCTCGTCGTCGAACGGCAGCACGGTCACGACCGGGCCGAAGATCTCCTCCCGGTAGAGCCTGCTCGTCGCGGGATCCACATTGGTCAGCACCGTGGGGTGGACGAAGTAGCCACTGCGGTCGAGACGGTGTCCACCGGTGACGACTTCAGCACCGTCGGCCTTACCCTCGTCGAGGTAACCCATCACCCGCGTCAGCTGTTTGGCACTGATCAGCGGGCCGATCATGGTGCCTTCTTCCTTGGGCCCACCGAGCTTGAGGTTGTCCGCCACGGTCGCGATGCCCGCAACAACCCGCTCGTACGCGCCACGCTGCACGAAGATCCGGGAGCCACAGACGCAGCCCTGCCCGGAGTGGATGAAGATGCCCATCGACGCCATCATCACCGCCATATCGAGGTCGGCGTCGTCGAAGATCAGCACCGGCGACTTGCCGCCGAGTTCGAGCATCACCTTCTTGAGATTGCCCGCCGAGGCCGCCACGATCAGCTTGCCGACCTCGGTGGAACCGGTGAACGCCACCTTGTCGACGTCGGGGTGCGCGGTGATCGCGGCACCCGCGGTGTGTCCGAAGCCGGTTAGCAAGTTCACGACACCCTCCGGCACGCCGGCCTCGGCGATGAGCCGCGCCAGCAGCAGCGCCGACAGCGGTGTCTCCTCGGCGGGTTTCACCACGGTGCTACACCCGGCGGCGAGCGCGGGGGCCAGCTTGGCGCAGGCGTTGAAGACCGGCCCGTTCCACGGGAAGATCAGCCCCACCACACCGTAAGGCTCCTTGAGGGTGTAGGCGTGCATATCGGCGTAGGCGCCGGAAACGCCACCGGTCATCTGTACCTCGTACGCCGAGCCGTTGAGTTTGGTACACCAACCCGCGTAGTAGCGGAAGAACTCTGCGCATGTCGGAATGATCATCTTCGCCTGAGCGAGTGGCATTCCCGTATTGAGCGAGTCGAGTTCGGCGAGCTCGTCGAGGTGCGCATCCATGAGGTCCGCGATCCGCCACATGATCTTGGCTCGTTCCCGCCCGGGCAGACCCTGCCAGACACCTGCGTCGAACGCGGCCCTCGCCCGGGCGACCGCCTCGTCGACAGCCTCGGGTCCACAGTCGGTGAACTCGGTGATCTGTTCTTCGGTTACCGGGTCGATGATCGGGATGACCTCGCCTTTTCCGGGCCGTTCACGGATTTCATCCA
Source organism: Nocardia sp. NPDC127606 (assembly GCF_042671725.1). Classification (NCBI taxonomy): domain Bacteria; kingdom Bacillati; phylum Actinomycetota; class Actinomycetes; order Mycobacteriales; family Nocardiaceae; genus Nocardia; species Nocardia sp. NPDC127606. Next base: position 990,098 of record NZ_JBHXWQ010000001.1, on the reverse strand, counting down.
GAATAGATTGCAGCGTCATCGCGCATCCCCTTCAACGTCAAGGTCGTCGTGCCTACCAGTCCTCGACCTGCTCGGCACCAGACCCGGAGCGCGGTCAAGAGCCTCATTCTAATATGAGGTAATCACATTCTCGCATCCGAGAACAGAAAATGACACCCGACGAGCCTGTCTCGTGCCGCCGCTACCCCGTCGCGTGGCTTCGGCAACTTCGCCGCGCGTCGAACGCGGTTGTAGTAGGACTGCTGATAACGCTTCGATCTCTCGGAATGGACATCTCGTGAATGTTGCCCAGGACGCTGGTCTGGTCACCAATTGGTGGGCCTACGCACACCAACACCCGTTGCGGTACCGGCTGGCAGTCCTGGCGACGAACGCACGCGAGGTCGTCGAGTACGCGGGCGGCTGGTTGTTCGACCGCTCGATGGCCGGGTGGGACGTGAACGTCGTCCTGACCGATGTCACCGACCTGGTGCCCCTGCAGATCCTCGGCGTGACCGTGCTCGAGCTCGAAGGCCCGCTCGCGGTCCCCGTCCACCACACCTGGCCCGACGCCATCGCGGTCGCACCCGATCTACTGCTGTCCGACAGCCGAGTGCGCGACGGCGTCCTCAACTGCCTCGAGAACGATCTGATCGAAGTCGTCGTGTGGGGCAACCCGCTGCCCGCGGAGTTCGAGAGCCGGGTCGACGGTATGGATCATCGCCTCAGTGCCGCGGCGCACGCGTTCAAGGCACGCGCGCTGGCCGCGACCGACGCCATACCCCACCCTGTTTCGCTGACCGAAGGTTTCCGCTGCAACGCCAGATCCCTGGCCGCGGCCGGGCGCGAGGTGAATCTGTCACGCAGACGGTGAATGCGGGGTCGCGTTGCGTTCGAGCCACTGGGTGAGCGAGCGGCCCGCGTCCAGTACGTGCCGCTCACCGATCTCGCGGGCCCGTGGCGCGTCCCGCTCGGACAGCGCGTCGATGAGCTGGTCGTGATCATCTAGGGAGTGCTGCTCGTGTTCGGGGAACAGCCGCAGGAAATTCGATGGGACCACCCGGACCGCTTGCTTGATCTGGGTCAGCAAGCGCGGTGAGTGCGCGGCGCGATGGACTTCCTGGTGCAACCGCCAGTTGGCCTCGCCGATGGAGTCCTCACCGGATCGCGAGGCGACCTCGGCGGCGAGCTCGCGCAGCCGCTGCAGCTCGGGGGTGCTGGCCCGCTGCGCGGCCCAAGCAGCGGCCTGCCCGGTGAGGACGCCGAGGATGGTGAAGCTGTCCATGATGTCGGCGGGGCTGATCCCGATCACCGTGATCCCACTGCGCGGCGCGACCCGGACCAGGCCCTCATAGGAGAGCTCCAGCAAGGCCTCACGCACGGGCGTGCGACTGGTGGCGAACTCGTCGGTGATCGCGTCCAGGTCGATGCGGGCACCCGCGGGCAACGCCCCGGTGAGGATGCGATCGCGCAGTTCACGTGCGGCCCGTTCGCGAACGGTGCCTGCGACGTCGACCGAGTTGGTTGCCATCGGGGAAGTTTAGCAGGCCAGAGGTACCAGGTTTGAAATCTGATATGTCAGATGCTAGATTCCAATTATGGCGATGAGGAACGGCGACCGAATGACGTTGGTCGCATTCATGCAAGCGGGCAACACCTCGGTCTACTCGGGTTCCTGGCGGCACCCGGCCACCGAGCACGGATATCTCGACGCGTCGTACTACGCGAAAGTCGGGCGGCAACTGGAGGAGGGTTGCTTCGACCTGATGTTCTTCGACGACCGCCTGGCGATGCCGGGGATCTACGGCGGCTCCGTCGCCGAGGCGGTGCGCCACGGCGCCCGACCGGTGAAGCTGGATTTAGGGGTGGTCCTCGGCGTCCTCGCGCAGAGCACCTCACGCATCGGTCTCGGCGCGACCTACTCCACGACGTACTACGCGCCGTTCCACGTCGCGCGCACCTTCGCCACCCTCGATCACCTGTCCGCAGGCCGGGCCGCCTGGAATGTGGTGACCTCGGTCAACGACAGCGAGGCACAGAACTTCGGCATGGACGCCCACCTCGGCCACGACGAACGCTACGACCGCGCCGACGAATTCCTCGATGTGGTCAGCGGCCTCTGGGACACCTGGGACGACGACGCGATCCTGCACGACCGCGCCGCAGGCATCTTCGCCGATCCGGGCAAGGTGCACGAACTGCGCCACTCGGGCCGCTTCTTCTCCGCCCGCGGACCGCTGACGGTACCGCGGACACCGCAGGGCAGACCGGTGATCATCCAGGCGGGCTCCTCCGGCCGGGGACGCGAATTCGCCTCGCGCTGGGCGGAATTGATCTTCACCGGCGACCCCGGCCTGGAAGTGGCCCGCAATCACTACGCCGACCAGAAGGCCCGCATCGCCGACGCGGGCCGCGATCCCGCCTCGGTCCGCATCTGCCCGATGGCCTACGCGGTCGTCGGCGAATCCGAGCAGCACGCCAAGGAGCGCGAGGCGATGCTGCTCGAGGATCTGGTGCACCCGATGGCGTCTCTGACCTTGCTCTCGGAGTTGATGAACTACGACTTCGCCCAACACGATCTCGACGACCTCGTCACCGACGAACTGATCGCCTCGGTCTCGGGCATCCGCGGTCTGGTCCAGAACCTGCGCACCCACATCGGCGGAAACGTCACGGTACGGGACCTGGCCGGACATCGCGCCACCCTGCTGCAGGGTCCGCGGTTCGTCGGCACCGGCGACCAGGTCGCCGACCAGATGGCCGAATGGTTCCACGGCGACGCTTGCGACGGATTCGTTCTCGCCGCGACCCACATGCCCGGCTCCTTCGAGGACGTCGTCCGGATGGTGGTGCCGCGGTTGCAGCAACGCGGGCTGTTCCGCACGGCCTACGAGGGCACGACCCTGCGCGAGCACCTCGGTCTGTCGCGGCCGTCGCCGGTCCGCGGCGCCGCGCACACGGGCACCGTGGTGTGACATGAGCGCAGCCATGCTCGAGGGCCTACGAGTGCTCGACTTCGCCACCCTCGCGGCGGCGCCACTGGCCGCCACCTATCTCGGCGAGTTCGGCGCCGAGGTGATCAAGATCGAACAGCCCAACGGTGGTGATCCGATCCGCACCTGGGGTGCGCAGCGCGACGATGTGGGTCTGATGTGGAAGTCGGTGTCGCGCAACAAGCTTTCCGTCACCCTGGATCTACGCCTCGCCGAGGGTCAGGAGCTGCTTCGGCGGCTCGCGGCGACCGCGGATGTCGTGGTGACCAACACCAGGCCACAGACATTGCGAAAGTGGGGCCTGGACTACCCGAGCCTGCGCGCGGTCAACGAGCAGATGGTGATGCTGCACATCACCGGCTTCGGGCTGACCGGCCCCAAGAGCGAGCGGCCCGGTTTCGGCACGCTGGGTGAGGCGATGAGCGGATTCGCCCACATCACCGGCGAGGCGCACGGTCCACCGACACTGCCGCCGTTCATGCTGGCCGACGGTGTCGCGTCCCTCAACGCCGCCTACGCCGTATTGATGGCGCTCTACCACCGCGACGTGCACGGCGGGCCCGGGCAGTTGATCGATATCAACCTGGTCGATCCGCTCACGCGGTTGCTGGAACAGACCCTGCTCAGCTACGACCAGCTCGGCATCGTCGCGCAGCGAGCGGGCAACCGCTGGGATATCTCCGCGCCCCGCAACACCTATCGCACCGCCGACGACAAGTGGCTGGCCATGTCGGGCAGCTCACCCGCGCTGGCGCTGCGCGTCTTCCGCGCGATCGGGCGCGAGGACCTGGTCACCGACGCCGAGTTCTCCGATCCGCAACGCCGGCTGGCCCGGGCCGCCGAAGTCGACGACGTCGTCGCGGCGTGGGTGTCGAAGCAGACCCTCACGGAGGCGATGGCCGTATTCGACGCCGAACAGGTCGCCGCGGCACCCGTCTACGACATCACCGACCTGCTCGCCGACGAACAATTGCGCCACCGCGAGGTGTTCGTCCCGGTCGCCGACGACGAACTGGGCGCCATGACGGTGCAGGCACCGGTGCCTCGCTTCTCCCGGGCGCAGGGCCGCGTAGCCCACCTAGGCCCCCGCCTCGGCGAACACAACGCGCAGGTCTACGGACAAGTACTCGGCCTCAGCGACAACGACATCGATGACCTCCACAGGCGCGGCGTGCTGTGAACCTCCTCCCCCACCGAAGGATTCGACGATGACCATCCTGATCCGGCGCTCCGAGCTCGCGCTGCCCGCCTGCAACGACCACATGTTCGCCAAAGCCCTTGCCAGCGGCGCGGATCTGGTGTTTCTCGACCTCGAGGACGCGACACCGGACGCACTCAAAGAGCCGTCGCGGGAGAAGGTGATCACCGCGCTGACCACGATGGACTGGGGAAACACCGTCCCCGCGATCAGAATCAACGGCCTCGACACCCGCTGGTGCCACGACGACATCATCGAGGTGGTCTCCCGCGCCGGGTCGCACCTGCATACGATCGTGGTCCCCAAAGCCCGCACCGCGCGCGACGTCTGGTGGGTCGACGTACTGCTGACCCAACTCGAGGAGAAACTCGGCCTCACCCACCGCATTCGCCTCGAAGTACTGATCGAGGAAGTGGAGGGACTCGCCAACGCCGAAGCGATCGCCGTCGCCAGCTCGCGGATCGACGCGCTAATCTTCGGTGTCGGCGACTTCTCGCTGTCCCAGGGTGCCCGGGTGGACACCAACTTCGAACCGCTCGGCGACTATCCCGGCGACTTCTGGCACTACGCCCGCAACAAGGTGCTGGTCGCCGCGCGTATCGCGGGCATCGACGCCATCGACGCACCCTTCCCCGACTACGGCAACCTCACCGGCTACGAACGCGACGCACGGCGCTCCTCGCTCCTCGGCTACACCGGCAAGTGGGCGATCCACCCGAACCAGGTTCCGATCGCCAACGCCGTCTACTCCCCCACTCCAGAGGAAATCGCGCTCGCCGAACGCAATATCGCCGCGTATCGCGAAGCCGAAGCCAACGGACGTGGTGCCGTCGGCGTCGACGGGGTCCTCGTCGATGCCGCACACATCAAGATGGCGCAGGCAACACTCGCCCGCGCCACCGCAATCGACCCGCACCATCGCGCGGACCACGCGATATCTGCCCGGAGCTGATCGGCCATGACGCTTTCCGCATCTCCGCAAGGATTCACCGAGGTCCCCACCGATCCGCCGTCGCTTCGGCAGGCGTTCGCCACCTTCCCGAGCGCCGTCGTCGCAGTCTGCGCACAGGTGGGCGACACGGCACACGGGATGGCGGTCAGCACCTTTGTCCCTGTCTCCTTGACTCCACCCATCGTCTCCTTCTGTGTGCAACGAACATCGCAAACGTGGCCGCCGTTGAGCAGAGCGACCCGACTGGGGTTGAGCCTGCTCGGCGTCGACCAGACAAGCGCCGCTAGGTCCCTCGGAACCAAGCATGGCGATCGCTTCCGGGACCTGACAATGTTCGCGGGCACTGACGGGGCGCTCTTGGTCGGCGGAGCCTCCGCGTGGCTGGAAGCGACACCGTCGGCCAGCGTCCCTGCAGGGGACCACCTGGTAGTGCTGGTTCACCTCACCCGCGTCGCGGTCGGAACCGAGGCGGAACCGCTGGTCTTTCACGACAGCCGCTTCCGCCGCCTACACGACGCACATGAGGGGACCGGCGGTCGGCACCCGTAACCGCACATCGATGCCGTCAATTCGACTTAGGTCCGTGCATCCACCTCATAGCTCGAGGGCCGCGAGGTCGAGTTCGTAGGTGTGGGCGTGGCTGGTTCAGTTTCGCGAATAGGCGCAAGGCGTCATCGTCACCGCTGACAACGGCCTTCGGTTGTACTCGCCCTTGAGCAGGCGGCGTTGAGAGTGGCCAGCTGTAATTCATGCCCCAGCGACGATGTTGCGGGGCAGAATCAGTGGCAGGTCGTTATAGGTTGCGATACCGGGCGCGGCCGCGACGACCACTGGTATCGCGTGGATGGGCGGCATCGCGGTCATGATGTGGCCCAGGACCATGAAATCGGCGATCGTCTCGGCCTGAAAATCGGGCGGCGGGAGGAAACCGACAGCCATGTTCACGGTCGGCCGGCCCGCGACGGTGATCTTCCAGCCGTCGCCGTCGAGTTTCCAGTCCGGATCCAGCGTCTGGCCCTTACACCAGCGGACATTGATGTCAATGACGACACGATCGCCGACGCGGCCCTGCCAGCTCGCAGCCACGCCGGCCACGCAGCCCTTGGCAATGGTCCACGACCCGAGGTCCAGATCCTCGGTTGTCTGAGTGTATTCGGCCTGGCACACGACATCGTCGAGTTCGACTTTCAACGAATCCGCCACCAGCCGAACGGCTTCGGCGAACACGGCGGTACCGCGGGCGGCCATGCCGGGCAGGTCCGGATCATCGATCGGGGTGCCGAAGCCCACCGGACGTTCGGTGGCCGGGGAGTCGTAGAACGTGGTGTCGGCGGACTCGGCGATGGTTATCTTGTCGACCCGGTCGCACACGTTCGCCGCGACGATCGCGAGCAATTGCGCGAAGCCCGGACTGACGCCGGAGCCGAATATCGTCGACCCGCCGCGGCGGCACGCCTCTTCCAGCCGTTCGCGCCCAGCGCCCAGGTTGTGGCCGGTGATGAACGACGCGGTGGTCACGACGTTCGCACCCGAGGACAGGATGCGTACCGCTTCGTCGACGTCGAACCACATCGGGTTGTAGACAACGCAATCGGGTTCGAGCGCCAGGAGTGTCTCGACGTCGTCGGTGGCAGTCACACCCAGCGGTTCGCCGCCTGCGAGCTCACCGGCATCGCACCCGACTTTCTCGGGTGACCACGCGAAACATCCCACCAGATCGATAGCGGGATCGGCGGCGAGCGCTCGTATGGAACTCGTTCCTACGTTCCCGGTTGTCCACTGGACGACCCGGTATTCGGTCGATGACATCGGTACCTCTTCCGTGCTGAGCGTGCCGCGACCAGGCGCGACGGTGGGCGATGAGGCCCGTCGGTATACATCGCTGCTCGTACGGGTCTTGTCTACTCCGGCGATCGCCTGCGCGGAGCGTTTTGGACCAATATTTTCCCTGAAACGGGAATAATCATTCTCACCTACGGGAATCAGGATCATGAAGATTCAGCGCAGCATTCTCGCTTGCGTAAGGGTTGGAGCGCCCTGCGGTCGGTCGTCGACTTCGTGGGGGTATCTAGGCTGAGCCGGTGAGCGGAGAAAAGTTCGGTGTCCCCCGGGCGAACGAACGATCAGGGCAGACTCGGGGCCGTGGCCGACCGCATAAGATCAGCCGCGAACAGATCATCGGCGCTGCGCGGGGTTTCGCACCCGAAGCGCTGACGATGCAGGCCGTCGCTGACGTGCTCGGGGTCGATCCCACCTCCCTCAACTATTACGTTGACGGCAGGGAGGGCTTGCGCGAACTGGTTGCCATGGATGTCTTCGAGTCCGAGCTGCGTCGCATCACGCTGCCGGCGGAGGGAGATTGGCGCGACATAGCCACCCTATTCGCGACGGCGTTGCGTGATGCCGTCGTGATGGTGGGGGCTCTGGTGCCCTATTTGCAGCCCCCACACGCAGGCGGCTGGGATATGTTGGCTCCGGTCGAGCGCGTCCTCCAGGAATTGGTGGACGCGGGCTTTTCGATCGAAGAAGCAAGAGGCGCATTGATGTTTATCACCGACACCGCCGCCTCGGCTGGACGCGCCGTGCTCATCAGTCGACGCGGCGGGGATCCCAGTGTGGCGGAGCTGGCAGCAACGCTGAACCGGGTCCCCGACACGGACTTCCCGATGCTCCGCGAAGTGGTCGTCGCCGCCAGCCAGGGTGCTGACGAGGATCGGCTCCGGTTCGAGCTCACGGTGATCATTGCTGGACTGCAGCAGATGCTCATAGCCAAGACGTCCTGAGCGGCATTGTTATCGGTAACACCGACAGGTTCGCAGGGTTCGAAGAGTCACGCGCGCCGAACAGCATCACGTGGACCAGACCAGCTATCGGTCGACGATGATGACAGGCTTGATAACGCTCTGTTCGCAGCTGCGCATCAGTTCGAGGCTGTCGCCGACCTTGCCCCAGCCATGTAGCACATGGGTGGCAAGGGGCGCGGTGTCGAGTTTACCGTTGGCAATTAGCAGTAGCAGGCGTGCCATGTAGTCGCGGCCCTGCGTCGCCTGAGCGGCGGTGAGGAACTTCTCCATCACTCCGTAGTTCCAGACCACCATGGGGATGCTGACGGTCTCGTCGTCGAAAAACCCAGAGACGCAGGAGACCTGTCCGCCGAACGTCCCGTGTTGATTTGATGGGTCCGGTCAGCGCGGCGAGATGATGACGGTGGCGGCCTTGGGTCCGTCGCCTGTCATGATCGGGACCGCAGAGCTGCCCGGGTACTTAGCCTCGTAGGCGGCGTCGATTGCCGCCGCCGGGGAATCGTCTGCCGCGGCGAAACTCACGTCGTAGAAGCTGCCGCCGATGCGGACGCGGCCGGCCTTCTGAGTGATCGCGGCCTGGTACCAACTGGACTTCTGGCCGTTGGCGGCGCGGACGTACACGTTGCCGTCGACTACGAGTGCCCATGTCTGGGTGGGGTTCCGAAGGTCTTGCCATCCTCGTGGAAAGGCGAGACGAACAGGTCGTCGGTGTCGGCAATCTTCTTGAGCTGGTCAGCAGACCAATTGGGCATGATTTTCTCCTCTGTGATGCGAAACGAATGGGTGGTGATGGTGGCGGGCGGCATCCTCGCCGGCGCCAGGGTGGGATCTATTCCCGGTGAGCTGGATCAACCACATAGATATGAACGGCGTTGTACCACCGGCGACAGTGTTGGCAACATTGTTTCCAATGCAATCCCCCTGTGTCAGCTCAAGAAAACACCTCGGCCACAAACGAATCCAGCTGGTCATCCGAGCCGACGTCGGTCACGGAAATCCATGCCCGCATCGTTTGGAGGGTCGCAACCGAACTCGAGCGGCACGCCGACCTGGCAAACTACTACCAGATGCTGACTTCACTCAGAATTTGAGGACGAACCGTCCTCTTGTGCCACCTGCCTCGAGCCGACGGTGCGCTTCGGCGGCAGCGGCGGCCGGTACTGCTTAAGCCAGCCGAGGCGTTAGGACGCACGCCTCGACGAGCGCGCGGAGTGTGTCGAGTTTGCCGGACGAGTGGTACTCGGTGTTCACGAGAACGGCCTCGAACCGGATCCGCCGTGTCGGTGCACCCTTCCGCAGTCGCACCGACACGAAAACGCCATCGTCTTTGACAGCGGGCACGACCCGCTCGTGCAGGAGCGCAGCGTCAGCGAGTGCGTCGTCGCCGTCAGGGAAGATCGCGCGGATGTTGTCGGCGACGTCGTCGCCTCGAGCGACGATGTGGTCCGCACCGAGCGACTCGACGAGTGGCACGTCGTCGCGAACGGGTGTTGTGCTGCTCATCAGATGATTTCGGAATACGGGTCGAGGAAGGGGAACGGCCAAAGTTCGCTGGATGCCTCTGCTGGATGACGTCCCCCGACTACGACCACGCATGCGATCGACGCAGTGCGGTGCGGTGTCTGGGCGGCGCGCTCACCCACCAACAGCGACTTGGAGCTGGGTCGCGCAGCCACCGCTGTTCAGCTAGCGCGGGAACGCTACTCGACAATCGCCATGTTCGCCGGGTCCATGCGCTCGCCGTGCACAGTGATGGTGGAGAACTCCCTGTCGATCTCGCGGAGATCGTCCGAGGACAGTTCGAGGTCCAAGGCGCCGTGGTTCTCGTTCAGATGATCGATATTGCGGGTGCCCGGAATAGGCACGATCCACGGCTTCTGCGCCAACAGCCAAGCCAGCGCGAGCTGTGCCGATGTCACGTTCTTCCTGTCGGCCAACCTCTTCACCGCATCGACCACGGGCCTATTTGCTGCCAGCGCCTCAGGAGTGAAGCGCGGGAAGCGGGAGCGAAGATCGGTCGCGGGGTCGAACCTGGTTTCCGCCCCGATTTTGCCGGTCAGAAATCCCTCGCCCAATGGCGCCCACGGAACGAACCCGATCCCCAACTCTCCACAGGTATCGAGGACGCCGTTGCGTTCGGGATCTCGTGTCCACAGCGAGTATTCGCTTTGAACTGCAGCCACCGGTTGCACCGCGTGCGCGCGCCGGATGGTTTGCGCCCCCGCCTCCGACAACCCGAAATGCAGTACCTTCCCCTCACCGATCAGGTCCTTGACCGCACCTGCGACGTCCTCGATCGGCACGTTCGGGTCGACACGGTGCTGGTAGTACAAATCGATCCGGTCGGTCCGCAACCGCCGCAGAGACCCCTCGACCACAGTCTTGATGTGCTCGGGTCGGCTCAACGGCGCACCGGAGCCCTCGACATCGAACCCGAATTTGGTGGCGATCGCTACGGAGTCGCGGAACGGTGCCAATGCTTCTCCAACCAGTTCCTCACTGGTGTGGGGCCCGTATACCTCGGCCGTGTCAAAGAATGTGACACCCCTGTCGTGTGCCGCACGCAGCGTAGTGATCCCCTGGCCCTTGTCGGCCGGCGGACCGTAGTTGGCGCTGATGCTCATAGCGCCCGCCCCCACCTGTGAGACTTCCAAACTTCCCAAACGTCTTGATCGCATGCTGGTGCCCTTTCCACTGTGTTCTTTCGGCTCATCCGAACAGGCGGCTAGCAACGTAGGGCCGACGACCAATCCCGCGCCGATCAGAGCGGTTCGTGTCGCGAAGGCGCGGCGGCTGATACCTCGGACAGATCGGCTGTCTGACATGTGGTCGTCCTTCTGTTTGCTGGGCGGCGACGTCGGTGAATCGTGATGTCGTTCGTCGGGGAATCCCGACGGTGACCTGAACAGGCTGATGCCGCATCGGCAAAATCTGACGTCACGATCCGTTTGGCGTCGGTGACTGGTTCCAGCGCTTCGGCGGCTGATGAAGAGTCTTGTCATGGTCGGCCGTCGGAGCGTCGACCCGCCGCGAGTTACGACCGTAGAAGCGATCAGCGGTCGATACTGGACATATTCGCCTCGTCATGGCGGGCGCCGACGGCCGGTGCGAGCCGGTCCAGCCGCGCGAGTTGGTCGGTGGACAAGACGACACCATCGGCGGCGGTGTTCTCCTCGACGCGGGCGACGCGACGGGTGCCAGGAATGGGAGCGATATCGTCGCCTTTGGCCAGCAGCCAGGCCAGCGCAACCTGCGCGGGTGTGGCGCCGACCTCGTCGCCCACAGCCCTGACCTCGGCGACCAGCCGCAGGTTCTGGTCGAATGCCTCCCCGACGAATCGGGGATTGGTCTTGCGCCAGTCGTCGTCGGGGATATCGGCGGGCGACCGCAGCTGACCGGTCAGGAATCCGTGGCCCAGCGGGGAATAGGGCACGAACCCGATACCGAGGGTGCGCAGCAGGGGCAACAGCTCGTCCTCGGGGTCACGTGTCCACAGCGAGTATTCGGTCTGCAGTGCCGCCAACGGGTGCACCGCGTGGGCTCGGCGGATGGTCTCCGGCGACGCCTCCGACAACCCGATGTGCAGTACCTTGCCCTCAGCGACCAGTTCGGCCAGCGCGCCGATGGTCTCCTCGATCGGCGTGCCCGGGTCGACGCGGTGCTGGTAGTACAGGTCGATCCGATCGGTGCCCAGTCGCGTCAGGGAACCTTCGACCGCGGCCTTCACACTTGCCGCGCTGCTGTCGATAACGCCGGGCCCGCCACCGGAGTGCGAGACCAGCCCGAATTTCGTGGCGACGACGACCTCGTCGCGACGGCCCGCGATGGCCCGGCCGACGACTTCTTCACTGTGGAAGGGACCGTAGATCTCGGCAGTGTCGATATGGGTGACACCCAGATCGAGCGCGCGGTGGATGGTGCGGATCGACTCGGCGTCATCCAGACCGCCGCCGGAGGTATAGGTGCCGGCCATGGTCATGGCACCCAGACCGATCCTGGACACCTCCAGAGTTCCAAGAGAAGCGTATTTCATCAGCTGACTCCTTCTTCGACGATGGTGGCGGTGGCGGGAACGGCCAGATCGGTCGGCTGAGGATCAGTTGGCTCGGTGTTCCCTGACTCCAGCGAACACCGTTTCGTGCGTGCTAGACAGGGCCTGCCAAGAGGAGGTACTGATAGTGACCCTTTAAACGCCTCACCGGTGTCTACGCTCGATGTCATGGACGACAAGGAGGCAGCGCGTACAGCGGTCCGCGAATTCCTCAGCACACGCCGCGACCGAGTCTCACCCACCGACCTCGGTCTTCCAGCGACCAGCACCCGACGACGCGTGAAAGGGCTGCGGCGCGAGGAGGTAGCTCTGCTGGCAGGGGTGAGCGCGGAGTACTACATCCGCCTAGAGCGCGGCCGAGCCACCGGCCCTTCGCCTGCCGTTGTGGAGTCCATCTCCGCGGTTCTGCGACTCGACGACGACGAACGCGCGCACCTCGACCGACTCCTCGCGGCACTCACCCCCGAGGCCCGCAAACGTCGCACTGCCGCGCCGGTCAAGGACACCGTCAGTCCAGGCATCCGAGTGCTGCTGGACTCGATGGGTCACCTGCCGGCCGTTGTATTCAACAGCCGTCTCGACGTCCTCGCCGCCAACGATGTCGGACGAGCCCTCTACGCGACCATGTTCGACACCCAGGGCCCGCACAACACAGCACGCTTCATGTTCCTCGACGAACACGCGGCCCGCACACTGTTCCCTGATTGGGAACGCATCGCCAACGACACAGTGTCGATGCTGCGCATCGCCGCCGGTCGACACCCCGACAACCCGGAGTTGGTCGCCTTGATCGGTCAACTGTCCACCCGCAGCCAGCCATTCCGCACCCTCTGGGCCGCCAATGATGTCAAAACACACCGGGCAGGCGCAAAAGTGTTCCGGCATCCCCTGATCGGGGAACTCACCCTGCCGTTCGAGAACTTCACTGTCGACGCGGCTACGGATCAGTTCTTGACCGTCTTCACCCCGTATCCAGGCTCACCGGAACACGACGCGATCCGGCTGCTTGCCAGTTGGACCGCTCACGTCTTGAGCCCCGTGGAAATCGAGAGCTCCTCAGATATCTGAGCCGCATCACGAAATGATTCGAGTCGGACGCGGCCGCGATATGCGCGACCTACAGCGCGCGGAGCGCTGACATAGCGCGCGGCGAGGCAGCCACCGCGAGTCGATCGCGCCTATTGCGGCTCAGGGGCAGAACGGCGTAACGAGCGCCGCTGCCGCGCCGTTCAGAACGAGCGATAGGACTGCTCACTGTCACCAACAACAAGCATCCAAATTTGCAGTGCCACAAGACTTTCCAGCAAGATCGCGAGACTGAACTCCGCGAACAGGCCAGCAGAACCAGACAGCGGGGACTGAGTCAGGTTGCAGTATGGGGTATGAACCGCTGTTGGCAGGCGGCCCAGGACGCGAGGATCCGCAGCGCATCATGGGATGGAGTTCCCGGGGCGGCAGTCAGTACGACAAGTCGCTGCTCGGGGTCGATGCTCGAGCTGAGTGTCTCCCATTCGAGGGTGAGCTCGCCAGCCACAGGATGGCGAAAAGTCTTGGTGCCCATCGTATGGGCCGCGACATGGTGGGCACCCCACCATTGCCGGAAGTTTGGGTCCCGCACGGACAACTCACCGACAAGAGCGACCAACCGGGGGTCGTCCGGATTTTTCGCGGCTTGCATGCGCAGCTGTGCCACGGCCGTCCGGGCGACGCCGTCCCAGTCCTTGTACAGCGTCCGCATCGCCGGATCAGTAAAGAGGATCCGCGTGTTGTTTCTTTCCTTCTCCGGAATGTTCGCGTAGTCGGTAATCAGGGCTGCGGCCAGAGAATTCCAGGCGAGAATGTCCGAGCGGCACCCCACAACGAGTGCTGGCGTATTGGACAAGTCGTCGAGCAATCGCTGCAAGGTGGGCTGGACCTTCTGGACCGCGCGCCGTCGAGGCTTGGAATGTACCTTGCCCGCGAGTTCGAAAGATAGTCACGCTGGTCGTCATCCAGATGCAGAACCTGCGCCAGGGCGGTCAGCACCGGCGCGTATACCTGCATGCGCCCCTGCTCGATGCGGGTGTAGTAGTCGGTGCTGATAGCCGCGAGCTGGGCAACTTCCTCACGTCGCAGACCGGCCACCCTCCGCAGACCTCCCGAGTCGGGCAAGCCAACAAGCAAACGTGGGAATCGGTCAGTTCTGGTGGCAGCTCCGCGGATGTTTCCGACCCGCGAATAGTGTCGCGTCACGCCGTCCATCGGTAGAAATAGCCGGATGCGCCCAAGCCTTGCTCGATGGCCCCAGACCTACAGTCGCAACGGAGGTTCGGGCCGAGGGTGACGTGGCGAGGATCCTGCAAACGTAGCTATACTCGATAGCGGAAGAGCCGCTGACCGGGAACCTAGCATGTAAGTGACCCGTGATTGCTGTGCAGCCCCTCCATTCATTCTCGACTTTCTCGTCGCCTTGCGTGGTTCACACGCTCCATCACATCAAGCTGTTCAGATGGGTGAGGCGCCGGATTCGACTCGCGCTCAACAACACTCATCCCGATACGCCGCTGACAGAGATGTCTCGGCATGCCGGATGACCCGTTGGCCCGGCAACATCGTCCCGGCGATCCCTCCTCGCTCGAAATCATCTGCCCGAGCGCGCCACCGGAGCTCAACAGGTCGGCCACGCTGACGTTCCTGCGCCTGCTCGCTCACCACTCACAAACTGGCCAATCGCTGGAAGCACCCGACAGCAAGGAGTCCTGATGTCGTCCGATCAGACCGAATGGGCCGTCCTCGACGATCTCCTCGGATTGGAGAAGGCCACCACGTTCGACACGAGCCGCGAAGATCTGGCCTTCTACGGACGTTGTTCCACCGAAGACAACCAGGACCCCGAAACCTCGTATCAATGGCAACTCGGCAACGCCGAGAAGTTCGTCGACGGCACGATCGTCACCAGCTACTTCGATGTCGGACAATCACGTTCGGTCCCTTGGCATCGCCGCACCCACGCGAACCGACTGCTCGAGGAGCTCCGCAACCCCGACCGGGGGTGGACCGGAGTCGTTGTCGGAGAGAGCACCCGCTGCTGGATCGGCAACCAGTTCAGCCTAGTCGCTCCCCGCATCCACGCCTACGGCGTCTCGATCTGGGTGCCCGAACTCGGCGGCAGGTTCGACCCGAACAACGTCACCCACTCGACGATGATGAACATGCTCGGCGGGCTCAGCAAGTCCGAACGACAGCACATTCAGCTACGCACCCGCGCCAGCATGGATGCCCAAGTCCTCAACGAGGGACGCCACGAAGGCGGACGTCCACCCTACGGCTACCTCGTCGTCGACGGCCCACCACACCCCAACCCGAACCGGGCCGCTGACAACCTGAAACTGCGGATCCTGTCCATCGACGCCGCCGCGGCACCGGTGGTCCAGCGAATCTTTCGCGCCTATCTCGACGGGCGCGGCGACAAATCCATCGCCAACGAACTCAATCGCGACGCCATCCCCTGCCCCTCCGCACACCGGCCCGAGCAGAACCGGCACCGCAGCGGCGACGGCTGGCGGGCCTCCACCGTCGCAGCCATCCTGCAGAACCCCCGCTATACCGGCTACGCCGTGTTCGGGCGCTGGACCAAGACTAAACAGCTCCGCGACCCCGACGATGCCGCCGCAGGCAGAATCGTCAAGTTCAAACGCTCACCGCCACAACGCATCATCAGATCGCGCAGACCCGCTCATCCCGCGATCATCTCCGTCGAAACGTTCACACGGGCCACTCTGCAGCGCCAGGAACGCGGCGGGAGGAGCACCGCAGCGCATCCCACGCCGGCGCGCATCCGCTCAACGCCCAACGCCCAACCTCGGCTGTTCCGCGGCCGCATCCGCTGTGCTCTGTGCAACCGGAAGATGCAGGCCGAAACTATCCGGGGATCCGTCTACTACCGCTGTCGCGCCTCGACCCTGCCACCCGGCAGCCCGCACCGCGAACAACACCCGGCCACGGTGAACCTGCGCGAGGACCATCTCACCAAACCTGTCGACGACTGGATAGCAACCATGTTCGATCCCCAACAGCTCGACGCCACCGTCGCCACACTGCTCGAAGCAAGCAGCGACGAGAACACCGATACCCGACGGTCCGCGCTGCGCCGACGGATCCACCAGTCTCAGACCAAGGTCGACCGCTACCTCGCCGCAGTCGAAGCCGGAGTAGACCCTCAGGTCATCGGCGCGGCACTCGATGCTGCTCAGGCAGAGAAGGCTGCCGCGCAAACAGAAATCACCGTGCTGCCCGAGATCGAGCAATTGACCGCGACCGAGCTCCGCGAGCTCATCGAATCGCTGGGCAACTTGCGGTTCGTCCTGGCCAACCAGACACCGGAAACCAAGCTGGAACTCTACGAAGCGCTGACACTCCAGGTGAGGTATTCGCACGTGGAGCGTCGGATCGTACTAGCACAACATAGTTCGAGATAACGCTGAAGTCTGGGGACCCATCCGTTCTCCCCTACCGCAGGACTTGGGCCGCTGCATGGGTGGCGCCGATTCCCCTGAGAATCGCTGCGGCAGGCCAAGGACGCCGCTCGCCGATGCCACCCGATCAGCGTGGCGACGGTTCGACGGAACTGATGAATGGCGCAGTCTCCGAGATCGTCACTGCGGGTATCCCCCGGAGGTCGCAGCGGGGACTGCGGCCTCTGGGGGAACCTCCCCACCATCGAGGCCGGTCGGCCTCAGGGCTGAGATCGCTGACAGCCTCGAGTTATTCGGGTCGTTTCGGTGCCCATGGGTGCGGCCACGCGGTGAAGTCTTCGACGGGAGTAGTCAGTAGGGGCCATGATTTCGAGGCTTGGCTGCGTCCAGCAGCTCCCGCGCACAGGCCAGGACTGTCGTACCGGAGGGACGAAACGGGTCCGTGGCGGCCACGACCCAGGTCCGGGCGACCTGGTGGCCGGGTCCCAGTGACGGCAACGCGATGTCGACGTCGCGAACCACGACCACGCGTGCACTCCACAGTTGAGCCACCACGGCGGGGTCGCCGATCGGGTGCATGTCGGCCCGGATGAGGTAGGACCATGTTCCGGCGCGGGGTGGCCGATGATCGGGCACGGTCCCACGTTGCGGCGGTGCACTTCGATCTTGACCCGTTGGGCGAGATCGGCGGGCATCATGACCGCCCCGGTTGATCCGGCCGACATCATGATTCGTCCCGTTGCCGGGTCGACGAAGGACGGCAGGCCACAGACCTTGCGGTAGAACAGGCTTCGTGACTCCAGCGAAGCCTGCGTGGCCGCTGGCGTGTGCGCGTGCGTCACGACCTCACTCCTGCGATGAGGTGTGGCCGGGGATCGCGGTAGCGAGCCCGACGATCCGGTGGATGTCGGTGACCTCGCAGCCGAACCCGGCGGACCCCAGCAGGTCGGTGAGTTCGCCGATAGTGAGCGGCCATTCGCCGTAGGTCGACAGCAACCCGACGGCATCGGCGTCAGGCAGGCGTGGGTAGAACGTTTCCGCCACGGCCGCACGCATCGCCTCGACCGACAGGAGCGGGTCGGGTTGGATCTGGTCGGCCAGAATCAACCGGCCGTCCTCGGCCAGGACGCGTCGGAATTCGGCCAGCACTACCAACTGTTGGGTGGGTGGAACATGGTGGAGTGTGAACGTCGACACGATTAGATCGAACGCGTCGTCATCGAACGGCAAGGCGCACAGTCGGCGTAGACGAACGCCAACCGGGTCTGTGCCGACACCAGGTTGTAGATGTCGACGAGGGGGTTGATGCGGGGCAGTCGACCGCCGCGGTGCAGCAACCGCAGCAGCGTTTCCGGCGCGGCGACTTCGCTGTTCGCTGCCTTGCCGAGTTGGGCGTGGACGGCGAGGAAAGCTTTGAACTCGGGTTCGTTCTCGAGGGTCTTCGGGTCCGTCGCCGCCACTAACGCCTTTTCGGCGGTCTCGATGATTTCGTCGAGCTCGGGGCTCGATTCCTTCGGGACGGCGATACCACTGGCGACTAACGCGATGGCCTGGATACCGAGGTCACTGACCTGTTGATCGATGCTGAACGCGGTCACTACATCTCCTGACTGGGTTGGACGAATCACCGAAAGAGGCTCGCTCAGGTTCGGTTGATCCGACTGGCACGCGGGGTCCACGGCAGCCGATACAGACGGTCGAGCACCGAATGTTGTTGTGGTGCAGTGGCCGTAATGGTGATCCATGGCGGCAGCAGGACGGAGGCCGCGCCGGAAGGCATTGGTTCGTCGGACCTGTCGTGGTGGTCACCGATGCCGGGAGACGATTCATCCCGGCACCGGGACGGTTGTGTGGCCCATTCGCGGACAGCGGCGGCGACTCGGGACAACTCCTGCTCGGGAGCACCGATGTAGCCGGATGGGGCGGGACCGAAACCGGCGAGGTGGCGGCCGGGATCGCGCTTCGGCAGCAGGTCTGAGTGGATCAGTCCGAGGCTCTCGAGGTCTGCGAGCGCCGAAGCAAGCTCGCATGCGGCTGTGGATCCGGCTGATTCGTCGGAACATCTCATCTGCGGGTCCTCCTGGTGGCGCACGTTGCAGCGGTGCGGGGTCTCGATCGACGGAGTGCGACGGATTCCCCTGTGACGGGCTCTGATTCACATCGTGGCTGTCCGTCGGCCCCGCTAGGAACCGCGTAGTGGTGGGGTAGCGTGGGCGTATCGTGTGCATTTCCCAGGTCAGAGGTGCTGAGAAGCAGGAAGCGGCGATGATACGAGGGTGGGGCTGGACCGGATTCGAAGCGGCTGCGCTTCAAGAGGCGATGCGCCTGTCGATACGGGATTACGCGGGATTACTGGGTGTCGAGACGACCACTGTCACCAATTGGCGCGCAGGCCTCACCGGCGTGAAACCCAGGTCCGCGGCACAGTCGATCTTGGATACGGCTTACTTACACAAGGCGACCCCAGAGGACCGAGCCCGATTCGATCAGATTGTGGCTGAAGGAGAAGCCGCTTGGAGAAACCGGCATCTCCCGGCACCGCGTGCGACTCCGGAACCACCGCTGGACTCACACGCCGGCCGCGCCGATGGTCGGATTCTGTCTGAAATCGGGAACGGCGCGGACCGATTGCCGGAGCTCGATTCCCTGCCGGCCACATCGCTGATGCGCTCGCGAGCGGCGTCGGAAAGGTCCATTGCCGGTTTCGCGGCCGTCACGGATCTGTTGGCCGGCCAGCGCCAAAGCATCGCTCCCGGCGCGCTGATCGGACCGATCGAAGCTCATCGAGATGCATTAGCGGCCCTGTTCCGTGCTGCATCGGACGAGCGCAGCAAGAAGCATGCGGGAGCGCTCCTGGGCGAAACATCAGTGGTGGCGAGTCGGGTTTGGAGTGCTCTCGGTGACAGGTCGATGGCTCTCACACACTGCGCATTCGCCCGAAAGCTTGCAGATCAGTTGCAGGACAAGACGATGGGCGGGATCGCGCGCATCTTCGAAAGCAACTTGCGATCCGATGCCGCAACGCTGATCAGTTCGGATGGCGATGTCGTTATCGGGCTCCGGATACTCAAGGAAGCTGCCGACGTCACCGATTTCCTGCCACCCGCCGCGCGAGCGCGCATCGGTGCCGAGCAAGCCCAAGCCTTCGCGGTGCTGGAACTACGGGAGGAATGCGAGAAAGCGCTCCTACGTGCGCAGCGCGCCGCGGCAGAGATCGATGACAGCGATCGCTCGGGATTGTTCAGCGACTGGAACACCTCCCGCATTCAGGTCTATGTCGGCACGTGCCAACTCCTTCTCGGTCAGCCCAAACGCGCGATCGCAGCACTCACCGAGGCGTTGAACGCCTCGGACAGCGACAGTCCCAACGTCGCCCTCGCCGCGAGAGTCGATCTCGCCAGCGCCTACGCGCTGTCCGGCGAGTTGGAAGAGGGATGTCGAATCCTCGGCGACACCTACGACGCGCTGGCAGCTATGCAGAACCATCGCGGAATCGAACGCGCACAACGAGCCATCGAAAGGATGGCTCCCTGGCAGCATGAACGTCCTGTCCTCGCGATGCGGGAGCGGGTCGACAGTATCGAGGGCTATTGATCGGCTCTCGACCTCATGGTTGCGTGGATCGCCTTCAATACCGTGTCCGGGTCGAGTCGATCGACAATCGCATCGGGTGAATGCTCCGCCAGCTCTTCGGATGTCAGTCGGTGCGCTACGGCGACTACCCCGAAGTCCGCATGGCGAGCGGTTGCGATGTCGTTCGGAGCATCGCCGATGATGACGGTTCGTGCCGGATCGAGCGGATACCCGAACCTCGCTTCGTATCGGTCTGCCACGAACGCGGGCAGACCGAACCTGTCTCGCGCGTCTGAGCCAAAGGCGCCGATGTCCAGGTCGAGCTGTGAATCGAGACCTGTGACAGCAAGTTTGAAGGCAGCTGAAACCTTCAGATTGCCGGTGAGCGCGGTCTGAATGTACCCGTGTTCTGCCAGCGCTGCGATCGTACGAGCGGCACCTGGGTAGGCGGCTTGGTCGCGGACGAGCTCTGCCTCACCGCGTGACATGACATCCATCAGCACGTCCGGGTAGTGGTTGAGTCCGTCTTCTGCCGCTTCTTCGGTGACGCCGGATGCGATGGCGGTGTCTATCACGATGGATTCGTCGGTGTAGCCGTGTACGCGCGACGTCGGGAAGACGACTGCGGACTCGTCGAGCTGGTACGTCCCGGCCACGGCCCTCCGCAACCAGCGCAAGTCCGCGGGGATCAATGTGCCGTCGACATCCCAGACAACGAGGCCTGCGTGCGTCTCACCCATGCTGTCGGATTCTTGCAGACCGTGTTGCCGTCCGCACTGCGCGCGCCGATATCGACAGCCTTCTCGACGGACATGGCGTCAAGGCCACCGCGCAGTCATCGGAGGTCGTCGAGAGGTCGCGGCCGGTCGCCGAGAACCCTTCACCCAGTTCGTTCGCCATTTGCCAGTGATCCTTCGCGGCGCCCTTCCGCGACAATCAAAACCCTTTGGAGGCAGCATGACCCACCTCAAATTCGCATTCGCCGGCCGCGTGTCGACCGAAGACCACCAAGATCCCGAGGCCTCACGCAACTGGCAACTCGCACGTGCCAGGACCCTGATCGAACGCGAAGGTGAGATCGTCACCGAATTCTTCGATATCGGTCAGTCACGGTCGATCCCCTGGAAGCGCCGACCCGAAGCGAACCGATTACTCGCCCAGCTCGCCGACCCGAACCGAGGGTTCGACGCCGTCGTCATCGGCGAACCCCAGCGTGCCTTCTACGGCAATCAGTTCGGACTCACTTTCCCCGTCTTCGTCCACTACGGCGTCCAACTCTGGGTTCCCGAGGTCGGCGGACCGATCGATCCCGATTCCGAAGCTCACGACCTCATCATGTCGGTGTTCGGCGGCATGTCCAAAGGCGAACGCAATCGCATCAAGATCCGCGTCCGCGCATCGATGGCAGCCCAAGCCCAGGTCGAGGGCCGGTACCTCGGTGGCCGTCCGCCCTACGGCTACCGGCTAGCCGACGCCGGACCCCACCCGCACCCCGGCAAAGCCGCCGACGGCAAACGACTCCACCGCCTCGAACCCGATCCCGTCGCGGCACCGGTCGTCCAGCGCATCTTCGACGGATATCTCTCCGGCGTAGGCATCTTCGCCATCGCCCAGCAACTCACCGCCGACGGAATCGCCTGCCCGTCCGCGCACGATCGCGCACGGAACAGCCACCGGAAAGGACTCGCCTGGTCGAAAAGCGCCATCCGGACGATCCTCACCAACCCTCGGTACACCGGCTACGCCGTCTGGAACAGGCAGCGTAAGCAGGAATCGCTGATCGACGTCGAGGACGTCGCCCTCGGACACCAGACACGCCTCACGTGGAACCCCAAGTCCGAGTGGGTGTTCTCCGATCAACCCGCCCACGAACCACTCGTTGACCGCTCCGACTTCGACCGGGTTCAGCGTCGTCTGGCATCTCGCGGACCCGGATCCAGCGGCCGCGCAGTCCGAAAGCGCAAACACCCCTACGCCTACAAAGGATTGATCACCCACGAAGGATGCGGTCGACTCATGCAAGGAACGTGGAACCACGACAGAGCCCACTATCGCTGCCGCTACCCCTCCGAGTACGCCCTCGCCAACCACATCGACCACCCGCCCTCGGTCTACTTGCGAGAGGACCATCTCACCGAGCCGATCGACCGATGGCTGGCCCAGGCCTTCAGACCGGACCAGATCGAGCAGGCAATCACTGCGCTCGAAACTGCGCGCACCGATCGATCGGCAGAACTCGTCGCCGCAAGGGAGTCGATCGGCGAACTCGATCGACGACTGGCCCGCTACCACGAAGCTCTCGACGCGGGTGCGGATCCGTCGACAGTCGCTGGCTGGACTCTGCAGACCCAGGCTGATCGCCGACTTGCCGTGAGCTATCTGCAAGATCTGGAGGAACGAACTGATGGACAGGACTCTCGGCCGACTCGCGAGGAGATCTATGAGATCGTCGAGGCGGGTGAAGAAATTCTGGCGGCACTTCGTGGAGCCGACCCGGAAGAGAAGAACCGGCTGTACCGGCAGCTCGGCCTCACAGTGATCTATGCAGATAAGACTCGGGAGATAGTTGTCGAAGCAACCATCTCCCGTGGACGTCCCGTTCGTGTCCGGAGCACCCGGCCTCTGCTGGTGGCCGACCGGCCGGTGACCTGTTCACGCCGCTCCCAGCGGAAACCGTCATCGCGGATGCAGAGCCAACGCTTTGCCTCTCAATGGTGCCCGCCAGCGGCCACGAAAGGTGGCCAGAATTCGTATCGCGAACGCCAGGCCGATGCCATGTTGTGTCGCCAACCCGACTTGAAGATCTTCCGCAAAGACATACGCCCACGGGGTGGTATCGCTGAAGCGATACCACCCCGTGGGCGTACTGTTTGTGTCCGGAGGGGGACTTGAACCCCCACGCCCTAATACGGGCACTAGCACCTCAAGCTAGCGCGTCTGCCATTCCGCCACCCGGACTTGCTGGTGTGCCAAAAGATTATCCGACGCACCGTCGGAAACCAAATCGCCTAGCTGACCTGCTGTTTGTTCAGGTTCTGCATCCCATCCCGCATGGCTCTACAGCACTCGCGTAGTTCATTGAGCGCGTCCCGAAGCCGGTTGAACGGCACCGCATCTGTGGATCAGCACACGGGTCAAGCCGGCGGCTATTTCCCCGCAGCTACCGGCAGGCTGAGGCTGGTGACGGCGACCGCGACCTCGCGCGGCACCAATCCACTACGGAAGCCTCGAGCGGCCCCAGCTACCTCGACCCGCACGCGGTGGCCCGGCTCGAAACGGTGCACGGCAGCGGGCACCGTCACCTCCACGGTGGCGTCGGAGTTGATCCGCGTAGGAACGGTGTTGCCGATGCGCGTTGCGGTGCCGTCAGGGGCGAGGTCGTACACGGTCACGAACAGCACTGGAGCTTCGGCAGCGGTCGCCGCCGCGGCGCCGGACACCGTCAGGGTTACTCGTGGCGCCCCTACCTGCACGAGGGTGTCGGTGAGCGGCTCGCCGGTCCAGGCCGCCGCGACCTCGGGCGATGCACCGGGGCCTGAACGTAGGGACACGACACCGGCGCTGAGCGGAAGATCGGTGCGAGTGGCTGCCTCGTCGAGACTGGGTGCGGTGGCGTACGCGGGTTCGGCGTTGCCCGCGTAGGAGACCCAGTCGCGGAACCAGGAGAACTCGGGAGCCGGTGCGACGGGTTCATCTTTGAGGTGGCGGTCGAACCAATCCAGGTAGCGCGAGACCAGGTAGTCGGAGTCACGGCTCGGCGCCAGTTCGTTCAGCTCACCAGGAATCGGGTCGGCGCCGTGTCCACGGTAGTGCCAGATCATGCTCACCTCGACGCCGCGCTGCTTCAACCCGTCGTAGGTGGCGGTGGCCTCTTGCAGATCGAACAGGGAATCACGTTGCGCCTGCATGAGCAGCACCGGCACCCGCACCTTATCGATGTAGTCAGCGACCGAAGTCGACTGCAGATACTCGGCTTCTTCGGCCCCGGCATAACCCTGGGCGAGCGAGACACTCAGTGCCGGACATACCGAGTCGGAGAAATTGGGGCACGGGAATATCCGCGACGGGTCAGCGAGGTAGCCCTCGACACCGGGAGACAACACCCCGATGGCCGCAAGGCCGGTCACCCACGTGGACTTGGTGGCGCCGGTTCCGCCCCTGCCATGTCCGCCGGGGCCGACAGCGCCGTCGGGTGACAGCGCGTAACTCAGATCGTTCCAGGTGATCATCGGCACGATCGTGTCGATGCGCGGATCGGTCGCGGCCGCGGCGAACTGCACTGCGCCACCGTACGATCCGCCCAACATCCCCACCCGCGGGTCGTGAGCGAGCGTTTCGCCCGACGCGCCCCGCCGGTCGGTCTGAACGAAGTCGACAGCGGCCGCCGAATTCCTCAGCGCCGGATCGGTATACGCAATCCCCGCCGCGCCACCCAGAAAGCTCACCAATTGCTGCGCGGCACGGCCGTCCCACTCACGATTGTCGAGACCGACTTCGCAGGTCGAATCACCGAATCCCAGACCCGAATACATCAGCGCCGCGTATCCCTGCTCAGCGAGCATCGCCCCGGTTCCCGACAGACCTTCCTTGGATAGACCGAAGCCGTTGGTCGAGAGAACGGCCGGGACCTGCGTGGCGGTCGAAGCACTGGACGGCCGGTATAGATCACCCTCGATCGTGCACCGCTGGGCGCCGTCGGGACCGGTCACGATGTCGAACCACAGCGGTGTCACGCTGATATCGCCAGGCGCAGCGACCGCGGCCCCCGGGACTACCGCAGCGGACAAAGCCAACACCGATACCACGACCGCGGTCAGCGCCCTCGCAACCCGAACCCGCTCGAATTCCACGTCCCATTCCCGCCTCTGCTCACAACAAGATCCGATCGAGTGTGGCATAGGCGACGATGCAAGGCAAAGCTGGCTTAATTACCGTTAAGTAAGCTCCTGGTTCAGGCCGGTGGCATCGAAAGACCGAATTGATTGGCAAGCAGGCCGGTGAATGTTCGCATGCCCGCGACCATGTCGAAGTTCTCGTCCAACAGCCACAGATGTTCCAGCCCGACGAGAGTCGCGATGATCAGATCGGCCATTCTCGTGATGTCCGCCGACTCGACTGCCGCCACCTCGCCGTTGCGCAATGAACGCTCGGCCACGACCTCCGAAGCGCTGCGCAGTCGGTCCAGCCGCAAGCGCGACCATTGCGCGGCCATCTCCGAACTGTCACCGGGAGCGAGCGCGCACAGGTGCTCCAAGCGAATGACCGCGCGGTCGTGCACGTTTTCCGCAACGGTGCGCACCATGAGTTCGAGCGCGTCGGTCAGGGTGAGGTCCTCGTAGCTGATGTCTTGCTCGTCCGCTACCAGCCTGCCCCGATCTTCCAACACCGCCATCAGCAACGTCTGTTTGTCCGGGAAGTGGTGCAGGACACCAGGTGCGGAAAGTCCGGCCGACTTCGCGACAGCGGTGATCGAGGTCCCCGCGTAGCCCCGCTCGGAGAACAGTTCGAGCGCTGCCTTCAGGATCCGTGCGCGAGTCTCGCGGCCGGCTTGATCGGAGACCAAGGTACGTGCCATCTCAGGCCCCCTTTCTCGTTGTCGCGGCCGCACAATCGTACTGGCGGCCGAATACCCCCGTCACCAGCCTGTCGAGCGCTCAGTAGGCAGGCCAGGTACGGGATTGACGTTTGCGGTGCCTCCCCGATCCGGGCATCCCCCGGCACCAGCGACCTCCAGCCCCTCTCCAACCTTCAGTTACACTGAAGGTTGTGAAGCCTCTCCCCCTGCCTCGCCTCCGTGTCGCGCCGGGCGCCCCTCTCCTACGAGAAGAGAGGTGCTGGGCGTGAGCTTCCGTCATTACCTACGCCGGCCCCCGGCCATCAGTGCCGCCGAGGCGGTGCGCCTGGTCGCGGAGGGCGCGGTCATCGTGGACGTCCGCCGTGACTTCGAGTGGAATCGAGCGCACATCCCGGGTGCCGTGCACATGCCGCTCGAGGTGCTCCCCGCGCGCTACCTGGAACTCCCCGAGGACCGGCTGCTCATCACCTTCTGCACCGGCGGTCTTCGTTCCGCGGGCGCGGCGAACCTCTTGGTCGAGAACGGCTTCGAAGCCGTCAACATGAGCCGTGGCCTGATCGACTGGCGCGCCGCCGGTGGGCCGCTCACCCCGTGAGAACGGCGCCCCAGCACGTGCTCATCGTCATCAGGGGGTCAGGGCGGCCGGCTCGGCTCGGCGCGTGCGGTAGGCCTTGTCGCTGCGGATTGTCGAGCCGGAAAGCGAGTCGGGCGTGATCAGCGCGGGCGGGCATCCAGCACACAGTCCGGCGCGGCCGTGGGCACCGTCCGCAGCAGCGTGAAACCGCCGCGCGCGAGCAGCTCGCGGAACTGTGCCTCGGTGCGTTCGTGGCCGCCGTCGGTATTGACCAGCATCTCCAGGTCGATGAACTTGCCCGCGTGTGGACGCTGATGATCGGGCAGCACCAGTTCGACCACCAGCAGCCGGGCAGACGGGTCCATCGCGGCGTGGATCGTGCGCAGGATCTGCTCGGCCTTGGCGTCGGACCAGTCGTGCAGGATGTGTTTGAGCAGGTAGGCGTCACCGCCTGACGGGACCTCGTCGAAGAACGACCCATCGCGCGCCGCGCAGCGCCCCGCCAACCCGTGCGCCGCGAGTTCGCTGTCCAGGTTCGCGACCACGTCGGGCAGGTCGAACACGATGCCCTTCGCGTCCGGGTAGCGGTCGAGGATCTCCACCAGCAGGCTGCCACGACCGCCGCCGACATCCACCAAGGTATCGAACTGGCCGAAATCGTAAGCGGCCAGCAGCGGTTCGATGGACAGCGTGCTGATGCTGGTCATCGCGCGGTCGAACAGGTCGCCGGTCTCGCGGTGCGTCGCGGCATACTCGAAGAAGCTCGCACCGTCGAGGGCGGGGCCGACGGCTTCGCCGGTGCGTACCGCGTCGGTCAGGTGGGTCCAGTGGTTGCGGTGATACGGCGAACCGAAGAACAGCGACGTATCGCGCAGCGTCACCGCGCTGTCGGAGCGCAGCGACTCGCCCATCCTGGTGAGCCCGTAGGAACCGTCGCGGTGCTGAGCGAACACCCCGAAACTCACCAGCAGGCGCATCAGCCTGCGCACGCCGTCCTCGTCGGCGCCCACCGCCGCGGCCAGCTCGGCCGCCCCGCGCCGCCCACGGGCCAGTTCGTCGGCGATACCCAGCTCGGCCGCGGCACTGATCGCCTGCGAGAGGAATCCGGCGATCTGTAGTTCCAGTAGCGCGATATGGCCGGGAACCAGTCGGCGATGCAGCGCCGAGAGCGCGTCGCGCACTCGTTCGATGGCTCGCAGAACCGGTGTGGGTGGTGGCTTCTTCGGTGCTGTGGACGTCATGGCGGCTCCATCGTCGGCCGGTTGACCTGCACGTACGCGACGAAGCTTACGGGAATCACGCGTCGGGATACCGGAACCGGGTCAGGTCGGGGTTGCCAAGGCGAACGGCAGGACCCAATAGCGCCTGATACCAAGTTCTTTCGCGAAACGACTCTCCAGGAGGAGCTTTTCGCATCCCATACCGCGCCAGTTCGACCGCCTCAGTCGGTAGGCCTGGTCTGCTGTCGATTTGGCATCGACCGTCGCGGTCGGCTCCCCATCGTTCATGAGGGACAACGGCAAAAGCTTCGATGCCGACCTCACACAGCACTGCTGTCGTCCGATCACGCTGTTGATCGCGGTCAGTGACCGCGACGACGTCGAGCACGACCCGGCGCAACCGGGACTGCTCCCAACACCGACGGCACGATTTGGGGGGTGTGTCGGCCGGTGTCGCGGTTGAGGTCGGTGCGAGTGAAGCCGGGTTCGCCGGCGTTGATCCGTACGTGCGGGAACGCTTTCGCAGACTGGTCGGTCACCATGTTCAGGAGGTCTTCGAGCGGCTGTGATCAGGCCATCGTCGTCTTGCTACCGTGGTGCGACAGTTGCCGTACGCGAGCGAGGTTGCCCGATTGTTCTTCCGAGCTTTTCACCCGGCCCCGCGGTCCCCTGACCGCGTCGTCCTCGAATGCTTCGGAGAGTGCCATGCCAACCCAGATCACCGCGCTCGCGGTCAGCAAGTCTTTCGACGGCGATCCCGTTCTCACGGATGTGACATGTTCGCTTGACGTCGGCGAGCGCACCGGGATCATCGGCGAAAACGGCTCCGGCAAGACCACTCTGCTGCGTTTGTTCGCCGGTCGGGTGCAGCCCGACAGCGGCGAGATCGTCGTCCACGCCGAGGGTGGCATCGGCTACCTCGCGCAAGACGAGCAACTCCCCCAGCACCTCACTGTGCAGCAGCTCATCGACCAAGCTCTCACCGAGCTGCGAGCGGTCGAGGCCCAGATGCGCCGCCTCGAGATCGCGATGGCTGACGGCGACGAGTCCGGAATCGACGAATACGGTGATCTGACACTACTTTTCGAACATCACGGCGGATATGACGCCGACGCGCGAGTGGAGCAGGCTTTCCACGGACTGGGGTTGGGCCTGGTAGCTCGCGACCGCACGATCGGCGAGCTATCGGGCGGTGAGCAGGTCCGACTGCGCCTAGCCGCGGTGCTGGCGGCAGCTCCGGAACTGCTGTTGCTGGACGAACCGACCAACCACCTCGACGACGTCGCCCTGACCTGGCTCGAAGACCACCTGATCAGCCGGCGCGGCACGACGGTGGCGGTCTCCCATGACCGGGCCTTCCTCGAACGGGTGACAACCAGTCTGCTGGAGGTCGACGCGGACCGGCGGCGCGTCGTCCGCTACAGCGACGGTTACCCAGGATTCTTGGCGGAAAAGGCGGCCGAGCGAGCGCGATGGGTGCAGGCGCACGCGCAATGGCTGGCCGATACCGCACGATTCCGCGAGGCCGCCGACACCACCGCCCGCAGGGTCGCACCGGGCCGGGCGATGGCCGACAACAACAAGATGGCGTACAGCCGGGCTGGTGGACGGGTGCAGCAATCGGTGGCCAGCCGGGTTCGCAATGCGCAGGAACGGCTGCGGCGCCTGCTCGCCAACCCGGTGCCGGCACCGCCGCAACCCCTCCGATTCGCGCCCACCCTGGCGACCGCCGGCGGAGACGGGACCGGGCTCGAGGCCACCGACATCTCCGTCGCGGGCAGACTCGAGCCGACCAGCGTGACGCTCGCCGCGGGCGACCGCCTGCTGATCACCGGCCCGAACGGCGCGGGCAAGACCACCCTGCTACGCGTGCTGGCCGGTCAACTCGCACCCGACACCGGCACCGTCGCCCGGACCGGCAAGATCGGCTACCTCGCGCAGGAACCACCGCCCGCCGTCCGCGGACGCATGATGTTCGTCGCCTTCGCGCGCGATCGCCCGGGTGACCCAGAATTCCACGGCGACCAACTGCTCTCACTCGGTCTGTTCGACGTCTCCCAGTTCACGACGCGTGTCGAGGACCTGTCCACCGGCCAGCGCCAGCGCCTCGCCTTGGCGCGCTTGGTCACCGAACCCGTCGACGTGCTGCTTCTCGACGAGCCGACCAACCACCTGTCACCAGGTCTGGTCGAAGAGCTGGAAACCGCGCTCACCCATTTTCCGGGAGCCATCGTGGTCGTCAGCCACGACCGGCGACTGCGGAGCCGCTGGGAAGGCACCCACCTCGCCTTACAGGCGTCCGCCGCCGTGTGAACGACGTAGCCCATAAACCAGCCACCACCCTATTCATCGCAGCCGATGCGAGAACGTCAGTTGACCACGACGCGCAAGAGCAGACCACGACCACGGCGGCACGGGTGCGCACGAACATGGAGCGAAACCGGAACGGCCCCTGGCTCGGGGCCGCCGAGCTAGCTCGCGCCGCTTATCGATCAGCGCACCGTGTATGCGGCAGCTGCTGCGCGGCGAAGGCACCAGTCAGCGCCGGATCCAGGAGGAGATTCTTCGCGACCGTGCCGTCGGAGCGTTGGGTGCACGGCGACGAGTCGATCGCGGCTCTCGCCGCCCGCCTCGGTTACTCCGAGACCAGCGCTGTTCGCCGGGCATTCAGTCGAACCTGATCGCGCGAGCGACGACCTCCTTCCCACTCGCCTACCTGACCTTCACCATCGCCCGCGACACACTCGCCTCGGCCTGGTACCCCCTACCTCGCGGGCTCGGGGACTTCGGATGGCAGCGGCAGTGGTCGAATCGCCCTCCGGACACGCGAAGAAGGCCCCGATCAATGATCGGGGCCTTCTCTCACTTCGACCCGCGCCTCGCACGCTGAACTCGGCCGGGCATCGTATTCGCGCGGGTGAGGTCGCCGTCGTAATGCGCCAGGACCCGGTGATCCATAGTGCGCCGCCACAGCACCGGCACCGACGCCACGACAATCATGGTGGCATAGCCTGCGGGCAGCTGCGGCGCCTCGGGCACGGTGCGCAGGGTCTGATATCGGCGCCCGGGATTGGCGTGATGATCGCTGTGCCGCTGCAGATGAAACAGGAAGATATTGGTGACAAGGCGGTCGGAGTTCCAGCTGTCGGCCGGCGAGCAGCGCGCCCATCGACCGTTCGGCAATCGACCTCGCAGCAGGCCGTAGTGCTCGACGTAGTTCACCGTCTCGAGCAGCCAGACGCCGATCACCGCCTGAACGGCGAGATAGGGCAAAATACCGGGCCCGAACGTCGCGACGAGCCCGCCGAACAGCACCAGCGTCATAGCCCACGACTGCAGAATATTGTTGCGCGGGCTCCACCACGAGCGTCGCTGGCGTCGCAACCGTTCCCGCTCCAGTTCCAGCGATGACCGAAACCCCCCGATCACGCTGCGGGGCAGGAATTCCCACAACGACTCACCGAACCGCGCGCTAGCCGGGTCCTGCGGCGTGGCGACTCGAGCATGATGGCCCCGATTGTGCTCGACGTAGAAATGCCCGTACCCCGATTGCGCCAGCGCCGTCTTCGCCAGCCACCGCTCGAGTCGCTCGACCCGGTGACCGAGTTCGTGTGCGGCGTTGATACCGATACCCGCCAAGAAGCCGATAGTCACGGCCAGGCCCAGCTTGTCGACGAATCGAAGTTGGGTATCGGCCCACAGGTAGCATGCGATCACCAGGGCAGCGACCTGCACCGGGAGGAACAGGTAGGTACACCACCGATAAAAGCGGTTGGCACCCAGCTCTTCGTAATCCTCGTCGCGGGGATTGTGGCCGTCTTCACCGACACATCGATCCAACACGGGAATCACGAACAGCACGACAATCGGTTCGATCCACCAGAAGACCGTCAGCCCGGTACGCATCACCAGCTGTGAGGGAAGTAGCGCGCAAACCGGCGCCACTAATCCGAATACCCAGAGAAATCGTTTCGGATCTGCCGACGGCACCAAGTACCGCTCGAGCAGGTGCCGCGGCCGCGGCACCCGCATCGACATCCTCATCGAAAAGTTGGGGATCGGCGCGGCTAGGGCAGCGCCGCGCAGTTCACCGGAGCGGGCACACCGGCGAGACGATCGGCCATCCAGGGCTGCGAACTCGTCAGCGACGGGAAGAAGGCCAGATTGTGGGTGCCCAACAAGCCCGACATCGCGGGCACCGTGCTGTCCGCATCCAGTTGTACCGCCGCGCCGCCGCCACACCATCGCGCGACCAGATCGCGCGCGGCGGGGTAGGTCGCCTTCTCGTCGGCCCTGGCCGAGTAGACGCGCACGGGCGCCGCAGGAGCGGCCCCGCCGAGCCGCTGCTCGTCGAATGCCCGCTTCAATTCGGGGGAACCGTCGATCACGGCCGTGAGCGGCAGTCCGCTGGTCGTCCACCGCGCCGTGTCCTGGGGCTGGACGAAAGTCTCGGAGAGACCGCCCCCGCAGCCGCCGACGGAGTCGTGCAGGATCGCCTTACCGGTGTCGTTGAGCGCGGCGTCGAGTACCGGGCGGGTCTCGGGGTAGTCGGCGGCGATTCCGTTGAGCACCCACGCGATGGCGGGCGCGACGCCGGGGTTGCCGTCGCTACGCGCGATGAAATCCTGTGGCCCCGCCACCGGCCCGCCCACGTGCGCCCCGCGCACGTCGAGTTCGGGTGCGTACTCGGCCTGCAGTTCGGCGGCGGCAGCGGCGGCCGTCCCGCCCTGGGAGTAGCCGTAGATGATGACCGGTGAGTCCGGGCCGAGCCCCGAATTGGGCAGCCGCAGCGCGGCCCGCGCGGAATCCAGCACCGCGTATGCCTGCGTCCTGCGGTTCAGGAAGTTGTGCACTCCCGGTACCCCGAAGTCGTGATAGTCGGTCATCACCACCGCCATCCCGCTCGCCAGGAGCTGATAGATCGCGACGATGTCGTATTCGAAGATCACGTCGGCAGGCGGCTGGTACCGGATCACCTGCGCCAGCATCGCCGACGGCGAGCATTCGGCGCTCTGCCCCTGTGCGCCGCCCGCGTATGCCACCAGCGGTCGCGGGCCCGGGCCGGTCCAGGGCTGACTCGGCTCCAGATAGGTGCCGACCACCGTGTTCGGCGCGCCGTGGGTGTCGTTGCTGGTGTAGACGAGGCGGGTGGATCGTGCCGGTATCGGCCCGGCCTGGCCGGGAATCGTGACCGCCGTCGCCGAACCTTCGGCATGGAAAATGTCACCCCCCGCCACCTGCGACTGCGGCGGCTGGGCCCCTACCGTCGGTGTGGCCACGACCCCAGCGCCGACGACCACGAGGGTTCCCGTGAGTGCTGCGATCCACGCGCGTTTTCCGTTCTTCATACCGATCCTTCGTGCGAGGTTGTCTGTCCAGGGCAGCTATCGAACCGAACAGCACAATCGCCACGGATGGAGCGCAACACCGCTTGTCAGCGGATCGTGAGCAGAAGAGCGTGATGTTCGACCCGAGAGATCTAGATCAAAACTGCGGGCATCTCCGTCGAGCACAGAACCAGGCACGGATAGATATCACGGTGCCGGGGCCACAGCTTATGTCATGAGGCCGACGGCGGTGCAGAGGGTGCTGTTTCGGCGTGACGACTTCGCGATCGGGAGGCTTCCGTCTGTTCCTGATTCGGTGTAACTCCCTGTAGGACAACTGATTTCGCACACTGCGTTGCCGGATGGCCGTCGCGTCGCGGGCGCCGGGTCGACCTTCATGCCATCGGCCACGAACTACGGGCTGGTGCGGGGCGCTGACGGGCTCGGAGCGGTCGCGACGGGGTTCTCGCCGGCACACGCCACCATCGAACAGATCAACGCGACCCCCGCCAGCACCGGAAAGCCTTTCCGTGCTGAAATCATCTACGGAGACCAACAATTCAGACAGAACTTCATTCTGCCGCGTTGCCCGCGAGGCAGCGAACACGTGGATTTCCAGATCGACGCCCGGCCCGAGCAACCGGGGTTACCGTGGAGTGAGGTGTCCAGGAAAGGACCGTCGCCATGTACCCGCCCGGCCCCCGACTACCCGCGATCGCGCAGACGATGCGGTATGTGCAAGCGCGGGAGCGGTTCTTGACCGCCACCGCTCGCCGTTACGGCGACACCTTCACCCTGCGCATGGTGCCGCCGTACGCCCGCCATCTGGTCGTGTTCACCCGCCCCGAACACGTCCGCGAGATCTTCGCCGCCTCCCCCACCGACCTGCACGCCGGTGAGAGCAACGGCATCCTGCGTCCGCTGCTGGGCGATCATTCGGTGCTCATCACCGACGAGGCCGAGCACGCTCGCGCCCGCCGCCTGCTGATGCCCGCCTTCACCGGGCACGCTCTGACCGGTTATCGCAAGATGATCGAGCAGATCGCCGCCACCCATGTGGAGACCTGGCAGGCTGGGTCGACCATCCGCAGCCTGGACGCGATGACCGGGATCACCCTCGATGTCATCGGCGAGGTGGTGCTCGGTGTCGCCGATCCGCGCCGCCGCGACCTACTCGGTCCACCCATGCGCCGCATCACCGACATCGCCCCGCTCACCCTGCTCGGTTCCCGCTACCCGGCCCTACAACACCGCGGACCCTGGAAACGGTTCCACCACGACCGGGCCGGTCTGGACGCCCACCTCTACGCCGAGATCGAGCAGCGCCGCGCCGGCAACGACGCCACGGGCGCAGATGTGCTGTCGCGACTGATGGCAGCGGGCAGCGGCAACTACACCCCGCTCACCCCCGACGAACTCCGCGATCAGTTGGTCACCCTGCTCGCCGCCGGGCACGAGACGACCTCGGCCGCACTGTCATGGGCGCTACGCGAACTGGCCGCCAACCCCATCCAGCAGGACCTCGCCCGCCGGGCCGCGCTCGACGGCGACACCGTCTACCTCGAAGCGGTGATGAAGGAGGCACTGCGCTACCACTGGGTCATCGGAGGGGTCGTGCGAAAGCTCACCCGCGACATGATGATCG
This sequence comes from Nocardia sp. NPDC127606, assembly GCF_042671725.1. Lineage (NCBI taxonomy): Bacteria > Bacillati > Actinomycetota > Actinomycetes > Mycobacteriales > Nocardiaceae > Nocardia > Nocardia sp. NPDC127606. Next base: position 955,753 of record NZ_JBHXWQ010000001.1, on the reverse strand, counting down.
GCGGCCACGACCTGCCCGCTGACACCGTCGTCGCGACCTCGATCCTGCTCGCACACAAGCGGCCCGAAGCCTTCCCTGACGCGGTGTTCCGACCCGGTCGCTTCCTCGACGGCAGCGTGGCGCCGAATACCTGGCTGCCGTTCGGCGGTGGTGTGCGCCGGTGCATCGGCGCGGGTTTCGCACTGATGGAGGGCGCGGCGGTGCTCCAAGAGATCCTGCGCCGCCACGTCCTGTCCCTGCCCGCGGCAGCGACGACGCGGGGCCGGGTCCGCAATATCACGCATGTGCCGTCCGACGGAGCACCGATTCTGATCAGCTGAACAGCGCACCACCCACCACGAAACGCGAACTGCCCTCTTACATGCATGTCGAATTCGGGCGACAGAACCATCAATCCGTCGTGCTGGCGTGTGCTGCGATAATCCGCCAGCCATGCGTATCGTCGTGCAACCAGGAACGGGTGTAACGCATTCTGGCTCCGAAAGGTTCGCCGTTGACGGTCCCCTCGACGGTCCCGAGAAACCAGGTCACCCCGGCACGCCCGTCGGTAAGTACGCTCAGTTCTTCCTCGACCATGGCCGTCACCACCTGCGTCCGGGTGCGGTGAAGCTCCAGGTCATCCGTCTTGGTGTAGACGTCTGCGCCGAAGGTGAAGATCAACCGGTCATCGAGCAGACGATCCAGCGCCTGCACATCCCCAGCAAGTTGGGCGGCCTGCAACCGCCGCTCAGCGTCCCGCAAGTTCTCCATGCGCCTCACCCTGCCAGCCGATGTCGCACTCACGCCACGATGTTCGCGTTCGGCTGAGACTGTCAGGATGCCGACCGGCGCGTGAAGGGGGTTGTGGCCGCGGGCGGGCGCGCTCCGTGAGCCCACCGAGGAACGCACCGACACCCGCCGCGACGCCGACCGCGAAACCAAGCCTCAGGAGTATTCCCAGCCACGACCGGTAAGCCAGGAGCCCCTCCGAGGTGAATCACATCAGGGCGAGACCGAGACTCGCTCTTCTTTGGAGTCGATCGGCGCGTTCACTCACGGTCACGCCCCGACGCTAACAAGCGCCCGACCGCGGGTGCACACACTGCACTGGATCTCTGATGAAGCTCCACACGATCTCCACACGCCGTGGTGTCCTTGTCGGCGGCAGGATTCCCTGATCTGCGTTGTCAGATTCTGGGGTGACTCGGCAGTGTGTCGAGCGCGTCGCGCAGTGCTGCCCGTGAGCTGATGCCGAGTTTCGGGAACGTGCGATACAGGTGGGCTCCCACCGTTCGGGGCGAGAGATAGAGCCGTTCACCGATTTGTTTGTTGGTCAGACCCGCCGCGGCGAGATCGGCGATTTCGCGCTCTTGCGGAGTCAGTAGCGCGGCGGTTGCCGCGGATCGGTGGGCGGTAGGTGTCCCGCTCGCACGGAGTTCGGCGCGACATCGGTCCGCCCAGGGGACCGCGCCGAGCCGGTCGAACGTGTCCAGGGCTGCCGTCAGTTGGAGTCGGGCCTCGGGCGTGGATTTCGCCCGGCGCAGCCGTTCGCCGTACGCGAGTTGGATCCGCGCGTGGGCGAAAGGCCAACGGCTCGCTCCCGGCGTCGCGAGCGCAGCGTCGAACGCAGCGCGGAAGGTGTCCGCCGGCGCGGTCATTCCGGTCGCGCCGGCGGTGATCATCGCCAGCCGCGGTGACAGGGCTGCGACCGCCGACTGTTGGATGTCGGCGACATGCGTTCTCGCCTCCGGCATCCGCTCGGCGCGCACGGCCGCCTCGACCAGATCCAGCAGGACCCACAGCGCCGTGGGCTTGTGGGCAGGCACCGTCTCGGGCGAGCAGATCGACAATGCGTGCTGGTAGGCGGTCTCGAATTCCCCATGCCCGAGTGCGTCGACGGCCTTGGCGTGCGCGGCGAGTTGGAGCACGAAACCGATGCGGTTCGGCGCGGCCCACCCCACCAGTTCGTCGGCGAGAACCCGCACGGTCCGGCGGTCGCCGCGACCGGCAGCGACCATCGCCTGGCTGTACTGCAAGAAGCCGCCGAGCAACCGGTAGTGATGGCGGGTCGTGAACCCGAGACCTTCGTCGGCGAGGCTGCGTACGCCGTCCCAGTCGCCGCTGAGCACGCCGTCGAAACCCAGCAGCGTGAAGGCCTTGATCGCCGACGCGACCGCTCCACCACTACGGCCGTGCTCGACCACCCGCCACAGGGCCTCGCGGCACCCGGCGACCCGATCCACATACAGCGCCGCGATGGCGAGCCGCACCGCGTGGACGTGGTCGGATCGGCCACCGATGCCCGCAATGGCCTCATCGAGCCGAGGCAGCGACATCCGTGCCGATCGGGCAGGTTCGAGAAATGTTGCACCGACCAAGGTCATGATCTCGGGCGGCTCGAGGCCGAGACCGTCGACCGCGGTCCGGTAGTCGTCGAGCAACTGGGCACGGGAGCCGAAAGCGCAATTCGCCTGCAGCACATAGACGATCTCGCTCAACGGCTCGTCCCACTCGGTAGTCGGCCGAGCCCGGTTGCGTAATACACCCAGCAGCAGCCGGTGGATCGTGTCGATATCGCCGCCACTGTTCACCATGTACGCGGCCGCGGCGACCGCGGCGGCGGCTGTCGCGCCCTGCCCACCGCGCTCGGGATCGATAGCCCGAGGGTCGGTGAGATCGCCTGTCACGTCGGCGCCGAGATAGGTCGCGAACATGGCCCTGCGATCGTGGTCGGCGGGGTCCGGGCTGAGCTGGGCCGCCCGCAGCAGCAGCTCGATGGCGCCGATCGGGTCACCACGCCCCTTCGTCTTCAGCGCGGCGTCCTCGAGTAGCTGCGCGATCGATTCGTCCGGCCCCGATGCCGCCTCCGCGAGGTGGCGGGCGCGACGTTCGGAGTCGCCCGGATATCGTGCCGCCAGCTGTCGATGCGACTCACGACGCTCGTGATCGGTCGACAATTCCACAACGGCGGAGCGGGTGAGTGGATGCCGGAACTGGATGCCACGGGTGACCGGATTGACCCGGATCAGGCGGGCGCGCTCGGCAGGCTCGAGCTCGTCGATCGAGACCGCGGGGAACCGCTCGCCGGTGCCGTCGAGCGCCGCGAGCAGTAGCTGGGCGCGAGTGTTCACGGGGAGCGCTTGGATGCGTCGACCGAAAGTCAGCCGCAACCGGCGACCGACTGGCGTGCGACCGAGGCCGGGATCAGCGGGTCCGTCGTGCGTCGGAAGCTCGATCAGCGCGAGCGGATTACCCTGAGCCTCGCCCAGAACCTGACGGGCCTCCCCAACAGACAGTTCGGGAAAGACCTCGAGCAACAGCGTCGCCGCGGCCTCGTCATCAAGCGGCCCGATGACGAGCTCGCCGAGTCCGGCCTCTTCGAACACGCTGCCCTCGCCGGTGCGCACGACACCGAGCATCCCGATGCCGGTGTTGGCCAGCCGTCGCGCGAGGATGCCGAATATCGTCGCGCTCGCGCGGTCGAGCCACTGCAGGTCATCGACCACCACCAGCACCGATGCCTCGCGAGCCGCTGCGGACAGCAGGGCGAGCAGGGCATTGGTCAGTGCGAGCTGATCGGGTGCGGGCCCCTGCGTGAGGCCCACGGCGACGCCGATCGCCCGCCGGTAATCGGCCGGGATCGCTGACAGCTCCGCAGCGAGCGGGGCGACCAATTCGTGGACTCCGGCGAAACTCACCTCCGCCTCGAACTCGACACCGGCAGCCCGCAACACGCGGGCACCGAGGTCGGCCGCGTGGGTGGCCGTCGCGCCGAGCAGGGCGGTTTTGCCGACCCCTGCCTCGCCGACCACGAGCAACGCCCCGCCGTCGACCATCGCCGTGTCGACGAACTCCGCCAGCAGGCTCAGCTCGCGCGCACGTCCCACCAGCCGTCCGATCGACGCCCAATCCCGCACACGCAGACTTTACTCCCGGCATAACCCCTCCGACGGGAAGAAAGCAGTCATTTGACTGATTCGTCGCGACCTCGCGAATCCGTAGATTCGCTGGTAGCCAACAGATCTAGAGGAGAAATACATGAGTGCCACCATCGTTCTCGTGCACGGCGGCTTCGTCGACGGCGCCGGTTGGCGCGGGGTCTACGACGCGCTGACCGCCGATGGTTTCGACGTCCGCATCGTGCAGAACCCGACGAAGTCCCTCGCCGACGACAGCGCCACGACCCGCGACGTCCTCGACACCATCGACGGTGCGGTCGTGCTGGTCGGCCATTCGTACGGCGGTGCGGTGATCACCGAGGCGGGCAACCACGAAAAGGTCGGTGCGCTGGTCTATGTGACGGCCTTCGCGCCCGACCAAGGCGAGTCGGTCGAAACCCTGCTCGGCACCTTCCCCACCGACGGGCCACAGCCGCCCATCCTCCCGCCGGTCAACGGCTACCTGTTCCTGGACCGCGCCGAGTTCGCCGATTCGTTCGCCGCCGATGTTTCCGCGCAGGAAGCCGCGTTCATGGCCGACTCGCAGGTGCCCTGGGGGCTGGAGGCACTCGGTGGCGTAGTGACCAAGGCCGCCTGGCACGCGAAGCCCAGCTGGTACCTGCATGTCACCGAGGACCGGATGATCCCGCCGGTCGCGCAGGCCTCGATGGCACAGCGCATCGGCGCGACAGTCGCCGAGACGCCGGGCAGCCACGCGATCTACGTCTCCCAGCCCGGGGTGGTCGCCGATCTGATCAAGAAGGCCGCCGCGACCCTCCAGTAACGACTGGGTGTGCCGCTCACCCCGCGCGGGCGGCACACCTCGGTCCGACGCTGCGTCGCGGGCGCACTCGGATCGACTGTCCCGCAGGCCTGATCGCTGCTACCGCATGACGCCCGTGTGGCCGGTGGAATAGCGGCCGGGCTGCGGCCACACCGTCAGCCCGTGTGGTCCATGGTCAACGGGGATGCGCGCCAACAGAGTCCAGTTGACGATGTCGACCGCGTACACCTCGTTGTTGTATCGGCCCGACACCCAGAACACCCGACCGTCAGCGGTGATGTTGCCCATGTCGGGGCTGCCGCCCCCGGGAACGAACCACTTGTGCACCAACGCGTTGCCGGCGAAGTCCCAGACCGAGATACTGCCCTCGTGGCGGTTGGTGATCAGCATCTGCTTCGAATCGCGGGTGACGTAGAGGCCGTGTGTCCCTTTGCCGGTGGGGATGAAGCCGGTGTTCTCGAAGGTGTGCGCGTCGATCGTGTAGACGCCGTCGGCCATCATGTCGGCGACGAAGAACACGTGTCCGTCGGGTGAGAGTTTCACATCCTGCGGCATCCCACCGCGCCCGCCCGGTAGATCGATCATCTTGATCAACGTGCGCTGCGCGACATCGAAAACCGCCATGCGGCCGATGAATTCACAACTGGCCACCGCGAAGCGACCATCGGCGGTGAAGTCCATGTGGTCGACGCCCGCGCACTCGGGCACCGCGAGCGCGTGCAACTTCTGCCAGGTCACCGGATCGTAGAAGTCCAGCGACTTGTCCGCTTCGGCGACGACCAGAGCGAACTTCCCGTCGGGCGTGTAATACATGTTGTAGGGGTCTCGGACCGGAAAGGACGGTCCCGCGGGCGCTCCCGAGCGCGGGTCGATCGGCAGCAGGCTGCCGCCGCCGATCGGCAGGTCGTTCGTGGCGTACAGCGTCTGCATGTCGTAGGACGGCACCACATGCTGCGGCTCCACACCGCCGGTCGAGTAGTTGTCGACGACCTGGAAGGTGTTCTGGTCGATCACCGTCACCGTGTTGGACTTGCTGTTGGGCACGTAGACCAGCGGCCGGTGATCGGCGACAGCGGGGCTGAGTTTCCGGTTGGCGGCGTAGATATCGGTGGGCGAGAGCGGCGGCGGCATGCCGGGCAGCAGATCGGTCATGTGTGCGGGCATGACGGTAGGCGAGGCCGTCGGCGGGGGCGCGGTGGTCTCGACTGTCACTGCCTCGCTGTTCGCACAGCCCGCGGTGACGGCGATCAGCAAGGACGCAGCAACTTTTCCGATGCGCGACATTCGGTGGTTCACCCGCAGCACGGTTCCACCCTCAGGTGTCATCCGAATGACATGCTTCGAAAGGCTAGAACCCAACCTGGCTAAAAGCGGGCAATCCCGCCTCCCCACGTCTTTCGGCCAGACGCTCCCCCCACCTCTCCGCGCACGTTCGCCGAGCCGCCGTTCGATGCCCCCGCGTCAGCCTTGCAGCCGCCGTAGTGGATTGCACGTCGACCGAGCAATCTGTCCGAGATGAATCACGAAACGCACGAACCGAGACCCTCGAGTGCGCAGGTTCGCGGACTTGTCCGCTATCGAACAGAGTTCGCGGCCTCGACGATGGTCTCGGCGACGGTGACCGGCTGGGACACCAGGGAGGCGTGCGACGAACTGATCTCCCTGGTCGTACCCGCAGCGGCGCGACTGGCCATGAATCGTTGTGCGGCAGCGGGAATGACGCGATCCTCGCCCGAGACCAGATACCAGCTGGGCGTGGTCGCCCACGACGGTGAGCCCGAGGGTTCCAGATTGGCGTTCAGTGCAGCCGAGAGTTGATGGGCGTACATGTCCGCGGCAGTCTCGATACTCACATCCTGGGCGAAAATCGTGCGGAAGTACGGCGCGTCGATGTAGCCGTCGACATTGCGGCCCGCGACGCCGGTGGGGTCGTCCACGACCCGAACCTGCAGTGCGGGCGGCAGGAGTTGACTGCCGGGGAAGCGGATGGGGTCGAGCAGTCCTTGTACGAATTCGCCCTGCGCCGGCGCGAAGGCCGCGATGTAGACGTTGGCTTTGACCTTGGGGTTGTGGGTGTTGGTGATGACGGCCCCGCCGTAGGAGTGCCCGACGAGCACGACCGGCCCGTTGATGCCGTCGAGAACACCTTGCAGGGCCGCCGCGTCGTTGCGAGGTCCGCGCAGCGGATTATTCACTACGACAACAGGATAGCCGCGGCCACGCAGCTCGGCGGCGACTGCGTCCCAGCTGGTGGCGTCGGCGAAAGCGCCGTGCACCAGCACCAGTGTGGGTTCGCCGGGATCGGCGGTCGCGATTGCCGGGACCACCGCTGGACCGACCGCGACAAGTGTCGCGGCCAAGATGCTCAGCGACCGACGCCGACGCGGATTCGGGACGTGAATAGACGACATGATCGATCACCTTTTCGGTAATGCTCAAGGCGCGAGCGGTGTAATGGGAGCAGGGAATTCGACCGGCTGTCCGAGCGGAAGCCACCGCACCCGGTGGTGCACGCCCTCGGACTCCTCGAGCAATCGCACGCGAGCCCGGTCGTGGCTTTCACTGAAGTGGGTCCAGCCTTCGTAGTGCACCGGCAGTGCGATGCGCGGTTCGAGGAGCCTGATGAATCGGGCAGCATCGCGGGCATCCATCGTGTATTTCACCCGCCCGGTGAGTCCGAACCGGACCGCGCCGATATGTACGAGCGCGATATCGACGTCGAGGCGGCGAGCGACTTGCTCGAGTCCGCGGAAGTAGACCGAGTCTCCCGACATCCACACCGCCACATGCGATTCCGCCGGACGCTGGATAGCGAACCCCAGGTTCTCGCCCACGAGCAGCCGACTGAGTGGCGGCCCGTGACGGCTCGGTGTGGCGATCACCGTGAGCGGTTGCCGGCCTGGTTCGGTCAGGACGGTCTCCTGCCAAGGCACCATCGGCTCGGCGTGTGCGAGACCGAGCCGACGACTGCCACTCGCCGTGGTGATGACCCGCGGCACGGTGCGCAGCAGTGCGCGGCCGGCGTGATCCAGGTTGTCGGCATGGTGGTCGTGGGATAGCAACACGACGTCGATCGCAGGCAGGTCGGATACTCGCACCGCCGGGCCGATCGTCTTCACCGACGAGGTACCGAGGGCGAAGTCGTAGCGCTGTCCCGGATCGTCGAAGGTCGGATCGGTGAGGATGTTCCATCCGTCCACCTCGACGAGCACGGTCGGCCCACCGATGTGGGTGATTCTGACGCCCGCCACGGTAACCGCTACGTCGCCTGGGGAAATCGGGTCGCGGCGTGCCGAAGCGACCAGTCGAGCGCGTAGTCGGCGATCTCCTCCCAACCGTCCTGGCTCACGAGCCGGTGCGTGCGGTCCGGGAACTCCACCCGCTCGACCAGAGCGGTGCCCTGCGCGTACTTGCGCAGAGCGGCCTTCTGAATCGCGGGCGGCGCGACGTGGTCGATGCCACCGGAGATGAGCAGCAGTGGTGCTCGGTCGGGCTTGCGGAAGTCGACGGCGGTGATGCCCGACTTCTTCGGCAACGACAGCACACCCTCGAAGAACACCCGGTTGGACGAATTCACCGCGCTCGCAGCCCATTCCACGTCCGAATCGGCGCGGCTGAGATCGTTTCCGAACGTGTAGTGGAAGTGGCGCTTGGAGATCGGGCTGGCTTTGCCGAAACGGAACGGGTTCGACAGCACCGGCAGTCCCGTACGCAAGGTCGAGAACGGCAGTGTGAGAACGCCGGCCGGTTGCCCTGGTGCCACGCCGACACCGGCGATGCCGAGGCCGCGATCGAGCAGCATCTGAGTGAAGATCCCGCCGAACGAATGGCCCATGATCACGGGCTGCTCCGGCAGCGACGCGATGAGATCGGCGTAGAAGTCCACGATCTCCACGATGCCGACACCTTCGAGCGCGCTCGGATCCTCCCTGACATCGGCCGGGGCGCGATCGCCGATGCCGGGCCAGCCCGCGGCGACGACCTCGTGTCCGAGGTCACGGTAGCGCTGGGCCCAGGTGTCCCAGCTCCGGGGTGTCATCCAGAGGCCATGGATGAGGACGATGGGCGGCTTGGTGGTGTGTTTCGGCTGGTTCATTTCGGTGTTCTCCGTTCCGGCGATCACGACTCGATGAAGTCGAGCAAGTCCTGGGAAAGTCGCTGTTTCTCGGTGTCGGGAAGCGCGTGACCAGCGCCTTCATAGACCTTCAGTGCCGCACCGGCGATGAGCTTCGCCGAGCGCAGGCCACCGACTTCGATCGGGACGATCTGGTCGTCGTCGCCGTGGATGACCAGCGTCGGCACGGTGATCTCGGCGAGATCGCCACGGAAGTCCGTGGCCGAGAACGCGGCGATGCACTCGTAGGCGCCGCGATGGCCCGACGCGAGTCCTTGTAACCAGAACGCGTCACGCGTGCCCTGGGGCACGTCGCCGCGCCGGTTGTGTCCGAAGAACGGGCCGTCGGCGAGGTCGCGGTACAGCTGCGAGCGTGAGGCACGTTCGCCGGCGCGGATCGCGTCGAACACCTCGGCGGGCAGGCCCTCGGGATTGTCGTCGGTGCGCAACATGAATGGCGGCACTGCCGAGACGAGAACCAGTTTCGCGACGCGCGCGCAGCCGTGGCGGGCGGTGTAGCGCACCACCTCGCCGCCGCCGGTCGAGTGCCCGACCACAGTGACGTCGGTCAGGTCGAGGGTGTCGAGCAGTGTCGCGAGGTCGTCGGCGTAGGTGTCCATGTCGTTGCCGTTCCAGGCCTGCGTGGAGCGGCCGTGTCCGCGACGGTCGTGGGCGATGACACGGCATCCGTGCTCGGCGAGGAAGAGCGCCTGGCTCTCCCACCCGTCGGAGTTCAGCGGCCAGCCATGGCTCAGCAGGACCGCGTGCCCGTCGACCGGACCCCAGTCCTTATAGAAGATCTGTATCCCGTCATCTGCGGTGATCGTGGGCATTGCGGCCTCCTCGCGGGCGGGTGCGGAGCACTGTGTTCACGATGGGCCATGAAGGACTACGTGCGAACCACGTATCGCACGTAGTCCTTCAGGTCAGCGCGTCATCGGCGGCAGGTGCTCGCGGAGCTGGCGGCGCGAGGATATGCCCATCTTGCGGAAGACTTTGCGCAGGTGATAGTCGACGGTGTTGGCGCTGAGGAACATGGTGGCCGCGATTTCGGCATTGGTATGGCCCGCCGCCGCCAGCGCCGCAACCTCCGATTCCTGGGCGGTCAAATCCACCGTGGCGGCCGGGCCGCTGACTTGCGCCCGCTCGCCGCACGCGCCGAGCTCGCGCGCCGCGCGCTCGGCGAAGGCCACCGCGCCGAAGCGAGTGAATCCGTCAGCGGCAGTGCGCAATTGGACCTTGGAATCGGCACGGCGACGTTACCTGCGAAGCCACTCGCCATACAGGAGGTGGGCGCGAAACAGATCGATCGGAGTGTCCGTTTCGGTCAGCGCGGCGAGAGCGGCCAGGTAGAGCTGCTCGGCGTCCTGGGCCGGTGCGATCAGCGCGCGGCACCGCACCGCGACGCCACGTGCCCAGGGCGAGCCGATGGCATCGGCGAACGCGACGAATTCGATCGTGACCCGCTCGGCGTCGGCGGCGTGGCCTGCGCGCGCAGCCGCTTCGATGTATTCGGGGAGCTGGTGCGGAGTGACTTGCATGAATCGGTCGGCTTCGTACGGCGTCAGCAGGTCGTAAGCGTCCTGGTAGCGCCCCTCGGCCATGTTGCGGATGGCGAGCGCGTTGATCGTGGCGGTGTGCGCGCCGCCGAACCCGCCGGCCAGGATGAGCTCGGCGACCTGGTTGATCGCCGGCGTCGGTGCCCCTGTCCAGGCGAGATAGGCGCCGTTGACGACATGTTCGGCCGGATATCCCATCGCTTGCCGCAGTTCCCGAACTCGCGCTATCGCCCGGCCCGCGGCGGTGACATCGCCTCGATCGAGATCGGTCAGCGACCGCATCCACAGCAGCGAATCCAACTCTCTGAGTGCGCCCGCCCGTGCGGCGATGCGCTCGCTGCGGTCGAGCCAGTCGTTGCGGGCCCGTTCGTCCCAGAGGGCGCTGGTGAGCACCACCCCGGCCACGGTGAAATCCAGCACGTGCCGATCGTCGAGTTCGGCCAGCATTCGCACTGCCGCCCGATTCGCGGCCGCCGCCTCGCCACATGGTCGAAGGATCAAGCCGCACAGACCCAAGAACACCGCGCGAATGCCCGGTTCAGCGTCGGTCGCCGCGACACGCATGCGTAACCCGAGCTCAGGGAAGGTACCTCGGGCGACCGAGCGTTCGGCCGCGAGCGCCGCGTCGAAGGCGCGGAGCAGTGCGAGGTGCTCGCGGCGCGAGTCGTGGCCGTGGAACAGCTCCGCCGCCGCGCTCAGCTGATTCGATGCGAGCGGAATCGCCGCTGGGTCGCCGAGAAACATGGCAAGCGACGCACGCACGAACAGGCGACGCCCTGCGGCGACCGGCGCGAGGACGGCCGGGTCAGGGATGCGATCGGTCAGGTCGAAGGCGAATCGCGCGGCGCCTGCCGCGGCGGCCGATTCGGCACCGGCGAGCAACCGATCGTCGCGCAACCCGGGGTCCTCGCTCAGCTCCGCGGCACGTGCCAACAGGCTCGCGCCGGCTATGAGACCACCGCGGCGTGCTGCCCTCTCCGCGGCGTTGGCCAAACGCTGCGCGACCGACGCGTCCGGGCGTGCGGTTGCCGCGGCGGCGTGCCACGCCTCGACATCGATCAATCCCGAAGCCTGCGCCGCTTGTGCGAGCGCGCCGTGCACACGCCGCCGCGCGGCAGCCGTCGCGCCACCGTAAACAGCCGCGCGGACCAGCGGGTGCCGAAACCGCACCGCTGCGTCGATGACAACCAGTCCGGCGAAGTCTGCCGCCTCACCAGCGCTTTCGTCGATATCGAGGAGCGCGGTCGCCCGATCCACCAGCTTCAGGTCTCCCGTGGACTCCGCCGCCGCCACCAGAATCCATTCTCTGCTGGCATCTGGCAGCGACTCCAACGTGCGTCGATAGAACTGCTCCAGCCGGGAACCCGCACCGAGCGGTGAGGGAACAAAGCTCGAATCCATGAGCTGCCTGGCGGTGAGTTCGCGAGCCAGGTCGGTCAGGACGAGCGGGTTACCCCCGACCTCATCGACAACGTCGGCGGCCACCCGCGGCTCGAGCACCCCGTCGACCCAGTACGTCAGCAGCTCGATGGCAGCCGGACGCGCCAATTCCTCGACCGGCAGCACCGGCACTCCGCCGAGCCGGATATCGACATCATCGTCGGCTCGCGCCGCGAACACCACCACCGCCGCTTCGGCGTGCAATCGGCGCGCCACAAACCCCAACGCGTCCAAAGACTCCCGATCCAACCACTGCGCGTCATCGACCGCGCACAGGACCGGCCTCCTGCGGCCGACGATCGCCAGCAGGCCGAGTACCGCCCGACCGACCAGGAACCGGTCCGGCGCCGCACCCACCGAGATACCCAGCGCGACCCGCAGCGCATCCCGCTCCGGTTCGGGCAGCTGCGTGGCGTCGACCTCGAGCGATCCGACCAGGCGCTGCACACCTGAGTACGGCAGGTTGGCCTCGGCCTCGTAGCCGTCCGAACGCAAGACCCGAAACCCGTGAGCCGACCCGATCATGGACTCGATCAGCACCGATTTACCGACTCCCGGCTCGCCCCGCAGCACCACCGCGTGACCTAGACCGTTGCGTGCGGCGGCGATGAACCTGTCGAGGCGGTCGAGCTCATCCGCTCGTCCCAGCGGCTGGACCACGGAAACCTCCTACCTCGGGGCCCACGCACAGGCACTCCGCTGAGCGTAAGGCGCTCCGACCAGGCAAACTGGACTCGGCGTGCACGATTTCTAGGCTGATAGTGCCACCCGGATCGTGCGATCCGACGGAGTATTTCCGGTCGAACTGGAGGGCGGGATTGTGGCTGTTGTTTTCGATACCGGCGCGGTCGCAACCAGCGAACGAGCCGACGCGATCACCGCCGCTATGCAGGAAGCATCCGCGCCGTGCAACGTGGTGCACGAGAACCCGGATGGTCCCGCACACGCCCAGTTCGATGTGTGGGAATTCGGAGATGCCAACATCTTTCGCGCGGATATGTCCGGCATCCAGCTGATCCGTACGCCGAAGCAGGTCCGGACGAGCCCGTCGCCCATGCTGGCCATCGCGGTGCACCGCAAAGGCGCGGCCCGCTACGAGCAGGGCGGTCTCCAGCGCGAACTCGCCGTCGGCGACCTCCATCTGATGGACCTCAACGCACCGTATGACTTCCGATGGGACGGCGATGGCGGGTCGACCTGCCTGCACGTCCCCCTCGACCACCTCGATCATCCGGTAGAACGCATCCGCAAGGCCGCAGCGCATCTGCATCGCAGCCCGTACTACCGGCTCGTCGCCGGTCACATCACCGAAATGACCCGGCAGGCAGATGCCCTCAGCGCCCATCCGACCGCGCGCCTGACCGGCTCGGCCAGCATCGACCTGATCCGGGGGCTGTTGCTGACGACAACCGAACCCGATCACCACGACGGCGCGGTTCTACCGGCGGAGATCATGCTCGCCGAGATCCGCAGCTACGTGCACCGCAATCTCGCCGACCCCGAACTCGACGCCGCCCGCATCGCCGTCGCCCTCAACATCTCGGTACGGCATCTGTACAAGATCTGTGCCGCCGCCGACTACAGCCTCGCCCAATGGATCATCGGTCAACGGCTCGACCGCATACGCGACGATCTCGCCAACCCACAGCTGCGTCACTGCTCCATCGCCATGATCGCCCTTCGGTGGGGCTTCCGCGACGCCTCGCACTTCACCCGACGATTCCGCGTGACATACGGCATCACGCCCCGCGAATGGCGCCGCACCACCGCCGAAGACCGCGGCCCGATGTTCTCGGCGACCCTTAGATCTGACCGGCGCTCGGGATCCGTTCGATAGCTGACACCGTCCGAGCGCGCTGGCACGACCTCGGCATCGATCAGCAGGTCCCAGATCTCGGCCTGCTCGACGACCTGGAGTTCTCAACGCCGGGTCCCATCCTCTCGTTGCGTCTCGTCAAGCAGAACTCGCTTTTACATTCCAGCTCTGCCGGAGGGAGACGAACTATGCCTATGTGGTCGTTGCTCTCCGTGAACTTCCAGATTGACACTTCGTTTCGATACACATTGCGCCTGAGGGTGGCCACAATTCTATGCCCTTGTGGGGGCATCCACACAGTGGGACGATGTGGATGATGTCGCGTTGAGCGAGGGACGGATATGAATCAAACATCGGGTGACGGACAGGAAAGTGGCGCCAAGAAGAAGGGTGAAGGGTCTCAGAAGAGGCCGAAGAAGGAGCCGTGGAAGCCTCTCGAATGGAAGCCGGACACCATCCTCAGAAAGGAAGCGATAAAAGACCTCGCAGACCGCATTCTGCGCCGAAAAGGAGATGCGGGATCTCAGGCAACCGTCGAGTCCAATGAGTGACCAGGGTACCGAGTGGGCAAAGTTCGTTCAGAGTCAACTCGAGCACGAGTACGCCCGTCGAAACGCGGCGGACACCCGCGCAGCCGCCACCGTTACGGGTTCAACTGGGCTGGTCACAGTAGTTTTGGCAGTGATCGCCATATTGAGGGGGAAGGATTTCGTCCTGCCCTGCGTGGCCGCAGTCGCACTCGTTATCGCACTGAGCGCACTTCTGTTGGCGGCTTGTTTCGGCGTTTGCGCCGGCTGGGCTCGGGGAATCGAGGTGCAGGGGATCACAAATTTGAGACGTCTATCCGAGGACGCCAACTGGGCCCGTAACGAGGAAGACAGCCGGCGAAACGCAATGTTTTGGAATATCGATACCATCGATTCATTGCGGAGCGACACGGGGACGAAGTTTCTCTTCCTACGCCTCGGCGCCCTAGCGCAACTAGTTGCGGTAGTAGCTCTCGCGGCTTGCGCATTTTCCGCCATTTGACCAAATAGCTTACAACCCGTACAGAACCTAGAAGCAGCGGCACCAGGCCGAAGCCCTCGGCCGATTCCTGCGATGGTACGACATTGACCATTCCCGCCGCAGATCCCCGGCTCCGCAGAGCTCGCCGCTTGACCAACGTTCCCGGTCGAGCTGCTCGATGCCGTCATCCGCAGCGGCGGCACACCGATCTCCATGATCCGACGGCGGTCGGGACCTCGCCGCCCCCTGAGGTCGCGCACGCCCATCCCGGCCACGCCCGCCTCATCCTTACAGGCCGGTCCCCCACTCGAATCCCTCGACCCGCCAGACTCTTTCGTTTTACTAGCGAAATTCAGCCCGCCCTGACCAGCACCTGTTCAAGCCAAGCCCCACCCGCACCGCCGGATTGATAGAAGAAAACAATACCTTTTCAGTAATTCTGCGAAAACACGACAAACGTGACAAATCGCCAATACCGTCCACACCATTCGGCGGCCTGGGTTGGCCGTCGCATCGATGTGGGAGCGGCATGCTGGAAGTTCGCAACCTGGAAGTGGTGTACGAGGACGTCATCCTGGTCTGTAAGGGAGTGAGCCTCGACGTGGCTCCCGCACAGATCGTGACCCTCCTCGGCGCCAACGGAGCAGGAAAGACCTCGACACTGCGGGCCATCACCGGCCTGCTCGATACCCATCGCGGCCGCATAGCCGCGGGCACGATCAGCGTCGACGGCACCTCGATCACCGACTTCGAACCTGCCAAAGTGGTTCGCTCGGGCATCGGACAAGTCATGGAGGGCCGAAGAATCTTCGTCGACTTCACGGTCGAGGAGAATCTGCTCGTCGGCGCGCACACCCGCAAACGGTCGGCGATCGCACCCGATCTCGAACGCGTCTACGCCATGTTCCCGATCTTGAAGGATCGCCGCACCGGTCGTGCGGGGTTCCTCTCCGGTGGCGAGCAGCAGATGCTGGCGATCGGGCGGGCGCTGATGGCCCACCCGCGCCATCTGCTGCTCGACGAACCGAGCTTGGGGCTGGCGCCGCTGGTGGTGGCGCGGATCCGCGACCTCATCGTCGAGATCGCGGCGGCGGGCACGGGGGTGCTGCTGGTCGAGCAGAACGCCGCGATGGCGCTCTCGATCGCCGATCACGGGTACGTGATGGAGAACGGCAAGATCGTGATGGACGGGCCCGCAGCGCAATTGCGCGAGAACTCCGACATCCAGGAGTTCTACCTGGGACTGGGTTCGGAGTCGGGCAGCTACCGAGACCTCAAGCGCTACAAGCGCAGGAAGCGCTGGATCGCATGAGCATCCTGACTGTCGAGAACCTGAGCCTGCGCTTCGGTGGCACCCACGCCCTGACCGGCGTCGGTTTCGAGGTCACCGAGGGTGAACTCTTCGCGGTGATCGGCCCCAACGGCGCGGGCAAGACCTCCATCTTCAACTGCCTTTCCGGGGTGTACCGCCCGCAGGAAGGCTCGATCACGCTGGCGGGCACACCGCTGCTCGGTCTGCGGCCCGATGCGATCGCCCGCCGCGGGGTAGCCCGGATGTTCCAGAACATCGAGCTGTTCGACAACCTCACGGTGCTCGACAACATCAAACTCGGGCGCCATATCCACTTGCGCTACAGCACTTTCGAGGCCGCCCTGTTCCTGGGCCGGGCCCGCCGCGCCGAGCTGGCGGCCCGGCGCTTCGCCGAGGGACTGATCGAGTTCCTGGAACTCGAGTCGGTGCGCCACCACCCGGTCGGCATGCTGCCCTACGGCATCAAGAAGCGGGTGGAGCTGGCGCGCGCGCTGGCGATGGAACCGTCGCTGCTGCTGCTCGACGAGCCGGTGGCCGGCATGAACGTCGAAGAGACCGAGGACATGGCCCGGTTCCTCTGCGACATCCGCTCCGAGATGGGGATCTCGATGATCATGGTCGAACACGACATGCGGCTGGTGATGGACCTCGCCGACCGAATCATGGTGCTGGACTTCGGCAAACGCATCGCCCTCGGCACGCCCGAGCAGGTACGCCGCGATCCGGCGGTGATCGCCGCCTACCTCGGCGGCGCCGACACCGACAGCGCCGCCGAGGCCGAAGCCCTGCTGGAGAGCCGATGAGTACCCCACGCCGCCTGCCCCAGCTGATCGCGGCCCGCGCCGCCGCCACCCCCACCACGGTGGCCCTGCGGGAGAAACAACTCGGTGTCTGGCGTCAGATCACCTGGGCCGAGTACGACACCCGGCGCCGGGTCGTCGCGCACGCGCTGGCCGCGCTCGGCGTCGGCGTGGGCGACCGCGTCGGCGTGCTGTCGGAAAACCGGTGCGAATGGCTCTACGCCGATCTCGGCGCGCTGTCGCTGCGGGCGGCGAGCGTGGGTTTCTATCCCACCAGCCCGGCGGCCGAGGTCGAGCATCTGCTCACCGATTCCGGGGTGAAGGTGCTCGTCGTCGAGAATCAGGAACAGCTGGACAAGGCCGTCGCGGTCTGGGATCGCTGCCCGGCCCTCGAGGCGATCGTCTACCTCGACGGTCGCGGCCTCGCCGACTACACCGACGAGCGGCTGCTCTCGTGGGAGCAGCTCTACGAGCGCGGCACCGCGCATCTGGCGGGCAATCCGGATCTTCTCGACGAGATCGCCTCGGGCACAAGCGATGACGACCTCGCCACGCTGGTCTACACCTCCGGCACCACCGGCCCGCCCAAGGGCGCGATGCTGACCGTCGCCAACATCGACTTCTTCCTCGCGCAGTCGGGCGAGGGCATCGGGTTGTTCACCACGATTCCCAGCGAGCGCGATGTGACGCTGTCGTACCTGCCGCTGTGCCACGTCGCCGAACGGGCGTTCACCGTCTGGTACAACGCCGGGCACGGTGTGGTCGTGCACTTCGCCGAATCGTTCGACACCATCTCCGCCGACCTGGCCGAGGTGCAGCCGACAGTGTTCTTCGGCGTGCCGCGGGTGTGGGAGAAGATGCAGGCCACCGTCGAATCGAAGATGGCCTCGGCCTCGCCGATGAAGCGGCTGGCGTGGCGGATCTCGCGGCGCATCGGTGACCGCGTCGCCGCGCGGCGGCTCGACCACGGCGGCTCCCACACACTCAGCTCCCGGTTGTGGCATTCGATCGCCTGGGTTCTGGTGTTCCGTGCGCTACGCGAGCGGCTCGGCCTGCGCCGGGTGCGGACCGCGCTGTCGGCGGCGGCGCCGATCTCGCCGCAGGTGCTGCGGTTCTTCCTGGCGATGGGCGTACAGGTCACCGAGGCCTACGGCATGACGGAGAACACCGCGCTGGCCTCCGCCACCCGCCCCGGCAGGCAGCGGCTGGGCACCGTCGGTGAGGTCCTCGACGGCATCGGCCTGCGCCTGGACCCGCAGACCCAGGAGATCCAGACCCGCCACGCCGGCAACTTCGCCGGCTACTGGGGCAATCCGGCCGCCACCGCCGAGGCCTTCACCGAGGACGGCTGGTTGCGCACCGGCGATCTCGGCGAGTGGGTCGGCGACTCGCACCTGCGGCTGATCGGGCGCAGCAAGGACATCATGATCACCGCGGGCGGCAAGAACATCTCGCCCGCCGAGATCGAGAACGAGCTCAAGACATCGCCCTTCGTCAACGAAGCCGTGGTGATCGGTGACGCCCGCCCGCATCTCACGGCGCTCATCGCGATCGACTACGCCGTGGTCGCCGACTGGGCCTCGCGCCACAACCTCCAATACACCACCTACCACGACCTCTCCGGCAAGCCCGAGGTGGCCGAACTGATCCGCGCGGCCGTCCTGGCCTGCAACGACAAGTTCGCCCGCGCCGAGCACATCCGCAAATTCCGGATGCTGCGCAAGGAACTCGACCATGAGGACGGCGAGCTGACCGCGACTCGAAAGGTCAAGCGGGCGGTGATGATCACCGCCTACGACTCCCTCATCGGCGACATGTATGCCAACACCACCGACCACGCGGGCGGCGACCTGCTGTCGGTGCACACAGAGAAAGCGGACGCATGAGCCAGCCATCCTCGCGCACCCGGCGCGCGCACCGAGCCGGGGCGGTGCACCGGTGATCGAGTTCGTCGAATCCCTGGTCCGCGGAACGGGTCTGGGCGCAATGTATTCGCTCATCGCGGTCGGCTTCGTCATCATCTTCCGGGCCACCGGCGTGATGAACTTCGCCCAGCCGGTGTTCATGATCCTGGGCACCTTCATCAGCTACACCCTCGCCGGCGCCGCCGGGCTGCCGTTCGCGGTGGCCGCTCTCGGCGCGGTCGTCTCGGTGGCCGCGATCGCGGCGGCGACCGAGCGGATCGCCATGCGGCCCATGGTCGGGCGGCCGCCGTTCTCGGCGACGCTGGTGACCGTCGGGCTGTTCGCCGCCGGACTCGTCGTAGCCAACAAGCTCTTCGGGCCCGATGTCATCACCTCCGGTGACCCGTGGGGCCTTGGCAGCTTCTGCCTCGGCGGCACCCGCGCCGAGACCGGCACCGTGGCCGGGCTGGCCGCGCCGTGCGTCGGTGGCGTCACTGTCGGCTACGTCGACATCTTCAAAGTGGTGGCGGCCGTGGTGATCGTCGGTGCGCTGCTGCTGTGGCTGGACCGCTCGCGCTACGGGCTGGCGATGCGGGCCACCGCCGCCGACCAGGAGACCGCGATGGCCCAGGGCATCAGCGCCGGCACGATCTTCTCCCTGTCGTGGGCACTGGCGGGCGCGCTGGCCGCCTGCGGTGGGATCCTGCTCGGCACCGCGCCCGGTGGCGTCGCGGCCGCGGCGGCACTGGTGGCGTTGAAAGCCTTGCCCGCCACCATCATCGGCGGACTCGACTCGGTCAAGGGCGCGGTGGTCGGTGGGCTGATCGTCGGCTGGGCCGAAGCGCTCACCAAGACCTACCAGCCCGATCTGGCGCCGTGGCTGGGCGCCAACTTCGACGTCGTCATGCCATACGTACTGATGTTCGCCGTCCTGCTCGTGTCCCCGCACGGGCTCTACGGCACCAAGGAGGTGCAGCGAGTATGATCACTACCCGCGAAGATTCGCCCCGCAAGGTCCTCGCGCCCCGCACGGTGCTGCGCGGCAGGCCCCGGCTCTACACCACCTACGCCGCCGACCAAGCCATCTGGAACACCCCCGCCAAGGCATGGTGGACCGGCGGCCTGCTGGTGCTGGCGGTGCTGGCACCGTTCCTGGTCACCAGCGACGTCACCAATCTCCTCGCGCTGGTGGCGGTGTACGCCATCGGCGGGATCGGGCTCAACCTGCTCACCGGGTTCGCCGGGCAGGTGTCGCTGGGGCACGCGTTCTTCGTCGGCGCCGGCGCCTACACCGCGGCGGTGTTCGGCGGCACGCAGACCCGCACCGTCATCGGCTTCGGCTGGGACATGGCGCTGTGGCTGCCGATGGCCGCGCTGGTGCCCGCGTTGCTGGGACTTGTCGTGGCGCCCTTGGCATCTCGGGTGCGCGGCCTCTACCTGGCCACCCTCACGCTCGGCCTGGTGATGCTCGGTGAACACGTCTACCAGGAGTGGACCAGCGTCACCGGCGGCGCGGGCATCGGGCGGCGCCCGGCCGAACCGACCCTGTTCGGCGTGGACCTGACCAAGAAGTACAAGGTGGCCGGCGTGATCGTCGACGAGACCATCACCCTCTACCTGGTGTGCCTGGCGATGCTGGTCCTGGCGGCCCTGGCCGCGCGCAACCTCGCCCGCTCCAAGGTGGGCCGGTCCTTCGCCGCGGTGCGCGACCGCGACATCGCCGCCGAGGTGATGGGGGTGCCGTTGCAGCGCACCAAGACCCTGGCCTTCGTCATCTCCTCGGCCTACGCGGGCGTGTGCGGCGCGCTGCTGTCGGTGGTGGTCGGCCAGATCAGCGCCGAACGCTGGAACCTGCTGCTGTCCATCGACTTCCTGGCCATCGTGCTCATCGGTGGCATCGCCACGCTGTCCGGCACGATCATGGGCGCCGCGTTCGTTGTGCTGCTGCCACGCATCCTCGAAGAGCTCACGCGGGCCTTCCCGTTTCTGGTCGATGCCGAGGGCGAGATCCTCGGCGTCACCCTCGAGCAGTTGCAGCTGATCCTGTTCGGCGTGCTCATCGCCGCCGTCATCGTGCTCGAGCCGCGCGGCATGTTCGGGCTGTGGCTGCGCGCGCGCAACTACTTCAAGGCTTGGCCCTTCAGTTACTGAGCCTTTCCACTGCACGTCCGCCGACCTCTCGACCCTGGATTCACCCGCTCAAAAGGAGATTCACATCATGAGTGCCGCACTGCGCCGCCCTCGGGGCGCCTACCGTCGGTTGGTCCGCGTGGCCGCCCTACCCGTCTTGGCAGCACTGCTGCTTTCGGTGGGCTGTTCGAGCGTCGAGGAGGAGACCGGCGCCGGTTCCACCGGCCCCGGTGTGACCAAGGAGCCCTGCCCCAACGCCATCGACAAGGCCAAGGGCTGCATCTACCTCGGCGCGCTCAGCGACCTCGAGGGTGGGCCCTTCGCGGTGATCGGTCAGGCCGTCAACGCGGGCCAGACCGATTTCTGGAAGAAGGTCAACGAGTCCGGCGGTATCGGCGGCAAGTACGAGGTCGACCTGGCCACCAACACCAAGAACACCTCCTACGACGCGCAGAAGCATGCCGCCGGGTACAAGGAGATCGAGCCGAAGATCCTCGCGCTCGCGCTGAGCCTGGGCACCGTGCAGACCCAGGCCATCCTCGACGACATGGATTCCGACAACGTCGTCGCGGCCGCGGGCACCTTCTGGTCGGGCTGGCAGTTCCCCGAGACCGACAAGGGCCTGGTGCTCGAGTCCGGCTACTCCTACTGCACCGAAGCCGTGATCGGCCTGGACTGGCTCGCGGCCAATAAGTCCAAGCCCACCAAGCTCGCCTCCGTCGGCTTCCCTGGCGACTACGGCGGGGACTACGCCGAGGGCGTCAAGCGCTGGGCCGACGCCAACGGCGCCCAGGTGGTCGCCACCATCAAGACCGCCCCCAACCAGGTCGCCGGTAACCAGGACGGCCCGGTGCAGCAGATCGTCTCCGCCGCACCCGATGTCGTGACGCTGGCCACCGGCCCGGCCGAGACCGCCGAGATCATCGGAAAGGCCGTCGCGGCCGGCTACAAGGGCCGCTTCATCGGCGCGGGCCCCACCTGGAACGGCGCGCTGCTCAAGACTCCGGCGGCGCCCGCGCTGAAGGCTCTCTACAACAGCACCAGCCCGTTCGACGGCTGGGACGGCAGCAGCGCGGGCATCGCCGAGGCCAAGGCTGCCACCGCGGGCAAGGTCCCCTCGAATTGGGCCTACATCGCGGGCTGGACGATCTCCAAGCCGATCAAGCAGCTTCTCGACAAAGCCGCCGAGCAGGACAAGCTCAACCGCGTCGACATCCGCAAGCTCGCCAACTCCCTCGAGGTGAACTTCGACGGCCTGGCCCCCAACCAGATCTACGGCAAGGCGCCGGTCGCCAAGTCGTTCACCGGCAGCATCGCCGTGCCCGACGATGCCGCCCCGATGGGTACCAAGACCGTGGAGGCCAACTACAAGGCGCCGACGCTGGAGAAGATCAAGTACGACTCTCCCTGTGTAATGCCCTGATACGCAACAGCTCTCGGCCCCCGCATCGAACTTCGGTGCGGGGGCCGAGTCGTCTCCGGGCCCGCTTGATCGAGGAGATCGCTCGATGTCATGGCGGGCCGGCAGCCCCTATGATCAGCGCCCCTGTGCAACCAAGATGCCCTCCAGGTTCGGACGGGTGGCGATCAGGAGCGTTGCGGTACAGCGTGTCCGTCGGCACCAGCACTGCCCCAGACAGAGAATCCGCACATCCGGCTGACAGGATTCGGATCTGGAACTTCTGGCCCTTCCATCGACAGATCATGCATCAAATCGGCGACGAGCGACGCGACACCTTGCTACAGTCCCAGACAGCTGACTACGGGTGCGTAGATATGAGGTATACATCCGTGTAGATCAGGGGTCAGATTCGGTCGAGCAGCTCGGCGACCGGCATTGAACACGGGGTGATTGCCATGACGTCGATAGACAACAAGATAACTGCACCAACCGATTTCGAACTCGTAGTCAGCTTCTGCCTCGACTGGTGGCGCGATCATCCGCGACAGTCGGTCGAGACCGCCGGCCGACAGGTCACCATGGCGTGGCAGGCCATGGCCGAGTTGGTGCGTTCCTTGATCCACCGCCGCTTTCCACTGACGGAGTTCCTTCGCCAGGCCTCATTCATGGCGGGTGTCTCAGTCACGCCCACACTGCTTGTCGCCATCCCGATCGCCGCCATCGTCTCGATCCAGATCGGGTCACTGGTCAGCCAGGTCGGCGCAACCACCTTCATCGGCGCGGTCAACGGCCTCGGCATCATCCGCCAGGGCGCACCATTGGTCACCTGCCTGATGATCGCCGGCGCGGTCGGCTCGTCGATCTGCGCCGATCTGGGATCGCGGACCATCCGCGAGGAGATCGACGCGATGCGGGTGATGGGAGTGGATCCGGTGCGCAGGCTGGTCGCTCCGCGGCTGCTCGCCGCGGTGCTGGTGAGCATTCTGCTGTGCGGGTTCGTGGTGTTCGTCGGGTTCGCCACCGGCTACATGTTCAACATCTTCGTCCAGGACGGCACACCGGGCTCGTACATCAGCACCTTCGCCTCGTTCGCGGTCGCGAGCGATCTGGTAGTCGCGCTGGTGAAGGCCGCCGTATTCGGCGCGCTCACCGCGATCATCGCGTGCGACTGCGGCCTGAACACCAAGGGCGGCCCGGGCGGCGTCGCCAACTCGGTGAACTCCGCGGTGGTCAGCTCGGCGATCGTGCTGTTCGCGGCCAATATCGCGCTGACCCAGATCTACAACACTCTGTTCCCGTCCAAGGTGGTCTGAGATGTCGAACTATCTGCCGCCAGTGCTGCGCCCGCTTCGCGCCGTCAAGGCCGCGACCGACCCGCTCACCGAGGCGAACGCGAGACTGGGACATCAGGGCGTCGTCTTCATCGAAGCGTTGCTGGCGATCCCGTTCGTTCTGCGGCACTACCGCAAAGAGCTGGCCCGGCTGATCGTCGATGTCACCTGGGGCAACGGCGCGCTGATCGTCGGCGGTGGCACCGTCGGCGTCGTGCTGATCCTGTGCGGATTCGGCGGCATCACCGTCGGCATGGAATCGCACACCGCGCTGGATCTGCTCACGATGAGCCCGCTCACCGGCGCGATCTCCGGCTTCGCCACCACCCGCGAGCTGGCGCCACTGCTCACCACGATCGCCTTCGCGGCGCAGGCCGGATGCCGGTTCACCGCGCAGATCGGATCGATGCGGATCGCCGAAGAGATCGACGCACTCGAGTCGATGGCGATCCGGCCACTCCCCTATCTGATCACCACCCGCATGCTCGCCGCGGCCGTCGCGATCCTGCCGCTCTACAGCATCGGCATGGCCAGCGCGTACCTGTCCACCAAGGTCACCGCACTCTTCCTGAGCGGCAACGGAATCGGTACCTACGACCACTATTTCCACCAGTTTCTCGACCCGGGCGACATCGTCTATTCGGTGCTCAAAGCGGTCGCGTTCGTGCTCGTCGCCACCTTCATCCAGTGTCATTTCGGCTATATCGCCGCGGGCGGGCCGGAGGGTGTCGGGGTCGCCGCCGGTCAGGCTATCAAGATGACGATCATTGTCGTCGTCTTTCTCAATCTGCTTCTCACACTTGCGATCTGGGGCGTCGACTCCGGCATCCGGATATCGGGATAGGAGGACCGGCATGTATCCGGACCCCAGTGGGCGCGGCTGGTCGCGCGGACGACTCAATCTGGCCGGAGTGGCCATGACGATGAGCCTGTCAGGTGTCGTCGCCTTGCTCGGGCTGCGTTATGCGGGCCATTTCGACGACACCGTGCCGGTGACCGCGCTCATGACGAGCACCGGCGACGGGCTTCCCGCCCGCGCCGATGTGCGCTTTCGCGGACTGCTGGTCGGTGCGGTCTCGGCGGTGGAAATCGCCGAGCAGGGCTTGCGCCAGCGCGTGGAGCTCGAGCTGAAACCCGATGCCGCGGCCGCGATTCCGGCGTCGGTGACCGCGCGCGTCGTCCCGGCCAACATCTTCGGTGTCACCGGGATCGAGCTCGTGGACAACGGTTCGGCCGCGACATCATTGCGACCGAACGCGGTGATCGAACAGGATCACAGCCGCGCCACGGTTGCCTTGCAGACCACGCTGACCACCCTGCGCGATGTCCTCGACCGCATCCAGCCCGCCAAACTCGCTCGTGTGCTGGCCACCCTCGCCGAGGCGCTCGACGGCGACGCCCGGCTCCCCGGTTCCACGATCGAACGCCTGGACCAGTGGATCACCGAGGTCCGCGCCCTACCCGGGGTCGGCGACCTGCTCGGTGATCTCGGCGCGGCCACCGCGGCGGTCAATCAATCGGCGCCCGAACTGGCCGACGCCCTGGGCAGATCAGTGCAGACGGCGCGCACTATCACCGAGCGCCGGGCCCAGGTGATCGAACTGCTGACTTCGGCGGGAACCGCCACCGATGCGACCCAGGCCCTCTTCGCCCGGAACCCGGATGCGGGAAAGGAGCTGGTGGTCGGACTGGACGAGACATTCGGTGCGCTCGCGGCAGATCCCTCCGCACTGAGCGACACCGTCATCGGGCTCGGCGAATCGCTGAGTCGCCTTGCCACCGTTTTCAATTGGGGGTCCAGCAAACAGATGCAATGGGATGTCACTGTCTCGTTCACTCCGTTCCGCCAGTACACCGCAGCCGACTGCCCGCACTACGGCGGCCAGGCCGGTCCACGCTGCGGCACCGCCAGTGTGCCGGATTCGCCCGCACCACAGTCATATCCGGCGCAGCTGATACCCGGCTGGCTGTCCGCCGCGGGCCCGAGCCCCGTACCCACCCTGCCCGGCCTGCCCGCCCTGCCCGGTATTCCGTCGTTGCCGAACATTCCGGGGCTGTCCCTACCCGGCCTGGTCGTTCCCGGTATCACCATCCCCGCGAATTCCACTCCGCAACAGACTGTTCCCCACGTACGACCGATCGCGCTGACCGGCCCGGACGCGGTGGCGGCCTTCCTCGGCACCCGCCCGAACACCACCCAACTGCTGCTGCTCGGCGCCGCGCTCACCGGCGCAACCGTGACCGCAGAGCCCACTCACACCGGGGGGCACTGAGATGCGCTCGCGCACTGTCTATTTCGGCCTGTCAGTCTTCGTCGTGCTCGCCCTGATCGCGACATACACGATCTGGTCGACCCTGCAACGCTCGGTCCCCGGTGACACTCACCGCTACAGTGCGACCTTCACCGATGTACTCGGCCTGCGCACGGGCGATGACGTGCGGATCGCCGGGGTGCGCGTGGGCCGGGTCGACGCGATCGAACTGGTCGACCGACGGCACGCCGAAGTGACTCTGTCTGTGCAGTCCCGTCAGCACCTGAGCACCACCACGAAAGCACTGATCCGGTATCAGAATCTGATCGGCCAGCGCTACGTCGCACTAGCGCTGGGTGACTCGGTGGGTGAACCCCTGCCCGCCGGCGGCTCGATTCCCCTCGAGCGCACCGAATCATCGTTCGATGTCTCGACGATGCTGTCGGGGTTCGAGCCGCTGTTCAGCCTGCTCCAACCCGACGAGGTGAATTCGCTGTCGGAGACCCTGGTACAGGCGCTCCAGGGCGACGGTGTGTCACTGTCGGCCTTGATCACCCAGGCCGCCGCACTGGCCACGACCTTCTCCGAACGCGACGAGATCCTCGGCGCGGTGATCAGCAACCTCAGCGACGTCATCGCGAGCTTGGCTCATCGCAGCGGTGAGCTGGAGACCCTGATCACCCAGTCCCGCGCCCTGGTGAGCGGCCTGTACGAACAGGGCGCGGTGCTGCAGGGCGCCGTCACCGGGATCGCCGAGTCCACAACGAAACTCACCGACCTGATCGCCGAGGTCGCGCCGGGAATGGCGCAGGCACAACAGCAGGCCGGTCAAGGAGTCGAACTGTTGCTCGCGAATGGGGAGCGCCTGGACCGGTCAGCAATCGAACTGCCCCTGATACTTTCCGGGCTGGCCCGGATCAGCGGCAACGGCACCTACGTCAACACCTATATCTGCAGCCTGGACATCTCGTTGTGGGGCGTGATCTTCCCCCGCGACGTCTTCTCACAGGTCGGCGGCAACGTGCACTCGGAGGTCTGCCGATGATCAGGTTCCTGTTCTCCCTCGTCCGCACGACTCTGAGCGATGCGTTCCGCAACCGGAACTTCGCCCTCGGCATCGCGGCAGGTGTCACTGTGCTGGTGCTGGTCCTCGGGTCGGGGGTGCTTTCCCGAGTACATCTCGGCGAGGACACCCTCCACGCGGAGTTCACCCAGTCGGCAGGACTGCGAACCGGCAACAGTGTGGACGTGGCCGGGATCGAAGTCGGCACAGTCACCTCGGTGCGGCTCGAACGGGACCGCGTCCTGGTCACGATGAGTGTGCGACCCGACCTCAACGTGGGTCACGACGCGAAAGCGGCGATCAAGATGTCGACCATCCTCGGCAAGATGCACGTAGAACTCGATCCCGGGACCGATGGCGAGCCGCCCGGTGGCCGAATACCGCTGACGGCCACCACTGTTCCCTACAACCTCGCCAAGGTCGTCAACGATCCGAAGTACCGCAATTCCTTCGAGCACCTCGAACGGCTCGATCCGAACGCGCTGCGCGCGAGCCTGGACGCGGTCAGCACTCAGCTCGGCGATTCGCCGCAGCTCACCGCCCAAGCGCTCGACAGTGTCGGCGCATTGGCCGGAGTGATCGCGTCCCGGCGTGAGGAGGTGGACCGGCTGCTCGCCGGCATGGATCAGGTGTCGGGATTGATCTCCGACAACCAGAACAGCGTGCTGGTTCTGCTGACCAGGGGCGAAGCGATCGGCGACGCCGTCGTCAAGCGCCGCGACTTGATCAGGGAACTGCTCGACAATATCGCGGCCGCCTCGAAGATCCTGCAGGACATGGGCATCGACGACGGGGGCAGGCTGGGCCCACTCATCCAGAGCCTGAACACGATGTCGCAGGGTCTCGAGAAGAACCGCGAACACCTCGACGCGCTGTATCAGGTGATGCCGGTGGCCGTGCGCCAATTCAACAACTCCTTCGCGCAGGGGCCCTACGGCGACATCTATATGCCGTGGCTGTTCCCGGACAACTGGCTGTGCCTGGCAAACGCGGTAGAAGGGTGCAAATGATGCGCAGATTGCTCCAGTGCCTCGCGTTGGTGATCATCACCGGCATCGGCGCGGGCTGCTCCTCGATCCCGGTGTCTCTGCGACCCGATGCCATTCACCTCTCCGCCGACTTCGAAGGCGCCGCGGGCCTGTTCGTCGGCAACGACGTCGCGGTCCTCGGAGTCCCGGTCGGCCGGATCGACGCCATCGAACCCAAGGGTGCATTCGTCGAGGTCAGGATGACCATCGAGCCGGGCATCGAGCTGCCGGCCGACGTGATGGCGGCACTGGTCTCCCCACAGCTCATCACCAACCGCCACGTCGAACTGACCCCCACCTACACCGGCGAGGGGCCGACCCTCACCGACGGCGCCCACATTCCGCTGGCCCGCACCAGAACCCCGGTCGAACTCGACCGCATTCTGCGCAATTTCGAACAACTCGGTGAAGCGTTGAAGGGCGACAACGCGAACGGCCCGATGGCCAGCCGGGTGCTGTTCCCGATGCTCGACGGCAACGGCGACCGAATTCGCGAGTCTCTCGCCGCGCTCTCCACCACGCTCGAGGTGTCGCTGGCCAATCGTGACCAGATCTCGCGCACCATCGTCGAACTCAACGACCTCACCACGATGATCGCCGGAAACGACCAGACCGTCCGAGATTTCAGCGGTCGACTGACCGAACTCGTCGCCCTGCTCGGCGAACAGGCTCCCGGCTTGGCCGCGGTACTCACCCAGGTGAACGACTTCATCGCCAACACCTCCACGGTGCTGGACGAGAACCGCGCACCACTCACCGACGCGGTGAACCGTCTGGTCACCATTACCGGCCAGATGCGCGACAACGCACGCGGCCTCACCGAGATCGTCGACGTGACACCGCTGCTGGGCGACAATTTTGCCCGCGCGGTCAACACCGACCAGCGGGTCCTACGACTGCATCTACTGACCGACAAATCGTTGCTGGACAACGAAACTCTGTCGTTGCTGTGTTCGAGGCTGGCATTGCGCGCCGACGGGTGTCGGACGGGAAAACTCATGGACTTCGGTCCGGACTTCGGTCTGACCGCCGCACTGCTGGGACTCACCGAATGAAACGGACCACCCAACTCACCGTCACCGCACTGACCGCACTCAGCATCAGTTCGTGCACGGTGACCGTCGACAATGTCCCGCTGCCCCGCCCCGGCGTCGACGGGCCGACCTACCGGTTGCGCGCGGTGTTCGACGACGCGCTCAACCTGCCCGAGCGAGCCCGAGTCAAGATCGGCGGCACCGATGTCGGGGTCGTCACCGGTATCGATACGACGAACTTCCTCGCCGATGTCGAGCTGGAGGTGAGCCGCGACGTCTCGCTACCCCGAGGCACCCGTACCGAACTGCGACAGCCGACCCCGTTGGGCGACATTCACGTTGCGATCATTCTGCCCGAGCACCGTCCCGGCACGCCACTACTCGCCGACGGCGATGTGATCGACCGCGAACACACCTCGGCGGGTGCCTCGGTGGAGGAGCTCATGACGGCCATGTCGATGTTGCTCGACGGCGGTGCGATGAACCAAGTCGCTCGCATCACCTCGGAATTGAACGCGATCGTCGGCGGACGAGGGCCGCAGCTGTCGCACCTGCTGACCGAACTCACCGCGGCCCTGAGTGCGTTGAATCAGCGCACAGGGCAGATAGATTCGGTCCTGCACGGGCTCGACGGACTCACCGCGACGCTGCGCTCCCGCAAGGCCGAACTCGGACAGGCCGCCGACACCTTCCCTGATCTGATCGCGGTGATCGCCGAGAACAATCGTTCCATCACCGATCTCACCACCAAGGTGTCCACGGTGACCGCAGCGCTCGGCGACTTCACATCGACCACCGGTCCCGAGTTTCTCAGCCTCTTCGACAGCGTGCAAGGCCTGATGACCGGATTCACTCGGATGGGCGACAACCTGGGCACCACCCTGGATCGGCTCAACACCTTGAGCCCGACGGTTCGGGCGACCATGGAGGGCTCGAGTCTCGCAGTCGCGGCGCGGATCTCGTATCTGGACATCGGCGCACTCACCGATGCGCAGGGCAGCAGATTGCCCGACGGCACGGATGCCACCGCGTTCATCGGCAGTCTGGCCCAAGTGCTGGCCAGGGTCCTCGGCCGACTGCAGGGAGGGCACCGATGATCGGGCGCGCCGCCACACTCGTCGTCCGGCTGGCACGCTGGGCGTACGGCCACCGCACCCTCGGGGCCATGCTCGGCATGGTCGGGATGCTGGTCATCGGAGCCGGCTACATCGCAGTCGACGTCGTCGGAGTACGACCACTGCGCACGACCTACACGGTGCAGGTCCAGCTGAACAGCTCCGGCGGATTGCTGCCGCACAGCAACGTCACCGTGCGCGGCGTGCGGGTAGGCATGGTCCGCGCCATCACGCTCAACAGCACGGGCCTCCTCGCCGACGTAGAGATCGACAGCTCGACGAGGATCCCCCTCGGCACGCCGATCGCGGTGGGGCGCCTGTCCGCCGCTGGCGAGCAGTATCTGGACTTTCGGCCGACCGGCAGCGAGGGCCCCTACCTCGCGGCAGGTGCGACCGTGCCCGCCGATCAGGTGAGCGCGCCGGTGACGATCAACTCGTTCTTGGACAACACCGGCGCACTGATCGCCGGGATGAACCCGGATCGGCTCACCGTGATCGTCGACGAACTCGACCGTGCCCTCGCCGGCGGCCCCGAGGTGCTGCGGAACGTGATCAGCGGTCTGAGCCAGGCGATGACCGGACTCACCGGGCTGCTCCCGCAGACCACAGAGCTGATTCGCAATCTGCGGGTCATCGCCGATACCACCTCGCACGCCCAACCCGACCTCACCACCCTCGTGCGCGGGTCGAGCGCGCTGTTCGATCAGATGAACGCTGCCGATCACGAGGTCCGTGAACTCCTCGACCTCGGACCGGGTCGGCTCGCCACCCTCGGTGGAGTACTCACCGAGACCAGCGATCCGCTCACGAACCTGGTGACCAATTTCGTCGCCATCACCCGCGCGGCCCGTCTGCGGACTCCGGCCATGTCAGCACTGTTTCCCGCGTTGCGCGCAGGAGTGGTCGCGCTCGGAATTCCCGCCCACGACAACGCCTTCCACACCATGGCCGACATCTGGCCACGGCCCACCTGCGAGTACGAGACCATCCCGGTTTCTCCCGCCCAGGTCTCCGACGGCCGTAACCGCCTCTACAACTACTGCGTCACCAGCCATCCGGACCTTCAGATCCGCGGATCAGCCAACGCACCACGCCCAGCGGGTCCAGACAACGGATCAGGTCCGCCACCCGGCGTCACCGGCGACGAGCTCTCAGTTCCGTTGCCCGCCAACTGACTCGAACCTACCCAGGAGATACCGATGAGCACCGAACTCGAACCATCGCACGCCGACTCCGACGACGCCAGGACCGAGACCGCCGAACCTGCGATCGCCGCGACACGACTCCCACTCCGCCGCATCACGATTCCAGCAGCCGTAGTGGTCACCATCATCGCCGTGGTCACAGCGAGTCTTCTCGCCGTGGACAACCACCGGATCCGGTCCCGCGAGCAGGCGCGCGACGCCGCGCACCAGGCCGCGTGCGCCTACGCCCCGACTCTGGCTCGCTACGACGCCAAGGATCTGGACACCTATTTCGCCGCGGTGCTGGCGGGTGCCACCGGCGAATGGAAGACCGAGTTCGACGCCACCAGCAGGGATCTGCGCGATGTACTCACACAGGGTCAGGTGGTCTCCACCGTCGGCAATGTCAGTTGCGCCATCGAGTCAGCCGACGAGACCTCCGCACGGGCGGTGGCCGTCATCAATCAGACCATTACCAGCCTCGGCACCAAGGGCGCCCCGGCGCCCGGACAACTCTCGGTGAGCATGACGCTGCGCAAGGACGCCGACCGCTGGCTGGTCAGCGAGGTCAGCACCCCGTCACTTTCCCACTGATCGGCAGGATGCCCGATGACCGACCAGACTACGTTCCCCCGCACCGACTCCGAATCGCTCCTGGTAGGCGCGCTGCGCAGCTCCGCCGCGCGCCGAGGCCGACGCAGGGCCGCCCGCCTCGCGACCGCGCTCGCGGGACGGTTGCGACTCGCTGTCGCGGCCGGGCTCGCGGTGGCCGTAGCGGCCGTGACCTCAACTCTCGGTGGAGTATTCGCCCTGGCGGCTCTGGTCCGTGGGCTCGAACAGCTGCTGCCCGTCTGGGCCGCCTACGCCGTAACTGCCGCGCTCCTACTGACCTGTGCGGCGGTAGGGCTCGCGACCTGCGTGTGGTTACTCGCCCGCGCGGTACGCGCTGTCCATTCCTAGCACGCCTCGAGAATGTGGGTCGCGCAATTCATCGGGCATCTTCTTTCGTTCGGATTCCGGCCGCAGATACCGCGATAGCCGTAGCGGTTCAGGATAGGCACTGCTAATATCTTACTCAATATCTACACGCGCGTAGTAATTGACAACACGGATCGTCACAGCGACCCGACAGCACGAATTCTGGGGAGAAGCGCATGGCAACATTACGCACATGGTTGTCGCTACCGGAGGTGGCGCCCGCCGAGGACTACGGGTTCTTCGGACCCGATTCCGTCGCGTGGCGGGTATGGAGTTATCCGACCGGGCTGACCATCGGCTTCCAGCGAGCGGTCGTCATCGAGGAACTCGACCCCGCGTTGATCGCGGCGGTGGACACCACGAGTGCGATCTACAGCCGGCCCCGCACCCGCTACGACCGCACGTTGCGATACTTCGCGATGGTGATGTTCGCCGACAGTCGGTCGACGGCGAACGCGGCCGACATCCTGGTCAAGATCCATTCCAAGGCCGTGGGAATCGATCCGGTGACCGGCCGGGACTACGACGCGAACGATCCGCAGTCACAGCTGTGGATCCACCTCACCGCGTGGCATTCCTTGCTGGTCGCCTACGAGAAGTTCGGACCCGGGCGACTCGGCCCGGATGAAGAATCGCAGTACTGGCACGAATGCGCCCGCGCCGCCGAGCTCCAAACCTGCGATCCTGCCGATGTTCCCCGTACCCGCGAGGGTGTCGCGCAGTACTTCGAACGCATGCGGCCCCAACTCATCGGATCCGATATCGCCAAGAAGGCGATGAATCACCTCCTCGACGCCGAGGTGATGCTGCCACCGATGCCCCTCGTGCTTCGACCACTGTTCAAAATCGTCGCCGCATTCCTTCGGCGCGGAACATTGGCCACGATGCCGCGCTGGATGCGGGAAATGGCCGGGTTGCCGACCGGGCGGGCGCTGGACATCCTCGTCATCCCCTGGTTGAGCGCGGCGATGACATTGGTCAGCTTGAACACCCGGCTGCAATTGCTACTGCTGCAATTGATCTCCCCCACCACCGTACCGGTAGCGGCGCCTGTGTTGCTCGGAGTAGTGCCGAAGAACCCGGTGACGACGACGCCCCGGCAGGCACAGAAAACATATGGGTACGACATCCCGTCGCAAGCCCATCACGCACTCCGCGAGAAACAACGCAACCGCGTTTTGGGCGAACGTCTACCCCCTTCGGACGAGGGGCTCATCGAGTCGCAGCCGATCCTCGGCGACATCGCCTGAACACAGAATAGAGAGCAAGAATGTTGACAAAGCTCATGGAACGACAGATCAGTATCCGTCAGATGATGTATCTGGCAATCGCCGGTGGTGTCCCATATTTTGCGATCGGTGTGATCTGGTTGATCACCCACGACAGCCATCTGGGCGAATTGCACGGGCTCGACCGATTGTTCTCCACCATCGGCGAGGTGATCGCCTGGCCGGTATTGATTATCGCCGACATCGACCTTCGGTAAACGACCGGCACGATCCGCTCACCGCATGCGGTGAGCGGATTACCGTCGGTTAATCGATACGCAGCCCAGCTGGGCCGAACACCGTTGTCTCCGTCCCCGCAGTTGCGGCGCCCGGCTCGTTGGGCAAGGTCCGGACCATGGATCGGACGGTGGCGCGCAACCTTTCGGGCGGAAAGCGTTGCGGATCCGACAACACCATCCGTCCCAGCACTTCGGTGAATCCGAGCATGACGTGGGCGATCAGTTCGACATCGGCCTCATGCGGGCCGCCGCGCACAGCGAAACCGGCGGCCAACAGCTCGACACACTGATCGAGGAGCTTGTCGCGGGCAGCGCTGAGCAATTCGCGATAGTCGGACGGCGCACCGTCACTGTGCAGCAGGATCAGACGCCAGCGGGTCGGTGCCGCGGCGACAGATTCGAGAAAGGCCATCACCGCCGCGACGTACTCGCGATCAGGGTCAGATTCGTGCAGGTCACGCGGCATAGCCGTGAAGACCTGCCCCATTCCGCGTGAGTGTTCCCGGTGCAGCAGGTGCGCCACCAGCTCCGGCGCGGTGGGATACATCGCGTAGAGCACCGGTTTGGCGACGCCGGCTTCCTTGGCGACTGCCTGCATTGTCAGGTTCGCGAGCCCGGCGTCCCCGACAACACGGAGCGCGGCGTCGAGCAACTGCGTTCTACGCTCGTCCGGCGGTAGTCGGGGCCCGTTGCGGCGCTTCGGGCGAACGTTCGCCGGCATGCTCTCGGTACTCACCACTACATCATCTCCCATTCCGGTAGCGGTCGTCAGCGATCCCCTGTAAGAAGTTTTCCGATTCTCGCCGCCTCAAATGTCGTCAGTGCCCCGATAATTCGTATCGCAACCCGCCCGGACATTCGTCAGCGCGCAATCCCCGGTTCAGTTCCGCGCAGTACCGACTCAGCAGATATTCGAGGGACGAATCATGAGCCGAGATGTCCGTTAGAATCAAAGGGGGTGCGAGGAGTAGAACGATGAGTACCACCAGTGTGATTGTGATCATCATCGTCGCGGTCGTTGTTGTCATCGCGCTCGTGGCCGGCGCTGTGGTGTTGATGCGTAAACAGCGTGCGCACCAGCGGGTCGAGGCCGAGGGCATCCGCGCCCGCGCAACGGAACAGGAATTCGAGGTCGGTCAGCGAGAGGCGCGAGCCGACGAGATCGCCGCCCGCAGCCGCGCCGCCAAGGCCGAAGCCGAGGCCAAGGCCGCGCAGGCCGAGCAGCTAGCCCAGCAGGCACACGTGCACCGCGGTGATGCCGCGGATTCGCGAGCCGACCTGGACAAGGAATGGGAACGTGCGGACAAGGTCGATCCGGACACGAAATCGGGTCACGCATCCGAGTGACCCGGACCGGCCGACCCGGGGACGCCGCTATCGGCCTTCGCCAAACGTCACATATCGAGGACGACCGATCCACCGCAAGGCGCGTCGCCACGGCATCGCGGTGCGAACAGTCGTGAGCACGATGGCAGTCCCGGTAACAGCCATCCACGCCGGGAGCGGGTAGAACACGAGCCGTTCGGTCACGCCGACCCGAAGCCCGATCATCAGCAACACCGTCCCGGTCAACCCAGCAGTAGCGCAGAGCCCTGACCAGATGGTCGCGAGGCTGTCGTCGAACATCGCCGACTCGGCGGCATACCTATGCGAGACTTGGCAATTGCTCGTTCCGACACGTAGACGAACCTGCACATCGGTGGATCGAGGCCGAGTCTGCGGACTCGGCGGGACGGTTCACACCGCTCATCGGCTTCGGACATACATTCGTGGAGGGAGTCCGACATGGACCGCACGCTCAAAGTAGTCGCGAGCAAATCTGAGCAGGCCGCGCTCGCGCAGGACCACACCGTGACAGCCAACTACGACGCGTTCGCGTTGGTACAGGTCAATGAGGCCGAAGTTCGCGAGTTGAGCCGGCGCTATCTCGTCGAAGACATCACCGCGCAATACGAGATTCCACTCGGACCGACCTCGACAGACTCGATCGACACCGATCTGCCTCGGATCACCGGCGCACGGCGGCCTTCAGCTCATCCCGCCTACCAGCGCACCCGGCGCCTGGACGCCGGACCGCACCACTACCTGATCCAGTTCGTCGGTCCGATCAAGCCGCAATGGCGCTCAGCCGTGGAGAAGGCAGGTGCCTCGATCGTCGATGCCCGTTCTGGTTTCACGCTGGTCGTGCGCGCGACGGCCGAGCAAGTCGCGGCGATCGCGGCGTTGCCGGAGGTGCGCTGGGCCGGTCATCTGCCCGACCGCGCACGCCTGGACGTGACCACCGAACCCACACTGCCCCGAACAAAGTTGCTCCCCGACGTCCTCACGGTCGAGTTCTTCACCCCGGCCACCGCACGCGCCGCCAAGGCGAAGATCCGCAAACTCGGACTCGAGATCATCGGAGACGGCCCGGCGACGCTCATCGTCAAGGCACCCGAAGGCACCGATGCCGCTCGGCGCAAGCAACTGGCCGCCCTGTCGGCTGTTCATGGTGTGCGCATGGTGCGCAACCGGCCGATCAATCGCATCAGCAACGACGTCGCCGCGACGATCATGCGCGGGACCCCGACCACGCTGGGTGGGGTTTCCACTCTCGACGGCGACGGTGAGACGATCGCCGTGTGCGACACCGGATTCGACACCGGCACCACCTCGCCCGTACACCCCGATTTCAGCGGCCGCGTCAAAGCAGTCATGAGTTTTCCGATCACCTCGGAATTCGCTCCCTACATCAACAACGCCGGCGGCGATGACGGAGCGTCCGACCTCGATTCCGGCCACGGCACCCACGTCACAGGATCGGTGCTCGGCGACGGCGTCGCGAGTACGGCGGTGCCGGGGCAACCGGCGATCCGCGGTCTGGCCACCAAAGCGAAGTTGGTGTTCCAGGCCGTCGAGCAAGCCCTGGACTGGAAGAACCCCGCATTCGTCGCGAAGTACGGGCGCTATCTGCTCGCGGGAATTCCGGTGGACCTCGCCGACCTGTTCACACCCGCGTACAACAAGGGCGCGCGCATCCACACCAATTCGTGGGGTGGGGGCGACCCCGGGGTCTACGACGACCAGTGCCGTGCCGTGGACAAGTTCATGTGGGAGCACCCGCCGTTTTGCATCCTGTTCGCCGCGGGTAACGACGGCAGCGACTCCGACGGTGACGGCGAGATCAACCGCGGCTCCGTCACCTCGCCCGGCACCGCCAAGAACTGTCTGACGGTCGGGGCGAGTGAGAACCTGCGGCGTTCCTTCGACAGCGAGCGGTACGGCGACTGGTGGCCAGGCGACTACCCGGCACCGCCGTACAAGAGCGCTTCGATGGCCGACGACCCGGATCAGGTGGTCGCGTTCTCCAGCCGTGGTCCGACCGCGGACGGGCGCATCAAACCCGACGTCGTTGCCCCGGGCACATGGATCCTGTCGACGAAGTCGACGATGCTCAGCCCCACCGCAACCGGCTGGAAGCCGTTCCCTGGCTCCTCGAAGTACTTCTACATGGGCGGAACGAGCATGGCCACGCCGCTGACCGCCGGCGCGCTCGCGCTGCTGCGCCAGCACCTCCGCCGCGACCACGGCATCGCGACGCCGTCGGGTGCGCTCCTCAAAGCGGTGGTGATCGCCGGTGCTCGTCGCCTGCCGGGCACGGCGCCCGCAGCCACCGTGGCCGACGACCACCAGGGCTTCGGCTGCGTCGACGTGGCTGCGGTCGTTGCCCCGACAGCGCCGTCCACGCTGCTGGTTCGCCAGGGCAAGAAGGCGTCGACGGGACAACTCCACACCCTCGAGATCGAGATAACCTCGGCAGCTGTTCCGTTGCGGGTCGTGCTCGCCTACAGCGACTTCCCCGGCGAGACATTGGTCAACAACCTCAATCTCGTTGTCCGGGGACCGGACGGAGCACCCCGAGCCGGAAACAGCGGGCAGGGTGCCGGGCTCACCATGGACTCGACCAACAACGTCGAGGTCGTCGAAGTCGGCACACCCACAGCCGGTACGTGGAAGATCGATGTCATCGGCTCGAACGTCCCGCAGGGACCCCAGCCTTACGCGCTGGCGATCCTCGGCGCGGCGGCCGACTAACAACGAAAGGTCGAACGGTGCCGCGATCGATCCGAACCGATCATTCAATCACATTGCGATGCTTGCCTTTTCAAGCAAGGATGCGCAGATGTCTCGACGTCGACGGTGAACCCTGCTACGCGCCGCTGTCGCTGTCCGCGTTGGCCGAGTCGATCTCGGCCATGTGCACCTCGGCCCAGGCGCGCAGCGCGGCCAGCGGGATCTCCAAGGACAAGCCGAGTTCGGTGAGTTGATAGTGCACGCGCGGCG
Organism: Nocardia sp. NPDC127606; assembly: GCF_042671725.1. Taxonomy (NCBI): domain Bacteria; kingdom Bacillati; phylum Actinomycetota; class Actinomycetes; order Mycobacteriales; family Nocardiaceae; genus Nocardia; species Nocardia sp. NPDC127606. The sequence continues at coordinate 917,752 of NZ_JBHXWQ010000001.1, read as the reverse complement.
GCACGGTCGGCTCGACCCGGCGAGTGGCCAGGCCGTCACGGATGAGGCTGTGCAGTGTCACCGACAGCATCTTCTGCGAAACTCCCGGCATCCGCCGCCGCAAGTCGGCGAACCGCACTTCCTGCGGCGCGGCATCCGCGAGCACCTTGACCGCCATCGACGTCCACTTCGTCCCGATGCGGTCCAGTAGCTGACGCGTCGGGCATTGCGGATCGAACACGTCGCCACGCTCTGATCGGGTGGTCACCTCGACCTCACCACCTTTCGAGAAAGTGCCCTCTTGGCACCCCAGCAAAGGTTTCCTACCGTTTCCTGGTAACTAATCGTAACCAGGGAGGCCTTCATGCTCGACACCCCGCCTACAGGCATCGCCCTCCACAAGATCCCCACCAACGGCATTTACGCCAACGTGGCGACAGCGGGTTCCGGTCCGGCTGTCGTACTCCTGCACGGATTTCCACACACCTGGCAACTGTGGCACCAGATCATCGGCCCGCTGGCCACAGACCATCGAGTCATCGCACCGGACCTGCGAGGGTTCGGCGACAGCAGCCAGGCGACGAACGGGTACGACGCGGGCACCCTCGCCGCCGATATCGACGGAATCCTCGATGCTCTCGACGAACCGTCTGCTGCCGTCGTCGCCATCGACGCAGGCACCCCGGTCGCATTCTTGCTCGCCATGCGACGCCCGGACCGGATCCGACGTCTGATCCTCATGGAATCGCTACTCGGCCGCCTTCCGGGCGGCGAGGGATTCCTGGCAGCGGGCCCACCGTGGTGGTTCGGCTTCCACGCCGTCCCCGGCCTCGCCGAGTCCGTGCTGACCGGAAACGAAGCCGAGTACATCGACTGGTTCCTCGACACGGGAACACGCGGAAACGGCGCGCCACAACATCTTCGGGAGGCGTTCGTCGACGCTTTTCGGCGACCGGAAGCCCTGCGCTGCGCCTTCGAGTACTACCGCGCACTCCCGATCAGTGCTCGACAGATCGACGAAGCCGCGGCCACCGGCCGACTCGTGGCACCGACGCTCGCGATCGGCGCGCACCCGGTCGGTACCACTCTCGAACGTCAACTCCGCCCGATTGCTGACGATCTGACCGGCCACCTCATCCCCGACTGCGGGCACATCATCCCCTTGGACCGGCCTGCGGAATTGCTCCGTCTCGCCGCGCCGTTCCTCGCCCTCGACTGTCAGCGCCCTGGGCTCTCGCGCGGTTACCGATCAGACGCCGAACACAATGCCTGACACAACAGGCCTGGTGACAGTTGATCAGTCGGGTGGTTCTTGCGCGCCCTCGGTTTCGGCTATCTCCGGGGCGAGTTCCCGGGTCGCCATCCCGCCGTCCCTTCCCTGATCGCTGGGGCCCGGTCGACCACCCTTCGGTTCGGTGGATTCTTCGTCGTCGTGATTTTTCGTTGCTGACATGAAGTCCTCCTTTGTTCTCGCTTCGCAATACCCATTTCCGGCCGATCCATCGCGACAAAGGCGCGCTCGACCGCACCGACTGATCGATGGTCGGGTAGTTGTCCGAAGTCAGAAAACGAGGAAAACTGCGAGCGTGCCCACAGATGTCGAGTTCCAGGAGCTGCTGCGGGGAGTTTCGGTGCGCGTGACGGCGCCGCGGGTGGCCGTGCTGAGGGTGGTTCACGAACACCCGCATGCCGACACCGATTCGATCATCCGTGCCGTGCGGTCCCGCCTGTCGGTGGTGTCACACCAGGCCGTCTACGATTCATTGCGCACCCTCACCGCCGCAGGCCTGCTCCGCTGCATCCAACCTCGCGGCATGCTGGCCCGTTACGAGACCCGAGTCGGGGACAACCACCATCACCTCATCTGCCGGACGTGCGGGTTGATCGGCGATGTCGACTGCCAACTCGGCGAAGAGCCCTGCCTGACCGCTTCCGACGACCTAGGCTTCGCGATCGACGAAGCCGAAGTCATCTACTGGGGCTTGTGCCCTGACTGCGCGAACTGAACGCCCACCGAACACAACGCCGCTCGCAGCCCGTCCAGGAAGGAACATCGTGACCTCCGATAGCCGCCCGCCTGCTCCTGACAGCGACACGCACAGCACCAGTGAGAGCGAGAACCCGGCGATCCCCTCGCCCACTCCGAAGACCGACCAGCGCCCCAGGACCAACAAGGACTGGTGGCCGGAACAGATCGACGTCTCGGTCTTGCACGCGCACTCGTCCAAGTCCAACCCGCTGGGCGAAGACTTCGACTACGCATCAGAGTTCGCCGGGCTCGACGTCGAAGCCCTCAAAGCCGATATCGCCGCGGTGCTGACCGATTCGCAGGACTGGTGGCCCGCTGATTACGGCAACTACGGTGGCCTGTTCATCCGGATGAGCTGGCACGCGGCGGGCACCTATCGGATCGCCGACGGTCGTGGCGGCGGCGGTCAGGGAGCGCAACGTTTCGCCCCGCTCAACAGCTGGCCCGACAACGCCAATCTCGACAAGGCTCGTCGGCTCCTGTGGCCGGTCAAGCAGAAGTACGGCAACAAGATCTCCTGGGCCGACCTGCTCGTTTTCACCGGCAACGTCGCCCTCGAGTCGATGGGGTTCCAGACCTTCGGTTTCGGCTTCGGCCGACCCGATATCTGGGAGCCGGAGGAAATGTTCTGGGGGCCGGAGGACACCTGGCTCGGCGACGAACGCTACAGCGGCGAGCGTGAGCTGTCGGGACCACTGGGCGCGGTCCAGATGGGTTTGATCTACGTGAACCCGGAAGGGCCGAACGGCAGGCCGGATCCGGTGGCCGCGGCCCACGACATCCGCGAAACCTTCGCCCGCATGGCGATGAACGACGAGGAGACCGCCGCCCTGATCGTCGGCGGTCACAGCTTCGGCAAGACCCACGGCGCGGGCGACGCCAGCTCGGTCGGCCCCGAGCCCGAAGCCGCCCCACTGCAGCAGCAGGGTCTGGGCTGGAAGAGCGGCTACGGCACGGGTAAGGGCAAGGACGCGATCACCAGCGGCTTGGAAGTCGTCTGGACCGCCACCCCGACCGCCTGGAGCAACGGCTTCCTGCAGAACCTCTACGGTTTCGACTGGGAACTCACCAAGAGTCCCGCCGATGCCTGGCAGTGGAAGCCGAAAGACGGTGCGGGCGAAGGCCTCATCCCCGATCCATTCGGTGGTCCCGCCCGAACCCCGACGATGCTGACCACCGACCTGGCCCTGCGCGAAGACCCGGTCTACGCCGAGATCACCCGCCGCTGGCTCGACCACCCGGAGGAGCTGTCCGAGGCGTTCGCGAAGGCCTGGTACAAACTGCTACACCGCGATATGGGTCCACTCAGCCGCTATCTCGGCCCGTGGGTACCCGAGGCGCAGCTGTGGCAAGACCCGGTTCCCCCCGTCGACCACGCACTGATCGACGAGCAGGACATCGCCGCGCTGAAGAGCACTGTCCTCGCGTCCGGTCTGTCGATCGCGCAACTGGTCAAGACAGCATGGGCGTCGGCGGCGAGCTTCCGCAGCACCGATAAGCGCGGCGGTGCGAACGGCGCCCGGATCCGGCTCGAGCCCCAGCGCAACTGGGATATCAACGAACCCCCCGAGCTGGCGAAGGTGTTGCCGGTCCTCGAGCAGATCCAGCAAGACTTCAACGCCTCGGCCACCGGCGGCAAGAAGGTGTCACTGGCCGACCTGATCATCCTGGCCGGCTCGGCGGCGATCGAGAAGGCGGCAGGCGACGCCGGTCATCAGGTCACCGTGCCGTTCTCCCCCGGGCGCACCGACGCCACCCAGGAGAACACCGATGTCGACACCTTCGATGTGCTCGAACCTCGGGCCGACGGGTTCCGCAACTACGTGCGCCCTGGCGAGAAGGCTCCGCTCGAGCGGCTGCTGCTCGACCGCGCGTACATGCTGGACCTGACCGCGCCGCAACTGACGGTGCTGATCGGCGGCCTGCGCGCGCTCGGCGCCAATTACGGTGGCAGCGCGCACGGTGTCCTCACCGACCGGGCGGGCGTGCTCTCGAACGATTTCTTCGTGAATCTGCTCGATCAGAACACGCAGTGGCAGGTCTCGGAGTCGTCGGAGAACGTCTACGACGGTGTCGACCGACGTTCCGGTCAGAAGCGGTGGACGGCCACGGCCAACGATCTCGTCTTCGGCTCGCACTCGGTGCTGCGCGCGGTGGCCGAGGTCTACGGGCAGCAAACCGCAGGCACGAAGTTCGTGAACGATTTCATCGATGCCTGGGTCAAGGTGGCCGACAACGACCGGTTCGACCTGCACTGAGCTGTCTCGCACCCCGGTCGATCATCGGATCGGCCGGGGCTCGAACCGTTTTCAACCTTCAACAAAAACCTATCGTCGCAAACTTGAGGCTATCTTCTATGCGGTCCGGGCGAGCTGACCGAGCAACTGAAAGTCGCGCTGACCAATCGCATTACCATCGAACAGGCCAAAGGTGTACTCGTACACGCGAGAAACCTTGATATGGACCAGGCATTCCAAGCATTGCGCAACTACGGCCGTCGACGAAGCACACGCCTCTCCGATATCGCTCGTCAACTGGTCACCGGCGCGACCACAGCGCGCACAGTTCTCGACGATTGACACTCGGCCGGACAGCCTCAGCGACCCGGGCGAGCGACCGCGATGAGCAGGCCGCGCAAACCTGGCACGTAGAGACCTCCGGACTAGCTGCGTGGTCCGGCCTCGTGCCCAGGACGACCATGGGAGCGGCGGGCCTCTTTCATCTCCGCCTCGTACACGTGGGTGCGGCCGTCGACGAGTTCGTCGCGGATCTCGCGCTCGATCTGCCGGAACTGCGCGTAGTAGCCCTCGTCGTATTCCTCCACGATCTGGAAGGTCCACCGGTCGGGCAGCACGTTGCGGCCTACCAGCTCGACGGCCAGCTTCTCGGCGAGCTGATGATGACCCGCGGCGCGCAACATGTCGACCGCCTCGCCGAGCGCGAGATCGGCGCCACCGGTGAGCTGGTGGAAGCTGTAGAGGTGCCCGCGAGCACGTTCGGTCGTCTCCAACGCCTCCGACAGTTTGCCGACCGCTGCCACTGTCGAAGAGTGGACGCCGACGGGCCGTCGATGCCTCTCGGCAGGCTGATCGTTGTCAGTCATACTCCGAGGCTATCGCCAAACGCTCCCGCACGTCGATTTCGGCGATTGTCTGATTGCCTGCGCGGCGCCGGGGTATGCCGCTGCCGAGCGCCCGTACCGGATGCTCGCCAGCACATTTGAATGATAGGAGTAGACCATGCTCGGTCTCGGCATTCTCGGATGGATCATCATCGGCGGACTGGCCGGATGGATCGCCAGCAAGATCATGAAGACCGACGCCCAGCAAGGGATTCTGCTCAACATCGTCGTCGGTGTCGTCGGCGGCCTCCTCGGCGGATTCCTGCTCACATTCCTGGGTGTCGATGTCGCAGGCGGCGGACTGTGGTTCAGCTTCTTCACCTGTATCGCCGGCGCGGTCGTCCTGCTGTTCCTCGTCGGGTTGGTCACCGGGCGTCGCGGCGTGTCGCGCTAGCCGCTACCGGACGGGCACGACCCAGTACACGGCCCGAAGCCTCCATGGCTTCGGGCCGCTTCTGTCTCGACGTGTTTCATACTCGAAATTCGCCGCTGCATAGCTGTCACAGCAAGGTGTTTCGACGTGCGATATCCGATTCGTCTCCGAAAACGCGGGCATTCGAACAATGACACCGCCGTGTTCCAGATCGAAGGAGAGCCCCCTGTTCTCGAGACGACCGCGCCACCGCATGGGTCGCGTCGCGTTGTTGGGTGCTCTCGTATCGGCGGGTGTTATTGCCTTCGTGACGACTACCGAGTCGCGGGGCCTCGGTGGGGGCGCTGCTTCGGCGGACGCACTTGTCATCGGTCCAGCCGCCGGTGCGCAGTTGTGCGAGACGATGTGGGCCGATCTCGATAGCTGGCGCCGACAGGGCAGCGCCATTGCTCGCGTGAGGTTCAACGGTGTCGTCCACATCTGGGCGCTGCGCAACGGTGCGATCAATATCGCCCTCGCCCGTCATCGCGATGCGATCGACGTGGTCACTCGCGACCAGTGTCCCAACGCACGCCGGCAGACCACACAAATCATCGACACCGTGGATCTGGCGTCGGGGCTCGTCGGTTTCTGATTCCGCGAGCACGGCTGTTCAGGAACTGGTTTCCGCGGTAGCACCACAGTGGCGGCCCACCCACGGCCACCGACCAGCCCGGCCCCGGAACGGAGAACCATGTCGATGCAGGTAGCGGACTACGTCCTTGCGCGACTGCGGGGATGGGGTGTCCAGCAGGTCTTCGCCTACCCCGGGGACGGCATCAACGGCTTGGTCGCCGCTTTCGGGCGAGCCGAGAACTCGCCGCGGTTCGTGCAGAGCAGGCACGAGGAGATGTCGGCCTTCCAGGCCTGCGGCCTCGACGACCGGCCGATTGAGGCACGACGCAATGGGTATGGCCCAGCAATACCCACTCGAAGGGAGATATCCAATGGCATATTCGGATCGACAGCGTGGTGCCGTGCAGCGTCAACCGGACCAGGCCAGTGGTGAATTCCCCGATCACTCCCGAACGACGCGCAGTCACGCGGGCGAAGGCCTCGAGGACGGATACAACTTTCCCGGAATCATCCTGTGCGCCATGGGAATCATCGCGCTGGGCTTGTTTCTGACCGCCACCGGCTACGGATTCGGCGGCTGGGCAGTGATCGCCGGCATCGCGGCGGTCGTGCTGGCCGGTGCCGGTGTCACCTGGCTCCTGCTCGAACATCGACGCGTGAAAGCCAAGGAAGGGCTGAAGCTCACCGATCAACGCGGACACTGAGCGGGAGCCGGTGGGTGGCAAAGGTTTCCACGCCGAGCGGGTCGTCATCGCCCAGCAGCGGCATGATGTCCTCGGCCCATCTAGTCCTCGATCTGGGGATCGATCTCCACGACCCGGCCCTCGCACCGGGCGTCATCACCTCGGCAGTCCGGCGGCGGTCCCCGCCCTGCGTGGGCAGCGAACCCGACGCCCTCAGACCAAGCCCTCGACCTCGGCCACCGAGGGGGGATCCCGAGTCGTCGCCGCGAACACATCGATGAGCAGATCCGCGTCGTCGTAATGGGCCGAGGCTGACAAGCCAACGGTCCGGTGGGCGATTGCGTGGACGTCGTCGCCGGTCAGTGGGTAATCCGTTACGACGTGGCGCCAGTGCGCGCACAGCAGGGTGCCCCCTGGCTCGAGGTGCGCCACCGCTTGTTCGAAGACGTCTCGCAGACGCGCGGCGTCGAGGTAGTAGCAGACTTCACTGAATACGATGAGATCGAAATCCTCTGTCTCCCATGGCTGTCCCAGACCCCACAGCCGGAATTCCACCGGTGCGTGGAGCAGGCGCGACCGCGCGGCGTCGAGGGCACGCTCGGCGATATCGGTACTCACCAGGTGATCGCAGCGACCGGCGAGTTCCTCGGTGAGCACACCGATGGAGCAGCCGGGCTCGAACCCCCTTCGATAGTGCGCCCTCGGCAACATCGCCATCGTCAACGCGCGTTTGCGCTGTTCGTACCAGCGGGTGGTGAAGCGCCACGGATCGTCGTCGTTGGCATACATCCGATCGAAATACCCTGGCGGCATCGACATTTCGTTCACTGGAAGAAGACCTCGTCCGGTGCGGTGAACCGCTGGAGGACATGCGCGGGCAGGACAGGCCGGTCGGCTGGATGATCCGACAGCGGGCTGATCTGGGTGCGGTGTTGTGCCATCGCCCGCGCCTTGGCCGCGACTGCCGACGGCGACAGTGGCAGTGCGAAGGCATTCTCCGGGGTCACTCTCGGATGCTCCGGATTGCCCCAGTGCCACATCCACACCGGGTACTCGAGCAGCTCGGTCGCGGTGTTCCCACAGGCCGCGGCGGCGGCGCGGCCGACGGCTTCGTGGTCGGGGTGACCGTCGTGGCGCCAGGTGGCCGCGCACCGCACTCCTGGACCACCGAGGCGGCACAAGACATAGCTGAGCAGATCGGTGAGCTCGATCTCCCGCTCGGCGATACCGCCGTCAGGCATGCCGAGCCGCATCGGCGCTCCGGTGGCGAGTTCGTAGGCCGCGTTCTGCGATTCCTCGATGCGCAGAGCGGCCAGCTCAGCAGGAGCGTGGGTGGGTGAGCCCGGATGCGATGCTTCACCGTCGGTGACCGCGATCAGCGTGACCGGGATGTCGGCGGACCGCAACAGCGCGATGAGCCCGCCCGCTCCGAGCACCTCGTCGTCGGGGTGCGGCGCGACGACCACGAGATGGCGCCAGTCCTGGATCCGCAGTTCGGGTCGACTCGCCCGCCACTGCGCCCAGACACCTTCGCACGCGCCGGGACCCTCGGTATCGATCAGCGGCTGAGCAGCCACGAGAACTCCTTTTCCGCCTGGTCACGGCCGAGGTCGGCCAGATCGCGTTCGGCATGGCTCTGGCGCAAGTACACGGTCAGATCCGCGACCCGGCGAGCATGGGCACTATCGCCGCACAGCGGCCCCGCGCCGAGCGCGCGCCCGACCCGATCCAAGGTCTCGGTCGCCGCGTTCTCGACCACCGCACGGACGGTCCGGGCACGGACCCGACCGTCACCGGTGATGTCTCGCGGATCGGCGTCGATCGCGTGCGCGGCGGCGGAAAGGCTCGCGTGAGCGGCGGACAGCACTGCGGTGACCGCGCCCAGGTGAGCGAGCGCATGGTCGTCGGCGCGTCCGGCGGCCGCGTACCGATGCAGCGCTGCGGCGACCGCGCACGCGCTGCCGTACCAGCAAGCGGCCACACCGATGGCACCGTGCCAAAATCCGGGGCGGCTCAGATACTCACCGGGGACACCGACCATCCGCGCTGCGGCGTTGTCGAAATCGACCGCACCGGAGTCGGATTCGCCCATACCGACCGCAAGCCAGGTCCCGGGCACCGGCTGGGCGACAGCACGGTCGAGCGGCACCGCGAACAACGCTCGCTGCTCATCCGCGACCGCCGTGACCAGCGCGTGCGTGCACAGGCTCGCACCTGAGCACCACAGCTTGCGTCCATCGAGCACCCACCCACCGGAGACCCTGCGTGCTCGCAGCACAGAGGAAGGCGTTTCCGCGGCCCACACGCCCCAGATCTCGCCGGGCGCTGCTGTGAGACGAGCGTGGGCGTCAGTCGGCAGCTCCGGGACGCCAGAAGGGGGCGCGGCGTCGCCACTCAGCTCGGCCACAATCGCTGCGGCATCGGCGTGCGCCTCGGCCAGGCGGCCGAGAACTGTGTCCTCGTAGGCGATTTCGGCCAAGGCACGCCATCGCTCGAGAGTTCGTCCCGAGCCCGGCAACGGCAGATCCAGTCTTCCCGACCTCGCCAGCGTCGTCATGGCGACCGCGATCGGCGTCTCGGCTTCCGCACGTGAGCCGACGACGGAACTGTCCACGGACGTCACGAGACCTCCTGCGGCTCGTCACGTCCCAGCCTGCGCAGATGCTCGGCGAATCCGTGCGGCGCGCGACCCCTCCGCCGGGCAGAGGTGGTGACACGGACGTCCTCCGCCCAGGCGATCCTGGCGCCGGCGGCTAGCAGCCGATCGGCCAGGTCCACGTCCTCGCCTGTGCGTAGTGCGCGAAAACCACCGATTCCCCAGTACGCGTCGGCCCGGAAGCCGAGCGCGGCGCCGTGGAGATGGCCGTGACCGTCGGGCCCGTGGATGCGGTATTCGTGCTCGTAGATCCGTCGAGTCTGCGCCGAGTGTGCCGACCATCGGCGCACCCCCACCACGCCCGCTACCACCTCGAAACCCCTCCGCGCATAACTGAGCTGGGCGGACAACCAGGATTCGTCGACCTCGGAGTCGGCGTCAGTGGTCGCGAACCAGGTTCCGGCATCACAGCCCGCGCCCGCGTGCTCGAATCCTCGCCGCCGGGCGGCCCCGACATTGCGCTCGCAGACCGTCAGTACCTCGGCTGTCGAAGCGATCCGTGCCGAATCATCAGTGCAGGCGTCGAGCACGAGTTGCACACGTACCGGAACATCGACACGACTCACAGCGCGTTCCAGAGCTGCGAGACACCGAGGAAGCAGTCGCTCCTCGTTACGGGCGGGGACCACCACGACGACCCTGTCGATGTCACCGATCATGACCGGGCACTGCACGTCGCGACCGACGACTGATTCATGAGGTACGCCTACCCGCCTCTACTTCTGGCAAACAGCCACGACGAGTTCGCCGGTGCTCCTCGAGAACCCCAGCCTCCGGCCGTGTCGCCGCGAGGCGGCGATACGGCCGCGCGGGCAGGGACCTCCCGCGGCTCGTTGCTTAGCACAAGTAATGTAATGTATAGTTGCATTCTGCAAGTAAATATTCTCGTCTGGGAGTAGTCATGGCAGTGTCACCCGATACGGCTCAGAGCCTGATCAGAGAGCTCTATTTCATGGGCCGAGCCATCCGCGCTGCCCTCTCCCATCCAGACGAAGGGGACCTGCTCCCCGGCGGCATCGGCGTGCTGGGCTCGCTCGAGGCCAGGGGTCCGTGCCGACAGGTGGATCTCGCGGTGGACTTGTGCATCAGCCCATCGACGCTGAGCAGGCATGTTGCCGAGCTGGTGCGCTCGGGCAACATTGCCCGCCACGCCGATCCCAGCGATGGCCGGGCCACTCTCATCCAGGTCACCGACAAAGGAAGCGATCTGCTGCGGCGCGTCCGGATATCGCGAGCACGGGGATTGCAGACCGCTCTCGCCCATTGGAGCGAGGACGAAGCCGAACAGGCCACCTCGGTTGTTCTGAAGCTCAGGAATTCACTGGCCACAGTTGCGCACCACAGCGCGGTGGGCGCACGCCGGCCGGATTCGACAGGAAGTCAGGAAGCGGATGTCTAATTCAGTCGAGGCGGGGACGCGGCGGGCCCCGGTCGCGATGACCCATCGTCAAATCCTGGAAGCCATGACCGGGCTGCTGGCGGCGCTGTTCACAGCACTGCTCAGCACCACGATCGTGGCGACCGCGCTGCCCACGATCATCGGCGACCTGGAGGGGTCGCAGACCGCATACGCCTGGGTTATCACCACAGCACTGCTGGCCAACGCCGCGTCCACCCCGATCTGGGGCAAGTTCGCCGATCTGTTCAACAAGAAGCTGTTGGTCCAGTCGGCCATCGTCATCTTCGTCATCGGTTCGGTGATCGCGGGCGTCGCGGGCACTGTGCCCATGCTGCTGGCGGCACGAGTCATCCAGGGCATCGGCATGGGCGGCTTGACCGCGCTCGTGGTCGCGATCATCGGTTCCATCGTCTCGCCGCGTGAACGCGGACGCTATTCCGGCTACATGGGCGCCGTGATGGCGGTGTCGATGTCGGGTGGACCCATCCTCGGCGGCGTCATCGTCGACAGTCCGCTCGGCTGGCGCTGGTGCTTCTTCGTCTGTGTGCCCCTGGCCGTGATCGCCCTGGTACTGCTGCAGCGGACCCTGCGACTGCCGACCGAACGCAAGGAGGGGGTATCGATCGACTGGCTCGGCGCCGCCCTGATGACGGCCGGTGTGTCGGTGCTGCTCATCTGGGTGTCGTTCGCGGGGAAGGCGGATTACTACGCGTGGTTCTCTCGCGAATCGGCGTTGTATGTCGGCGTGGGCGTCGTGCTGCTGCTCGCGACCCTGCTGGTCGAATCCCGTGCCAAGTCGCCGATCATCCCGCTGTCGATCGTCACCGAGCGCACCACCGGTCTGGCGATCATCGCCTCGATCGCGGTCGGAATCGGCATGTTCGGAGCGACCACCTTCCTGGGCCAGTACTTCCAGACCGCGCGCGGATTTTCACCGACGGTGGCCGGAGTGCTGACCATCCCGATGGTCGCGGGCATGCTCGTCGCGTCGACCGGTTCGGGACAGCTGATCACCCGGTTCGGGAAATGGAAGGCGTTCGTCGTCACCGGCGGTGCCCTGTTGGTGGTCGGGTTCGGGCTGCTCTCGACGATCGATCACGCCACCAACCTGTGGCTGGTCGGCACCTACATCGCCGTTGTCGGGCTCGGTGTCGGCATGATGATGCAGAACCTGGTGCTGGCCGTGCAGAACACCGTGAGCGTGCACAATATCGGCGCGGCATCGAGCAGCGTCGCGTTCTTCCGCACCTTCGGTGGCGCGATCGGTGTCTCGGTGCTGGGGTCGGTGCTGGCTACCCGGGTGAGCGCGCTGTCCACAGAAGGTTTCGCGAAGATCGGTGTCACAACCAGTTCCTCCGGCGGCAGCAATCTGAACCTCCACGGACTACCCGCACCGATCGCGACGATCGTGCGTGCCGCCTACGGCGATGCGACCGGTCGGATCTTCCTCATCGCCGCGGGGGCGGCGGTCGTCGCCCTCCTCGCGACCGCGTGGCTTCCGAACCGACCGCTGCGCAGCACGATCGATATCGATCCGGCCCTCGACCCGACCGCGAAAGATTCCGCGTCGCAGGATAATCCGACCGATGCCGACGGAATGGCGGCGCTGGACGCCGAATTGGCCGTACTCGCGGAGTCGAGGTGGGAAGAAGACCCGGTCTGGGAAGGCGCTGAGCGAGTGTTGTCCGAGTCAGAGCTGGTGCCGACTGCTTCGGCCGGACGGCATGCGCCGGTAGATCAGAACGGTCATCGGGCGTACCAGGTCGACGCGTCGTCGCAGTCCGCTCCGTCCACCGGCGAGTTGTCCGGGTCGGGCATCGGCGGTGGATCGGTGGACGGTCACGTCCGCCGCGAGGATGGTCATCCGTTGCCGGGTGCTGTGTTGACGTTGATCGATCAGGGTGGCCGTCAGGTCGCACGAGCGAGCAGTGCCGCTGATGGTGGTTATGCGATCAGTGCGCCGGAGTCGGGTGGTCATGTGTTGATCGTGTCGGCGATGGGGCACCAGCCGACCGCGGTCAATGTGTCGGTCGGTCAGCGGACCCAGCGGATTGATCTGACCCTGGTGGGTTCCGGTGAGGTGTCGGGTGTCGTCCGTACCGCCGCCCACGGTTCGCCGTTGTCGGGTGCGACGGTCACGTTGACCGATATGCGCGGTGAGGTGGTCGGGGCCGCCGTCACGGGCGGCGACGGCACCTATCTGTGCCACGGCGTGGTGTCGGGTGTCTACACCTTGGTCGCGGCAGCGGAGCACATGCGTCCCAGCGCGATCACCTTGACGGTGCCGGACAGCGGTGTGTTGCGTCAGGACATCAATTTGACCGCGATGGCGGTACTTGCCGGATCCGCGCTGGCCGACGGCGGCCGGGCGGCACCGGACGTGCTGGTCAGCGTGCTCGACGCGGCGGGTGAGGTGGCCGCGACGGTACGCACCGATGAGAACGGCCGCTATGTCGTCACCGATCTTCTCGAGGGGCAATACACCGTGATCGCTCGTGGTTATCCGCCGGTGACCGGGCAGGTCACTGTCTCCGGTGGCGAGGCCGCCTACGACGTGCAACTCGGCTACGAGCGCGGGGATCGTTGATGAGCGGGTTGACCGGTCGTGTTCGCACCGCGGAGGGGTGGCCGGTGCCGGACGCAGTGTTGACGGTGACCGATATGAGGGGCAGCCAGATCGCCCGTGCGGTTGCCGACGAAACCGGAGCGGTGACCACCAGCCTGTTGCCCGCGGGAGTTCACACCGCGGTGCTCACCGCGGTCGGGTTCGAGCCGGTGGCGCGGATCGCGCAGATCTCTTCGACGGGGACGGGCGTGCTCGGTGAGGTGCTGTTGGTGCCGGCGATGGGGGCGGTGGCGGTGCCGCCGCCGGGACCGTGGACGATCGATCCCGCACATTCGACGGTGATCGCCACCGCGCGTCATCTGGGAATCGCGAGTATCAAAGCCCGATTCGCCGAGGTGAGTGGGCGACTCGATATCGCTGAGTCGTTCGAGCGATCCACCGGGCACGCGGAGATCAAGGCAGCGGGTATCGATACCGGTATCTCGATGCGTGACAATCACCTGCGCTCGCCGGAGTTCTTGGATGTCGACAGGTATCCGATGATCACTTTCACCGGTCACGGATTGCGTCGTACCGGAGGTGACACCTGGGTGATGGCGGGTGAGCTGGCCATGCACGGGCAGCGTCGCTCGGTCGATCTCGAGGTGGCCTACGGTGGGTTCGGGCCAGATCCGTGGGGTGGGGTACGCGCCGCGTTCCACGCCGAAACACTCTTGCACCGCAACGATTTCGCGATCGATTACAACGCGGTTGTGCGCGCGGGAGTGGCCGCCGTCGGCACCACCGTCAAAATCGAACTCGACATCGAAGTGGTACAAGGCGAGCAGCTACCCGCCATCTAGCGGGTCACCCACACCGGGCCCCGTCGGCCTTGTCCAACACTGACCGCACCAGCCAGGAGTGTGTATGTCGGGCGCTTTTCCGCGCCCACTCCCCCGGCATGACCACACGCAACATGGCGAACCCTCACCGAGTAAACGGCAGTACCGCGGCCAGCGCGCGTAGCGCCTCGAGGTAGTCCTCGTTCAACGGCTGGATCGCGACATGGTCGGCGCCCGCGTCCAGGTGCGCCACCAATCCGGCCGCGACTTCGGCGGGCGTGCCGTTGACGGCGAGAACATCGATCAGCCGATCGCTTCCCGGCTTGGTGATGTCTTCCTCGGAGAAGCCGACGCGGCGCAGATTACCCAGGTAGTTCACCAGCCCCAGATACATCGAAACCGTGCCCCTGGCGAGCTCGCGCGCCCGCGCCACATCGTCATCCAGGACTACCTTCTGCTCCGCGACCAGAAGCGCTTCCGCACCAAGCGTTTCGCGGGCAGTCCTGGTGTGCTCAGGCGGGGTGAGGTAGGGCAGCGCGCCCGCGGTCCGGTCACGGGCGAGTTTCAGCACGCGCGGTCCGAGCGCCGCCAACGCCCTGCGCTCCTTCGGCACACCCGCGGCGTCGAGTTCGTCCAGGTAAGCCACCAGCGCTTCGTACGGCTTGACTGCCCCCGCGCCATTGGCCTCCCGATGACCCACCCCGATGCCGAGCAGGAAGCGCCCAGGAAATCGCTGGTCGATACGGTGAAAGGACTCCGCGACGGTCTCTGCCGGCGCCGTCCAGATATTCACGATGCTGGTACCGACAATCAGCGATTCCGTTGCCTCCAGCAGCGATTCGGCCACCAGCAAATCGGCAGGCGGCGATCCGCCGAGCCACAACGCGCCGTATCCCAGTTCTTCGATCTCGCGGGCCGCCGCCGGGGCGAACCCCTTGTAGTGGCGCCACACACCGAATTTCCCGAGATCACTGTTGGTCATGCCGGAGGCAACGCGAGTCCCGTCGCGACTATTCCGAGGCCAACTCGCCAAGCACTGTTGTAGACGACTCACCACCGGGTCGGCGAGAAGGATCCGGCTTCCGCCGGGGCCGGTGACGGTCAGAAGCTCTTAGACCAGCGAACCATCGGTGACATACGTGCTGGCTGAGAGGAAGATCGATAGCGAACCAACTGGTCGCAACCAAGACGCGCTGGCGCGTGACATCGCTACCGCCCACTCTCGCTGAATCAAGAGTCTCCCCCAGGAGGTTGCGGTGACAGATGGCGCCGTGCCAGCCGAGACGTCCGTTCGGGTAGAGCGCTGCGACGTCTGCATTGTCGGAGCCGGCATCGCCGGAATCAATGCCCTCTTCGTCGCCAGTCGGTACTTGTCTCGTTCGCAGAAAATCATCCTGGTCGATCGCCGCGATCGTTCCGGCGGGATGTGGGTCGACACCTATGCGTACGTACGACTGCACCAACCGCATGGCCTGTTCACCGCGGGCAACATCAAGTGGACACTTGGCCAGGATCGCTCCTACCTGGCAACCAAGGACGAGGTGCTCGCCCACTTCGAACACTGCCTCGAGATTGTCAGACAACGAGTGCAGGTGGAGGAATACTTCGGCTGGGAGCTGGAGTCACAGGACGATTCCGACAGGATTGTGCGCGTCACCTGCAAGTCGTCGGGCGGCCGACGAATGGTTGTCGAGGCGAAGCGACTGATCAAAGCCGGCGGATTCGGGGTTGTGCCCAACGCCCCGCTCGAGATTTCCAGCGCACGGATCGTGTCGGTGTCACCCGACTTCTGCGATATGCGGGGTGACGAGATGCGGGCGAGCGACGCCCCTGTGTGGATCGTGGGCGGGGGAAAGACCGCGATGGATACCGCTCACACGCTGATCACGGAATGCCCCGGTCGGGAAGTGAACCTGGTGGCAGGTTCAGGCACGTTCTTTTCGGACCGTGACCGTTTGTTCCCGGTAGGCGGCCGACGCTGGTGGGGCGGCACGCTGGCATCCGGGGTTTTCACGGAACTGGGTCGGCGCTTCGACGGGACCAACGAGACCGATGTCGCGACTTGGTTACGCACGACCTACGGCACGTGGTTGACCCCCACCACAGGCAACTACCTGCTGGGCTTGCTGTCGGCATCGGAGAACAAGACGATCGCCGACGGCCTGAACGAGGTGATCATGGATCACGTCGTCGATGCCGTCGACCGCGACGGCGACATCGACTTGGTGTTCCGCAGCGGATCAGCGAAGAAGATTCAACCGGGCAGCTGGATAGTGAACTGCACCGGATATTTGCTGCGCGGCGACCCGCCACCGCCCTACGAACCCTATGTTTCCGACAGCGGTGCGGTCGTCTCGGTGCAGCCGCGCTCCGCCACATTCCATCTGACGTCGTACATGGGCTACTTCTTGACCCACCTACTGTTCTTGGACAAGCTCGAGGAAGTCCCGCTGTATGAACTCGACGCGCTGGACCTACGGACGAAGTCGAGTGCGGCACTTCCGTATGTGCTCGGCTCGCTGGCCATGCACAACCTCAGCCTCGTCGTCGACGCCATCCCGAACAAAGTGTTCCTCGATTGTGGATTCGATCTCGATCGCTGGTACCCGCTGCCGCGCCGCATGATCGGAACGACGCGGTTCATGCTCACCCACCGCCGCGGACGCGAGCACCTCCGGCAAACCCTGGACACTGTGCGCACACGCTTCGATGTTCGCTGCGGCCCACTGGGCCGGGCGCAACCATCGGGACCTCATCTCAGCGCCATTGGATCGCCGGAGACCACCGCCAATTCAAGAACTCCAGCGAGAACGTCCCCGCCTTCGGTGCGGTCGGGCAGGTCACGGTGAAGGTGCCGTTGCGCGGGATGTCGGCTTGGACCTCGCCGAGATAGTTCGTTTTCCAGCTGTGGGTCGCGTCGGTCGAGTTCCAACACCGGATCGCCCGCGCGCCGGCCCCTGCTGCGTCGACGACGGTCACGGTGACAGTCTTCGCACCCGATTGGGCGATGGTCACCGGCTCATGGGTCGACGGCGCCGGAGCGGTCGGCGCCGATGGCAACGACGGGTTGCCCGGCAATTCAGCGGGTGCGGGGCCCGGATCGACCCGGGCAGCAGGGCGGATGACCTGTGCGCCTTGCACACCCACCCACGTTGCGATGTCCTTCTTGCTCTCGAACACGTGGTTTCGATACAGAGCGTGCATCCATTGATTGGTTGCCGGTTTGAACTTTCCGTCTTGTCCGCTCAGATCCTGACCGTCGCACACGGGGTCGCCGTACACGCAGATCGACACGACCGGATCGGTCTTCGCGAATGCCGCGCGTTGACCGAGCGAGCCGCCGATCTTCCAATGGTCCTGATCCTGAGTGAGCTTGTCCTTGTCGAAGATCGCTTCGGTGGTGCGCGGCGAGCTCCCGTTGTAGGCGGGGTCCGCGATCAGGATGACCGCGCCGATGCGCGTTCGGTCCACGGGTCCGTTGCCGTGGAAAACCGACTGCGCGAGGTCACCCATGATGTGAGCGCCCTGCGAGTATCCGACCAGCGTGAACTTGGCCGAACTGCACGCCGCTGCTCGCTTTTTCAGCTCGTCGTAGGCGCGCGAGTAACCAGTATCCTTACTCAGCTTGTATGCCGACGCGTCGTAGGCCACTTTCGCGACGACCGCGCTGCCCCATTTGACGCCGGTCGCCGGATAGTTGATCGGGGCCAACAGCGCTGGCCCCCCGAGGGTGTCGGTGAACGCGGTGATCGCCGTGGCGACTTCGGCACCGAACTGCGCGACGCGGTCGTTGCTGTCGAGAGCGGGCGGAATGTGTTGCGGACCTTGATCAGTACCCGCAGCGCCGATCACGACCGTCGATAGGCAGTTGTCCTCGGCCGACGCCGTGCCTGCGCCGTTCACCACCGCGAAGGACACCAGCACAACGGCGCAGACCAGGACTCGCTCGACCAGCTTCGAGGTGGATGGGCGTGAGTGGAGTACGGATATCATCGCAACCCTTTCGGCGATCCGCCGTCGCGACGGCCTAGCGTTGACCACGTCCGAAGACTCAACATAACAGACGTTATGGTCGGTGGACCGCGAAATAGTCGGCGCTGCTGGCGATCCCACCTGTCGGCGGCGACGGGTCAGGTGCACTTGCTTCGCTGTTGGTTCCCACAGAACGCGGCCTGCTCACGCCGTTCCACGGGCTGCGCCGGGCGGCCTTCGATAGCTTCGACGCATGGTGAGACACAGACGATGGACTCGACGGCAGACTCTGTCGATGGGAGCCCTGCTGCTCGGTGGAGTGTTCTCGGGTGCGGGCGCCTCGGCCGTGTCCCGTGCCGAGGAAAACCCCGGCGTCCGATACCAGGGGTACTCCGCCGACGATCGGGCGAAGCCCTATGCGAGGTTCATGGCCACACAGACGAGCCCCGCACCGGCATCGGTGCTCAGCACCTACGACGGTCCGCCGGTGCCGCCGAATACCATTCCGGACTTTTCGGCACTTTCGCGTGATCTCGCGCCCACTGGCTACTCGACGGTCGAAACCGGATATGGACAGACCGCGAGCGGGATGGTGTGGGCGGCGGTACACACCGACATGCCGAATGTCACTGCGGAGATGTGGGATTGGTGGTTCGGCTGGCATTCGGCGGAATCGGCGAGATACAAGCTGTGGCATCCTGACGCACACCTGTATGCCGGAATCAGCGTGGACAAGACCAGCCACGCTGTAGCGGACCGAGCGAAGTACGTCGGCAACATCTCCTATGTCGATGAGTATGTCGGCCCGAAACTGCAACAGCTCGCCATCGCCTTTCTCGATCCACAGGACCACGGATTCGACGTACCCGACGGTCACACAGTGATATTCGGACGGGTAGGCAGCAGCGTGGCGCCGGTCGATCTGGGCTGGCTGGCACATCAGGTTCGGCCGGTTCCCGGCGGATGTGAAATGCGCAGCCGCTTCTATCTCAACCACTACGGGCTACACAGCCCCGACCTGGTCCGCGCCGCACAGGCAGTCAGCCGGGGTGCCGCGGTCGATGTAGCGGATCTCGTCCTCGGCACCGATCTCGCCCGCGATCTCCTGCTGCACTGCGGGCAGGAGATGCACCACTTGGCCCAATTCCTGCCTGATCTCCACGACGAAATCGCCAATTCGCAGGAAACGGAACCCGCTGGGCGCTGAGGCGTCATCAGAGGCCGAAGACGGTCGCTGGATCGGACAGATGGCGAGCTCGAGCAGTTAGGTGCGCTGGCCTACCTGGTCGTGCCCGCCCACGCTGGTATCGAGGGCGCCGAGTTGGAGTTGTGTGGCGAGGGCCTGTAGCGCTTCGGGGTCGTGTGGTGGCACCCGTTCCATCGCGCTGAAAGCCAGGTGGTCAGCGATCAACATGGTGCGTACCTCGGTGTCGGCGAGCTCGCCGGTCAGCGCACCTTCGGGCAGGGTCTGCACCATCGCGAAAGTGGTGTCGACGATCAGCGGCACCAGCGAAGTCGGCATCGACAGCGGGTCACCCACAACGAGCGCCTCGGTCGCCTTGTTCGTACCGTCGGCGAACTCCGGTGCGACGTCCAGCATTCGGTGGACCGCCACGTCGACACTTCGCCGCACCCGATCCAGCATCTTGGTCCAGTACTTCGACGAGGACGCCGCAAGGAGCGCGGCGCCGACCTTGCGCCGGAAGGGCGGGGGCGCGTCGACGGCACCACACAGGAAAGCCGTCGTGGTGATGGTCATGTGCGCCATCGCCGCCCGCGCACCAAAACTCGGCGTGGCGGGACCGAGCCTGGCCAGCAGGGCGAAGCCGCCCAGCGCCGGTACCAGGAGCTGGAGCATGACCTTCCGCTTCAGCTCCTCGCGGTCGGCGACGCCGTAGATCTCCAACTCGTTGTCACGCAGGTCGTTGGCGGACTGAGCGATGATAGCGAGACAGCCGGCCAGTTCGCGCAGATCCGCCTCGGGCACAACGGCTTCGGAGGCGAGTTCACACGCGTAGTAGGTGACCCGGCCGAGCACACCTTCGCTGTAGGCGACCCGCGACAGCGGTGAGTCGATATTGCGGGCCATCACCGCTGCGACATCGCTGACCACCGCGCCGACACGCTTGCGCCCGGCTGGCGACAGCGCTACGAGCAGAGCCCTGATGTCGCCGATACGCTCGGCCAGGAGCCGGTCGACCGCTTCGCTGTCGCGGGCTTCTGCGCTGACCGAAGGCAGCGCAGGAGGCTTGATGTCAGTGTTGCCATTGAGGTAGTCCGCAGCGTCCAGCACGGCGCAGCTCGCGATCGCGCGGTCGCTGAGATCCTCGAAGGCGTCCAGAACTCGGCAGGCCAGCAGAGCGGCGGTGGCCTCTGCCTGCAGGTGCGTGGGCAGGTAGCTCACCGCGATGCCCAGGTTACGACCGGCTGGGATCAGTGCCAGCCGGGCCAGCTCCGCAGGTGAGGAGGCGGCCCGTAGCGCGGCCATGTCCGGTGCGCGGCGCAGGTGCCGAAATCCATGGGCGAGTGATCCGATTCTGGTCTGCCTCATCGGGTGATCACTTCCTGTAGCAGTTCATGGAGGTCGTCGCGGGCAGGCGATGCCGGGAAGATGTTCAGTGCAGCGCTCGCCTTCTGCGTGGCGTCGAGGGCAACCGCCCGTGCGGCTTTGGTGGCCCCGCTGTCGATCAGGTCGGTTTGCAGGGTCGCGCTCGAAGTGTCGGCAGACAGCCACATCTCCCGCGCGCCGGGGCGCAGCTCGAGCCATTCGATCACCGGCCAGGTCGGAACCCGTCGTTCCAGGTCACCGCCTGCGTCCTTGCCCAGCTCGGGACCGCCCTCGATATCGCGGACGTCGTCCATGATCTGGAACGCGAGTGCGAGCTCGTCGGCGTATGTCATCAGTGCTCGCAGGCGATCGTGATCGGCACCGCCCGCGGTTCCCCCGTAGGAGCATGACAATCGGAACAAAGTACCTGTCTTGGCGCCGGCAACGAGTCGGTAGTGACGGCGCAGCGCGGTCGCATCGACCGCGGGCGGCAGCATCTCGATGAGCTGACCGAATGACAGATCCGACAGCCCGTCGGAATACGTCACACCGGGTACCTCACCCAGGCGAGCGAACACGCTCGGGTCGGCGGCAAGCACCTGAGCGATCAGTTGTACCGCGGCACCTGCCATGTGGAACCCCGCTCTGGCGGCGATGCGCACGCCGAACGCGGCGGGCACCGAGGTTGCGCCGCGGCGCAGCAGCGAGCCGTCACAAATATCGTCGTGCATCAGCGAGGACTCGTGCAGCATCTCCATCGCGCAGGCCAGATCGAGGGCGGCGCGACTGGGTTCGGACGCGGTGGTGACAAGCAGGCCCGCGCTCGCCAGAACGAGACGTGCCCGCACGCGCTTGCCAGGAGCGGCGAGAACGTGTCTGCAGATGTCGTCGAAACCACCACCGCTGACGAGGATTTCGTACAGGCGCGCATTGACCAGCGGAATCAGTTCGAGCGTTTCGAAGCGCTGGTACTCGGCGACCGGCTCAGTCGCACTCTGGTGTCTGAGCAACAACGCGACCGGTTCGCCCTGGTGCTGTGGGTTACCTGTCGGACGAGCATCGTTACGGCGGACTTCGGGTAGCGCGGGATTGTCCATAACGCTGAATTCCTTTGGTGCGGCCACATGGCGGTGAGATCCCCTGATGGTTCACTGGGGCTGACAGGATTCAGGCGGAGGCGTCGTTCGCGGTGTCCTGCCACAACGACAAGGCCGACGCCGACTTCAGTGGGGAGTAGCACGTAGGCATACGGTGAGCTGATCTTGCGCTGGAAAACAGTGATGTTCGGACGTCGATGGTCACGTCGACACGACGGGGACAATGTGGGTACGGCCGGGAAAACCTGCACAGACCGTTCACGAAAACGCCATTGTCCGGCGATCGGTCATCGAAGGGAGCGACTTCGCTGTGTCGACGATTCTACAGCGGCAATCACGTTGCCGCACAGTAGATTCGGCGCTTCGTGAGACTTCCACGGGCACAGATCTCAGATATTGTGGATTCCTACCAGCTTCCAGGCCATAACCGGGCCGTGGCCATGTCCGTCCGGGGGTGCTCATATCATCTGACACCCCCGCGGATTCCTCGAATACTGTTGCGCCACAGTGTCTTCGACCAACACCTCGGACAGGGGCTGTGGACAGATGTCAACGGCGAGGATGCGCACTGTCGAGACCGAAATGAAGCGGTCTGGGTGCACCAGTGGTGAGACCGCCCCTGGCACGGCTGACTCCTGACCTGTCTCGATGAACCGACCGAGCAATAGTTCAGCAAACCCTGAGCCGATCCATAAAGATTGTGGATGGATCGCTTGTCCGAACGATCAGATCAACGACACCGGCGATATCGTCACGGCAGCGCCGTCAGTCGGGTGCTCGCTACGGAAGGACGGCCTGTGACCGAAACATCGACCCAAGCCTCATCGGCCCCGACCGGACACGGAACCGGGCGTGAAGCCGTGCGCCTGGCGGCGATCGTCGCCGCACTGGGCGTGGTGTTCGGTGACATCGGCACCAGCCCGATCTACACCCTGCAGACGGTGTTCAATCCGGCCGATCCGCATCCGGTGCCGGTGAGCCAGGACAACGTGTTCGGGATCGTCTCGCTGATCTTCTGGTCGGTGACGGTGATCGTGACGATCACCTATGTGATGCTGGCGATGCGTGCCGACAACGACGGCGAGGGCGGCATCATGGCGCTCATCACGCTGCTGCGGCGCTGGAGCGCGCCGGGCGGCAAGCGGACCGCGGCTTTCCTCGCGGCACTGGGGATCTTCGGCGCCTCGTTGTTCTTCGGCGATTCCATGATCACCCCGGCGATCTCGGTTCTCTCGGCTGTCGAGGGATTGAAGATCGTCGAGCCGTCGTTCGAGGAGTTCATCATCCCGATCACCGCGGCGATCATCGTGATCCTGTTCCTGGTGCAGCGCAAGGGAACCGCGGTCGTCGGACGGGTATTCGGGCCGGTGATGATCGCGTGGTTCACCGCGATCGGGATGGCCGGGATCGGGGGCATCAGTGACAATCCGGAAATCCTGAAGGCGATCTCACCGACCTACGCGCTGGGATTTCTGTTCGGCCACTTCGAAATCGCGTTCTTCGCGCTTGCCGCGGTGGTCCTCGCGGTGACCGGCGCCGAAGCCCTCTACGCCGACATGGGTCACTTCGGGCGGCGACCGATCGCCCGAGGCTGGCTGTTTCTGGTGTTCCCGGCATGCATGCTCAGCTACATGGGCCAAGGCGCGCTGGTCCTGTCCGACCCAGCGAACATCACCAGCCCGTTCTTCCTACTCGTTCCCGGCTGGGGTCGACTCCCGATGGTGCTGCTGGCCACCGCCGCGACGGTCATCGCCGCCCAGGCCGTGATCACCGGCGCGTTCTCCGTCGCCTCCCAAGCCGCTCAACTCGGTTACCTGCCGCGACTGCGGATCGTGCACACCTCCGACTCCACCATCGGTCAGATCTATGTCCCGTGGATCAACTGGCTGCTCATGGTCTCCGTCTTGGTCCTGGTCTTCGCGTTCCGCAGCTCCCACGCCCTCGCCTACGCGTTCGGGATGGCGGTCACGGGCACCATCACCATCACCACGCTGCTGTTCTTCTACGTCGCCCGCGCCCGGTGGCGTACCCCGTTCTGGCTGCTCGCGCTCGGTGCGGTGCCGCTGCTGGGTATCGATCTGCTGTTCCTGGGTGCGAACCTCACCAAAATCGTGCACGGGGCCTGGCTACCACTGCTCATCGGCGTCATCGCGTTCACGGTGATGACCACCTGGGAACGCGGTCGCGACATCGTCACCGCGGCACGCGAACAGCGTGAAGGTTCGCTGCAGGAATTCGTCGACGAACTCCGCGACGGACAGCCGAGGACGGTCGAGGTCCCCGGCACGGCGATCTTCCTCAACCGGGGCAAGAAGACGACCCCGCTGGCCATGCGCGCCAATGTCGAGAACAACCACGTCCGACACGAGCATGTCGCGATCGTGAGCATCGCCACCGACCCAGTTCCCCGTGTCCCGTTCACGGAAAGGCTCACCATCGACCACCTCGGGCACGGCGACGACGGCATCATCCACGTCACCGCCCGCTACGGCTACGCCGAACGTCCTGATGTCCCCGCGGCGTTGCGGCATCTCGATGCCTCGGCGACAGAAGGAAGGCTCGACCTCGATCGCGCCTCCTACTTCGTCTCCAAGATCGAACTCCGTCGCGGCGACCAACCGACCATGGCGACGTGGCGCAAACGACTGTTCATCGCCACCTCCCACATCACCGCCGACGCCGCCGACTACTTCTCCCTGCCCCGCGATCGCACCGTCATCATGGGCTCCCACATCGACGTCTGAACCTCGGACATCGATGCCAGAACCGGGACTTCGACACCATCGAACTCGCCAGGTGTCAGGGTCCTGCCTTCATATGACCATGTTTCGAATATCCGGTCCTGGTCAGCGCTCGCTCAACACACCTCTCCAGTACGCCCCGCGCGAGGAAATACCCGCCCGATCCGCGAGTAGACGCCGAGCATAGCTGGATTATTCAGGGCGTCAGGATATTTGGTTTGTCGACGGAGACACTCAACGCGCAACGGCGCGCGCATCAGGTAGACTCCGTGGCCATGCAGGGACATCTCATTTCTACGACGACGCCGGTTACTTCCGGCGACTTCGTGATGGACTGATCTCCCCCAGACCTCTCGAGCCCCGGAACAGTGTTCCGGGGCTTCGTTGTTTCCCCGCCTGTTCCGGTACAAACCACCAGGAGCAGACACTATGGTCGCCGACCACCGGGATCTCAATCTCGACATGGACATCTTCGCTACCGATCCGCTTGCCGGATCCGGTCTCCCGATGTGGCTCCCCGCCGGGGCCGCGATCCGGGAGGAGTTGCAAAAGCTGGCCAGGGAACTGGCGTCGGCCGATGGCTGCCTCGCCGTGTTCTCGCCGGTCCTCGGGAAGCGGGCGCTCTACGAGCGTTCCGGCCATCTGAGCAAGTTCAGCCAGGACATGTTCCCCGCCATGCGGATGGGCGAGGACGAGCTGATGCTGCGGCCGGCGAACTGTCCTCACCACGCGTTGATCTACGCATCGGCGCAACGCTCCTATCGTGAACTGCCGCTTCGCTTCAACGAACTCGCCGCCATGTTCCGAGCCGAACGTTCCGGTGTCGTCTCCGGTTTGAGTCGCGTCCGCCAGATCAACCTCGACGACACTCATTCTTCTGCAGACCCGACCAGGTCCTGCACGAAGCCGAACTCGGGCTGCGGGCAGCGCTGCGCGCTCAACAGATCCTGGGACTTCCCGTCGATTACGTCCGACTGTCGACCAGAGACGACGCCTCCTCGGCATGGCTCGGTACCGACGCCCAGTGGGAGCACGCCCAGGACAACCTTCGCGCCGCCGGTCAGTCCGTCCTCGACGAGCACGGACTGGAACTGATCGAAGCCCCGGGCGAGGCAGCGTTCTACGGCCCCAAGTTCGATCTGCAAGTTCAGGACGGACGCGGCCGCGAGGAAACCATTGCCACCGTGCAACTCGATTTCAATCAGCCCCAACGATTCGGTCTCACCTATGTCGGCGCAGATGGCGGCGAACACCACCCCGTCATGATCCATCGAGGGACAGTCGGGTCGATGGAGCGCGTCACCGCAGCGCTACTCGAACGCTACGCGGGGCGCCTGCCGTTCTGGCTCTCTCCGATTCACCTCACCGTCCTGCCGGTCGGCGCCGACCAGGACGGAGCAGCGCGCGCACTCGCCGACAAAGCTCGCCACGGAGGACTTCGCAGCCGCGTCGACTATGACGGGTCACTGGGAGCGCGCGTTCGACACGCCCGCAAGCTGAGAGACCACCTCATCGCGGTCATCGGGCCGACCGAAATCGCGCAGAACAGCGTTCAGATCACCGACATCGCCAGCGGTGTCCGCACCCAGGTAACCCGAGAACATCTCCTCGAGCTGATGGATGAGGCCTACGTCAACCGCCGGACAACACTGAATTGGTCTCTGTGAAGAGTCGCGTACTCGCTCGGCAGTGGCGGGACGGATGAGCGGGACCAGGTATCGGGCCGCGAATTCGTGTAGCTCGTCGTCGGTTTCGAGGCGGGGCGGGCGTCGGACCCCGGCGTACCCCCGATGGCACGACCGGCGACAGATCAGATCAGGTTCAGTTGACGGAGGTCGGTGCTGTACTTGCGAATGAGCGAGGCCGACATGAGGGGAATGTCGATTTCGGCGGCCTGGATGGCGGCGCGGAAGCGGTCGGTGGGGAATTCGGGTCGGTCGAGGGTTTCGCGGGTGTTGCCGAATGCCTGGAGTAGCGGCTGCAGTGAGTGTCGGCGACGGCCTTCCGGCATGGCGCGGATGGCGGTTTCGAAGCGGGTGAACCACTCGTCGTAGTCGTCGATTCGCGCGAGGGGGTGGCCGGCGTCGACGAGCCAGTCGACGATCACGTCGAGCGAGACGCTTCGCGGATCGAGGACGTTGTAGGTGCGATATCCCGTCATGGTCTGCTCACTGAGTGCGGCGATGGCCGCGGCGGTGACATCGACTGGAAGACCACCGTGGTGGGTGCGTCCTGGATCCTCGGTCGGATAGAACGATCGCGGCGCGATGCCGGTGGCGATGAGGCTGAGCAGCAGGCGGGTGAAGACGTCGGGCACATTCAGCTGCCCTGCGTATCTGCTGTGCGCGAGGATCATGTCCGACCGGAACACCGAAACCGGCAGAGCGAAACGTTCGTGTGCCGCACGCAGGAGCACCTCGCTCGCCCATTTACTCGTCGAGTAGCCGTTGGCGTAGTTCCCGTCGAGTTCGCGAACCGGGCTGGTGAGCCGGATATCGGCGTCCTCGTCGGCGGACGATGTCCGCGTGGCGACCACCCCCATGGTCGAGACGTGGCTTACTCGTTTGATCCGCGCGGTGAGTGCCAGCCGGATCAGCTCGGCGGTGCCGATGACGTTGGGGCCGAACAGTTCTGGATAAGGCAGAACGTGGTTGACCAGCGCGCCCGGGTGGACGATCAGGTCGACGGTATCGGCCAGCCGGTCCCATGTCGGCTCGTCCAGGCCGAGGCCGGGCGCGCTGATATCGCCCGCGAGGACCTCGAGACGGTCCGCGGCCAGATCGTTGAAGCGGCGGACCAGGTCGGGGTCGCCCCGATCGAACGCCGCGGCGAGCCGCAGGCGGGCGGTGGCGGGCGTTGCGCTTCGGACCAGACAGATCACGGTGGCGCTCGTGCGTGTCAGCCATTCCAGGCACAAGAACCGGCCGAGGTAGCCGTTCGCGCCGGTCAGCAGCACCGTGTTCGTCGCGCCGCTCGGCGGCGGTAGGGCACGTGCCGCGTCGAGAGTCGCGGTGTCGATGAACTTGTCCAACGTGAGGTCACCGGCCCGGACTCGGGTGCTGCCGGCGCCGTGCACTGTCGCGAACGTCGGCTGGCGCGGCCCGCCGAGCAATGTTGTCTCGATGTGTCCGGCCAGTTGCCGAAGGTTGTTCGCGGGGTTGATGATGACGCTCACCGGCACCTCGATCTCGAAGATCTCCCCGAGCAGGCCGGCCAAGGACAGCGCCGACAGGGAGTCGCCGCCGAGGTCGGTGAAATGCGCCTCGGCGAGCAACCCGCCGCCCTCACCACCCAGCAATGCCTGAGTAGCGCGCAGGACGGCCTCGGCCACCGGCTGGTTTCGGCCGGCGTGACGCAGCGCGCTCAGCTCACCGGCCTCCCGCTCCGCCAGCTCGGCGTACATCCGCTCCAGACGCTGGCCGTAGCGGTCTTTCAGCTTGGGGCGCAGCAGTTTACGGACGTCGGAGAGCAGGCCGTTCGCCGTGCTGAACGGCTCGGTCTCGATCAGCCAGTCGCGCGGGATCTCATAGCGTGCCAGGTCCGCGTTCTTCGCGATCGTCCGCAACGATTCGCCGATCAGCGGTTTCAGGTCCGCGACGGCCGCACCGACGCGGTCGAGCGCCGCCGGGGTCGGCACCACGACCGCGAGCGGATAGGCGCGCTCGCTGTTGCCATAGACAAAGATCTGGCTGACCAGCGGGCTGGTGACGAACAGCGCCTCCAACCGCGCGATGCCCACGAACTCGCCGTTGGATAACTTGAGCACATTCGTGCGGCGATCGAGGTACACCAGCTCGTCCGGCCCGATCTCGGCCATGATGTCGCCGGTCCGGTAGTAGCCCTCGCGGTCGAAGATCTCCGCGGTGGCCTCGGGACGTTTGTAGTACCCGGGAATGACGGCGTCGGTCTTGACCAGCAACTCGCCGCGCGGGTACGGCGAGTCGGTACGCGAGTAGCCTAGTTCGGGCACGTCGACCAGCTTGTAGTCGCGCACCGGCGGTCGGCACACCTTCCCGTTGACCATGATCCGGCCCGCTTCGGTCGAGCCGAAACCGTCCTGGAGCGGAAGGTCGACACAGGATTCGACGAAGGCGGTCATCTCCGCGGACATCGGCGCCGACCCGGTGCCGACCCACACCACGCGGCCGCCGAGAAACTGTTCACGCAGTTCCTCGCGCACCCGTGCCTCGGCCGCGACCCGGTCGCCGGCCGCTTGGCGGTCCAGTTCGCTGTGAAATCGCTGGAAAAGCATGTCGCACACGCGCGGCACCAGTCGCAGTGTCGTCGGCCGGACCAGGGCGATGTCCTCGAACAGTGTCGACATGTCGCTGTTCGCCGTGAAGTAACCGATGCCGCCGGCCGCGAGAGTGCCGGAGAACGCGGCGCGTCCCGACACGTGGCTCATGGGCAGGCAGTGCACGCCGATGATCGGCAGCTCGTCGGTCCCCGGCCAGAACCCACGCCACGCCGGGATGACCATGCGGTCGGTGTACATGGCACCCTTGGGCGCCCCGGTACTGCCCGAGGTGTAGATGAGCATGGCCAGTCGCTCACTCGCCGGGTCGGCTTCGAACTGCGGTATCGGCGGTAGAGCAGCTCCGCGCGCGAGCACCTCGGCCAGTGTGTCGAGTGCGATCGGGCTGCCGGCCAGGCGACGGCACGCAACCTCGACCTGCTCACGATGCTCGTCGACGGCCGCCTGATAGTCGAAGACCACCAGGCGGCGCACCGACGTGCTCGCCAGTGCGCACTGGACGGCGGTGGTCAGCCGTTCGACGCTGGTGGCCAGCACGCGTGGTCCGGTCTCGGCGATGATCGGCGTGAGCTGGTCGGCGGACGGACCGGCGGGCAACGGCACCGACACCGCGCCGAGCCGGACGCAGGCCAGCTCGATAGTGGCGTAGTCGGTGCTGGTGAAACCGACGACGGCGACGAACTCGCCCGCACGCAACGGCGACCGGGGATGGTGATGCCATTCGGTCGCGACAGCGCCCGCCCGCGACCACAGTTCGCCATAGGTGATGGTCTCGAAGGCCGGCAGCAGGCGAAGTGTCGTACGGCCGGTCGCCGGGTCGGTGCTCGTTTCCCGCGCGCGTTCCCCGACGGCGGGCCGGTCCGCGTAGCCCTCCATGATCGTGGCCACGATCCGCCCCAGCGACAGCCCCGGCTTCCGGATCGCCGCGGTGACCGCCGCGTTCGGCTCGGTATCGCGGAACTGCCGGTCGGCGGCGTGTAACTCAGCGATACGCCGCGCGCGCCGAGCGCCGAGATCACTGGTCTCCGAGCGCGAAACAGTCACCACTGCCAGCCTCCGTAAGCAATTTCCCCGTTCGCCACACGCGACCCGGGATAGGGACTCTACGGCGATCAACTGATGTGCATTCAGCGGCGAAAGTCGATAAATCGCTTTCCTATCAACCGATTCGACTATGCGACCAGACCACACGAACTCGGCTGTCTTCCTTAATGTTTCGATTCAAACGAGGACGAATCAAAGGATTTGACGTGAATGAACTCGGAGCAGTGGAGGAACTGGAGGCGGCGGCCTCCGGCCTCACCGGGCTCACCGACTTCGGCCCGACGGAGTACCGGGCTGGGCTCGGGGTGCTGCTGTCCTCTTACCAGGAGGAGGCCGACCTGAGCCCGCGAGGCATCCAGGCGGTCCAGGGCGAGCTGACCGGCATCCTCGCGTCCCGGCTGATCAGCCAGGCCCAGTGGGCGGCGCGCCCCGAATACGCCGAGGTAGCGATCGAGCGGCCGGTGTTCATCGTCGGCATGCCGCGCACCGGGACGACGACCCTGCACCGGATGTTGACCGCCGACCCAGCGCACCAGGGCCTGCAGATGTGGCTCGGTTACGCGCCACAGCCCCGGCCGGCGCGCGCGGACTGGGAGACCGACCCGGTCTTCCAGATGGTGCAGAAAGGCATCGACGGATTCGTCGAACAGGTCCCCGGCTACCTGGGTATTCACAATCGCAGAGCCGACGAGGTCGAGGAATGTTGGCTGTTGACCCGCCAATCGATGCTTTCGGCGTATTTCGAGTTCACCGGGAACCTGCCGACGTACTCGGCGTGGCTGGCCGAGCAGGACTTCACCGAGACCTACCAACGGTACCGTCGTAACCTGCAATTGATCGGGTTGCCCGACGCGGGCAAACGCTGGGTGCTCAAGTCATCGAGTCATCTCGTCTGCTTGGATGCGCTGCTGGCGACGTTCCCGGACGCCCTGGTGATCCAGACCCATCGTCGACCCGCCAGTGTGGTGCTCGGCTCGGCGTGCAGCATGGTGGACAAGATGGTCGCGGGCCGGTCAGCGAGTTTCCAGGGCGAGGCGATCGGGCCCATCCTGCTCGATTTCGCCGTTCGCTCGCTCGAGCGCTACGCCACGGACCGGGCCGCATACGACCCGGCCGTTTTCTACGACGTCGAGTTCGACGACTTCACGGCCGACCCGCTGGCCGTCGTCACCGACATCTACCGGCGCCTGGGCCGCGACCTCACCGACGAGGTCCGCACCGCGATGCTCGCGGTGGTCGCCGAGGACGACCGCCTCCGTTCGCACACCTACGACCTGACCGACTACGGCATCACCGCCGACGAGGTCGACGCCCGACTCAGCACTCTGCTCTGAAGGGAACGATCATGGCGACGCAGTCCTCGGTCTCGGCATTGGATCGCTGGGGTTTCTCCACCTGGCTCGAAAGCGCGCGCGAGAGCGGCGAATTCATCACGTTGCCCGAGCTCGACGGCATCAACGACGCGGTCGTGAGCATCGACGGCAAGAAACTGGTCAACTTCTCCGGCATCGGCATCCTGGGCTGGCAGCACGACCCGCAGGTGCGCGAGGTCTTCGCCGAGACAGCGGCGGATTACGGCCTCGTCGTCGGCGGCTCCCGGATCATCCAGGGCGTCTCCCGGCCGCACCTCGAGCTGGAGACGCTCGTCGCCGAGATCACCGGCAAGGAGCGAGCGCTCACCTTCGCCACCGGAATGCTGGCCAATCTCGGTTTCGTGAACGCGATGAGCACCCGTTTCTCGTTCAACAACAACCACGGCGTCGACAATACCGACACTGTGCTCGTGCTGGACCGGGAATGCCACTGGAGCATGTGGAAGGCAGCGGAGCGATTCAAGTTCGGCCGCAACCTGGTCATGTTCGACCACAACGACACCGCCAGTCTCCGACGCGAGCTGGAGCAGCTGGCGGGTCGCAAGATCATCGTCGGATTCGAGGCCGTGTACTCCGCCGACGGGTCGCTCGCCCCGGTCGCCGCGATCCTCGATCTGTGCGAGGAGTTCGGCGCGATCAGCTTCGTCGACGACGCCAACGGGTTCATGGTCTACGGCAACGGCGGTCACCGGTTCGCCGCCGAGTACGCGGCGCTGCGCCGGGCGACCTTTCTGATGGTGTCCTTCGGCAAGGGCGTCGGGCTCAGCGGCGGCGCGCTCGCCGGACCGGCCGACGCCCTGGACGCGTTCCGCTTCCTCTCCGGCACAACGGTTTTCACCACCAACATCCAGCCGCCGACCGTCGGCGCCATCGTGCACGTGCTGCGTCGGATGCGGCGTGACCCCTCGATCATGGAGAACTATCTCGACCGGGTCGACCGGTTGCGGGAACGGCTGCTCCGGATCGGCTGCACGATCAACCCGACACCCACGTACGTGACCTCGATCCTGGTGGGCGCGAACGACACCGCCGTGCGGGTGCGACAGGAGTTCATCGACCGCGGCTACCTGGTGCCGATGTTCGGCTACCCGGCGGTGCCGAAGGACCGCGCGGTGATCCGCCTGCTGGTGAACAACCGGATCTCCGACGAGCAGCTCGACGGCTTCGTCGACACCCTCGCCGAGCTCCGGGAGAAGTACGGGTTCTGATCATGACCGCCACGCCGGCGATCTCGCTGCCGCCTGGTTCCCGACTACCCCGTTCGGTCCAGGGACTTCTCTACCTCACCGGTCGCCGCCGGATGATGCGGCGCTCACGCCGGCGGCTCGGTCCGGTGTTCACGCTGAATCTGCCGGTCATCGGACCGGCGGTCTTCGTCGGCGACCCGGTGCTGGCCCGTCAGGTGTTCGCGGCCGGCCCCTCGGTCGCCGGGAAGGCCGAACCCAACCTCGGCGCCTTGCTCGGTCCCGGGTCGTTGTTCAGTCTCGACGACGAGCCCCATCGTCGACGTCGCCAACTGCTGTCCCCGCTCTTTCACGGCAAACGGATGCGCGAGTACGAGGCCCTCATCGAACGGGAGTACGCGGACGAGGCGGCGACGTGGCCGGAGAACACCGAATTTTCGATCCTGCCCGCGACTGTCCGCATCACGCTCAACACCATCCTGCGCGCGGTGTTCGGCGCGGACGGCGAGGAGCTCGCTGCCTTGCGTCGGCTGATGCCGACCCTCGGTGAGGCCGGCTCGCGGTTGGCGGCCGGCGGTGCGATCGGGTTCGGTCGTGGCCGTTCGGCGCGGACCCGACTCGATTCGCTTCGCAGCGAATACGACGCGCTGATCGCGAAGCTGATCAGCCGCGCACTCGCTGATCCGCGCCTGGCGGACAGAGGCGACATCCTCGCGCTGCTGCTGCGCAACCACTACGAAGACGGAGAGCCCATGTCGCACAGCGAGATCGCCGACGAGTTGGCGACCTTGCTCACCGCGGGCAACGAGACCTCCGCCAATACCCTGGCCTGGACGCTGGAACGCCTGCGCCGACACCCGGACGCGCTGGCCCGGCTGGTGGAGGACCTGAACGCCGGAAACGACGAGGTGCTCCAGCACACGATCTGGGAGGTTCAGCGCGTTCGACCGGTGATCGGCACGGTTTCCCGGCAGGTGAAGGCGCCGAGCTTGGCGTTGGGCGAGTGGGTGATTCCGCGCGGCCACCGCATCATCGTCTCGATCGCACTGATCCACGGCGACGAAGCCGTCTATCCCGACCCCGAGGCCTTCGATCCCGACCGTTTTCGCGGAAGCCGACCCGACCTCATGTCGTGGCTTCCCTACGGTGGCGGGAATCGTCGCTGTATCGGTTCGGACTTCGCCGAGACCGAGATGAAGGTCGTCCTCCGTTGCCTGCTCAGGGATTTCGAGCTGTTGCCAGCTACCGCGACCGGGGAGAGAATGCGCGATCGCGGTATCGCCTACATGCCGGGCAAAGGCGGTCGTGTGGCCTTGCGCCGTCGACAGTTCAGTCCAGAGCGCGGCACTGCTCGATGAAGTGGACCAGCTCGTCGAGCCGGTCCGAGCGCACGTCGACCGCGCGGTCGACCACCTTGACCAGGTGCGCGTAGGCGGCGGTGTGGTCGTAGTCGGCGACGTCGGCGATGCGCAGGGCCCAGCGCCAGTAGCCGCGCATGGTGTCGGCCAACGGCATCCGGAACCCCTCGATGACCTCACGGATCGGTTCGACCACCGCGTCGCCGTGCACCCGGATATACCGGCTCACGACGTCGGCCATGAAGGTGAAATGCCGGGCCTCGTCACGGGACAGACGAGTCAGCACCGCGCCGAGTACCGGATCGGCGACCACATCGCGTAACTGCTGGTAGTAGATCTGGGTCGCCTTCTCCTGCACCAGCGCGTAGGCGAAGAACTGCACCGGATGCCGGTAGGGCAGATCGAACGGCTTGCGACCCTCGACCGCGAGATCGGTCCGCAGTGTTGCGCGGTCGGCGATTCCGGCGGCCTCCTGATAGCGCGCGAGCGCCCGCGCGTGGGTGTCCTCCTCGGCCGCCCAGCGCACGGTGAAGTGATACAGCTCGCGATTGTGAACGAAGGTCTCGGCGTCGACCGAGTCGTCCACGGGGAAATACCGGTGATAGACGTCGAAATAGCCGGGCAGGTGATCCTCGATATAGGTGATGAACTGCACGGCCGAGCGCTGGCCCTCGGTGAGTCGACCCGCGTCGGCCAAGTCCCAGTCGAAGGCGGTTTCCACGTCCCAGCCGCGCGCGGCCGGGGAGGCGGCGAAGAATCCGTCGACGGCGGCACCGACGTCGCCGGCCGGGATCATCTCGGCTCCGACGATCGAGCGTTCGGTCGAAAGGCGTTCGGGCATCGACTTCTCGGACATGGGGACTCCTCCCGGTCAGCGGGCATTGCGGCAGGTCAGGGCGTAATGCTTGGTGGTGTAACCCCAGCCGGCGTTGGCGATCTCCAGATACCGCCGCAGCGTGGCGGCCAGTCCAGGTCCGTGCGCGTCGATCCGCTCGGCGGCCGCGTCCACGTTGGCGATCCAGTCGTCGATGGTGCGGCGGTAGTCGTTGGTGAGATCGTCCACCGAGTCGATGGAGAACCCGGCGTTCTCGGCAGCGGCCACCAGCTCCGACAGCGGGCGCAGCTCGCCGAATCCGAAGATGTCCGAACGGATGAACCGGGTGCCGGTTCGATCGTCGAACGCGGTTCGCGCCCGGGCGCTGCGAAAGCAGCTCTCCGACACGTAGAGCATGCCGCCGCGTCGCAGGGTGCGCCGGGCGCGGGCGAACGCGGCGTCCACGTCGGGCATGTGCACGATCGACCCGAGCATCGTCACCGCGTCGAAGGTGGCGGCGGGCAGTTCCAGCTGCTCGAAGTGCGCGACCTCGGTCCGCACACGGTCGGTGAGACCGCGGGCAGCGGCCTGCTCGGCGATGTACTCGTGCTGGCGCGGCGCGGGGCTGACGCCGACCGTCCGACAGGCGAATTCCTCGGCCATGAACAGGATCAGCGAACCCCAGCCGCAGCCGGCGTCGAGCACCCGCTCACCGCCCGAGAGGCCGAGCCGCCCCGCCACGAATCGCAACTTGTGCCGCTGTGCCTGCTCGAGGGTGTCGGTATCGGTCAGGTACCGACCGGAGCTGTATTTGCGCAGCGGGTCGAGGAATTCGCCGAAGACCTCGGGATCGAGGTCGTAATGCTGGTTGGTGTCGGCGACCTCGGTCACGCGGGAACCTCCGCCAACGCTTTGTGCACTACGGCCGCCACGTCGGCGAGGGTGGACATGCCGAACACGTCCTGGTCGTCGAGCTCGATGTCGTAGGCGCGCTCGATGCGGGCCACCATGCGCAGCACGCGAACCGAGTCGACGCCGGCCACACCGCGCAGGTCGACGTCGGACCCCAACTCGGCGGCGGGGACGCCGATCTCGGCGGTGGCTATCTCGGTCACGGTGAGCAGGATGTCGGCGACGGCAGGGGTGCTCATGGGCGAACTCCGTTCTGGGTTGACATGGCGTGCTCGAGCCGAGCGACGTCGGCGTCGTCAAGGGTGAGTAGGTGGCGGACGTCGCCGAGGGCGAACGGCCGGTAGGTGGCCGAGGCGGACGCGCAGAGCTCGTCGTCCACGTCGTGAATATCCGCGCTCGCCGTGATGACGACGGCGTCCGTGCGGGAGATGGTCGCGGTGCAGTGGTAGTCGTGGTCGACCCGCAACGGCGTGAGGTAGCGGGTGCGCATCGAGACGGTGAAGGCGGGCACGCCACGCTCGACCATGATCACGTTGGCCATCACCTCGTCGCAGATCACGCCGACCAGACCGCCGTGCAGGACACCGGGATACGACTCGAAGGACCGGGTCGGCCGGAAGCTCGCTCGCAGACCGCCGGGGCGGCGGGTGAAGCGCAGCCCGAGACCCGCCGGGTTGTGCGGCGAGCAGCCGAAGCAGTGGTAGTCCGGCACCGCCTCCCAGGGCAGCCGTACCGCAAGATCGGGGGTGTCCGTGCGGGCGGGCTCATGAGCGTTCATCCAGCTCAGGCGATCGCGTCGGCCAGGGCACGCCGCACCCGGGCGTTGGAGGACAGGTCGAGCCCGGTGATCCCGGAGAAAGTGCGCCGAACCTTGTCGTGCAGCACCTCTATCTCGCCTTCGGCGGCGATCTGATCCAAGAACAGCTCGAAGCCGGTGTCGATGGTCTCGTGCTCGCCGAGTTCGGTGAGGCCCGATTTGAATGTGCTCACCGGATGCTTGATCTTGGCCTCGGAACTGTAGACATAGAGCGTTTCCAGCACCGACGGCAGCTCCTCGGGTCGCTGGGCGAGACGCTGCGCGGTGTAGTGGATGAATTCGCGCGCGTGGCCTGCCTCGTCGCGGCTGGCGTTCAACAGCAGCCCCTCGAGCACCGGCTCCCCCACCCACTGCGACACCGCCCGGTAGACGTGGTTGACGGTGAGCTCGGAGATGATGTTGGTGGCCAGGGTCGCCGACGGCGTCGTGCCCGGCGCGTACGGCTGGCGCATCGCCCCGACCGCCGTGTCGTCGACGCTTTCGCCGACCGCGGCCAGCCAAGCCCGGAAGGCGTAGTGGTGCTGCACTTCCTGATAGCCCCACACCACGGCGAAGGTGGAGAAATCATAGTCGTCGACGAATTCGTTGAGGAATCCGTGCACGGCGGCGATGACATTGGATTCGCCCATGGTCGCGCTCTTGGCGAGGGTCACGTACTCGGGCCGGACCAGTGCGGGGTCGATGGCGTCGAGGTCGAGGTCACCCAGCCGCCAGTGCTGGCGCTCGTAATGGCGGAAGACGTCGTAGCTGTGCATGGTTGCTCCGAATCTCGCTCGGTGGCGATCAGTTCCCTGGCGGCGAGTCGCCGCAGTTTGCCGCTGCTGGTTCGGGGGATGCTGCGCGGCGCGACCAGATACACCCGCACAGCGGTCAGGCCGAGCCGGGCGGTGATCCGTCCGGCTATGGCGGCGGTGAGCTCGTCGCGAGCGGTGTCGACGAGTTCGGTTTCGGCGATGACGGCGATGGTGTCGCCGCCCTCGGGGTCGGCCGCGGCGGTGCAGCGGCCCTTGTAGACGCCGTCGAGATCGCGCACGGCGGCCTCCACGTCGTGCGCGTAGTAGTTGACCCCTCGCACGGTGATCATGTCCTTGCTGCGGCCGGTCACATACAGCTCGCCGTCGCGCCGGTAGCCCAGATCGCCGGTCCGCAGCCAGCCCTCGCTGAACAGCTCGGCAGCGGCCGCTAGGTCGGCGGTGAGGTAGCCGTCGGTCACCGACTCGCCGCGAATGAGGATCTCGCCGACCTCGCCGTCCGGCACGGTCATACGTGAGTCGGGGTCGACCACACGGAGCCGCAGGCCGGCGACCGGCGTGCCGACGCCCGCGACCGCCCGGGCTCCCTCGGCCTCGGGGGAAACCCGCTGTGCCCTACCGGAATCCGACAGCGTCACGCGGTCGACCCAGTCGAAGACCGGTTCGCGGCCGAGCGGCGGGAAGGTGACCGCGAGGGTGGCCTCGGCCATGCCGTAGACCGCCAGCATGGCCGCGGGGTCGAATCCGGCCGGTCGGAAGCGCGCGCAGAACTCTCGCACCACGTCGTGGGCGATGGGTTCCGCGCCATTGAAGGCGATCCGCCAGTGGCGCAGGTCGTAGTCGGCCGCGCGGTCCGGCGCCACGGCGGCCAGCAGGGCCTCGTAGCCGAAGTTCGGCATCGCGGAAATGGTCGACCCGCTGGCGGCGAACTCACGCAACCAGCGCTCGGGGTCCTTGACGAACGCCGTCGGCGACCACAGATGCGACGGGATACCGCGCAGGATCGCCGACAGCGTGCCGATCAGGCCCATATCGTGGAACAACGGCAGCCAGAACCCGCCCTGGTCAGCCGGGCCGAGGTCGATCCCGGTGCGGATGGCGGCCAGCCCGGCCAGCACCTGCCGATGGGTGAGACGCACGCCCTTCGGTGCGGCGGTGCTACCCGAGGTGAACTGCACAACCGCGACATCGTCCGGATCGACCCGGGGCAGCCCCGCTGCTGTCGTTTCGGCGAACAGGGTTGCGGTATCGAGGAATTCGACGCCGATAGCCGCCCGCAGTGGTTCGACGATGGCGGCGAACTGCGGCGACACCAGAATGGTCCGCATCCCGGCAGCGGCGGCGATTCCTGCCAAACGCGCTGGGTAGGAAGCCAATTGGCGGGCACCGGCGGGCAGCGGCAGCGGGGTGGCCGCCCCGCCCGCGGTCGTGGTCGCGAACAGGCCGATGAGGAACTCCGGCGCGTTCGGGCACAGCAGGCCAACCGGCTCACCGCGCCCGATACCGCGTGCGACCAGCGCGGCAGCGGCGGCAACGGACCGTTCGCGGAGATCGGCGTAGGTGAGCGTCGACTGCGACAATGACCAGAACGTGGTGCGGACCTGCGGGTGCGCGGTCGCGACCTCGGCCAACCGCTGATGCAGCGTCAGTCCCGATACGGACGATGTCATTGCTGTATGACAAAGGCCGCAGGTATCCAAACCCTGAACGATCAGTTAAATGCGAGGCTGCGATAACATAGTCCGCTGCGGCAATAACAATACCGCGAAATTCCCTGATAGCTCAGCTCAAAAAGAAAATGCGGGCCCGGGCGAGAGAAAACGCCTGGACCCGCATCGTGTCGTCGCCTCGTGCAGCACGGCCGAACCCGGTCCACGGCCCGTGATTCTGCCGCCTTCGAGAACTCCATCGATTGCCGTCCCGCACCGCAGTACGATGAGAGTGCGAACCTGATACTCGATCAGGTCGAGGCTTGGGTCGGCGCCCCGCTGGCCTTTGCAGACCGGAGTCGCGGCATGAATATCGTCGTCTGGATCGTTTCCGGCCTGCTGGCCGCGATGTTTCTCATGGCCGGTTCGATGAAACTCGCCAAAACCAAAGAACAGCTCGTCGCCGACCCGAAAATGGGCTGGGCCGAGTCGTTCCCGGAAGGCCTGATCAAGTTCATCGGCGCGGCCGAAGTCGCCGGTGCACTCGGCCTGATCCTGCCCGGCGTGTTCGACATCGCCACCTGGCTGGTGCCCGCGGCCGCCATCGGCCTCGCGGCGATCATGGCCGGCGCGGCCATCACACACGGGCGCCGCGGCGAATGGTCGAACGTCGCGATAACCATAGTGCTGCTGGCAGTGGCGGTGTTCGTCGCGGTGGAACGGATCGGCCCGCAAGCGTTCTGAGTCGTCGCGATCCGCTGTCGGTGTTGACACGGCGGGCGATGGCCTGACCGATCTGACCGGCTCTGTCGTGCGGGCGTGGTCAGGGGCGGAGCAGGACCTTGAGGGCTTCGCGGTCGTCCATGGCGTGGTAGCCGTCGGCGACCTCGTCCAGACCGATTTCGCGGTCGAAGACCTTGCCGGGTTCGACCGTGCCGTCGAGCACACCCGGCAGCAGCGTGTCGATGTAGGCGCGGGCCGGGGCGGGACCGCCGGTGAGGGTGATGTTCGGGCCGAACAGCGTGCCGAAACCGACTGGTGCGTCGGCATATTGGGGAACACCGACGCGACTGATCACACCGCCGGGTCGCACGACACCGATGGCCTGCTCGTAGGCGGGCATGTGGCCGACGGCTTCGATGACGACGTGGGTGCCGTCGCCGCCGGTCAGCTCACGCACCGCCGCGATACCCTCCGCACCACGTTCGGCCACCACCTCTGTCGCACCGAACTCCCGACCGAGATCGGTGCGCTGCTTGTGGCGACCCATCAGGATGATCCGCTGCGCACCGAGCTGCCGGGCCGAGAGCACGGCCATTAGCCCGACCGCGCCGTCGCCGATCACCGTGACGGTCGTGCCCTGGTCGACCCGAGCCTTCACCGCGGCGTGGTGACCGGTGCCGTAGACATCGGACAGCGTCAGCAGCGACGGGATCAGCGCGGAGTCCTCCTCGACCGGAACCGCGACCAGCGTGCCATCAGCCCACGGCACACGCACGGCTTCGGCTTGGAGTCCACCCACCGGGCCGCCGCCCCAGAAGCCACCGTGGCGGCACGAGGTCTGCAGTCCTTCGCGGCAGAAGTCGCAGGTGCCGTCGGACCAGGCGAACGGCGTGATCACCAGGTCGCCCTTGCGCACCGTGGTGACGTCGGCGCCGATGTCCTCCACGACACCGACAGCTTCGTGCCCCATCGGGCTGCCCCGGTCGCTGGCGGCCATGGAGTGATAGGGGTGCAGGTCCGAGCCGCAGATGCAGCTGCGCACGATCCGCACCACCGCGTCGGTGGAGTCGATGACGACCGGGTCGGGGACGTCGATGACGCGGACGTCGCCGGGGGCGTACATGTAGGTCGCTCGCATGAGAATCCTCAGTTCTGGTCAGGGTTGTGTCCGGTTCTGCGGATCGAGCCGCAGGGTGACTCGGGTGGCGTGCTCGCCGACGACGGAGCCGACGATCCGCGGCCCGTAGAGGCCGTACTTGTCGTGATAGGCGGCGTCGATCCGGGAGTGGGCACCGGCTGTGGGGTCCAGCGGGGTGAAGGTGACATCGCGTTCGACCCCGTCGGCACGAACTCGCCCTGCACCCGCCTTTTCGGCTCGGCGGAACCACGGGTTGTCAGCGCCGTAGGCGGAGCGGACATAGAGGTCGTCACCGACCCGCACACCCCAGATCGTCACGTAGGAGCGCAAGGTGTCGTCGCGGCGGCGCGAAGCTACGTGCAGTTCGGTGGCACCACCGATGGCTTCGAGGTCGGATCCGGTCCAGTCGCTCATGTTTTGTCCTCCTTCGAGTCGAAGAGGTCCTTGGCGGTGTTACCACCGGCGACGAGGGCGGCGCAGGTGATCAGGCTGCGGTCGCGGGGGCTCAGTTCGGGGCGTGCTGGACCCTTCCCTGACGGCTGCTTCCTCGATTTCTCCATCGGCACGAGCCTTTCTGTCCTCGGTTGCTATCTCTCAGTTACTACCCGCAGGGCGAGCGTCTACCGGTTCGCCAGGCCGCGGCCTGCCCTGGCGGATCCTCGGTGGTGACGTCATGGAATCGAGTACACGCCGGTTCACGCGAACGCGACAGTGACGGCGCTTCCAGGTAACCGCAGTACCCCCATCGAGCGCCGCAACGCATTTACCGTGGAGAACATGGACGACCATCACGCGCAGGTCCGCGAATTCCTGACTTCTCGCCGTGCCCGCCTGTCGCCCGAGCAGGCCGGGCTACCCGCCTTCGGTGGCAACCGGCGAGTACCCGGATTACGTCGCGAGGAAGTGGCCCTGTTGGCCGGGGTGAGCATCGATTACTACGTACGCATGGAGCGTGGCAACCTCGCGGGAGCCTCCGGCAGTGTGCTGGACAGCATCGCGCGCGCCCTGCAACTCGACGACGCCGAACGCGCCCACCTGTTCGACCTCGCCCACGCGGCAGCCCCGGCGCCGGCCAGACAGCGCCGGGCCAAGCCCACCGCCGGCGTCACCGCGTCCATCCAGCGGATGCTCGACGCCATCACCGACGCCCCAGCCTGGGTGCGCAACGCACGCCACGACATGCTCGCCGCCAATGCCTTGGCAAGAGCGCTCTACGCACCGCTGCTCGCCGAGGACCGCCGACCGGCCAACACCGCCCGGTTCGTCTACTTGGACCCGGCCTCCCAGGGCTTCTTCGTGGATTGGGAACGCGCCGCCGATGACATCGCCGCGATGCTCCGCTCCGAGGCGGGCCGCAATCCCCACGACAAGCACCTCATCGAGCTCATCGGCGAATTGTCCACCCGCAGTGAGGAATTCCGTACCCGCTGGGCCGCCCACAACGTGCGCTTCCACCGCACCGGCCGCAAATCGCTGCACCATCCCACCGTCGGCCGCCTCGACCTCGAATTCGAGGCGATGGAATTTCCCGCCCACCCCGGCCTGACCCTGCTCGTCTACACCGCCCCCGCCGACACCCCCGCCGCCGACGGACTCAAACTCCTCGCGAGCCTGGCCGCCACCCCGGGCCGAACCGACGACGACTCCACCTCCAGACGATGAGCCCCGACACCGAACCCCTTGAATCGCAACATATCTCGACACTCGACCGACTAGCCCGGTACACACCCGGAGTCGCCATCGCGATCCTCGCTGTCACAACATTTATCGACTCGACGGCCTGCTGAATAATGCCGATTTCGGCGTGTTGCGAGATGGGGGACATGTTTTTTCGGCCGCACCGATGAATTCTGTGCGGATCCGTCGTCGATACAGCTGGACACACCGACAGCGGTGGACCCGTACCGGGACCGTTCCCGTGCGGGAGGAGATACAGGAGGCAGTGATGGGCGTCGACGACTCCGGACAGGGGCACACGATCCGGACCGGTGAGCAGGGCGCCCAGGCGAGCGGTCCCAGGGTGCTGGTAGCGGGGGCGAGCATCGCGGGGCCCGCGCTGGCCCACTGGTTGAGCCGGTGGGGGGCCGAAGTGACTGTGGTGGAGCGAGCGCCCGCGTTGCGTCCGGGTGGGCAGGCGGTAGACGCGCGCGGGGTGGCCAAGGAGGTCATCCGGCGCATGGGGCTGGACGCGTCGGTACGCGCGGCGCGCACCGAGACCGCGGGTGCCTACACCGTGGACGTGGACGGGAACGTGCTGGAGACCTACCGCGCCGACGACCACGGTGGCGACGGGTACATCGCCGAGATCGAGATCCTGCGCGGGGACCTGGCCCAGGTGCTCTACGACGACACCCGCGACAGTGTCGAGTACATCTTCGGCGACCGCATCGCTGAACTCACCCAGGACGCGGACGGTGCCGACGTGGCCTTCGAGGGCGGCGACCGGCGGCGCTTCGACCTGGTTGTCGGGGCGGACGGACTGCATTCGCCGCTACGAGCGATGGTCTTCGGGCCGCACGAGCGGTTCGTCCGCCACCTCGGGCACATGCTGGCCTTCTACAGTGTGCCCAACGAATTCGGGCTGGACCGATGGCTGATCGACTTTCAGGAGTCCGGTCGCTCGGCCGGGCTGCGACCCATCCGGGACGCCACCCGGGCGATGGCCATGTTCGCCTTCCCTTCGCACGACTTCGACATCGACTACCGCGACGTCGCGGCCCAGAAGCGCCTGCTGCGCGAGCGCACGGCCGACCTGGGCTGGTTGACCCCGGACATCCTCGCGCACTTGGACGACACCCCGGACTTCTACCTCGATCAGGTCGCTCAGGTGGTGATGGACCAATGGTCGAGCGGGCGAGTGGCGCTGCTCGGGGACGCGGCGTTCAGCTCCTCGCCGATGTCCGGGGCGGGCACCGGGCTGGCCCTGGTCGGCGCTTACGTCCTGGCTGGAGAGCTGGCCGCCGCCGGGTGGGAGCCCGAGGCCGGGTTCGCCGGCTACGAGAGACGGATGCGCGCGTGCGTCGAGGCCAACCAGGAGATCGGCCGGTTGCACGCGCGCAGCCGCGACCTGCCGGGTCCGGACCCCGAGCCGAGCCTCGATTTCGACAGTGAATGGTTCACCGAACTGATCGAGCGTGCGATCAACGGCGTCGAACTGCCCGACTACGCAGGGGTGCCGAACTCCGGAGCCCCGGCCGGACCTCCGATCA
The DNA here is from genome assembly GCF_042671725.1 of Nocardia sp. NPDC127606. Lineage (NCBI taxonomy): Bacteria > Bacillati > Actinomycetota > Actinomycetes > Mycobacteriales > Nocardiaceae > Nocardia > Nocardia sp. NPDC127606. The sequence continues at coordinate 873,924 of NZ_JBHXWQ010000001.1, read as the reverse complement.
CCTCGTCGGCAAACCCGTAGGTGTCACACGACGTGTCGAGAGGACGACGCTCCGACAGGACACCGTCGGACCGCGTCCGCTCATGCCGATTTCAGTGCGTTTCGTCCGGGTTCGACTGGCCTTCGTGGACTCTCATGTACTCATGATTGCGGTCGGCATGATGGACTCGTCGGATGGAGAAAGCCATGGGTCTCGATACTCATTTCGCCCGGCGAGCACAAGACATGGAGCTGAAGCCGATCGACCCAAACCGGCCCCTTCGCCGCCACAGCAGCTTCGACTGGCCCGGTCTGGTCAAGCAGATCGCGCTGCCTGAGTGGGACTTCGTCACAGATCTCAGTCCCGAGCAGGAAATTTACACCCTCGAGGTTCTGTTCGACCTGCTCGATCGATTCCTGGCAGAACGTGAAGCCGTCAGCTGAATGTCCGCTTCTGCCGCATACCGCACTGACCGAACCGGCCAGTGTCGCGCGTGGTCGAGTGTCCGTCAGACCCGCCTTCTCACAGGCAAATCGCATAGTCTGCCGCGGTGCCCAAGCTAATGCTGTCGAACCCTTTCGCAGAGAAAATACTCACGGTCTGGCTCGAACCGTGGGGCCGGGATTACTGGATGCGACCGGGAGATGTCTTCATCATCGAATCCGACGACCATGTCTCCTTCGAGCAGGCGAATGATGATCCGCCATTCGAGGTGTCGTGGCTCGAGAACGGCATCATGGTCGGTGTGATGGTCGACAGCACCGTGCGGGATCGGGACGGAATTGAGCTCGAGTGCGGCCATCAACGGCCTGTTGACCTCGACGGGCGGTAGCCCCGTAGCTCGGGCTAGATCCGGTGCATCGACACTGCCACTAAACATCCTCTTCTCCCGCGACCCGCGCGAGCCCGAAGGCCGCACCACCACCCGTCGAACGTACTCAATTGCCGAAGACAGTGCTGCTGTTCCGGCCCGCGTAAGGGGCACTCGCATGCGCGGGCCGGGCCAAACTCTGACGGCACTGGTTCAGGCCGGTTCGGGCAACCGGATCGAGGCAAGTTTGGCCGGGTCGATCACGATGTGAAGCGCGGCGATCCGGCCATCGGTGACGGTGAAGGCGATGACCGAGAGCGGGGTTCCGTCAGGACGCCAGGACATGTGGCCAGGGATACCGTTGACCAGCACGGGCCGTTGTCGAGCGACCTCGCCGGAGAACATGCGAGCGCCGGAGGCAACCGCGGTCGCGCCCAGAGTGACGACCACACCGTCGGAAGTGTCGACAGTCAACTTCACTTGCGGGTCGAGGACGCGCAGGAGCGCTTCGAAGTCACCGGCTAGGGCTGCGGCGCGGAAGGCTTGGACGACCTCTTGGTGCTCACGCCCTGGCCCCGCTCGACGTTCCGTGGCTTGAACCTTGCGGCGGGCGCGACTGGCGATCATTTTGCTGGCATCGGCGGATTTTCCCAGGATCTGCCCGATTTCGGAGAACGAGACCGCGAACATATCGTGCAGGACCAACGCCAGGCGCTCGCTCGGGGTGAGCGTATCGAGCACGACGAGCAGGGCGAGCCCTACCGAATCCGCCAGCGCGACTTGCTCATCCGGTGTGGGTCCGTCGTCAGGCGTCACCACGAACCCCGGAAACTCCTGCCCATATCCGGTTTCGGGGCGGGCTTGGCGGGAGCGCAGCAGATCCAGGCTGATTCGGCCGACCACGGTGGTCAGCCAGCCCGCCAGGTTGTCGATCGTCGCTATGTCCAGACGGATCAAGCGCAGCCAAGCTTCCTGGACCACGTCCTCGGCATCGGCGTGCGAGCCCAGCACGCGATACGCGACGGTGCGCAGCCGATCGCGCTGGGCCTCGAACGTCTCGGCCACCAGGCCGAATGGGTGGTCGGTCACGGCGTACGCTGCTCTCGCAGCGAGATCCGATTGCCGTCTGGGTCTGTCGCCTCGACCCGGATCCCGAACGGATAATCCTCGGGCTCGGATTCCACGAAAGTCACTCCGCGACTGCGGAACACCTCGAAATCCTTTCGCAGATCATTGGATTCGAGAATCAGCGGGCCCGGCGCACCGTTTCGGGTTCCGACCACCGGCCCGTCCGCCGATTGCGGCCACAGAATGATCTGCACCGGGCTGTCGGCGATTCCTACGGTGAGGAAACGCCCATCGGGCCCAGTGAAGTCGATCCTCTTGTCCAAGCCGAGGCCATCGGTGTAGAACTCCAGCGCGCGGTCTTGATCGGTGACGTAGATCGTCACGTACATGATGTTGGTCAGCATAGGCTGCTCCACTTCGGTCGTAGATGCGAGACCGTCCGTAATCGGTCGTCGCTTCTATGACGAGTGCGGTCCGCAAAAGGTAACAGGATCGCCCCACTGAGGCGGTTGCCGAGCGAATCGCAGCACCCCCACTCAGGATGTACCGGCCCCCGCTCCACACACGATTTCCGCAGTCGAGCCCGGTGTCATGCCGCTGGGCACGCGGTCACAAACGTCCGCATCTGCCGAGATGAGTGCAGGGCTGTGCTGAGGAAGGCTCGGTCGGTCCCTCTCTGATTCAATGCGGGCTCGATGATCAGGAGGTATCCATGTCGGCTTATGGTCCAGCGCTTTTCGTTTCCAGGAAGGACGGCGCGGATTTGTCGGAGCAGGAGCAGGAGCAGGTGCTCGAGCGCGTTCGAGCTGCTTGTCTGGGCTCGAGAATGACCGACGGTGAGGGGTTTCCGGTCGAACCGTCGAACTACGGTTACGACGAGGAGGAGGCCAGGTCGCTGGGAATCCTGCTGTACTCCTCGTATGCCTATGCCGGCATGCCTGAAGAAGTCCGAGCCGACGTGGAACACGGCTGGGAACAGGAGGGCGCCCGAGTGGCGGCGATGGTCGAGGAGCGCTTCCCTGGGATCTACGCGTTCACGAGCTACGGAGTCGAGAACTGACAGCCCCCAGATATCAGCACATGCCGCTGTGAGCGCAGAGCGAAGCGGCCGCTGCAGTCCGCTGGCGGACCAGAGCTGTTGCGGCACGCAACGTCCGCCGCTGCCGGTTGCCGCGCCCTCTACGGCTGCCGGCCGCACCGCCGCGGGACCTGGCTTCGAAAAATTATCCTCGGCTCTCACCGCGACAGCGGTAACCACCGTTACGCCGATCAGACCTGACGGCCCATGCCAGTGCAGCGCAGAGGCCGCCGAACATTATGCCTCCAGCCAGCAAGACCCCCACGCCGACAATGGCGGTGGCGAGTGCAGGGGTCCCGAAGCCGTAGTACACGGCGAACGGGCTCGACAGCATTGCGCCGATGAAGCCCCCGATCAAGGCCACGACTCGGTCTTTCATGAATCCGATTTTAGTCTTCAAGCGGTCATTCACTTCGTCCAAGACGCCCAGCGGTGGCGGTGCCGAGTTTGTTGTCGAGCGGGCGTGGCCGGTGCGGTCCGCTCTTGACGTCGGCCGACCGGGCGCTGCTCAGGTCACCTTGATGACGACCTTGCCCGAGGTGTGGCCGTTTTCGACGGTGGCGAGGGCAGCTGGGGCGTCGGAGAGCGGATGGACTGCGGTGATCACGGGTGCGAGGATTCCGTCGAGGGCCAGCCGGGCCGATCGCTCCAGGTTCTCGCGGTCGAGGCGGCGTTCGATGAAACGCCCGCCGAGATCGGGCACGGACGTATCGCCTACGGCGATGACGTTGCGGGAGTCCCGAGCCAGTGGAACGACCGTCCGCAGTGCGGCGCCGCCGACCAGGTCAACGATGGCGTCCACGCCGTCCGGAGCGAGATCGCGGGCCGCGGCGGCGACGTCTCCGGCGGTGTAGTCGATGAACTGCACCCCGATGGCGTCGGAGTGCTCGCGTTTGGCGGCGCTCCCGGTGCCGATCACACGCAGCTCGCGTGCGAGAGCCAGCCGGGCGACGGCGAGGCCGACTCCACCCCCGACCCCGTTGACCAGGATTGTCGCGCCGGCAGGCAGGCCGAGTTGGTCGAGCGCATCCACCGCGGTCGTCCCTGCCACCGGCAGCGTTGCCGCCACCGTCGCGGACAGACCGGCCGGGATGCGCGCGGTGTTCGGTGCGGACAGCACGGTCGTCTCGGCGTAGGTGCCACCACCGGTGAGTGCGAGGCCGAAGACCGCGTCACCCACCTCGAGCCCGTCGACCTCCGCACCCAGGGCGAGGACGGTTCCCGCTGCCTCCATGCCCAGCACGCGTGGAAACGGGCGGCCGCCGTCGAGCCCGGGGACCAGACCCGACCGCAGCGCGTGATCGAGGGGGTTCACGCCGGCGACGTCGACCCGGATCAGCACCTCGCCGCGACCGGGAACGGGATCGCGACGATCGAAGAACTCCTGCACCTCGGGTCCGCCATACCTGCTGAAACCCCATGCCTGCCCCATTTTCTGCTGCCTCTCGTGCGACCGGCCCGGTGGTTCCGGGCGCTGCAGCAATCCTCACCCCTCACATCAATGTAAGGGGCAACCGGTTGAGAGGCAGGTCACAGCATCAGGCCGACCGGGCCGCCGGCTCCGCGGTGCCGGTCAGCTCCTGGTGCCGGGCGTTTATCCTGATCAGCACGTCGAGCGCATCGCGGGTCTCGATCAGGTGCGCGATATCGGCGTCGATCCGGTCGCGCTCACGCGTCATCGTCTCGAACGCCTGCTCGACGACCTCCGGGTCGCTGGGGGTTTCCACGCACGGCAGCACGGTCGCGATCACCCGGCTCGACATTCCCGCGCCGAACAGCTGTTGGATGAGCGATACGCGCTCGACCTCGGCATCGGCATAGTGACGCTGCCCGGCATCGGAGCGGGAGCTGGTCAGCAAACCCTGCTCCTCGTAGTACCGCAACGAGCGCGGACTCACGCCCGTGCGTGTGGACAGCTCACCGATCCGCATCCTGAAAGCCTACGTCCCGCTTGCCCCGGGCTCAGACCGATCGCGTGGCAAGGGCAGGCTGCCGACCGCAGCCGAACGTACCCTCATGCCGAATTGTGCGATGACGCGGAGCGGCCACGAGCCGATAACCCGTTGCCGCCGTGTACTGCGCCGGCCGAGTATTCGGCATGACTTCTGATCTCGCACAGCACTACTCCGGCGCCTCGGAGGACGATCGCCTGTCCAGGTCCCCTCACGGCCGCCTGCTTCGACACCGTCTTGCTGCTCGGACCGCTGTACCACCGCACCGAATCCGAGGACCGGACAACAGTTTTGCATGAGGCCGTCCGCGTACTTCGTCCCGGAGGCATCCTGATCGCGGCCGCTATCAGCCGCTACCCGTCTGGAGCAGGACCCCCTGCTGAGCAACGCAAGCGCACACCTCTTGGCAATCGCCCGGACCGAGCACTGAACCGGCCGGTGACATCAACGCACTCTCCTACCGAGGCGCTCACCTCAACCTGCGATCACCAGAAGTGGTCGTCGGACCGCGAAGCGGGGCGGGGAGGCCTTGGGGCCGGGGCAATATCCGAGGCTGTACAGGAACAGGAGCCAGGGTGCCGGGCGGGATGTTCAGGCTGTAGGCGGATTCGGCATGTTCGGATTCGTCGATGCCGTCGGCCTCTGATTCGGGGTCGACCCGCAGGCCGACGAGCCTGTCGACAATCCACGCCAGCAGGAGCGTCGCCAAGAAGGAGTAGCCCATGACGGCCACCGATGCGATGGCTTGGCGCTGCAGCTGGGTGAAGCCGCCGTCGTAGAGAAGGCCGTTGCCTCCCGCGGGGTTGACCGAAGCATCGGCGAACAGACCGACCAACAGGGTGCCGACCAACCCGCCGACCAGGTGAACTCCGACCACGTCGAGGGAATCGTCGTAGCCGAAGGTGTATTTCAGGCTGACGGCGAGCGCGCAGCAGACGCCCGCCGCGATGCCGATACACAAGGCGCCGACAGCTCCGACGAAACCGCACGCCGGGGTGATGGCGACCAGACCGGCGACCGCGCCCGAGGAAGCGCCGATGGTGGTCGGTTTCCCGTCACGGAGTTGTTCGACGACGATCCATGCGAACGACGCGACGCCCGTCGCGATGGTGGTGTTGGTGAATGCCAGGGCAGCCAGATCGCCTGCGGCCAAAGCCGATCCGGCATTGAACCCATACCAGCCGAACCACAGCAGCGATGCGCCCAGCAGCGTGAAGGGCACATTGTGCGGACGCGAGATATTGCGCGGCCAGCCGTACCGTTTGCCGATCACCAGGGTCAACGCGAGCGCCGCCGAGCCCGCGTTGATGTGCACCGCGGTGCCGCCCGCGAAATCGAACGCTCCGAGTCGGTTCGCGATCCAACCGCCGACATCCGAGGATGCGCCCGAGGGGTCGGTATCGGTGAAGCCGTCCAGATGGAAAACCCAGTGCGCTACCGGGAAATACACGACTGTGACCCACAGGACGACGAACAGTATCCACGACCAGAAGCGGGTTCGACCGGCGATCGCACCGGTGATCAGCGCCGTGGTGATGACCGCGAACATCAACTGGAACATCACGAACGCCATCGTCGGGATCTGGTGACCCACAGGCCCGGACAACGTCCCCTGGGTCGCTCGCAGCAGTGCATGTGACATGTCGCCCACGAGCCCGTAATAGGCGTCGTCGCCGAATGTTTCGCTGTAGCCGTAGAGCAGCCATAGCGTCGACACCACACCCAGACAGATGAAGTTCATCATCAGCATGTTGAGCACACTCTTGACGCCCACCATGCCGCCGTAGAAGAACGCCAGGCCCGGTGTCATCAACATGACCAGCGCGGCGCTGGCCAGCACCCACGCGGTATCTCCCGAATTCACATTCGTACCTCTTATCCAACGGGATTCCGGCACAGCATCGAGAAGCGCTGTTTCCCCGAACAACCCGCGGTGTTTCGAGTCGATGAATTCAGTGGACCGGGCAGGCCGGCGGTGCGCACACGGTCACGAGACGAAGTCCGGGCACAGATTCGTGGTCGCGGCGCTGACGAACAGCGGGCCCTGATCGAACTGGTAGGTCTGCTCGACCGCGGAAGTCTCGTCCAGAACGGACACGCCGCCACGCAGGTGTTCACACGTCGCGTGACCCGCGGCGACCATCTCCTTCGCCGACTTCCCCGGCAGGCCCGCGTCGTTGATCCTGATCTCCTCGAGGAACGACGCTTCGTCGGCGCTGATCTCGGCTGCTCCGGCGGTGCGGGTCGGGGTGACGTCGACACTACGGGGCTCGGTTGTCGGGTCGCAGCCCGCGACTGCAGCTCCGAGAACCGCGAGAGCCAGGCTGACCGCTACCGCGTTGGCACGCAACTGAACTCGCCCTACGAACATCGTGTTGCCCCTGATCTCGAACCGAGGGACCAATACTCTCGATCGATCCTCTCCGACACCGTGTCCGGTGTGCCATAAACGATCCCGCAGCAGCCGAATGCCCGAAACCCACCCCAGGGTTGGAGCATCCACCCTATGGTCACCTGGTCGATCCCCCATCCGCGGTGCCGTCCCCACCGCGAGTTCCCCACGGAGACACGCGGTGTCGTCGGATCCGGCGTCCCTACTCGCGCGCACCTGGCCACGGTCGGTACCGCCACGCCTCGGGGCCCGGCTTCGTCGGCAGTGGTGATCTACCGGGCGGGGTCGGAGAGCAGGCCGGTCAGCAGGAGCGTGAGGGCGCGATCGAGTGCCACGGTGAAGGTCGGCAGGAAAGCCAGATCCGGGTCGGCCTCGTAGACCGCGCGCACGGCCGGCCCCGGGTGGGTGTGTGTCCACAGCGAGCCGGCGAGGACGATCGTCATGTTGGCGGCTTCGGCGGCCTGCTGGTCGTCGAGTTCGGGCAGGACGTTGCGGAAGAGCGCAGCCAGGCCGGACAGGGCGCTCTGTGTTCCGCGCTTGTAGTGCGTGGCGACCTCGGTGGAGATGTTGTGGTCGAGGATGCCGGCCTGGACGCTGAGCAGTTCGCAGAGCATCTCGTGGGAGGCGAACGAGGCGGCCAGGATAGAGGCGGTCGACTTGATTCTGGCGGGGGCGGGGGCGGCCCCGTCGATGTGGGCGGGCAGTTGGTCGACGACCTCGGTCAGGAAGTCGCGCGCCATGCTCGCGAGGAGTTCGAGCAGGACTGCTTCGCGTGATTCGAAGTAGCGCAGGACATTCGACTTCGCCAGCCCGACGCGGCGGCTGAGCTCGTTGAGGCTGAGGGCCGATACCGGCATCTCGCTGAGCATCGACGCCGCGGTCGCCAGGATGCTCAGTCGGCGGGTTTCGCGCTGCTCTTCGCTGCGGGCGCGCTGGAACGTCGTCATACACCTCATGTTACAGACCGGGGGTCTATTGCGATCAGACCGATGGTCCTATACGCTCGAAGAGACCGCAGGTACGTTATGCGAGGCAGGTGGCTCGGCCTCTCAGCCGCATCAGCGCGAAGGGGTCGCGACCGGCCCGACACCTCGAAGGGAAGGAATCGAAATGACGAACAAGGTAGCCCTGGTCACCGGCGCCTCCTCCGGCATCGGCGAGGACACCGCGCGCCGGCTCCAGCAGGCCGGTTTCACCGTCTACGGCGCGGCGCGGCGCACCGAACAGATGAAAGACCTGGCCTCCTCGGGTGTGCGCACGCTCTCTCTCGACGTCACCGACGAGGCCTCGGCCGAGAAGGCGGTCGCCGAGATCATCGGAGCGGAAGGACGCATCGATGTGCTCGTCAACAACGCCGGCTACGGCTCCTACGGCGCCCTGGAGGACGTTCCCCTCGACGAGGCCCGCGCCCAGCTCGACGTGAACGTGTTCGGCCTGGCCCGCATGACCCAGCTCGTCCTGCCCCACATGCGCGCCCAGCGATCCGGCACCATCGTGAACATCAGCTCGATGGGCGGGCGCTTCGCCACCCCGATGGGCGCCTGGTACCACGCCAGCAAGTACGCCGTCGAGGGCCTCAGTGACGCGCTGCGCCTGGAAGTGAAGCGGTTCGGTATCGACGTCGTCGTGATCGAACCCGGCTCCATCCGCACCGGCTGGGGACTGATCGCAGCCGACAAGCTGCGCACCACCTCCGGCCACGGCCCCTACGCCGAGCAAGCCGCCGCGATGGCGGTATCGCTGGATCAGAGCTCACAGCCCGACGCCCGCATGACCTCGCCGCCGTCAGTCATCGGCAAGGCCGTGACCAAGGCGGCGACCGTGCGCCGTCCGCGCACGCGCTACCGCGTCGGCTTCGGCGCCGGCCCCCTGGTCTTCCTCAGCAAGATCCTGCCCGACCGCGCCTTCGACGCGCTCATCAAGCGCTCCACCGGCGTCCCGGCTTGACCCCGCCTCTGGCTCCGGCCGGCACACTCCGAAAGAAGCAAACATCATGTCCGAGTCCACCACCCGTCCCAAGGCCCTGATCGTGTTGTCCTCGGCTCGCTTGCTCCCGCTGAGCCAACCCGCCAACACCGAGATCTCCACCGGTTTCTTCCTCGTCGAGCTCGCCGCCGTCATGGCCGCGTTCGACAAGACCCACGACTTCATCCTCGCCACCCCCGACGGCCGGCCGCCACAGCTCGACATCAACGGCATGGCCCTCAACTTCCAAGCCGCCGCCGGCCTCGGCCTCGCCACCGCACGTATCACCTTGCAGAGCAAGGTCAAACACCTCAGCCCCCAGCAACTGCGCGAGAAGAACCCCGGCCTCCTCGAGCGCCGCAACGACGAGCTCGCCCTCGCCCACCGGCTGCTCGGCCGTCTGCCCGTCTCGCAGCCACTGCCCAAGACCGACGAAGAAGCCGTCGCCATCCGCGACGAGGTCGTCGCAGGCTTCGACGCCCTGCCCCCGCGCGAGTACCTCTCCCTCCCCCAGCTCATCGAACGCCACCGCGACCCCGCCGACACCTTCACGCTGTCCGACGTGGACTTCGTCCATATGCCCGGCGGCCACGCCCCCATGGTCGACTTCCACGACAACCCCTGGATGGGCGAACTGCTCAACACCCTGCGCGAGGAAAATGTCCCTATCTCCCTGATCTGCCACGCCCCCATCGCCCTCACCTCCGCGAAATACCGCGTCGACGCCGACGGCAAGGCCACCATCAACCCCGACCACGCCTTCAAGGGCGCACACATCACCACCGTCCCCAAGTACGGCGAGAGGATGATGCTCGCCACCCAGTACCCGAAGGTGCCCGGCGAACGCACCCGTCTGACCTACTACGTCGACGTCGCCCTGAAGGACGCCGGCTACGACGTCAGCCTGACCCTGAACCCCTCCGCACCCAAGACGGTCTGGGACGAGGACCACATCCTGCTCACCGGCAACGGGCCTCAGGCCGTCGACGAGCAAGCCGACCGCCTCGCCGAAATCCTTCGCGAGCGGACCAACGCCGCCCACGCCACCCGCCGGTGACGACACCCGACCGCGAGGACACACCGCTCCTCGATGTCACAGTCGATGCCCCGTCAGGTCGGCCTATCGCTCGCCACGCTCTGCAGGGCACGACAACATCCAGCCACCGCTCAGTGGCATTGTCGTGCGCGGCGCATCGCTTCGAGGCGGTCCAGTAGCGCCTCGAGGGATTCTTCGAACTCATCGGCCGAGCGGTTGGCTGCCAGGTGGCTCTGCAGGCGATACACGTGGGGGTAGTCGGACAGCTCCGATGATTCGTGCTGTCCGGGCTCGGCGGTGCTGATCGGGCTCAGCTCGACGCCCCTGGTTGCCACCTCGAGGAGGAGGTGGCCGAGCAGGAACGTCGCGAAAGACCGATAGACCTGGACTGCCTGACGGTCGTCGAAGCCATAGTAAAGCATGGTTTCGAGGAAGGATTCCATCCAGTTCAGGCTGCGCAGCGGCGGGCACAGCCAGGGCGCCTGCGGTGGACTCGATGCCATCAACGGGAAGACCTCGGGGTGCTCGATCGCGACGCGGCGCACGCCGTGCGCGAGGCGCTGCAGGTACCCCTGCCAGCTGCCGCCCTCCTCGTCGGGCTCCATCAGGTTCTGGTCGTAGAGCTGGTCGACGAGGTGATCGACCACACCGGCCAGCAGGTCGTCACGCCCGGAAACGTAGCGGTACAGGGCCATGGCTTCGACGCCCAGCCACGAGCCCAGACGGCGCATCGTGAGATGCCCCAGGCCTTCCTCATCGATCAGCGCGATCGCTGATTCCAGGATCAGGACCCGGTCCAGCCGTGGGGGGCGCCGAGCTTCCCCGTCCCGTGAACCGTTGTCGCGCAGCTCGGCGCCCGAGTCGATCGTGTCCTCGCTCAGGGCTGAGCTCCTGTCAAAATCTTCGGGCCCCGGTTCCAGCGCGCCGCCATAACCCCAGGATACCGGGATGTTCCGGCTGGTTTCAACGCACCCCGTCATGCATTCATTGTCACAGCTGTTTACAAGATAAACTGCGATATGTTTATCTTGTAAACGGCAGCCGTGGAGCTGTCGCACCCCGGGTTCCGCTCGCGTCACACGGGGAAACGTTGGGCTATCGAAGGGACAGTCGTGTCTGAGAACGACAGTGGAGTAGAGGCCGGAGTCAAGGGCGTCGTCGAGGGCGTGAAGGGCAAAGCCAAGGAAGTCGCGGGTGCCGTGGTGGGCAACGACTCCTTGCTGCGCGAAGGCCGTGCACAGCAGGACAAGGCCGAGTCTCAGCGCGAGGTCGCGGAGAAGGAAGCCGAAGCCGAGAAGGCACGGCTCGAGGCATCGGCCAACGAAGCGCGTCAGCGCGCCGCCGAGCAGGACTGACAGCTCGTGTTTTCGGGCCCGGCCGGGTGGACCGGCCGGGCCCGTCGGCTCAGCGATGGGCCGTGGTGTCACGAGCCGCTCGGTTCGGAAATGAGGAGTGACCTGATGGAAAAGCCTGCCATGCTGCGGATGGACAGTGCTGCGCGCACGACACCGGGCTACTCCGACCGGCAATGGGCGGTGCGTGAGGCGGTGCTGAAATGGGCACACAACGAAGATGTCCTCGACAACCCGGTGCCGGTCCTGGGCGCCTTCGCCGTCGGGGCGTCGGTCTGTTGGCCGGGAGAATCACTCACCGAGGACGAAGTAGTTCGTGCGTCGCTGTGGTTGACGAGGATGGGGCTGTTCAACTCCATCGATCTCGACCCGGCATTCGGTCACCGCGCGACCATCTACCGCCCTCGGATCACCGCCGAAGGAATCCGCGTCGCACGCGGCCCCGATGGAGTTCGCGGCATTTCCTGGCCGGGCATCACGATGCGCCCGCCTGGTCGGCCGCCGCGCGATCTCACTCCTCCCCCGCAACAGACCGGGTAGACCACCGTGCTGCGACGACGATCGCATCCTGCGGGTCGCCGATCAGCAATACATGGCCTCGATCTCGGTCGCGTACTTCCGGGTGATGACTTTGCGCTCGAGCGACATCTTCGGGGTGAGTTCGTCACCGCCCGGCTCCCAGATCACCGGCAGCACAGTGTGTTTCTTGATCTGCTCCACGCGCGACAGCCGCTCGTTCGCGGCCGCGATGCCTTCCTCGACGGCCGCGACGACGTCCGGATGGGCCGGTGTCGCGTCGGGCAGCGCGTGCCGTTGCGCGAAGGCCGCACAGGCATCGGGATCCAGGGTCAACAGCGCTGTCACATAGCTGCGGTCATCTCCGATGGCGATCACCGTCGCCACGAGCGGACAGCACACGCGCACTGCCCCTTCGATATTCGATGGCGACATGCGGTCGAGAACACGGACGTATCCGTCGGCGTCGATGGAGCCGACGTCGCCGGTGCGCAGCCAGCCGTCGGGGTCGACCGCGGCGGTGGCCTGCTCCGCGTCGTGACGGTAGCCGCGCATGACGATGTGCCGCGCACCAGCAGCCCCAGGAGCCATGGCTCGGCGCCGACGAGCTCGCTCGCCGCTTGTCGATCAGCGCACCGCACATGCGGCGGCTGCTGCGCGTCGAAGGCACGACGCAGCGCGGAATCCGAGAGGAGATTCTTCGCGACCGCGCCATCGAAGCGTTGGTGCACGGTGACGAGTCGATCGCTGATCTCGCCGCCCGCCTCGGTTACTCCGAAGCCAGCGCCTTTCGCCGGGCATTCCACCGGTGCACCGGCAGCGCTCCGATCGACTATCGCCGGATCACCGACCCACGCCACTGAACCACCACTCGCCCCGACGGTGACGCAGCGCCCCGCCTACTCCTTTTAGAGGGACTTTCTACTCTATTTGCCCATCGGTAACTGTGATGAGGTTGGGCCGTCAAACGCTCCACTCCGCGGAATGTGAGGTGCAGACATGGCACCGACCGTAGACAGGACATTCGATGGACAAGCAGATCTCGGACCCGGCCGGTGCGCACTGGTTCACCCGCGCCCCAGCAGACATCGGGTTCGCCCGTCGGCGTCGGCGTACGGCCGTCAGGACCGCCATCGGCTACGTGCGTACCGACCTGGCCGGTCCGTGCCGACCGCAGTGCGAATCGCTGATCCGCACCACCGCGGTCGATCTCGGCTACCAGCTACTCGGAACCCTGGTGCTCACAGCGACACCGCTGACCCGGCTGCAGTTCCTCGCCACCGAACTCGCCGTCGATGTGGTGTTGTGTCCCACGTTCGCACACCTCGAGGGCCGGGTGCCGGCCGAGCTGCTGACCATCACCGATGTGATCGTCATCGACCCGTTCATCACCTACTGCCGACGGGACCCACAGCTCCTGGACTGAGCAATCCGGATCAGTCCCGCGACGGCCATCAGCGTGCCGAGGGAAGGCACCGAACTCCGGTGTGGGCTGGTCAGCTTCCGCTGCCGCCGCCGGTATACGCGCCACCCAGGAGGCGACGCCGACGACGGCGCTCGACGTCCGGGTCGGCGAAACTCGGGCTCGTCGAAGGTTTCCGAATCAGGACGGTGTTGCCGGGCTCACCGATGTCACGGCGTCGACGATGTCCCGCAGGGCAGCGACATGGCCGGTGAAGGCGTGCCGCCCACGCTCGGTCAGGTGAGCGCGGACCTTGCGGCGACTGCCGTCCAGACGACGTTCGGTGGTGACGTAACCGGCCGCCTCCAGGGTCGCGAGCTGCTTGGACAGGGCCGAATCCGACAACCCCAGGCGGTCCTCGAGGAAGGCGAACTCCGCCCAGTCGGCGGCTGCGAGCGTCGCGACCAGCGAGAGCCGGGTGCTGGGGTGGATGAGTTCGCCGAAGCGGGCTTGCGTCACGCGCCGAACCGATGCCGCAGGACACGAAGGATGCCCGGCACCGAAGGTCACAGTCGCGGCGATGATCAGCCATTGCGGCCCGAGGTCACCGATCAGCCCGAGCACGACCCAGCCGGCAGCCATCGCCCACCAGTACGCGCGTGGCAGCCCGACCTCCTCGGCAACTCGCGGTGCCGGGTGAACGAGTGAACAACAAGCCGTATCAGTCGGGACACGCGCCCGCGTGACAACAGGGGAACGCTGTCGGATTCACTAGAGTCCGGGGTCATGTTGCGAATCATTCGGAGAGTGATTTACGCCGCCTCAACGCTGGCCGTTCTGTCGCAGCCGACCGCGCACGCCGATTCCGTCAATCTGCCACCGCACGAGAAGACTTTCGAGTCGGCTATAGGCAGTTTCACTGTCGGCACACACGATGAAGTCATCACTCGAATCGCACCATTGAGCAGCATTCCGACCAGCCGTGAAGCGTTGGTCTCCACAGTCGCGTACGGACGGCTCGACGGGCAGGCCGAGGGTGTGCTCAAGACCGGATACTCCGTCGGCTGTCCGGTCAGGATCGGTGCCGTGCTCCCCGGCATCGATCCCACCACCGAATTCGGCCTCGAGGGGCCGCAGCAGAACTACGCGACGGAGCAGGCGCAGCGCCAGGCGACAGAGCAGGCGCAGTCGCGGTCTGTCGAGCGGTCGAGTACCGGCGAGTCGGTGGAGATCGAGACGCAGGAGTCCGGGCAATCACAGGAGTTCGAATCGGGACAGGTGCAGGAGTTCAGCGGCATCCTCCCCTCTATCGCGGTGGACCCCGGCCTGTTCCTGGAATTGGACCTGCAACCCGGCGACATCACCAACGTCGATATCGGGGACGGCAAGCCACTCATCCCGGGCAAGACCGTGCAGATCGTGGCCCGCGACTTCCACATCAAAGTCGACAACTGCGTGGGCCCGGCCACCATCCGCCAATACACCTACGTGCAAACCAGAACACCCGAAGTCGACGACAGCGGAGCCGTGTTCGGCGAGCCCACCACGCTGTAGTGCGTCCCGTACCGCGCGGCGATACCGGTGCGTGGTGCGCACGTATCGGCGCGTTCTCGGGGCGTCCCGACTGTCGGCAGGCACGTGCACGCGACAGTGGAGATTTCCCAGTGGGCGGGACCGTATCGGTCAATTGTCCAAATCGCCGGGTGTCGTAGGCACTCGGCAATTATGGTGCCGCGCATGTCTCGTACTCACCGCATACTCGCGTCCGTAGCCCTGGCCGCCGTCCCCTTCGTCGCGGCAGCCCCGGCCCCCGCGGCTCCGGTCGTGAACAAGGTCGTGGTCATCGGTATCGACGGCACACTGTGGAGTGAGGTCTCGGCGGCCGATGCCCCCAACCTCGACCGCCTGGCCGCGGAGGGCACCCTGGCACACACCTCCATCGCGCCGCACACCACCATGTCGTGCGTCTCGTGGGCAACGGCGCTGACCGGCGTGTGGGATACCAAGCACGGGATTCAGGACAACGGATCCACCTGCAACGCAGGACCTTTCGCACAGTATCCGACCGTGTTCACTCAGGTGGAACGGGAACGTCCGTCGTTGTCGACGGCCTCCATCGGGACCTGGGACAAGATCGGCATGATCGCGCGCACCGGCAGCCCGAAGGCCGACCGGGTGACCGTCACGCAAGTCGATCCCACCGGTGCGGGCGTGTGTGAGACCACCGCCGATGCCGATGCCACCGCGGAGGTCGTCTCGGCCATCACCGAGGAGGGGACCGATCTGCTGTTCACACACCTCGATCAGGTGGACATTGTGGGACACACGCTGCGCGGAATCTGGCCGCAGGCGTATCGCGATGCCATCGGCCGAGTGGACAGCCTGGTCGGGAAGATCACCGCCGCGGTGGACGCGCGGGCCGCCTCGCATTCCGACGAGCGGTGGACGATTCTGGTCACCACCGACCACGGCCACAAGCCCGATGGGGGGCATGGCGGTCAGAGTGCCTACGAGACAGCCAGTTTCGTGATCGCGCGGGGAGCGGGGTTCGCGGCGGGAACAGAGAACAACGGGTACACCCTCGCCGACATCACACCGACCGTTCTGGATCTGCTCGAGGTCTCGGCTCCGGCGAATCTCGACGGCGAGTCGATGTTGACGGGCGGCTCGGGCAATCCGGCAGCACCGGTACCGAATACGCCACCGGTCGACTCCGGGATCACCGGTTCGTCGTCCGGTTCGGCGCAGGCGGCCATGGTGGCGAATCCGTTGTGCATCCTGGGAAGTGGATCAGCGAGCGGTTCATCCGAGAGATAACGCGTCGATACGGTGGCTCGGGCGAGCGAGCCGGCCAACTCCGCGGCGCTCGGACCGATCTCGGCGTCCGTCGTACAGCAGTGGCGGTTGACTACCGCCGGACGGTGCGCGCGGTGTCGGTCAGCCGTCGATTGGTCACCCGCAGTTGCCGGGCGGTACTGGTGGCCAGTGCCCGCGCCTGATCGGAATCGAGGCGGCCACACACGCGCTCCCAATGCACGGCGACCCGGTCACCGACCGCCACCTCGGTCGCGAGGTGATCGTCCACCTCGGCGCGCCGCAGCGCTGGACCCGACAACCGCAGCAGCGGACCGTCCAGGACCAACCGCCGACAGCGAACAGAGGCAGTGCCGTCTTCGCGGGCCACCACGGTGCCCCAGGTGATGCGGCAGCTGTCCAGGATGCGGATCGGGTGCTCATCGGCGCCACGTCCCAGCAGCCGGGTCCACGGATACACGCCGAACACGTGGAATCCGTGGTTGGCGGCGGCTTCCTCGGCGAGATCGGCGTTCAGATACGACCAGTAGTGCCCGGCCATCGGCGCGATGATCGCGAGCAGTTCGGTGGTGAACGCGCCGGCGTCGAGGTCGGCGCCGATCCCGCCACCGAGCCAATAGGACTCGACGAGGCGCCCGTCGAGCGGATCGGCGATGCCGGTCAGTCTCGACATCGCCCGCAGGTAGGGCCAGGCTCCGGAGAACTGGCGAGCCAGCGCGCGGATATCGGCGGCCGAGCCGTTGTGCAGCGCCCGCGCGTCGGCGGGACCGCAGTAGCCGAGCCGGTTGGGCGCGTAGGCGTAGCGGGCGAACATCTCGGTCCCGTCGATGATCGCGCCTCCTGTCAGCAGATCCGTGGCAGTTGTTCTCCGGCAGGCAGATCCACCACCCGGGTGCCGCCGAGGGCGGTGCGGGCGACCACCATGCCCGGATGGTCCTCGACACACACGCCGATGGCTTCGGCACGAACACCCAGCGGATGCGCCCGCATCGCGGCGAGCACCCGGTCGGCGTCCTCGGGGGCGACGAAGGCGACCAGCTTGCCCTCGTTGGCGACATACATCGGATCGAGCCCGAGCAGCCCACACGCATCCCGGACCGCGTCCGGCACGGGCAGCTTCCGTTCATCCAGTGCCACACCGACTTTCGCGACACCCGCGATCTCGTTGAGCGTCGCCGCGACCCCACCGCGGGTCGGGTCACGCAGTACGTGCACGTCGGCGCCGGTGGCCAGCATCGCGGCGACCAGGCCGTTGAGCGGGGCGGTGTCGCTGCAGACGGTGGTGCCGAATTCGAGGCCTTCGCGGCAGCTCATCACCGCGACGCCGTGCACCCCGATGTCACCGCTGACGATCACGACGTCACCGGGACGGGCGCGCTGCGGGCGGATGTCGATGCCGGCGTCGATGATGCCGATGCCCGTGGTGTTGATGAAGATGCCGTCACCGTGGCCGGAGTCGACGACCTTGGTGTCGCCGGTGACCAGCTTGACTCCTGCCGCGAGTGCGGCAGTACCGACAGCCTCGGCCACCCGGGCGATCTCGGCGAGTGCGGTGCCTTCTTCGAGGATGAACGCCGTGGACAACACCATCGGCCGCGCGCCGGCCATGGACAGGTCGTTGACGGTGCCGTTGACGGCCAGGTCCCCGATCGACCCGCCGGGGAAGGCCAGCGGTTTGACGACGAAGGAGTCGGTCGAGAACGCCAACCGCACGCCGTCGAGGGTGAGCACCGCCGAATCACCCATGCCCGCTTCGGCGGCGGAGCCGAACGCGGGCAGGAACAGGTGCTCGATCAGCTCGCCCGACATCGCTCCCCCGCCGCCGTGGCCCATCACGATGGTCGGTGAGTCGCGCAGCGGCATCGGGCACACCCAGCTGTCCATGTCGAGCCGGGCCGTCGCGTTGTCCTCACGCATGAGCCACCTCCGCGGGCAGGTCGAGGCGCCGGTACAGGTAGTAGGCCGCGCAGGCGCCTTCGGAGGAGACCATGGTGGCTCCCAACGGGTTTCGCGGTGTGCACTGCTTGCCGAATGCGGCGCATTCGTGCGGCTTGATCAGTCCCTGGAGTACCTCGCCGGAGCGGCAGATCGAGGACTCCGCGGTGTGCAGGTCGGTGACCGCGAACCGGTGCTCGGCATCGTAGGCGCGGTAGCGTTCCGAGAGCCGCCAGCCGCTGTCCGGGATCACGCCGATGCCGCGCCAGGCGCGGTCGGTGACGTCGAAGACGTCGGTGAGCATCGTCTTCGCGGCCGGGTTGCCTTCGGCGCGGACCGCACGGGGATAGGCGTTCTCGAGCTGGTGTCTGCCGTCCTCGAGCTGGGTCACGGTGCGGCGGATGCCTTCCAGGATGTCGAGGGGCTCGAAGCCGGTGACCACCATCGGCACCCCGTACTTGTCGGCCAGTGGCGGGTACTCCTCGGTACCCATGACACTGCAGACGTGTCCGGCGGCCAGGAAGCCCTGGACCCGGCACTTCGGCGATTCCATGATCGCGGCGATGGCGGGTGGAACCAGCACGTGCGAGACCAACAACGAGAAGTTCTCGATGCCAAGCCGTTTGGCCTGATAGACGGTCATCGCGTTGGCCGGTGCGGTGGTCTCGAAGCCGATGCCGAAGAACACCACCTGCCGATCGGGATTCTGTCTGGCGATGGTGAGCGCGTCCAGTGGCGAGTACACCACTCGCACGTCACCGCCTTCGCTCTTGACCCGGAACAGATCGCGTTCGCTGCCCGGTACCCGGAGCATGTCGCCGAAGGAGCAGAAGATCACCCCGGGCTGCGCGGCGATCTCGAGCGCCTTGTCGATCACCTCGAGCGGGGTGACGCACACGGGGCAGCCGGGGCCGTGGATCATCTCGATCTCGTCGGGCAGCAGCTGGTCGATGCCGTGGCGGATGATCGAATGAGTCTGTCCGCCGCAGACTTCCATGATGGCCCACCGCTGGGAGGTGGCCCCGCGGATCTGATCGAGCAACTTCTTCGCCAGGTCGGGATCGCTGAATTCGTCGAGATACTTCATGACGTCACCTCCGTGTCGTCGCCGGCGCCGGAGTCGGTCGCTGCCGGTTCTGCCGTGGGATCGGGGAGCCCGGATTGTCTGGCGGCGAGAGCGAACCCGTCGCCGAACTCCTCGTTGAGCACACCGAGGTGCTCGAATTCGGCCAGTGTGCGCAACGCCGATTCCTCGTCGAGGCGCTGGATGGCGAAGCCGACGTGGACCACTACGTAGTCGCCGATCGCCGCGTCCGGAATGTATTCCAGGCACACGTCTTTGTGCACGCCGCCGAAGTCGACGACCGACATCATGGTGCCGTCACGTTCGTGCAGGCTGAGCACCTTTCCCGGGACTGCCAGGCACATCGCTGCTCTCCTTTCGCTCAACCCGCACCGGCGGCGAGTAGTTGTCCGAACGCGAGACCACCGTCATTAGGCGGCAGTCGGCGATGGGTGATGACAGGGAATCCGTTGTCGCGCAACACAGTGCGCGCTGCCGAGAGCAACAGCGCGTTCTGGAACACCCCACCCGAGAGCGCGACGGTCGTCGGGTGGGGTGCGAAATCCAGAGCGAGGTCGAGGACCAACGCGGCCACGGCCTGATGGAAGCGAGCGGCGATCACGGCGGCCGGGACGCCCTTCGCGGCGTCGGTGACCACGGCGGCCACGACCGGGGCCGGATCGATCTCGGCCGGGTCGGCGGTGTGATCGAGGCCGAACCGGTAGGTACGGGAGCCGGGGTCGGCGGCGCGCGCGAGGGCCTCCAGTTCGATCGCGGCCTGGGCTTCGTAGTCCACGGTGTGGCGGACCCCGGCCAGCGAGGACACGGCGTCGAAGAGCCGTCCCATGCTCGACGTCGGGCTACACCCGAAGCCGGAGCCGAACTGGTGTGCCAGCACCGCGCGTTCGTCGGCAGGGCAGGCGGCGACCGAGGCGATCGTGTCCGACCAGTCCAGTCCCGCCGACCAAAGATGTGCCAGCGCCATCCGGTAGGGCCGGTGCACGCTGACGTCCCCGCCCGCGAGCGGCACGTATTTCAGGTGCGCGAGACGCCGGTAGCCCTTGTAGCCGGCGGCCAGGACTTCACCGCCCCAGATGGCGCCGTCGGGTCCGAATCCGGTGCCGTCGAACGCGATCCCGGTGACGGTGTCCGACGCGCCGAGTCCGTGTTCGCCCATCACCGCGGCGATGTGCGCGTGGTGATGCTGGACGGTGTGGACCGGACGGCCTTCGGCGTGGGTGCGCGCCCAGGTGGTGGATCGGTAGCGCGGGTGGGCGTCGGTGACGAGCTGGGTGGGCGCTACCCCGGTCAGTTCCGCGAGGTGCTCGGCGGCGAAGCCGAAGGCGCGTAGGGTGGCCAGGTCGTCCATGTCGCCGATGTGCTGGCTGAGCCAGGCGTAGCGGCCCTCGCCGACCGCGCAGGTGTTCTTGAGGTCCGCGCCGACAGCCAGAGTCGGCGGCACCGGGACCGGAAGGGTCAGCGGCAGCGGCGCATACCCGCGGGAGCGGCGCAACGGCAGCTCGACACCGTCGACCACACGCACGACCGAATCGTCACAGGGCGTCAGGATGCGGCGGTTGTGCGAGAGCCAGCCGTCGGCGAGGGCGGCCAGGCGGGTGCGGGCGTCCTCGTCGTCGAAACAGATCGGTTCGCCACCGAGATTGCCGGAGGTCATCACGAGCACCCGAGGGACGGGCCGGTCGCCCGGCAAGCCGAACAGCAGCAGGTGCAGCGGTGTATAGGCGAGCATGACGCCCAGGTCGGGGTTGCGGGGCGCGACCGAAGGTGCCAGTTCGATGGTGTCGCGATCGAGCACGTCGTGCGAGTCGGCGTCGGACGGTGCCCCGGCGGGGATGCGGACGGGGGCCCTGCGGGCGAGCAGGACGATCGGGCGTTGGGGGCCCGTGAGCAGTAGCACGGCGGTGTCGTCGATCTCCGCGATCGTGCGCGCGGTGCCGAGGTCGGCAACCATGACGGCGAAAGGCTTGTCGCCTCGCCGCTTTCGGCCCCGCAAGGTGGCCACGGCGCGCTCGTTCGTGGCATCGCAGGCGAGGTGGTAACCGCCGATGCCTTTGACCGCGAGAATTCCGCCATCGCGCAACAGGTTTCGTGCCGAGTCCAGTGGCCCTTCGGCCGATGAACCGGCAGGGCCGAGGTAGGACAGACGGGGGCCGCAGTCCGGGCAGGCGATGGGTTGGGCGTGGAAGCGGCGGTCGGTGGGGTCGGTGTATTCGGCGGCGCAGTGGGCGCACATCGGGAAGTCGGCCATCGACGTGCGGGATCGGTCGTAGGGCAGTTCGGCGATGATGGTGAACCGGGGGCCGCAGTTGGTGCAGTTGATGAAGGGGTGGCGGTAGCGGCGGTCGGTGGGATCGGCGAGTTCGGTGGCGCAGTCCGCGCAGATCGCGACATCGGGTGAGGCCAGGGTGCGGCCGCCACCGTCGCGGGTGGTGTCGGCGATGCGGAATCCGGTTCCGCCGCGCAACGCGACGGTGTTCTGGTCGACCGATTCGACGACGGCCAGCGGCGGTGGGTGCTCGCGCAGGCGTCGCGCGAACTCGTCCAGATCGGCAGGGGCGCCTTCGATCTCGATGATCACTCCGGAGCTGTCGTTGGCCACCGACCCGGACAGGGACAGTTCGGCGGCGGTCGTGTAGACGAAGGGCCGGAAGCCGACGCCCTGCACCACCCCGCGAACCACGAGGCGGCGGCGTTGCCGGTCGGTGGTCATGACTGTTCGCCTCGTCCGAGCAGATTCAGCCCGGCCAGTGCGGTGGCGGCGCCGGCCTGGTCGGTCTTCTCGACCGCAAGACCCATGTGGATGATCACCCAGTCCCCGGGATGCACCGGATCCTCTTCCAGCAGACCGATGTTCACCTTGCGGTTCTCGCCGGAGACCGTGACCAGGGCGAGTTGCCCGTGGTACCCGTCGAGGATCTCCACGACCTGTCCGGGGATGCCGAGGCACATGGTTCATCCCTCCGATCGGTTCGACGGCGCGACGGGCCCGTGCGAGTCGGCGACCAGCGGGGGCGGATCGGCGACCAATCGCGCGAGAACCGCTTCCACCGCCTCGACGGCAGGATCGACCGCGGCACCTACCGGGTCGGACAGGCCGATGCCCTCCTCCACCGAGTCGACCTGGCAGCCGACGACGACGGTCGGTGGCAGGGTTCCACCCAGCGCGCGAACGCTCGCGAACACGGCGTCGGGGTTCATGGCGTGCGCGTCGAGCTGCGCCGCGCCCGCTGGGTCGGGTTCGGCGTGGAAGACCGCGAGGGTGCCGGGCGCGCCGCGGTCGGGGACGGCGTCGACAAGCACCAGCGCGTCCCACGGATCGAGCAGGTCGTAGGCCAGGTGCATGCCACGGATGCCGTAATCGACCACGCGCACGGTCTCGCCGTGCGGCGGTAGTCGCCGCACCACTTCGGGCCCGAAACCGTCGTCGCCGAGGAAGATGTTGCCGATCCCCGCCACGAGCACTCGCGCCGTCATCTCACATCCGGCGTATCTTCAGATAGCGCTGGACATCCGGTATCGAACGCACGCCGAGCACCGCGGCGGCCACAGCCACCACGGCGGCCACAGCCACCGCGAACATTCCTATCGTCGTCATGATCGACCTCTTCTCTCATTCTCGTGGGCTGTCGAGTGGTTCGATCTCCTCCGGGGCGAAATACAGGTACCGGCCGTACCATTCGTGCAGGTCGGCGGCGGGGTCGTCCTCGATGACCACGCCGACGTGGGATTGCCCGTCGACGTCGGCGTGCACCGAGACGACCTTGGCGGTGCGCCCGTCGTAGAACAGGTCGTGGGCATCGGCGCGCCGAGACGGATGCAAACGCACCCTTGTCCCGTTGCGGACCCGGACCGCGCCCACCATGATCGCGTCGGCATCGGGGCGAACAGCGTTGTCGGCCAACGGGTCCCACCAGTCGACACCGTCGGGTACCTCAGGGATCAGCGGGGCCTGCTCGGCGTGCGGGTTCCGCAGGACACCGTGCAGCTGCTGCAATGCCTCCGGTGTCATCGCGTCGCATCGGTCGATGATCTGCGCCGCCCGCTCGTCGGTCGCGCGGGCCTGCGCCTTCTCGTCGTCGGTCATGGTCATGACGCGCAGGGTGAGGATCTCGTCGATCTCGGTGGAGTCGAACAGCGGTCCCTCGCTCTGCTCGGCGATCTCGGGGTGGTCGTAGAGAATGATGGGCGAGATCAGCACAATGCTGTGGTCACCGGGTGGCCCGGCCAGCACGGGGAAACACCGGTGGTGGGAGCATCGGGCCACGGCCCCTTCGGCGTCGGGTGGCGGTTCGAGCAGGGAAACGAACCGGCCGCCTTCGGTTTCGGCGATGACGTGCGCGCCGATCAGGGAGCGGGCGATGGCGTCGTGCTGGTCGGTCGCGGGGGTGCCGGTGTTGCGAAGTGTGACGCTCAGGCGCAGAAAGCGCTCGTCACGGTCCACGGTCAGCTGGACTTCGCCGTCGAGGTGCGCGCGGTCCCGGACCAGTCGGCCGGCCGGTGCACCGTCGGGGCCGGGGATCGCCTCGTGGTCGGCGCCGGCCGGAACCGTCAGCCGCGCGGTCGAATCGGTCAGCGGCAGCGGTCCGATCACCTGTTCGCACTCGACCGCCTCGTCCCAGCTGATCCACGATCGGCCGTCGGCGACGAGCTCGGCGACCGGCGTCTGCCCGGCGTCCTCGACGGTCCGGCGCTGCAACTGCAGGAACCGTACGGTCAGCGTGATCGAGGCGGACTCCCCCGCGTCGAGCAGACATTGTGCCGACAGTTGCGGGTCCTCGCCGAGTCCGGTCGCGGCCGCCCCGGCGGGGCCGAGGACGCCGAACTGCCAGCGCGACTGGTTCTTTCGCGAGTTCGCCCGGTACGGGTACAGCAGGTAGCCCTCGTAGAGCACCGCGTCGGCGACCGCGCGAGCCCTGGTCTGTGATCTGGTCAGCTCGATGCTCATGGGTCCTCCTCGGCGGTGTCGAGCAGGCGCAGTACCGCGTCGTCGAAGCCGAGCATCCCGTGGCTGGATTTGTACGCGGCGAGCGCGTCGAGAGTCTCGCGGTGCAACCGCACCCACCCCGAGTTCGGGAAGTTCGTGGCCATCAGGTCGTCCCAGACCGAGACCGGCATCTCGAACTTGTCCTCCCGGTCCCAGGGAATCTGCTGCACCGCGAAACCCGTGGTGCCCCGGATGAAGACAGTGCCGCTGAACAGGAAGATCAGCGGCACTGTCCCCTCGCGTAGGGCGTGCAGGTATTTGGCGCCGCTCACCTCGAAGTCGTAGGTACACGGCATCGGCAGGTCCACTTGGGCGCCGCCGTGGAAGCCGGGAACCATGGTGGCGCAGTGCATCCAGAGGAAGGAGCGCTGGGTGTCGCGCCAGCGTTCGCGGGGGCCGAACAGGTCGACCAGGCCCGCGCTCTCCTCGTCGGTGTAGCTGCGGCGGTGCGGTTCGATCCGCACCTGCGCGCGCAGGGCGATGGCGTGCACCGGTTCCTCACCGAGCACCGCGATGCCGATGCGGGCCGACAGCGTCGGTGTCGCGGCGTAGGGCTCCGGCGCGATGCCGAGCACCGCGAAGGTTGTCGAGTAGGCCGGGCACATCACGCGCCCCCCGGTCGCGCACGCGCCGAAACCGTGGCGAAGAACTCGTCGAGATACCGGTGCACATCCTGACCACCGTCGAATCCGCGCCACAGCATCCGCATCCGGCCGACGAATTCGTAGCAGGTGTCGATGGGTAACAGCAGGCAGGCCGCCTCGGCGGTGCCCCGCTCGGGGACCCGGATCATCAGTGCCTCGACGTCGGGGGCCGCGACAGCGATCTCGGGGTGCCGGTCGAGCAGTGTGCGCCACTGGTCGAGGGGCAGTTCGGATTCGGTGGCGCCCGCCGGTCCCGGATAGAACGCGACGGTGCGCCCCAGGGCCGAGTTGTCGAAGAAGAATGCCAAGCCCACCGGGATCTCGAGTGCGTCCCATTCGCCGTGGCCGATGGTGAAGGTCGGGAAGCGCAGGTAGCGGTCGGGCACCGCGCGGTACCGCAGGACCGCGTTCTGGTCGGTGAACAGCAGGTAGCAGCCCCGGCACACGCACAACAGTTGGCGGCCTTCGACATTCACCACGTGCTGATGCTCTTCGGCGATGGCTTCGGCGCACATCTCACATCGCTCGCCCGCCGGAACGGCGGGTTTGCGGTCGACGGTGAGGCGGCGCAGCACCCCCAGTCCAGAACTCACCCGGCCACCCCCACGGGCACGGCCACCGAGAGCTCCCCGGCGCGTACCAGCACCGGCAGTGGTTCCAGATGCCCTTCGCCGTCGACTCTGGCGCCGGCATGGACGGCGTCGTAGTGCGCCCGGCAGGTCGGGCAGCGCAGTACGGCGTCACCGACCGGGAAACCCATCCGACGATGCAGTGCCGCTCCGGCGAGCGAGTTGTCGCAGGCGGGACAGTGATCGCGGTAGACGAACAGGTCGTCACCGACCCGGCAGGCGAGCACGGTCTGCCCACCGATGACGAAGCCGCCGACCTCGCCCGCACCGAGTTCCCCCAGTTCCGGGACCGCTATCCAGCTCCCGTGCTGCGCCTCGACCGGATGGGCATCGGTGTGTACCCGGGCGAACAGCGAATCGGCGGAGATCAAGGCATCCGTCGATTCCGGTTGCGCGGCAGCCACTTCGATCGACTCGATCTCCGGCGCGGCGGCGCGCACCGCGTCCTCCACCGCCAGTTCCAGGGTCACCGACGACGAGGGGCAGGTGCGGCAACTACCCGACAGTTCGAGCCGCACGACGCCGTCGGCCACGCCGAGCAGTTCCACGTCACCACCGTGGGACCCCAGGTAGGGGCGCACGCTGTCGAGTGCCGCGCGGACCCGGGTGTGCACGTCGTGCGGATGCAGTCCGTGCACCAGCAGCAGACTCGCTATCAGATCGTCGGCGACGAGCCGTTCACGGACGCCACCATCGACCAGTTCCAGGACGCGCGCGAGGCCGGCGCCGTAGAGGTCGGCGACCTCGCGCACCAGTTGCTCGGCGCGCTCGCGAGCGACGACGCCACCCGCCGAACTCGCGTCCAGCAGGGTCTCGATCCGGTCGCCTGCGCCGCGCCACCGGTCTGGGTCGAACGCCGCCTCGTCGTGCTCCCCCGGACGATCCGGCATCACCGTTACTCCCCGGTGAGTGTCTGGGTCGGCGAGTGGAGTTTGTCCAGGGACTTGCCGTTGCCGAGGTACATGTGCACACCGCACGGCAGGCAGGGATCGAAACTGCGCACGGTGCGCATGATGTCGATGCCCTTGAAGTGCTCGCGGTCGTTCTCCTCGAAGATCGGCTGGCCCTGCACCGCGTCCTCGTACGGTCCCGGCGTGCCGAAACTGTCGCGCGGGTTGGCATTCCACGGCGTCGGCGGATACGGGTGGTAGTTCGCGATCTTGCCGTCCCTGATGACCATGTGATGGGACAGGACCCCGCGCACCGCCTCGGTGAACCCGCAGCCGATGCTCTCGTCCGGTACCTCGAAGTGCTCCCACGTCTTGGTCCGTCCCGCCCTGATCTCCACGAGCGCCTGCTCCGCGAAGTGCAGCGCACTGGCCGCGGCGTAGGCCTGGAAGTAGGTGCGGGCGCGGTTGCGTTCGATGGTGTTGCTGCCGAACGCGGGGATCTTCCATTCGAAGCTGACCGGGCCCTTCAACGCGGTCTTGGGCAGGTTGATCTGCACACTGTGTCCGGTCGACTTCACGTAGCCGATGTCGACGAGGCCGGCCAGCGCCGTCGACCACAGCCGGGCCAGCGGGCCGCCGCCGGTGTCGAGCGCGAGATAGTCGGTGCCGTCGAACCAGCGTGGCGACATCACCCAGCTGTACTTGTCGTCCATGTCGCGCTTCTGCGGCTTGGGGTTGGTGTGCTGGTTCCAGGGGTGACGCCGGTCGACCGGATTGCCGAGCGGGTCGGTCTTCACGAACATCTCCTGGTCGTTCCAGTCGTCGTAATACGAACTGCCCAAAAGGATTCGGATGCCGAGATTGATGTCGACCAGGGAAGTGGTGATCAGTTTCCCGTCGACGACCACGCCGGGGGTGACGAACATCCGCCGACCCCACTCCTCCATGTCCTTGTACTCGAAATTGCACACTTCCGGGTCCTGGAACGAGCCCCAGCAGCCCAGCAGGGTGCGCCGCAGTCCGACCTGTTCGTAGCCCGGCAGCGCCTCGTAGAAGAAGTCGAAGAGATCGTCGTGCATCGGCACGACCTTCTTCATGAATTCGACGTAGCGCATCAGGCGCGTCATGTAGTCGGTCATCAGCTGGATCGTCGCGACGGTTCCCACGCCGCCGGGATACAGCGTCGACGGGTGCACGTGCCTGCCCTCCATCAGGCAGAACATCTCGCGGGTGTAGCGGCTCACGTGCAGCGCTTCCCGGTAGAACTCGCCGGTGAACGGATTGAGCGCGCGCATGATGTCGGCGATGGTGCGATAACCGTGCTCGGCCGAATGCGGAGCCAGGGTATTCTCGGCCTGCGCGAGGACGCCGGGGTTGGTCTCGGCGACCATCTTCTCGCAGAAATCCACGCCGACCAGATTCTCCTGGAAGATGTTGTGGTCGAACATGTATTCGGCGGCCTCACCGAGATTGACGATCCACTCGCCCAGGTGCGGCGGTTTCACCCCGTAGGCCATGTTCTGGGTATAGCACGAGCAGGTGGCGTGATTGTCGCCGCAGATCCCGCAGATGCGGCTGGTGATGAAATGCGCGTCGCGGGGATCCTTGCCCCGCATGAAGATCGAGTAGCCGCGGAAGATGGACGAGGTGCTGTGACACTCGACCACTTCACGGTTCTCGAAATCGATCTTGGTATAGATTCCCAGGCTGCCGACGATGCGGGTGATCGGGTCCCACGCCATTTCGACGAGACTGTCGGGATCGATCCGCTTGTGTGACGGCTCGGGGATGATGGCAGTCATTCCAATCGCCTCCTACCAGGTGCGGGTGGCGCCGGATTCCAGCTTCTCGCCCTTGTGCCGCCATCGCGGCTCCTTGTCCACCGTGCGTCCGGTGATGTGGCGCAGGCTGCGGATCACCGACCCGTACAGCCCTGATGCCGTCGAGGAGATCTTGCCGCCGGGCGGCTCGTCCATGAACGGCATGAATTTGTCCGGGAATCCCGGCATGGTGCAGCCGATGCAGATGCCGCCCACGTTCGGGCAGCCACCGACACCGTTGATCCAGCCCCGCTTGGGGACGTTGCATTTGACCACCGGGCCCCAACATCCCAGTTTCACAATGCATTTCGGGGAGCCGTACTCGTCGGCGAAATCGCCTTCCTCGTAGTAACCCGCTCGATCACAGCCTTCGTGGACGGTGGCGCCGAACAACCATTTCGGGCGCAGCGCCTCGTCCAGGGGAATCATCGGGGCCTGTCCGGTGGCCATGTAGAGCAGGTAGGTCAGCGTTTCGGACATGTTGTCCGGATGGACCGGGCAACCGGGCACGCACACGATCGGGATGCCGGCCTTGGATTTCCAGTCCCAGCCGAGGTAGTCGGGCACACCCATCGCGCCGGTGGGGTTACCCGCCATGGCGTGGATGCCGCCGTAGGTGGCACAGGTGCCGACCGCGACCACCGCGGTGGCCTTCGGCGCCAGCCGATCGAGCCACTCGCTGGTCGTCATCGGCTGGCCGGTGGCGGGATCGTTGCCGAAGCCGCACCAGTAGCCCTCCTCGTGGAGCTGTTCGTTCGGGATGGAGCCTTCCACCACGAGCACGAACGGTTCGAGTTCACCCCGGTCGGCTTTGAAGAACCATTCGAGGAAATCGTCGGCGCCGCCGGCGGGACCGCATTCGAAATCGATCAGCGGCCAGTGCACCGCGATCTGTGGGAGCCCGGGAAGAGCGCCGAGCGCGATCTCCTCGATACTGGGCTGCGTCGCGGCGGTCAGCGCGACCGAATCACCGTCACAACTGAGACCTGCGTTGATCCACAGCACGTGAATCAGGGCCTGTTCTGCTTTGATTGCTTCCTGGGTAGGCATGGGCTGCGCCACTTTCTGAAGCGGGGCATCGCAGGCTCGCGGGAACCTACGGTGTGATCCTGATCACGCCAGTCTATGTCGCTGGTGAGTGATCCTCAATAGTTGCTGACCGCCGCAGTCGGAGCCAGTCGTACCACTGCGCCATGCCGGAACCGCTGGTCACCGAGAGGGGCAGGATCTGCGCGTGCGGGTTGATCGACGCCGCGTATTCCCGGCATTTGTCCAGGTCGAAGTCCACATAGGGCAGCAGATCGATCTTGTTGACGAGGACCAGAGATGCCGCGGCGAACATGTGCGGATACTTCAGTGGCTTGTCGGTGCCCTCGGTCACCGAGATCACCACGACTTTGCCGCGTTCACCGAGGTCGAACAAGGCCGGGCACACCAGGTTGCCGACGTTCTCGATGAACAACAGGGTGCCGGGGTCGGGATCGAGGGACTCGAGCGCGCGGTAGGTCATCTCGGCGTCGAGATGACAGCCCGCGCCGGTGTTGATCTGCACGACCCGACAGCCCGTCGCCCCGATCCGCTCGGCATCGAGCAGGGTCGCCTGGTCGCCCTCGATCACCGCGATCGGCACCTCGGTGAACTCGCGGATCGTGCGCTCGAGCAGGGTGGTCTTGCCCGCGCCGGGTGAGCTGGTCATGTTCAGCGCCAGGATGTCGCGGGCGGCGAGCCAGTCCCGGTTTCGCTGGGCCAACAGGTCGTTCTTGGCCAGGACTTTTTGCTCGAGGGTGATGGTCTCGGTGACCGGCAGATGCACGTGATCGCCGCCGTGACCATGGCTGTGCCGGTGCGGCTCGTGCTCGTGCTCGTGCTCGTGCTCGTGCGGGAGGGTGATCACCGCGGCGTCGTCGTCGCCACATCCACAGGTTGCGCACATTCTCGGCTCACTTCCATTGAGCGGATTCGGAGTTCGTGCCCGGCTCTGATCTCGACATCGGCGCTGCCGCACTCGCACAGGGCGATCGGCTCGAGCACGGTGAACTCGGCGCCACAGCTCCGACAGCCCGCCAGGCCGGGTACCACGTCGATCTCGAGGCGCGCGCCCTCGGCGAGGGTTTCCTCGGCGGCGAGTTCGAAGCAGAACTGCATCGCTTCCGGGACGACCGCGCACAGCACGCCCACTTCCAGGAGCACGCTGTGCACCCGCGCTCCCGCCGCGTGTTCGCACACGGCGTCGATGACACTCTGGGTGATCGCCATTTCGTGCATCGCAGTCTCGGTTCGTCGGAGGGAGGAACCCACCGATCAGGTTACTCCTGGGCAACCCTCCGACGCGATGGCCGACCGGCGGATGAACGCTCAGCTGAGCCGGTGTTCGGCGAGCAGCGCGGCATCGTCGAGGATGTCGGCGGTGGGGCCGTCGGCGACGACTTCACCGGCGTCGAGGATGACGACCCGCTCGCAGATTCGTTGCGCGTAGGGCAGATCGTGGGTCACCACGAGCATGGTGGTGGGCAGCGACAGCAGGATCTCGGCCAGTTCGCGGCGCGCCACCGGATCGAGGTTGGCGGCCGGTTCGTCGAGAACGAGGACCTCCGGTCGGCACGACAGCACCGTGGCCAGCGCGGCGCGGCGGCGCTCCCCGAGCGACAGGTGCGCCGGTGAACGCCCGGCCCGGTCGGTCATCCCCACCGCGGCGAGCGCCTCCCGGACCTGTTCGGCGAGGGCTTCACCGCGGACACCGAAGTTGGCGGGCCCGAACGCGACATCCTGTTCCACGGTCGGCATGAACAGTTGATCGTCGGGGTCCTGGAACACGACCCCGACCCGTTGCCGGATAGCGCGAACGCTGTTGCGGTCCAGCCGCACACCGCCGATGTACACCTGCCCCGATGTGGCGGTGAGCACCCCGTTCAGGTGCAGCATCAAAGTGGATTTGCCCGCGCCGTTGGGCCCGAGGACGGCCACCCGCTCCCCCGGCGCGATCTGCAGATTCACCCCGTTCAACGCGCCGGTCCCGTCGGGATAGGCGAAGGTCAGCTCGACCACACGCACCGCCGGCGCCGTCGGTTCGGTCACCGCACCATCCAAGCACCCGCGCAGACAGCGATCGCGGCGGCCGCGGGCAGGCAGCCGAGCAGCCATTGCCCGCGGGTGGCGGGCGGGGTGCCGACATCGGGCACGGTGCCGTCGAATCCGCGCGACAGCATGGCCAGGTGGACCCGTTCGCCGCGTTCGTAGGATCGCAGGAACAGGGTGCCGGCGCCGCGTGCGGTCGCCCCGGCTTGGCGCAGTGTGCGTGGGTCGTCGCCACGGGAGATCCGGGCCAGCCGCATCCGCGCCGCCTCGGCGACAAGTACGTCGACATAGCGCAGCATCAGGACCACGATCATGACGATCGTGCCGGGCACGCGCAGCCGCGTCAGCCCTTCGGGCAAGGAGCGCACGCTCGTCGTCGCGGCCAAGGTCAGTGAGATGCCCACGCCGATAGTGCCTTTCGCGATGATGCCCCACGCGGCGTAGAGGCCGGTCACCGACAGCGACAGCCCGAAGATGTCGGTGCGGGGTTCCCCGGCGGCGAAAGGCAGCAGGATCGCCAACACGACGAACGGCAACTCGATGAGCAGACGCGGCCCGATCCAGCGCAACCCGATTCCCCACCACCGCCACAGCGCGACCAAGCCAAGGGCATAACAGCCGAACGGCCACAACAACTCCCGTGGTGTCGCTACGACCGCGAACACCGCAACCACCGCGCACACGATCTTGACCTCGGTCGGTGCCCGATGCGCCGGTGAATTCCCCGCCAGATACAGCCGGTGGACCGCGGCGCTCACCTACTCCGGCTCCGCATCCGACCGCGCCGCGACGTCACCGCGCCGGCCCCCGAAGCGCGATCCACTTCGGCCGATCCGGACCGTACGGATCACCGCGAACAGCACGGCGAAGGCGGCCCCGACGCCGACCACGCCTGCCGGACCGGCCAGATCGCTGTTGCCGTCGATCGCGTAGTCCGCCAGCGGAGAACCGGCGAACCGGTGTTCCTCGGCGCTGCGCGCGATGCACTCACCGTGCAGTTCCTCGGCCCCGTTCACCTCGACCGTGGTGCACCCGCGTCGGGTGGTCGCGTCGAGCCCGTCGGGCTGTGAGCTCGCGGCATAGGACAGCCCGCCGGCCACGAGCACCGCGGCCGCGGCGAAAACCCACAGGAAACCGGTGAAGGACACCCGCACACGAGCGGGAGACGCGTGCGCGGACACCGGCCCCGCGGCACGCAGTACATAGACCAGATCCGGTCGTGCGCTCACCACCGCCACCACGGTGATCGCGGTGATGATGCCTTCACCGATCCCGATCAACGCGTGGGTGAAGAACATGTACCCCGCGACCGCCCCGACCGTGGAACCCGCGGCCCCGCCGATCGCGTACTCGACGACGAAACCCATCGCGGCACACAGGGTTCCGACGAACGCGGCGACGAATGCCACCACACCCACCCCCGTGTCGCTGCGCCGGCGCAGCAGCGCTGTCCCGACCCGAGCCACGAGATATCCCGCGCCGACACCGACCAGGGCCATGTTCGTGATGTTGGTGCCGAGTGCGGTGAGCCCGCCGTCGGCGAACAGCAGCGCCTGCACGACCAGCACCACCGCCACGCACAACGCCCCGAGGTAGGGCCCGACCAGAATCGCGGCCAGCGCCCCACCCAGCAGGTGCCCACTCACACCGGGCAGGATCGGAAAGTTCACCATCTGGACCGCGAAGATGAACGCGGCCACCAGCCCGGCCATCGGCGCCGCGCGCTCGTCGAGTTCGGCGCGCGCCCGCCAGCCCGCGAGCCCGAGCCCCACCGCCGCGATCCCCGCGAAGATCAGCGACGTCGGCGCATCGACGATCCCGTCGCTCATATGCATTGCCACGGTGCTGCCGTTCACCTATCAGAACACTACGCCCTTTATCTGTCCAAGTGAACAGATAAAGGAATGTCCGACCGCGATATCGGTCCGGCTGCGACAGGGGGTAGGTGCGACTAGAATTCGATGATGGAGCGCCGCAGCGAGGCCGCACGCAGCCGTGGCGGAGGTGACCGCCGGTCGCCTTTCGACCGGTTCGTCGAACAGACCGAGCTGCGCGTGAGTCAGGCTCCGTTCTTCTTCGTCTGCGCCGGAATCGTCACCGCGTGGCTGATCAGCTTGCCGTGGTGGACAGACCTCAAAACGTGGCAGGTTGCCATCCACACCGTTGCGAGCGTTTTCACGCTGCTGTTGGTGGTGCTGCTCGAAAACGCCGGCCGCCGCGCGAGCGAGGCCGCGCAAGAGAAACTCAATGTCATCGCCGAGGCATTGGCCGCACTCCTGGATTCCTCCGCCTCCACTGATCCCGACCTCCGGGCGGCCGCGGATCGACTGCGAGAAGCCGTCGGGCTCGAAGAGCGCCACTGACCGGAGGTCGGCGAGTCAGTGGCGTTGTGTAGCGCTCGAGAAGTGACCTCCCACTGGTTGCCGAGACACCGGTCAGGAAATGCCGCGGAAGAAAGTGCGGATATCGTCCGCGAGCAGCTTCGGCTCCGCCATCGCCGGGAAGTGACCGCCCTCGGTGAACTCGCTCCAGTGGCCGATCACCTTCCACGGGTCCAGCGCGCGGCGCATGATCGGGTGAGTGTCGAACACGGCCCATCCGGACGGCACGCCGGAGGCCACGACCACGGCGAGGCCGGAATGCTCGTTCTCGTAATAGAACTGCGCGCTCGACGCGCCGCTGCGGGTGAACCAGTACAGGCTGATGTTCGTGAGGAGCTGGTCGCGGTCGACCGACTCGTCCGGCGTCCGGTGGTCGCCGCTGGTCCTGGTCTTGAACTTCTCGGCGATCCACGCGAGCTGACCGACCGGCGAATCGGTGAGCGCCGCGCCGATCGTGTCGGGGCGGTGGTTCTGCATCTGGAGATACCCGAGGTCGGGCGCGTCCTCGGCGCGCACTGCCGCGAGCTGGGCGACCTCGTCATCGGAGAGCCCCTCAGGGTAGGGGAACTTGTCGCCGACCAACCCGAGCACCCGGGGGTCGCAGCCGATGTGCATGCCGATGACGCGCTCCGGGTAGAGCGCCGCCAGACGCATGGCGGTGCCCGAGCCGATGTCGGTGCCGTGGGCCGCGAACCTCTCGTAGCCCAGCCGCGTCATGATCTCGGCGATTGCCTCCGCCGTCCGCGTCAGCTCCCAGCCGGTTCCTGACAGCGGGGTAGAGAATCCGAAGCCGGGCAGCGCCGGGATGACCACGTGGAACTCGTCGGTCAGGAGCGGGATGAGTCGCTGGTACTCGACGAACGAGCCCGGCCAGCCGTGGTTCAGGATCAGCGGGGTGGCCTGCGGGTTCGCCGAACGCGCGTGGACGACGTGAAACGTCTGGCCGTCGACGACCGTCGTGAACTGTTCGTTCTCGTTGAGCTTCGCCTCCTGCGCACGCCAGTCGAATCCGTCGCGCCAGTACTGCGCGAGCTCCTTCAGGTACACCAGCGGGATGCCCCGGCTGAAGTCGGTCCGATCGTCTCGGCCCGGCATCGGGATCGGCCAGCGCGTGTGTGCCAGCCGGTTTCGTAGGTCGTCGAGATCGGCCTGCGGGACGTCGATGCGAAACGGTGTGAGTGCGTTGTTCTCGGTCATGACACCCACGTTCCCAAGTAATGCGGCAGGTCAGCTTCCGCAATTGCTGGAAAGATCGAGAACATGTTGGAGACGTCGGCCCGCCTGCTCGAACTGCTGTCGCTGCTCCAGCTCAAGCGCGACTGGACGAGCTCCGAGCTCGCGGGCCGGCTCGAGGTGAGCACGAGGACTGTGCGCGCCGACATCGGCAAGCTGCGCTCGCTCGGCTATCCCGTGGACGCGCGTCCCGGCGTCGCGGGCGGGTACCGGCTGGCCGCCGGGACGGCGATGCCCCCACTGCTGCTCGACGACGACGAGGCCGTCGCCGTCGCGGTCGGACTGGGTGCGGTGGCGACCCGAAGGCTCGGAGTCGCAGAGACATCGCTCACCGCGCTCGCGAAGCTGGAGCAAGTGCTGCCCTCGCGCCTGCGTCGGCGCGTCGAGGCGGTACGCGAGGCGATGAGCGTCGTTCCCGGGGCTGCACCGCCGCTTGATCTCTCGCACCTCGGCGCGGTCGCTGCCGCGATCCGCAGCCACGAACGGCTCCGGTTCGGATACACGAAACACGGGGGCGCCGAAGGGTCCCGCCACACCGAACCACAACGCCTGGTGAGCTGGGGGCCGCTGTGGTACCTGCTCGCGTGGGACCTCGACCGTGACGACTGGCGGATCTTTCGTGTCGACCGCATGGTTCCGCACGCACCGACGGGTGCGCGGTTCCCGCCGCGCGCGATCCCGGAGGGCAATGCCGTCGACTACGTCGTCGGCCGCGTCAGCAAGGCGGCCTGGAAGTACCGTGCCCGGATACTCGTACATGCTCGCGCTGCCGAGGTCGCCGCGAAGATCCACATCCCGGTCGATATCGAGGTGGTCGACGAGTCCACGTGCCATGTCGAGTTGGGCTCCGACGACCCGGACCGGCTCGCACTGTGGATAACACAGCTCGACGTCGACATCGAGGTGATCGACGGAGACGAGCTCGCGGTGGCATTCGATCGCCTCGCGACGAGGTTCCGCCGCGCGGCAGATTCGAACCTGCAACCACCTGGAGGCGGCCATCTTTCGATTTCACCGAGTGAAAACGTCTACCGGGCAGACGAATCATGATTGCGTAGCCTCATCCGAGCGCGAAAGGTCCACGGATCCGCCGCATTCGGCGATGCAGCTCGAACCGACCGAAGTGGAGGAGTGCACCCATGACTGCCGAAGACTGGCGGCACCACGGTGTCCGGGTGATCAAGGCGGATCAGCTCGATCCGAACACCGCGCAGACACCCGGAATGGAGCGGGCGGCCGCGATCGATTTCGCCCGTGTCGGCGCGCAGAAGATCTGGGCCGGGACCGTCACGATCCATCCCGACGCCAAGACCGGCGCCCACCATCACGGCGCACTCGAGAGTGTCATCTACGTGATCCGCGGCCGCGCTCGGATGCGATGGGGCGAGCAGCTGGAATTCGTCGCAGAGGCCGGGCCGGGCGACTTCATCTTCGTGCCACCGTATGTTCCGCACCAGGAGATCAACGCCAGCACCCACGAACCCTTGGAATGCGTACTGGTACGCAGCGACAGTGAAGCCGTTGTCGTCAATCTCGAGATCGAGCCGATCGAGAAGCCCGAAGCCGTGCATTGGATCGACCCCATCCACCACCACCCCTAGCCCCCCGCGTGCGTCGCCGGACGCAGCCCCATCCCCTAGCCGGCACGGCGCGTCACGCGACCTCATACAGTGCCGTGGCGAGTGGTCAGGCCACGACCGCGCGCTGCGGCACACCCACGTACTCACTCAGCGGGCGGATCAACGCGTTGGCCTCACCCTGTTCGATGATGTGCGCCGTCCAGCCGGTGATCCGGCTCATCACGAAGATCGGGGTGAACACCTCGATATCGAACCCGAGCAGGTAATAGGCCGGCCCGGTGGGAAAGTCGAGATTGGGCTTGATGCCGGTGGCCTCGGCCATGGTGCGTTCGAGGATCTCGTACATCTGCACCCATGTGCCGCCATCTGTCGCGGCCGCGATATCGAGAAACGCGTGCTTCATCGTCGGTACCCGGGAGTCGCCGTTCTTGTAGACCCGGTGCCCGAAGCCCATCACCTTCTCCTTGTCGGCGAGCTTGTTGCGCATCCACTGCTCGGCAAGCGCGGGATCAGCGATCTCGAGCATGTCGCGCATGACGGCTTCGTTCGCGCCGCCGTGCAACGAGCCCTTCAACGCGCCGATGGCGGCG
The DNA here is from genome assembly GCF_042671725.1 of Nocardia sp. NPDC127606. NCBI lineage: Bacteria > Bacillati > Actinomycetota > Actinomycetes > Mycobacteriales > Nocardiaceae > Nocardia > Nocardia sp. NPDC127606. The sequence continues at coordinate 836,714 of NZ_JBHXWQ010000001.1, read as the reverse complement.
GTGACGGCACTGTAGATATCGGACAGTGTCGAGGTGACCACCCTGGCCGCGAAGGTGGAGGCGTTGAAGCTGTGCTCGGCGTAGAGGATCAACGAGACCTCGAACGCCTTCACCAGCTCCGGCGCGGGCACCTTCCCGAAACACATGTTCAGGAAGTTCTCGGCGTAGCCGAGGTGCGAGTGCGGCTCGATCGGGTCGAGGCCGTGGCGGCGGCGGTGATCAGCGGCCACGATCGTGGGCAGCACCGCCAGCATCCGCAACGATTTCGCCAGGTTGGCCGTGGCCGAATTGTCGTCCTCCTGTGGGTCCTCGGCGCCCAGGTAGCTGATGGCGGTGCGCACCACATCCATCGGATGGCAGTTCTCGGGCAGCTTCGCGACCAACGACAGCAGCGACCGATTGGCTCGGCGCGAGGCCCGCTCACGCTGGGTGAACAGTGCGAGCTGGGAACTGTCGGGGAGCTCACCGTTCCAGAGCAGATAGGCCACCTCCTCGAAGCTGCAGTTCGCGGCCAGGTCCTGCACCGCGTACCCGCGATAGGTCAACGAGTTCGTCTCCGGAACCACCTTGGAGATGGCGGTGGTGTCGACGACGACACCGGCGAGTCCCTTGTAGATGGCCGGAACGGCGAGGTCCGTCATCACTGGTCCTTTCCCGAGGCGAAAGTGAAGATGTCGGAATCGAATTCGTTGTAGCGCTCGTACTGCAGCAGCTCGTAGAGGCGGCTGCGGTGCTGCATCCGATCGAGCAGACCGGCTTGGGTGCCCTGGTCGAAGATCTCGCGCAACCCTGCTTCGGCCGCGAACATCGCCAACCGCAGGGTGGAGACCGGGTAGATCACCGCGTTGTAGCCGATCTTCTCCAGCACCTGCACGCAGATCAGCTCGGACTTACCGAACTCGGTCATATTGGCCAGCAGCGGAATGTCGACCGCGGCCCGGAATTTCTCGAAATCGGCCGGGGTGTGCAGTGCTTCGGTGAAGATCAGATCCGCACCGGCCTCGGCATAGGCCTTCGCTCGATCGATCGCCGAGTCGATGCCTTCGATCCCGGCGGCGTCGGTGCGCGCGCAGATCACGAAGTTCGGATCGCGCCGGGCCGCCACGGCCGCGCGCAACCGCCGCACCATCTCCGTCACCGGCACAACGGCTTTGCCGTCGAGGTGCCCGCACCGCTTCGGATTCACCTGGTCCTCGAAGTGGGCCCCGGCGATCCCGGCGTCCTCGAGGAGGGTCACCGTGCGGGCCGCGCTCATCGGTTCACCGAAACCGGTGTCGGCGTCGATGAGAACCGGCAGGTCGGTGACCCGGGCGATCTGCTGGCCACGCCCGGCGACCTCGGTCAGCGTGGTCAGTCCGATGTCGGGCAGGGCGAGCTCGGCCGAGACCACCGCGCCCGAGACATACACACCCTCGAAGCCGATCTCCTGGATCAGCTTGGCCACCAACGGATTGAACGCACCGGGGAACCGCTGGATGCGGTCCGAGGACAGCCCGGTGCGGAACGCGATTCGCTTGTCGGCAGCCGAGGTGGCCGCCGCCAGCAGGCCGGTCATCAGAACAGCCCCTTCGCCGGCTTCGGCGCACGAGCGAGAACCTCGTCGGACACCGTGAAGTTGAGCTGACCCAGCTCCTCGGCGGACAGCTGCGGGGTGCGCTGGGCGACGTCGAGGAACCGATCCTGCTCGGCAGGGTCGATGACGCCTTCGGCCAGGGTGCGGAACTTCGCGAGGTACTGCTCGCGGGCGAACGGGCGCGCGCCCAGCGGATGCGCGTCGGCGACAGCGAGCTCGTCGACGATCACTTCGCCGCTCGTCAAGGTGATCTCGGCGCGCGCGCCGAAAGCCTTCTCGTTCGGGTCGGTGGAGTGATAGCGACGGGTCCACTCCGGGTCCTCGGCGGTGGAGATCTTGCGCCACAGCTCGACGGTGTCGGGACGCTGCGCGCGCTCGGGGGCGTAGGAGTGTTCGTGGTGCCAGGTGCCGTCCTGCAGGGCGACGGCGAAGATGTACATCACCGAGTGGTCGAGGGTCTCGCGCGAGGCGGTCGGGTCGAACTTCTGCGGATCACCCGAGCCGGTGCCGATCACGTAGTGGGTGTGGTGGCTGGTGTGCAGCACGATGGTCGCGATCTGGTCGAGATCGCCGACACGATCACGCATCCGGCGAGCCAGGTCGATCGGCGCCTGACTCTGATACTCGGCCGAGTGTTCTTTGGTGTAGGTGTCGAGGATGCCGCGTTTGGGCTCACCGGGGCCGGGCAGTGGCACCGAGTACTCCGCCTTCGGGCCGCCCAGCAGCCAGGCGATGACACCGTCCTCCCCCTCCCAGATCGGTGACGGGGCGCCCTCGCCACGCAGCGCGCGATCGACCGCTTCCACGGCCATCTTCCCGGCGAAGGCCGGTGCGTAGGCCTTCCAGCTGGAGATCTCGCCCTTGCGGGACTGACGGGTGGCGGTCGTGGTGTGCAGGGCTTGGCCGATCGCCTGGTAGATGGTCTCGGTATCCGAGCCGAGAAGGGTGCCGATGCCCGCCGCGGCCGACGGGCCCAGGTGGGCGACATGATCGATCTTGTGTTGGTGCAGGCAGATCGCGCGAACCAGATCGACCTGGATCTCGTAGCCGGTGGCCAGACCGCGGATCAGGTCGGCGCCGCTGCGGCCGGTGTGCTGGGCCACGGCCAGGATCGACGGAATGTTGTCGCCCGGATGTGAGTACTCGGCAGCGAGGAAGGTGTCGTGGAAGTCGAGCTCGCGCACCGCGACACCGTTGGCCCAGGCCGCCCATTCCGGCGAGAACCGGCCGGGCACACCGAATACGGCGGCGCCGGGGCCGTAGGGATGGGCCATGGCTTGGGCGCGGGCGTTGGCCACCGGGCGGCGGGTGATCGAGGCCGCGGCGACCGAGGCGTTGTCGATGATCCGGTTGACGATCATCTCCTCGGTCTGGGCGGGCACCTCCACCGTGTCGGCGGCAACCTCGGCGATCTGCCACGCCAGGTGCTCCTCGCGGGGAAAGTCCTCGGCGGAGCGGTGCGTTCGGACGAGATGGTGCTTCACAGCGGGGGCCTCCAGGCGTCGACTATTCACCAGTACTTTTCGCACGTTACACAGATCGACGAGCAGGCAAAATGCCTCGCAGATGCCTAAATTTGTGGAAGCAATTCGGCAAAGTTGTGAAGGTTGTGAAAGACGCGAGTGCTAGGTTCGGGTCATGCAGAAGATGTACGTGGGCGCACGGCTGCGCACACTGCGCGACCAACGCGGCCTGTCGCAGACTGCGATGGCGAAACTGCTGGGGCTATCGGTGAGCTATGTCAACCAGCTCGAGAACGATCAGCGCCCGCTCACCGTGCCCGTACTGCTCAAGCTCAACGCCACCTTCGACTTGGACGTGGGATTCTTCGCGACCGATACCGACGCGCGGCTGCTGGCCGATCTGCACGACGTGTTCGCCGAAGATCCCGACACCGCCGGCATCAGCAATGCCGAACTCGAGGACCTCATGGCGCGGGTGCCCGCCGCCGCGCACCTGCTGGTGAATCTGCACCGCAAACTGCGCGGCGCGACACAGCAGATCGAGCAGATCTCCGCCGGCATCGAGGGCCCGGTCACGGGAGCAGCGGCGGCCACGCCCTATGAGGACGTGCGCGATTTCTTCTACGATCGCCGCAACCACATTCCCGAGCTCGACCTGGCCGCCGAAACCATGTTCACCGAGAACCTGCTCAGCATCGGCGGATTGGACCTGCAACTGACCCGACTGCTGCACGAGCGGTACGGCATCACCGTCACGATCCGCTCGGACGCACCGACCGATCCCGGCCCCAAGCGCGTCTTCGATCCCGTCGCACACCATCTCACCCTCGCGCGCAGACTCTCGGCCGGCCAGCGCGCTTTCCAGCTCGCCACCCAGCTGGCTTTCCTGACCCACAGCCACACCATCGAGGCCGTCACCACCACGGTGAGCATGCCCGCCGAATCCCGTGACCTGCTGCGGGTCGGCCTGGCCAACTATTTCGCCGGAGCGCTGATCCTGCCCTACACCCGGTTCCGTCATGCGGCCGAAGAGCTGCGCTACGACATCGAGCTGTTGTCGTCGATGTTCGAAGTAGGTTTCGAGACCGTGTGTCACCGGTTGTCCACGATGCAGCGAGTCGGTCAGCGTGGTGTGCCGTTCTTCTTCGTGCGCACCGACCGGGCGGGCAATATCTCGAAACGTCAGTCCGCCACCGCTTTCCACTTCTCCCGGGTCGGCGGCAGCTGCCCGCTGTGGGTGGTCCACGACGCGTTCGCCACACCGGGGCGTATCCGCACACAGATCGCGCAGATGCCCGATGGCCGCAAATATCTGTGGCTGGCCCGTACCACCGACGAGAGCACACCGGGATTCCTGTCCGCCACAAGGGATTTCGCGATCGGCCTCGGGTGCGACATCGCCTACGCCGAGAAACTCGTCTATTCGCATGGGCTCCCGTTGCACGACGACGCCACCGCGGTCCCGATCGGCGCCGGCTGCAAGGTGTGCGAACGTCCCCGATGCGCACAGCGGGCGTTCCCACAGCTCGGCCGCGCTCTCCGCGTCGACGGCAACCGTGCCGCCAATATCCCCTACACGCCCGCCGACCTTCCTGCCGCCGAGCGGAGTTGATCGGCCGCACCGCTGCGACCCGATCCCGCGACCCCTGTCCACTTGCCGGAACAGAACGCCCCGCGCTCGTTCCGAGTGCGGGGCGTTCGTGATCGGTCGATCGACCGGGCAATCAGGGAAGCGCCTGTCTACCAGTAGCCGAGCAGCTCGCCGGCGTCAGGCGTCGGAGGGTGGACCGGCGGTGGCGGCGAGAGCCGTGGTGAGGTCGCGGTGGATCGAAATCCACTCGGTCATCCCGGCGAGGTCGATCACGCGCGCGATGGACGTGGCAGCCCGCCCGTCGGCGAGGTGCATCCCGATGCCGCGCCGGTCCAGGTGCTCGGCCAGGTCGGCGAGGACCATGATGGCGCGTACCGACAGGAACGTGACCTCGTCCATGTCGACGATGAGATGACCGCCGTCGGCGGACTCGGGGACAGCGGACTCGAGCAGGCCCCGCCAGCGTGGGAGGGTGTAGGCGTCGATCTCGCCGCGAGCATGCAGCACGATGACCTGTCCTGCGGATTCCGCGACGGCACCCAAGCGGCGGCAGAGATCGTCAGCTGGGTCGCCGGGGGCGTGCGAGCGGGTTTCGTCGGGACGATTGTTCAACGGACTCGATTCTTCAGCACCAGAGAGCAGTGCGTTGCCAGCTGTCCTGTGTGCTCAAGATCGGGCCGACAACCCTATTCCAGCACGCGGGCCCGGCAACTGCCCCGCCCCGTCGCCGCCCCGGCGCCCAGTTGTTCGCTATCGGTCCTGATGCGTGGTGATCCGCTTTCGCATTTCGTCTCTGTGACGCAAGCGCCGCGGCCGCGACACGCGGTGCGCCGAGGGCGGAACTGCGGGTGCGTCGCCTGTTGTCGAGCCGGTAATATGAGCCAGTATCCGCACGGGCGCGGTTGTCCGGCGCCCCGCCGCCTCCGCCGTGCCCACCATCGCGTGTCCACGGAGGGAGCGTCGTGCAGAGTCTGGATTTCGAGAGCGACGACTTGGCCGCGACCGAAGAGTTCCTCAACAGCGCCTACACCCGGGTGCAGATCGGCAACCACGGCCCGCACCAGGTGCGTACCCGGATCCGTCGCAAGGTGCTCGGTTCGATCAACTTCGACCAGCTCGAGATGGGTTTCGACATGGCCTACGACGCCGACCCGCTCGGCCGGGTCTGCCTGGTCACGGTACACAGCGGTCGGATCGAGGAGAACTATCACGATTGCGGCCCCGATACCTTCACCCCCGGGCAGACAGGCCTGCTCACCCCCCATGACCTGCCCTACTCGGGGGTCATCCGAACCAGCCGCTACGACATCACCATGTTCGACCCCGCGATCCTGAACCGCATGGCCACCGCCGCGGGTGGCGACCGAGTGCGCGTAGACGGGCACCGGCCGGTCACTGTCGCGGCCGGACAGCGGTTGCGGCGGGTGATCAGCCATCTGCAGCAGATCGCCGCGGACCCCGACGCGGCGAACAGCCCGCTCACCGTGACGGCGGCCTCGGATTATCTCGCCGCGACGGTGCTGGCCACCATGCCGACGACCGCCGAGCACGAGCCGAACCCCACCGATCGCCACGACGCTCACCCGCACACCGTGCGCCGGGCCATCGCCTATCTGGAGTCGCATCTGGGTGACAGGATCGCGATCACCGACGTCGCAGCGGCAACCTTTGTCACGCCCCGCGCCTTGCAGCTGGCCTTTCGCCGTCATCTGAACACGACGCCGCTCGAGTACCTGCAGCGACTGCGTCTCGCCGCGGCACACGAACAACTCCGCGCCGCGTTGCCGGGTGACGGCCAGACTGTCGCGACCATCGCCTACCGATGGGGCTTCACCCATCCCGGCCGCTTCGCCACGGCCTACCGCCACCGCTACGGCCGGCCACCGAGGCAGACACTGCGTGAATGATCGCTGCCGCGCGAACGAGGTCCGAGCTCGCCGCGACAGCGCGATCGAGTAGCTCAGGGGCGTCTCACGGCCGAGCGAACCGCATGTCCACCACGGTGCCCGCGGCCGATGTGCTGACCTCGAATTCACTGCTGAGGGCGCGCATGATGCCCATCCCACGCCCCCGTGACTCATCGGCGTCCGCGTCAGGTGTCACCCAGCGCCCCCCGTCGGTGACGACGGTGTGGACGTAGGTCTCGGCGAGTATCGCGGTAACCCGTACTGTGCCGCCGTCGCCACGGTGACCGTGCTCGACGGCGTTGGTACACGCCTCACCGACGGCGAGCACTATGTCGTATGCCGAGTTCGGGTCGACCGGCACCTCGGCCAGCCAGGCCTGCAGCGCGTGCCGTGCTTCGGCCAACCGCGCGGCGTCTGCCGAGAACTCGATCTCGAACGGCTTCACGGCGCTGTCCTGCCGAGATGGGTGCGTCGTCACCTGATGCCTCCCTCTTCATCTCGACGTCCAACGAATCCGCGAGGACCCCCGCGCCATTGGCAGTACCCGTGCAGTACTCGGGTATGCCCCTTCCGGGCGTGAGAATGCCCTCTCACAGCGGCCCGGCGGATACGTCCGAGCCAGGGTACCCCGGTGCTGCGCAACGGTTTGCGGCCCGAGTAGATGGGGTAGGTTGCTGGGGCAAGAATCGCTCGCACATTCGCCGATCCGGCGAAGCTAGAGGTAAGAGGTAGAAAAGTGGCGAATCGCAACCGGGGAGACCTTCGGTGAGTGTAGAAGGCGGCTTCCGAGACCTCGACGTGCAGACACGGGCACAAGACGACTTCGAAATCCTTACCGTTCGTGGCGAGGTGGATATGGCCTCGGCGCCGCAGTTGCAGGCGGAGCTCGAGAAGGCCCAGCGGGGCGGCAAGACACTGGTGGTCGATATGACCCAGGTCGGCTTCCTGGGCTCGGCCGGGCTCAGCGCGTTGCTCGTCGTGTCCAAGGCAGCGCCGTACCAGCTGCGCGTGGTCGCCTCCCGCGAGGTGGCACGACCGATCGAACTGACCGGGCTGGACAAGCTGCTCGCGGTCTACGGCACGCTGGATGCGGCGATCACCGCGGAGCCGAACGCGCACTAGGTCCGAAGTCGCGGGGGCCCCCCCCCCGGGGGCCCCCCCCCCGCCAACCCAAACACAAACAACAGGCGGGTGGGGGCGCGGTCCAAGTATAGGTGAAACCCGGGGGGGTGGGATTGGGTGGGGGGGGGGGTTTTTGGG